>JAFABI010000095.1 GCA_023426125.1 Bacillota bacterium
GTGCCACCCGCATTGATACGGGAAACCCGCATCCACTTAACTGTATCCATGTTAATTTCCGGTATGAGATGAAGTGTTACCCGTCTTACTACTCTTCCCGGCTGCGCTTTCAATCGGTGACGCAGCCTCCCTGTTGGAATTTCCAAAAAAGCGGAGTCTTCACAGTAGATTATATGCTATGACAAAATGCGTGTCAATATGTATGTTCAGTAAGAAAATGACGTTTGGCAAATCAATGGGAAATCGCTTGTGCGCCAATAACCCGGACAAAATTGCAAAAACTCCATACCGAAAACATACTTGAAGGGTCTAGGGGGTTTTCCTTGGCGGTAAGAGCCTCGGCGTAATACGGTATACGGCTACAATATGCACAACATTCTTTGTTATATCCCATTGGCTCAAGAATGAGCTGCCTGCTTTGGCCATTGAAGATGGAAGCCTTGCGGGAATACCTTCTGAGTCAAAAGCTCGGGAGCACGGAACCCCTTTTCTTTTAGCCGGATTTGCTTACGCAAATGGCAAGCAAGGTCACACGCATTCCCCGCATGCAAAAGGAGAAGCAGCCGAAACCGGTGCTCCTCCTTACCCCAATAGCAATCAGTCTATTTCAGTATGTCCTTAATAAGCAGGGCAAGCATTTGTGCAGCTTCAGCCCGGGTTGCTCCTTCCTGGGGATTAAACCGGTTCTGTGTATCACCGGCCAGAATCCCTCCTTCCTGAAGAAGCTCAACGGAGTAAACCGCGTATTCGGAAATGAGC
The DNA here is from genome assembly GCA_023426125.1 of Bacillota bacterium. Classification (GTDB taxonomy): domain Bacteria; phylum Bacillota; class Clostridia; order Acetivibrionales; family DTU013; genus MnB-11. The sequence goes on from JAFABI010000095.1 coordinate 760, forward strand.
GACAGGTCCGTAAACGCCTCTGTTTCCCTCTCTGCGGGTGTATAGCCGTCAAATCTGCCGGCAAAGCGTGCCAGCAGGACTGCAAGCTCCTGCCTGGATACAATGGCATCAGGATTGAATTTTCCGTCATAGCCAAAAGCAATGCCGTTTTGATAAGCCCATTCAACAACGGAGAGATACCATTTATCATTAGCGACATCCGTAAAGGATGAACCGGTATAAAGGCTCTTATCCGCCTCTGCTATGACAGCCAGCATCTGAACAAGCTCAGCTCGTGTCAGGCCTTTTTCCGGACGGAACAGCCCGTTGTCTGCTCCGCTGATGATCCCCCTTGCTGACAGGAAGTTAACGGCATCCCCATACCAGCCGCTGATATCGGTGAGGTTCACCGTCCCGTAGCCCATACTGAAAAGAGAGAAGTGGCCTGTGACAAAGGTTACCTTTCCTCCAGCCGCATCGTAGGAGGAGGCAGAGAGAGTCTTTAAGGCACCCTCTTCATCAAGGTAATACATAATAATCCTGTTGGGATCCTCTCCTTCCTGAAGCGCATAGTCAAGAGTGACTCGAGCGGTTCCGCCCTGGAAATCGGTTATGGGAATTCCTCCTGATACAAGGCTCAGGGAATATACGGGGCTGTCCCCCACTCTTTCCCGCACAGAGGAGGGAAGCCCGTCCGTATCCTCTTTGGACAAGCTTAGGACCAGATTTCCGTCAGAGGTCCTTTCTGAAAGGGATAGCACCTTTTCATCAAGAGTGATGGCTCCCACGGAGGAAACAAGAGTGAGGGCTTTAACTTGCTCTTCCAGCAGCAATGAAACGGCGCTTGCGGGAATGCCGACAGTCACGGCTCCGGGTGTGGTTGCTGTGCCGCGGGCAGCGCTAATCTGTATTTCTATGGTTTTTCTCGCGCCGGCGGATTCAGAGCTTTCCTCTACTGCCTTAAGAGCGGCTAAGGCCTGTGCGATGTATGCTTCGGGAACCTGAACCGATGCATTTCCCCGGGTATTATAGGAAGCGGTGATTTTGGCCAGCCCGGTGAGGGTTCCCTTTTTGCCAACAGCGGTGATTATGGGCTCCGGAGTGACATTTGTGCCCGATGTGACCGTGCCGGCGCTCACTTGTGAACGCTCCCATCCGGCATAAAGAGTCAGGCTCTCCGACCAGGGAATGAGGGGCAGCTCCGCAGGCGTTTCTAAAGCTGCGTCCAGGAACCATCCGGTAAAGCGGTACCCGGAACGGACGGGCGATTCCGGACTTAAGGGCTCATTGTACAGGGCGGACAAGGTCGTCCATTCCTCCCCGGCCTCCAGCATCAGGCGGATACGATAGGTCATCAGGGTATTTAACCTCTCCGCGGCCTCATTAACTTCATTTTGGAAATACAGCGATGAATTCACCAGCGCCTTAGCTTTAGCCGTTTCCTGCTTCAATGCCGTGGTTTTTAAAAAGTCCGGCAGATTCTCCGCCTGAGCCAGCCGCAAGGCCTCATTCAGCGTGGATTTATCGGTGTTTGCAGCCCTGTCCCTGGGGTAGGCGATAAGGAGCAGATCCAAAACCTCTCCCTCCTCGGGTTCAAGAGCTGTAATGGTTACCGTATCACCGGATGCGGTCATTACATAATTGTCTTTGAAGGCTGCCGCGTTGTTAAACCACGAACCGGGTATCATGGCGGCAAAGGCTTCCGCATTAAGGGACAGATAATTGTGATAATGGCCAATAATGTTTCCGCCGTATGCGTTGAGTGTTCCCACAGGCCTGCCGTTTTTTAGAAACAGCATATGGACCATACCCCTGGTTGATGCCTGGGGAGCTATAACCTTCTTGGTTACAGAGGCTGCTTCGTCTTGTGTTCCTGCCGTTTGCCCAACGGTTTGAAGGGTGACTCCGTTTGGCACAAGCAGGCTGACTTCCGGAAAATCAACCGGCTTCCCGTCACTGTCCAATACGGTTTCCAGCTTTTTGGCATCCTTATTAAGCGCTTCAATTTTAAGCTCGCCGGAAAAAGCGGCAAAGGGAAAATGAATTTCCAGATGCAGCGATTTTCCGTCCTCACCCAGGGAAAGAACATGGGTGTTGCTATTGGCACTGAAGCTGATCTTCATCTCGGCAAGAGTTGCCTCCGGATCCTCCATAAAAAGGGGCCGGTCATAGAAAATATCAAGGAGCACATATTGCTGATCCGTGCCGTTAACGGCTTCTCCGCCGTGATTGGTGGATACGGCATACCCCACCACGCCGGCCGCTTCCTCGTCCTCATTTTCAACGGGTTCTTCCGGTTCTTCCTCCGTCAGAGCGGCAGATACGGTAAAGGATTTACCGCTTTCTCCTGCGTTATTGGATGCAGTGACAGCAAAATAATAGGTGGAGTCTTTTTCTAAATTTTCTACATCATAGTAATTTTGTGTTATACCCTTTGCAAGCGGCGTTGAAATATACGTATCCGGAGCATTGCCTATGTATACGGAATAGCTTTCGGCCCCCTCTGCCGGATTCCAGCTCAGCCTGACCACATCGCCGGAAACAGCGGCCGACAGATTTTCCGGAATTCGGGGCACTTCCAGGCTGGCATCGAGAAGCTCAACCTCTATGGGCCGGCTTTTTATACCCTCCCCTGCGGGATTCTGGGAAGCCACTGCAAAATAGTAAACCTCTCCGTACTCCAGTCCTGCAATATCAAAGGCTGTATTCCCTGTAACCGAGCCTCTTACGGTATTTACCTGATCCCTGGCTGTTCCCATATAAATTTTGTACAGGACCGCCCCTTCGGCAGGCGACCAGTTCAACCGGATCAGATTGTCCACGGTGGATGCTGTAAGCCCTTCAGGAGGATTGGGTGCCTTAAAGGGAGCAAGAATAGCTTCCTTGGACTTTATGCTTTCACCGTAGGCGTTAATGGCGGTTACGGCAAAGGCCACGGTGTTTAATCCGGAAAGATCTTCAAGCTCATAGGAGGTGTCTTCAATAGCGGTTGCAATGGGCTCCTCAGGGTAAGCCTCACTTAATGTTCTCATAAAAAGCGAATAGCTTTGAGCGGTTTGAGACGGTTCCCAGGAAAGCTTAACCGCCCCGTTAACCACCTGCACGAACAGATTCTCAGGAGAACCGGGAGGAGGAAGCGGCGTAACATTGATATTGGGCGTTGCATTTCCTAAGCCCATAGCCTTGCTTATGGGCGCCACGTTAATTTTATAGATAACATTATCGGTAAGATTGCTGAGTACGCCGTAAATCCTTCCCTCTTCCCTGTGAACAGCCAGTGAGATCCCATCCTGGGTCAGCACATTGGAGGGATCATTCTCCCCATACCAGTTAAAGTTTGCAATCATGTTTCCGCTTCCAGAAGGATTAGGGTAGGTTATGGAAACACGGTAGCCTGTATTGACGACTTCATCCCATTCAAAAAACAGTGTTTTCGATTTAATGGCGGAGGAGGTGAGCTCCTGCACGGAGGGATAGATTAGAGAGTAAGCGGTGAGTGTCACTTTATCTTCAGCCGTTACATAAAGCTTATAATTTTTAGAAAGGCTGTAAACCGGTGTTACACCATCCATGCTGTAAAGGCCGAAGGTTGCGCCACCTGCAACGGTAATGGAGCTCATAAGGCTCTCATAGCTTGTCCCGTATGTAAGAGCCAGGGATTTATCCTCAAGGGAAACCAGAGCTTCGCTGCTTGAAAGAGAGGTGTCGGTGCTTCTTGAACTCCATTTGCCGTACAGGACGGAGCCGTCGCTGTTAAAGCGCTCCTCCGCAAGGCTGACGCCCTGTGTGAATTCACTGTCCGTGTACCAGTCCAAGCCGTATCCGGCCTTGACAAGCCCGGAATTCAGCGCTTCTGTCGGAGTTGCCCATCTTATATAGGTGGCGGCATCCTCCGGTACATTGAGCTCTACTCTGTAGTAGGCTTTGGTTGCGGCGCTTTCAAGGGAAGCTTCCCGGACGGCGGGATTTGAAGACTCCGCAAAAACCCGGAGCTGGGGATAGTAGCCTGTATCTCCATTATTATCCTTGGGGGTCCATACGTTGATATAATCCAGAGTCGGCATACCGGCCGCAACATTGTCCCTGGTCATGGCTGATGCGGGAAGGCCCGTTGCGGCAAGCGTTCCGGTATAGGCGGCGCTGCCGATGGTATCGTTCATGAAATACAGTCCCGAAGGGGCTTTCATACTGGATACCTGGGAGGCTATGCCGCTTGTGAGATAATAAATATTATCTTCAAACTCCGCCGCGGAATAGACATTGGTTAGTCCCAGCTGACGCATATAGCCTGCAAAGCCGCCACGGGAGCCTGAATCCGAAGGCCGGGCCAGGGTGCTTGTGGTATAGGTATTTTCAAACTTGCTGCCGGTTCCTTCCGCATACCCTACGAAGCCGCCGAAGTATCCCCCGTTGGAAGAATCAAGGGTAACATGAGCGGAAGCAAAGCTGGTGTCTACGGAGGTATTGTACATGTACCCAATAAGACCGCCCACATTATTGGTTCCTTTAACGGAGCCTGTGGCAAAGGTTCCCGTAACCACGGTCTGAGCTGCTGCATAGCCGATAAGGCCGCCCACGTAGGCATCTCCGGTAATATTGGCATTTAGTAGGCCTACATTTTCAACCGTCGCATTTCGTGTATATCCGAAAAAGCCTTTATAGCTGCCTTTAGGCTCATTGATGCCCAGATTTTTGATAACAAACCCATTGCCGTCAAAGATACCGTTGAAGGGGTAAACCATATTTCCTGCAGGCGTCCAGCTCCTGCCTTCAAGATCAATGTCGCCGGTCAGCTTGAAATGCATTACTGCCGGAGTAGTCCCTTCATTGACAAGCTTTGCAAAATAAGCAAGCTCTTCGGCTGTTCCTATAAGGTAAGGCTCCTCCGCCGTTCCTGCGCCGCCGGCAAAGCTCTCCGAGGCATTATCCTTCCACTTTTCGCCTGAAATACCATAGGGTGTTGCGGATACTTCTGAGGAAGAGGTGCCCTTACCGTATTCGTTGATGCCTGCAATTTTATAATAATAGGTGGTATCATTGTCAAGATTGGATGAAATATAGCTGGTGGTGGCAACCACAGCAACCGGATCACCGTATATTCCCGGAGCAGTCGTCTGATACACATTGTAGGCAGTAGCTCCGGCAGACTGGCCCCAGCTTAACAAAACAGTCTTTTCATCGGCTGCAACCACCAGATTTGCAGCCTGTGCAACGGATTTCGCCGTAACCTCAGAGGAAAGAGCCGAGCCTCCCGCGTTATAGGCTTCAACCTTGAAGTAATAGCTTTTATTGTCTGCAAGTCCGTTCTTAACATAGCTTGTGGCACTGCCGGCCAAAATTGCATCCGGATCACCGTAGACATTGGAGGTCGGACTGTAATAAATCCTGTAGCCTTCTGCCCGGTCAACAGGCTCCCATCTTATTCCAATGCTATTGCTTGACTCTGTAAAGCCTTCCGCCCGGGGGGCTTCCGGAGCAGACAAGGGAGTCGCGCTGACAATTTCAGAGTAAGCCTTCTCCCCCTCCGTACTTTGGGCCAACACCATGAAATAATAGGTTGTGTTATTTGTAAGGCCCGTTGCAGCATAGGCGGCGGTTCCGTCTGTAATAACGGCTTCAGGTGTCAGCCCGTTCTCCTCTTCATTTTCAAGAAACAGGGCGAAGCTCTCCGGTGTTGTGGTTTGATAAACCGAGTAGCTTGCGAGATTCCCTACCGGGTCCCACTTAAGTGAGGCCTCCTCAAAGCCGGGCTCCGCCACAATATTGCGGGGGGGTGAAAAGCCGGTGCCTACCGTAATTGTCACATATTTTATTTCCGTATAGCGATTGTCGTACTTGGAATTAAAATTATTGGCATAGGTTAAAATGCCCTGAAGCGCAATTCTTGTTAAGCCGTTCTCTATGCCCTTCAGCGTCAGCACACCTGCCGACAGTGATGCCTGAGCCACCTGACTGTCCGCGTCTTCCTTCATCACCACATAGGGTGTCAGGGTAACCGTGTTTGTACCGCATTGGCAATACCCCCATTCATCGGGGCAAAAATCACCGCAATTGCCGAAAGGGCTTGGAAGTCCTCCGTTACAAGCGCCACAGGCTGCTAATTTAGTCACGGTTGACGGCGTTGTCCCCACATTCAGGGCCAAGGTTTCACCCACTTCCAGGTGAATGGCATAATTATCGTTTTCTACGGTTACGTCCAGCAGGCTGGAATCAACATAAACACCATCCCAACGTTCTTCATAATTTAACTCCTCAGCCGCCAGCGAAGTGGGCATAAGTCCTGCCAGCATTGTCAGGACAAGTAAAAGTGCCAGTCCCTTCTTTCTTGAATTAGTCATTAAAATCCCCTCCATTCTTTACTGTTTTTTATGTTTGCCTTTGTTTCATCCCTCCTGTACAGGCATATTTATATCGTTTAGTTCGTTTTCGTCACGTTCCATAAGAAAAATATTTTATTATGGCTAAATATACCATCCTAAACATTACAATTCAATTCATAATTATACTTAAATATATTTTTGTGTACTGTTATAATTTGTTTAGTTGTTTTTAATTTGTTTTTATTAAATAAATACTACAACGCAGCCCGTTTTTGCAGGACAAAACAAATAATCTAAGGATACAAAAAACCCCCATGCGTATAAGCCGAAGGCTTAATTACATGGGGGTTGATATTCCGTTCAGAATACTTATGGTTACTATCTATCTAAATTATAACAAAATAGCACCTTTGCTTCCGGAGGATACGTTTTTAGCATACCGGTAGAGGTAGCCCGAGGTAATGCGAGGCGCTCTGGGCTTCCAGGCAGCCCTTCTCTTTTCAAGCTCCTCCCCGGATACCAGCATATCAATTTTGTTATTTGGTATGTCAATATGGACGATATCTCCGTTTTCAACCAGAGCGATATTGCCGCCTTCCGCAGCTTCCGGTGAAACATGGCCAATGGCTGCGCCGCGGGTGGCTCCGCTGAACCGTCCGTCGGTTATAAGGGCCACGGTGCTTCCCAGACCTCTTCCCATAATGGCAGAGGTGGGATTCAGCATTTCACGCATACCGGGGCCGCCCTTGGGGCCTTCATAGCGAATAATAACCACATCTCCGGCTATGATCTCACCGTGATTGATGGCGTAAAG
>JAFABI010000063.1 GCA_023426125.1 Bacillota bacterium
CGAATTTATCAAAGAATGTCTTGTTCTGTATTGCTGTGTGTCCTATTGCGACCAGACAATTCCTTCCATCAAGCGTAACTTTGTATGCATATGCCGGATTGTTTACTGTCTGAACAATATCATCCGCTGCTTTTTCCCCACCCCAAATGTTTACATTGGTGTTGGCAAGCCTTGCGCCACCTTCCAGCGCATGGTATACCCTGTCACCGGGCACATACGGATATTTTACGGCAAGCTGGTCGGCGGTTAGGGTATCCGCATCAGTAGATATTGTACTCCCAGCGGGACACTCAAACAATCGGACTGAGTTTAGTATTAATTCTAGCCCAGAGGGCAGCCCACTTCCAATAGATAAATCCAATGCATTGCTGGAAATGATGGATTGTGTAGTAAAAACAACTTTAAAGTTGCCTGTTGAACCCATAGGGACTATGTTTACTATATAAGACCCAGTATAATAGGATAGTCCTCTAAGACCTGCAATTACTAATTGGTTTTTGGAGCAATTTAACAATAGTAAATATTTTGTATTGCCTTTTACCGGTGGCGTATAAATATGAGCACTTTGTGCCGAACCATTAGTTGTATATTTTAAACCTCCGGCATCGCCTGTTATACCAACTCCTTTGCTCCACTCTGCCCACGTCTCCCTGTTGTACAGCAACTCCTGCCGCCAGCTCCGTCCCCTTACCTCCATCTGCCCAAAGCCTGCGTCTATTGCGTCAGCAGGGATGGTAAAGGGCGCGGTGCGGAGGGTAGGGAGGGAGTAGGAGGGCCGATGTATTTCTGCGCCGATCTCCTGTAGGACATCCTCGACGTTTGCGCCAGCATAATATCCGCCGGCATCTGAAACAGTTATATTAGCAGCAATAGATTCGCCTTTTTCGGCGATGATTTGCCATTTGCTTGTATCTGTAGGTACGACACCAACACAAGCCACTTTGTTGATATAACTGCTGCCATCATAATATACTTTGTTCCCCGGGACATAATTCACAATCGCAGAATACGGTTGCCAGAAGGACCGAGCATTTTCATTTGTCTGACGCGTTGTTTCGCTGGATTGCCTCGTGTTCTCCTGGGACACTCTCGTATTCTCCGCACTCACACGACCGGATTCCGCTGTCACCCTATTTGATTCTGCCGTAATCCTACTGCCCTCAGCGGTACCTCTATTGTTTTCAGCAACTACCCTTCCTGATTCGTTGGTAATCCTAATGGACTCAGTAGCTATTCGATCATCCTCATTGTCTTCCCTGGTAGTCTCCGCAATCCGACGGCTTGATTCTTCGGTTTCTCTATTGTTTTCATTAGAAACGCGGACGTTCTCTGCCTCGATACGCATAGATTCAGCCGATGCCCTATTTGACTCTGCGGTCGCCCTGCCAGATTCAGCTGTAACTCTGTTGTTCTCGGCGATAACCCGGCCATTTTCTGCAGAGATTCTCTCAGACTCAGCCGTTGCCCTTGCAGATTCAGCCGATGCCCTATTACCCTCAGCCGTAACCCGATTGCTTTCCGCTGTAACCCTTCCAGACTCCGCAGTCACTCTTGCGCTTTCAGTGCTGATCCGGGTACTTTCATTATTTACTCTGCCTGATTCCGCCGTAGCTCTTCCGGATTCCGATGTTATCCTGCTGCTTTCACTGGATGCACGATTGTTTTCTGCGAATATTCTGGTGGACTCTGCTGTAATTCTATCCGATTCCGCGTCTTCCCTTTCGACTTCGGCTGCTACCCTGCCATTTTCGTTGTAAGTGCGGCCGTTTTCCGCAGCTGCTCTGCCGGATTCTGCCTCTACTCTTCCGGATTCGCTCCTGGCGGCATTTATAAGCTGTGTCAATGCCGGGTAATCGCTCATGCCTCTTATATAGCTTCCGTCAGCCGTTGTAGCCGCAACCCGATATTCGAGCCTTTTTGATGAGACTGTTTCCCCGCATAGCCCACGTAACTCAACCGTTATAATCCCTTTGCCTACATAAGCCACTTCAGCAAGTCCCAGCGTATAGGTGATCTGTCCCTCTGCAGCACTTGCTATCTGTGGAGTAGCAACAACTATATGCCCATCTTCCTTAGTAAAAATAATAGTTAAGCCCATATCAGTTAGGTCAACAGGCACATTGTTGCTGGTCAGTGTTATGTTGAGCCTGTTGACACCTGTATCGCATTGCTTAAATTCCAGCACATACGAATTTTTCAATATTAGATCAAGGGTAACGTTGAAAGGTGGTATTAATTCAGTGGACATGGACACCCTCCTATTTGACAAATTAAGAGAGCCTGATTGACCAAGCTCTTAAGTACCAAGATATTTTTTTATTTCTTCAATTTGTTCGATTGCTTCAGCAAGATTTTTCGGTTTTTTCATCTTTTTCAGTCCAGCTAAATCTTTTGTATTCTCAGGCTTGGCTGTTTCCTGCGTCAGCCCGACGATGATTTTACGCACCTTCAACCACCTCCACCGTAACAACCGTGTCCTTGTATCCATGCTTCCTCAGGACGATCTGATATATCCCCGGATTGACATTTGCGTAGGTGACAATACCGTCTTCCTCCGGGGGATATTCCGTCTCGTCTACTATTACAGTCACATCCGGTATGGCCGTGATCGTAGCCTCCTCCGCCGCCGTTATCGGGTTTTTGCTGATTGTATAAGGGATGAATTCCATCTCACGAATACCAACCAGGATATCGTTCTCATACACCGGGACCGCCGGAAGAGTTATTCCCTCCAGCCAGGTATCCGGCACAATTGGTTCCAAATGATGCATCGTTTCTTTGCCGGTTATGAGTCCATTTTGAATATAAATTCTATACATTTACCAAACCTCCCACCCTCCGCGAAAATTCATTGCGTGCTCAGTATTCCAACTGCGGAATACCAGTACCAAATTGCTCCCGCTTATGTATATTTCTTTTAAGTTGCTATACTCGCCCGCCGGAGCCATGCCGCTGGTTGCCGGGTCTGTTGTGAATTCTTTCCAGATAACTGATACGGTCGAGTTTCCTATAAAATGCCCCACACTTATGGCATGCATATTATTCGTATCAAAAAACACTATGCTGTGACCTTGCAGACTTGTGCCGTAGGCTTTTACCCGGAGCATGCCTCGCTTACAAAGTGATGTCCCCAGCGGTATATATTTAGTTAGTTCGGTGTCCGCCGCCATGGTATCGGTATACGACACACTACCGTATACCCTTTTATCCTGCATAAAGGCGCTTGCGTACAACCCGCCTAACATATCCGCATCAAGCCCACTTCCTGCACCGTCTACAGTAAGCAATTTGGCAAGTACATTCGCGGCGGTATATTGTGAGGCCGCAAGTTTGTTGTTTAGCTGGGTCTGTACGCTGGAAGTTACTCCGCTTAAATAGCCCAGTTCATTTACCGTTGTCACGGATGCGGCCACTTTGCCGTTCCCATCCGTTCCCAGGGCCTTATTAGACAGCAGATTTGACGTAACGATTGACGAGGCTGAGCCTGTGATTGTGTTTTGCTTTGCGTCCACTTCATTCTTCCTCGCGATATCGTCCGCTTCTACCGGCGCAGCCACTTTTGCCCGGCCGTTTGCGTCCCTCACCATTATCCGGGAGGCTGTGGCTGCCGATGTGGCGCTGTGGGCTGATGTGGCGTCAATATGGGTTTTTGCTGCCGCCAGTGTTGTGTCTGGGGCATCATACCAATTTGCTTTGCCTGTAATGGCCTTTATCCTATTGGTGATCCAGCTTACCCATTCGCTTATTTTCCCGATAAGACCCGTAGGAACTAGTGCTGGGTTTGCCGTAGGTTTTAACGCACCATCCAATATATCCATATTACCGTTTTGATCTGCAACGTTGTAGCTTTCGTCAGGCAAAGGCTTTTTCAAATTATAATTCGGCGTGTAATTAGGCAATGATATCACTCCTTTCCCTTAGTTCGGCATAGGTATATGAGGATAGCTGGGTATGCGTGAATTGCGCTAAGTCTCCATGGGTATTAAAAATAATAACTAAATCCATGTGCGACCGCACATTTTTAACGGCATTGACGGCCATTGTAAACCGCTCCAGTAATTCCGAATTTACAACACCGGACCGGATTGCCACCCTGAATGTGTACGGGTCCCCGCCATATTCAAACCACTCTTTTATTTCCGCGTCTTGGAAGTAATCCTTAATGACTTCTTCTAAAGCATAGGGCGTTCCACGGTACCTATGAACCCTAATGGACTTCTTTATCAAAGTTCGCTTTGTATCAATCGAAGCCTTAGGGTCATACCAGTCAACATGCATAGAATATGCAAGCTCGTCAAGCAGCGCATTGTTAAGGGCATCTACGCCGGCATAAATAAGGCAGGACTTTACTTCGTTGGACACTCGCAGGAGTTGCGCATTAAAAGCTGCACATAGCCCTTTTGTTGTTGGGTCCTGCTGCATATATAGGCTCTGCAGCTGCAGCAAGTTAACATTGCTCAAATCCATTTATTCCAGCCCCCCATAGGTTATTGTGACGGTTCCAGGTACGGCAACCTCATCGACATCCAAAGCGGCGTAAGCAGGTGCCGTCAATACAATGCGGCTTGCCTTTGCAAGCATAATACGATATCTAAGCTCATCTGGATTGATCGCCCTTCCCAGTTTTTCGCGCTGCCAGGCTTTAAACTGGTCAACTGCCCCGCCTGGATCTTCGACCGCATCCTTGATTGCAACTTCCTCGGCCTGTCTGGACGCTGATATATAGTAGGTTAGGGTAATGTTGTAAGATACCTGTGTTGGCGCTGCAACCTGGACATTGTCCGTCAATGGCCTGCGCGTTTTTGCGCTGCAAACATCTAGTACTTTATCAAGTATTGGCTGCCCCGGGATTCCTCCGTTTACCAGCAAGGGAATGACTTTTACAACTCCTGGCGATGGTGATGTTACCGCAACGTCTGCAATTGACGCGTCTGCCGTTTTTGCCCAATATATGTACGCTCCTTCGGGGCCTGCCACAGAAAGACTCTCCGGGGCTTGCCGAATTCTTTCGCGATAGCCGCTCCATATATTTGCACCATCATCATCGGGCTCAATATCCGTCCCGCCCGCACTTGTGTTTATATTTGTGACACTGGCTACATACGGCATAGGGTCTACAATATTCTTAATCTGTCCAGCCACGAACCCGCTATATTTTCCTCCGGTTTCCGTAGCTTCCGCTTTAACGTCGCCAGTAGTTTGACCTATTGCAATTGTCAAATCAGATATTGTGGCAAAATATGAGGCTCCATCCGGGGTAGCTCTGGTTCCAGCTGGTATGGTGACTGGTGCTGGCTGCGCGGCAGATAACGTAAATCTTAATGTGACGGATGCTTTTTGTGCCGGAAGTCTGGAAGTATCATAAAATTCCCCAAGCGCATCAAGGACGTCCCCGGTTGCATACCTTAGCAAGTTCTGCTTACCGGTATTATTTATGTCGTTTTTTAGACCAACGATCGCCTGCATGAGGTTCAGCAAAAATATCCTGCGCTCATCACCAGAATACAATGTCTCTCCTGTCTCATGTTCAAACGCCGTTATAAGCTCATTAGCAATCACTTGCGCATCAGTTTCCACGAATTGTATATCAGCCAATTTCAATCACCACCTTGAATTGAAGATTCCCTTTTTGGTCAACTCCCACAAGCTCGACTTCTTTAACCGATGCCCTGGGTTCGCGGCGAGGCACCAATTCAAATATCTCAGTGGTCGCTTCGGCTATCGCCTGATCTAGCGGCCTGTCAACGAATTTGCCAGACAGCCCAAGGGTTCGGTCGAAAGCTATTTCATATTTGCGGGTGCTCAGGAGATTCACAACGTTTTGAAAAATGCGTTCCGCGCCTTTGGCTGCCCAATTTATGGCCTTATTTTGAGACATGTCTACTGTATAAACCATGTTCATCACCTCATTCAAGCATTAAGGGATACCAATCATGTTCAATATGGAAAGATTAACGTTCGGATTATCCCTTTTTTGCTCTGATTTTTCTGTCTCTGTCAGGATTTGATCAACGACATTGACGCTTTTGGTTGTCGCAGAACTGCTGCTTTTTGCGCTTCCTGGTCTTACGTATTCTTCAAAATCCAATTGTAACATGGCCTCTATCATTTCTTTGGTGCCCATGGCTACATTTGAAAGTTGTGCACTTTTTAAAAGCCATTTGTTTGCTCCGAAAGCTTTTCCGCCCAATATGAACGGATAAGCTTTTCCGGTCTCGGCAAGCGCCTTCCAGCTTTCATATTCATTGCGGACATTCATCCCAAGAGAGGCCTTTAAAGGTACAACGAAGCTCATGGTTCCAAGATCAGCACCTTTTATATATGTGCTAGGCTTCTTCCCTTCTACGTCTTGCTTTTCGGTCTGTAGGCCGCTGCCAGTGGAAAAACTGTTGAAGGTATTTATCTTACGTCCGCTTGTCTGAAAGGATTTGCCGGCAAAAACCGCAATGGACATAAATTGTCACCCCTTAAAATTTGGCTATCACAAGCCCGTCATTCATGTTCCTGGAGAAAATAACAGCCACAACCATATCTTCGATATTTAGATTCCCGACATGGGGGGCAACCGGCAACCATGCGGATACCCCATTATCCAAATCCTTAAATGTAACCCTTGCCTTTTTGTTTACATTGTCCACAGTGGACACGTTTCCCTTAAGCAGCATCAGTATCCCTCCAAAGGCTTCCTGATTTTAAGACTTGACTTTTTATCTACGAGCCTGTGCACTATTTTTTCAACAAAGCATTTACCCTCAAGTAGAGCCAACCCGTGTACATAAATGTTGTTTCCTGCCGCCAGTCCCGAATCTAACGGAATTTGAATCTTTCCTGAATTCTCGCGTTTATTCTCATACCTCAACAGAGCTCTGGTAAACCTATCCGCTTCAGCTTGGTTGTCAACGGCGATATTTTTTTTAAGAACCGGTCCCGCAGGAGGATTATCAGGTTTATATTCCGACTGAATAAAACCATTTGGGGAATTACTTCGTAGCAGGCATGAGCTATATAGTCCAGCCGATACGGACCTGAATTCATAGTCTCCGTCTATGTCCTCCGGATAGATGTCTTTGGCGGAGCCCTGGGCCTCCTGGTATCGCTCGTTATAGATAATTACTTTGGCGTTGCAGATTTTGAGTATGTAGCCTTCGAGTATGCAGCGATAGGCCAAAAATTCAAAATCCGTCTGCTCTATCTGATCGACACGTGAGTAACTCCAATTTTGTATCCCATATGTCAATAGCTCAAATCCGTAATTCCGCGCTATTTCCCCCGAGAACTCAAGAAACCGTACGTTCTCCCATGACTTCGTTTTTGCTGTTTTTGAATGTTGCGGTATGGATAGAGCCTTTATAATGTATACCCCGCGCAGCTGTTCCAATTGATCCACGTACATAAGACCACTGGAAAAGCCGGATTCGCCTACTACAACCCGGTCGCCTTTCTTTGGCTTCCATCTGCCCCAAAGCTTTTCCGTGTCTGAGAATACGAGCTCGACGCTATCAGCAAGTCCACCTGCGTTATCGGTGATATCCGCCTTGCACACTTCGATGCTTTGTGTGATATCAACACCTTCGTATGTAATGTTCAACTTGATCACCTCTTCCATGGAGGGAGCGTAGAAGCTGCTTGCTGCTCGATTACCGGCACTTTCAGTTTTATTCCGGCGCCGAACACCAGCACAGTTCTTTGTTCCGGATTCGCCTCGATAATTTTGGAAGACAAAAATTCATTGTTATAAAAATCCAGGGCGATCATATCAAATGTATCGCCCTGTAAGGTTTCATACTCGTAATATCTATCCAAATGCAGGCCTCCCCCTGTCGTCATAGTAATCATCCATTATCCCGTATATATAATCCTTTGTCATTGCTACCCCGGTTTTTACATCCTCAGGCTTTGAGATTGGACCGGAGAAGTTGAAATTGAATGTCAGGCCCGGCCTTTCGCTCCCTGGGTCTGCTCCTATGGCTTTGGCTGTCCGGTTGAGTAATGCCAAACTCCGAGGATTTTTATATTTGATCGGGATTGCGGCTTCGGGGCCTGCTTCGCCAAAGATAGCCGGCCTGTTGGCAAAACCGCCTTGGGCAAATTTTTGTATCTCCGGAATGTTAATTCCTATGTGCTTACCGCCAAGCAACGGCACCCAGTCCGGGACATCGAATTGTATCTTGTTCAGTCCTCTTATGAGGAAGTTAAAAATATCAATAAAAGTATTTGCCCCGCCTTTGAGAATGCCGATTACTCCGTCCCATATGCCAGCAAACCATTCCCCGATACTACCAAAAAACGGCATTACGTTGTTTTGCCATACGCCTACAAGAAAGCTCGATACTTTATCCCAATTCTTATATAATAACACCAACGCGCCAATTAGCACCGCTACAGCAATTACGATCAAAGCGATAGGGTTTGCGCTCATTGCCAAATTTAAAGCCCATTGTGCAATTGTGGCCAGGCTTGCACCTGACTGGAACATCATCAAGACCGCTGACCCTACTTTCCATGCTTTGCTTAGTGCTTCGATCACCATGGCTGCTTTTAGCGCTACATTCCATGCAACGGTTGCGCCTGCAATACCCCATATGATTGGCTCTATCCATGACCAGTTATTTTTTATGAAATTATAGGCATCGGTTGCGAACTTTAACATTTTCTCAATGCCGCCTGTTATCATGGAAATCCCATCTTCAAGCTTCTTCATTTTTTCAGGACTGCTCGCAATATCGCTAATAAAGGTATTTGCCTTCTGGATAAGCTCGGTAAATTTTGGCAGGACTTTTGATGCCAGCGTAGCGGTAAATTGATCCCAATTGGATTTAAGCAGCTTTGTTTGGTTAGCAAAGCTGCCTTGCGTCCTTGCGAAATCCCCCTGTGCGTCTTTAGATACATTCATCAAATAGCTATACCGTAATGCGACCTGTGAAGCTTGATCCATCTTTTGATAGGATGTCTTGATTCCCTTTGACAGAGCATACGCTTCAAGGTTTGCTACTGACATGTTGATGCCCAGTTGCTTCAAGGGTTCTGTTTCTCCGCTTATTCCGGATCGTATTTTTTCAAAGGCGGTTTCGTTATCAAGGTTGTAGAAGCTTGCAAAGTCCCCGGACAAAGCAGAAAGCTTTTCTGACATGGCAATTATATTGTCGCCGGAAAGACCACTGCTTTTAAGCATCGCGCCCATGGTGCCGGTGTATTGTTTTGCCGCAAGTTCAGTAAGTCCATACGCTTTTAATGCTTCCTTTGACCATTTATTGATCTGGTCGCTCCCGCTGCTGCCGAAGGTAACATCAACGACATTCTGTACCTCTTGAAGATCAGATGCAAGCTGGATTGCATTTTTACCGATCATGGCAATTCCAGTAACCCCAACCAGGGGGCCTATGCTTTTTAGAATAGTCCCTGCGACAGACTTAAAAGACCCGCCTATTGCCGATATCGCACTGACTGAGCTTTTTGATGTTTTTGCCGTATTTTTTTGTACGGACTGTAAGGCCGCTTTCAAAGAGGGAGATACTTTTCCGGATAAGGTTATAAGCGCCTGCAATTCCTTTCTACTTGCCATAATTAGCCTCCCCCTTTCTTTATCTGCTTATTTACCCTTTCGGCCTCATTTGCCAAATCCTCATAGTACTCAACAAAATCCTGTAAAGTCATGTTCATGCATTCAGCCCTTGTTGTAGATGTATTTGATGTAATCTGCGCGATAGCAACTCTGATGTATTCTTCGGAGATTAGTCCTCCGAATCGATGAAGAAAAAATCACGCACCCGCTTTTCGGCCCTGGCAGCATCCTTTGCGCTCATGCGCAAGACTTCCATCGGCTCTATTTCCGGACTTGCCTTCGCTGCTGCCTGGGCAAAGATATACAAATGATAATCACTATCCAGTTCCTGAACAGATATAACATTGCCAGCCTTTTTGTATTCCTTGCCTGCATTCAATTTGTCTTGTGCAGTCATTTCATCAAAATCATAGGGAATTTCCTTGAACTCATTGCCGTTGATCATAAGGGGTTTTGAAAGCCTTAATTTGTCCATAAAATCCTCCTTAATAGTAGAAACAAGGGCGGCTTAATCAAATGCCGCCCTGATCTCCTCCATGTAATCCTTTCCGTTAACGACGTATTTGTAATTAAGTTTGTCGATAAGCAAAACTTCCTTGCCGTCGGTGACTTTTCTGTAGTACACGATCTCGAATTCCGAGGAGCCATCCATGGTTGCCCCAACCTCAATCTTCCCAGGATCATACTTTTTATTAATCCCGGTCATAAATGCTTTGTTCTGCCGGGTAGATATTTTCATGTTGCCGCCGTCAATAACATCTACGGTCCAGACAACCTCAAACTTTACAGCGCCCGGCCTGGAGAGCATGGCATATTTAGGATTATCCTCCTTGTTATTTACGGTGAAAACCATGCTCCCGATCTGTCCATAGACAGGAAAGTCAATTTCCCCCATGATGCCGGCACCCTTAATGGCGTCGGTAATCTTCTCTATGGATGGAAGCTGAAGGTCCGCCGCGTCGTCTATCACCTGCATTGCTCCGTTCTCATCATCGGCCTTTAATTTGAAATAAATGATTTTGTTAGATATCTTCATGCTACTTCACCTCCGAACAGGAGATTAATTCCCTGAGTCGTATACTGCACCCTGAACGTAAGGCTCTTTCCGGGTGGTGTCGTTGTCGTCCTGATGTCAAAAACAAAATCACCCTTTACAATGCTTGAGCCCGTATTACTGGTTTCGTTAAAGTCCATTTGGCCGAACAGGAGCTTTCCGTCGCCCACCAAACCACTTAACCAGACATTTGCATCATTAAGGATAGTATCCACTTTCGACCTACTCAACGGCGAATCAACATCTGGCAAATAGCGATTCTGGAACGAATTGTACAAATACATTATCATGCGAATGCCACAATCAAAAACATCTGCAGGATCTATGTCCGTTCCGTCTTCGTAATTGCTGTTGTGAGGCCCCCACAAAACCCAGCTCCCCGAACGAAAATTAACCGTAGTTATGCCGAAGCTGTTCAAATCGTTAGCTTGGATTTCATCGAATTCAATCGAGGCCCCGCTAGCCAATATTGCGCCAGACATATCGATAGGCTTATTAGACGGACTTTCATACGGGACATCCTCATTTTGATAATCCGTCTGCTGCATCCGTACAACAGCCAATGTAGACAACCAGAATTCCTTTTCGCCGCTTTTTACCTTCGGCCAGCATACTTTTTCCAGCCTGGACTCATATGCATTGGTTGTTTTCCATGTTTTCGCCGCTGCAATAGTCAAGGCAGCCGAGCTGTCTATGTCGGTTACGCACACCGTATCCCAATGGCCGTTGATTTTTTGACACTTACTTATAAGCGCCGCCTCGACGGTGGGCTTATGGCTCCATCCTGGAGCCGCCAATATAGACGGTACCATATTGTATTTTTGATAAATTAAATCCACACAGGCCAGCCCAGTACGGCTGCCGTTAACCTGGATGCCACCTACTATATCAGTGGGTGCAACATGGGTTTCTGCATTGTGTTTTGCCGGGTCGAACACATTAATAACGATGATCGGGCCAATGCTGCCGACTTTGTTTTTAAAATGGGCATATACCGCTTCGCAAAGCGTGTATTCTTCCCAATCGTCCGAATATCCTATTTTGGCCTTTGCATCATCAAAGCCTGTTACCAAGATAGGCTTGTTTATGGCATTGGAGGAATCAGTCAGCGTGCCCACAGGAGCCGTGCCGATATATACCGGTAGTGTCGCCACTCCGGAAGGCGGCAGGGTATCCTGTGTTGCTACCTTTTCCCCGTATACACCGTGTTTGTATGCCATGCTCTTTTCACCTTCCTTTACTCATATTGTTCATTTATTGATCTAATGACGTCAATAACCGGGCATGTCGCTTTGAAAGTAAACCACCCCTGCCAATATGGGTACGCTTGATCCTGATACATTCCCCATTTATAAGGTTTCTCCATTGCGGTTATGCCTTCGATCATATATGCCTTTGATACTTCCAGCCTTGTAAGCATGATCAAATTGATCAGGTCTCTGTATCCATCAAAGGACGATGCAAGTTCCCCAAATACATTGTATTGTCCTGGGGAATATACAACGAAAGATATCCGAATACCAAGCCCCGCTTCCTGTCCGTCGTCTTCACCTTCATCTATGCCAACAATGATGCAGGGCACATCCTGTATAGGCTCGCGTGTCATTAATTCCTCTGGAAGTTTTGGCGGTATCCACCCGATATGTACAACCGGGTTCACTCGTCTGTATTCCTCAATGTCTTTGTCGTTCGGTTTCAAAAGCTCTATCTTCGGACAAACCTTTTGTTGTAAAAACTTCTGAATCCCTTCAAGGATAAAATTATCAGTCATGCCATCACCCTTTTAACTGTTTCTTGAGCTTATCCAGCCTCCAGTTGATCTCATGCTCAATTCTCTCACCAAGCTTCTTTTGAGCCGCTTCCTGTATCTGTGCCTCTACGTTCGCATTGCCGATCATTTGGGGGACTGATAAAGTCCTGAGCACAACAACGGGCAGCCTTTTATTTGTGGTGCGCTTAAATACGTTGTATTGAACCTTGTCTGCTGATTTCGCACCAGTGGAAGCAACAAAGGCTTTTGGGTCCACGCCGACAGGTTTTGATTTTCCTCTTTTGATTTTCACTTTAACTTGCCGGCGTGTTCCCGGCTTTTTAGGCGAAAATGAGAAATGCGCAAGGGACAATGTATGCCCCTTGGAAACCAGTTTGGCCGATAAATCGCCTTTTTTTGCCTTGTACTTTTTGATTGTCTTTTTAACGTCAGTGATTTTTATAGAATACTCCTGAGTAACAAGCCTTCCAATTCGGGTATAGATAAAGTCAACTGTCCTGTTCAGTGCTGATGCTGAAGCGCCTGGCATTTGCTTCTCAAGACCCTTGAGCCCGATTGCCAGTTTATCCAGCTCCTTTGTATCGACAAAAATATTGTCTTTTGCCACCCTTATCTCCCCCTGTTCTGCTGCAGGATGATTTCGTAGACCCCCTCGTCCTCCCGACAATCAAAAACCATATATTGGCGGTTGTCGAATATCTGAATCGTCCCCTGTTCCGGGCGCTCTCCGTAAATTTCAGCAGGGACTCTATAGAGGATTTCCCCGACGCTTATGCCGTCATATTCTTTCTTGCTGCGCTCCATAAGCTGGTCACTGTCGATTATCACATCCAGCAGCCGGCCATTGATTCTATGTCTTGAGGCAACCTCATCATTGTTGAAAAATGTATCAAGATCAGACCGAAGATAATCTTTGAATGCTGAAGGCATAGAATCACACTCCCACAGACCCAGTGCCATTTCCAGCGCCGCTACCATTCGACTCACCATCAGGATTTTTTATTTTCTCCATCCTGACTTCAATGGCCTCAAATACAGATTTACGTTTCTTTCCGGCTAATTCACTTTGAAAGATGAATTTGAGTTCGTCCTCAGAATTCGCTGATTCAATAATTGTCACTAGTTCGTTTACTGTCTTCCCGTCAGATGGACTGTCTTTCTTTGTTTCTTGCTTTTCCGGTTCCACGATTTCCGCAGCGCCGTTTTTTACAAGCTGTTCCTGCCTTTCAGCAGGAAGGAAGCCCACAGGGGTACCTGCGTCTATCAGCGTACCCCTGTGGTTAAGCGGAAGTTTCAATATGATCACTTTAATCCCCCTCCTGAACCATCATCCGATTTTTATTCTCGCCGTTGTCCCTGCGGTCAGCTTCGACTCTGTAGCCCACCCAGCAGGAGTATTGCCCGAAGAAGTCTTTGTGAGATTACCGGCAGCTGCGTCCCAGTACAATT
This sequence comes from Bacillota bacterium, assembly GCA_023426125.1. Lineage (GTDB taxonomy): Bacteria > Bacillota > Clostridia > Acetivibrionales > DTU013 > MnB-11. The sequence continues at coordinate 13,837 of JAFABI010000063.1, forward strand.
GATCCCCAACCGAAAAGGCCGCATTGTTCACGGATGGCAATTCAAACACACCAACAGCACGAACAGCGCCAGTTGCTCCAACGGAGATTTTTTCGGCAGCAATGCCTATTCTGGTTACGAGAGGGATAACCTCGTTGTACTCAATTGCTGAAGCTCCACCGTTGACATAATCAATAATGTCGCCCTTGTGAATATAAGTTCCTTTTGCCATATTACGTATGCCTCCTTCATAAATTTAGGCGCATGGTGAAAACCTATGCGCCACTCTTATTTTGCTATTGCTATAATGGCTTTTAAGTGCCTGCGTTTTTATACAAACCACGGAAGTCAAGCACAGTTACACCGTAATCAATGTAGATTCTCCACTTGATGCCAAGGAAATCGAAGCCTGCCTGGTTTTCGAGTTTCGGCATATCGTCACCATTAAGGTATGTAACCTCAATGGTTTCAATGTCGCCCGGAGCCGCTGCCAGATACCATGCTGTTGTGCTATAACTGTCAAGCTCTGCGTCAGAGACAATTTCAAAAGTACTACCAGCGAACGGATTTACATTACCAAATTGGTTAGGCGCGTAGTTCACGGACACAAACTGCTGTGCCCTGGTTTCTTTTGCAGCCGGCACGATAAGAAATCTTGGAGCGATATTGAGGGTTTCCTTACCGCGAAGGTTTTTCTGAGCCCTCATCGCTCTTCGGCCTTCGCCAACGGGGTCGATATCAATAGCTCCATTGACAGAAGCAAGATTGCCGTGAGATGAGTGGAAAAGCTGCGCAGAATCAAATATAACGGGATTTGATCCCAGCATTTTATACACCAGTTTGTTTATGCCACGCCCCGCCGCTCTGACATAAGCCTCAGGTACTCTAGTCAATATCCCGATATCGTCATTGATCAAAGCCTGCCTATTCAGCCCGAAAGTCTCTCCGTAAGTAGCAAGCGCTTTGCTTACTCCCTGGTCAGTCATCTCGTCAAACTTGAATTCCCCGGACTGCGTCATCTGCTTAAGGTCCCCCGCTTCAGAAATCTGGTAATGCGTTGCCCCCTTAAAATCAGGATTGGAGCCGCGACCAGTCCATCTTTGATAGGTGGTTAAAGCCGCCCTATAAGCTATAGCCATGCTTTTATTCACAGCACTTGAAAGCACACCTGCAAACTGGCTATCAGGCGTCAGCGCTTCCCTGAACAGCATATCATCGTCCAACCTATGGGCATTAGCCCTTCCTGCCCTGGTAAGACAGTCAATTGCCAGGTCCCGCAATCTCATTCCCCTGAAATCCCTTGCTCCATCAGCAGGTTTTTCAATAGCCTTTCCACCTCTTAAAAGGATGGCATCGGAGGCCGCTTCCCGTATTTTATCAGCCTCTTCCGTTTCAACCCTCATATTTCCTCCTACATTCAATGGTTTCCGTTCTGCTCTCATTTTTTCAAGCAGGGCAGCGCGAACCTGGTCGACCGTTGACCCTTTGTTGATGTAGTCTCCGGGGTCCATTTCAAAATCTCTACACATGGAAGTGATTTCGCTTACCCTCTGTCGTTCTGCCTTTATTGCCCTTTCCGTGTCGGTCGAAGACTGAGCTTCCCTTTCTTCCTGCTCAATCTCAGCTTTGAGGGTATCTATTTCTCTCTGCAGAGTATCGAACTCGGTTCTTTCTTCCGGGGTAAACTCACGGTTGGCAGTTTTTGCACCGTTTACAATTTCCTGCTGTCTCTGCGTCTTTAGACGAAGTTTTTCTTTTTTGTTCATTTGGATACCTCCGTTAAAATATTTTTGTTTATTTGAATTTGCCTTTCAAATACTTCCATAGCATTTAAGCCATATCTGATTGAATCGGCATGCACATGCCTAAATGCATTTTCTTCCAACTCGCGCCCAGGGCCTACTGACGGATCGGCAGGAGTAGGTTCAATGCTAATTTCATATGGCTCCCATTTGAGCCCTATGTATGCAGGACCGGTAAATCTACCGTTCGAAGATTGCTTTCCCGGCATGACTTCTTCCCAGCTGTCCACGGCATAGCCAAAGGACACACCTTTGATGGATCCGCTTAGCATCTTTGTTTTTACTTTCTGGCTATCCTCATCCGGGTCAATCGTGATTACCGCTCTGCCTTTCCGCTGCTCGGCATCCAGCCACGCCTTATCAATTCTGCCTATGGGCATTCTGCCATACTTCACATCCCGCCCATGCGTAAATAATACGGTCCCGACATCCAACAGTCTTGTGAAATCGGCTGCGCCTGCATCGTGTAATAGTATTTCAGGGCCAAACCAGCGATTCACGGCATATTCCGAGGAGAAAGATAGTTCAATCTGGTTCTCCTTCCCTTCTACTGCCCTGAATTCGGCACATATGATTCTAGGCTGTTGAATTCCCGTTTCCGGCTTTTTCGGCAACTTTACCACCTCCTGTTAAGTTTAACCCCAATTCCTGGGCAAATTTTTGTTCCTTTGCCTTTTGCATCATAACCTCCTTCCAGTCAAGGCCGCGTTCAGCGCAAATACGTGCTAATGTGTCCTGTCCTGTCTCCAAGGCGGTTTTGTTTGCATTCACTTCCTTGACGGGGTCTATCCAACTCCACCCTGGCGCAATCCATTCATGCTTCAGATAACGCCGCTTGTTATTCCAGAAGTCCGGGATGTTTAGCTGTTTAGAAAGTACAGCTGATATGAGGAATTCCGTATATACTTCTTTGCAAAAATGTGTCCTGAGAAACCGCTGCCACATGGAGTATGTCCGCTGGTCTTCTAGCAATCCCTGTCGCGCGCTGGAGTAATTCACCTGCGACATGTCCCGTGATACCGCCTCGTAGGAAAGGCCCTGTCCAGACCCGGCAAGTCTCTGCTGGGTAGTAATGAAATCTTTCGCACTGGTTGCCTGGCCGGAGGGAGTAACGGCAGTTACTGCCTCTCCGGGCTGGAGTTCCTTTATCATCCCAGGTGAAACTGTCTGCTGCTGATACCCGCTTTTCTTATCACTTGTCCCACCACTCATCCCCCTACCCGGCTGCCCCGAAGGAGCAACTTTAGTTATAAACACAGACAAACACGCGAGGATCCTTTCTTTTACGGACACCGCTTCCACAAACTCATTTACATCCCTTACCCGTGGCAATGTCTTTGCGAGAGGCGATATTTCCCTGATTTGTGAAGGCCTGTTTTTCCTCCAAAGGAATATTATTCGTTTCGCTTCAATTCTGTCAGATTTTCCGGTCCAGAATCCATCTGGGGTATATTGCTTGAGCCAATATGCAACCGGCTTACCGCGTTCATCCATTTCTATGCCACCAATTACGCGATTTCTGCTTATCCCCGGTAATGAGTTCATAGAAGTGTCAAGTTCATCTACCTCCCGGGCCTGTAAGCTGAATGGTACTGGACCTGAATCTGTATATGTCTTAACAAAAACAATGCCTCCATCCACCTGTAATCGCCTTATTGCCATGGCCTGAAGCTCTTCGAAAGACTGCTGTCCGGTCACGTCGCAATTCCGGGGTTCGCACCACTCTTCCCATAAATCTTCTATTTGCTGGTTTAACTCCTCATCTTCGACCCCGTCCTTTTTTCTAACCTTTGCCTGTACCCGTATTCCCGTTCCGACGATGTTTCTTTCAAGAGGACCTATGATCCCTTCGGCTATATCGCTATTTCGTTCAAGGTCCCGCGCTCTTGCGCGGATAATGTCCCTCTGCGGATGATCAGTTTGTTCAGCAGTACCATTTACAGGAGTCCACCCAGAATTCAGACGATCGACATTCCCAGAATCGTATGACCCGCGAAATGCCTGCCGCCATTGTTCCCGCTTATACCCCCATTGCGGACTGACAAATCCGATCGCATTGTCAAGCCAATTCCGCCTTTTCTGCTGCTCTTCCTGCAAATCTGTCACCTCCGATCAAATTCAGCCACAACAATATCGCTGTTGTTTTCATTGTATAGTTTCTTTTCAAGCCGTTCCCGCTCCCTGAATAGATGGTATATATTAGCCCTGGTTATCCTTCTGCTGCCGATCTGATAATCCTGGGCACCACCAAGGACTGCGTCTATGGATGCGTTTATTTTGTCAAGCTGTTCCTGGGTTGTCATTTTAACCACCCACCTTTCTGATCTAGCCAGTTACCACCCGTTTTTATGAAACCTGATTGCTGGTCCGGTTGTTGTGGAGACCTCGGCACTTCCTGCTCCTGCTGGTCCGCATCACTTTGTAAATATCGGACGTGGAGAATGTCCGCGGCCACACCCGCATATACCTCGCAGTCAAGGTAGTGATTGGCCGTATGAGATCCTTTTGTTGCCCATACCTCGACTGTCCTACCATTTTTCAATGTTTCCGTCCTTTTCTCTTCGGAGCAAATCTGCTCCGCATACTCCAAATCACAGTCCTTGTATACCATCCATGACCCGGGTCCATTTGGACGGTGCAGCCTTCCGGCGATCATGTCCTTGTATTGGCTTCCGTCAACAATATACAGGCGCATCCCGTAAGCCTTGCTGTCGGTCTTTTCAATCACACTGACTTTGTATCTTGACGTCAGAGGATTCGAGGATCCTTTGACCGGTACGGCCCATTCCTGATTGACAACGATAAAATCATAAACCTCATCGGTGCGGTCTCCGGAGTCGACGGCGCATAGATTCACCTGGTATGCTTTCCCGTCTTTGGTGTGATACGGGAGGTTCATGATGTATTCAACCTCGTCCCAGGTGTCCAGCACTCCATGGGCGACATTCCAGCTTGTCATGAATGCCCCCCATGCCCGGATGGTAAAATAAAACCTGTCCTTCTGTACATCCACACCTCCGGTCAAAAGGACTGCCTTATCTGGGACAACGCCTTCTTCAAACTCGCTTTGTCTTTCCATCACCTTGTCCGAGTTCATTTTGACTTCCGTGTTCTCCCACGGCTCCGCCAACCAGGAATTTACAAAGTTCATCAGCTTTTCCGGGAAATCCTTGGAGCTTAAAAACTCATATACAATATCACCGAAACGCTTCCACGGAGAATATATGGCGTTGAGATGAAATGCAACCTTGAGGGCGCCCGCATGTTTAACTGCTTTTTTCTCTGTTTTCCATATACCGTTGCGAAGCATCGCCGGTTTATGCCCATCGTTAATGGCGCCCTTGCATTCTTCACATTCATAATAAGCTGTGGCCTGCGCCTCCTCTTTCGTTGCCTTTTTCGGCCATTTTATCTGTTTGAACCTAAATGTCTGGTAATGTCCGCAATGGGGACATGGCACATAGTACCGGCGCTGTTCGTCTGCGTTTTCCCATTCCTGCCAGATCGGCCCGGATTTGCGCGTCGGTGTGGAGGTCTGATAAACTTTTTTGTCCGTCGGGAATGTGTTTGTACGTTCCATTGCCAAGCTTCTTGGGTCTGCTTCCTTTCCTGCCAGTCTTGGATATTTGTCGATCTCGTCCATAATGAGGAAACGAATCGGCATCGATGCAAGAGAAGCCGGCGAATTTGCACCAGCTAATTTTACAAACATTGCGTCAAACTGAAGTTCAAGGTCTTTGCTGTCATTTGCGTGATACTTTTGCGAAATCCTCGACGTCACATCAACCATCGGCTGAATCCTGTTTTTAGAAGTGAACTCAGCCAGGTCCAGCGTCGGATAGACAATCAGTGTGGAGCTTGGGTCCTGGTCAATAATATAGCAAAGAATATTGTTTGCGCATTCCGTACCTCCAACCTGGGTTGGTTTTACAAATATGATTATCTCAACGTCCGGGTCGTTGAATGCCTCCATGATACCTTTGAGATATGGCGTCTTTGACGTTTTCCATGGCCCCGGCTCCGCAGCCGTTTTAATGTCCAGTACCCTATACTTATCTGCGTGTTCAGCGACGGTAAGCATTTCAGGAGGCCTCAGTGCGTTCAGTGCTTTGCTGAGCCAGTCCGGCCATTCATGCTTTTTCTTTCTTTTTCGTCGCCGTGTATACACCATCAATGCATAATTGTCCGAGGGCATCCTTTGTCAGCTCCGTTATCATTTTTTCAATTCTCCTGGCTGTTGTCGCATCCACGAATGCCGACAAATCATTTGCTATTTTTCGGCTGTAGCCAAGCATCGACCTTTTCAGTATAATGAAAAACCGCTGCAGCTCGGCGGTGATATCTTCTTTTTTTATGTATTCTCCCCGGGTGACCGCATTGTCAAATGCTACCTTTTCGGTTTGCTGCTTTTTATACTCTGCTTCGTATTGTAACTTCTGTTGGGTCAGTGACATTTCTCCGATCTTTTCGTCAGTTCTTATCCCAGCTCCGATCAACCCTCTCCATTTTAAGAGATCCCAAACAGGCCACCATCCTCTGGCTGCTTTCGGACAACCTTTGTCTTCCCATTCCGTTAGAGTGTTTCTGGATATTCCCAACTGATCGCATAATTCCTGAGTGGCTACACATATTTTCCCATCTATTTCCTTATAGGTGTCATTTACTTTTTGCATGTGACTTCCCCTTTGTAACCCTGAAAAAATTTTTTAAACCGAGCCGAATACCGGGATTCGCTAGACCCGCACTCCACCCACCCTATGGGAAGGACCCGTGTCATCGATCGTTGGTCACTACTCTCTCAATCTCATCCTTTATTGAAAACTAGTCCTTCTTGACAAGAAGTATTCCGGCCAACATATTATCAGCTTCATCATGCCCTATCTTTTTCTCTAATCTTTTAATAAGAGATATTAAATCATTTTTCATATTGCACCATCAATCCAATAATGTATTTATTCCAATACAATCATGCATAACTTTTTAGAAGAATCCCCATTTCAATAGGGTTTTGAGAATTCGTTTGTAACCCTACCTCAAAAACACGAAAATGCCACCTCAACTTTTGACATTGACCCCTCAACTTTCGACAATTGGACATATGTTTATAAAGTGTCTAACTCGTTTTTAGCTTTTTCTTCTTAATATATGCAGCTAAAATATTCATCCTCAGTTTAACCTACTGCACGATATGTCCAAATCAGGGCATAAAAAAATAACTAGATCATAATATCTTCGCATATTTTAACGATATAATTCCATCTCACTTTTCCCTTGTAAAAATAATACAGATTTTTTGCCAGTAAATATAGCGCCTTGCTCCCGAATGAAACGTCATATGAATTATTTAGCAGAGCAGTAATGTCGTTGGAAATATATTTTCTTTCCATGCGGCCGTTGTCGCATTTCAAGCGGTATCCTGCATCATTGAAATAGCTTGCAACGGCAGCTGCATTCTGAAACTCAATATATTTAAGAAATATCTCTTCCTGAATGGACTGTGGATTTCTCATCATGAATATTTCAAGCGTATTTTTTACTAATTTCATTTTTTCAATTTCAGTATTTATTGAATTCACTGTTATTGTTTTTATTGTTGGTGTCATTTTTCCTCCCTGGCGCCTGCCTTTTAAAGCTAAGTTTTTTCATCGCCTTATCCTTTTGCATTCCGGTGAGGCCAATATATCTATATGTGGTTCCGACATCAGCATGATTCAGGATGTCTTTAATCAGGAGAATGTCTTTCGTTTGCTGATATAGAAAATATCCAAAAGTTTTTCGCATTGTGTGACATCCAATGCTGTCTAAATTCAATTCCTTTGCAGCTTTATTGAGTATATCCCAGGCCCTTGTCCTTGTAAGAGGTCTGTTTTTGCCTTGCCGCGATTGGAAAAGATATTCATGATCCTTCATGTTTTTTATATATTCTTTCAGTATTTCTTGAAGATCCTCTTGTATAGGGAATCTTTTCTCTTTGCCTGTTTTTCTTTCGTGTAGATAAATATATTCCTTTCCCCGAACATCCTTTACTTTAATACCAAGAATATCTATAATCCTAAGTCCGGAGTATATCCCAAACATGAACATAACATAATCACGTTCACTGCTGACCCTTAAAAAGTCCGCAAAATCCATTACTTTAGCCATGTCTCGAATAGGTTCAACGGTATTCATATTAACCTCCAAAATACTCCCCTATATATAGGTCTAAAAACGGCAAAATGCCTTACTGTTTAGTAAGGCATTTTAAAAATATTTTTTTATGCTGTTGAATTTTATCCATTGCTTCTTTTAGTGTTGCCTGAATAGATTTTGGGCTTAAGCTTAATTTTTGGGCTATTTCATAGGTGCTTAATCCCTGCCCGTGATGCATCAATACTATTTGCCTTTGCCTTTCTGTGAGAAATTCATCTAGGACGCCTTGCATATATTTTTTCATACGCCGACGGTCTTCTATATTTGACTCCTCGTCAATATCGTGTCGGTCCAGCGTATATAAAAGATCGAGATTTTCTTTGGTTGCATGTGAGTTTTTCATTTCTCCAATACCCCCTATCGTAATAGTGTTTTACCTCTTTGGATACTTCTCGAAGATCTTTTTGCATTTCGAGGAGAGACCTGAGCCTGATAACCAGGGTATGTGCATCAGGATCCTTTTTGGGGTCAATATGGCGCTTCTTGCAAATCGATATGGCCGCATCCTTTTGTTCAGTAAGTTCTTTAATCCTGCTATTGAGCAGGCTATATGATATTTTGTACGATATGTATAAATCTGTTAGCCTTTTCATATTGACCCCTCCTGTTGTCGCTTGATTATTTTCTGAGCTCTTTCCGTATCTCCGCCTGCAGAGATATAATTCTTTCAGCCGATTGGTATGCTTCCTGGTATGTAACCGGCAATCCGAAATCCAAGAAAATACCTTTAACCAGCCATCCTTTGCGCTTCGATTTCATTTCTGGACAATTCTTGTTTGAACATTTAATTCCGAATTTTATGGATCCGCAACTACAGTATTCCATGTAATCCCTTCTTTCGTCTTGGTCCTGGTTGTGCTTTAAACATCAGGTAATAGCCGATTTGCTGTGTGAAATATTCCATTGCTTTTGTTAGTAATTCCCTGTAAACATCATCGGCTTCGTTACAAGCTGATTCCCAATCCCGGTTATGTGAACTTTTCACCACACCAACAGCAATATATCTGACTACAGTCCAACACTATTTTTCCGCAATCACCACAATACGGCAAATTCAATTCTACTGGATGCTTTGTTTCTATTTCCGTTTTGCATTCCGGGCATTTTACATACTCATATCCTCCGGAAATACGCTCTTTATAAACGATTTTAGCCACCGTCAACCCCCTCGCCTTCCTCATTATGTGCAATTAATCACTTGCGCTGTGTAGTCGCTGAATCGTCTCAATAATATCTAAGGATAGATACTTCTTTGGAATGTCAAACTCAATGACTTCTGTGCCGAAGCCCTTGTTTTTAATTTGCAGGTCCTCTTTGGGCAATATAAGAGCAAATTCATCAATAGGTAAATCCCCCAGAAAACAGATACCATAATCTTCAACCTGCTGAAGCTTTAAAAAACCGTTAGTTTCTTCACCAACAACGATAAATTCATTGGGGCGATTACCACCTTTGAATATAGTGTTATAAAACGTTGAAGTTTCTTTCAATTCATATACTGTAAACTCCAGAACCATTGTTTCCTACCTTTCCACAGCGGTCTGCTGCGCATAGTTTATTATTCATCCAGCATCGTAAATTTCAAGGTTGCCGATGCTACCTTCAACGATAAAAGCCTGTATAGTGCTGCTTTTGCCTTTTTGTATATCCGTGAATCCGATAACTTTTGATAGTTTAAGCTGAGGATAGCTGGTCTGGCACATCCGCAAGATTACGTCGGCCGGCCATACTTTAAGGCCATCGAATTTTGCCTTGGCCTTTATGGTATTTTCTTCCTTTTTTTTTGCAGATTGGCTCTAACTTTGAATACTTGCTCATTTGGTATCCTCCTCCTTATCCCAGAGTCCCATGATTTTCTTTGTTTTTATGGATTCAAGATCGACTTGCAGATTCCCGCATGCAGGGCAAATATTTAGTTTGTAGTATATTTCAGGCTCTTTTAGCTCGCCGGTTATTTTAAAGTTGTTTACCCCGACCTGCCGTACCTGTATAAAATCGCCGCCTTCATGACCGCATGCGCAACATTTCATGTTTGCCACGCTTTCAGATCGTAGTCCCACAATTTTTGCATGCCCCGTGCTGGTATCGGCTCCGGGAGTCTCTTGTTGTTTGCTGTTATCCATGCAAACCGTCCGGGAGCGTAATGACCGAAGGAATATTCCCGGTCGGAAAGCTTGTATCCGGGAACTTTTACACCATGTTGTGAATTGGGATCACTGACCATTTTTACGCAATCGAATAAATGGCAAATTGAAAGTATGCATCCCGTAGGAAGCTGCTTTGGACTTGTGATCCCATGCCTGGCAAGGGCAGCTTTTATCCTCGGCTCCTCGCAGGCATCATAATCGATCGTCTTGCCCGCATGTATCCCGAGCAGGCCCCGGTAATCCGTCCACCAGCCTCTTGTCTCAAATTGCTTTTCGTCCAAAGCCTTAAGCGTGGCCCAGGGCTGGATAAGGGTGATAACTTTAATACGCATATCTATACCTCCTTGTAAACATTGTCAAAATAATCATCCCCGTGCTTTCGTTGCTCAAAATTTTTAGTTTGGGGTGGTTTATTCCCGGGTGGACGATTGTTGCTGGCCTGGTTTGGTCTATCTCTACTGTTTGCCCGCTGCACCTTTTGAGCCTCATACTGCTCTTTAGTCTGGATGTTGGATTCGAGAAGGTTTTGAAGCACCTTTTTGACCCAACTCCACTTATCATCTTTGCCTATGCTGTCCTGCAAGACTGTAAGAATAGTGTCTGGATGCATGCCTCCATCAAGATATTGTCCTATTATCTCAGATTGGAACCCTGTAATTAATCCAATGTTTTGATTGTAAAATTTATATATCTCCGCCTCACACGCGCGCGCATCTTCTACTTCTTCTACCACATCTATTTCTTTACTACTTTCTTTCGGCAGGCTTGCAAAGGTCTCATCTGTAGCGTTTGAAGCAAGAATCACTTGCTTTTTCGTCAAGTCTGCACTTGCTTTTTCGTCAAGTCCGGCACCTTCTAAACTTGCTGTTTCGTCAAGTCCATCGTCTTCACTTGCTTTTTTGGCAAGTGAATTGCTTTTTTGGCAAGTCGAAATGTTAAGCCGGAGCAACTCATTGAAACGGTCTTTGTTGTAATTTGGGACAATGGATACTTTCCATTCATCGAAATTTTTGTTGAAGGAATAGAGTTTGCCGGTTTCGTCCCTGCTGATAACTTTTGCATTGATCAGCCATTCGATTACTGCTTTGGCCTTCGTTTGGTCGATGCCCACGAGTTCAAAGTCCTTTTGCATAGGTATAAAGGCGGATTTTTTTCCGCAGCCCCAGGACAGGCGCAAGATAAAATCCACTACCTTGCGCTGTCTCTTGTCAAAGTCCCGCATCATTATTTCCTCTTCTATGGTATGCGCCATCCGGAGATGAGCATCTGTAGGCTGTGGGTTTACCATCTTAAGTAGCCCCTTTACTCGTTATGGATTGATTTAAAATTAGAGCATGAGTACCCAAAATCACGAATCTCTTTATCAAGAATACAGAATGTTTTACAATTGTCCAAATCCTCATCAGATACCTCTTTCATGTCAGCATTGCTGCAAACGCCGCAATTACATTCTGAGCAGGCTGCATCCTGTTGGATTCCCTCTTCTGGTGGTGTCAGATCATTCAGCTTTGCCACAAGTTTGACAGTTGCATTCCTGTATTTCGTATATGCAGGAGTGTCAATATCCTTGATCTCCATCAGGGTAGAAACCATTTTTTTGAAAGTATCGACAAGCTCGTCAAAATAGACTTTGTATTTCAATGTCGCAGGATTTGCTGCCTTCTTACGTAGATCTTCCAACTCTCGCTGCGTATCTTCCGGTACAACTTCAACAGTAACGGTAGCAGCTGCCTCGATTGGCTTATCCTTAAGCTGCTGCTCAAGGGCCTTTATTTCATCTTGAGCATTTTTGAGTAGATTCCGAAGGTTCTCAGATTCAACAGAATTATTAGCCTCCGTTGCTTTATCAAGTTTCTGTTTAATCGCTTGGATTTCTTTGTTCTTTTTATCAAGCTCAATTTTCGTTCTTTTAACAGAATCCTGTTCAGTCTTTATATCCGTCATTAGCTTTTTAATATCTTTCTGTGCTACCTTTAACGTATCGTTAGCCGCCTGTGCTTCAGTATCTGCTTTCGTGAATTTATCCTTCCATTCTTTTACTGCTGCTTCAACCTGGCGGGTAGTCATTTCCTCAAGATTTTTATTTTCTGTAAATTCTTCGCGCTGATCTCCGGGAACTGATGCAATAGCCAATATTTTTCTATAGGACAAATTCCGTACCGCGGCGGAATTTGGGAATTCTCGGGCAATTTTCATGAAATTATTTGCTACATCTTGGCTGAATTCAACCTTCTCTTCCAACCACTTTCCCCATTCGCCATGCTGGACCTGTTCTTTTGCTTCAATAAGCCTTTTTCCAACCTCAACCATTGAATCTGCTGACTGTTTTGCATAAAACCTAATTTCTGCCTCTATCAGTTCCAGAGGTCTCACTTGCGTTAATTCGCTCATATACATTTATCCTCCCAGCCGGTTACGCCGGCACCATAATTTTTACTCGTTCCTGCTTTTTATTAAGCTTGTTGAGCACCTTTTCCGTGAAAACAGATATAAAATCAATAACTTCAAAATCCTCCATGCTTTTTGGATCGCGGTTGCCTTTGCACCGTGTCTGTATTATGCGCCCTTGACGGACTTGCATCGTGTAATATGATTTCTCAGGCTGAGAGATCTTTCGAATAAACAAAATTATATCTTCGCCGTTGGCATATCGTTCGGAATAACTGGACGCTACACAGTGATTCAATGCCTGGCCTTCAGAAATAAGTTCTTCATAACTTCCAGCCGGGCGTATAAGCATGCCTTCGTATTCAAAACAGTATTTCTGAAGCTTTTTAGCTCTTTCGATTATCCTGCTGTTAAGCCGTTCGTTTGACTTAAGAGTGATTTGTTTTGTAGTATTCTGATGCGCTGTGTGTAAATTTTTAGGGAACAATACATGCTCATCTTTTAAATCCATTATGAGCTTGACGCAATCTGCAATGTAATCCTTCCAATCTGACAAGACCTGTTTCCTTGAATAATAATGTTTTTCTTTGCTCCGCAGCTGTTTATCAATATATTGAGTAACTTTTCGCAAAGATGATAAAGATAAAAAATACTGAAGATCTTTAAAATGATAAAAATAATCGCCGTCAGAAATTTCAGCTATTTCGGGGAAGGATAAGTTTGATCCATCCTTTTTTGATATTTGGTATAGTTTTAAAAATAAAGCATCAACCTCAGCCTTTACTGCCTTGATCTCATTAAGATCTTTTTTGGACAATTTTAGTACCTGAAGAAGGTTTTTTCCACGCCAGTTAATTGCACGATAAGTGTAGCCACCTACAAGCTTAGAATTTACTATGTCGTCGAAACCAAGTTTGGTTAGATATTCAACGCAGGGATACTTGCTATATAAATCAAAGAACCTGACCATATCCTCATAACTATATGACCTCCATGTACTGTATTGAAAGGGAGTATTCATCACAACATTATCTAAATCGTTGCGATTATAGCTCTTAGTTACGTTCGTACTATTCATGTGGTACCGACCATACAGAGAGAATACGCTTTTGCCAGTATCCCAGCGACCATGCTCCATAGTGTCGGCCATAGAATAATAGGCGTATCGATGGATCATCTTACTGTTTCCAATTTCAAATACATACCGTGCCATTTCAACATACTTTGTGTCTACATTTTTATATTTGTCAACATAATCTCTGACAACATATATTCCCCGTGCTGTAATGACTCTGGGATCTATAATAGATTTCTCGTAATAAACGAAATATGTCTCATCTATCATGCGGTTACGATATCGAGGGCCAGCATACTTTACGGTGCAGCTGCTTTTGCAGTAGGGGCATAAGGCTTCTTTATTATGCTTGAGGCCTCCGGCCTTGAATTTCCTTCTGCAATGCGTACAGTAGCCATATTGCTGCTTTTTGAAGCTTTCCGTAAAAATATATCGGCTATACTTAAGAGCTTCTTCATCGGCAAATTTTAAAATATTAGGATCTAGTACTTTAGAAAAGTGGACGTGGCAATCTGTTTCATCGTAATATTTCATAACAAATCCTCCAGGCTAATGTCAAAATCAATATTGGGAGTTGCAGGCTTTGGCGCCGGAGGAGCAGGCCTGTAATTGCCGGCTACCACTGCGACTTTGGCAGGAGCCGGCGCCGATCCAATAATTCCATTTCCGGATTCCCTCATGCATTTGCTATAATTAGCACAATTAAAGCGCTTGGAAGTCTGATATCCAGGGTCTTCAATGCAATCGTAAAACCTACCGATGCAATCATTTTCTACAAGTGGAAAAACGTGCTGAATCATAGCAGATCCTCCAAGTTTATATCAAAATCATCCTTAGACTTTTGCACCGGTGCCGGTGCCGGTGCCGGTGGAGATGGTCTGTAATTACCTGCTGCATAATCAACCTTTGCGGGAACTGGCGGAGAACCTGTTATACCAAAGTACTTCAGGACTACTTCAAAACCTTCCGAATCCGTAAGTACTGCATAGCTGCCAACCTTTTTCCTTGATGCCTCACTCTTCATTGCATCCAGACTTTTTAAGATGGTTTTATCTGCCGCAAGGATCTTCTCGGCAGCTCCTGAGTTCTCATTTAGATATTGCAGCAAGAAACCTCCGACTACCTGTACATAAGGATTGTTTTTGTTTTGATCCGTCTCTGATCTGAGCTTTGCTTTTGCTTTTTCAAGCATGATTTCAACCTCCTATATTTAAATTAGAAGCACATTTGCTGCATAAATCCGGCTCTACCCAATAACAGCCGCCATCACAAGCATTGTATTGCGTACAGCCGCAGACTCGGCACACAGCTTCATTTTCAGTTAGTTCCGTAAAATATCGTTGCCAACATCCCCAATACTCACCATCCCCGCATTCTCCTGTCTCTCCGTTGCATTCAGGAAAAACAAAATCGCCATCGCCAGCAGGACAGCCAAGAGTATTTGATAGAGCCCGGCATGCCAATGCAAAAGCCTTTTTGATTTTATCAGCCTCTTTCATCAAATCACCTTCCTTTATATAGTCCTGATTATGCGAACTATTCTGACATATCTCCATCATTTACTTCTGATGTTGTTCCAAAATAGCAATCAGAGCAAATAGCCGAATTTTCATCTTCTGCTATCGCAAATTCGCTTGAAATAAACTCTTTTCCGCAGTTTACACATTTCATTTTGCAAACAAACCTCCATATTCACATTATTTTCACCGGACGCTGATCCCTGACGCTGTCCCGATTATGTAAATCAATCCTCGTCATAATCAGGATCACATTCTTCATCATCCCTGTAATCACAGTGATTACATTCTAAATGGTAAGTCGCATCTGATTCATCACCCCAATCTGGAATATACTCCACGATAACCAAGTCACCAATTTCACATTCTGGGCATCTACCATATCTACTCATAAAATCAATCCTTTCTTAATTCACATTCTTTTTATTATGTGAATTAATTAACCTGAGTGTACGGTATGCCCAGCTCATCCAATTGGTATAGCTCCAACTGTCCATGTAATTCTGTCGTATAAGGATTTCCGTCCTTATCTTTCAGCAGTTCGCCTTCGATTTCTGTAAATGATATGTAAGCAAGCATGTCATAATCTCCCGTGAGAGATATATTTCGTGCCTCTTTCCAGGTCTTCGCAGCTATGAAAAGCCCTCCGTCTCGTTCGGGATCACAGAAGTAATATACTTTGTTCAGTTCTTCAAAGGTCGTATTGAGTTTACAAACCTTGCACTCTTCGCACGGTTCATCGTCATCCGGTCCGTAACCGCCAGCATATCCTAAACACTTGCCGCTTTGGGTTTCAGGCTCTCCCAAACCTATGCGCGCGACTTTCTTTACCACACTGCAATTTTCTATTGTTCTTCTGCTCATAAAACCCCCTCCAATTTTCAAATTACGTGAATTTATAGTTGATAAATTTTAAACCTTTTTTTCTTTTGATCCTTGCTTTCGTGTTTCACTGTATAATCTATTGTGACTTTTTGCTTTATCCCCAGAAGTTCACCGTTTTTCCCATGATGCCATTGAATGTCACCTGATTTGAAGTCTATGTGTCCTTCCCATATAGTCCCGTCTGGAAATTCATATTCATCCCTTTTCCCTGTCTCTGGAAATTCTGAGCCCAAGCGGACAAGAAGCCAGATAGTCCTATACCCTGTTATAACTCCATCGATAATCATTTCATGCCCATTGCTATATTTGATCATAACCGGATCCACAACCTCACCTCTTGCTAATAAAATATAAACGCCAGGACGATAGCGAAGGCCAGTATCCACTTGATAAAGTCGGAATTTACATATCTTCCCGCCTCTTTAACCCAAATCAGGAATAACGCAAAAGTAAGAAGGATAAATATAAAAATGCTGCCGACCGCATGAATCATATACAAAGCACCTCTTTCAATATTTTAAGCAGTAACGCCTGGCCGTCTCCCGGGAACAATGCAGCTTGTCGGCTATCTTTTGGTAAGACCATCCCTTTTGGCGCAACATCCGCATAAGTCCCTTCTGACCGTCCGTAAAGTACCGCTGCGGATTATCCTGTGGCCGATAAGTCCGCATTTTGAACCTCCTCCACTTTGCAGTTCGCCAGATAAAACACCTGGATAGAGTCAACCTCATAGGGTGCCCTGGGGCAGGGAGCATCTTGCAAAATGCCGACTTGGCTAGGATACACAAGATTTTCGGTAATCCGTACCTTTGCCTGTTTTAGATCCCGCGATATAAGGTGATAAAAAATATCAACCAGCTCGCCGCGGTATGTACCCCAGTATGCATCCGTTGCCGTGACTATGCTGCCAATTGGCAAGTCTACAGATGTTTGGCGTTGCATCGGTATTACCTTCGCGGAGCCCGGGGAAGTTGCGGAGACAATATCAAAGAGTGAAATCTGCATGCCTTTTCCTGGGTCTTTAGGTTCTGACTTCTGGGCAGGCCTCCGATCAATTACCTGGACGTCAATAACATTCTTTACGTTTTGGACAGCAGCCTTTTCCACATTTGCATACTGGCCGCGCAGTTCCACCCTCGCAGGGATAAAATGATTGTCAAAAGCCTTTACAATTTTCTCAGCTGTCCTTTTTTTGATTAGCCAAGAATTATAATTCAGCAGGTGATACTCTTCACCGGCGACATCAAATGCCACGCGAGAGTTAGCCGGAGAAGGCTCCTCTTCTGTTGGATAGTCAATTTTGCATTCGACCAGGGAATCTATTTGAAGCTTATATGGAATCCCCGCGTCTGTGAATGCAGCTTCGACCTTTTCAGCTTGCTCCAGGGACAGCCCATAGCTCAGATCCTTTTGTTTTGCCTTGACTGCAAATAACCGGCTTAGGCAATATAAAAAAATGCTGGTGTCCGGTTTGGCTGCTTTGGGAGGTTCAGGCTGTTTTTGGATAGTCCCATGGCTTCCCGCATTAACGCCATAAAATATCCATCCGGTATCAAGATTTTTTCGATACGAACAGCCGGCATAATCCGGGTCCGCAGCATGCAGACACATTTTTTTGTCGGAGCACTCCCTGTATTGGGAGCAGCAACCACGCATCATATCCATACTCAAACCCTCGTATTAAACCTATAAGGTACTATCCGGTAATGACGCCGGCGTTTGATCTTAAACCTTTTAGGAGGCTTCATGTCCCGGATCGACCAACCGAAGCAGAAACAAACAAAGCATAAAAGTAAGATCAATAACGCTATCTGAGGATTACTTGCCATTTGCTCTCCCCCAATCTTTTTCAAGCTCAAAATAATTGCTGCACCGAGTGTAGCTATCCATACAGAATTTCCAGACGTGGATATCCATCCTCTTGTTTGATTTATGTTGCAGCGTTCGCGCTGCAAACACCCGCCGGCAGTGTATCCGGTGCTTTCCTTTGTCTACAAAGCAAGGACAGTTCACGGTTGCGCTCCTTTTCCGCCCGGCATACTGGGCACAGGCAACTACTCTTTTTGCGTTTGTGTAATTTCCGTTCAAAATTCCTATCGCCGTCCTCCCAGGTACGCACCACCCGAAAGCCTATGCCGGCGGCCCGCACTGCCTGCAGCAGTTTAGCACCGTCTACTGTGTGATTATGGTCATAAATACGTTGATCCAGGTCCGCAGTGTAACCGATGTAGTGTTGCGCATGTTTGAATTTTCTGTCGAAATGAATCAAATAAACCATTTTATAGTTGACCTTTCTACCAAAATGTGGTATTATAAAAGTCTAAATATAGATTCATGAAATTACCGCTCATAGGGCGGTCCTTTTTTTATTACCCCAAAAACATCCTGCTATGCCACCGGTACTGCTAATCCAAACGGTTCCACCTCCCTCCGATCGGGCGGCTGCGGTACTATCGTACAGTCCATTGCGAATTCCATTTGATGCCATATGTTGACCATGTTGTACCAGTCAAACATGGGATCGTCGTCCTCCGGCTCTTCGGGGATAGTATAGTATTTCGTCTGCCATGCCTCCGCCAGTTCAGTTTCCGCCCGGGTGATCCGGTTCAGGACCTTTTCGCAAAATTCCGGGGTTTCGAAGTTGCCCAGGAGTACCAGGCCAGATTTTGCTCTTCCGTACATGTTCCAGCCCATAAATATCTTCTGACCGTCATCGTTTATCGCATGGTGACTTGTGGTGACAATGTCTTTTGTAGAAAGGTTGTAATAGCCGTCGCTATCCTGATTGATGATAAGCATATATATCTCCCTTTCTAATTTTGATATGGTGCTAATTTTTGGTTCTTTCGTATATTCCTCCTACCTCCCTATGTCCACGGATACCACGTCCGCAACTCCCAGTTAGAAACTCCCTCTCTCAACTTGGGCCAGTTCAACCGGTAGTCCCAACAAGAGCCCTTCCGGTTGCAGGGCGTACACTTCTTCATACAGAAACAGGTTTTCATGATCTGGGGAATATACAGGTTACCATTTCAAGAGGTACAGTAATGGTCATATTATCAACCTGGCATTCGACCACCTGTTGATATTGATCGAGATATACAAAATCTGCGTAGATTTCTTGCTGTGATTTTTGTTGGGGGCGATAATATAAATGCAGCATGGATGGACCTCCTTCCTTTGAAGATGATAATTAGGCGGACTTTGATGTGATGCTTTCGATTCCTCCCTGGGCTTCAATCCTTAGGTAAAGATTATAAGCCGCTTGTGCAAGCCTTTCTTCCCAGCCTTCCGTATAGGTGATTACAACTTTAATTTCTTTCTTTGGTTTTGGTTTTCTTGCCACCGATCTTGCCCCCCTATGCCGTTTTTTTATCTGTCTCAAATAGTTCATTCGGCAATACCCCTAACGCATTCGCAATAGGGATAATATCGTTTGCAGTTATAATTTTGCGCCCCCTGAGCATACTGTTGAATCTTTTTGCGTCATAACCAGCTTTAATTGCTACAGAGGATTGCTTTAGGCATTTTTCTTGAATTATTCGGTAGACATTTTGGATAACAACTGACATATTCGGCACCCCCTCTTTACTATTATCAATCAACAAGTTTCTTGGTATGTTTAGATTTTACACCATGAATCTTGTTGTGTCAAGAGTTTTATAACAAGATTTATGGTAATTTATCTTGACACATAAAGATATTTGGTGTATCTTAAATAATAAAGAAAGGAGGGGATTATGGTGGGGATTGGTTCAAAGATAAAAGAGGCAAGGCTAAAGCGTGGGTTAACCCAAGAACAATTAGCCAATATTATTGGAGTTAGGCAAACGGCTATAGGAAATTACGAAAACGATATAAGTCATCCTAGAGAAGAAATTCTAGTTAGGCTTTTCAAAGCATTAAAAGTAGATGCCAATTATCTTTTTGAAGGTCAATTTAATACAACTAATAAGGAATATTTTACCCAAGATGAAACTAGCCTTATATCGACATATAGAGAACTTTCTGCTATAGGCAAATCTGATGTGAGAAACTTTGTCGCTTATACCCTCACAAAAGAACAGCAATCAATAGCCGAGGAAACTAGAGCTGCACATAATGATGCTCCGATCACGGATGAAGAAATCGCTTTAATGAACCAGGATATTGACGAATTATAAGGACAAGCCGGGGTGATTTGATTGGATACATATGAAAATCTCCTTACAGAAGCTGAAAATGAAAGCGTAATTGTAGTTGAAAAGCGTTTCAAATCTCGGGCGAAAGGCCTGATCAAGAAAAATAAAATCGGGATAAGCCGCAATATCGCCACAACTGCAGAAAAAGCGTGTATCCTTGCGGAAGAAATGGGGCATTACCATACGTCATGTGGCAACATCTTAGACAGAAGGGATGTCCGGAATATTAAACAAGAGAAGCGAGCTATGAACTGGGCATATGAGAAGCTTGTTCCACTGGACAAGCTTATTTCTGCATATAAGGCAGGTGTTCGAGGTCGGAACGAACTTGCATTGTACCTGGATGTCATAGAGGATTTTTTGGAAGGAGCTATAAGACATTATAAGGAAAAATACGAGCTCTATACAGAATACGGCGGGTACATAATATATTTTGATCCTTTGGGAGTTATGGAAATGTTTTGACGGGAAGGTGTTTTTATGAATATAGGGATTTATGCAAGAAAATCAAAATTCTCCGACAAATCAGATAGTATAAGAAATCAGATAAACATTGCAAAAGAATATGCGCAAAACAACTTTAAGGTCACATCAATTATGGAATATCCGGAGGATGAAGGTTTTAGTGGTGCCAATATCGAAAGGCCTGGTTTCGAACGCCTTTTAAAAGACGTAACGGACAAAAAAATTGATGTCCTGATTTGCTACAAGATCGACCGCATAAGCAGGAATGTACTTGATTTTTCATCCACATTCGATATGCTGCAAAAAAACGGAATCCAGTTTGTTTCTGTAAAAGAACAAATCGACACCTCCACCCCTTTAGGTAGAGCTATGATGTATATTTGTTCTGTTTTTGCTCAAATGGAACGAGAGACAACGGCAGAACGAATCAAGGATAATATGGTTGAGCTTGCAAAAAGTGGAAAATGGGCCGGGGGAAAACCTCCCATAGGATATAAAAGAGAAAAAATCACGTTGAACGGAAAGACCCATACCATACTTACTGAAAACAAAGATGAGGTTCCTTTTCTAAATATGATATACGATACCTTCCTGGAGGGATTCAGCCTTAACGGCCTTGAGACGCATTTCAGAAAAAGGAATATTAAGACACTAGGAGGATACTACTTATCCAGTACACAAATATATAACATTTTAAAAAACCCGCACTATGTCGCCGCGACAAAAGACATATATAGATACTTCAAGGACTTGGGATGCGTAATGGCTTCGGAAATTGAAAAATATAATGGCGAGCATGGCCTTGTTGTGTACGGACGCACTAAGGGTGGTAAAAAGAGAACTCATAAAATAGCTCCTCCTAGCGATTGGATTGTAAGCGTAGGATTACATGAACCTGTTTTAACTGCGGCCAAATGGCTAGCTGCACAAGACCGATTTGGAAAAAATATGATAGATAAGACACGCAAACATGAAATAGGAATTCTAAAAGGAATCGTAAAGTGTAAGTGCGGCTACAAGCTACGAGTGAAGCATAAAGTTGATAAAACATACAACAAGACATACAATGACTATTATTGCCAAAACCGTAGCCGATATGGGACCGAGGCCTGTACTATGAAAATGATCGGCGTGGATGAATTGGACAGTAAATTGATTCAGGTTTTAAAAGAATTGGCAGCGGATAAAAAGCTGCTTGAAAAATACACGAATAAACCCGTTTCCGTTATCCCTCTAAAAAATAAAGATGCGATCAAAAAAGATATTGAGGGCATAAAAAAGAAAATCGATAATCTAGCGTCAGCGTTGCAAGATAATGCAGAATCCGCTGCTGCCAAGTACATCATTACTAGCATTGAGAAACTTGACAGACGGCTTATCGGACTTCAATATGAATTAAGAGAAGTGGAAGATGCAGAACAGGACGCCGTTAAAATAAACAACAACATTGATGTTATCCATAATAAGATATGCATGTATCTCAACATGTTTGATAGGCTGAAATATTCAGACAAGACGAAATATCTTCAAGAGATTATTAAAGAATGTGTATGGAATTGGGAACAATTGGAAATAGTAATTTAATCTCTTTTTTGTTTTGATACCTTCAGGCCGCATCCGGAGGGAAGTCCTGATAAGGTCGCGGATGGTGATCTGCCCTTTCCCTTCGGTGTTTGCATTTCTTGTTTCCATCCTTACAAGGTTCCCGATGGTATTTATCTGGAGCTCCGCAGAATCTTCGATTGTCACGATCCTTTCATCTCCCGGTATATAGCCTGCAAGCGCGTTGAGAAAAGTGGTTTTCCCGCTGCCGGTCCCCCCCGAAATAAAAATATTATATCTGGCCTTCACCAGGCCGCGCAATGCGTCTGCCGCCTCCCGGGTGAGAGATCCCATATCCACCAGCTGATCCATGGTCAAGGGGCTGGCAGGAAACTTTCTTATGGTCATGACCGGCCCGTTTAAAGCCACGGGCTTAAGGACGATGTTGACTCTTGAACCGTCAGGCAGCCTTGCGTCGACAATGGGCACGGATTCGTTCACCGTCCTGTTCGTCCTGGCTACAATGGCTTGTATGACATCCTCCAGCTTTTCACTGCTTTCAAATCTGACGTCCAGGCCGGTGATCCTTCCCTCTTTTTCCACAAATAGAGCATCGGGTCCGTTCACCATGATTTCCGTCACGGATTTGTCGTCAATGACCGGCTGCAGTATGTCCAGCCGGCGCATGGAGTTGAAAACCGCTTCGACCAACTCCCTCTTTCCTTTCATTTCAATGTACTGCTCCCGGGATCGCTGGAATACGGCTTGTTTGATCCGTTCCCTTATTTCCTCATCGGAAAACCCCCTGTCCATTTCCATGCTCTCGGAAACTTCGGCGCGTATGGCTTTCACCAGCATGTCCCTGTCATTTAACCATACGTCAGGCAAAAGCGTCACCTCCGTGCAATTCGCAGCCTTCACCGCCGGGTGCGGCAAGACAGTCAAAAAGCTTCCCCAGGGATGCCGAAAAGGAGGGATCCATATCAATGAGGAGTTTTTCTCCGGTATTGTGATCCAGCTTTTCAGACTCTCCCATAACAGCATGGAACCTGCCGGTATCCTCCTTCTCCCCCCAACCCCGGGGAACGTTTTCCCGGTACCTGTTAAGGACGTGAAACACTTTGGAGGAGAATCCGCTTCCCTCCTCTGCAACGGCAACTCCGGGGTCACCTTCCATAACAGCTTTCTTGAAAAATGAAAAAGCTCCGTACAGGCATACATTGATAACTTTATCGCAGGACTTCAGTATTGATTTGTTCCTTCCGCTCCAACCCGAAGGCAAATCAATAAAAACAATGCCGAACCGTGATGAAGAGCGGACGGTTTTCAGGAACAAATCAATGTCTTCCTCCGTAAGCTCTTCAAATTCGCACGCGCTTTCGGGAGGAAGGTAATAATATACTCCGCCGGCAGGATCGAAACAGCACGCGCCCTCCAGCTTTACTGCCAGATTGCTTCCTTTTTCCTTCAAATAATAAATGACCTCGGAGAAAGACCTTTCTGCGCCTCCTTTGAAGTAGAAGGCAGTGGAAGGGGCGTTCTCAAAGTTGAGGTACAGGGGTTTCAAATTCCGGCGTGCAGCCAGCATGCTTAAGCCAACGGCAATACTTGTCTTGCCGCAACCGCCCGAAGCCGAATGGACTGCATATATGCCGGCAGAGGCTTTCACGTCGGGAGTAAAAGCCTCAGAGCTTCTTTCAGCGTAAATATGAAGAATATTCTGCACCAGCTGGTCCGTATGCCTGTATTTGGGAATTGCATATAAACCTTCCGCCGCCGAAGCAGTATTGTTCTCAGACAGTTGAATCCTCGTATGGACCTTGCCGGATAGCAAAGCATCCCGTGGGAACATATCACTGTAAAGCAATACATCCGGGTGCTTCCCGGCGGAACTGAGAAATATGCTCAACTCCCCGGGGGAACTGAACAAATTTACGTTGAACCTCCCGGAATGGTGCACCGTAAGATAATTCCCCAACCGCCTTAAATAATCCCCATCTGGGTCGGCAACCACAAGACTCAGCTTTCCCAACCGCTCACCCCCATCGGGTTGATAACAACCCGCACACTTTCCTTTTACTTGGTAAACATGTAAATTTATTATATTATGTAATATTATAACCATAAATACAAAATAATGTCAATTTATTTGTGAAAAAAAGATTATTTGCGGTCAATACCCTATGTCTTACCTGTCACCCTCCGGAGATAAAATAAATATACTACTATTACAGCATGAAAGCGGGTGTTGAGGATGTCAGGGGTTAATCGAGTTGGCGCGCAATGACAGGCAGAATATTTACACGGAACTAATTGCCGAATTAACGGGGCTTGATACGCCCCAGCAGTCCCTAGTGCCGGAGAAGCTGCTTGTGGTTGCGGGGATACTTGCAGGTCTGCTTGACGTCAGTTCCGTACTGTTTGGCAGGGATGGACGGGTCGATATCGTGCTGACGGGAATAGTCAAGGGAAAAGACAAATGAAAAACAAAATTGTAACACTTTTTACACGAGAAGAATAAATTGAATTAGCAGTAAAATTTATGTTAACTCTCAAGTCGAAAGGAGGTCATCCACTATGGCAGAAAGAGGATGCGGCGGCGGTTTTTTAGGTGACAATTGCGCAATATTGTTCTTCATCATTTTATTCCTGCTTTTGTTCTTCAACCCCTTTGATGTTTATTAGTCAACCGCATGCGGGTGACATATGAAGTCATGTTGGAATACATTAGAGCTGGAACGGGGCCACCTGACTTGGGTGGCTTCTGTTTTTTGCGACAGCTTTAAACACGGAAAAAATATAGCCCCTGCCATGAATTTCTGCAAATGCTTTGCATTTGCTTAAAAGCGGAAGCAATGTATCTGCGAGTTCTCCCGAGAAAACACCTGAAACGTCCCGGACTTATTTTCGGTAACACAAAAATACGTATGTGAATATGATATATCACAGGGTAAGCAAGGAATAAATCCCAAAATTAGCAAAGGGGGGCAAAAGTATGTCCAACAATATTTTAGGGGCGAACATATTTGACGATTGCTCGGTTCTGTTTTTTATCCTCGTGTTCTTGCTGCTTTTCTGGGGCAGAGGATTTAAAAGGACTGCAACCAATGAAGTAGAATAATTTTTATTAAATTTATGTGAAAGGAGTGAAGGGCATGGCGGAGAATGAAAGAGGGGGATTCTGGGGAGGTTTAGGCTTCGACTGGATCTGGATCATAATAATAATCATTGCTATACTTTTGATATTCCCGGGCATTTTCGGGGGCGGCGGCTTCGGTAACAATTGCGGACCATATAAGGATTAGCCCGGAATCATATGAAGGCAAAAGATTGTCCCTTTTACGGGGCAATCTTTTTTTGAGCATCCTCCTGATTTCAGCACACTTGCTTGAATCCATTCTTCATAATTGCTATAATTGTTGTAAAAGCATGGACAAGACCGCCGCCATATTGGGGGGACAAATGAAAAAAACAGCTTGCAGGACAATCATTGCCGCCTGCCTCTTGTTAATGACCTTGACAATACCTGCTTTTGCCGCAACCTACGGCAGCAGCAACCTCGAAAAAGCCATCGACCTGAAAATCCTGGGGCTCTTTAACGGAACAGACAACGGCTTTGACCTGGAGCGCGCGCCTACCAGGATCGAAGGTGCCGCCATGCTTTTACGCCTTCTTGGGAAAGAACAGGAAGCCATAAATCTAAATTTCTCCCATCCGTTTACAGACGTACCCTCCTGGGCAAACAGCCTGATCGGATATATGTACCGGTACGGGCTTACTACCGGTACGGGAACCGTTACCTTCGGCTCAACGGAGCAGTTGTCGGCAAGGCAATATGTCACTTTTGTCCTGCGGTTGCTGGGCTATAATGACAAAAATAACGATTTCAAATATGAAAATGCCCTCGACAAAGCTGTAGAAGCCGGACTTTTAAGCACCTCGGAAGCAAACTCACTGAAAACGGGATCAATAATTTTAAGAGACGATCTGGCAGGCATATCCTACAATGCATTGAAAACAAAACTTAAGGCTTCTTCCGCTACGCTGCTGGACAAGCTGGCAGTCCAGGATAAAGCCGTTTCAAAGGTAACGGCGGCTGCCCTGGGGCTTTACACCTCCGACCTTCAGGATGAATATGGCAATGTGGCAAGCTACAAGCCTGTTTCCACTACAAAGGGATATGCGGCAAAGAATTGTACCGATTTTTTTAATATCCTGAAAAGCTCCTTTTATTTAAATCAAACCCAGATAAGAATTAATATCAGCAGCTACGGCGATGCCTTGAAGGATTTCCGGGCAGTCTTTGACAGAGCTTGCACCGCGGTAAGCAAAATTACCGGTGTGGAAGATTTTATCAGTTCATGGAAGTATACTTCCGACGGAACCACACTTACCATGACTGTTAACTACAGATATTCGAAATTTGAATTTCAGACATTGCAGCAGCAGGCTGCAGATACCTTGAACAAAGCCCGAAACATCGTCGCAGAGTATATTGACAAGGGAATGTCGGACTATGACAAGGAGCTTTTTATTCATGATTACATTATTAATTATGCAAATTATGACTATGCAAATTACAAAGCGGGCAAGATACCCGATGTCTCCTTTACGGCCTATGGCTGTCTTGTCCTGGGCAAAGCGGTATGCCAGGGATATTCCGAAGCTTTCAAGCTGATGTGCGACCTGTCGGGGCTGGAGTGCATCGTCGCAAGCGGAGACTCTCAAGCCTCCGGCAGCTGGGAAGGCCATTCATGGAACATTGTTAAGGTTGACGGCAAGTACTACCACGTGGATCCAACCTTTGACGATCCTGTCAGCGGCAGCGGCAAGGATATCCTCACCTATTATTATTTTAACCTGTCCGACAGTGAGCTTTCCAAAAGACATCGCTGGAATGTGTCCGATTATCCTGTTTGCAGCAGTCTGGAAAGCAATTATTACTATAAAAACGGACTGGTGGTCAATGGTATTGAAGAATTTGAAGATGCCATTATGGATGCATTGGCACAAAGGGAAACAAGAATAGAATTAAAAGTGGAGGATTATACTGAAAAAGTATACTCCAATCCCTCTGACATCGTGTTCAAATACGACGATGTAACAGGGTTCAAGTACTCTTCCAACAATCATTTCGGCATCGTCAGTATCACGGATATAAGATACCGCTAGCCAATTGCCTCTTTTCGCAGCTTTTTAAAGTAAAGCCAATACCCTTGCCGTAGAACGGTACACCTGTGTATGAATAAACTTAATCAAATATACATTCGCTTAAAAACGCAGGTTTATATCCCCTTTCAACCGCCCACCCTACCGCAGTTAAAACCTTCTCCTTATAGTCCGGCTGATAGGCTGTATAATATGGATAAAAATACTGTTCGTGTATCAGAAGATCTACATATGCAGACTTGTGCGGATCTTCAAACACATTGTTAAGGAAGGGGGCAATCGCATCCAGCTTGTGGCAGTCGACAATAATGCTGCTTCTGACAAAAACAATATCCTCCCGGTTGTCCTTCCAGATAAAACGCTTGTTGATATGCCGCCGCTTTTCAACCTCCAGATAGTACGAGACGGGAGGGAGTTCATTATCCACGTTAAAATCACCTACCAGGCATTTAAAGCCGGCATCCCTGAGCGCCCTGCATCCCTCCACCGTAGCCTCGCCCCAGTGAAGTGTGGTTACCGGACCCGTCAGTTCTTCTCCTGCAAACCTTCTTACCTGTTCCATTACCATTTCACAGTCCCTGCGCATTTCTTCATATCCTGCATTGACATAGGGATTATCCGGTTCATTCTGCAGGGCATGAAAGCTCAATCTCAGCCATTCGGCGTTTTCCCGCCATTCACCCTTATACTTCGCAGGCATCTGTGAAAGGTTAAAGCCTTCCGTTTGATAATAGATATTAATATGAATCTTTGTCCCATATGCATCATGCACCTTTTTAAGAAAACCAAGGTACGGGTTTTCAAATATTGACCTGTATTGCTCCTTATTAAAGGCAATATCTCTTAAAAACCATATGGTGTCATCCAGTGAAAGCCTGTATTTCCCTGCAAAGCTTTTAAGCCGGTATACAGTTATATGCTCCCTGTAACCGCTGGTCTCCTCAAAAACCTCAATCGTGTTTGCATAACTATACAATTGGATATCCGCGGAATATTCCCCATCCCTGCACAGCGCCTCCGTTCCGTTTATCAAGACTCTGCATCCGGCCGGCGCCGAAACCCTGACCTGTATGCGCCGGTGTCCTTCCACTGTTTTGCCGTCACGTTCATTGAGCATATCGCCGTCCAGCGGACTTAAAATTTTAATTGTCTTTTCCATAATTATAAAACATCTCCTGCAAAAGTGTGGCTTTTCGCCCTTCCGGAATAACTCCCCGGGTCATCGAACAAATCGAATAAATTGTAAAAGATCCGTTTACAACAATCCAGGACATAAAAGAGGTAAAAATCGGCACTGTCTGTATAAGCCAATTTACATTCAGGGACCGGAAATTTGAATATGAATCGCTCCCCATCATAAAAGCTTATCCAGGTAATTATATGTTTTGATCACATTTCCATTCCTTGTGTACACCCTGGGCACTCTGACCCCTATTTTGCAAACAATTTCATATGGAATGGTACCGGCCTTGACAGCAACCTCGTCAACAGGGATTATTTTTCCCCCCTGCTGTCCAAAGATTACCACCTCATCGCCAACCCCCACGTTTCTGTTTATTTCCGTAACGTCGGTCATAAGATGATCCATGCATATCGTACCGGTCTGCGGAGCAGCCATACCCCCTACCAGGACCCTGCCCATATTGGACAGGATTCTGGGGTATCCGTCGGCATAACCGACCGGCACAACTGCAATGACGCTTTCCCTTTCCGTCTCAAACGTCCTGCCATAACTCAAGGGCATTCCCCCGGTAAAGCGCCCGATATTGATAATTCTTGCCTTGAGCGACATTGCAGGCCTTAAGTCAATTAATTTCTTATTTATCCTGCCGGACGGATAGATGCCGTAAAGCATTATACCCGGCCTTATCATGTCAAGGTGCATTTCGGGAAATTTGATGACTGCCGCGCTGTTTGCAGCATGCCTGAACCGTATATGGATTCCTGTCTTTTTGAGTTTGTCGCACGCTTCCATGAATTTCTCAAACTGCTTGAAGGTATACCGGGGGTCTGTCTCATCGGAGGAGGAAAAGTGTGTCATTATCCCCTCAATCTCAATACCCGGCATTCCATAGATCTCACTTACCCTCTCTACGGCTTCTTCGGGTTTGAAACCCAGCCTGCCCATTCCGGTATCAATCTTAATGTGGACCTTTACCCTGGTATTTCTTGCAGAGGCTGCCTGCGAAAGCGCTTCGGCCGGCTTCATCCCCGTAATTGTCTGGAGCAGGCCGTAATCAATGATTTCATTCACCCTGTGCGGCATTGTATGGCTTAAAACCTGTAACGGCATGTTAAAACCGGTTTTCCTGATTTGAATCGCTTCATCAATGGATGAAACCGCAAATCTTTTTACTCCGTTATTCAGCAGTTCGGAAACAATCATTTCAACTCCATGGCCATACGCGTCGGCTTTGACAACTGCCATGATTTCACAATGATCACCTTTAAGCCGCCTTATCTCCTCCAGATTATGCCGAATACATTCCAGGTCAATTTCTGCCCAGGCTCTGCAGCATTTAGCGTCCATAACAACCTCCCGAGCTGCTTTTGCAGTATAAAATAACATAGGCTCTTGAGCCGGGGTCTCCATGCTCATAAGAGCCTATGTTATATTTATATTACTTCGGTTGTTCAATTTCTTGACCTGGATAATGTATTTCTTAGCAAAATCAATAATATCGAAATTAAGCCTTACTGCCTGGAATCTGCTAATCCGCCCGTCGGCTCCTTTCCGCTTCCGTCCGAATGAAATTTTACAAAACGCGAGATGGAATACGAAATTGCCATCAGCAAAATGGGAAACACGGAAAACATGAATCTTGCAGCCATCCCGGGATTGCTGCCCGTATTGGTGCTGTCCACAAAACCGAAGATCAGCGTAATCAGCAGGAATATGAGGCTCCTTGCGAATCCGGAGAACCGGATAACAAAGCTTATGGCACTGGTGTATATGCCTTCACGCCGCAATCCGGAGGCGGCTGCGTCCTCGTCGATAATTTTTGCATTGATCAGATCGATATTGGCTGTAACGCCGGCTACGCCAATGCCCACAAAGGCCCCGAAGATCATTGCGGAAGTGAGAGAGGCGGCAAAGAACATGGGCACAACCGACAGTCCAAGAAAAGCCAGGGCTATGCGCCACATTTTAAGCGCTCCGGATTTGTTTATCAGCTTTGCCCACAGGATCATCGCCGGTATCGCCGTGACAAATACGGCGGCAGTCAGGAATGTGGCGCTTGAATCCTTCAAGCCAAGGGCATATTTCACATAATAAGGGATT
Organism: Bacillota bacterium; assembly: GCA_023426125.1. Taxonomy (GTDB): domain Bacteria; phylum Bacillota; class Clostridia; order Acetivibrionales; family DTU013; genus MnB-11. The sequence continues at coordinate 44,462 of JAFABI010000063.1, forward strand.
GCTGCAAGCAGAAGTCCTGCGGTGGCCTGGTAAAAAAAGTTGGCAAAGCTCACCGTCCAGAAATTCCGGTTGCCGATTACCGCTTTCATGGATTCTCTAAGGCCAGGAGTTTCCGTTGCCCTATAATTCGGGTCTTCATGGCTGCCAAAGGTGGAAACAACCAGCAGGCTCATGCCCAGGATGGAAAGAAACGCGGCGGTTGCCGTATAGCCGAACTTTTCGGCCAGCATGGGGGTCAAAGACACGCCGATTATCATACCGACAAGCTGTAACGCCTGCCGCAGAGAATTTGCAAAGGTTCGGGATTTTCCCGTCTTGAACAGCTCGGGGAAAAGGGAGTGGTAATTTGTGCCTGTCACCGTGCCCATGGTTTCCAGGAGCATAAGAAATACGGTAAAATAAATGGCAAGGGGAATTCCCGCCTCAAGCCCGCCGGGAGGCGCGAAAAACAGGATGTAAAACAGGCAGAAAAGGGGCGCCGCCGCCAGAAGCCAGGGCCTTCTCCTGCCGATCCTGGTGCGTGTGCGGTCGGAAAGATAGCCCATAAGGGGATCGTTAAAGGCATCCCAAATGGTAAAAAATATCATGCCCACAGAAATCATGTACAAAGGAAGATGCAGCTTGTCATTATAAAAAAATGTCGCATAAGTGCTGTACATCTGGCCGGGAATAGTAATGCCAAACATGCCCAGAGCATAAATCACCGCATTGGTTGGACGCACTTCCCGTGCATTGGACAGCTTGTGATCTTTTAGAGCTTCCATACGGTTTCCCCTTTCAATTTTCAATGGGGGCATGCCCCCATACCCCCTCGCTGCGGGCGAAATGAATTCGCCCTACGCTACACTTTACGTGGCGTTTGAACAACGTCAGCTGCGGATTGCTTCCCACCATTGACAGCTTTTTCAATCGGTAACCCTCACCTAAGAGGAGGGGGACTGTGACGTTGTTCAATTTTTACATTTTTCCTGATTTCCACCCATCCAGCGCGAGGTCATATGCCCCAACCACCGGTTTTTTATTCGCAATTCCGATTCTTGCATGCGGCGCCGCTCTATGCACCGTCGTAGTGTACTCGTCTACAAGCAGTGGATTTTCTGTTTTGAATACGCCTCCCACAAGGGTGACATGAAAATCCTCCTTCTCCATTTCCAGCCTTTTTATGACCCCGCTTGCTATCTCGCCCAGCGCATGTCCCGTCTCCAGTAAAATGTCCTGACATACGGAATCACCCCCGTTTGCAAGCCTGCCCACAAGAGCAGGCAGCTCCGCGATAATCTTCGGGTGGGGAATGCGCTCATAGACCATTTCCACCAGTTCTTCCATGCTGCCGCGCTCTAAAAGCCGTGGTATCTCATCTTCCAGCCGTGTTTTTTTTCCTGTCCCTTCTTCGGACCGGAAGGCGAAGTGAAGCGCCTTTTGAACAATCTCGGTGCCCCCGCCCCTGTTTCCGGCTTCATAGGTAAGATTTCTTAAGATAACCTCCCTGCCTTCCCTGTTTCTTCCCGCACATGCGCCGCCGGTACCGCAGATGGTTACAATGCCCCAGTCCTCAGGGGTACCGGCCCGGAGTCCTATCCAGGTATCGTTTACCACTTTGAACCTGTTATGGCCACAGATGCTTTCGCACATTGGGTTTAGAACTTTAAAATCCCTCTCCGTATCGGCGCCTGCCAATCCGAATACCACATAATCCAGCTGGTCCCGTGAAATGCCAAGCTGATCCGCCGCGGACGCAAGGGCGCTGTTTATAGCCAGACGGGCGGCTTCTTCCCCCACCGTCTGGTAGTTTGAACCTGAAGAAGCGCCCTGCGCCAGAATATTCCCTTCCGAATCGCCTATCGCACAATGCGTTTTGGAACCGCCGCCGTCTATCCCGGCCAAATATGTCATTGCCCTTACCCCTTGTCAAGTTTTATTATACTTGTTTTCCTGTTATGCCAGATCAATGTATGCGCTGTTTGCCTCAAGCATATCGTCCAAAAACATCCTTGCGTCATAAGCGTCATGCACCAGCGGATGATTTATGAGAGCCAGGAATGCCTTTTCTCTGCTTTTTTCAACGGCCGCCTCGATTGTCAGCTCTTCATAGGCCTTAACATGCTGTACAAGCCCTTTAATTGAAGAAGGAAGCGGGCCATAGGACAGCGGAACCGCTCCTTCCCGCCTTATAACGCAATTTGTTTCAACCACGGCATCCGGGGGCAGGTCCGGCAGGCAGCCATTGTTCGGCACATTCACCACATGAATGTCCCCCCGGTCGTTCCAGATGCTGTCCATCAGGGAAACCGCCGCCTCCGAGTACATGGAACCGCCCCGCTGTGCCAGCTCCGCCGGCTTTTCCTTCAGACTTTCATCCGAATACTTTTCAAAAAGCCTCCTTTCAACCTCCATCACATCATCCGCTCTTGTTTTGCCGGTCTCTTTGAAGCTCTTTAATTCTTCGTCAAGCATATGCTTTTCAAGAAAATAATATTTCAAATAGGATGAGGGTATAAAACCCAGGGTGTCCAGAAGCTCCAGGGGCAGTCCGATATCGGGAATGTTTTTCATTGAATTTTCCTTTAACCGCCTTATGGCCTCTGAATCCTTCAGAAGGTCCCGCCCATCAACATATAGCTTTCCAATAAAGCTCAAATGGTTGAGCCCTGCAAAACTGCAATGAACCCTTGACCTGTCTGCGCCAAGTGCCTCCTGGGCTTCTTTTATCATATTGATAGGAACATTGCACAGCCCTATACATTTAACCTTTGTATATTTATGTACTGCCTGGGTGACTACTCCGGACGGGTTGGTAAAATTGATAAGCCAGGCGTCGGGGCATATTTTTGCCATGTCCCTGCAGATGCCAAGCATAACCGGAATGGTCCTGAGCGCCTTTGCAAAGCCCCCCGGCCCCGTCGTTTCCTGCCCGATCATCCCATAGTTCAAAGGAAGCTTTTCATCTTTTGAGCGGGCCTCAAGTCCGCCGACCCTGAACTGGCTTATGACAAAGTCTGCGCCTTCCAGCGCCTTTTCCCTGTCAAAGGTATAGGATACGGCTACATCCAGTTTTTCTTTTTCAAACATCCTCCGGATAAGAGCGCAGATAACCTCCGTCTTTTTCCTTCCGCTCTCCACATCCACAAGCACAAGCTCCCGCAGCGGAAAAGAATCCCGGTTTTTTACAAACCCTTCGGCCAGCTCGGGAGTATAACTGCTTCCTCCTCCTATGACAACGGTCTTGATTTTTTCCATAGCTCCGCCTTTCTCATAAACCGATGGTATCCACACACATGTGCAAATAGGAAGGCGCCAGCACCTTGAAGGCTTCCGCACGCTCAAAGCCTTTCCCTTCGGCATATTGCCGCGCCTTGAAATCAAAATACATCTTCAGCAGTTCAAAGGACCCGGGATCGAATTGGCTTTTATGCGTCAGAATGGCGTTTATTTTTGCATCCCAGGTATCATCCGCATTAATGAACGTATTGGGGTATGCCGTGGCGTAAAAGGCAATCCCTTCCACTCTCCACACTGGCTGCAGCGGGGCTCCTTCTCCAGTGCCATAATGTATATTGGAACTGAATATGCAGGCCTCTGCGGCTGCCATGCCTACTTTTCTGTGGTCCGGGTGGGCTTCATAAGGAAGAAAAGGGTCTACGGTCATGATCACCTGAGGCTTGACCTCCCTGATAACCGCTACGATGCTCCGGCACAGCTCTTTCTCATCCGGGTAACTGCCGTCTTCATAGTCCAGAAATCTGAATGAATCGACGCCCAGCAGTCCGCCTGCTTCAACAGCCTCTTTTTTCCTGATCTCTGCCATCCGGCATGCGCTGATTGCCGGATCATCCGTTCCTTTGCTTCCGTCCGTCACCGTCAAATAGGTTATTTTGCAGCCGCTGCGTGCCAGCCTGGCTATGGTGGCTCCGGCTCCCACCTCGTTATCGTCGGGATGCGGCTGGATGCATAACAGGCTTTCACACTTTTCCAGATCGGGATTGGGCAAATAATCCTTTAAATTCATTTTCTTATTCCTCCGGATAAAGCAATCTTACAACAATTTTATCATGGGTCGATTTTCATGTCAATTAAAGCGCTATAATTTTTAATAACTGGACATTATTTAATTTTCTATATATAATAACTTTAACCGATTTAATTTTTATTGCGTTGTGCTAGTTGATGTAACCTGCTTTGTTTGTCATTGTGAGGAAGCGTAGCGACCGCGGCAATCTCATATTAAGCAATGCTTCCGAATCAGGCTGAGATTACCGCGCTCCACTGCGTTACGCTCGCAATGACACAGACCAACTGGCACAACAGGGTTAATTTATAAAGATAAGGAAATTAAAAAATGCCGGTAAACATCTACGATATAGCAAGAAAGTCGGGGCTTTCGGTGGTAACCGTCTCCCGGGTGTTAAACAATTACCCCAGCGTCAGGGAAAGCAACAGGGCAAAGGTGCTTGCCGCCATGAAGGAGCTTGACTATACGCCCAATGCCGCGGCAAGGACCCTTGCCAGAGGAAAAAAGGGTATGATCGGACTGATACTCCCCTGTTTTTTTGACGCCTTTATGTCGAAGGTCATGTCTTCGGTGGAAGAAGCGCTCAGGGAAAACGGACTGTTTCTGGCGGTAGCATCCGCTTCCGACGGCTCCGGCTTTGAGGAAATCGGCTATGCAAAGCATTTTCTCGGAGACAGGGTGGACGGCCTGCTGATCATGACTCCACTCATAGACAACGGATTTATTCTGGAATTAAAAAAAAGGAACATGCCCCTGGTACTGCTTGATCAGCACCAAATCAACCTGCAGGTGCCCACCGTCACGGTGGACAATTTTTACGGCGGCTATGAGGCGACCTTGAGCCTTATCAGAAGCGGCGCGCAAAGAATCGCACACATTTCGGGAAGCGATATCTTCGAAAGCAGCCGGGACAGGACACGCGGATACCGTAAGGCCCTTGAGGACAACGGCATGGAGATAAGGGAAGAGCTTCTGGTAAAAGGGAATTTTTCGGTAAAATGCGGCTATGACGTGACCAAAATGTGGTCCGACAGGGGCATTCTCCCCGATGCGGTTTTCGCTTCCGACGACAACATTGCCTTTGGTATACTTGATGCCGCACGTGAAGCAGGTATCCCTGTTCCTCAAAAGCTTTCCATCATCGGGTACGACAATCATCCCTTCACCGCAGTTTTTCATCCGTCCGTCAGCACAGTGGACCAGCCCGCCCAAAAGATGGCTCAAAGCGGTGTTGAACTGCTATTGGACATCCTAGGGCGTAAATCAAAAAGGATCAGCAAAATCGTGCTCAAGCCTTCCATTATCCTTCGCGATACCACCCCGTGATTCCCCCTTCTTTGCCCGTGCTATTTTGCAAATAACGCCGGGTTTTGTGATTCGCACGTCCTTAAGGCCAGGATGGTTTGCTCAATCAGCTCGTCAAGCTCCCAGCCAAGCATTGCCACACCCCGCTCGATGACCTCCCGGGAGCATCCGGCAGCGAAATTTGCAGTTCTGTACTTTTTCTTAACCGATTTTAATTCCAGGTCCATCACGCTTTTGGATGGACGCATAAGGGCAACCGCGCCAATGAGTCCGGTCAGCTCATCGGTAGCGTACAATATCTTTTCCATTTGATGCTGCGGCTCGACATCTACCGTCAGCGCATATCCGTGGCTGGCGACAGCATGGATCAGACGCTGGTCAAGCCCGCGCTCCCGCATGATTTCCTGCTCCTTGATGCAATGCTGCTCAGGGAACATTTCAAAATCGAGGTCGTGCAAAAGTCCGGCAATCGCCCAGAAATCCGCCTCGCCGCCATAGCCCAGCTTGTTTGCAAAATAACGCATCACACCCTCTACGATCTGCGCATGCTTTAAATGAAATTCCTCTTTGTTGTATTCCGTCAGAAGCGCCCACGCTTCTTCTCTTGTGATATCCTTTCCCATTCGTATATCTCCGTTTCGTCAGCTTTTTACAAATGCAATGTCGTCAGTAATATCCTTCACCTTTGGTGCAGTATTCCTAAACTGCATGTAAGCCTGAACTTCCGCATGCAGCCTATTTCAGAAACCGCCCCATGCTTTTCTCCTCACACACCTTAATTCCATGGTAAAACATCCAGTTCATGGGTGTTGCGACACCCAGCTCCTCCCCGAGCTTCACCACTTTGCCGGCAAACATTTCAACTTCCGTTATGCGGCTGTTTTCCAGGTCCTGCAGTGTGGAAGGCTTATTGGCAAAAGGGATTTTTTTGATCGTATCCTCCTGGTATTCTATGTCTTCCTCTCCCAGATCAACGCCAAGCCGGTTTGCAATTTCAACCACCTCCCACATGGCTTTGCGCCGGATGGCATTGGCATGGTCGCTTACATGGAAAGCGCCAAAGGGAACGCCCAGAATCGCACAGGTCATGTTTTCTCCGATATTGCACATGAATTTGAACCACATGCCTCTGATCATATCCGGCTCTATGCGGTAGTTTATCCGGCAGGCGTCAAATAATTCCTTGACGGCGCAGACCCTTTCGGATAGCTCGTAGTTCCTTGCCTCGCCAAAGTGTACTTTCCCCCACCCGGGATCAAAGTCCGCAATCCCGTCTTTCATAACGATGGAAACCCTCATATAGGAATAAAGAACGTGCTCCCGGCCATAGACCGCTGCAATCCGCTCCTCGCTGTCAATCCCATTCATCACGCAAAGAATCAGGGTGTCCGGTCCAACCTGGTTCCGGATATCGTGGATTGCCTGGGTAAGCCCCATATCTTTTACCGCCATGATCACCAGATCTGCCGGATCGCCTTTCTCTTCCGGGGTGATGACGGTGAACCGGTGCCTGACGCCGTTAAGGATTACCCCTTCGGACTGTATTCTTTCCTTGCGACGGCCTTCGGCAAGCACCCTGAATTTTTCTTTGCCTAAATACGCATCCAGTTTTGGTGCAAAAAAAACGCCCATCGCCCCCAGCCCGATGAGGGTTACTTTTTTAATTTTCATCCCTTTCTCCTTTACTTGCGATCGCGATTAGTTTCTCTGTATATTGTTCGGTAAATAATCCGATTTTCCTCCAAAAAAAGAGAAAAAGGATTTCGAAATGCTGTTGAAGCAGGGATTCCCGTTGATATGACGTATAATGTAATATTTTCCAATGCATTGAAGGACCCAAAACCAAAGCCTCCCCTAAGCAAAACGGGAAATCGGCTTACATTTCGGCTTGCTTTATCTCTTGACTTAGAGTGTACTTTAAGGATTATACTGCAAATGTCCGGAAAAATATTGCGGATAATGCATGTTTTGTAAGCGTCTGCCGGAGGATGTCCATGGGGACATGCAAAGATAAAAGAAAAAACAATGGAAACGTAAATGAAGAATTCAAAAGCATGAATGGAGATGAGCTTTATGGAATATGTTCAATATGGAAAAACAGGGTTAAGGGTGTCACGATTCGGATTGGGTTGTATGCGGTTCCCCCAGAATGAAAAAGAAGCAATTCAAATGGTTCGCCATGCCATCGACCATGGTGTCAACTACCTGGACACAGCCTATGTCTATAGGGACAGCGAGGTCATCACCGGTAAGGCGCTAAAAGGCGGGTACCGGGATAAAACGCTTTTGGCCACCAAAAGTCCCCTCTGGAATATCAACCGGCACGAAGACTTTGAAAAATATCTGGATGAAGAACTGCACCGTTTGGGAACAGACCACATTGACGTTTATCTTCTTCACAACCTGAATCATGGAAATTGGGAAAAGGTCAAAAAATATGACGGCTTCACCTTCCTTGATAAAATGATTGGAAAAGGGAAAATCAGGCATAAGGCTTTTTCCGTCCACAACACACTTCCGGCTTTCAAGGAAATTGTCGATGCCTATGACTGGGAGATGGCACAGATTCAGCTCAACATTCTGGATGAAGCGCAGCAGGCGGGCGTTGAAGGTTTGAAATATGCCGCGGACAAGGGGATGGCGGTAGTGATCATGGAGCCTCTGCGGGGAGGGCATCTTCTTAATAATGTTCCGCAGGAAGTGCAGGAACTGGTGAATGCATATCCTGAAAAGCGTTCCCTCGTGGAGTGGTGCTTCCGTTGGCTTTATAACATGCCGGAGGTGTCGGTGATTTTAAGCGGGACCAGCAGCCTTGAGCAGCTAAAAGAGAACTTGAAGATCTTTGAACAGGCTGCGCCCAACGTCATGTCCGAAGACGACCTCAAGCTGATCCGGAAAATCCAGGAGGCCTATGAGGCAAAAAAAAGCATCGGCTGTACCGGGTGCAAGTATTGCATGCCCTGTCCTCACGGCGTCGGAATTCCGGAAATATTTAAGCTTTACAACAGCTATCAGCTGTCGAAGCATCCCATCGACAAGTTTGTATACAAAAACGCAATGGTCCCTTCGGGTTCAGGCGCGGACAAGTGTCTGTCCTGCGGCATTTGCACACGGCACTGTCCACAGGCTCTCGATATTCCCGGACTGCTTAAAGGTATCCACACGGAATTTATGGAAGACTAGGTATCTCTTTTTGGAAGCCGCTTCCTGCTCAAGGTTCAACATATGCCGCATCGTCCTCCGGATATATTTCCGTACCAAAGCCTTTGGAATACAGAAGCAGCCTTTCAAGTATGCGCCTTGCTTCCTGGCCGCAGGCCGGTTCCGGCCTGCTTTCCCTTATACTTTTCGATCCCCTGCAAAACATGCGGATGGTGCCCCACAACGAGATCAGCGCTTTTATCCGTCTTTTGCAGCACAGTGATATCCTGAAAGTCCCGGTATCAATTCTCTTTGACGAAAATATTCCGCAAAACTCCAATGCCTTCAATCTCCGCTTCACACACGTCTCCGTCCTTAAGCCAGACAGGATCTTTCGCAGCAAGTATCACGCCCGCCGGAGTTCCGGTGCTTATAATATCCCCCGCTTCCAATGTTATCGCTCTGGATATATAGGAAAGTAAAAAAGCTGCATTGAATATTAATTCCCTTGTGTTTGATTTTTGCCGCAGCATTCCGTTAACTCTGCAGGATATATTCAAATTATGCGGGTTCTCTATTTCATCGGCAGTGGTTATAACCGGCCCCATCGGGGCAAAAGTATCGACTGACTTGCCGTATAACCATTGACTTACCCTCAGTTGAAGGTCGCGGGCGCTCACATCATTGCAAATCGTATAGCCAAAAACATAGTTCATCGCATCTTCGGTATGAACATTTTTTGCAGTCTTTCCGACAACAAATGCAAATTCCGCCTCAAAATCGCATTGACTTACCATCCCCGGTATAATAACATTCCGCCCGTGTCCCACAAGTGAATTGCTATATTTTGAAAATAGAATCGGATATTCCGGGATAGGACAATTAGACTCTTCTGCGTGGTCGCGGTAGTTCAGCCCGACAAAGATCATCTTCCCCGGTTTGGTTACAGGCGCCATAAATTTCACTTCTTCAAAAGCATAGATGTCTTTTGCATGCTTCAGGGAGCGCCGGATTTCATCTGCATTATAATTTTTAATGAGTCCGGTCATATCCGCATAACCTGACAGCCGGTATATCCTTTCACCCTTTACCGCTCCGACGCCTTCTAAGCCATCATGATCAACAAAAGTGCATAGTTTCATTTCTTCGCCGCCTTTTTCATTCTATAGCTTTATTACGTCAAGCACGTCGCCGATTTCCTTTTTCTCCTCCATCGATGCTTCCAAAAGCGGACTGCAGGCTATACCCACCGGTCTTCCTCTTTGTTTTAACGCCTCCTTGATCCTCCTTGGGAACTGCGGGCCTTTGATCTTATTCCATACAGGGTATATTTTATTCTGCAGCTCAAGCGCAAATTTACGGTCTCCCGCAATATATGCATCCCAGATCTTAACACAGTACTCCGGGAATAATGTCAATATTGCCGCTATAGCTCCATCCGCTCCCAGATCAAAGGTAGAATACAGCATATCATCCGTAGCGGAATAAACATAACCTTTTTCCCCGCATTTGATTTTCATTTCATAGAAAGCCTGTATGCCTCCGACGCTTTGCTTGATGCCAAATACATTCGGTATGTCGAGGAGCCTGTGAAATAGTTCCGGCTTGATTTCATTCTGAGGAACAACATTATAAATAACAAGGGGCAAGCCCACGGTTTCCGAAATCCTGTCGTAATATTCATAATTTCCGTCGTCGTCCGTTCCGCCGAGATATTGTATGGGAGTCACCATCAAAGCATCCGCCCCGGCTTTTTTAGCCTTTATGCCGGTAAAAACCGCATCCCTGGTTGAATGCTTTATGATACCTGCGACAACCGGTATCTTCCTGGTGTTTTCCTCCTGAATGACTTCTATCATCCGGATAAGCTCATCATCACGGAGTAAATTTCCTTCGCCCGTGCTTCCTCCGGGGCTGATTCCATGGACGCCGGCGCCTGACAAATACTTGACTTCTCTTCTGAAGGTTTTCACGTCAAGTCTTTCTTCACTGTTAAATGGAGTGACAATGGGACAAATAATTCCTCGGAACATCTCTTTTTCCAAAGCAATACCTCCTTCTTAGACTTATCTTGGCTTTCCTTTTTGCAAATACACATGCGGGAGCCTTGAACACCCAAAGCTGTCCAGGATTTCCCCCGTGTCGCCATGAAGCTTTCCTGCCAGTTCCAGCGCCGTAATCTTCTCTTCCGGCTGTCCGCCGAGAATTACAACCGGATCGCCAACCTGAGCCTGCGGGATATCCGTCAGATCGACAAAACAGGAATCCATGTTTATTCCTCCCTTGACAGGCACTCTCCGACCCCGGATCAATACGTCCACCTTATTGAAAAAGCCTTTGCTGAATCCGTCGGCGTGGCCCATAGGCAAGATACCGATGACAGATTCCCTGTTGGTGATGAAGGTCCCGCCATATCCTACCGAAAAGCCCGCCGGCACCTTTTTCATGAATACGACCCGTGTATGGACCGATAACGAAGATTCTAAATCCAGAACTTTCGGTACCGCCGTTGAGGAATACACTCCGTATAACAGACATCCGCACCTTACCGCATCAAAATGAAACGCCGTGGAAAGCATCGTTGCAGAACCATTGGCCACATGCTTCATACCTGTCTTTATACCACGATTCTCAAGCAGATTCACCGTATCAATAAACTTGCGCACCTGCATTCTGCAATATGCCGGATCTCCTGTATGCGCCGTCGCCAAGTGGGTATATATTCCATGGATTTCAATGTTGGGCAGTTGAATTACTTTCTGCATAAATTCCAGGGCGTCTTCAGGCAAAACCCCCAGCCTGCCCAGACCGGTATCGATCTTTATGTGCACTTTTACGGTTTTTCCGGCTGTCATGGCGCACCGGAACAAAGCCTCCGCCATTTCAAGGGTACAAACATTTTGTATAATATCATTTTCTACGATCAAGGGCGCCTGGTAGGGAAGTGTGTACCCAAGAACCAGTATTTCATGGCCTACTCCCATCTTTCGGAGAGTTACCGCTTCCTCCAGTATTCCGGTGGCCAGCATGTCTGCTCCGCTTTCCATAATGGTCCGTACGACTTCGCTTGCAATATGTCCGTACGCATTGCCTTTCACCACCGCCATGAGCTTGGTGTCTCCGGAATTTTCACTGATATATTTTTTTATCTTCGCAACATTTCCGGACAACTTATCCAGATCGACTTCGATCCACGCAGGCCTCATCAAATTTTCTTCATATTCGAGCATTAAATCATAACTACCCATGCAAACCTCTCCTGTCTGTCAAAATCCAAAATCCTTCAAGGCAAGCTCCAGGATCTTTAGCGTTAAAAGAATATCATTAGGGAATATATAACCCATATGGCCGATTCTAAAAGTATCTGCGCTGAGATCACCCAATCCGGGTCCCAGCAGGGTAGAATACCTGTTAAAAACGTGATCCCTGAATTTTACGGAGTTGATGCCTCCGGGAAGTCTCAAAGCCGTACAGGTAGGGGATGCGTATTTGCGCTCCGGAACCAGAGTCAATCCTATAGGCCCGATGGCATCGAGGATCATATCGCGCATGGCCCTGTTCCTGTTGAAAACATTTTCCAGACCTTCCTGAAGCAGCAGCTGCAAAGCTCTCCTCAAAGCAAAAACGATATGCACCGGCGGTGTAGTAAAGGGCATGTTCCTCACGCTCTCATTTTTTAGCCGGTGCCAGTCAAAATAGTACTTCGGCAATTTTGAGCTTTCAGCCGCCTTCCATGCCCTGTCGCTTATTGAAATCAAACACAGCCCCGGAGGCGCCGCCAGAGCTTTCTGAGAAGAGGCTACGACCACATCCAGATCCCAGTTGTCGGTTTCGATATTGACTCCCCCCAATGAACTCACAGCGTCCACGATGATCAGGATATCTCTGCTGATTCTCCGGGCTTCTCCTGCAATACCCTCCAGATCGGAAATAACGCCTGCCGACGTCTCATTGTGTATGATGAAAAGTGCTTTTGAATCAGGATTTTCCTTTAATACTGCGGCTATGCCTTCAGGCGTAACCGGCTTGCCATATGCCTCTTTGAGTACGACAGGCTCTATGCCGTAGGAGCTTATAGTATCGGCCATATGCTCTCCAAAAAGGCCGTTATTTGCAATAACCACTTTATCCTCAACATTCAGCAGGTTTGCAACGGAGGATTCCAGAGCGCCTGTACCGGAAGATGACATGATAAAAACGTCATTTCTTGTTTTAAATACCTCTTTTGCCAGACGCATTGTCTCACCGTATATTTCACCGAATTCAGAGCTGCGGTGACTGATCATAGGCTTGCAGTAAGCAAGCTGTACTTCCGGATGCAGGGGCATCGGACCTGGAATCACCATATTAAGCTTTTTAAAAATTTCACTCATAAAAATCATCCTCATGATAAAGTAAAAAATCAATACATAGGATTTCATCACGGATCATACGGATGAAATCCTATGCATCTCTTGCCGGCTTATGCAGCCTTTCGCTAATAGCATTTTTTCTTGAAGCTCTTAAAGAACGCCCAGACGGACAAGATGCTTCTTTATATTTTCTTTTTCTTCCGGTGTGGCTTCATCCAGAGGCAGCCTTCCAGATCCTATGGGAAGTCCTGTCAACTCAACGGCCGCCCTCAATACGGGCATGGGGTTAACGCGGCCATTGGGGCAGAAGGCTTTGAACAAAGGATCGATGGCCATGTGTATTTCTCTGGCTTCCGCAACCTTTCCATCCAGGAACAAATTGATCATCTTTCTGATCTTATCGCCGATGAGGTGCGAAGCTCCGCTTACAACGCCGGAGGCTCCCTGTACCAGACCGCAGAGTATCATGATATCGTCGCCGTTATAGATTGTAAAATCTTTCGGAGTTATGCCTGCGTATTCGGTCATCTGGGTCGGGTTTATCCCCGCTTCATCCTTGATTCCGACGATATTCTTTATCTTCGAAAGCCTTGCTACCGTTTCAGGGCTGATATTCATCCCTGTAAAGATGGGGATATTATACAGCATCATGTCAATACCGGTATTGGCCGCAATGGTTGCATAGTGTTGGTAGATACCTTCCTGTGAGGGCTTGCAGTAGTACGGTCCGACTACCATTACCGCATCATAGCCAAGTTTTTCGGCCTCCTGGGTAAGTTTTACCGCATCTCTTGTGGAAGCTGCTCCGGTACCGGCAACTAGAGGTACTCTCCCCTTAACCGCGCCTTTTACAACTTTGAACAGCTCAATCCTTTCTTCATTGCTCAGCGTATTGAATTCGCCGGTAGTACCCGCAACAATGATGGTATCGCAAAAATTCTTTGCTATTAGATGCTCTACCAGCTTTTCAGCCATTTTATAATCCACATCCTGGCTGCCTTTCTCGAAAGGTGTGATAAGCGGTACTAAGATTTGCTTCAGTTTGTCGCCTAGTTTTGCCATTTCAAACTCTCCTTATAAAATAATAATTTTTGCTTACTTTTATGTAAGCTATTTTAAGGCCTTAATTTTGGGCCTAAAATACATCCTTTACTAAATACTCCATTTAACTTTTGCGTACTGGTAATTATGAAAAATTCTCCTGATTTATGGAAAGATACCTCTGATTTTTTTGGCTTTGACGATTCTTTCAAGTGCGACCATATACGCGCCCATCCGAAGCGTCGTACTTTTTTCCCTGGCTTTATCCCACACTTCATTGAAAGCCCTTACGATGATTTTTTCCAGCGAGCTGTTGACTTCCTTCTCATCCCACATCAAGGACTGTATGTTCTGCACCCATTCAAAATAGGAAACGATAACACCGCCGGCATTGGCCAGAATATCCGGGACAATGTATTTACCCGACTTCTCAAGAATTTTGTCGGCTCCCAGGCTGGTCGGCCCGTTTGCACCTTCAACAATAATACTGGCCTTGATCCTGTTGGCATTCTTTTCATTTATCTGATTTTCCAGAGCTGCCGGAACAAGTACTTGCGTATCGATTTCAAGCAGTTCCTCGTTTGAAACGTGCTGGACGCCCGGAGCTTTATAATCCTTTAACAATTTTCTCCCGTCATTTTCAAGGTATTTCGAAATATCCTTGATATCCAGACCGCCGTCGCAATACACGCCTCCCGAGATATCACTTACTGCTACAACTTTACAGCCTTCATTGAATAACAATTTCGCAGTAGTTCCGCCAACGTTTCCCATCCCCTGGACTACCACTTTCGCCCCGATGACCGGCATCCCGAGGCGGTGGAGTATTTCCCGCGTCATAAACATAACTCCGCGGCCTGTTGCTTCGCTTCTTCCAAGAGATCCTCCGACATCAACCGGCTTACCTGTTACAATCCCGGGAACCGTATACCCCTTAAACATGCTGTAGGTATCCATTATCCAGCCCATTACCTCTGCATTGGTATTTACATCAGGTGCAGGTATGTCTTTTTCAGGCCCGATTAAGGGAAGGATCATTGCCGTGTATCTTCTGGTAAGTCTTTTCAATTCATTTCTGGATAGTTCCAATGGATTGACTTTTACAGCACCCTTTCCTCCGCCGTATGGAATATTGGCTACCGCACATTTAAAGCTCATCCAGGTTGCCAGTGCTTTAACCTCGTTTATGTCAACATCCTGATGAAACCTTATTCCGCCCTTACATGGCCCTCTGGAACTGGAATGCTGGACACGGTACCCTTCAAATACCCTGATGGAACCATCATCCATTTCAACCGGTATTGCTACTTTCAGCTCCCTTTCCGGATATTTTAAGATTACATAGTCTTTCTCCTGCATTCCCAACATGAAAGCAGCCTCATCCATCACCTTTATTACATTGTCATAAGGATTGTAAGTATTATTCGGCATTATGATCCTCCCCAAACCTGTCTGTATTGTATAAACTAAACGCGGTATCCGATTAAAATTTTACTGCGCCGGCCGTCATGCCTTTTACGATATACCTCTGGAAAACAAAGTAGAAAATGACCGGCGGAATGCAGTACATCACCGTCTGCGAAAGCGTAATCGACCAGTTGGTTCCGATACGCGTCGTGTTTGCCGCTATTCCGGATGTTCCAAGCCATAGATCTTTGCTTGTTAAAAAAGTAGTTGCGAACATGTATTCATTATACACATCAAAGAAGTTTATCAACACTACCGATACAATTGTCGGTATCGATAGAGGAAAAATAATCTTTAAAAATACCATCCCGTGGGAACAACCGTCGATATAAGCAGCTTCATCGATTTCCTTCGGAATATTGTCAAAAAAACCCTTCAGCACCCACACCGAAAAAGCGAGTACCAGACCTGAGTCTACGAGGATCAACCCGGCATGCGTATTCGTCAGGCCAATCCTGTTCAATAACAAATAGGCGGGGGCTACAATTAGGGCGGGGGCTATCATCTGCGTGCAAAGGATGGAAAAAATATAGACGTTGTTCGCTTTGTACCTGAATCTTGACAGCGCAAAAGCGGCCATGGAAGCTGCAATAAGGCTTATTACAACACATAACAGCGAAACGGAAAAGGAATTTTTTATCCACGTCAGGATCGTCCCCAGTCCCAGGGCCTGGACATAGCCATCAAGATTCACATTCACCGGGAGAATCCTGGGAGGATCCATAAACAGATCTGCTTCCTTTTTCAGTGAAAGGTTTAGCATCCAATAAACCGGGAATACGGTGACAAAACATACCATTAAGGAAAAAAGTATAACAAGATACCTGGAATAACCTTTTGACCGCTTCATAGTTTTCTTGACTCCTTTCTCCTGTTGATAAAGTAGAATACGACAATCGCTATTGTTATAAACAGAAGAACATTTCCAATGGTTGCCGCATACCCCATTTTGTTATAACTGAATGCGTTTGCATAGATCTGGATGACCAGCGTCTCGGTACCTCTGGCGGGTCCGCCCTTTGTCAGCAGCCATGTCATGGCAAACCTTCGCAGGGACCATACGACGGTCAGCGTAAGTAAAATCCCCAATACTTGCCTGAGATATGGCAAAGTTACGCTAAAAAGCTTCCTTGCCGCATTTGCCCCATCCATATCTGACGCTTCATATAGGTCACGCGGCACATCCTGCAATCCTGCAAATATTATCATAGTGTGCAGTGGAAACAATCTCCATATTTCTATCCCGATGATTGCCAGCAGGGCAATGGTCGGATCATCAAACCATAAAACCGGTTCTTTTATCAGATGTAAAGCCTTCATCATATAATTCACAATGCCGAACTGGTAGTCCAGCATCCACATAAAAACCATCGCCGTAACAACATCGGGAATTGCATAAGGCAATATGAAAAATGTTCTGAAAACCGATTTTAACCTTCCGGGGCTTTTATCCAGCAGCATTGCAGTAAAAAACCCCATAATGAATATTCCTGCCGTATAAAGGATCGTATACTCGACCATGATTTTAAACGCATGCCAGAAATTTTTATCCGCAATTACCTTCCTATAATTCTCCAGCCCTATGAATTTGCCTTCCTCAAGAAATTTGACATTCAGGAAGCTAACCTGCAGATTCTTGAGAATGGGGAAAACAAACACACAAAGTATGATTAACAAGGATGGCAATAGAAAACAGATATAGGTAATCTTTTTCTTGGTGCTTTGGCTTAACGCCGTTCTTTGACTAATCATAAATCACATCCCTGTAAACTTGTCATAAAATTCAAATCTCTTTTACCTTGTGGTGGGTCCGCCATGCGGCAGACCCATCACAAATCCACAAATCTTAACGGCCTCTTACTTAACCATTGCATCAAGCTCGGCCTTGCAATCATTCATCGCTTTTTCCACGGGCTCGTTCATCTGCAGAACTTTGCAAATATAATCCGCGACTACCTTCCTTATCTCATCGGACTGTGTCTCGTGACCGTCAACGGAGAGGGGTATCCCATATCCGGCAGTATCTTCATAAATCTGGAACCATGGATATTGCTCCCTGTACTCGGTTGTTATCGCAGATTTCATCGTAACCGGATAGCCGCAGGATTCAATCCAGTCGGCCTGTACTTCGGGCGTCATGTAAAACTTCAGATACTCAATGGCGGCATTTTTAACTTCGGACTTTGCCTTGCTTGATATGGAGAAATAGGTAAGGTCAATGGGATTGTCTTTTTTCGGATACGGTAAGTATGCCACATCCAGATTTTTTCCGACTTCTTCGTTTTCAGACTGTGCCCATGTGACAAAATATCCGCCGTCCTGGCACATTGCCGCTTTTCCTGCAAAGAACAATTTTCTCTGGGTCGTATAATTCATTGCTTTTGGAACAGCGCCCGAATCATTCAGCTTCTTGTAAAACGTGAGGCCTTCGATGAACTCCGGTGCATTCACGCCGAATTCGCCATTGTCCAGTACGATCTTTCCGCCGAAGCCATGAATTGTAATCATGCCGTGCTGCATGATGTGCGCCGGATTATCCGGAGTATTGGCGGTAATAAGGCCGTATTGGCTTGTCCCTTTTGTAAGTTTCCTGGCTGCGTCCAGCAGCTCATCAGGGGTGGTGGGAACCTTCACTCCGGCCTCTTCGAACATTTTCTTGTTATAGATAAGACCTGAATACGGGCACGCTTCCGCATACAAAGCATACATTTTTCCGTCAAACTCCGTCATTTTCTGTGCTTCAGGAACGGAGACGTCATTTAGCAGCTGTTGAATATCCAGATAGTCATTCAACGGTTCAAGATATCCCATCTCCTGCCAGAGCTTTATCTGTGTCTGCTGAACATAAAAGAGGTCAGGCGCATCCGAAGAAAGCATAATTTTCATTTTATCGGTATAGTCCGAGTAGGAAATCGCTACAGGTTCAATGGTGTATTGCGGGAACTTCTCGGAAAACCTCTGGTTGAAGCCTTCAAACAGCTCTTTTCTGCCGGGCTCCAGCCACCATGGGTTCGCAAATTTAACGGTTACCTTTTCCGTAGATACGGTAGGAGTCTCGGAGCTTGCTTGTTGTGTACCAGCGTTCTCACTTGTCGTTTGACTACTACCGTTTTCGGATGATCCGCAAGCTGTAAATAACATACTGAAAGACATCAGTATAGCCATTGCAAGAAACATGAATTTTTTTAAGGTCATAAATATTCCTCCCTTGATATGATTGACTGATTGAGGCTTGCCATAAAAAATGACAAGAACACACCTATATCATCAGGCAGGCGCCTACCTGAAATATATTCAGGCAAAATTAGAAAATCTTGAAACAATGCTAATATAAGCCATATATCGTTAACGTGCGCATCAAGCGCACTTTATTTTTTCAGATATTAGCTCCAGCTTCAGGGAGGGAATCAGGAATTAAAGCATATGCTGAGGTATATCGACATTGCACAGCTAGGGCGCTCAATCTTTTCCAGCTCTAGCTCCGGCTTCGGTGATAGATTTAGGAATCAAGGCATATGGCACGGTAAAAATATGTTTTACGGTAAATGATTACTCAATTAAAACTTTGCTGCCGCCCATGTTTGCAACATTAACAATGTCGTCAAGCGTTATATCAAGATGCTCGACCATTGCCTTCACTCCAGTGTCAATGTCTCTTCTTTTTAAACCTTCCATTATGTTGCGGTGGGGTTCCAGTGCATTTATACAGCTGTCCGAAAGGGAAAACGTCCTGTTCCTGTATTCGGTAAATGCATCCGAAACCTTTTTATTGATGCTTATCAGCAAACGGTTGTGGGTTACTTCAATAATCGTATTGTGGAATGCTTCATCATATCTGGCAAGACCAATGGCATCCCTCTCCTGCATTGCCTTTTCAAAATTCATATGTATCTTTTCAAGCCTTTTAATTTCTTTCTCTGTCGCTCTTTTTATCGCCAATTTCATCGCTAAAGGTTCGATGGCCATTCTGACATCCATAAAATCAAGAAGCTGGACCTCATGCTCCGCAAACCAATTCACAATGTTCTGCTCGGTCTCAAGGGAAGTCTTTTTAACAAAAGCGCCCGTCCCTCTTTTCAATTCTACATAGCCCATCGCTTGCAGCGTTTTCATAGCTTCCCTTACCGACGACCTGCTTACGTTATACTCCTTGCACAGTTTCATCTCGGTGGGCAGCCTGTCATCTACAGACAATTCGCCGGAGGTTATAAGCTCGATTAGATTGGAAACAATAATGTCGGTGACGGATAACTTTTCAACTACTATCATAAGAACTCCTCTGCAACATTGTCTGACATCTTACAAAAAGATTATACTTTATTTCGCTTCTCCTTGTCAATAAAAATTATCAATTTATTCTTTTACATTTTTTAATGAATACTGTCTAACTTCGAGGTTCCTTCAAACATTATCCGGATTTTCCGATAGCTCATTCCTGTCAGTGCCTGAAATATGTAATTAATAATAGTATTATTGTATGATCGTCTGATGTGCATATATATTATATCCGATAATGGGTTATTTGTCAAATCCTGTTGGCAATATGGGGTGCATATATTCTAGCGGGAGATATGCTCACCGCCTGAAAACCAATTCGGTACACGCCACCTATAGAGATGGGGGATTTTTTTGAGCCTCGTTATAAAATTATACTTGCTTGGATATTCTCTATTGACATCTAAATTTCCCGAGAATATAATCTATGATATAATGTTATCTGATTGTCTGATGACATGTCGGGTAAAAATTTCTTTTAAGGAGGACCGTTAAATGGTAAAGACGAAAGGTTATGGCGTTATGCCTGCCGCAATGACATTCTGGAATGAGGATGAAAGCTTTAACCAGAAAGAAACAGAGCGTTATCTTCAATGGCTGGTTGACAAGGGAGCCCATAGTATCTCTGTCACCGGCAGTACGGGCGAAAACATTTCAATGGGATTCGAAGAACAAAAACACATCCTGGAGGTCATGATCAAGTCCGTTGGAGGTAAAGTTCCCGTATATGCGGGCACAGGCCATTACACAACCGCGGAAACCATTGAATTAAGCAGGCATGCTGAAAAATGCGGTGCGGATGGAATCCTGGTAATTATGCCCTACTATCTCATTCCTCATAAACGTGCTGTAATGGATCATTTCAAAGAACTGCGCAAGGCAGTTGACCTGGAAATCTGCTTGTATAATAACCCACGTTTCTGCAATTACGAGATGAATGCGCTGGAAGTCAAGCAAATGGTAGACGATGGCTCTATTGACGCGATCAAATCCGCACACGGTGATGCAGAGCGGGTTCATAGCTTGCGGTATCACTGCGGTGACAGGCTGACGATTTTTTATGGCCATGATTATGCGCCCATGGAAGGCTTCTTTGCAAAAGCAGATGGCTGGTTAAGCGGGATGCCCGCTATTTTACCCAGATTCTGCCGTATTTTGTTTGATATCTGCACCATCGAAAAAGACGTCGATAAGGCAAATAAATATTGGTACAAGGTAATGCCCTTCATTGATTATTTTATCACCTATGGGACCAATGACCCTCACTGGCATGAAATATTCAAATATATTCTCCAGGTCCAGGGCTTCAACGCCGGGACGCCCCGCAGACCTCTGGGAGCGCTGAATTCACAAGAGAAGAAGACGATCGACGGTCTCCTTAAAAACATGCAGGATATTCTGTAAGAGAAAGCACATCCGATTTGAAGCAGGTTAAAAGTTAATATTGCAGCCAGACTGCGGGAAAAGGAGCGTAATTATGAGAAAAAACAATGCGATCAAAATTACTATTTTGGCACTGGTTCTCATGCTTGTTACTGGTGTATCGACAGCTTGTACGACAACAGGATCATCGTCCGCTTCCACCGACCTTCTTACCAAAGTAACCAAAGATAAGCTGGTAGTCACCCTCAATCTGGAAAATGCGCCATGGTGCTATAAGGATCCAAGTACAGGGAAAATCTCAGGTTTGGCTGTAGAACTGATTCAAAATTTTGCGGACAAAAGCGGCATCAAAGTCGAGTATATGCCTCTTGAATTTTCCAGTCTCATCCCCGCCATTGAAAGCGGTAAAGCAGATATTATTTGCACAAACCTTTCACGGACCATCCCCCGCGGGATGAAGGTCATGTACACTGAACCCATCGGAGGTTCTCCGGGTGTTGCTGTTATTTATAAAGGGAAGTTCACTACCTTTGATCAAATCAACCAGCCCGGAGTCATCCTTACTACAGAAGTCGGATCGGTGCATGAAAAGGCCGGCGCAGAGGTATTCCCCCAGGCAAAAATGCAAGCGGTAAACCAGAATGCGGACGCCATGGCCGCGCTTAAATCGGGCAGAGCCGATGTTTTCCTTACAGGTATGGACGTAGCCGAAGCGATGAAGCAGAAGGACCCGGATATTGATTATCTCGAAGAATTCGTTTTCAACGATTCCTTTGCTTTTGCAGTAAAGCTTGCTCCAACCTCCTATACTTTCGTCGAGGCTTTTAATAACTACATGAGAGTCATCAAAGTAAGCGGTGAATACGCCAAACTTTATACCAAATACTTTAACGCTCCGTGGAATCCTATTACTGTCGGAGAGGCTTTCTAAACAAACTTTGCTTTCCTGCGGCAGCCTGGTACTACAGCAATATACATTTATTACGTCATATACGCAGGTACTACAACGATACATGTGAATTGATCCTTTGAAAAATAAAGTCTATTGAAGCGTTGCCATTATTTTTTAAAGGCGCATAAATGCAGATGAGTGCCACCCTTGTACCTGCGCATTTTTTCAGATTGCGCTGTAGTACCAGAGCATGCAGATTAATGTCTCCGGCTGCCGCAGGATATCCTTTGTTCAAACCTCAACTTTCCCGTCCTTGAGTTTTTCTACATCGCCAGAGCTCCCGGAAGGACAAATACTCACTTGAATGCCCTTGTGTATGAAGAGCGGCAATCTCACTTTTGAAATAATCAACCCGGAAAGTTAAATAAAAAACGATTACTAAAAAACCTTGATTTTTTTCGTAGGAGTATAGGATGAATATTACTCAAATCATAAATTGGCTGCCACAGCTTCTTGAAGGGTTGGAAATAACCTTCAGTGCATCACTGATTTCCATCGTGACTTCCATCGCATGGGGATGCCTCGTTGCTTCGATGATCTCCTTCGGCAACAAGTTATTGACGCCGGCGTTGCGGATCTATACCTCTGTCTTCAGAAACTCTCCCCTGCTGGTGCAAATGTTTTTCTGCTTCTACGGATTGCCTTATATCGGCATAAAATTTTCGCCGCTGGTCTGCGGCGTACTGTCCATCACGCTGAATGAAGGCGCCTTTGTTGCAGAGATCATCCGAGGGTCCTTCAGAAATATACCCCACGGTGAAATTGAAGCGGCATACAGTCTTGGCCTTTCAAAGTTTCAGGTTATCCGGAAAGTAGCCTTTCCTCTGGCTTTCAGGACTTCAATTCCCATGCTTACGGGGCAGTCCTCCATCGTCATCAAGGATACGAGTCTTCTGTCGTTGATCATGGTTGTAGATATAACCCGTGCAGGCAACATATTTTATACTACGACTTTTAACAATATTTCCTTCTGGATCGTTGCCGGGATATACATCATGCTGTTCCTGTTCTTCAGCCATGCCGGAAAGTATATTGAGAAGAAAGTTATGGTGAAGAGGTAGAATATGAACAGAATAAGTACAATGTCAATTTTCGAAATGATCGGCTTCATATCCTCAGGGATCGGGATTACCTTCCAATTGGTGCCGCTTTGTATTTTATCGACTATCCTTCTCGGTACGGTTTTGGGAATTATTCAATTCAAACGGGTCCCTTTCCTGTCCAGGATCATTGATCTATATATTCTGGCAATGCGTGGCGTACCGCCCTTGGTAGTTTTGATGCTGCTGTTCTATTCAATCAACTTCAAATCGCCCTTTCTGGCAGCCTTCATTTCCCTTACCGTTTACCATTCGGCCTATGTCACGGAGATCGTAAGAGGCGGCTTTGAAGCGATTCCCAAAGGCCAGATGAAGGCGGGGGAATCTTTGGGACTGAGTTATCCTGCAATTATGCTGAAAATCTATCTTCCGCAAATCGTTTTGCAGATCATTCCTTCCCTGTGCGGTCAATATATATTGCTTGTAAAGGATACAACCCTGGTTTCCATCGTCGGTGTTCAGGATATCATGTGGAATGCACGCCAGCTAATGGAAATTACCTTTGACCCGATTCTAGTTTATATATTAATTGGTATCTTCTTCTATATTCTTTGTCTGGTTACGGAATTGATTGCCGTCCGGGTGGAGCGCAGCAGCAGCAAGAATATTAAAATGAAGTTTCAAGGAGTTTAGCGATGGTGAAGAATGAAGACCGCGCCCTGGTAAAATTCGTAGAGGTCACAAAAACTTATAAGAATGGTGAGATTATTGTTCTTGATAAATTCAGCTTTGATTTCCTTGCAGGTGAGACCCATGTCATCTGCGGCCGCAGCGGTGCAGGAAAAAGTACTTTGATACGCTGCATTGATTATCTGGAAAGGATAGATAGTGGAACCATCCTGGTTGAAAACATTCCGGTAAACGCACAATCCGCAAGAAGTATCCGAAAAAAAATTGCAATGGTTTTTCAGGATTTTAATCTGTTCCCTCATATGACAGTCCTTGAGAATGTCATTTTCGGCCCTGTAAATTCTCTGCACGTCAGCAAACAGGAATCCTCTGAGAGTGCAAAAGAATACCTGAATAAGGTAGGCTTGATAGACAAGCTTAACACGCACCCCCACGAGCTGTCCGGCGGTCAGAAGCAGCGCGTCGCTATTGCACGCGCCCTTAACATGCATCCGGACATGATCCTCTTTGACGAGCCTACAAGCGCCCTGGACCCTGAAATGGTAGGAGAGGTGCTGGACATTATGAAAAAGCTGTCAAAAGAGGGCAGGAGCATGATTGTAGTATCCCATGAGATGGGGTTTGCACGTGAAGCAGCCCACAGGATATCCTTTCTTGAAAACGGACAGTTTATTGAAACCAGCGAGCCTGATGATTTCTTTAAGCATCCGAAACATGCAAGCGTTGCAAAATTCATCGAACAGATCCAGTATAGCTGATCCACAGGATCAGCCATTCTTGGAATAAAACCGGTAAAATATAGAGTTTCACGCTTAGACGAAAGAAGGTCATTTTAATGTTTGAAAAAGAATATATGTCCTTTGTGCCCGGGCCAATCCAAATAAACGATAAGATCCTTGAGGCGCTTTCAAAACAGGTTGTGACCCATTTGCACGAGGACTGGGCGCCATTTTACAACAGTGTATGTGATAAAATGAGAACAATTTTTATGACAAAAGGTGAAGTTTTTCTGATGGCGTCAAGCGGGACGGGCGCCATGGAAGCCGCGGTAAGCAGTACGGTTGAGCCGGGAGAAAAGCTTCTGGTTTTGTCAAACGGGCTTTTTGGTGATAGGATCAATGTAATCGCAAAAAGCTACCGCCTGGAAACTGAGGTCATCGAGTTTCCTACAACGGAAGCGGTCAAACCGGAAAAGCTGAAGGAAAGACTTGATCAGGGGCTTGGAAATATAGCGGCGGTGGGCGTTGTCTATAGCGAAAGTCAGAATGGAATTCTCAATCCGATAAAGGAAATTGCCAGGATATGCAATGCGTATGATGTCCCTTTGATTGTTGATACCGTTTCCGCTCTGGCAGGCGTTGAATTCAGGATGGATGAGTGGGGTGTGGATATTGCCGTCTGCGCCACACAGAAGTGTATCGGCGGTGTTGTAGGAATGTCCATGGTGGCGGTGAACGACAGGTTCTGGAAATATATTGAGCACAAAAAGGGAACCGGTTTCTACTTTAATCTTACTATCTGGCATGATAGCATCCATCATAACAGCATCCACCCTCATCCCTGGTCCATGAGTGAAGCTCTGGTGTCCAGCCTTGATGCGGCGGCAGAGCTCATTCTTCGGGAAGGTCTGGAAGCCCGTTGGAAGAGACACAGGGATCTATACGAATATTATTCCGAAGAGTTGGTGAAGCTTGGATTTTCGATGTTTGTTTCCCGTGAAAGCGCCTGCCCTACCGTGATTTCCATTAACAGGCACCCTGGCATTTCCATCAAGGATTTTAGCAAACGGCTCAAGGATACCTATAGCATTCTGATCGGCGTTGGTATTTATCAGCAGAAAGGTAAGATCTGGCGGATCGGAAACATGGCGGAGCAGGCTACCTTTGAGAGGGCGGAAAAGCTAATTCAGGCTGTCGCCGAAATTGTAAGGAAGCTATAAAAGGTTCCGTTTTCATTTTATTTATCAATTTACAAGTATCGTTGTAGTATAGGATAATGCGAATTACACGACAGTATGCAGAAACTCGTCTGTCATTGTGAGCGCAATGCAGATGCGGAGACGGTTCGGGACTGCTGAAAAAGTCGGCGGCACCGAATGTTGCAATATTCTCTAAATCTGCTATAATGATACATACTAATGGTGTAGGATTGTCTGTTGTGTTCGTTTCTACACTTAACTCGCAGTTATATTGATTGAAATGAGATGATGATGGGGTAATGAAACCAATTGAGAGAGTTACCGTGGTCGGACAGGTAACGGAAGCTATACGGACAATGATAAAGGAACGCCAGTTAAATGAGGACGAAAAATTGCCTACGGAAAAAGAATTATGCGAGACACTGGAAGTAGGAAGATCGACTGTACGCGAAGCCATGCGAATCCTTCAAGCGATGGGGGAGGTTAAGTTCAGGCATGGCAAAGGCGCATTTGTAGGTTCCGGAAATATCAACGAAATAGTGACAAAGGAATGGTTTTCCAAAACAGGCACAAAGCTAGCGGATTTTGTTGAAATACGCCTGGCCATAGAGCCGCTGGCCGTCCGGCTCGCTATCCACCGCGCCAGCGAGGAGGATATTGTGGAGATTGCGCGCATACATAACCTTTTCATTCAGGCGGTATCCGTGCAAAATGCGTTGCACCTTGCAAAATATGATGAGCTGTTTCATACGAAAATTGCCTATGCAACCCATAATCAATTGATGATAAATATCATGGATTCCATAAAGAAGGAAGTATTTGAAATGCGGGTCAAGTCGTTTTCCATACCCAAGCGGATGGCAGGCGCCGTAAAACCCCATGAAATGATACTGGATGCCTTTTATACCAAGGACGAGGATGCCGGATGGCAGGCGATGACAGACCATATCAAGGAGGCATACAGCGAATATGTCACATAACAGGCAAGGTCGCTAGTTTGACGGGAGCGAACACAAAAAGTTTCAGTGGAAAGCATAAAGGTGGAAAGCTCATTAAAGAACTTTCCACCTTAGTTTTTTCGCCTAACTGGCAATTTGTAATTTTATCCAAACAGTGCAAGCAGGATACCTGCTGCAACGGCTGAACCTATTACGCCTGCTACATTAGGACCCATAGCATGCATTAGAAGAAAATTTGACGGATTCGCTTTTTGACCCTCCACCTGGGATACCCTTGCCGCCATTGGAACCGCAGATACACCGGCAGAACCAATGAGAGGATTTATTTTCCCGCCGGACAGCCGGCACATCAGTTTTCCTAAAAGCAGGCCGCCAATTGTACTGAACATGAAGGCCATCAATCCTAACGCGATGATCACAAGCGTCTGAGGCCTTAAGAAGCGGTCGGCTACGGCTGTGGCGCCTACAGTCACACCGAGGAAAATCGTTACGATGTTAATAAGCGCATTTTGTACAGTGCTTGAAAGCCTTTCTACAACACCGGACTCTTTAAACAAATTACCCAGCATCAGCATCCCTATCAAAGGGGCAACAGAGGGTAGCAAAAGAGTGCAGAAAATTGTAACGGCAATGGGAAAGCATACCTTTTCCAGCTTTGATACCTCTCTTAGCTGTTCCATCTTTATTTCCCGTTCCCTTTTTGTAGTCAACAGTCTCATTAAAGGAGGCTGTATCAAAGGAATTAGCGCCATATAGGAATAGGCTGCTATGGCTATGGCCGGCAGCAGGTCCGGGGCAAGCTTTGTCGTAAGATAGATGGCCGTAGGTCCGTCTGCACCGCCTATGATCCCTATGGATGCTGCTTCCTGAGGTGAAAATCCAAAGGCAACGGCTATAATAAATGCAATAAATATTCCAAACTGTGCAGCGGCTCCCAGAAAAAGTCCGGACGGCCTTGCAATCAGCGGACCAAAGTCAGTCATCGCACCGATTCCAAGAAAGATCAACGACGGGTAGACACCTTTTTTTACGCCTAAATACAGGTAGTATAGAAGCCCTCCCGGTTCCGTCGAACCAGGCGCAGGTTCATTCATAAGGCCTGCAAGTGGTAAATTTGCAAGCAGCATACCGAAGGCAATGGGTAACAGCAGCAGTGGCTCAAATTTCTTTACAATGGCAAGATATATGAGGACACAGGCGACCCCAAGCATAAGGCACTGCTGCCAGGTAAGGGCGGCAAAGCCGGAATTTGACCAAACATTTTGTATCGCTTCTAAAAACATTTATTCACCCCCACTATTGAATGACGGCAAGGATGTCCCCTGTGGATACGGATGAACCCTTGGCGGCAGTAATTTGTATAACGACACCATCGATGGGTGCTGTGATCTCATTCTCCATTTTCATTGCTTCCAATACGAATAATACATCTCCCTTTTTTATTTTGTCGCCATTACCCACTTTGACATTGATAATGGTTCCGGGCATCGGAGCTGTCACCGGATTGCCCTTTGCAGCAGACACGGCCGCCGGCGGTAGGGGAGCAGGCGTTTGAGCGGCTGCCGGCATACTCTGTGCAGCAGCTTCCGTTATCTTCAAGATACTTGCTTCCCCCTTTTCCACCTCGACTTCATAGCTCCTGTTGTTGATTGTAACGATATATATCATTCTAAGTCCCCCATGTCATGTTAGTTTAAGATTCTTCTACTGCCTTTATCGATTTGAAGGAAAGCTCCCACAAAGGTATTTTGGATTCATGGCTCACGATGGCCATTATCATGGCAGCTGTCTTTTCATCTACATTAATCAGCTTCAGCTCTCCGGTAGAAATTCCATTCGCATTCGCCTCTCCAACCGTTTTGGTAACTGCTGTCTCATCTGCGGCTTTTGCAATAGAAATCCCAGCTCTTTTATCTTCTATCCTGCTTAAAACCTTCGATAATACTTTTACCAGGGTAAACAGACAAGAGAGCACGAAAAATACCAATGCAATACAAAACAAAGATACGGTCAAGCTTTCGATTGTAGACATATGCACCACCCCTCACTTTTTTACGATAGAATAAGTGACCTTTATTGCGGCCCGCTCTTCTCTTTCTTTAAAAAACTTTTCAGCAATCTGTGGAAAAGCAATGTAGGAGAGAACATCCTTTTCACTTTTCACTATATTTTTTAACTGTTCTTTCATTTTATCAAACTCAGGTTCAAGGGTATCCGCAAATCTTGAAGTAACTGGCTTTTCTTCACCCAGTACCTTTTGAAGCAGCCCGGCGTCAATTTCACCCGGTGCCTGGCCGTATTCCCCTCTTAGATAGGCCTTGACCTCCTTCGATACACTCTTGTACCGCTCTCC
This sequence comes from Bacillota bacterium, assembly GCA_023426125.1. Lineage (GTDB taxonomy): Bacteria > Bacillota > Clostridia > Acetivibrionales > DTU013 > MnB-11. The sequence continues at coordinate 73,347 of JAFABI010000063.1, forward strand.
TAAAAGCACATTGGTAGCCGCCTGAACACCAACCATCTGACTCATTGGAGTAACCAGCGGAGGATACCCCAGGTCCTTTCTGACTCTTGGAGTTTCTGCCAGGACATCGTCAAGTTTATCGATGGCATTTTGCGCTTTCAACTGAGCGATGAGGTTGGAAAGCATGCCACCCGGCACCTGGTACACAAGGGCATCTGTCTCCGTTCCCATGACAAAAGCATCCATAAGCCCGGAGGAGATATATTTCGCCTTCAACGGCTTGAAGAAGTCATTGATATCCTTTAATGCTTTCTCATTCAGTCCGGTTTCATGCCCTCCCTGTTTCAACGCGTAGTTCAGTGTTTCCGTCGCAGGCTGGGATGTCCCCCCGGAGAAGGAGGATATTGCACAATCCATACCATCACATCCTGCATCAATCGCCCTGATATAAGTTATAGGACCCAGGCCCGTTGTGGAATGTGTATGCAGAAATACCGGGAGTTTTACGGATTCCTTCAAAGTTTTTACCAGATCATAGGCCTCCTGGGGTCCCATGATCCCTGCCATGTCCTTAATGCATAGAGAGCTGACTCCCATGTCTTCCAGTTGCTTACCCATCTTTGCATATTTTTCAAGGTTATGAATGGGGCTGGTGGTATAGCAGATGCACCCCTGCGCATGCGCTTTTTGTTTCAAGGTTTCATCCACGGCTACTTCAATATTCCTAAAATCATTTAGGGCATCAAATATTCTGAAAATGTCCATTCCACTATCCACGGAATGTGCGACAAATTTTCTTACCACATCATCGGGATAATGTTTGTAACCAAGGATATTTTGGCCTCTTAGCAGCATTTGCAGAGGCGTATTTTTAACTTTGGCTTTAATTTTCTCAAGCCTTTCCCACGGGTCTTCATTAAGATACCTCAAACATGCATCAAAGGTAGCTCCCCCCCAACACTCAAGAGAATAATAACCGGCTTTGTCCAGCGTCTCCAGAATATCTTCAAAATCGCAAAAAGGCATTCTGGTGGCAATAAGCGACTGATTGGCATCCCGTAAAACAGTTTCCGTAATATTGACTTTCATATCTTTATCCTCTCCCATCTAATTTTTACCAGCATATAACGACTGCTAAATACTTTTTGATAAGGGTAAAAACAAAAAGGGTGGGAAGCTCGTAAATAACGAGCTTCCCACCCCAGAAGCCAACTGCTCTTGAAAACGAACATTGAATTCGTTCAACCGTAAGTTAACCTTATCAAATATAAGACATTATACCATAGTTTTTAAGTGGTTGACAATAGCCGTTCCTAAATCGTATTTAGTTAAGCAATATCCGTTAAGATGAATCACATAGCATATTCCCATATGCCCGGATCTTTTCACTTTAAATATCTGCAAAAGTCCCAGTTGCCGTAAAAGCGGATTGAATAGTTATACCTATGTTTGCTCAAAGCACAGTAACCACTTTATACACGAGGTATGAGACGTATGCAAGCAAAAGAAAAATACCGGTTCTCCGTTTTATTGTTTTTCTCAACCACGAAATTATAAAGACAAAAACCGTAAGTGTCATCATAACAGCAACATCCAGCCAGAGACTGACATCTGCGGGAATTGGCGAGATGACGGAGGAAAGCCCAAGCACCAATAGAATATTAAATATGTTACTGCCTATACAGTTTCCCAGAATAATATCCGGTTCCTTCTTAACAGCCGCGATAGCGCTTGTAATAAGCTCGGGCATAGTAGTGGCTATAGCAACGACGGTCAGCCCAATCAAGGTTTCGCTCAAACCTAAGTTTTGAGCGATAGTTGTGCTGCTTTCTACGGTCAGCTTTCCACCGATGAAAAGGCCGGCAAGCGAAAGGACGGAAAAGCTCCACAGCTTAATAAGACTTTCTTTACTTCCGGCATCCGCAATTTCCCGGGGCAGTTGGTTACCGTCCGCGTCCGTATCTATATCACCTTCGGCGTCAATTTCTATTTTCATTGAGCCTTTTGAATCTTTGATGACATATAGCATAAAACAAATAAATCCAATCATAAGAATGGCACCGTTTATGCGCGAGAGCACTCCATTGGCAAAAAGCATGATGGTCAGCATAATCTGAACGCCTATCAGCATCGGGATCTCACGTCTGATAACCGAGTCCCTTACCTGCAAAGGCATTATAATGGCTGAAATTCCTACAATCAAGGCTGTATTTGATAAGGAGCTTCCGATGATATTGCCAAGCGTGAGCTGATTTGTGTGAGATATACCGGAAATAATCCCAACCGCAAGCTCCGGGGCACTGGTACCGAAAGCGATTACAGTAATACCAATGACAAACGAGGAAACTCCATAGCTTTTTGCAATTTTTGATGATGAATCAATCAATACGTCTGCACTCTTGACGATCATTACCAGCCCCAGGATCAGTAAAAAATATTGCATTTTAATCGTCCTTTCCAATGAGATAAAAAAGTAGAGAACCTCTCATGAAGCCCTCCACCCATTAAGCTCAAAATCTTGAAGCAGTTACCTGCCCAACCGGATTATCATTTTCTATTTAGGAAGATTTTACATGATTTGTTAGTAAAAATCAAGATATTCCTTGCTGAACCCCTCTGATGCTGTACAAAAACTATAGCACAGAAACTTATGCAAGCATAATTTTGAACAGGGTGTCATTGTGTCCGTTCTCCTCATAGGATACCTCAATCCTGGGTTTTTCACATAAGGCGGTTAAAAAAAAATGAAGGAAGGGGAAACATCCATTACATAAGCTTTTTATCAAACATTTTATAAAGCAGCCCTATCCAGGTGAACACGGTTATCATTGCAGGCAGTAAAAACAGAATCGTCTTTTCCATCACAAACTTTGCAATCCAGAAGGATGGTAAAAGCAAAAATGAATATTGCACATCGGACAGCAGAAAGAACGGTACGGGTAACCCCAACATCAGAAGACCGGATAGCTTTGCCATAGCCATTCCTTCAACTCTGTTATGCGAAAAAGAGAAGAGCAGAAGCGCTATGGCGATGCTTAGAATGCCAGTCAATGAACAGGTGAGCAGCAGCATTCCAAACGACCAGCCGGTTAGAGAAAACCAATGCATGAGAAACATGGATACGAAAATTGAAATTATGGCCGGAAACACCAGCCTTGATACGATATATCCCTTTTTGCCAACAGGCGTCACCGCCATATAGCTAACCATGTTTTCATCATATTCCGTCAGCATGACCATGGCGGATGCAAAACAAAGCATGTATGGCGTAATAAGGCTTAAAAACAAATCAAACAGCAAGTAATAATCCGCAAGAATCACTGTCTTTTGAAAATATCCGCATAAAATCTTCTCAACAAAGGGAATACCGAAGCGGAAAAAGAGAGCCGACAGGACGGGGGCAATGCATACCGCCGCAAGCATGCGATCTTTGAAGATTTGCCAAATAAACATGCGAAAAGACAAAAACAGCGCTTTCATAGTTTCACACCTCCCAGCAATCGAAAGCTTTTTGCCACTGCACGGCAGGCAAAAAGGGCAAGCAGAGTAGTCCATAGTATCAGAATGACAGCGGCGGACAAAGCGGCGGGACCGTTTTGGCACAGCTCTATGATGCACACACCGGGATGGAATATCAGCCAGCCTGGTTTCCATCCAAATAAACAAGCAATCGCAGGAAGGCTGATCAACAGCTCGGCAGGTATTGTTGCAAGGATAAATCCATTGAGTGTTGCAATATTGACAGCGATAGCAAGTCCTAGCGCCGAAAACAAACAGGAGCCGATGAAAACTCCGGGGATAAAATAAAAAATGTTTGATACCACTTTACCGGAAAGGCCGATCAATACTCCAACTGTCGTTGAAATAACAGCAATTGAAAGCAGTTTTGCCGTCACATATTCATAGACCTTTACAGGAGATATAGCCAGGCTGTTGATTACCCGTTCACTTTTTTCAAAAAGGACAATGGATCCCATAAAGTAAAGTCCCATTGCCGCAGGATCGGAGAAAATCATCAGGATCGCGGCCTTTTCTCTCCATGCCTCAGGCAATATAAAAAGAAGGCTGATATAAAGTACGGTGAAAATAAGATATAGAAAGTAAATTCCATATTTAAACTGAAATCGGATATCTCCGATAAGTAAAGCCCTCATCCTCATTGCAAATGCCTCCCAGTAATATCCACAAAAATGTCATTCAGGGTAGGTTCACTGCTATGAATGGATAGAAGCCCGTTCTTCCGAATTAGATCCTTTAAAATAGAATCTGACCCTGTACGAATCAGTGGTATTTCTGCCGTTTCCTCGGTTCCGTTTTTTAAATAGGTATACCGCAGCTTTGACGCCCCTCTGGACATAATCAGGTTATGTGGCGCATCCAACGCCTTGATTTTCCCATCCACGATAAAGGCAACGCAGTCGCATAATTCAGTGGCGTCATACATGTTATGAGTGGTCAATATAATGGTTTTTCCCTGTGCTTTCTGTGCCAGGATGATATCCTTCATAAGCCTTGCATTGGATGGATCAAGCCCCGACGTAGGCTCGTCAAGGAACAGCAAAGCGGGGCTGTGCAAAAGAGCTTTGATAAAATTCAGCCTCGACTTCATGCCCTTGGAATAATCGGAAACTTTTTTATCGGCATCGGGCAGCAGTCCGACACTGGTGAGAAGCCCGTCGATATTTCCCTGTTTGCGGTAAAGGGAAGCAAAAAACCTCAGATTTTCCCTTGCGGTCAGCTTCTCGTATAGGCTGGGAAATTCAAAATCTACGCCGATATTCTCATAGAAGCTGTTGTCGTGGTGTCTCACCTCCTCACCGTTTACACGGACACTGCCGCTGTAGCCGGTAATCAGCCCTGTCAGAATTTTTTGCAAGGTGCTTTTACCCGCGCCGGAAGGGCCTAAAAAGCCAAAAATCTCGCCACTCCTGACCTGGAAACTGATGTCTTCAATAAAGGGGGCTTTTGTATAGCTAAACTGCAGATTATTTACATGAATCATAACGGTTCCTCCTGAAACATTTGAATGACCACACCATAAATCATCATCTTAAGAGCGTCATCAAAGACTTCTTCACCAATTTCGCGCTTGTACAGCATCGACAAAAAGATTCCCCTTAAGGCAGCACTGAGCACCTTTATATTTTCCGGCTTCACATTGGGAATCATTGAAAGCAGCTGCTCGACACGGAGATCATCCGTTGCGGCGTGCTCCTGAGCTACCCGGGATGGCAGCTTGCGTATCAAAAGCTCCATTTCACCGCTTGTTATAAACTTGAGCAGGAAGGATCCCTCTACCGCTTTGTAAAGCTCCCAGATCAGCATGGTGAGCCTCAAAGGATTCTTTGCCTCGACGGAAGTCATTCCGTTCAGCAGCTTTTTCTGTATTTCATCATGAAATTCACAAAATACATCAAAAAACAAAAGCTCCTTGGATTCGTAAAAAAGATAGAAAGTGCCTTTAGGAATACCAGCCCGTTTAGCAAGCTCATCCACCGTCGTTTTTTTCATGCCGGACTGGTCCAGACAAAAACGGGCTTCTTCCATCAGCCGCTGCTTGATATATATACGTTCATTTTCCGAAAAGGCTTTTGGCATTTCATCACCCCAATACTATTTGACCAAAATATTTGTAATGGTCAAATAGTACCATTTTTGAATTGTATTTGTCAATACCCATCAATAATACAATTACTGCTATATGGTGATTTGTAGTATAAAAGGATTGAAATTCCATAAAGGCTTGGAAAGTAAAACGATTAGAACAATAAAAAACATTGCTGCGGGTGAAAACCTTCGAGAGATCCAACACATTGCAGATAATTGATATAAGCACAATAACTCTTTGAACCGTAATTCATAAATTGCCGGAACGATCCGGCGTCCCTTTACTGCAAAATTCTTCCTTATCAGCTATTACTGTAAGTGCCGGGCAAAGATCCAAGCAGGAAATAAACCTGTTCCCGCTGCAGGTTGAAAAGTTGTGACATCATCGTCTGAGCTACTTGCAGGCATAAACTAGTCTTGGTATACTCAATCATTGCTTTTGCCATGTCCAGATCCCTGATCCGGGATTCTGCATCTTGAAGATTCAAGGATGCATTTTCAAGATAATTGATCCTATGTTCAAGAACATTGTGGTAAGCACCTAATTCGCTTCTCTGGCCGGATACTTTTCCGATTGCATCATCCATCCGGTCCAGAAGGGCGGAGATATCCTCCGGAGCGGCTTTCGTAACATCAAAATCTTTAATGCCCAGTGCTTCCGAGCTCATATCATTTATAACAAGAAGCATGGAATTCCCTGCATTAGCTCCCACTTGCAGGCGCAAACTGCCAGTGCCTTCACCCAGGCTGCCGTCCAGTAATTTTTTCTTATTAAATTCCGAGGTTTCCGCAATCCTGTCTACTTCTTCAATAAGCATGGAAATCTCATTTTGTATGCTGTTACGATCCTCCGGGGAATTGGTCCCATTGGATGCTTGTACCACCAGTTCACGGATTCTTTGAAGTATAGAATGAGTTTCGTTTAAGTGACCTTCCGCCACCTGGATGAGCGAAATACTATCCTGTACATTCCGGGCTGCCTGATCCAACCCGCGGATCTGTTCCCGCATCTTTTCAGAAATAGCCAGCCCGGCCGCATCATCCGCAGCACAAGTAATGCGCTGACCACTGGACAACTGGCGCACAAGACTAGATAAATAATTTGTGTGATTGTTAACGGCATTGCATATGCTGATACCTAACGAACCAAACCTCACAAACAAGCCGATTACCTCCCATAAATCCGGTAGTGCTACAGTAACAGTAAAGCATGAACAGAGAAAGCTTCTCTCGAAAAATTCTCTTTAAACGCCGAAGAGCCCGAATTTATCGGGCTCTTCGGACAAATTGTGGTGGAGCATAGGGGATTCGAACCCCTGACCTATGCGTTGCGAACGCATCGCTCTCCCAACTGAGCCAATGCCCCATTAAATTGATTATACCGCATTTAATGTTTTGATTCAAGGATAGGATGCAAAATAAAAACTCCAATGTGCAAAGTACGATATTTATTCTTTGCCGGTTAATGAGTCCTTTATTGCTTCCTTTTCCCATTTTCATCGAAGTTCCTTCTTAAAGCAGCTTCGGCAGGCAGGATTGGTAAAAACAATCCGACCATCTGCACAGCAACAATAATGCCTGGTGTTATTGCTTTGCTTGAATTCGTGGGTTCGGCTCAGCAATGTCTTTCGCTTTCACGGTTTCCCTTCTCACGAAGTATTAAAGCTCCAACTACCAACCATTTTCCCCAGAGGCCAATAAAAAAAACCGGTTTACATAAAACCGATCTCTGATCAAATTACCAAGCCATTAACCTTTTTTACATTTTCTAACTATACTATACGCTCAAAGCGCCGGACTGTCAAGATATTTTCCGATAATCTGCGAAAAACAAACGCATGTTGAAACGGATATGCCCAACAGTGTGGCAATTCGATTATTTCCGCCCGTTGGGCCTTTCTTTTCTTTCAGCAATCCAGTAGAATATAATTCCGTGCCATCCCTTATGCAATCCCCGGCATGGATTTCCGGGAGGTAAAATCAACTTGGCGCGGCTTTAGCTTAAATTAACGGGAGGTGTAACCGATTGCCTGCACAAAACCATCCGGCCTATGCCGAAGAGCTTGAAAGATGCAATTCCACCCTGGAATATGTGGAAAAAGCCCTGATCTCCACCACCGCCAGGAAGGACCGTGTGGACGGCGACCTGGAAAGGGTCAGAAAGCACTTTAATTCCGAGAACAGCCAGGATTATATTGACATGATCATTAACTCCACGCTTAAAGGGAGCATCGATGTAAAGCTCAGAAACCTCATTACGGCAAGAAGTAAACCCTACTTTGCCAGGATCGATTTCTCTGAAGGCCCCGCCAAAACAGAGAAGCTTTATATCGGCAAGATGTCCCTTGTGAGGGACGAGGATCAGCAAATTATTATTGTAGACTGGCGGGCACCGGTGGCCAATCTCTATTATGAAGGCCGTCTTGGCGAAGCTTTCTATGACTGCCCGGGAGGAAAGATTGACGGCGAACTGAAGCTGAAACGGCAGTTTTCCATTAACAGCGGGAAGCTGCAGGAGATTTTCGACATCGATATCACCACCAACGACGAATTCCTTCAAACCTATCTCGGCGCCAGTGCCGACAACAGGCTGAAGGAGATCGTCTCAACCATCCAGGTGGAGCAGAACGCCATCGTCAGGGCGGACATGTGGAAGCCCCTGATCGTCCAGGGCGCGGCAGGCAGCGGTAAAACCACCATAGCGCTCCACCGCATAGCCTACCTGATTTATACCTTCGAGAAAACCTTTATGCCGGAAAACTTCATGATTATCGCTCCCAACAGGCTTTTTCTCAACTACATTTCCGAAGTCCTTCCCGAGCTCGGCGTGGAAAAGGTAAAGCAGACCACCTTTGAGGATTTTGCGCAGGAGCTCATCGGGAAACGGTTTAAGATAAAGGATGCCAATGAGAAGCTGGTAGCCTTCGCAAATCCAAAGCCTACGCCTCAGGAAGCGGAAAGCAACAGGCTCATAAGGCTGTGCTCGGAATTTAAAACCTCCATGCTGTCCAAAGACATTCTGGAGGATTATATAAAAACCGTAGAGGTCAATTTCATCCCTCACGAGGACTTCAAAATCGGTTCGAAAGTAATTTACAAATATGAGGAATTGAACAAGCTGTTTGTAACCGAATATAAAATGTGGCCCATTGCCCGCCGGGTCAATGAAATTAAAAAGAACCTCAACAACCGGCTGAAGCAGCAGAAATTCTCCATAACAAATCAGCTGCACGAAGACTGTGACCGTATGATCGCGCATTTGAAGGAAACCATGGAGGAAAGCGACGAGCGCCAGGCGCTTATTGTCAAAGCAATTGACGAGCGGGATCAGAGGCTGGATAAACTGGAAAGCTACACAAAAAAAGCTGTTAACGACTATATAGGCAAAATATCGAAGCTCAGCCCCTTTGAATACTATTGCGACCTAATGTACAACAAAAAGAATTTTGAAAATGCAGTCAAGGGCAGGATTGATCAGGAATTGACGGAATTTGTGCAGGACTACACCGCCAGGATACTGAAATCCGGATACATCGAAATTGAAGACCTTGCCCCCATTATTCACCTCAAATTCTGCATTCACGGAATGGATGAAAAGGTTCCCGTGAAACATATTATCATCGACGAAGCCCAGGATTTCAGCGCGTTTCAGATATTTGTCCTGAAACGGATCATCAAGGACAGCTCCTTCACCATCCTTGGGGACTTGAACCAGGGAATTCACTCCTATCGAGGTATAAGAGACTGGAATGACATTACGGAGAATGTTTTCAGCGACCGGCGCAATGGTTTCCTCACCCTGGAACAGAGCTACAGGACAACCATCGAAATTATGGATGCGGCCAACAAAGTGCTGGAGAATATCAAAAGCCGGAAGGTGGATAAGGCAAAGCCGGTCATACGGCACGGGGAGCCGGTGCGGATGATCGGAAAAAACAGCCTTAAGGAGATAGCCGCGGACATCAGGGAAAAAATCAATGCACTAAAAGCACAGTCCCTCAAATCCATGGCGGTAATATGCAAGACCATGGACGAGTGCAAAGCTGTCTATTCACTGCTCTCAAAGGATATTGAAAACATTTTCATCATCACAGGCAAGGAAGATGTTTATAAAAGCGGCATAGCCATTGTACCCTCCTATCTGGCGAAAGGACTGGAGTTTGACGCCGTCTTTATCTCCAATGCAGGCCGCGATACCTACCGTGAAGATGAACTGGACGTCAAGCTGCTCTATGTGGCCATGACCAGGCCGCTTCACAAGCTTTACATCTATTATCAGGGCGAGGCTTCGCCCTTGTTGGAGAAACTCAAATAACTAACAATCAATATTCCACTGTCTCAAGATAGTACCTGCCGCCGGCTTTTGTTACGGCAAGCACCCGGCTGTCGCGGCAGAAAAGCCGTACGATTTCCCCCTGCACCTTATAGGTATTGGCAGGCTTGAAGTCGGGGTAGGTATATTCATAAATAAGCCCGCCTTTGACGCCGGTGAAGAAGCGCTTGCTGTCGGAGGAAAATGCAATGTCCGTAAACTCTCTGCCGATGGCGCTGTGGTAGCCGAAGTTTCCGCTGCCGGTGGAAAAAATGGTCCCTGCGCTGCTTATAAGGTAGTTTCCATCGGGTGAGAAGATAAATTTTCTGCCGATATCATAATTGCCTTGATAGGGTGAATCGAGGCCGCCGGGATATACTGGGTCTGTAAATTTTCCAAGAGATATATTGTATCGGATGATATCCATTGGAGATGTATTATTCGTAGTATAGATGATATCCCTGGTGGGATGAAGCGCAGCATAGCTCTCTCCGTTGATTCCCGTGGAGGAAACCTCCTTAAGCGTCTCCCGGGAATAGCTCTTAAGCTGGGTATGGGTCCCTGAGCCGGAGGTTACGTAGATGTATCCGTCTCTGCCGGGGACAATATCAAAGGGGTCGATGGCGACATCAACCTGTGCTTTGATTTGCAGCGTTTCGCTGTCTATGACGGCAATAGCGCCTTCCTGCCCATTGCCGGACCCGTATGGGCTATGTTCGCCCTTGAGCAGGGCCACGTAAAGCTCATCCCCTGCGAAAGCAATACTTTCCGGCGGCAGACTAAAGCCTGTCTCTTTTGTCTGTCCTGTGGCATAGTTATAGGAATATACTTTCCGGGCCTGCATATCGCTGAAATAAATCACCGGTTTGGCAGGGTGGAGCACCGAATCCGTCACTTCAAATCTGAGAGCCGTACCGTTGACATTTACCGCCGGCGGCTGATTCCCCGTTGTTTCTTCATAAGCCCACAGAGCCTCTTCTTTGGTGATCCCGCCGATACCCGTATCATACCGGATTTCTTTGGAATACTGCTGAAGCAATTCCGAGGCAAGGTAAATTCTCCATTGGCCATTGTATTTCAGAAGGGAATATTGTCCGTAAACTCTAAGGCTGTCCGCTTCCTGTATCCCCACTCTTCGGATGGTATAAACGACGTCCGCTTCTGCGGAGCCGAAATCCTTTTCCACAACATCCAGTTCCAGAATATCAAAATCGAAATTGTGGAGCGCAAGCACCTTGCCCATCTCCTCCTGTGTCTGCTTATAGAGGGGACTTAAGGGGTCAACCGTCGACATATAGGCGCCTATATCTCTTTCCTCCATTGCGCGGAACGCCTTATATATCAGGGCTTTGATACCTTCATCCGAGACATCCAGGTATCCTGCCGTTATTTTGCTCATGTCAAGTACTCCGATATTTTCGAAAGGTTTCCCCTGGAGCTCCCTTATCCAATCCATGGCATGGTCGATGGCAACGGCAAACTTCAGGTTGCCGTCCTCGGACATGGAGGAAACGACGCCGATGACCTTTCCCTTTCTGTCCAGAAGCGCTCCGCCGAAGCTGCTCTCCGTCAAGGGTGCGGTTATTTGCAGGATATCCATCCTGCCCTTTGCTCCGTACTCAAAGCTCCGGATGCCGCTGACGATTCCCCGGGAAATTGTGTTCTGCTGCCCGTTGAGGCCGTCAATGACTGCGATGCCATCGGCTTTTTCCACATTATTTTTCGTGCCTGTTTTCAGCGGCGCCAGGTCCAGAGGCTCCTTCGCCTTGATCATTGCCAGGCCCAGGTCGGGATCGTACTTTGCAATCCCCTGGATCTCGTGGATTTTCCCGCTGCTGTCGGTTATGGAATACCTGTCGGCCCCTTCCAGCACATAGTAATTTGTAAGAAACAGGCCTTCTGCCACTGCGAAAGCGCTTCCCCGGGACACAGGCTCTCCGGCTTCGTCATAGGTCTGAACCGTGACGACGCTCTTTCCGAAGGCGGTGATTTCTTCCGGAGTAAGCTCCTTATCCTTTGAAGGAAGTGCAAGAATGTCATCTCTGTTATTCCCGTGGCTGTCTCCGGTAAGGATGTTTTTGCCGGCGAGCTCGCTTATGGCCTGGCGGGCATAGCTGGAGCTTTGATCCAGGTCCTTTATGGAAACTGCTTCTCCAAATGCGGGAAAACCGGCAAAAGCAAGACTTGAGGCCAGTACGGAAGAAACCAATATGTTTTTCCATTTCACTGTAATACTACTTTTTCGTTTATTAACGCCCATTGTTTCTTCCTCTTTATTCGTATTTTATCAACTTAGTACCGTTCACGTAAGTTAACCTGTTGCGCTGGTTGGTCCGTGTCATTGTGAGCGTAACGCAGAGGAGTGCGATAATCACAGCCTGATTCAGAAGCATTGCTTAAAATTAATACGAGATTGCCGCGGTCACTACGCTTCCCCACAATGACAAACAAAGCAGGTTACATCAACTATCACAACGTTCACTCGGATACCAGGTCCGCTCCGGTGAGTCTGCCGCCCTCGGGGAAATATAGGTTTTCGGCGGCATAGAATATTTTCCAGCGGCCTCCCTGAACAGCCAATTTATAATACCCGTTGGCGCCTATCAGAACGCTCTCTTTTTTGCCTGTCCGTTTTACCGTATAGGTCACTTCCGCGGTAACCGCCCCGTATTCGTCCTTTCGGAGCTCTATCTTCTGCACGGTATAGTCGAAATCATAAATGGAAAACAATTTCCCATAGGTTTCCCTGATGGTTTTGTAGGCGGGGTTCAGCTTGTGGATGGTATCCATGTAAGCATCCACATCCTCTTCCTCTATTGCCTGAAAGGATTCATAGATTGTATCTTTCACTTCGTCGTCAAGGATCTTCCAATAGTCTCTGATTGCTGTGGTCATATCCAGCACTTTCAAATCGCCGAAGGGTCTTGCCTTCAACTGGTCGATCCAGCCTTTGGCATGGTCGATGGCAACGGCAAACTTCCGGACGCCGTCTTCGGACATGGCTGTCACAACCCCCGCAACCTTTCCCCGCATGTCGAAGAGAGGTCCTCCGGAGCTTCCATGGCTCACGTCGGCAGTAATTTCTATTATGCTAACCTTGCCGCCGTCACCGTATTCGTAACCCTCGAAACCACGGACCTTCCCCTGGGAAATTGAATTCTGAAGCCCCTGGGGACTGCCTATGGCTGCTATACTGTCACCTTCGGCCAGAGAATACCTTGAACCCATTTCAAGAGGCATTATGCCGGTAAGCTCTTTTGATTTGATGATAGCCAGGTCCAGGTCTGCATCATATTTCACTACACCCTCGATGTCATATTCCTTTCCCCCGGCGTCTGTTATGGTATACTTATCGGCGCCTTCCAGTACGTGGTAGTTTGTCAGAAACAGCCCTCCGGCAACGGCAAAACCGCTGCCCTGGGCTAATGCAACGTCTTCCTTGTCATAGGTCGTTATCAGGACCACGCTTTTCTCAAGAGCGGCAATTTCTTTAATGGTCAGTTCCCCATCGGCTGGTTCTCCATCCGTTGAAGGCGGTACTTTCACATCCGGCCGGCTATTTAAAAATCTACTTGCCACAACCGCTGCCTGTTCTCTTTTTGCATATTCGTCCGGACTGAAACTGTCATGGCCTGTCCCGTTCATCAGTCCTGCGGAAAGCGCGAAGCCTACATACTCCCTGGACCAGTTGAAAAGCTTATGCCCATCGGCCAGCATATTTACTCGCTCCATCCCGCCGGCTTCCCTTATGTCGTTTTCTGTGACTCCCAGCCCCCTGACAAACATTACGGTCATTTCCTCGCGTGTGCACGGATAGTCAACGCCGAATGTACCCCTGGAGACCCCGTTTATAATACCCTTGCGGTATGCAGCCTCCACGTAGGGAAATGCCCAGTGGCTGCCAGGGACATCCTTGAAGTCCGCTGTGATGGGAAGATTAGACGTATCAAGCTTCAACAGCCTTACAATGATCGCAATCATTTGACCCCTGGTGATGTTTTCACCCGGGTTGAAATTACCTCTGTCATCGCCTGTGACGACGCCCTTTTCAAAAAGCTCGGCAATGGCCTGCCGCGCATAGCTTGAGCCTTTATCCAGATCCTTGACGGAAGCGTTTCCGGCAAGAACCGGAAGCGTACTCAAGAAAATGGACATGATCAGGCAAAAAAACAGAACACGGGTTAACTTGCTGGGCTTTAATCGTTTCAAGTCCTTTACCGTCCTTATGTATACTACTTCTATGTTAAGTATTTATGTAAACGAAAGCAACGGAAAATGATGGCAGGAAGATTTCCTGGAATAAGATCAGAGTAAAATGAAGAAATCTCTTATGTCCTGGAATATATATCCATCCATGGGTATGTCCATTCACGGAACACTCTTCCTGATTGTGGAAGACAACGGTGATCAGATGGATCCTGCCAGAATAAACGCATACCTGAGAATTTGCAGATTCATCGAATAGTCACTGGGCTGCAGGCTGCATCCTGACTGTTTAAAGCACGTATTGCAAAAAACGCGGAATACAATTATACTGGAACAAAGGAAAAACAGAGATAAAGGAGCTTCCATTCGCAAATTTGAGATTTATCTTGTCATTCCGAGGAGCAAAGCGATGTGGAAATCTCGATTTTAAGGTTTGCAGAGATTGCTGTAAGCGACCCTTGCAATGACAAATTATGATAAATTTCGAATGGAAGATAAAGGAGATAAGATTTGACCACAGTCCCGGGAAGGTGTTATTATTGAAAGTCAGCATGAATCAACTGGTGGATTATTACGCGAAGGCACCCATATCGTTTTATGATATTTTTGCACCCTCCGTCCCACCCGGAAGCAAGAAAACCAACGGAAGAACCAACAAAGCAGGCGCAGGCCTTGTTTTCCCTCTTGCCGGGAAATCCCGTTTCATCCTTAACGGCATTCCCTATGTTCTGGAACCCGGCATAGTCCTCCACGCGGGGCCGAACATGGCGGTATCCAAGGAAGTGCTCAGCGATGCCCATTGGCAGTACGCATTAATCCATTACCAGATACCCGCAGGAGAAGTGTCCATGTTTCCGCTTTTTAATGAGCATTTTCTCATTTTCACAGGGCTCAATACCAGGATTTCCGACTTGATCGGCCAACTCCGCCAAAGCTATGCAACGCCAAGCAACGTGGCTGCGCTTAAGTCAAAGGTGTTGTTTATGAGCCTGATGGAGGAGATGATCATTTCGGCCAAAAGGCAGCTTCATGACGACAGCACCGAGCTGATGGCACAGACGGTGGAATACATACGCCAGAATTATGCCGATCCCGTTTCCATCACGAAAATAGCTTCGCAGTTTGGATTGGAAAGGCGCCGGTTTGCCTATTTGTTTGAAAGGCACACAGGCATGAGCCCCATCCGTTATCTGACCGAGTGCCGCATACGCCGCTCGAAAGAGCTGTTGAGAACCTGCGGCTGCCCTGTGGCACAGATAGCCGAATGCGTAGGATATACGGACAGCTTCTATTTTAGCAGGCTTTTCAAACGGCAAACCGGCTTTTCTCCTACAGAATTCCGTAAATGGATCAGTGAAAACCCGGAATATTAATGCAGGAAGCGTTTCAGCAAAAATCCATGCTGGTTGTAACTATGTCCATTCCAATCTGCATTATGTTTTGATATACTGGCAACAAATGTTGAAGCCGGTTTTCAATATAAAAGTTAGTATTATCAAACATTAGGAAGGAACATATAATGAAAAAAATTATAGAGCTGATTATCTCTCTTGCCCTGGTGGCAGGCCTGCTGGCCGGATGCGGCGGGACATCTGCGGGCAATGGTGCCTCAACTCCGCCGGAAAGCACTCCTCCGGCGACGCAAACGGAAACACCGGAAACAACCGGTGAAAGCAATGTGGAAGAAGCGGCCTGGCCAAGAACCATCGAAGACGCTCTGGGGAAACAAATCACCCTGGAGAAAAAACCCCAACGGGTCGCAACCATGGATTTCGGTTTCATAGAAATAATGTATGCACTGGGTGTCGAGCCCATTGCGTCCACTTATGCCCAACGGTCGCTGAAAGGTTTTGGGACGCTGCAGCCTTATGCTGCGGATGCGAAAGTTGAGGAACTGGGGGAGGCAAAGGCCCCTAATCTTGAAAAGCTTGCGGAAATAGCCCCTGACCTTATTCTCCAGACCGCCGAGGCGGAGCATGTGGACATGGAATTGCTTGAGACACTCTCCAAGGTCGCTCCCGTGGTGTCCTTCGACAGCCCCGATTGGAAGGAGCAGCTGAGAGCTTTTGCCCAGTGCCTCGGTGAGGAAGAAAAGGCGGAGGCATATATTTCAGAGCTCGAAGCACTGATTGCCGCATCCAGGGAAAAGCTGGCCGGATACAGCGATAAAACGGTGGCGTTGTTATTTGAACGCTCCAGCAATAAAGGCAATTTTGTCATTACAGGCTCTACGGAAAACCCTGTGTGGTTTGACAAAGAGAAAGGGCTGGGGCTGACGCCTCCCAGCGGTTATCCCGAGGTTGGGGAAATCATTTCTCTGGAAGGCCTGGCGACGATGAACCCGGATTATCTCTTCCTCTTTGGGTCAATAACCTCGGAAGCGGAGGAATATAAGCAAATCCATCTCTCTGAAGAAACGAAGGCTTCCTCTGTATGGCAGTCGTTAAACGCAGTAAAAAACGGGCATGTTTATACCCTTGATGCGGCGGTGCGGGCAGGCGGCCCCTTAAGCATCAAGCTTGGAATTGAAACCATCACCGGGAGCATGACCAGGTAGGGCCTTCTTGCCTGCTTCAAGCCGGGCGCAGTTCAGTCAAAGCCTGCGCCCGGTTTTTGCTTTCCCGACAACAACGGCAGATCAACGTTCCGGTCTGCGATAAGGAGGAGATACACACATTAATGGTCCGATTGGAAACCCCGGCAAAGCTGGTTCAAATAAAAAAGAATAGCCGCACATGGGCAGCATGGCTGATTATTGTATTGGGCGCAGGCCTGCTGATCCTGACAATGGCATTTTCCATCACGAAAGGGGCAGCGGGAATCCCGCTATCCGCGGTATGGGATGCTTTTTTTCATTTTAACGCGGAGGACACACAACATTTGATCGTGGTGGATCTGCGCCTGCCCCGGGTCATTGCAAGCGCCCTGGTTGGCGCGTCCTTCGCTGTGGCAGGGGCTGTGATGCAGGGCGTGACCCGCAATCCCATGGCGGATTCCGGGCTGATGGGGCTAAATGCCGGCGCGGGCTTCAGCCTTTCCATCTGTTTTGCCTTCTTCCCCGGACTTTCCTACATGCAGCTCATCCTGTTCTCCTTTTTAGGAGCTGCTCTGGGTGCGGGTCTGGTCAATGGGATCGCATCCCTGCGGCACGGGGGCGCGACCCCCATGCGGCTGGTGCTGGCAGGTGCCGCGGTGAGCGCACTGCTGGCCGCGCTCAGCCAGGGCATCGCCCTGTATTTTGACGTGGCGCAGAATATCATGTTCTGGACGGCGGGCGGCGTGGCCGGTTCCAACTGGCTGCAGATCAAGCTCATGGCCCCATGGGTCGCGGCCGCCCTCCTGGGCGCAACCGCTCTTTCCCGTTCTGTTTCCATCATGAGCCTGGGCGAGGATGTGGCAAAGGGCCTGGGGTTGAACACCCTGCTGATCAAGCTTCTCTGCTCCGCCGTCGTGCTGATGCTGGCCGGCGCTTCCGTGGCAGTCGTCGGCGCAGTGGGCTTTGTGGGCCTGGTTGTGCCGCACCTGGCACGTTTCCTGGTGGGCGTGGATTACCGATGGATCATCCCCTCTTCCGCAGTGATGGGAAGCCTTCTGGTGGTACTGGCGGATTTGGGCGCAAGAATGCTCAATCCGCCCTTTGAGACGCCTATTGGAGCCATCATCGCCCTTGTCGGCGTACCCTTCTTCCTGTATCTGGCCCGCAGGGAAAGGAGGGCACTGTGATAAACGTGCAGCAGAAGAAAAACGAAGAATATAAACGGAAAATTGCCCTGAGGAATACCGGTATCGTCCTGGCTTTTTCGGTGCTTTTGATATTGTCCTTCATTATCAGCATGAACACCGGCTACTCGAAGCTCTCCCCGCTGGATACGCTGCGCACGCTGTTGGGCGGCGGCAGCGACCAAGAGAAGCTGATTTTGTTCGGCTTCCGGCTACCCCGCATCGTAATTTCCATTCTGGTAGGCACAGGGCTTGCGCTTTCCGGGTGCATCATCCAGGGCGTGACCCGCAACCCTCTGGCCGATCCCGGCCTTTTAGGCATCAACTCCGGCGCAGGGCTGACCGTCATCCTTTTCGTGCTGTTTTTCGGCACGCAGTCCTACCTGTCGGTTTTCACCCTGCCGTTTCTGGCCCTTGCCGGCGCGGGCGTCACCGCGGTTTTGGTATATGCGCTGGCTTACAAACGGGAGTCCGGCATCGCTCCGCTTCGGCTGATCTTAACCGGTATAGCGGTTCAAGCGGGCATTTCCGCACTGACCACGGTGCTGGTAATCAAGCTGAACGATACGCAGTTTAAATTTGTGGCCACCTGGCAGGCGGGCAGCATCTGGGGCTCCAACTGGAAGTTCGTGCTGGCGCTGCTGCCCTGGCTCCTGCTGCTGATCCCCTATGTGCTGTCAAAGGCCCGTGTGCTGGATGTGCTGAGCCTGGGCGATGACATTGCCTATGGCCTGGGATCTTCGGTGGAAAAGGAGCGCCGTCATCTGCTTATCACCGCTGTTGCGCTGGCAGCCTCCTGTGTGGCGGTCAGCGGAAGCATCAACTTTGTAGGGCTGATTGCGCCCCATCTGGCAAGGCGGCTGGTGGGGCCGCGCCATCAGGTTTTGCTTCCCGCCTGCGCTCTGGCGGGGGCGGTGCTGGTGTCCATTTCGGACACGGTGGCGCGGGTGATCGTCCAGCCCTTTGAAATCCCCACCGGCATTATGGTTGCCATTATAGGCGCGCCGTACTTTTTATACCTGCTCGTCAAGAGCAAACAATAAAGAAAGGCAGGAGGTAATATGAACAGCATTGCAACAGAAAATCTGGCCGTTGCCTATGATGACCGCCTCATCGTCGACGATCTGGATATGCAGCTCCCCCAGGGGAAAATCACGGCCATCATCGGACCCAACGGCTGTGGGAAATCCACGGTGCTCAAAGCCGTGGGGCGTATTTTGAAGCCAAAGAATGGAATGGTGTACTTAAACGGAGACGATATCCGGCGTCTTTCCACCAGAGAAGTGGCACAGAAAATGGCGATCCTGCCTCAGTCCCCCCAAGCCCCGGCAGGGCTGACGGTGGGCGAGCTGGTGGCCTATGGCCGTTTTCCGCATCAGCGGGGCTTCGGCAAGCTCAAGCCGGAGGACAAAAAAATTATTGCGTGGGCGCTGGAGGTCACAAAGCTCACGGAGTTTGAAACAACGGCGGTGGACAACCTCTCCGGCGGGCAGCGCCAACGGGTCTGGATTGCCATGGCCCTGGCGCAGCAGACCGATCTCATTCTGCTGGACGAGCCGACCACCTATCTCGATTTGTCCTATCAGCTTGAGGTGCTGGAGTTGTTGTACCGCCTCAACCGGGAGCAGGGCTGTACCATTGTGATGGTATTGCACGATTTGAACCTTGCCGCCCGCTTTGCCGATTACATGGTGGCCATCCGAAGCGGAGACATCATCCGGCACGGCACGCCGGAAGACGTGATGACCTCCGGGGTGCTCCGGGAAACCTTTCACATTGACGCGGAAATCAGGACGGAGCCACGCACCGGACGCCCTGCCTGCATTTCCTATGATCTCATCAGGGAGCGGGAAATCAAATGAAAGCAGGTGCAGAAATGAAAAAAATAGCCATTTACGGCAAGGGCGGCATCGGAAAATCCACCACCGTATCCAACGTATCGGCTGCGATGGCCTCCATGGGGCTAACCGTCATGCAGATCGGCTGCGACCCCAAAGCCGATTCCACCTGCAACCTCACCGGTGGGAAAAGCATCCCCACCGTGCTGGACACACTGCGGGAAAAAGGGGATGCGGAGCTTTCCGAGCTTGTGGTGAAAGGCTCCTGCGGTGTTTTATGCGTGGAGTCGGGAGGTCCGGTACCGGGAACAGGCTGCGCCGGGCGGGGCATCATCACTGCCTTTGAAAAGCTGGCGGAACTCAACGCTTATGAAATATACAAGCCTGATGTGGTGCTGTACGACGTGCTGGGCGACGTGGTCTGCGGCGGTTTTGCCATGCCCATCAGGGGCGGCTATGCCGACGAGGTGTGCATTGTCACCTCCGGTGAAATGATGTCCCTCTACGCCGCCTCCAATATCGCCCGGGCGGTCAAGAGCTTCGGAAAGCGCGGCTACGCCACACTGCGGGGGCTGATCCTCAACGCCAAGAACATCGAAGGGGAAGACGGGCTGGCGGACAAGGCGGCGGCGGAAATCGGGGCGCCTGTCATCTACCGGCTGCCTCGTCATCCCCTGGTACAGCAGGCCGAGGCCCAAGGCAAAACCGTGACGGAGGCTTTCCCGGATTCCGGACTGGCAGCGCATTACCGCCAATTGGCGCAGCTTTTGGCGGAAGAAGCGGCTGGAGGTGAATGTCCATGCCGGATTTGGGCCATTTGAAGCGCCTGTCCGCCGTCCGGTCCAATGCGGGCGTGAAATTCCTGACGCCCTCCGCTTTTCCGGGCAGCCACTGCCCCTTGCATACGGCAATCGCTTTGGCGGGAAATATCAAGGGCCTGTCGTCGCTGGTGGCCGGTACGCCGGAATGCGCCACTTACAGCCGTGTTGTCCTGCTAAATGTGAATGATAGACAGGGTGACCTGCACTGGACCTATGTATTGGATGACAGCGAGGTGGTGTTCGGCTGCCGCAAAGGCTTGATGGACGCGCTCCAGAAGATGGACCAGGCAGGAGCAAAAGCCGTTCTGCTGGTTGCCACCTGTGTGCCGGATCTCATCGGCGAGGATATCGAGGGCATTGTCCGGGAGGTGCAGCCCAAGCTGTCGGCGCGCATAATCTCCGTGATGATGGGGCATTTCAAGTGCAATAGCCTCCCCTCCGGTTCATGGAAGACGCTGAAGGCCATCGGCTCCCTCATGGAGACAAAGGATGTCCGGCCGCGCGTCGTCAACGTGATGGGGCGTTCACCGGAGGAAAGGCATACCCCCCTGCCGCCTATTTTGTGTGCATTGAAGCGGCAGGGGTTTTTCCTGCGCTGTCTTGCGCCGGGGTCTTCGCTGGAGGATTTCCTGGAGGCACCCGACGCGGCGCTGAACCTGGTGCTTTCGCCCTTTATGGATCCGCTGGCGGCAGAAATGGAGCAGTCCTTTGGCACCCCTGCTTTTCGCCTGCACAATGCCTATGACCCGTCGGAAATCGATACGCTCCATAGAGCCATTACTAAAGCGCTGAGGATCCAATGGGAAAACGGATTTGACTGCGGACGGCTGGAAGCCCTGTCCCTGCAAGAGGAGGCAAAAAACCGGCTCACCGGCCTCCGTTATGCTTCCGCGCATATCGGCCCTCTCAAGGTGCTTCCTCTGGCGGCCTATCTGGCGGCTATAGGCATGGAGCCGCTGCTTCTGCATCTGGAAGAGTTCTGGCCGGATGACAGGAGTTGGGCGGAAGCTTTAAAGGCGCGAGGGTATGACCCTCCGGTCTGCCACATGGTCAACAGCGATTCGGACGCGCCGCTTCTGGAAAGCCTTTCTCCCGATTTGTGCCTGGGAGACCTGCCCGGCGCAGCAATCCGGTTCCCCTCTGTGCCATACCTATCTGAACTGTATGGCCTGTCCGGCTATGAAAGAACCAACAGCCTTTTGAAGAAGCTTCTGCACGCCCTGGATGAACCTGCGGCGTCAAGAGAAAGGAGGACGCCCTATGGGATTGCATAGATTCAAACCGGTTCCCTCCGGCCGTATGGGAATCCTGTGGTCGCTGGCCCCCATCCGTAACTCCGCTTTATTGGAGTTCGGCTGTATGGGGCATATGCTTTACGGACGTGTGTTTTTGAACCGGGCAGGCGTTACGGACGCCTGTAAGCTCTATTCCACCCATATCGACGAAACCGATGTCGCCCTTGGCGGTGTGGCTCGCCTGAACCGCGCAGTTGCGGATATCGCTGAAAGAGACAGGCCGCGGGTCCTTTTCCTCTTGCCCTCGGCTGTGCCGGAGATCATCGGAGCGGATATGCCCTCTCTTTGCAGGGAACTGCAGCCGGATTACCCGGATATGCGCCTGCTTTCCTTTAACTATGGCGGTTTTGGTATCGGTCAGCATCAAGGAATACAGGAGGCACTTTTGACACTTGCTAAAACGCTTCCCCAGGATGCTGCCAAAACGCCTCTCCCCACCTTCAATCTGATTGGCTCCTGCGCGGATTTGTTCCGTTTCCGGGCGGACGCAGCCGAGATGGTCCGTATCATGGAGGGGGCCTTCGGGATGAAGCCGTTATGCGTCCTGACTTCGGACACGTCAGTGGAACAAATCGAGCAGATGGGCGGCGCCCATGTCAACCTGGTGTTCCGGCGGGAGGGGCTGCCGGCCGCGGAACACCTGCAAAAGCGGTTCGGCACGCCATTTTTGTTTGGACGGCCCTACGGTATCCAGGGAACCTGCCAATGGATCCGGCAGGCGACGCAAATCACAGGCATCCCCCCTGACCACGGATTTGTCGGCGAGCAGCGGGACGAAGCCCTGCGCCTGCTTTCTCTCGCGTTGCCCTCCGTGAAGCATTTTGTCCAGGATCATCCGGAGAATGGGCGCCTATCCGTCGGCGGGCATGCCGATATAGTAAAAGGTGTCCTTTCCTTTGCCTGCAGCGAGCTCTCCCTGTCCAAAGGCCTATGCTGGTGTGACAGCCCTGACATGGCGGAGGAGGGTCTCCCCTATTTTACGGAGGAGGAGTGGGCGGAGGCGGCCGGGAGCCAGGGAAAATCGCTCCTCATGGCCAGCGGCGAAGCGCTGGAATGGGCTGGACGCGGCACAGAGCTTCAGATAGCCAACCCCGACGCAAAATGGCGCCTGCTGTACCCCTATGAGCCACCTTTTGTGGGCTTCCGTGGAGCCATGCACCTCGCTTCCCTGTGGGTAAACGCCCTGTTGAAGTGAGGCTCCCTTTGATCATTGGCAATATGGCGGCTAGCTGCACAAAAAAACAGGTCACATGCCAATAAGCAATTCCTGCGCCCCAGCCTCCGGGAATATTGCTATTCCTTCCTGTCCGGCGGTATAAGTGCCGCCTTTTACGGATCCTACCCTGTCAATACCTCTTAAGCAAATGCTCCAGGGCTTGCTCCCACCTTTTTTAACGATCCTGATACCCTGGCTTTCACGCCTGGCCTTAACCTCTATTTCAAGTGCTCCGTCCTTGCTGTAAACCCCGGCTGAAGCACTGCAACCGTCTTGCAGCTCAAAGACATGGAAAGTCACATGATCAGCAAAGTCATACTCCGTCTTTTTGTCGTCGCTGCCTACGGCTATGATGCTATTCGGCCGTACCATGATGGGAATGCTCATATAGCCGTGTGTTTCCTTCCTCCAACAGCCTCCTTCAACCTTCTCATTTGTTAGGAAGTTGGTCCAGGCGCCCTTCGGGAGATAATAGGAAGCGATACCCTCCTTGTTAAATACAGGCGCGATCAGCAGCGACTCTCCCAGCATGTATTGCAGGTCAAGTGTGGCGCATAGGGGGTCGTCCATAAACTCAAGGACCATTGCCCGCATCATTGGGACGCCGTCTTGCGAAGCTTCACAGGCAGCGCCGTACAAATAAGGCATCAGGCGGCATTTTAAATTGGTAAAAAACCGGAGTACTTCCACAGCCTCTTCATCAAACAGCCATGGTACCCTGTACGACTCATTTCCGTGCAAGCGGCTGTGGGAAGAAAGCAGCCCGAAAGCCGACCACCGCTTGTACAGATCCGGAGGGGCGGTTCTCTCAAAACCGCTGATATCATGGCTCCAGAAGCCGAAGCCCGACAGTGACAGGGACAAGCCCCCCCGCAGGGTTTCAGACATGGAGACGTAGCTGGCGGAGCAGTCCCCTCCCCAATGAACAGGGAATTGCTGACTTCCGGCAGTTGCAGATCTTGCAAAAAGGACGGCTTCATTTTTCCCCCGTACTTCTGCCAGTGCCTCATAAACAGCCTTGTTATAGAGGAAGGTGTAATAATTGTGCATTTTTACAGGGTCGGAGCCGTCGAAATACAAAACGTCCGTCGGTATACGTTCGCCAAAATCCGTTTTGAAGCAATCAACCCCCATGCCGACCAGCACCTTCAGCTTCTGCTTGAACCATTGGACCGCACCGGGATTGGTAAAATCCACCAGACCCATGCCGGCCTGCCATCGATCCCATTGCCATACGTCGCCCTTCAGGTTTTTCAACAGGTAGCCCTTTTCTTTCCCTTCGTCAAACAGGTATGATTTTTGTGCAATATACGGGTTAATCCATACACATATCTTGAGGTTTTTGCTTTTTAAACGCTTTAGCATGTTTTCCGGTTCGGGAAAAACATCCTTATCCCAGGTGAAATCACACCATTGGTATTCCTTCATCCAGAAGCAGTCAAAATGAAATACATGCAGCGGTAAGTCCCGCTGGAGCATGCCGTCAATAAAGCTATTCACCGTGTCTTCATCATAACTGGTGGTAAAAGAGGTGGTCAGCCAGAGTCCGAAGGACCATGCCGGGGGCAGGGCAGGTTTTCCGGTTAAGGTCGTATAATTCCGGAGAACCTCCTTCAGGTCCCCGCCTCCGATGATGTAATATTCCAGATACTCTCCGGGAACGCTGAATTGAGCTCTGGAAACCACTTCTGAGGCAATCTCGAAAGAAACCCGTTCCGGATGGTTGACAAATACGCCGTAGCCTTTGTTGGTAACATAGAAAGGGATGTTTTTGTATGCCTGCTCACTGCTGGTTCCGCCATCTTCGTTCCAGATATCCACGGACTGTCCGTTTTTGACAAAGGGGGTGAACCGCTCGCCAAGCCCATAAACATATTCGCCTACGTCCAGGTCCAATTGCTCGCGCATATAGGCTTCCCCGCCCCGCGTCATGACATATCCCGTAGCTTTATTGCCATTGCCGGTAATCCGGACGTCTTTGAAGCAGTAATCAATCGTCCATCCATCTCCTTTGTGGATTTTGACGCTTAAATTTCCGCTTCTCAAGCCTGCTTCCCGGTCTTGATCATAGATCACCGGTTTGAAGCCGCTGTCTTTATGAATGCCAAATTCCGGGCCTTTCCTTGCTTTCCCGGTATGATGGAACAGTTTGACACAGATGACATCCTTCATCGGCGTGCTGAAATCCAGGGTGACCATAGGGCTGTTCAGGGTATCCCCCCGATGCCTGATTGGCCTGCTGGATGCATATACCGTCAATGAATCGCCGCTATTTCCTGTATCACGGGCCTCGGCAGGACTGAAAAGCTCCACACCCTCTTTCAAACCCCAATATCCGTCTGTAAATTTCATAAGGCTGCTCCTCCCTCTCCTTCAATTATTTAAAGATTTTAATGCCACATAGCAAAAACCATTGATTCCAATATATTGTTATAATATAATTATATTGATGCATATTGATGCTTTCTTTCTCAATACTGACCATGAATATCAGCATTTTGATATTTTCAGTATTTTTACCGGAAAAGTTTTGCAAGGATGTGCCAGAAGATGAACAAGGATTTATTAAAAGAAAACAGAGTTCACGGCAGTGCCGTATTTCCATTTAATACTTACTGCTTGAGCCACGGCGGCAATGAAATCCTGTTTGACTGCCATTGGCATGACGAACTGGAGCTGCTGCTGATCAAAAAAGGGAAAGCCGTTATCCGGCTGGATACCGTAAGCTACGAAGTGGCAGAAGGCCAGGCGGTGTTTATAAACAGCGGCGTAATACATACGGCTTACGTTTCCGGCAGTTCTGCCTGTTGCTTTGAAGCCATGGTATTTCATCCGGGGTTGCTGTACAATGACATGTTCGATTCACTGCACAGTAAATATATCCGCCCTTTGATGGAAAAAAGGTACTCCGTGCCTATCCATTTTAAAGGGATTGAGCGCTGGGAAAAGGATATACTTAACCGGCTTTATGATATCGCAAAATGCAATGATGAACAGCCCTATGCCTATGAACTGGCAATCCAGGCTCACCTGTATTCTGTTTTTTCCATTCTTTTATCAAATAGCCTTTCCCTTTCTCCCGCACAGAAATCTCTTTCAACCCCGGATAAATCGCTGAAGCTGAAACAAGCCATCCGGTATATCCAGGCAAATCATTGCAGGCGGATCCGCATCCGGGAGCTGGCTGACCTGTTGAATGTAAGCGAAGGGCACTTCTGCCGTTTTTTCAAACAACAGCTGAAGCAGACCCCCATGAATTATCTAAATTACTATAGGATCCATAAGGCCGCATGCCTGCTGGAGGATCCGGGCAAGAAAATACTGGAGGTCTCCATGGAAGTTGGGTTTGATAATTTGAGCTACTTCATCGGTATATTTAAGCGGTACATGAAATGTACGCCTTCGGAATACCGGAAAAACCAGAGCCTCCACGGGAGAAAAGGTCAATAGCGGTGCCTCCCTATACTGTCCTGTCTGAATAAAGGCGAGAAGGGGAAATTATTTTACTTGATAAACGGAAAAATATTTGCAAAAATAAAGAAAAGAGGATTTACTTTTTACGATTTTATAGGAGGCTGTGACCATGAGCTTTCAAGGATTTACAAAAGAGGCTCCGAAATTTCTTTTCGAAAACAAGCTGAATAACAGCAAGGACTGGTATGATAGCCATAAAGGGGACTACAGGAAATTTGTCTACGACCCTTTCGTAGAGCTTATAAAGGAATTGGCCCCCGTAATGACGGAAATCGACGGTAAGATCATAACCGTCCCGTCGAAATTGATTTCCAGGGTGCGCAGGGATACCCGTTTTTCAAAAGATAAGAGCCTTTACAGGGATAATGTGTGGCTTGTCTTCCTCCGCGACAAATCCCAGATGTCGACCTCTCCCTGCTTCTGGTTTGAAATAAGCCAGAAAGGTTCCAGCTATGGCATCGGCTATTATGGCGCTGAAACGGGAGCAATGGCAAAAATGCGGGAAATGATCATGGACAGACACCCTGCTTTCCAGAGTGCCTTAAGCTGCTATGAGGCCCAAAAAGAATTTGTTATCGGCGGTGAAATGTTCAAAAGGAGCAGATTTCCTGACCAGCCGGAAAACCTCAAATTGTGGCTGGACAGAAAAAACATCTATTTTGAAAGTGTCCAGAATGATTTCAAACTGGCATTTTCAAAGGAATTGCCAGACATATTGAAAAAGGGCTATAAAAGGCTGAAACCCATCTATGACTTTCTGTGCCTGGTAGAAGCGAGGTGACTATTCAGACTATTCAGGTACTCTAATCATATAAGGGAGCTTGTGTTGTCCGTCATCATGTTAAAGTTATGCCGTCGCTGCCCCTTCCCCCAGCCGGCGAATATATCACGCTCTCTGCATGGCCATTGCGCGGCGTTTTATTTGCTCCGGAATTCATATCTGCCGCGCTTTTTACCTTTTCGCCATGACATTTGCTGTTATTTATGGCTTTTTCTTGGCTTGGGTACCTGAATCGTCACGAAGCGAGTGTAGATTCAAGTACTCCTCTATCTCCTGCAGAACATTTTCACTTCCAAAGCCTCCTGCTTTTGTTATGAGCAAAAGGGCTTTATCGGCGCCAATGACCCTGGATGCTACAACTCCCGGGATAATTTCTTCCAAAGGTACGATACCGTCACAGCCTAAAGCCTTTATGACAGAGACGGCGGTATCTCCTCCGAAAACTACCAATGTACCTATGCAGTTGAATTCCAGTACCTTTTTTACCAATTCGCCCATATTCCTGGCTATCTGCAAAGGTATATCTTTCATAGTAAGGCCTATATTTCTGGAATACAGGAGAACCTGCTCCATTTCAGCTTTGTCCTCCATCGCTTTTATGATAAGTTTCTTCTTGCTGCTTAGATATTTATTGATTTTATCGATCAAGCCCATCCCTCCGGGCCGGTCGAAGTAATTTTCAGTCAGCTTCTCTTCGGGGTTCAGCGTGATACAGCAGAAATCATGCTTTTCCCCGAATTTCAATTGTCTCAGCGAAAGCTCGTTGATACTTCCGCAGATAACAAGGACTCCTTCGTTATGACGCTTTACGAAAGAACCGCTACTGTCACAATTTCTGTCCATTCCCAATAGCTCCGGCAAATATGCCGCAAATCCCGCACATCCTGCCGATATATTCAATTGGTCAGCCTTTTTCAGTGCATGGCCAATTGCAATCATCTCTTCATCTTTTTCGCAGTCAAATACACAGATCCTTTTCTTATCCAAGCCTTTATCGACCAATTCATATAATTCCTGTTTACCTACTACAACAGTATTTATATTCGTCTGTTCTCCGATTATATCGGGAATATAGCTGCACTTGACAGGATTGAGCGGATCGCAGGCATAAACCGTCTTGTGAAGCGGTTCTCTGTCAACATATTGGAATCCGTTCACAGTAACTCTTCCTGTCATCGGAAAAGCCGGCACGAATGCAAGTGTGTCTGCATTGAATGCATCCAATACTGCGGCCAGCTCACTCCCAATATTCCCACGCAAAGTAGAGTCTGTTTTCTTATATATATGCCTGACTCCCGATTGCTTTGCTCTCCGGACAATCTCAAAAACGGTACGGTATGCCTCTTTCGGCTCCATATGCCTGCTTTCGGTATCGAATACAAGAACCTGTGTAACCGGATCGGCAAATAAGGCACTATCGCCCTTAAGACTGAAAAAGGTTTGAATCCCCCGCTTCGCAAATTGTACTCCCGTATCCAGCGCTCCGGTAAAATCATCTGCAATAATAAGTAATTCGGGCACTTTTACACGACCTAACGATAGATATTTTATTCACGGCTAATTTGATGCCATACTCGATGGCATTTACCAGACTCTGTTCCGAGGCCGTACCTTTCCCCGCCTTTCCGAAAGCTGTGCCGTGATCCACCGAGCTGCGTATGATCGGCAGGCCTAAAGTAATATTCACTCCGCTGATTGCATCCCATTTTTTTTTGCCTTCGTTCCATTCAAATCCGACGACTTTCATCGGTATATGTCCTTGATCATGGTACATGGCAACTGCGATATCATACCATCCCCCTCTTGCCTTCGAGAACAAGCTGTCGGGAGGGACAGGCCCCTCTGCGTTCAAGCCCA
Source organism: Bacillota bacterium (assembly GCA_023426125.1). Classification (GTDB taxonomy): domain Bacteria; phylum Bacillota; class Clostridia; order Acetivibrionales; family DTU013; genus MnB-11. The sequence goes on from JAFABI010000063.1 coordinate 102,453, forward strand.
GGCTTATCGCTTCATTCACCGCCGGTATGATTTCCCTCTCTTCCTCCCAGCCAAACATCCCGTTCTCGCCGGAATGCGGATTCAAACCTGCCACCCCTATCCTCGGATTTTCAATGCCTAACCTTCTGCATGCCTCCCATGCCAGCTTGATGACTTTCAATACCCTATCCTTTCTGACCAGGTCGCAGGCCTGCCTTAAGGAAACATGGGTACTTACGTGTACGACCCTGAAATCGCCGTGTGCCAGCATCATCGCATAGTCGTCCGTTTTGGTGAAATGGGCATAAATCTCGGTATGTCCCGAATAATGATGTCCTGCGAGATTGATAGACTCCTTGTTGATGGGACCGGTTATGGTAGCGTCGATCTTTTGTTCCATTGCAAGCTCAATCACCTTTTTAACCGCCTCATAGGCGGCATTTCCGGCCATCGTAGATACTTTTCCATACTCCAGCCTGTCCATATCAACATTGTTCAAATCCAGCACATCCACTGTACCGGAAATAAAGCGGGCACCCTTAATCTCGGTAATCTTGTTCATTTTCAGGTTCAATCCCGTAATGCGGAATGCATCGTTGATCACCCTGGCGTCTCCGATTACGACAGGACGGCACCGATGATAAATATCCGTTTTTGAAAGCGCCTTGACGGCGATTTCCGGGCCTATGCCTGCCGGATCGCCCATAGAAATACCAAGAACAGGTCTATTTTCTGACATAATATTCCTCCACGAATGATAAAAATAGTCATGTTTGGAGCCGATGAGCCAAGGGCTCATTGTCTCCCTTGACTCATTCGTCATCCACAGACACCATCGGAGCCGCGCCAAAGAGGCTACAGCTTCAGTATTGAGTAGAATCGTAATTTGCGGATCCGGCGCCCTCCTTTTTGGAATAGTGCGCTTTTGCAGTAATAACACCCTTGGCATGTCTCCCGAGTACCTTGATCCTTTTTGTCTCAAACGGCAGCAAATCAAAGTAGTTATCCTCAAAAAGCCAGCCGAATTCATCTCCATCGTCATTTCCGCTGATCTCAACACAGCGTGCGAATTTGTCGGAACGGATTTCCAGGACTCCATCCTTCGATTCCATACGGATAACCGCATCAGGGAATACCATGTGCCTTTCAATATCAAGAAAATCGTTGGTTCTGGCTACAATATCCCCGTCGAGCGACATAAAGCAGGCGTAGAGGATGAGCTCCCTCCTGATCTGTCCCAGCTTGTCCAGATTGGTCAGTATTTTTGATTCGCCGGCACGGATGGCAGCAGGAAAGCTGAACTCCGCAACAATAACGTTTTTAAGCGGGTTGAACAATACGAGTCTCACGGTACCTTGTACGTCATCCGCGGTATCGTTTACACCCCACAGGTATATATGATCCTGCATGTCAAAGCTCAGAAGCACCGGCTGGTAAGCCCTCTTGACGCAATAATAGGGTATGTAGCCTTCCAGATAATAATCTACTATGCCGCAGTAGATCATGGGCCAGGTGTCATTCATCTTCCAAACCAGGTGACCGTTGCTTCGCCTTTCTCCCGTTTGATCATGGAACGGACGGCCTCTTCTGCATTTCTCTATGGTTTCCCTCATATATAGTCCATGTGCCGCACCAAGCTTGTAAATCAAAGCTTCCGGGTCGTCTGCGTCATAAAACTTCTCAATGCTTGCAATCTTATAGTCCATCAGCGCCGATGCTCTCGCCATCCATGCCGGAGGCATCGGGGCCCTTTCCCCGTATCCAAGCTTATCAACATACCCCGCCGGCCACAGGTCTTCTTCCTTGATAAACCTCCTTAGGCTTTTCAGCCCCGGAGGTGAAGTTCGCATGCTTTCCGAATAGAAAACAGGATAGTCGATCCCCGGTACATACCAGCTAAAGGCATATCCGTGAGTGTCGCCGCCCAGCGGGTCATTGGCATAGCAGCCTCCCCACGGCGAATTGATATGATAATACCTGCCGGGATCAAGCTGCTTGCATATTTCCTTATAATCTACTTCGAAGATACTGAAGCCCAGACGTGATTTTCCGTCATAATCAAGCTCGGAGAACAGGACATTCTCATTTCCGCCTCCCCAGAATAAGATGGAAGGATGATGCTTCAATCTCTTGATCAAAAAAACCGCTTCTTCCCGGCAAAGCCGCCTGAATTCTTCGCCTTCGGGAAGTTGCCCGAATCCCGTAAAGAATTCCTGCCAGAGAAGGATTCCCATCCTGTCCGTCTCCTCATACAGTTCTTCCCCATAAGGTACGCCCTCTCCCCATATTCTGAGCATATTCATATGGGCATTTTTAACCATATCCAGAACGGCAAGCGCCCTATCCTTTGCAAACCTGTGGGACAACCCCTGAAACGGAGCTATATTCGCACCCCATAGCTTTATTGGTCTCCCATTGATTTCGAACTTAAAGTCACCTACCATTTTTACATCCCGGAATCCAAGGGTCTTTTTCACTTCATCCCTTTTGATTCCATTGGCATATATGGCGACGGTACACTTGTAAAGCGGCTGTCCGCCATAATTTGCAGGCCACCACAATTCCGGTTCTTCAACCTCCAGCACCAGGCTCTCCTTCCAGCTTGATCCATCCCTGCCGGATACCGTGGAGTAGGATTTTACTGCAATGTTCCCATCCGGTCCCTCCAGACAGGATTCTATCCGAACCTGTCCTTCACCGGTGCCGCACACATTCACCCTGATAAAGCCTTTCTTATAATTGTCCTCCAGGACCGCTTCCATGTCAGCTTCCTGAATTTGAGCCGTATCCGTTGTCTCAAGGCATACATCACCAAATACACCGATCGGCGTAAAATAAGGTTTTGCGCCAAGGTAATCGCCATAATCCGAGAGTGTCTTCCTTATCAAATGGAAACGCCTTACCTTGCCCTTCCAGTTTTCAGGCATCGTTTTTTCGAGTTCATCCACAATCTTGTAGGGTGAATGGAAAACCAGCAGCAAGCAGTTTTCCTCTTCAAGCAGGTCTGTTACATCAAGCTTTAACGGCAGATACATGTCATTATGGTAGGATATGTGCTTCCCATTCAGGTATATGTCAACTACCGTATCAAGGCCGGCAAAATGAAGAAAAGCTTTATTTTTTACTTCAGGCTTCCTAAAAATGCACTTATATATCCAGTCCTGCTCCGCCACCCATTTGCACGACTCCCCGAGACCTGTTTCTACAGTTTTGTCGATCATGTCCTTTTTTAAAAGGATTTCCTGTACCTGCCCGGGCATCTGTGCGCTTATCCAATGGTTTTCCTTGGTATTCCGCTCATTCTGGAGAGCCAATGCCTGTTCCGCCGTAAGCGGGTCCTTTTTAGGCTCTACATCATACTTTTTTATCCACCAGGAGTCCTTCAAAAGTATATTTGATTTCATTTTTCCATCCTTCCGCCTATGGCTCTTCTGCCAAAATACCTATACTATCCAGCCTTCTCCTGGCTTCGTCATATACATCGTCAGGCAGCCTTCCCAGTCCGGCTGTTTTGATGTTTTCAGCCAGGTGGCCGGAATTGGCGGTTCCGATAATGATAGTGCCTATGCCTGGATGGCTCAGCGCATACCTTATCAGGAACCCGTCGGGAGATTCATTATGCTCGCAAAGCTCCGCAAGCCTCGCCCTTTCCAACAGTTCACCGTATCCCGTCCCATATTTCTTGATAACTCCCCTGATCACCGTCCCAATTCCCTTTTCGGCAACTTTGGCAATCGCTTTCTCGTTTCTTCTGGTGAGTCCTCCATATACGATCTGCATCACATCAAATACGTCCCAGTTTATATACCCTCTTATGCATTCCATGCTAAAGCCCGCCGGATATAATTTATCCTTTGGCCCGCCATTTTTATAGCTGACTGCGATATGCCGGATCTTCCCTTCCTTCTTTAAAAATTGCATGGTCTCTATGGCTTCGTTTCCTGTTCCGCCTGTCAGTTCGAAAGGCATCGGACCGTGAATCTGCCATACGTCGATATAGTCCGTTTTCAATAGCCTCAAGCTGTTATCGATGTTTTTAAGCAGGGTTTTTCTGTCGAAAATGTGTCCGGGACCCTCTCCGCTTATATTACAGCCGCATTTGGTTGAAATATGGTATTCATTCCTTCTATGGGAAATTGCTTTGCCGATGAATTCCTCACTCAACCCGTAACACGGCGATGTGTCGATATAGTTGATGCCTCCGTCAAGTGCCTCATTCAACAGGCGCGCCGCGGCCTTTTCTTCCATGCGGTTCAATTCCATTGCCCCGAAGCCCAATACAGTGACCATAAGATTGGATTTCCCCAATTTACGTTTTTCCATAGCTATACTTTCTCCTTATTAAGATATATGCCTGACTGGAAATACAGCAGGCATATATATTTTTTCACCTATTCCGTTTTCGCATAACCGGCTTCGAATTCAGAAATGATTGCGTTTCCACCGTTGTCATGCCATTTTTTGATTTGATTCTCAAAGCCCTGTTTATCCAGTTCACCCATGATGTACTTCATAATTGCGTCTTTATAGATTTTGTCAAGCTGGCTCCCTTTTTCAATATACGTGGTTGAAATAAGCGGAAGCGACGGATCCATGACGGCATAGTCGCCATTTTCATTCCAGCCGTTAATTACGTCAAGCTGCAGCTGGCTTACGTCGGCGTTGCTCCAGGTTGCCCTGCTGTCAAAGGCGCAAAGGTACTGTACGAAATTCATGCACTCAACATTATTGAGCTCTTTCTGTTCGGCCGTCTGAACCCGCTTGCCGTTTACCATCGTATAATGCCTTCCTTCAAGTCCCCAGACATACGCGTTGACAACTTTGCCTTCGGGCTCGGACATTTTGTCGAACACCTTTAAAACATCGATCAGCGTTTCCTTGTCCTTAATTCCCTTTTTGGTGAAAAAGAAGCCTCCGCTGTGGCCGGAGCCGCCATTGATTACATTTTTGCCGTCTTCTGACTTCATATATGGGATGACCGCCACTCTGGCATTGGGATCCAGCTTCAAGACAGCCCCCTGCTTCAAGGAATCATCCAGGGGCTCACACAGCATCAATCCGCTCTTCTGCGCCTGGAAGGCGTCAAAAATATCCTGGGTAGCGTTCAGTGCCACAAAATCCGGATTGATTATTTTATCCTTATACCATGACCTGAATAAATCCAACGCTTTCATATATTCGGGCGTGGAAAATTCGGGAGTGAATTTGCCGTTTTCCTCTTTCCAGCCGTTGCATCCTCCAAATGCTATTGCAAACGAAGTGACCTGGGGAAAAATAAAACCATTTGTCGTAAATAATCCGAACGAATCCTGTTTCCCGTTGCCGTCCAGATCTTTGGTTGCAAACGCCCGTACAACCCTATCGTAATCTTCGGGGGTATAAGGGACCTGCATGCCAAGCTTATCAAGCCAGTCCTTCCTGTAAATGGTCGCCGATCTGGCAAGCGGCCTTTCCTCATAAAGCGTATAGAGCTTTCCCTCCACCCTAAGGTTTCCGTTCACCTTAGGATCCAGCTTGTTAATAAAATACTTGCCCTGTGAAAGCACCTCGTCGGTAAGCTCCCAGAAAACTCCCGCTCTTTGCGCATCAAGCATATTGGCGGATCTCGTCTCTCCCTTGCCGTTGATAACCATGGGCATATCGCCGGAGGCGAGAACCAGGTTTATTTTCTCTTTGTACGCGGCAGCCGGTATCCAGGTCGTTTTAAAGGTCGCTCCCGTTTCTTCCTTGATCATTTTGTATATCTCATGGTCATTCGGAGGTGGCTCGGATGAAAAATACGTAGTCAACATGGTAATTTCCAGATCCTTTTTAGCAGAATCCGAGACAGCAGAAGTGACTGCTCCATTCGCCGAAGTATTGGCCGCAGATGTGGCGGACGTATCCGCCGGCGCGGCAGTATTTGAGCATCCGGAAAACAGCCCTGCAAAAATGCTTATAACCATAGCCATAACAACAATAATGGATATTTTCTTCGTTGACATTTTAATAATCCGCCTTTCAAATTTAATGTGACGCATATACAGGGGCTGGTCGCAAGCTAAAGCTTGCTGCTCGCCTATGCAACCTAAGTGAATCCGGCATATGCTCACGCAGGCGATGCCTGCGCGCCCCGCTTTGAGTGTGGCGTTTGAACAACGTCAGTGAGAGATTGCTACTCACCACTTATACTACAGCGAAAACTTCATTATAAACTAATTCGTTGTTTTCGCTGTAGTACATGACAGCCTTTCCAATCAGAAACTCGCCACCTAAGAGGTGGGGACTGATGACGTTGTTCAATTTTTTTCTACGTTTCAAAAATCCCACCTTTGAATCCGTATGATATCATGACGAATTTAAATAAGCCTGTATTAATTTTCCCATGATTTCCACCGCCTTTCAACCGGTTCTCTATTTAATTTTTGATTTTATCAATCGATATCCATGGAAACCGTCCGGTCTTCAGCCTTTGATTGAGCCTACCATCAGCCCGCTCTGGAAATACCTTTGCAGAAATGGGTAGATACCTACGATAGGCAAAAGCGATATGATAATCGTCGCCATTCTTAATGAAACAGGTGAAATAAATATGTCTTCACTTCCGGAGCTTTGCGCAAGAAGGACAATCTGCCTGAGTAACACTGTTATGGGCCACTTTTCAGGAGTAGATATATACATGATCGCGTCAAAAAAGGCATTCCAGCGGTCAACGGCATAAAACAGGGTAAACGTGGCAAGAGCCGGTGTTGAAAGAGGTAGGAATATCATAACGAATATCCTGAAAAATGAACATCCGTCTATGGTCGCCGCTTCTCTTAGTTCTTCGGGTATCTCCTGGAAAAAATTTTTCATCAACAGAAGATAAAACACATTTATGGCGCCCGGCAGGATTAATGCACTATAGCTGTCAATAAACCCATAGCTTTTTACTGTCAGATAATTAGCGATCATTCCCGGGTTGAAAAGCATTGTAAAAATTATTGCAAGAAGTATATATTTCCTGCCGTACATCATTCTGAAGGACAGGGCGTATGCCGTAATTGTCGTCAGCAGCATATTGACGGCAGTGCCTGCAATCGTAATACCGGCGCTCACTTTCAAAGCGCTGATGGTTGTCGTGCTTGTTGTAAAAACATATTTATAAGCTTCAAAGGATATTTCCTTCGGCCAGAGTAGAAAAGGCGATTGGATAATCTCGGCATTCGTTGCCAGAGAGCTGGCCAGAATATTAATAAAAGGGACAAACACAATGATTATGACCAGAGACAGGAAAAAATAGATGCAAGCATCGACAGCATTGCTTAAGGGCGTCGCTTTATGTATCATGATAACGAACTCCTCATATTTAAATGATTAAAGTATTCCTTCTTCTCCAACTCTTTTTGCCAATTTATCCGACAAAATAACCAGGATAAAACCCACAGTCGATTTAAAAATGCTGGCTGCAATCGCATAACTGAACCTGCCCTGGATAATCCCTATTTCATAGACGTAAGTGTCAAAAACTTCTCCTACCTGCCTGTTCATGCTGTTCAAGAGCAAAAATATCTGTTCAAAGCCCGTGTCAAGGAATCGTCCTACCCTGAGAATGAGCATTATTATGATCGTGCTTTTTATTGCGGGCAGTGTTATATGCCAAAGTCTGCTGAACCTATTGGCTCCGTCAATTGTAGCAGCTTCATATAGGTCTGGGTTAATACCCGTCAGTGCTGCGATAAATATTATAGTCCCCCATCCCGATTCTTTCCATAATGTTTGTATAAGCACAGTCGTCCGAAACCATTCCGAGCTGTATAAAAAGGGTACCTTATCCGCACCGAGCGTATCGAGGAAGCCGTTGATAAGGCCTGTATCGCCTAAAATAGCCTGTGAGATACCTGCGATAACAATCCATGATATAAAATGAGGCACATAGATAATCGATTGTACGGTACGTTTAAATGCCTTGTTGGATATTTCATGGATAAGCAGCGCCAGAATAATAGGAATCGGAAAATAAAATACAATATTATATATTGCCAGGATGAACGTATTCGTTAAAAGCATGATGAAATCGGAATTTGTAAAAAACTCTCTAAAGTTGCTGAGCCCTACCCATTTACTATCCCAGAATCCATAGATGGGTTTGTAGTTTTTAAAGGCAAGCAGCATGCCCCACATGGGCACATACTTGAACATAATGAAATAGACAAGGCCCGGCAGAAGTATCAGATAAACGGGCATGCTTTTTTTAAATTGCCTGATATGCCCGTTTCTTATCTGCATTACAATTAATTTTGTGCCTGAATCCTCGGGGACACCAATCGATCGCATAAGAACTCCCCCTTGCAAGTAATTTTTTGTGTGAGCGGTTTGTTATAGGATCATTATAATCCGTCAAATCCATTTGAACAGTTCTTTTTTTATTCTATGAGGTTTTTTTTAACGTAAAATTTGAAACAGTGTATGTTTTTTTATTTATATCCCCCGCAAAGGCTCTATTCATGAGGATGTTGATTCAGATACGGCTTTGTCTGTTCCACTTGTACTCTGTCAGCTTTAAAAATATACTATGGTGTCAAGTCTAATATTGAATTTATACGCATAAATCACAATAAGTATTATATGAAATCAGACTTGACACCCGACTAAATCCTGCTTTTTTTATACTGGTAGCATTTTTTTAATTAGACCATACCGGACTCTTTCATCATACGGTACTGAGTCGGCGTAATGCTTTCATATTTTTTAAAAATGCGGATAAATTGATTGGGGTCGGAATATCCTACTGTCGTCGCAATCTCTTGTATACTGCGGTTGGTATTCTTAATGAGCTCTTTTGATTTTTCCACTTTATATTCGATAAGATATTCTTTAAAATTCTTACCTGTCGATTCCCTGAATACACGGCTCAGATATGGCACCGATACATTCAGCCTGTTGGCAATTTCGTTCAGCTTGAGATCCTTGCCGAATTCGTTGCCAATGATCTTGATGGTCTTTGAGGCGAGCATGCCGACAGTGGCATCAGGCATGTCGGCTATCTCTTCAAGAACTTTGCATATGTATTTGATTGCCTGGTCGATGCTTTCAAAACGGGTATCAAACTCATTAAAAGCGTAATTAAGCTCGCTGATGGTATTTTGTTTGATATTGCCCTGTTCAATGATATGCTGCAGGATGACATGCATCATGTTCTTGATATGGAATCGGATGACAGAAACGTCGCTCTGGTTGTTGACAAGATAATTCTTATAATCATTTATCAGTATGATTACTTCGCTGATGTTCTCTGCATGAAGGCTATTTATGATATGCTTGATATAGTTATTGTTCAAAGGGACGGTTCTGACTTTGGAATTGGAATTGGAAATGATACTGCCAGGACCTAATATGAACTTATATTTTAGATTATGAGCCGCGCTTCTGTGTGAATTGCTTATTCCCTGGAATGTATCGGAAATGCTGCCGACCGATATCGTACATATCAGGCCGAGCTCTTGTCTGATGGTATTCTGGACGCTTTTCAATATACTTTCATGGCATTCGACAACCTGCTTGTCCTGTGGATCAATAAAGCTGGTGATGGTATTAATGGCGCCGTCATCCCTGAAGAGAATCACCGGAATATCAATTTTAGAGCCTTCAAAGCCTTTAGTCAGTATTTCATGGAACTTCATCCTTCTGTATTTATTGTCTACGCCGGCATTATTATTCGTTTGCCCGCAGGATATATCCGAGCACTCGATAATCGTGGCGCAGTATCTGGCATCATACCGGATATTAAGGTATTTGCTCAGCTGGCTTCCTTCTTCTTCATCATTGATATCGCCGCTAATCACTTTTGTAGTAAAATATTCTCTCATACGCGACGTATTGTCATTTAACTGCTTCTGAAGGCGTTCACGTTCACTACACATACTATTGTTCTCAGCCACGGCCTCATTCAATTTTGTCTGGATATCCATAATCCCATCGTTTATTTTGGATACTATTTCCGAACCTATGACAAATTTCACCCTTCTGCTTTTATTGCCCCTTATTAGGTCATAGACGAGTGTCAAAGGGTTGTATACACCTTTTGCGACTGTAAAGGCAATGATAGCAAAAAATGCAATCGCGAGAATAAAAATGGACATAACCTTTTGAGTGATAGATTCAGCGGAGCTCTCAATTTCATATACCGGAAGCAGGGCAACATAATGCCACCCATTGAATTTTGAGGTCACACTGGATGCAATATAGATTTCGCCCTTATAATCAACCGTAATAAAATTGCCTGAGGTATTGCTGAGCTTTATAAAACTGATTTTTAACTTTTGCAGCAGTTCGGATTCGATGCCTTTCGCATTCATAACCGCATTGAAGTCCTTGTCCATGAATATGATTTGACCTGTTTTACGTATATGGATATTGCTCAGAAGCTTTTCAAACTGGCTTGCCCGCAACTCTATGGCAACAAGGCCTTTAAGCTGCAAATTCTGATATACGAATCTCACAGCGGTTATGGTATTTTGCCTTGTATCGAAAATTTTACCGCCGTCGGAATCGATCCACGTACAGTCATACGGCGACATAGTATAAAGCTTTTTTATCAAATCGTTATTCTTGAGTCCTGTACCGTATTTTATCTGACCATACGGCGTTATCATGGAATCATTTGCATAATTGTAAAATAGGATATTTCCTATAAAATTGTTCGTATCATTTGCATAATTTGCCATTACGCTTTTTGCATTGCCTACAATGGAATAGTCCTCAAAAGTGGAATAATCACGGTTAAGCGAAAAAAACGACTTTGTATTCTCATCCGAGAATAAGTTGAAAAAGCCGCTTTCAACCATCTCCAGCACACTGTCGGAAGCGGTTCTTGTCTGTTTGAGAAGGTCTATATTCGACATGCTCACAACATTTCTCAAGTCCTGCTCCACAACAACGGTATTGAGTAAAAGTATTATGATCGCAGGAATAATCAGCACAGCAAAAATAGTGAAAAACGGTTTCTTATAATATCCAAAGACAGGTTTTTGCGCTATGTCGCTCATAAACAACTACCTTTCCGTGACAAGAATATGATATCTATATGAAATATTTGTAATATCTCGCTACAATACATTCATTTCCCGTACTTGGTATGAACTTTGAAATATGATTTTTTATGAAAAATTCAGTCTTAGCATTGGCTACCTCACAAAAACCGCATCAATACCACTAAGGAAAAAAGATAGCTTTTCCAGCCATTTCATTGTAACACAATGTTTTATTTTGTGCAATATACATCTATAGTTCTTCTCCAATTGTTGTGAACCCCCTTTCGCCGTGCTATACTTTACCCGGAATCGGATCTGTGCACTGCTTCACTTCTGTGCCACAAGAGGTATATAACTGAATAAACTCCTGAAGCGAGTATTTGATTGAAAATACTTAAATGCCCCCCTTTCAATAAACGCCTGAAATGGTATATAATAATAGGATGTAGCTATACAGCCAATTAAATTTCAGGAGAAGCGCTATGTTTGATTTGACCCCTGAGGCTATTCTTCACAGGACCTCAATGGCCAATTACAATAAAGGGAAGGAATATTTAAGAAACCGCCGGATCAAGTCCGTTCAGTTCAACCAGGATAAGCTTTCCTTCAACGCGACGGTTTTAGGTACGAAGCTTTACAAGGTGCACCTGGTTTTCGATCCCGCCGGCAGGCTGGATGAGACCGGCTGTACCTGTCCCGTGTATGATGAAATGTGGGGCTGCTGCAAGCATGTTGTCGCCGTGCTGCTTCTTATTGAGGAAAAGGACCGGCAGGGCTTTTTCAAGCAACTGAAGTTCAGACAGGCCGCCAGGCAGATTTTCTCTTTTTTTAATACCAGACAATCCATTCTGTCAACCGTCATCCGACTGGAAGTGAATTTTCACCTTGAGAAAGGCGGCGCTGCAAACAAAACAGGCTTTCCTGCAGTAAGCCTGCGAATTGGCCAGGATAAGCTTTATATCGTAAAGGATGTACGGAAACTGCTGGAATGCATGTCAAAAAATGAAGACCTGGTCATGAGCAAGAAATTCACCTATTCCCCTGCAAAGCATGAATTTGAGGAGTCGGACCAGCCCTTTATCAGCCTCCTTCAGGAAATATACGAGACAGAGAAGCTAACGGACAATCTTACACCCGGGGGCAGCCGGGCCAGTGTTTTCAAGGACAGGTTCGTCTATCTGGCAGATACTACTTTAAAGCGCTTTTTCCGGTCGTACGGCGGCAGACCTTTTAAGGCCATCATTTATGAGACGGAATATGATGCGATGAAAATCCTTCATCAGGACATACCGGTAGATTTCCTTTTGTCCAGGGAGGGCACGGACCTACTGCTGAATATCGATTTTGAGGGCACCATGTTCCCTTTGACTGCAGACGGTGAATATTTTTATGCAGGCGGCTCCATTTACAATATCTCGAAGCAGCAGCAGGAGTATTTGAAGCCTTTCTATATGGCCATGGTTTGCCAGAAAGGCAGAAAGCTCAGGTTTATCGAGGAGGACAAGGAGCGGTTTGTTTCCGAGATCCTGCCTTATGCCGAAAAAGCGGGAAAACTTGTCATCAGCGAACAGGTGCAGTCCATGATCCAGAAGCTCCCCCTGGAAGCGGAAGTGTACCTGGACCGGAGCGGCAAAGACATCCTCGCCGATGTAAAATTCATCTATGGCGACAGGGTTATCAATCCGTTTATGAATCAGGAAAAGCCGGAAGTCCAGGCAGAAAAGCTTTTGATAAGGGATATCGGCAGGGAGGAAGCCATCCTGGACATCCTTGCTTCCACCGATTTCAAGGTAAAGGACGGAAGGGTTCATTTGTCCGGAGAGGACAACATCTATGAATTCATCTTCCAACTGGTCCCCAGGCTGCAGGAACTGGCTTCCGTTTTTTATTCCGGGGATTTGAAAAACATCAAAATGAGAGCTTCCCTGACCTTCTCCGCCCGTTTCAGGCTGAACAACGAAACCGACATGCTGGAATTCAGCTTCAACGCCGAAGACATCGACCGGTCGGAGCTGGCGGATATCCTCGACTCCCTGGTAAAAAAGAAGAAGTACTACCAGCTTAAAAACGGGAGCTTTTTAAACCTTCAGTCCAGGGAGCTGACCCATCTGGACAGTCTGATGAACCAGATGGAGATAGACTCGGAGGATCTTCAGAAGGAATACCTGGAAATACCCAAGTACAGGGCGCTCTACCTGGATCAGAGCATACGGGACGCAGGGATACATACCATTGAAAGAAACCACTCCTTCAAAGAGTTTGTACAGAATATAAAAGAGCCGGCGGATATGGAATTTGCAATCCCCCGGAACCTGAAAGGCACCCTGAGGGAATATCAGAAATTCGGCTACAAATGGCTTAAGACCCTGGACCATTACAAGTTGGGAGGAATACTGGCAGATGACATGGGGCTTGGAAAAACCATCCAGGTGATTGCTTTTCTGCTTTCGGCAAAAAACGACCGCGGAACGTTCCCATCCCTGGTGGTAGTACCTACCTCCCTGGTATTCAACTGGTGTGCGGAGCTGGACAGGTTTGCCCCGGAATTGTCCTATTCCGTCATTATCGGAAACAAGGAGGAAAGAACGAGGTTAATCGGCGAAGCAGGCCGCCTCGATGTGATCATCACTTCCTACCCGCTGATCCGCAGGGACATTGAAGAATATGCCGGCATGAGCTTCCGGTATTGCATCCTGGACGAAGCACAGCATATAAAAAATCCTGATTCGCAAAATGCAAAAGCCGTCAAGGTGATCCGTTCCGAAAAGAGGTTTGCCCTGACGGGTACCCCAATGGAGAACAATCTCACCGAGCTCTGGTCCATTTTTGATTTTGTACTTCCCGGGTATCTGTACTCCAACCGGAAATTCGACGAAAAATATGAAATACCGGCTGCAAGCGAGGAAGGCTATGAAGTGCTGCAGGAGCTGGGCAAGCAGATAAAGCCCTTCACCTTGAGGCGGCTGAAAAAGGATGTCCTGGAAGAGCTTCCTGAAAAGATAGAGCATACGCTGCTTGCCGAGATGACCGATGAGCAGAAGAAGATTTACATGGCTTACCTGCAGCAGATCAAAGGGGAAATCGACAGGGAGATTGAGGAAAAAGGCTTTGAAAGAAGCCAGATAAAAATCCTGGCGGGCTTGACGCGATTAAGGCAGATTTGCTGCCATCCCACCCTTTTCATTGACGGCTATGAAGGGGAAAGCGGCAAATTGCAGCTCCTGGACGAGATCCTCCATGACGCTGTCGACAGCGGCCACCGGCTCCTTCTTTTTTCCCAGTTTACCGGAATGCTGCAGCTGATACGTAAAAAATTGTCTGCGGAAGGCCTGGAATGCCTTTATCTCGATGGCGGCACTCCTTCGGAGGAAAGAGGCTTTCTTGTGAATTCCTTTAACGACGGCATCGGCAAAGTATTCCTGCTGTCCTTAAAAGCCGGCGGGACGGGGTTGAACCTTACCGGAGCGGATACGGTCATTCACTATGATCCCTGGTGGAACCCGGCTGTTGAGGACCAGGCCACCGACCGTACCTACCGGATAGGCCAGAAAAAATCGGTACACGTGATGAAGCTGGTCGCAAAGGGCACGATCGAAGAGAAGATCCTCAAGCTCCAGGACAAGAAGCGCGAGCTGATCGACGCCGTCATACAGCCGGGTGAAACCCTGCTGACCAAGATGACCCAGGCGGACCTGCAAGCGCTGTTTGAGTGAAATACACGGGGACGGTTCTACTGTATGCCAAAGCATACAGTAGAACCGTCCCCGTGTATTTCAGAACCGTCCCCGTGTGTCACATATTCTTTTCAAATACGCAAATGTTTTGTTATAATCAATCGTGGTATATATGTTTCAGAAATTTGGATATCGAGGTGGCTGGATTATGACTTTTTTGGAAAACATCACTCCCATTATGCAAGCATTGATCGCTACAGGCTTTACCTGGTTTTTAACAGCCCTGGGAGCCGCGCTTGTATTCTTTTTCAAAACCATCAACCGTAAAGTACTGGACAGCATGCTGGGGTTCGCAGCCGGAGTCATGATCGCCGCCAGTTTCTGGTCCCTGCTGGCACCGGCTATCGAAATGTCGGAGGCATCCGGGGGGCTGCCCTGGCTGGCGCCGTTAATCGGCTTTCTGGCAGGCTGTGCCTTTTTGAAGCTGGCAGATTCCATCCTGCCGCACCTGCATATCGGTATGCCCATGGAAAAGGCGGAAGGCTTCAAGACCACCTGGAAGCGGAGCATATTGCTGGTGACGGCCATCACCCTGCATAACATCCCCGAAGGACTTGCCGTGGGCGTCGCATTCGGCGCAGCCGCTGCGGGAATACCCTCCGCCTCACTTGCCGGAGCGATAGCCCTGGCCATCGGCATAGGCATTCAAAATTTCCCGGAGGGGGCTGCCGTCTCCATTCCCCTTCGCAGAGAAGGCCTGTCGAGAGTAAAGAGCTTCTGGTACGGCCAGCTTTCCGGCATGGTAGAACCTGTCGCAGGCCTTATCGGTGCCGCCGCTGTGTTATCCATGAGGCCGCTGCTGCCGTATGCCCTTTCCTTTGCAGCCGGCGCCATGATTTATGTGGTTGTTGAGGAATTGATCCCCGAAGCCCAGACCAGCGGCAATTCGGATGTGGCTACGATAGGCACTGTCCTTGGCTTTGCAGTGATGATGGTACTGGATGTGGCATTGGGGTGAAAGCCTGCTATTTTCGAAAAAGCCCGTTCAAATGCGACCTGCTCCTTGCCTGTCAGGGTGGTATGCGGCGGTTTAACAGTAAAGCGGAGACGAAGGAAGGATTAACTTTTACATTTCCCGGTAAATAAGAATGAAAAATACCACTTAACCCGTGCATAAATCCTCCGCCTAATTAAGGTACCAGTTTAAAAACTGCGCGTCTCTCACCGACGACCGTTTTATTGTCATTGAGGAGATATTCAGGTGCAAGTCCGGATAAAATTTCCATCGTCTGTTGATGAGGGTACTCCAGCTGTTCCAATATCCTTGCAATAATCAGAGGCCAGGCTTCTTCCGTGCCGTCTTCAATCTTCAATGCTATCCCGAGCCTCTCTCTCTTAAGACCGAAGCCATAAACCCCCTTTGCTCCGCCCTTTGCAACAACGTTCCTGTCAAGGTTAAACTCTCCGCACAGGAAACCATGGCCCCGCATCATATAGGGATTCTCACTAATAAGCTCCGCCATTCGTGTGATTGCTGCACGGATATTGATATCTGAAACCGTATCAGGGCAAGCAAACTTCCCATATGCGTTTGCTATTCCCTGCAAAGGTACTGCAAATACGGGAACGCCGCATCCGTCAATTCCTACGCCAACCTTATCGGAAGCATAATCGGAAAGGTAAGAAATGTACTGAAGTATTTCCTGTTGCGCAGGACTATCCGGCTTCCAATAAGTCCTGTGGTCTGCACCCAATTCTCTTGAGAGCATCATGAGGGCAATATGCTTACCGGCACAGTTGTGATAAATTTTGCGCGGCGGCAGATTATGCCTTATCAGGTGGCTGCGGTGCTCCTCATTGAATGGCAATACCGGCTTCATAATAAGGTCGTCTTCCGCCAGACCCGTCTTTGCCAGGAGGCTCTCAAGCACCCCGGCATGTATGAATTCTCCGCTGTGAGATCCGGCCATGATGGTGGTTTCCGGCCCGGTCAATCCATATTTCTTATCCAGCCCGCGGACAAGGATCGGCAATACTTGCAGCGGTTTTGAGGAAGAACGGTAGAATGTAAATTTCCGGGGATCTCCAACCTTATAGATTACTCTCCCGCTGTCATCGACAACACATATCCGTCCCTTATGTACATTTTCAAGAATGCCTCCCCTATATTCTTCGACAAGTATTTCAGACATTCCAGGCCCCTCCTGTTCATACCATCAAATTTTATTCCTGCAAAAAACTATTCCTATTACGCATGAATGACGGAAGAACGCGCACACCACTTTGAGGATAAATTTTATACAATATAACCGCCATGAATCACTCTTTATGGAAATGCACCGCTTCGACCATTCTTCTCAACATGCTTTCATCCGCGATTTCGTGCCTGTCCTCCGGCGGATAAAGTGCCCCGCCGTAATATATGCGCGAATTGCCGCAGGTGGATTTATCCATGCGGATCCCAGGCGCAGCGACATGAACCTGGCGGACCTCTGTTTTTTTAATGATTTCAGCCACATCACCAGGATGTATCCCGCCTCCGGGCAATATCTGTATCCGTTCCGCCGCTTGTTTCACCATTTCGGCAATAAGCGGCATCCCCTCGCGTACCGTTGGCTGCTGTCCGCTGGTCAATACTCTTGTGACCCCCAAAGCCGCAAGCCTTTCAAGCGCCTCCATCGGATCAGGAACCACATCAATGGCGCGGTGAAACACGGATTCTTTTTTGCCGATGATTTCCAGAATATACTTGCAGCGTTCATAATCTACCGTACCGTCTTCATGCAGGAAGCCGAATACGATACCGTCGGCGCCGTTGTTAATAAAGCACTCGGCATCCTTCAGCATTACCTCATACTCAGCCTCGGTATAATAGAAGCCTGCGCCGCGCGGTCTTACCATCACCATCACAGGAATGCCCAGTTTTTCCCTTGCTTTGATTAAGGTCCCAATAGAAGGGGTAAGCCCTCCTTGAAACAGACACGAGTTAAGCTCAATTCGATCTGCTCCGGATGCCTCGGCTCTAATTGCATCATCCAGAGATCCGCAGCATACCTCTACGAGTATATTTTTTCCCATGCTTCATCTCACTCCAGTTCTATTCTTTTATGCGCAACAACAAATCTTGAATATACGTAATACCTCTTTTCAAAAAGCGTCTGGAAGAACCGTCCCGCGACTGGGCCGATTCTTCCGGACACTGGCGGCAGTATTACCCGGTCTGTGGTCTACTTTTTAAATTGCCTGTCATAAGCGGTTTGATACATTTCCATAATCTTCTTCATTTGCAGTTTTTCCAGATTCTGAAGGAAGTTGTCCCAATCCTTTTCCACCGAGAACTTTCCAACGATAAATTTCGTCAGGTTCTCCTTGGCGTATTTGTCATATTCCACAAGCAAAGTCATCAGCTCGTCGTTTTCTTCCTTTGTAAACTTGAGATGAGGCATTGCCTTGTCCTTCTGGCCATATGGCTCATATAATTCCTTAGAAACCGTATATAACAGCTTTTCCAGTCCATCCCCGCTGTACATGTCCACGTTGGCATCCATAAACTCGCCAAGACGGTAGGCGTTGTCCCTTTTTGTGATTCCCACCTGGATAAAGCTGCTGTTTTGCGGCTTGGTTTCATCCCATGCCCTTAGCGGAACATACAGTGCGGCTTTGCCATCTATGCCAAGCTCTCCCTCTTTGGGAATCCTCCAGTCGGTATCCGGCACTCCGCGGGTCAGCCTTGTAGTCCCGTCAAACGTATACAGGTAATCCGCCCACTTTACAGCCACTTCCGGATATTTGCAATCCTTCGTTACGACAAATCCCCCTACATAGACTCCTTCATACGGGTAAGTGCAGGCATACTGTATACCATTAGGCCCTTTAAGCGGCGATATGCATATAAACTGTTTGTACCGGTCTCCTCCAAGCTGGGCAAACATTCCGCCATACCCTGAAGGGATTGCTCCTACCAGCTCTGCATCAGGATTCTCAACAAGCTGCGTCAGCTGGTTGTTGTCCTGGGTAAACGAACCGTCGTAAATCAGGCCCTCTTTATATAGCTTGTTAATATAGCTGAGCCCTTCCTTTATTCCCGGATCATAGTAGGGAGCATCCACTTTGCCGTTATTCATGTAAAAGCCCCTTGCCGTAAAGCTGTTGTGGTCATACATCTCAAAGTTGTAATAGCAGAAGGAATTCATAAGGAATTTTTCAACTTCGTTTTCCCAGCCTGATTTCTGCGCCGCGGCCATGGGAATTTCATCTTTTTTGTTGTTCCTGTTGGGATCATTTTCTTTGAACGCCTTCAGCATCGCATAAAATTCGTCGGTGGTGGTGGGTACCTTCATGCCGAGATTGTCCAGCCATACCTTGTTCACCCACATCTTTGTCTGATAGGTGCAGTGATAGCATTGGTTGACCTCGGGCATGGAATAGATATGTCCGTCAAGGCTGGTAATTTCTTCTCTTGACCCCGGGATCTCCTGGAAAATCTTCTTTAGTTCCACCGCCTCTTTGTCAATAATATTCTCCAAAGGCAAAAATACCTGTTCCTGGGTACCATACTGCGTCAATACGGAATCCTTGATATCCGACTGCAGCCCAAAAAACGCATCCGGATATTCGCCGGTAGCCAGCAAAAGATTGAGCTTCTCCTTCGCACTGCCGCTGCTGTCGGTAGGAATGGTCTCCCATTCGATTTTGACATTGGTTTTCTCTTCCATATATTTTGAAAATTCATTGGTGTTGTAATCCGTGATGGCCGCATGTTGTCTGGTTACAAATCGCAACGTTATTTTATCTTTGGCAATCGGATAAACGCCCGGCGCCGAATAAGCGCTTTCATCGCCGGAAGTCCCGGTGGAAGTCCCTGCGCCCGGAGTATCCTTTGTAGTACTCTGCTGGCTGTCCGTCTGTCCGCAGCCTGCCATACCCATCGACATCATAAATACAAAGCATAAAAGAAATAGAAAAAACCTTTTCATAAAAACCCTCCTTCATTTTTTTAATACCGTAACCGGATTCTTCCACACCTCCCGCTATTTTTGATTAAACTATGTAAATGGATGCATCCCTTTTTCATATCCATGCGGACAATACCCGGGCTACCCTTTCAAAGACCCGATCATGACGCCTTTAACGAAGTATTTCTGTATGAAAGGGTACACGGCAATCAGCGGAGCGCTGGCTACGACAATCACAGAATATTTTAATATATTCACCATGCCCTGCTTTCTGGTTATTTCTTTTACATCGGCAATCATCGAAGCATCAATCTGGTTGATGATCAGTATATTTCTCAGGACGATCTGCAGCGGAAACAATTCTTTTTTGGTCAGGTAGATTAGCGCGTCATAATATGAATTCCAGGACCCAACCATGCAGTAAAGGGCGATCACAGCCAATATGGGCCCCGAAAGGGGTGTTACGATATCCCATAGAATCCTGTATTTGCTGCAGCCGTCCAGCCCTGCGGATTCATAAAGCTCTTCCGGTATGGTATTTTGCAGATATGTACGTACCAGGATAACATTCCAGACACTCATTGCTCCGGGAAGGATCATTGCCCACCATGTATTGATAATTCCGATTTTATAAACGATCAGGTAGGTCGGGATGAGCCCGCCGGAAAACAGCATTGTGAATACAATCAGGCCCATAAAGACATTCCTGCCATAAAAATCCTTTCTCGAAAGCGGGTATGCGGCAAGCATGGTTAGCAGCAGATTCACGAACGTGCCCAACAAGGCGTAAATTAGTGAATTCATATAGCCGGTAAGAATATTTACATTTTTAAACACCGCACTATATGCCAGCAGTGTAGGTTTAACGGGCAAAAGCCATACTTTGCCGGATACTACCGCCTGCGGAGAGCTGAAGGAAGCGCTGAGTATATAAATCAAAGGATAGAGCACGACGACAAGTGAAAATGTCAGAAACGTGTATACCATCACATCAAACAGCCTATCACTTACATTAAAACGGTGCTTTATATTGCCAGTAAACATATAAACCTCCCTGCTGTTGTTTTAGAAATCGGTATATCTCTCTCTACCATAAACTGGCTTGATTAAACCTTCTGGATAATGTATTGCAAAAAACCAGCAGCACCAGATTGACAACCGAATTGAAAAGTCCTATGGCAGTAGCAAAGCTATAATCCGCATTGATCATACCGACTTTGTAGACATAGGTGGCAATAACCTCGGATGTTTGCATGTTGAGGTTATTCTGCATGAGGTAAATCTTCTCAAAGCCAAGGCTCATGATATACCCCATATTCAGTATCAAAAGGATGATGATCGTTGGGGTTATGCCAGGCAGGTCGATATAAAGTATTCTTTTAAACTTGGACGCTCCGTCAATAATAGCCGCTTCACGCAGCTCTACACTTATACCGGCTAACGCCGACAAAAATATTATGGATGTATATCCTGTCCCCTGCCATACTCCCGTCCACACATAAAGCGATCGGAAATACTCCGACATCCCCATGATATTTTTCGGTTCTCCGCCCAACAGCCTGATAAACTGGCTTACAAAGCCTGATTGAACATCCGTAAACTGCATGATCATTGAAACGATCACCACCGTTGAAATGAAATACGGCATATAAGTAATCATCTGGATAGACTTTTTAAAGAAAACATTGCGGCATTCATTCAGGGCTATCGCCAGCAGGATTGCAAAGGGAAATCCGGCCAGCAGGCTATAAAGGCTTATTGCTATGGTATTATAGAGAATGCTCCAGAAGGACGGCAGGTTAAAGAACATTTCAAAGTATTTCAGCCCTACCCACGGACTGGCAGCAATCCCTTTGGACACCTGGTAATTCTTGAAGGCAATCTGCATTCCATACATGGGAGCGTATTTAAACACAGCCAGATAGATAACCGGGAGTAAAATGATGATGTAATAGGGAAAACTCTTTTTAAGGTTAAAAACCAATCCATCCTTTTTAGCTATGGTCATCCGCACTTTCCTCACTTTCGCTGGTATGAGCTTCACCTGCCTGATAGTTAAATCCTACCGCAAAGCGGATTATTTTCCTAGGTACTTTTTTAAAAAGCACGGGTACATTTTTTGACTTTCCTCAGGCATTCCTCAAATCACTGGGGATATGCCCCCTGCAGCGCTTGAAAGCGCGCCGGAAGGAATGGACGCTGCCGTATCCGACTTGAAGCGCAATTTCGGTGATGGAAAACCCTGTTTCGGTTAACAGGCGATATGCACGTTCCATTCGAAGCTTTTCAAGATAGCTTGCAAATGTCGTTCCGGTCTCTTCCCTGAAAAAATGATACAGGTAGGTTTCGGTAAGATTAAAATGCGCCGCCACACTGTAAAGTGTCAAATCCTCTTTTTTGTATGCCTCATCTATAAACTCAAGCACTTTGTCGCAAAGCAAATCGTCACTTCGATCCTTCTTCAAGTTTACTGCGTCGGCCAGCTCCATAAAGCATTTGCAAAGCTCATGATACGCATAATCAACATCATCCGCGCGGGAGATCTCCATACACTTGTTTTCTGCGACCCCCATCCCGGGGATTTCAGCCAGCCTCGTCAAGGTGCCTGTCATCTGGTAAAGAAGCAGACGCTGCATAGGAACAGGCAGCTTTCTTCTCCGGAAATTCTCCGCATGAATGTTTTCCAGAAATCTTTCAAGCCCTTCGTTGTCGCCGGACCTGACCAGCTCTATCAGATGCCGCTCCATATCGATGGTATATTTGCAGTTATCGCCCTGCTCCCGGATCTGATGATACCACACAGGCGTATTCTCATGGGCTCCCATAATATAATCCGCTGCCTGTTTTGCTTCAATAAAGGAATATCCGATATCCAGCAGGCTCGTATATATGCTTCCGGCTGCAAAAGAAACATATATCTGGCTCCGGTTGTGGAGAGCCTCGGATAGTGCTTTTGCCATGCTCTCAACCTCGGACCTTATTCTCTCCATGTCGCTTGAATCAGACGACAGCAGAAAAGCGATGTCCGTCTCGTTCAAATCGCAGGAAACCGCCCTGCCGCATGATTTTTCCTCAATGCCGCGATTTATAATCAGCCTTGATAAATCCAGCTCCTTCAAAATATTCTTATTGATAAAATTCCTGTAACCCGATATTCTCATGATGACGACAACATAAGCAGCGCCATGGATCCGTATATCCAGATGGGACAGGTTGGAATCAATCTCTTCCAGGTCCCTGTAATTGCCATGCAGCAGACGTCTTAAAAAGGCGGCTCTCATAATCGGCATCTGCTCATTCAATTTTTCTCCCAGATCCTTATTGCTGTTGATCAAGCCATCGATACTTCCGCTTAAAAAATTAAATTCGTTTTTATACCCCTTGCTGTCTCCTAAAAATTCTTTAAGGGAATCGCAGATTTCCTTTATAGGCTTTGCATTTTTATAAGAAAAAATCCAGGAAAGCAGGGAGCCTACAACGAGTATGACCAGCGCTGCCAGTAAAACAGCCGTGCGGACGGAATTGACTTTTCTCATAACGAATTCGGCAGGAACTGCCGCAACATATTTCCAATTGTTCACGGAAGAAATTGTATAGGATACAACCATATCCTCCCCTGAAACCCTTGTATTCGTCACTCCGCCCTGTCCGGCAAAAGGAATGTCCAATATCCTGGCTTCTTTCCCTTCAAGATTTACCGAAGTAATGATCGAATTGTCGTTGTCAAGGATATAGCTATACCCGCTGCTGCCGGCATTGATTTTCTGCAAAAGTTGATTTACCGCATTGGTATCAATAAATGCCATTATACAGCCTTTGTTGCTTTTGGGGTATTCAAGGGGTATGGATTGCAGCTTTGTGATTACCGGATATTCACGCCCGACGAATGTTACGGGGGTTGACGGCAGATAGCTTTTTATCTGCACCCGTCCCGCAGTCCTGGAAACCCATTCCTCATAGCTCAAGTCCCCAAACCTGAAATAATTGCCGTACTGCAGCCTCATTTTTGTATTTGCCCGGGAAGCTGTCATAATAATGTCGCTGGCCTTGAAATAGATGTAAAAATCCTTGATGAAGCTGTTGGATAACCGATAGGACGCCATGCCGTTTACAGCATTTATTAACAGGTCGATATCCGCCGAGCCTTCCTTTAATCCGTCCAGATTGGCCAGAGATATTATTTTCGGATCCAGCGCCACCCTCTCAATGATGCTGTCCAGTTCCTGGATGTGCCTGTCCATGATATCCCTGCTCTGTTCCAGCATAAAAAGGTTCGATTTTTTTGTATCCTCTTCCAGGATTGCCCCAGTCCTGTCGTAAATCACCAAAAACAGCCCAATGGATATTGACAGAATAAGAATATAGGATATAAGAAATCGATACAGGATTACATTTCGCCTTCCGACAGCAGACATTATCCCACACCCCCATGCAAACAGCTCTGCAAGCTGATCTCTTACTGTTAATTATACCGGAAGCACTAATTAAAAATGTGCTTAAAAAGTATCCCGGCGGCTGTTTATACCTCTCCTCTTCCTGTCGATTTTTAATTTTATCCGGCTCTTGCGCAATGCCAGCCGTTCAAACCTTCATTCTTTATCCAGTTATAAAAATAAGTATTCGCGATAACGCTTTTGTTTTTTTAAGATGTCCGGCAACAGGTTTAATTAAGCAACACGGGAAATAGCAGATTTATTTCCGCAAATGCGCTTATTTATATATTATACCATTTATTCCAGAAAGACAATATTGATGCTTCATGGTCCGCCCGCTCCGGTTAAAAATTTATCCTTAAGAAATAGTATGACGTATAAAAATAATATATTAGTTATCCAGAAAATATACAATGATGAGGATTATGATGACAGGCTTGCTGAAAACAGAAAAAATCCCGGAATCCTTGTGCTTGTTATTGGCTTTTATCACAAACTACGAAAAAAGCTCCCAGGACCTCAATCCTGAAAGCCTTGATTTCACTGGTGACCTCATCCATTTATAAACCCTACACAAACTTCTGTACGCCGTTGGTCCTGGAAAACCTGTAAATGGCGCCCAACAGCAGGGCTGCGGCAAATGCCAGCAGGATCACCAGATGCATGCCGATGGTGTCAAATCCTCCGCCGACCTGCATCTTTTTTATTGCGTCCAGCGTCCACCACTGGGGCATGAAAAATGCTATTTTCTGCATGATCTCCGGCATCAATTCCACCGACCAGAAGCAGCCGCCAAGCATGCATGTGGGAGTCATTACCAGGGTAGAAACAGTGGACGCCATGTAGGAAGAGCTGGAAAGAGCAGTGATAAGCATGTTTAAACCCGTTGCGACCATCCCGAAGAGGAAGAGGATCACAAACATGCTCCCATCGGGTACGAAAGTTTCCAGCCGGAAGATATACTTCATCACCAGCTGAATCACCAGGATCTGTATGCTGATAATGATGAGGCTTGTAAGGGTGTTGGCCGCAATATATTCCCTGAAGCTTACAGGCGCCGAGCAGATCCTGTAGTAGGTCCGCGTCCTTTTTTCATTCAGGATGAACTGGGAGGTGAAGCTTGAGCCCAGCATTACAAACATGATCAGGAAGCCCATACTGGTTACCGTTACATTCTGACTGGTTTTTACGTCGTCCAGTTCCTCGACCTTAATTTTCAGAGAGCCTTTCCTGTAGTTGTCATAAAGTTTGTCAAAAGCGCTTTTATCACCGTCGGATGCCGCATACAACGATGCCAGGTTCTGTGAATTAAGATTGATAAAGCTGACAATCCACGCAGTGCTTTCCTGGCCCTTCAGGGATATAACCTCTATTTCGGGAATGGAACCCGCGTAGACTCCCTGCTCAAAACCTTCCGGGATCACAATTGCCGCGTCATACTTCCTGTCCAGCAAGCCGTTGCGTATATCACTTTCCTTTACATCATAAATCTTAAAGCTGTCCCTCTCCTTCAGATCATTTGTGAAATCCACAGAAAGCCGTCCGGCATCCTTATCGGCGACTGCAATGTTGACCCTGGCCGAACCGGCGCCGCTGTATATCACAACGGCCAGTATCACACCCAGGATGGGAAGCAGCAAATAGATGATCAGGTTGCCCTTTCTCCGGAAAGTTACCTTTAATGTGTTCAGAATAAGGATCCCTACATTTTTCATGTTCATACAACCTCCTTTCTGGAAATCATGGCCGCCGCCATAATGAATACCATCGCTACCGCCAAGTTGATCAGGATGGCAGGCAAAACCAGCGAATAATCACTATCGTAAATCATCCTGAACAATGCGTTGTTGACCCATCGGACCGGTGAAAACACAGAAATCCTCACCATCGCTTCCCCCATTTGCTCCAACGGGGTATATCCACCGCCAAACAAAACGATGACCGGTATGATGGTGTTCAATATTCCCGACGCTGCGCCTTCATTGGAGACAAGGTACGCAATGCCGGCGCCGATGCTGATGGTCATTACCGATTGGGCCAGAACCAGAACCAGAATGGTGAGGATGTCGGAACCCCAGTTGGCATTCATCACATATTTGCTGAACAGGATTACAATGAGCGCCTGGACGATGGTTACCATGACCCCCCCGGTCACTTTTCCCGTAAGATATTCATACTTCCGCACAGGACCGCACAATATCCTGTTTCCGGTTTTCATGTTCTGTTCCGATTTGATTCCATA
This sequence comes from Bacillota bacterium, assembly GCA_023426125.1. Taxonomy (GTDB): domain Bacteria; phylum Bacillota; class Clostridia; order Acetivibrionales; family DTU013; genus MnB-11. The sequence continues at coordinate 128,727 of JAFABI010000063.1, forward strand.
CATTCCTGTCAGTGAAGCATACATAAGTATCAGGGTAAGCATGGTTATGGAGTAATAATCGATGGAACGGGGCTGTTTTTTGGTATCCAGGGAAGCCATTTTTGCGTATTCCCTTCCCGTTTCCTCAAATGCCTTGCTTAGCGCCGCGGGATTCGTTTTTGCTATTTCCGCAAATACATTATACCGTTGAATGAATATATTGATATAGCCCTCTACAAAGCCGGCTTCGAAATTATAGCGGGCATTTTTATAGAAGCTGACCTTCCCGGTGCCTTCTTCTACCAGGATATAGCATGAATAGGTCACATCCTGGACGCTTTTGATACCTTCGTCAACATCGGAAGTCTCCTCGAACAGGATCCCCAGCTCTTTCCCCTGCGCCTTGAACTCTTCAAAATACTGCGACAATCCGGTTTTGTCCTCCAGTGTATACAGGACCTTTGCGTCATTCAGCTTTACGGAGTTGTCAAAAACCTGTGCAAAGGCCGCGCCCAGGATAATGATCAGGACAATGGGAAACAGGATCATCATGGAATTGGCTTTCCAGTTACGGATGTTCTGCCTGAATTCCTTCCACAGGATGTACAAAATGTTCATAAACCTCGCCCCCTAATCCCTGAGTCTTCTTCCCGTGAGGGAGAGGAATACCGTTTCCAGATCCGGCGTCTTGCTTTCGACACTTTTTATGGCGATCCCATTGGATGTAAAATACAGGATAATTTTGTCAAGGTTGTTGACTTCCCTTGCACTGCCTATCTTAACCGTGCTTTCTTCAATTTCAATGTTCAATACGCCGGAGATTTCCTTCAGCCTGTCTTCATTGACCCTGGATACGTGATCTGCAACCGTTATCCAGACCACATTGGTATCCGTGATCAAGGCCTTAAGCTCATCTCCCGTGCCCTGGGCTATGACCTTGCCGTGATCCATAATGGCTATCCTGGTACAGATTTCCTCCACTTCCTCCATGTAATGGCTGGTATAGATGATAGTGCAACCCATTTCATTCAGCTTTTTAACCGACTGCAGGATATGGTTCCTGGACTGGGGATCGATCCCCACCGTCGGCTCATCCATGATAATGAGCTTCGGCTTGTGAGCTATGGCGCAGGCAATGTTCAGCCTTCTTTTCATACCTCCGGAGAATTGTTTGGGATAAGTTCTGGCTTTATCACTTAAACCCGTAAATTCCAGCGCTTCTTCCGCTGCCGCATTGAGCTGGCCGCCCTTTAAACCGTACAGACTGGCAAAGAATTTTACGTTTTCCATACTGGTAAGGTCTTCATAAATTGCAATATCCTGCGGCACGATTCCGGTATTTTTTTTGGTTTCCATGGAATTTTTCCTTATGTCCATATCCATCAGGTGGATTTTGCCTTTATCCATGGACAAAAGGCCCGTCACCATGTTTATGGCTGTGCTTTTTCCTGCTCCGTTAGGCCCCAGCAGTCCGAAAATCTCTCCTTCATCTAAGGAAAGCGTTACATTATCTACCGCAATGACGTCTCCGAATTTTTTCGTGACCTCTTCGATTCTTAAAATGCTCATTCAAATCACTTCCTTTTCCCTTTCTGATATCCAGTATAATAAAAAAAGGAGGCCTTCTGTAAGTACAAAAGGTCACCATTCTTATATGACGAAAGTAATATTATTTGTTTGACAGCACCAGGAGAAAAAGTTATCCTAATCTTTAGGAAAACTTTACCGCGACAGGAGATGATTCATTATGTCAACTTTAGTAAAAGACCATGATGTAGTGCTGTTTCAAGGAGACAGTATTACTGACTGTGGACGGAACAGGGATATCGCAGGCGATTTGGGACATGGGTATCCTATGATGGCTGCCTCATGGTTTTCAGCCCTGTATCCCGAAAGGCGGGTAACATTTATAAACCGCGGTGTTAGCGGTGACAGGGTGCGGAACTTGAAATCCCGCTGGCAGGAGGACTGTATTGCATTAAAACCTGATTGGGTGTCAATACTCATTGGAATTAACGACACATGGAGGCGATACGATAGCAACGATGCTACATCGGCGGAAGACTACGCCAAAGATTACCGCTTTATTCTGTCTTCCATCAAGGAAAGTCTCCCGGATACCAAGATCATTATTTGCGAGCCTTTTGTACTGCCATCCCCGGCAGACAGAAAACAATGGAGAGCGGATCTGGATCCGAAGATTCAGGAAGCCAGAGAAATCGCCAGGGAATATAATACAATCTATATCCCTTTGGATGGAATCTTTGCGAAGGCTTCCACTTCTGCCGAGCCTGAATACTGGGCTGCCGACGGCGTACACCCGACATTACCCGGGCATGCACTGATAGCACAGAACTGGTTGCGGGCTATCGATGCATAAAGTGCCTGTCCAAGTGTTTGTTCGCCAAGGCGGGCCCCCGGTTATCCGTTGTCTATGGCGCAGGACCAGCTCTTCCCGCTTTCCCTGGACTGCTGTATAACCTCCCCGTGAATGTACCTATGCAATTTTCCTGGCTGCCGGAATCGCCTGCGCCCGCGGGAAATCCGGCAGTCTTCCATTTCCATGACCTGTATATACTTCGTTGCCATCTATTCAATAATTGTTTCTAAGAATTGGGGACGCTTGCGTGCATTCAACTGGATCATTTCGGGATGAGCTTCCCTAACTGAAAAACTCAGGCTTTCCCATACAGTGCTGCGGTTTTAACCATTGCAGAAATGTTCTCTCCGGGTGTGTCAAAAGCAAGGGGGCATCCGTTGGCCATAACGAATCTTCCATATTTTGCAGCTTCCAGCTGCCTGACGGTTTCGCGGGTCACATCCTCAACGCTGCCATAAAGTAAAGTGTAAACGCTGTCCAGGTTCCCAAACAGAGTAATATTCTGGTCAAGCCTCTTCCTGATCTCAACCCCGTCCAGGGAATACCCCTTTTTGGGTTCTTCCACCAGCAGAGCCTTTACTCCCAGTTCATTGACGGAATCCATCAAAGGCAGGATGTCTCCAAGGAAATAAGCGATGGGCGCCACTCCCATTTCCGCAACCTTTTTGTAAAAATACTGCTGCGCCGGGAAAATCAGATCGCGGTATGTGGAAGGCGAAATAAGGTCGGGCGTGCAATAGGTCTCCGATCCGATATACCCATGACACCCGTACTCCTTGAGAACTTTGATTTTTTCCAGCATCATTTCATATTCTCCGAAGATGAGGCGCTCCATCAGCTCCGGTTCTTCCTTCAAAGCGATGAGGCCTTCCTCAAAGCCTATGAGTCCATGGGGATCAAGGATTTCGCAAATGGGGTTTCCTTCATTGAGGGCAATGAAAACCTCTTCGCCGTATTTATCCGCCAGGCTTTTGACATGGTCGTACTGTGTAGTCTTTTTTATTTCGTCGGCCTTTCTGTATTTCAGGCTGACATATTCGTCAAGCACAAGCGCCGATTCCAGCTTGCATGCATGCTTAGAAATTTCCGAAAGCTTGTCCTGCCTGTATTTTTTATCGGGAGAATCATCAAAGCCCATGCCCAGATGGAACCAGTCCGGCTTGAAGGTCTCATAAAAAAGGGCATCCACTTCGGCAAGGCCGTCGCCATACATCGTCCAGCATTTGTCCTCATCTGTATAGCCTGACGCGATACCGGCCAGCTGGAATTTATAAAGACCCCACCAGTGGGGAGCCACCGGTGTGCGGTCGATTGCTTTTCCGTGAAATATATTCAGCATTCTTTCCTTTGCGTTCATGGTCGCACTCCTTCTCCTGGTATTCATTTGCATACAAAGTTATCCTGCCATGGCGCATCCTCTGTAGGGGCGGCCATTGGCCGTCCGCCGGTGAAACGATCTGTTTCACGGCATATCCTAATCATGGAAGGACAATTGACAAAAAAGGTATGTCTCCATTTGATCGCCACGCTATGCATATAAAGCGTCCAGCTTCCTGGCAATATCTTCAATGGCCTTCAGCTTTGCTTCGTCCAGCGGCTGGGCTATGCCCTCCGCAATCAGGCTCCTTGCCTTTTCCCGGGCCAGATCCACTACGCTTGGATTGCCTTTGGCCCTCTAGGTTTCATAGGGGTCAACGCTGGAAACCGTATACTCATAGTATTCGCCGCTCCGCAAATGCCCAATGGTGTGGTCTTCCATAATAAAGCTTCCCCCGGGGCCTACGGATTTTACCACGTCCACGGCCAGAGTATCGTCATTCACCTCAAAACCCTGCATCATCCTGCGGATGATCCCTACCATTTCGCTGTCCAGAACCAGCTGCTCAAGACTGAAGGTAAGGCCGGTGGCAAACATGCCGCAATTGACGATCAGGTCGTTCCCGGAAGTCATACAGGCATACTGGCTGAGCATTTTCTCCCAGGCCATCTGCTCGTCATGGGCATTGGCCTCGGTATTGGGAGAAGTAACGTGGGCCGGAATTCACCTTTTCGATTTCACTCCGGGATAAAACCTGTGTCATTTCCAGCTTCATAAAAGCCTCCCTAAAATAAAATTTAAATTTGTAAAAAACCTCGCCGCTTTATAACACTTTCCCTGCCGGCGCTTGTATAAGGTTTTTCTCAAATTGTGGCGGTGATGTGTCCATAGGACGGCACGGCAATATTTCCGGAAAGCGTTTAATGCCCATGGATTAATGTTTGTTCGCCGTGGTGCCGGATATTCTTACAATAATTATATAATCGATAGGTCACCGGGTTCTTAACATGGATTCACAGAAAACATGTACAATCTTCAGATGTTTTTGCGCTGGTGGATCAATCCCTCCAGGTTTCCCTTTCTGGCAATCCATCAAATTGCTGAGATAGATGATGGGTTTGACAAAACTGGTGTTAATAGTATGCCAGTCTTTTCGGTATATTTCTACGATGGCTGCATCATGTTTTTTCGTTGTAGTACCATTATACGCATGATAGGGGTTGCCTGTAAAGACAACCCCCATTGGTGTAAAACATTCCCTCTGCCGGTATTTATTTGAGATTTTTTTCAAATTCCCTGATGACCTGCTCCATTTCCTTTATCTTTTCAGGGCTGAGCTTTTTGTCGTTGCCGGCTTCAATCAGCTCCTTTACCTTTTTACCGGCGCTTACTGTGACATCGGGTGCGCCTGCCGCCTGCCAGCCGTCATAGGTCTTCGTGTTGGATACCTTGACCTCCCTGAACTCGCCGCTTCTCAGATAGTTGAAGGTATGGTCCTCCATGAAGAAATTCCCCCTGGGGCCTACGCTATTGATTACTTCTGCGCCGATGGTGTCACTGTTGACTTCGATCCCTCTGTTGAGCCTTCTTATGACCCCGTTTATTTCATCGTCCAGCACAAGCTGTTCAAGGCTGATGGTCAAGCCTGTCGCAAACATTCCCGAATTCATGACCACATCATTGCCAGCGCATATTGCGCACATGTTGCTGATGGTCTTTTCCCACGCGTTTTGCTCGTCGTGGGCATTGGAATCCGAATTGGGAGCCGTGGTGTGGCTGGGCATCTTGTAATATCTTGCCATCTGGCAGCCTGCAACGCGCAGCATGCTGGTTTCGGGACTTCCGATGATGGCGGTGGTGTATTTCATATCGTAGGTAGTCCAGGAACTTCCGTAAATGACGGGAGCTCCGGGCCTAACCAGCTGGGAAATGACCACTCCCGAAAGCACTTCGGTATTGTGTACCGTCAGCAGGCCTGCGACGGTGTAGGGCGCGCTTACGCCCGTCATCGGCTCGGGAAGCAGGTTCAGGGGAATCCCCTCTTTTGAGGTTTCAATCAGCGCTTCCACGGCGCCTTCCTCCCAGAGAAGGGGGCTGGTGGGCGACAACTGGCTTATGGCTGTAGGACAGCCCGAAATATCCTCTTTGCCGGCGATCACCTTCAGCAGCCGGATTACCGAAGCATTGACAGCACTGCTTTCCGTGGAAAAGAACAAGGGCTTGGTGGTATTTTCCAGCAAAGCTTTCACCGCATAGATCAAGGTCGCCTGGGGCGTAACATCCTGAGGCATTACAGGTACGCCGACGATATCAATATCTTCCAGCTTGTCGGAGATAAGGGCGAAATTCTCCACATCCTTCAGGGTAGAATTCCTGCGCTGGCTGGTTTCGGCATCAATAATAAAGATGGCATTATGGCCGGAAGCGCATTTGGGAACTGCGTCTCCTATAGTAAATGCTTTATTTCCGTTTCTGTCGTAAAGGTCGAAGGTATGGGGCAGCGTCTTAAGGCAGTCTTCCACCAGCTTCCGCGGAAGCTTTGCCAGCTGTTTGTCATAATCGACTACCGCGCCTTTTGCACTAAGAAAATCCAATACCTTTTTGCTGAATATCTGCACACCGGTTTCTTCAAGTATTTTGACGGACGCTTCATGGATCTGAACGATTTCATCCTCTGAAAGGACTTTAAAATTGGAAAATTTCACGACGCATTCCTCCCTGGACTGATTATTCTCATAGTTATAACGACCTAATTCAAAGGAAATTTGTCGGTTGTAGACAAATTTCCTTACCGCAGCGGAGTTTCAACGAGGCTGGTCGCAAATGCCTTGCATTTGCTGCTCGTCCATGCATCCCGGGCGGGAGATATGCTCATCGCCTGAAACCCAATTCGATACCCGCCGCCTAGTAGAGGTGGGGGATATTTTTGTCGCCTCGTTATAATTATATAATCGGAAGGACGCCGTGTTCTTAGCGTGGATTCACAGAAAACATGTACAATATTCAGATATTTTTAGTATGGGTCCCTTGTCAGTTCAACATATTCGTCAACATAAATGTATTCATCGCCGTCGTCCTGCTGTTCGAGAAAATCCGTCAGTATGAGCCTTTGATCGGTATTGCTTTCCAATTCGTCTTTTCCCCGTTTATCCTCACGCGATAAGCGGATATAGAACGCTACTAACCATATCTTGTTTTTGGGTGTTGCTTTCACAATATTTTGCCTGTTGGCTACTCGTGCCATATGCCCTCCTTTCGCTTTACATTTACACGTATATTATACTATTTTGGCGTAATGCGAACAATAATGTATCAAACTTATTTTCCTTGTAAATCAAGCCATTTTATACCTAGCTCAGGTGGAGAATATTTCTTCATTTTGTCCAAAAGATTGTTGGGATCGGTATCTACTAGAAGGGCTTTGCGTTGGAGGGATTCATAAATCCTTCTTGTATGGCTTTATTAATCATGTTAATTAGAGGGTCAAAGAAATGGGCTACATTTAAAATACCCACTGGCTTATTATGAATCTTCAGTTGCGCCCAACTAAGTATTTCAAATAGCTCTTCATATGTTCCAATACCCCCGGGTAGCGTAATAAAGCCATCAGATAAATCTGCCATTTTTTTCTTTCTCTCATGCATATCTGCAACTTCAATAAAACGAGTAAGATTCATATTTACAATTTCTTTAGGAAAAAGTCCTTTAGGCATCACACCTGTAACCTTGCCATTATTTTTAAGTACTTGATTAGACAATTCACCCATTAAACCTACTTTAGACCCGCCATAAACCAACTCAATTTTGTTTTGTGCCAGTATTTCTCCAAGCTGCAACGCACACTTTTTATATTCCGGTTTATCTCCAAAATTGGAACCTGAATACACACATATTTTATTCAATTGTTATCCTCCTATAAAATATCTAAAATTTTTGTATAACATATACTCCTGCTATAAGTAAAACTACTCCAAGTATTCTCTGCGGATTAATAAGGTGAACTTCATTTCCGAGAAAACCAAAATGATCAAATATAATCGACAAAATAATTTGGCCGCAAATCACCAGGCAGAACATATTTGCAAAGCCTATTTTAGGGGAAGCAAAAATTGTAACAAAGATATAGAAAGCTCCCAAAAGACCACCGGTTAACATCCACCATCGAATACCTTTGAGCATATTTATGCAATTAGGTAATGAATAAGCGCCACTTAATATTGTATAAGAAAGCACCATGCCAAGACCTATGGTACCGACTAGAAAACTTATAAAAGAGGAAAAAACAGGACTGCCAACTTTTGAACGGAGCTGCCCGTTGAATCCTGCTTGTAATGTCAAAGCCATACCAGATACCAATGAAAGAAAATAGTACAGTAATACCACCTTCACACCTCCTTTGCCAACGCTCTATTGACTCTACTGTATACCCATATTATAATAAGGAATAGGGTATAAGTAAAATCGTAATTTCATATAGGAGGTATACTTGATTATTATATGTTGATCAATTTGGAACTTTATAGGATTTTTTACACAACTGCAAAACTTGGAAGTTTTTCCAAAGCAGCAAAAGAATTATATACGTCACAACCGGCAATAAGCCAAGCTATTAAGCAACTTGAGCAAAAGCTGGATGGGGAATTGTTTTATAGAAATGCTAGTGGTGTTTCTTTGACTATTGAGGGTGAGGTTTTATATCGATATATTGAACAGGGTTATAACTTGATACAGGCTGGGGAACACAAGTTTTCCGAACTTAAACAAATGACGTCAGGACAGTTGAGATTAGCAGTTTGCAGTGCAGTTTGTAAATATGATTTACTCCAATATATTAGTCAGTATAATCTTAACTATCCGGACGTTTATCTATATATCCAAGACGAATCCAGCTATGAAATAGCCCAATTACTGGACATGGGAAAAATTGATATAGGAATCATTAATTTTCACAATATTGATAATGATAAATTCAATACAATTAAGACTTTAGAAATGCAAAACTGCTTTGTTGTCGGTGAGAAATATAAAGCCTTATGTGACGATTCGATTTCTATTCAAATGCTATCTCAAAGTTACCCGTTAATTATGCTCCAAAAGGGAGGCAATACAAGGGCATATATTGATGAATACTTTTTATCTCATGGAATTAATTTGGTTCCACAAATTGAGTTAAGTAATTTAGATTTGATCGTCGAATTTACTATCCAAGGGTTGGGCGTAGCTTGTGTTATGGAAGAATATGTGCAAAAGGAACTAAAAAACAAGTCCCTATTCAAGCTTAACATTCAGGAAAAAATACCTCTTCGGAGGTTGGGAGTTGTCGTTAAAAAGGATATGCCACTTTCTAGTGCAGCTCGTAAATTTATAGACTTGATAGGCATATAAAAGTTCAAAGTAGTTTATTATAGACTGCTTTGAACTAATGACTTTTAATATCCAAGTTTCTGATTTACAATTATTGCTTTTATTTTAGCTTTAATAAATTGACCAGTAATTAAAATAAAAGCATTGCAAATTCTCTCTTTATGGTTGCAGTCTATACAGCGGTTCAGTGAAACGCAGGTTCCTGTTTTTCCTCCCGAGTCAAGGAAGGATTGAACTTATCCAGAAAGGTAAATGTCTCTTTCTCTCAAAAAAACAAAAACTCCTATATACGTAAGAGTAACAGAATCGCACATCCAACTGATGTACCTCTTTAATTAAGTGAAGCAATAAATCTAGCGATTCTTTTTTATCATTAACGAAATGACCAGCTATATTATTCTACTGAAAGCTCGTAAGGTAACAATATAGAGCCTCAATATAGCAAGAAAACTATTAAGCCTAATGCCGGAAACCCAGGCAATCTACCAGGCAGTACCATCATTCAATTTCCAGCAGCCACAACATTAAATCTTATCAATGCCTCCACAAACCCTATTGATATTTTATTGGCAAACGGAAATTTAACCAATGATTTTGCCTCATCAATGACAGTGGTAAGGCTTGCATAACATTGGTGCACCCGTGTCACTTCCGCATTGGCAAACAACTGCACCTTCAAAGGTATCAACCGAGATATATTATATAGGCCTTTTGAAGGTTGCTGCAAACAACAAGAAAGTCATTGCCGATATATCCTTTACCGTTACCGACAGCCATTATTCACTTCTGCTTTACGGTATCACCTTGAAACCGTAATCCCTCTGTCAACCGGTTTTTCGTCTTTCTGAAGGTCCTCGGGTCAATGCCTTCCCGCTGGCTGAAGATCCTGCTGAAATACTGGCTGCTGTTGAAGCCTGTCTCCAGGGCAATCTCCGTCATGGATAAGGAGGTGTACAGGAGCAGCCGCTTTGCCCTCTCCAGTCTTATTTCACGTAAAAACTCGCCTACCGTCTTTCCCCTGATTTGTCTGAAAAGCGTGCACAGATACCTGGGGTGCAGATTGACAAACCTGCCGAGGTCGGCAAGGCTGATATCGCTGCCGTAATTATCCTGGAGGTAGATCGTTACCCGGTTTATCAATTCATGGGCGTTCCTGTTGGCAGTGAACCTTATATCCTCCCTGCCGTCGCCGCCGGCATACTGGTCGGACATTGCGGCTGCAAGGGAGCCAAGGAGCAGCTTCAGTCTTACCATGTAGCTTTCCGATTTGAAAAGTATTTCCTTGTGCATGCGGTAAAACAGCTCCTGGGAGCTTTGATAATTCGTCAGCTTTATCAGGTTGTCACCCTTGAGGAGGTTTTTCAGCAGCTCTGCCTTTTCGCGGTTTTTGCAGGCCTTTAGCCTAAAGGTGGTAAAAATGATGCGAAAAGGCGACTCCTCGGGAATAAAAGAATTTCCTTCCATGGAATGAAGGAGGATGATATCCCCTTTGACAACGGGATATTCCCTGCTGCCGATATAGAACCTGCCTTTGCCTTTTTCAAGGAAGTGCATTTCATAATCATCTCTTTCACCCGGCGGTACCACCCAGGAAATCTCCCAGGGCTCCGCAAAGGTTATTTCAAGGTTGTCCCACTCCGCATCGATGACATCGAGCAAGGCTTCCAAGGATATAATATGAACCCCTCCTTTACCTGCAACTATTGGCATAAAAAAAGCTTTACATATGGGCGGTCATTGGCGTCAGCCCGTGACAGCAAGCACATTCCGGGGAATAGTAAGGCGTGCCACTCTGTGGCATGGGTATTTTATATACTACTATCATATCAGAATTCTATGGCGGACTCAATGTGAAACTCATTTGCCGGTCAGGTAATATATTGCAATCTGGGTCCGGTGTTCCAGGCCGGTTTTATTCAAGATTGACGATATGTAATTTTTCACGGTCCCCTCGGACATGTAAAGCTCCCCGGCGATTTCCCTATTGGAAAGGCCTTTGGAAATGAGCTTGATAATTTCCATCTCCCTCTCTGTAAACAGACCTGCGGGGATATTCTCCTTTTTATGCCCGGCAAGCCCTTCCCGGATTTTGTCCATTGCCACATCCTGCATGACGGTCCCCCCGTCATGGACCATTTTGACGGCATCCATGATCCTGGCAGGAGGGCTGTTTTTCAAGAGGTAACCCCTGGCGCCATTTTTTATGGCATTTAAAATGAATTCGTCATCATCAAAGGTGGTCAGGATCAGGACCCTGGTTTTCGTCTTGCCGGATATTTCCCTTGCGGCCTGAAGTCCGTCCATAACCGGCATCCGTACGTCCAGCAGCGCTACGTCCGCCTGTCCGTCCATGCAGCCCTGAACCGCCTGAAGGCCGTTTTCCACGCAGGCTGTCACTTCAAAATGGCCATCCGCCTGAAAGATAATTTTAAGCCCTTCCCGGATTAGCGCGTCATCATCGGCGATCAGCACCCTTATCTTTTTATTTGCCGTCATTCAGGCATACCTCCCTTCACCGCCGCTATCACTGTTCGCGATGCCAGCCGCTCTGTCATAAAATGTTTTAAAATCCATCCCATTCATCATCATTCACCGGAGATAGGCAGCAGCATAATGATTGAAAACCCTTTTGATCCGTCTATAACCACCTTGCCTCCGGCTGTTTCGGTCCGTTCCTCAATGCCTCTTAAGCCTAACCCTTTTTTGAAGGAAAACGCGCCGACCCCGTTGTCTTTTATTTCCACCCTGACCAGCTTGTTCAGGACTTCTATATTCACTTTGACGGTAGTTGCCGCAGAATATTTGAGTGCGTTTGTGAGGGCTTCCTTTACATTATCGGTGATAATTTTCCACTGGAGATGTGAAATCACGGATATCATTCCGGAATAACTCAGGGCAGCCTTGATATTGCCGTTAAGAGAGAATTCATCCAGCAAAACCTTTAACCGGTTGATCCCCAGTTGTTCGGGGGCAGGCTTGATATTCCTGAGGGTCGATCTTATACTTTCCATTCCGTCCTTCAATACATTGATTACATTCCGGATAATCTCCTCAGCCTTTGACCGATCACTGCCCATAACAACCGACGCGGCTTCCAGCTGGATGAGGCTTCCGGCAAGCGCATGCCCCACCTTGTCGTGTATCTTCTGCGCCAGGCTGTTTCTCTCCTCCATCTGGGAAAGATATCTCAACTGGTTTTCATAATCGGCACCTGCATCCAGCCTTTTGTAAAGGACATCGTTTTTTTCCCTCAGTGAATCAATTTCCCGGGATAAGACGTCGAACCGGGCAAACGCCTTTTTGGACAGGATGAACATGCACAAACCGAAAAAGGACGCCAGCAGGTATTCGGCAAGCAGGCTTGAATCCACAAACGCCGCAATCAGGGCGGCGGGAATGGCGGGAAAGCGCAAATCCTCCGAAAACCTGTCCACCAGTTCCGCGCCGTTGAGAGGCGCAAGCAGGAGGAAAAGCATATCCGCATAGCGGGCTGAAAGCAGCAGAAGCAGCAGTGTCAGAGCCAGCAGCAGTTTTTTCAGTCGATTGTCCTTGAAGATATAAAAAAGCATGTTCAGGCATATATAAAGGAGCAGCAGGAAAAGGACAACCGCACCCTGCCGCATATCGCCGGATATGTATTTGAACACACAGTACAGCATTATGAAAAGCTTGGTGCCGATGATCCAGTTTTCCATAAAGACCTCATTGACAATAATTTAAGCCAAAACGGGACAGGTTTAATGTCCCACTTCTATGATCTTGTAATAATAGGCTTTCCATTCTCATCAACAAGAACCGTTAACCCTGCGGCATTGCCTTCAGAATGAAACAGATAATTAACTCCTGTTTTCTTATCTCGCAAAATCTTTGTCTGGTTGATAACACCTTGCTTATAGGTTATCTCAAACCTTTCATCACTATCGGACATTTTTATGCCTCCTTACGCTAGTATGTGGACAGAGGACGGTTGGCTTTCAGTCGCATTTTATACATTCTGCGGACGTGCAATGCGCGCCCCTGCATATGCAATCCTGCATTTCAGATAATCCAACAAACCTGCAGCAACCACCTGTTACGAATTATCCAACAATTATGTATTTCAAATCAGGTTCTCCGGATTCAGGCACTTAAGCTCCTCCGGTACAAAGAGCCCATCCTTCCGCACCAGGACGTCGTCGAACCAGATTTCACCGCCGCCGTATTCAGGCCTCTGGATAAACACCAGATCCCAGTGGATGGCGGACTTATTGCCGTTGTTGCATTGGTCATAGCACGACCCCGGTGTGAAATGGAGGCTGCCTTTGATTTTTTCGTCAAAAAGCGTATCCTTCATCGGCTTTTCGATATAAGGATTCATGCCGAGCGAGAATTCCCCAACATACCTCGCGCCTTCATCCGTATCGAAAATCTTGTTGATTTTCTCATTGTCATTGGCCGTTGCCTTTATGATTTTCCCATCCTTGAATTCCAGACGTACATTGTCGTATGTAAAGCCCTGATATTTGGAGGGAGTGTTATAGGATATAACGCCGTTTACAGAATCTTTGACGGGCGCCGAGAAAACCTCTCCGTCAGGGATGTTTCTCTTGCCTTCGCATTTAATGGCCGGCATTCCTTTGACAGAAAAGGCCAGATCGGTGTCTTTGCCTGTAATTCTTACCCTTTCTGCCTTTTCCATAAATTTAACCAGGCTGTCCATGGCCCTGGACATTTTTCCATAGTCAAGGTTACAGACATTGAAATAAAATTCCTCAAAAGCCTCCGTAGACATTTCAGCCAGTTGAGCCATGGCAGGGTTGGGATACCTGAGAATCACCCATTTGGTATGCTCCACCCGCTGCTCCATATGGACGGGCATGGCAAACAGCTTGTTGTACAGCTTGAGCTTTTCATCGGGAACATCGCTTAATTCATTGGCATTATCTCCTGCCCGGACGCCGATATATGCATCCATATCCTTCATCCTGGCCAGCTCGTAAGACGCCATGAGCCTTAATTGCTCCTCGGTGCACTCATTCAGCAGCACGCGCCGCAGTTCATCGTTTTTCGTTGTCAGGAAGGGTATGCCCCCCGCCTTGTACACTTCGCGGATCAGTGCTTTTGCCAGGGGTACCTCAAACCCGATGGTTTCGATAAGAACCTTTTCCCCTGCTTTCACTTCACACGAATAATTTACCAGGTTCTCCGCAAGTTTGCTTATTCTAGGATCGTTCATACTTTTTCCCCTCCATACAATGTCCAATATATTTCATCACGGTACTTAAATCAACCCTTCCAGTTCATCGATGATGCCCGCAAACACCTTCATCGCATCCTCGACAGGTCCGGGTGAAGAAAGGTCCACCCCGGCTTTTTTAAGCAGATTCAACGGATAATCCGAGCTGCCGCTGCTCAGGAAACCAAGGTAGCGTTCTACGGCAGGAGCGCCCTCCTTCAGTATCTGCTGGGAGAGAGATGTCGCAGCCGACAGTCCCGTAGCATATTTGTAAACATAGAAGCTGGAATAGAAGTGCGGTATCCGTGCCCATTCCATATCGATGTCGCTGTCTACCAGCACCTCATTGCTGAAATATTTCTCATTGAGTCCCCGGTAAATGCTGCAGAAATCACTGGAGGTCAGCGCATGGCCCGCTTCTATTCTTTCATGGATGGCTTTTTCATATTCTGCAAACATCGTCTGCCGGAAAAGGGTGCCCCGGAATTCCTCAAGGAAATGATTCAGCAAATAGGCCTTTTCCTTGTTATCCCTGGTATTCTCCAGCATGTACCTTATGAGAAGCGATTCATTAACAGTAGAAGCAACCTCCGCAACAAAAATCTTATATTCGGAATAAATATACGGCTGGGTTTTGTTTGTATAGTAAGTATGCAGCGCATGCCCCATCTCATGTGCAATTGTGAACACATCGTTAATGGTTCCCTGGTAATTAAGCAGCACATACGGATGCGTCAGATGGGTGCCCCAGGAATAAGCGCCGCTTGTCTTTCCTTCATTTTCGTGTACATCGATCCAACGGGATTTGAAGGCGTGGTCAAGGTCGGCAAGGTATTGGCTGCCAAGGGGGTGAAGCCCTTTGTACACCATCTTGAGTGCATCCTCGTAGGAAACGTCTCTTGCCGGTTCCTCCACAATGGGAACATAGAGATCGTACATATGGAGCCGGTCAAGCTTGAGGGCCTTTTTCCTCAGCTTCAGGTACCTGTGAAGCAGGGGCAGGTTCCTGTTCACCGTAGCAATAAGATTGTCGTAAACGCCGGTAGAAACATTGTCATTGTCCAGGGAGGCTTCAAGGCAGGAATTGTATTTCCGGACAATTGAATAAAACCTGTTCTTCTTAATATTGTTGTTCAGGGATGACGCCAATGTATTCCTGACCCTGGAATATGTATCGTACAGAGCGTGGAATGCGTCCTCTCTCACCCTTCTGTCCTTGCTTTCAAGGAATTTAATATAACGGCCCTTGGTCAGTTCCACTTCCTTTCCCTCTTCATCCTTGATAAAGGGAAATTTAATATCGGCGTTATTGAACATCGTAAATATATCCGCGGGTGCATGCGCCATTTCCGATGCAAGAGCCAGCAGCTGCTCTTCCTGCTCGGAGAGAATATGCTTCTTTTGCCTCAAAATTTCGGAAATATACTGTCTGTATACATGAAGGCCTTCGAAGCTTTCCATGTATCCCTGGAGAGTTTCTTCCGAAATGGAAATGATTTCAGGAACGATAAAGGAGACGGCGGCATAGGCTTCGGTATTCATTGCCATCGCCCTGTCGGTCAGAGCTTGGTATCTGGCGTTGGCATTGTCTTCATCCCTTCGCATCCTTGCGTAAATAAACAGCTTGTCATTGAGAGAAAGCATTTTGTCGCAGAATTTCAGGCAGGCCAGCAGCCTTTGCGGGCTCTCCGCCAAAGTCCCCTTGAATTTGGATATTTCTTCATTGTATATGCGTACTTCTTTAAAATCGTCCTCCCAGGCTTCATCATTGGGGTAGATATCCTCCAGCCTCCATTTGTATTTTTCTTCGATTTCATCCCGTTTGGGAAGCCTGTTTCCAGTAGTATCCGCCATAATCACACCTCTAACCGCATCCGGAAGATGCTGTTTTGTTTTATTACCTTAAATATTATACCCTGATGTCATAAATATTACCAGTAAGAATTTTGCCTTATGTGTTTTGCTTTATTTCTTTCCGATGTGCAGCAGGGCATTCAGGGGCTTTAGGGCGGTATATCCTATATTTATCGCGTTCATGCCGGTTTTGTAGATCAGGGAATTGGCCCCGGGCAGCCCCAGCAGCCTTAACATCCAGTCATAGCCCCTGTTGTCCAGCATATTGAAAGTTTTACGGAACTCCAGTAATTTCCTGTTTAATTTTACAACGCTTTTGATTCCCGACTCATAATCCGTATTGTTGACAATGGCTTTTGCGGCCTCGCTGGCAGTAACCACCGTAGGAAAAACACCGAATCCGAGCAATGGATCCAATACTCCCGCCGCATTTCCTATGAAGAAGATGTTCTCCACTCTGTGGGGATAAGCCAGGCCGGCATAATGAACGCGTGTGAAGCATTCTATGATTTTATGGTTGATATTTTCCGATTTTACAAAATGGTCCCAGTATTGCCCGATTTCGTCCGGTTTTATATCATTGACGGCTAACGCCAGGGTTGCTTCTTTTTTATTAAAGGGGGCCAGATATGCATAGCCGGACCTGCAAAAGTCTTTATTGATCCAGACGGTAAAGGAATCTGTCTCGAAATCCCCCGAAATGACGGCACCTTTTATGGTCATGTGAATGATGTCGCGCCAGATGCCCAATTGTTTTGCTTCGAAAGGATGCCCGCTGGCAACGACGACATAATCATATTGGTTCCTTAGCTTCCTGAAATCTGCTTCCTTTTTTAAATGAATCCTGCTTTTCAAGCTTTGTGCCAGTTGATTGTCAATACTGTCCCTTATGGCTCCCCGATGTAAAAAATACCCCAGGTCCCCCGTTATGGTCGTACACACGGAGGAACTTTTATGAATCACTTTTTTGACAAGGCCTGACGGCCTGAAACCAATTCCGTAAGCTTTATCAAGATGCTCCAGGGGATCCTTGATCGGCCTGAGGATTATTTGCAATGCCGCTCCCACATGCCGGTAAGGCTCTGCCAGATCATTGTTTCTCTCAAAGATGTCCGGTGTTACTCCCAGCCTTTCCAGCTGTATCGCACAAACGATTCCTGCCAGTCCGCCGCCGATGATAGCCACTTTCAATTTAACATTACCCCTTCTAATCCGTTAATCGTTGAGCATTAGTATGTGCTTATTTGTAATGTTCTATTGATTTCCGGCAGAGGATTTAATATTTGTTCCGCTGTGTGCAGGCTACCGGTCAAGGACCCTGTAAATGATGGCCGCCGCTTCCGCTCGCGTCAGGGTCTTTTTCGGCGACAGGGCATTTCCCGGCAACCCCGTCAATATTCCTTCGCCTACAGCCGAGGCTATACTTGAAAGCGCGGAGGGAGAAATCAGATCCCTGTCCCAAAATTTTTCAAGCACGCTATTGTCATGAGCATTCAGCGGATTCCCGACGGTGTTCAGTGTCTTTGCTACGATTACGGCCATTTCCTCCCTGGTTATCATACGGTTCGGATAAAACCTGTTTCCCGAATCTCCACTGACAATCCCAAGATTCTCCGCAATCATTACTTCATTGTAATACCATGCGCCTATTTTTACATCTGCAAGGCTGCCCACCGGTGCGGTATCCAGCTGAAAAGCCCTCATCATCATGGCGGTGAATTCCGCTTTGGTTATTGTATTGCCAGGCTTGAACTGTGTCTCCGTCACCCCTTTGATGATTCCCCTTCCCGCCAGGTTGATAATGGCGTCTCTTGCCCAGAAGCCTTCCGCTACGTCTGAAAATTGCACATAGGCGCCTGTTTTCATTTCAAAGGATGCGCTGTCGGCTTCGCCGCTGCCGTTGTAAGCCGTAATTTTGTAGCTGTACTGCGTCTGGCCGCTCAATCCGGCGTCCACATAGGAAGTGACATCCCTCTCAACATAGGCGACAACCCGGTAATTCGTAACGCCTACAATAGCCCGCTGCACCTTGAAGCCTGTCTCACTATCGGAATTATCCTTCCAGGTGATCCTGGCCTGGGTTGATGAAATTAACCCGGCTGTAATGTTGGAAGGCGCTTTTGGTTTGCCGGTGGTAATTTCGATTTCGTTGCTGAAGGAATCATAGCTTCCGGTAGTATTATAAGCTCTTATGCGGAAATAATATGTGATGTAAGGGCTTAAGCCTGTGTATTTGTATGATTTCGTACTGCTGTACACCGTAGCTATACGCACCCACTCGCCATCTATGCCGATCCGGCGTTCTACCCTGAAACCGCTTTCATTATTGGAATTGTCATCCCAAATAAGATTGACGCTGGTGTCGCTGACGTAGTCAAATCTAAGGTTATCGGGCGGCTCAATAATGCCCAGTCCGGAGGACTGTGACACGGTGTATGCCGAATACTGCTCTCCCTCGCCCATATATGCCCTTACCCTGTAGTAATATTGTACGCCCGGATGAGCGGTTTTATCAATGTAGCTGGTCTTGTTGGGTCCAACTTTGTCATAAAGTACAAATGAACCATATGTACCGTTGTCATAAACCCTTCTCCAGATTTCAAATCCTGTTTCTCCATCCGAATTGTCTCTCCACTTCAGCACCAGTCCCTCGCTGGAATCCGCACTGACCTCCAGATTGGAAGGAGCATCGAGATAGACATTCTCAACGGTCAGTTCTCTGGAATAAACAGATTCGTTCATGGAATTTTTGACCTTTATCCTGTATGTGTAGGAGGCTCCGGGAATCAACCCGGTAGTATCATACCATTCATTCGTGGAGGCACTGACCGTTGCAAGCACGGAAAAGCTTCCGTTGGCCATTTTCCTCTCAATCGCCACCTCGGAACCGGCTGATGTTCCCGACCAGTGCAGCATTATCCTTCCCGCTGAAACAGCTTCACCCGATAGAGTAAACTCGCTTAACATGGTATAAGCTCCAATGCCCGTATCAGGATAGGCCGGAGTCATTATACCGGCTCCCAGTGAGTTCCGCACCCTGTAAAAGTACTGGGTGTTTGCCTCCAAACCGCTATTGCTGTATGTATAGACTCCGGACGCCGTTGTGCCGATTACCGACCAGGTACCGCCGGCGCCTGTTTTTCTTTCGATTACGGTACTATAGCTGCCGGTTGCCGGGTAAGACCATGCAAGGTTGATTTGCGAAGCTGAAACAGGAGTTACCGTCAAGGTATTCGGCCTGACTATATTGTTATTTGCAATCGATATTTCGTTGGAGTATGCAGACGATCCCAATGTATTGTATGCCTGTATTCTATAGGCATAACTATGACCTTCTTCAATTGTATCCGGGTAGGTTATAATATTGCTATTTACCGTACCGATTCTGACATAGCCACCCAGGTCTGTTTTACGCTCGATAAAAAAATTCTGCTCAGTATTGGAATTGTCCTGCCAATTTAAAGTGACATTTTTGCTGGACTCAGCGGTTAAGGTCAAATTGGAAGGCGCCGGAGGGATTTCTGCCGTCACTGAAACCTCCGCACTGCTTACAGCATTGGTATCAGACTCCCATGCAGAGACCCGGTAGGTATATGTAGTCCCCAAAACTACCGGGATCTTATCGGGATACTCCGATTTAGACTTATCCAATGTAGCAATAGTCAAGTATGAATTGTCGGGCATCTTTCGAGCTACTTTTATAACCGCTTCATTGCTGGGGTCGATATTCCAGGACAAAACAATGAGGCCCCAGTCCGCTATGGAAGCCTGGAGACTTATAGGTGCTTTAGGACAGATGACATTGCCGGAAGCATTGCTGCTTCCTGCGTACTGGCCATTACCTTTGGCAGCAAGCCTGTACCTGTAAGTGCCTCCTGCGGTCGGGGAATCTGTGGTGCTTGTCCCTGAAAGAGATGTTTTTGCCAATTCCCAGTCACTCCAGGCAGTCCCTCCCCATTTGGAACGTTCAAGCTGGAAATCTGATATTGGTGAGAAAGTACCCCACGAGACCACAGCAGCACCATCGATTGCAGTGGCAGTAACTACCGGCGGCGTCAAAGGCGTAACTGTAATAGGCAGGGAAGCATCTGAATAATGCCCGCCTGCTCCGTCGTGTGATATTACGACATAGTCTACGGGAGCTTCTTCATTTGTTAAAAATGCAACTCTTTTTGCCGGATTATTGGCTTCATTTACAACAATGGCTCCGGAACCGCTGCCGACCCTGACTACATAGCCGGTAGCCGCAGCGGAAGCAGCTTCCCAGGAAAGGGTCACACTTTTTGTATTAATATCATAAACTGCCGATACCCCGGAAGGTCTAATCATCCTGGTGGTTCTGGCAATGACTTGATTGGATGTCAGAACTATCTCATTGTTCATTTCTTTATCTAAATATGCCTTCAATATGTATGTATAGGATGTATCCGGAGCAAGTCCCGTATCGGTATAGGTAGTAGGCTCCAGTGCCCCATCGGGGTCTATGGCAGCATCTACAACCGTCCCGCCGACATTCCTGCTTATCTTATACATTTGAGCCCCTGCCACCGGATTCCATTTCAGCACCACCTGCGTGTCGGAATCCGGCTGTGCAGGACTTGCCGCCAGGGATACGGCAAACGCCGCATGGACTGCGATCGGCATGGCCAAGGCCATGATAGCCGCCGTTAAAAGGCAAGCCAGATATCTGCGAGACTTTTTATAAAAAGTGTTCCGAAACAACATAATAACCTCCATAAAGCTTTCCGGACAATTTTTACGGGTCAGCGTCCGGAATTATGCATATATAGAATATCGGCATATCGCAGGTATTATTTTATACGGAGTGTATGCTTTTTCTTAAACCTGACGGTTATAACGACCTAATTCAAAGGAAATTTGTCGGTTGTAGACAAATTTCCTTACCGCAGCGGAGTTTCAACGAGGCTCAAGCAACATGACAAAATTTTTTTTTCTGTCCATAAGATTTTGTCAAAAAAAGCTATTGTAGTATTTGCGTGGAAAATGTAAAATAGAGTTTGAAAGGTACAAAAGATCGATGAGGTGCAGAAGATGACGGCTGAATTACTTGAGAAGATCAACTTTTTTCGGGAGAAGCTGCATAATGTCATTTTTTCGGAAAACCTGGACTCGGAGTTGGTTTTAAGGTTTAGCGAGGAGTTGGACCAGCTGATTGTAGAGTACATAAAAACAAAGCATTAAAAAAGTAATGCTTTGATAAATATGCTTACTTTATTGTCGGTAATGCTTTTTACATTGAATGCGACAGCATTGGTTATGCATAATCGACCTTGGTTATTTTTATCAAGCCCTGGTTTACTTTATAGATATCCAGGCTTTCGGTATATTTTCCAAGGTTCACCGTTAAAAATCTTTCATTTACAGAGATAACCTTGCCATCTCGTTCCCTGCTCTTTTTTCTTTTGGATTCCTTGCTGATTACCTTAATATTGTCATTGGGTTTAAAAACATCCTCGAATTTCAAAATTCACTACACCTTTCTTTATATTGATTATTGCAAGGCGTTCCCGCCTGCTTACCGATTCTCGCCCAAATTGGATCACCTTTATTAGGATTCACCAAAATTCATATTTTTAAATATATTTCCTCATTCTTTTATAAAAAATTCTTAGGGAAAAATTTTCACGGTGGAAATACATGGGATTTGCTTGGTTCTTATTTTACGATATCAAGACATCCTGGCAAATTAATACCCGTCCGGCCCAAAACTCATAATTTCGGGGGGTTGACAAAACCGCCTTTTCCATGTAGAATAATAATTCGTTAATGTATGCGCCCGTAGCTCAGTAGGATAGAGCGTCGGTTTCCTAAACCGCAGGTCGCACGTTCGAATCGTGTCGGGCGTACCAAGATTATCCGGTTAAAATAGATGCAGCTTGTATCTGTTTTAATCGGATTTTTTTTCACTATGATGAACGTGAGACCATTTGTATTAGGCGCAGGGGGGATGGATCAATGAATGAAAAGATATTTGTCGAAATTAATGGAATGAAGCAGGGTATGTTTTTACAGAGTGAAAATATTGAAAACCCGGTGTTACTGTTCCTCCATGGTGGAGCCGGTTCACCGGAAATTGCATTTACCGCGCAATATCCTACGGGGTTTGAAAAAATATTTACTGTTTGCTGGTGGGAGCAACGTGGCAGCGGAATGTCGTACAGTCGTAGCATTACAAAAGAAGAAATGACAATAGGGCAGATGATTTCTGACACAATTGCGGTAGCCCATTATCTGAGGAAACGGTTTAATAAGGAAAAGATATATGTTATGGGCCATTCATGGGGTTCACTGCTTGGTGTACTTACAGTACAGCAAGCACCGCAGTTTTTCCATGCTTATATTGGCATTGGTCAGGTAGCAAGGCAATTAGAGTCCGAGCGTCTGGCCTATACCTTTATGTTGCAGGAATTTCGTAAAACAAACAATAAAAAGATGATACGCAAGCTTGAAAAATTCCCCATTGACAAGGGCGGCGAAGTAAGCATTCGATACCTTGGTGTGCGAAGTAAAGGCATGATGAAGCTTGGTATAGGCATTATGCATAATTGCACCTCAATGATGGAATGCGTTATGATTGTACTCCGTTATAAGGGATATACTTTAAAAGAAAAATTTAATTTCCCCATGGGAAATAGTTTTTCCCTTAAATACTTTTGGGGTTTTGTACTTCAAACCGATTTAATTAAGCAAGTGACTGAATTAAAAGTGCCTGTATATATTTTTCAAGGCAAGTATGACTATCAAGTATCTTATGTTGTTGCAAAGGAATTTGCAACAGCGGTAAATGCGCCTGTGAAGGGCTTCTATACATTTGAAAATTCAGCGCATAGTCCTTGTTTTGAAGAACCTGAAAAAATGTGTCATATTTTGCACACAGATGTCCTGCAAGGGAAAGTTGATTTATCAGACAACATAGAAATTATCTAAGCATCCATGTGCTTTACCTTTCGTACACTAATTTATTGTTACTGCATAAGGAGAAAAATGGTATGTACGATATAATAATCATTGGCGCAGGACCGACGGGTTGTGCCGCCGCCCGGGAATTGGCCTGTTCCGGTTATCATGTGTTATTGGTTGAAAAATTCAGGATGCCAAGAAACAAATCCTGCTCCGGTGTCCTTATAAAAAAATCAATGGATTTGGTCCGACAATACTTTGGGGAGGATGTCCCGGAATATACCACGTGCAGACCGGCCGATAACCGGGGCATGATTTTTACCAATGACAGGGGCCAGGAGTATCGTTTTGAACAGGAAGGACTGAATTTATGGCGCAGTTCCTTTGACTATTGGCTGGCAACAAAAGCCGCTGAAGCCGGCGCCGAGTTGCGCGATGAAACCGCCGCCCTGTCGTGTGAGGAACGAGAGGATTGTGTTCTGGTCCATCTCAAGGGCACCTCCTTATACTCCGAAAAAGCAAAATTGGTCATTGTATGTGACGGTGTTGTCGGCTCTGTCAAACGAAAGCTTACCCATACTCCCCAGAGCTACATAACGACTTACCAAACCTTCAATAAGGGTTCCGCAGATTTGGACTATCATTATTTTTATGCCTATTTGCAGCCCCGGCTTTCGGAATACGATGCGTGGTTCAATGTAAAAGACGACTATCTCATTTTTGGCGTATCTGTTAAGGATACAAGCAAGCTGGAACATTACTATTCCGAATTTATTGCCTATATGGAAAAGCACCACGACACCAAAATTAAAAAGCAGGAAAAAGCCGAAAAATGGCTTATGCCGTGCATTATGCCCGGATGTCCCATCGAATACGGAATCGGTAAAGTGCTGTTTGCGGGTGAAACCGCAGGGTTTCTGAACCCTATGGGTGAAGGTGTCTCGGCCGGGCTGGAATGCGGGTATGTGGCTGCGAAGGCAATTGAGACAATAGATTTAAACGGAGGTTTGGATATGAAATTCGTATATTCGGCCTATAAAAACAACACCGCCGCATTACGGGCCTATATGCAGCGGCAATGGAATTTCGTCGCAGGTATGGCAAGCACATTCGACCACATGAAGTTAAAAGTATAATGGGAGGTTACTTAATTATATGGCCCTATCTTGCTTCCAAGGTCATTCCCGATTAATATGGCATGCAGTCTTCCGTATATTCATTCAAATATCTCTATAGCATTATCTTTGATCGGCCGTTCCATCCGGTCGGTTTCGATTAATATTTTTCGCTTTTCTGCCCTGTTACTACAGCACAGACTTCATAGCTTCTACGTTTTGATGGTAAATTCCGCTTTGCACACGGGGCAGGTTGCCTGCAGCCTGCCCTTGTTTCTGGGCAGCCGGAGAGTGTTTTTGCAATTTTTGCACTTGACAAAAACGAAATGCTTTCTTTGCTGGAGCCTGGCACCATAATTGCCTGCCGATTTTTGCAGGGACACCAGCCCCTTTGCAATCGCTCCGCTTACGGGAGCCAGAAGCTGCCTGACACCGGCCGTCATCCGTTCAAAGGTCTGGAGCTCCTGCTTCCGCTTGTCGATATTCCTGGAGGTCACTCTGAACGCCGAGTACCCCAGCAAGCCTACTCCCAATATCCATACATATTCAACATTTAACAGGATAACCGACAAAAAGACCAGAACCAGGGTCAGATTGTCTATTCCATACCTTCCGGCAAAAAAGTTGCGCCACATCGCCAACACCCCTCCAAAAAATAATCCTCCAATGCCTGTTACGACCGTGAAACAGTTTATTTTCCGGAAACAGCGGGACGGAACGTTCGCGATCTTTCCGGAAACCACCATCGTTTACGTTCCTTTTTATTCTATCATAAGTATTTGATTATTGGGGCAAATTAAGGAAAAATATCGAAGGGATTGACAACATGAGCATTACCTCACAGAAAATAAAGACCGACCTTAACCGTATACTTGATAAAGCCGGGACCTGGCCGGAATTGAATGCAATTGAAGCGGAAATCCATCATTCGCTTTCGGACAGCGAAGGAACCATCAGAGAAATGTGTTCACACCTGGTCAGCTCCGGCGGGAAAAGGTTGAGGCCCCTTTTAGTCCTCTATTGCGGGCTGGTTTTTTCAAATCCGTCCAAGAAGCTGGAAAAGGCCGCAGTTGCAGCAGAATTGATACATATGGCAACGCTGGCTCACGATGATATTATCGACGATTCCCGGATGCGGCGCGGCAAACCTACCATTAACCAGCTCTGGGGCAATAGTTCCAGTGTCCTGTGCGGTGATTTCCTTTTTGCCAGAGCCTTCGGCATCTTATCGGAAAACAGGCTGTATCAAAGCCTCGCATTGATGGTGGAAGCCATTGACAGCATGTGCAACGGAGAAATCCGGCAGGCTGAAAACCGGTTTAAAAATACGATGAGCCTGGAAATGTACTTTGAACAAATAACAAAAAAAACCGCCAGATTCCTTGAATGCTGCTGCAAATCCGGAGCCTCCATCGGCGGCGCCGATGATATCCGGACGGCGGCAATGGGCAATTACGGGCTGAACCTCGGTCTCGCCTTCCAGATCATCGATGATGTCCTGGATTACTGCGGCAATGAAGATATTATGGGCAAACCAAAAGGGGAAGACCTGCGCCAGGGGATCATTACCCTGCCTGTCATCCTGCTGCAAAATAGTGATAAATATGGCCTTGTGGCCAATGAGATCATCAATAAAAAGCTTTTTACCGAAAGAGATTGTGCTGTCTTGCGGGATTTGCTGGTAACTACGGGCTGCATTGATCAATGCCGCAGCATGGCCCTTTCTTTTATTGACAAAGCCGTAACGTGTTTGGAACCTCTACCTGACACACCTTACAGGGATGCCTTGATTCATCTGGCAGAAATGCTGCGGTTCAGGGAGAATTAGACGCTACAGCTTATTTAGCCTTCTTAGCAGCCTGCATAGGTAAAAATAAAGGAAGGCCTTGCCGCCGCCTTTTTTCAACAGAGCCCGGCTTGCCTTCCTTTGTGCCCCTTTTGCAGCCTTTGGGTCCGACAGATACATTGCCAGAAGCCCCCGGATTACGGTATAATGAAATTTCGGGTAAGGCAGGACTGCGCATGCACGGAAGGAGTTTTCAATAAAACAGGCCATTCTCTTTTCACATTGCCTGCTGTCCGTATAATATGCGGTAAAGTTCAAATCACCGGAGCTCAAATCCTCCTCGGCGTCAATAAAATAATCCAGCAAAATATGCAAGCCGCAAACCCAGGGAAAATAAGCCTTCACCATCAACCCGGCGTCTTTTTGCTCAAATTCCGGGCTGTGTGCGGCGGCAATCAAAAAAAATATTCCCAGAGTGGAACCGCAAGCGGCGGAAAACTCCCACCACCCAATGCCGGAATATTCTGCTGCGTATGCTGCAGCCCATTCTTTCAAGGCTTCCTCCCGCTTATTGAATTCAAGATGCTTATAGGTCTGAAGCCGGGAATAGAGTTCGACAAATTTTAAAACCGGTTCAGCGATTTTATGGTAGGAAGGCAGCTTCCGCAGCAAGTCCCTGCAAGCCTCAACAAGCTTTCTGAGGTATAAGCCGTCGCATTTGTAAGGATAGCTGCAGTAATAATCGTGGATAATCCCCTCAGGCTTGACTGCGTCAAACATGGCCAGATGAAGCTCCCTGAAGGCAGCCCCATCGGTAACGCCCGCCCTGTCGCAAAGATTATCCAGGTAATCGCTTATCGTTTGAAATGCTACGATAAAGCGGACTGCGTCCTTAAGTGCAGTTCCGGGGTATAAGGCATATATGCTGCCTCCCTGGGCATGAAATTTCTTTTTTCCGATACTTGAAAGCGCTTGTTTTTTTAATTCATCGTCGCCCGCCAGACTGCAATCTTCAATCCACCGATTTAATTCGGTATCCACCTCGGGCAGGACTTTTTTCAGGAATTCCCTAATCAAGCTTAATCCGCTTTGGCTTTTTATCGCTTACACTTCCTTCCATTGCAGGTTTTTAATGATTTTGCCCAATTTCATGAAATTCAATAACCTGCTTATATTTTCCATTTAATTTCCTTTGTAATAAGTCAATGCTTAGGTGGAATACTAAGCTATAGATTATGTTTCCAAGGGAGGAATTTGATGAAAATCGCTATCATCGGCGCCGGGATTTCAGGATTATCCTGTGCAAATGAATTGGTCCGATTGGGTTTCTCACCTGTGATTTTTGAAAAAACACACCAGTTGGGAGATAAGCCTGGCAATTTGCTAGCTTGCCTCAGGCTTTTCATGAGAGGCTTCCGGACTCCAATGGAATATATCTGGAATCACTACGGCATGAATATTTCACCGCTGCATCCCATTAAGGAAATGATCGTAAATACGCAGGGAAAAACCTTAATTTCAAAAGCAAGCCATGGATATGTCTTCCTTAAAGGAATTTCGGAAAATTCGATTGAACATCAGCTGGCATCCCATTCTAATCTAAAAATCATCTATGACAGCATGATTGATATCAATAAAATTAAAAATGAGTATGAACATATCGTGGTAGCAATGGGTAATAATGACGTTCCCGCAAATTTGGGCATTTGGAACGACAGTCTTAAGTCCGGAATCCGTATTGCCAAGCTTTCCGGTGATTTCAAGGTCAATACCATGAACATGTGGTTAAACAAAAATTATGCGAGGAATGGTTATGCTTACCTGCTGCCAAAAAGTCCGGTTGAAGCCGAACTGGTACTGGCTGTTTCCGATATTGACAGGAATGATCTGGATTTCTACTGGAAGATTTTTACGAAAAACGAAGGCCTTAACTACACTATCCTTAAATCCGATGATGTCAACTACACGATCGGTTATCCGAATACCACAAAGTTTGGAAACCTTTATTTCGTGGGAAATAATGGAGGCATGATCGATAACTTCCTTGGCTTTGGAATGATCAGAGCCATAGAAAGCGGAATTCTGGCAGCCCGTGCCATCGCTGGAAATCTTGATTTTGACCGGCTTATGCAGCCTTTAATCAAAAATGTAAAGCAATTGGGGGAATATAGAAAAATGCTGAATTTGCTTACAAACAAGGATTATGATACGGACCTTGCAATCCTGAGATTACCGGTTATCAAGCATATGGTATATAATAATCCCCTGTATAAGGCAAGGTTCGGTTTATTGGCCCCCAAAATCGTAAGCACCTATAAAATCTATAAGAAAAAATTACATAGTAAACGGCCGGATACCTAACTTATTCATCCGGCCGTTACCCTGCTCTCCCGGAGCAGTTTTTCCTGCTTTGGATCAACTGTGTTTCCTCATGCTTTCCTTACCCGATTCTGGTCCTGCTTTTAATTTCCCTTGGGACTCATTCCTTTCCGGTAATCTATATATTCAACCCTTTCGGGATTGTAATTTATATATACCACGAACTTCAACGGCAAAACAAAATTTTCAGAAATAATTCGCTATAATTTGACATATTTTTGTAATCATAATTTAACTGTAAAAGCACGAAAATATTCTTTATAATAATATTATATTCGGCAATATTTTGGGCGAATATAATGATGGAAGGAAAGCAGCAAAAGAGAAAGCGTACTTGTTCAAGGCAGGTGAGAAGTATGGAAAGGCTAACGAAATACGTCAGCGGTTTGATTGAATTGTTTCTGCTGGGAATTATTTTCCTTATAGCATTGCCTTTCAGGGTATTGTACAGTCTGGGCAACCGCCTGGTATCCAGGTAAGGCCGGGACGGGTTTTGGTCCGCTTGATTATTTAGGTGAAATTGACAGTTCAATTTGCAGGAATTTTAATTGCCAGACATGCAGTGTTGTAGTATAATAATATCTGCGCGTTTTTGTGGACTCTTTCAGGAAGGGCAATGGAAAGCTTCTCCTTTTGCACACGCGGCTAAAGGTTGGATTTCCGGCATGGACTTTAAGATCGGGAGGGTTGAGCTTGAAAGATATTCCTGTTCCGCTTCATCCCCATGAGTGGTTCATGAGACAGGCATTGAAGGAAGCCCAGAAAGCACGCGGCAAGGATGAAACTCCTGTAGGCGCCGTTATCGCATTGCATGGCAGAATTATTGCCCGGGGCCATAACGAAAAGGAGCTAAAGAAGGATTCCACGCTCCATGCGGAAATGACTGCCATAAGGAAAGCCAGTAAACGGCTTGGCTCCTGGCGGTTGAACGAATGCGACCTGTATGTGACCCTGGAACCCTGTACCATGTGTGCGGGAGCCATGATTCAGTCAAGGATACGCAGGCTGTATATAGGGACCATGGATCCCAAAGCCGGAGCCGCAGGCTCGGTGCTGAACGTATTGCAGGTGGGAAACTTCAACCATAAGGTGGAAGTGGAATATGGGCTTCTTGAGAAGGAGTGCTCGGATATTTTGAAGGATTTTTTCCGGGAGCTCAGGGCAAGGAAGCAGAACTAAAAAGTGCGTGGCCAGGCACATAAAACTTAATAATTATACACGGAAGAGTATCAAAGTGGTTGTAACGGCCCTGACTCGAAATGTAATCGGCCAAGTGGAAGTCCGTACTCCGCGAACCCTTGAAACATCAGGGTTTTCAATGCTCCCGGAGTTCGAATAACCTCAGTTTTTTCGGCTGTTCTATCCGGGTTCTATCCGAGGGCATTGAAAGTTCTATCAAAACGTGGTATCCTTTTTCTTATTTGGAGAGGTATCGAAGTGGTCATAACGGGGCTGACTCGAAATCAGTTTGACGGCAACGTCACGTGGGTTCGAATCCCACCCTCTCCGCCATGAAAGCCTGTAACCGCAAGAGGTTGCAGGCTTTCGCCTTTTCTATTGCCTCTCGCTTTTCCGCTTCTTCCGGTGTTTGTTCTATCCACAAGCATCACTCCCCCCCTTGCAATGACTGGCTTTCAAGGCTCTTAGTTCTATCCGGCTGTGCAATCCCGCTTCAAGGGGCAGTTAGGCAGCTTTGATCGGCTGCTTTTTTCATATTAAATGTCAAGCTGTTCTCGATGATCTCTGCCGTCTGCTTCTTGGACTTGTACTCCAAATGACCATAGGTGTTGACAGTGGTGCGGATGTCGCTGTGGCCAACCCAATCCCTGATCCGCTCCATCGGAACCTCGTTCGCCATCATTAGCCCGACGCAGGAGTGCCGGAGGTCGTGGAACCTAACATGAGGCAATCCGGCCTTTTTGAGTAAATCAGCGTGCCTGTTGGTGATATAATCCGGATCAATAATTTCCCCTAATGGATGAACGCAAATATACCCAAGCCATTCGTTGCTGTATGAGTTGCCGCAAAGCTCCCTCAGTTCCTTATTTTCCGCTATCTTAGCCTTTATCCTTTCCTCAACATAAGGAATTAAGGGATAAGTACGGTTGCTTGAATCCGTTTTGAGCTTGTCGGACGGGATATATATTTTCTTCTTGTTGATCACAGCTTTGGTTACGGTGTGGTTGGCCCGAAAGAATTTGTACCGGAAATCAATCTGGCTTTCCCTGGTGCCAACACACTCACTGCGCCGCATCCCATAAAAGCCGCCAAGCAATATAGGGATTTCAATAATATCCCCTGCGATAAACTCAAGATAATACTGCATCTGATCGACATTGAGAGTAGCGGCATTGTATTTCTCGATTTTGTGCAGGGTGATGGCGCTGTTCGGATTTACACTAATCATCTTTTTACTGACGGCATAATTCAATGCTTGGTTGATGATGGTATAATCCTTTGCAACCGTGGCCTTCTTCTTACCGTGTTTCAGCCGATAAGCGTAATGCCCCTTGAGCAGATCGGGGGTAATCTCCCGGACAGTGCAGCCGTAAGCCTTGAATGTCGGATATAGGTTGCGCTCGATGTTTTCCGCATAACCGGCCCAGGTATTGAGCTTGATTGTTTTGTCAAAGTTAAAATCTTCGCCAACAACAATATTATCCGGGTGCCTGAATGCAAGCCATTCATTCAGCAAATCTGCAAACAAGGGGTTCTCAGAATAGTTTTCGTCGGAAGTGTCCTGGACATTGTTGTTTTTCTCCGGCGTTTCCTGAGCAACCATCTTCTCGTACTTATCAGCTATGCCGTTTTTTAAGTCAAGGGAATATTGGATTCTTGCCGCCAAGCATTTGCTTTCAGCTTCTGCTTCATTTTCCTCAGTCGCGGCAAGTCCAGTTGAAGTCCAAAGGGGCTTACGTTTTCCGTTCCGATCCTTGCGGTTGAGAACAGTATAATAATAGCCTTTCTTTGGGGTGATGAAACCTCCTATCAATTCATCCTCGGTCAATCCGACCATTTTTAGCATTATGGTGAGTTCCATAGGTTCCTCCTTTCAAATTATTCACTCACCTGCCATTGACATGATGAGTGTAGCATAATAAAAAAAGACTGTGAAATGTGCAAATATCGTTTTTATTTACTATCGCTGCCTGAACCTATTTTTAGGTAGCTCAATAAAAAAGGCTTGGGGATTCTATACGCTCGCCCAACCTTTAAGCATTCAATCTTATTTTCTTGTATCAAACCGTATCCAGTCTTTAGGCTGATGCCAAGAATTTCACACATTTGTTTTATATCAAGTACATCAGGATATTCTTTTAGCATGATACGGTAGGCTTTTTCTTGTGATAATTTTTCCATAGACAAAGCGAAAGCCTCCCTTCGGTGCTTATATCAAATATAAATGCAGATAATAGAGATGCGCCCCTGAATGAACGTGCATATTTACGCACAAATGGGCGCACCTCTAACCTGCATTTCTGTTTTGGTTTTATCATTTCATGGCTTTTTCCGGCGAACGGCGGCTGACCGTCCTCATAGGAGTTTCACCTCTCCGTGGTTCTCACCGAGTCGCCCCCATTGCGTGATCCCGCGAGCGTGCGGGGCTGTGGCTGGACGAAAGTATCATTATCCCTCCGTATGTGTCGCCGCCTTAAATGTAACCAACATTTATTTATTGCATAGGTATGAATCGCTCGCACCTTTGCTGCATCCAATGCACAGCGGGCGTGGATGCTTCGCCTGCCTCCGGCAAATGCCGGTCAGGTGGTCATGGCGTACCTGCAATCTGGCTTTCCCTTTCAGGACATACGGGGAACGTACCGGAAAATGCCTATTCAGTTGTCAAAGAGCAATCGAGGGCGGGGGTAAGCATGTCCCTCTGACAATCAGCAGATTTTTCAGGCCGAACGGGGGGGCCTGAATGGGTATGTTTATAATTTTTTCAAGAATTTTTCCATGCGTTTAAGTCCTCTCTCAATGGATTCCTTTACGGAGCTTGGGTCTATGCCTTCAATCCTGGCTATCTGCGCTTTGCTCATATCGAGAAAAAAATGAGCATATATGCGCTTTGCCTGTTTTTCCGGCAGGCTGTTAATAGCGGCGTACAACTCCTGATAGCTGAGTTTTCGCTCATAAATCTCCTGCGGCGATAAAACCAAAAGGATAAAATCCCTTTCAATTCCGTCTTCTGCATCCAGAGAGTAATAAGCCCTATGAACACGCCTGCGCTCAAAGTCCGCATGTTCTTTTCGTTCAAACTGTTTGAACAGTTCTGCGATTTCGTCGGCTACTTCAATAAAAAAGTCAGCCGTATAAAACGGGTAGTAATCCCGCAAATTGACTTTTTTCATATGTCAAACCTCCGTTTTGATTTTTTTGTAAAAAAACCAAAACAGAGGGAGGGGAACGGCCCCCAAAAAGAGACAGATACCTTCTATATTTGACATTAAAAAAGCGTACCTGACGAAAATCAGGTACGCCTACAACGAAAACCGTAAATAATGGTGGGCTTGTGGAAGATCGTGTCGATATGAAAAACACCACAATCCCGTTAAGGACTGCGGCGTTCTGAGATTTGCTTATGCTTCGCTTACTTTGTTTTCTCCATAGTCGTATTTGAGAAATGTATATCATTCCTATCCCCCTTTATACGGGGAACCAGAACAATAACTTTTGATTTCCAGAAATCCCCATATCTTGTCATAAGGGGGATTATATAGTAGAAACTTGTCAATAACTTAAAAAATACTTGTCAAATACCTATAAAATACCGCAAGTTCAGACATGGAAATACGGTTTGTTGTAGTAATGGTGATTATATCATTGAAACTTGTAAGAAGCTTATAGAATACTTATAAAAAACTGCAAATAAAGACAAAAAAACGGCCTGATCATTACAATCAGGCCGTTTTTTGCAGTTTATTCCATGATTAAGTCAATACAGTATCCCACATCCCTTATAGTCTTGATATATTCTATCGTATTGGGAATGGAGCGGAGCTTCTTTCTAACCCTTGATATCAAGCACCACACAGCATAATCCTCAGAAATATTATCTATTTCGTCAGTCCAAATATGTTGATAAATCTGCTCGTGAGAAAATACTCGGCCAATACCCGAAAACAAAAGATGAATTAGATCAAATTCCTTGCGTGTCAATTCGATTTCCTTACCTTTTAGGAACAACTTCCTATATTCAACACAGATAAATATCTCATGATATGTAATGATGGTTAAAGGTAACTCGGCCTGATGGTTAAGGACAGTATATCGACGGATCAGCGCTTTCCCACTTGCCATAGTTTCCTCAACGGTGGGAGGGGAGGCTAAATATTCATCGGCACCGAGGTGGATAGCCTCTAACTTCTCGGAGGCAGTGTATTTTGTGGATAATACCAAAATCGGCATTGGTTTCATGTCACGCATGAGCTTCAGGTACGGCAGGTACTCTATTCCATCAGCTACAATTACAACGAGAAGAAAATCAGTCTTAGCAAGAAGGTTCAATGCTTCCGGCATAGAGTTTGCCATTTTTATAAACACATGATGTTTCAGCCATTCTTTTTGTGCTGCTTCAAAATTATTTGTATTATTGTCTACCACCAATATCCAATTTTCCAAAAACATGCCTCCTTTCTAAAGTATTTATTGAATTATGTTGCTGACATCACCACAAAGGCGTTAGATAAGACAATTCTTTAAGGCAGTAAAATAAGGGCGAAAATTGATTACGGGTACGATTATCACCAACCGTACCCGTCGATACATTCCTAATGACACGATATTGTAGAAGTGTTCACAATAGGGCTTCTTTGATTTCATCAGTTCATATTCCATTCCAATTGTAGTTATTATTCGTCACCATTTTGTGAAAGCCACTCCTGCACACTTTCCTCCAATCGTACAGCTTTAAAGCCATGAGCTCTTAATATCTCTACTGCTTCTACAGACAATAGACAGTAACGCCCGCGGCAATACGCAACAATTTCCTGATTTAGAGGTAAAGAAGATAGTTGCTTTTCCAATTCTTCCATAGGAATCGAATTAGCACCGGGAATATGCATCATTTCGTATTCTTCTTTGGGCCTTACATCAATTAAGGTTACATTACCTTCTTTCATTCTGACAATGAGTTCGCTCATTTTAATCTGTTCCATATTATTTTTGTCTGTGTAGATTTCTTCCCGGAGCTTTTGGATTTCCGTAATACGCTTTTCGGCCAAGAGTTGTAAGGACAGAATAAAATTTACCACAGTTCGGTCCGCCAGTTTGTAATAGGAATAAATTCCGCGCTTTTCATATTCAACCAGCCTTGATTCAAGCAGAGTTTGGAGATGCTGTGACGTATTTGCAACACTCATATCTGTTTCACGAGCGATTGTTTCCACCGTTTTAGAGCCTTGCGCTAAAATATCCAATATTTCCAACCTTCTCGGACTTGAAATGGCTTTTCCTATTCTGGCGAGCTGTGTATATGTGCTGTCCTTAAACATACGAGATTCTTTGTCCATATTATAACCTCCTAATTTATTACTTGTGTCTATATTCCACTTCAAATAGGTGAATAAAAACAACATACATTTTGTATCATTGATTTGTAAAACCTCAAAACCCAAATAAAATGGTCAATATTTGCATTTAATTATAACAATTATGTCTAAATGTAATCAATCAATTTAATGCTTAAATTTACATTTGTTTTGCGGCCTCTTGGCAATCAATTATTCAATTACTCAATCATTCAAGCAATCTATTGACTATTATATCATATGAGTGCTATAATGTGAAGAGCTAAGCAAACAAAATTTAAGAAAGGATTTGAATTCCATGATTTACTTGGACTATAACGCCACTACACCTATAGATAAAGAAGTTGCCGATGCGATGATCCCTTATATATATGATAATTACGGGAATCCTTCCAGCAGCCACAAATTAGGCGTGGCGAATAAAAAAGCAGTGGAACAGGCACGCAGTCAGATTGCGGAACTGTTGAATTGCACCGTCAATGAAATAACCTTTACCAGCGGAGGCAGTGAATCCAATAATACGGTCATCAAAGGCGTGGCCTATACTTATCGTCATCAGGGCGACCACATCATTACTTCTCAAATTGAGCACCCTGCGATCTTGAATCCCTGCAATTATCTGGAACGGAACGGATATCAAATATCCTATCTTCCTGTCAATGATAATGGGATTGTCGATGTATCCAAACTTAACCGCATGATAACCGACAGAACGATACTGGTTACTATCATGCACTCCAACAACGAAACAGGCGCTATACAGCCAATTAGAGAAATTGCCGAGATCTGCCATGAACACGGTGTGCTTTTCCATACAGACGCTTCACAGTCTGTTGGGAAGGTTCCTATTGACGTGCAGGAGCTTGGCGTTGATTTTCTGACGATTGCAGGTCATAAACTATATGCGCCTAAAGGTATCGGCGCTTTGTATACGAGAAAGGGCGTTGCAATCGAATCCCTGATTCATGGTGCCGGACACGAGCTGGGAAGGCGGGCCGGTACAGAAAATGTAATTTTCGATGTTGCCTTGGGTAAAGCCTGTGAAATTGCTAAAAGAACGCTTCAAGACCATACGGTAAAGGAATTGACCGAGTATTTTTACACAGGGCTGAAAGATATCTTCGGTGACCAGATAAAATTGAATGGAGATTGGGAGAATCGACTTCCGAACACCTTAAACATCAGTTTTATCGGATATGACGGCTCTAAGCTGCTTAACCAGTTGGGAGAAGATTTTGCTGCTTCTACCGGATCAGCGTGTCATTCAGGGGTGGTTTCCATCTCGCCTGTCTTAAAAGCCATGAACGTTCCTTATGAAATTGCGCGGGGAGCTGTCCGGTTCAGCCTGGGCAGATATACCACAAAAGAGGAACTGGACACGATTCTTGCAAAGCTGAAAGAAATCCATACGGCATAAAGTACACGGTTTGAAAGGGGCTGGGGAATGCACAAATACCGTACGTGTGGCGTCTGCGCCACAGAGATTGAATTTGAAATTGAAAATGGAATATTAAAAAAAGTTCATTTTACTGGAGGCTGTCCGGGAAATGCAGAAGCGATCAGCAGGCTTATTAAGGGTATGCCGATAGCCGAGGTATCTGAAAAATTGCGGGGGGTTGTTTGTAGAAACAACACTTCCTGTGCGGATCAATTGGTTACTGCGCTTGAACAGCTTGCATAAAATTACTACGAATCTAAACAACGGGTGATGCGGATCATGTGAGTTTATAGTTCAGTAGCATCGCCCGTTGTTTAATTTTAAGGAGGATAACATTAATGAAAGACGAAACAAAATGCTTACACGCAGGGTATGAGCCTAAGAATGCAGAGCCTCGCGTCGTTCCAATCGTGCAAAGCACCACCTATGTGTATGACTCGATAGAGGATATCGGGGCCGTCTTTGACCAGCCTATGAAAAGCTTTATTTACTCCCGGTTTGCAAACCCCACAGTTATGGCTGTAGAAAGAAAGATCGCAGTTCTTGAAGGCGGAGTAAGCGCTCTATGCACTTCTTCTGGCCAGGCCGCCCTGTTGATTGCCATCTTAAACCTGTGCAAAGCTGGGGACAGCTTTATCAGCCCCATTCAAATCTATGGTGGCGCTACTAATTTATTTTCCTTTACGTTAAAAAAGTTGGGCATTGAGTGCATTTTTATGGATGTCGATGCTGACGAGGAAACCTTACATACCGCGTTTAAACCGAACACAAAAGCGGTCTTTGCCGAAACGCTATCCAATCCCGCGCTTGCGGTATTGGATATTGAGAAATTCGCCCGCGTAGCACATGCTCATGGGGTTCCTTTGATTGTAGACAACACCTTTGCAACGCCGGTTCTATGCAAACCTTTTGAGTATGGCGCTGATATTGTGCTTCATTCCACGTCAAAGTATATGGACGGCCATGCTTTGCAGGTGGGCGGCGTTATCGTTGACAGCGGAAAATTTGATTGGACCAACGGAAACTTCCCCGACATGACGGAACCGGATGTTTCTTATCATGGAATATCCTATACCAAGGATTATGAGGAAAGTGCCTATATTGTTAAGGCTCGTATACAACTAATGAGGGATTTCGGCGCATACCCTGCCGCCATGTCAGCTTTTCTCTTGAATTTAGGACTGGAAACACTTTCGCTTAGAATGGAGCGCTACTGCTACAACGCGGGCAAGGTAGCAGAATATCTATATCAGTCGCCAAAAATCGAATCAGTCGTTTATCCGGGACTTCCCTCAGATAAATACCATGACCTTGCAAAGAAATACCTGAAGGGAGCAAGCGGCGTCGTTTCGTTTGTCGTTAAAGGCGGGAAGCAGAAAGCAATCAAATTTATGGACTCATTGCAGCTTGCATCTAACGAGGTACATGTTGCGGACATTCGCACCGCTGTACTTCATCCGGCCACCACTACCCATAGGCAGCTAGGTGAAGAACAGCTTATCAGTGCAGGTATTAGTGAAGGCTTGGTTCGTATTTCTGTCGGATTGGAGCATGTTGATGATATTCTGACAGACATTGAACAGGCGTTAAGTCAAATATAGGCTCAGTATTTTAAATACAAGTACAAGATCACATGAAGGAGGTTATCTTATGTCAATAACAAACAAATATTCAGGAATTTCAACGAACCTGATCCATGTCGGGGAAAGGCCGGACCCTACTACCGGGTCTGTGGTTCCGCCGATCTATCAAACCACTACCTTTGCCTTTGATACCAATGAAAATATATTCGACCTTATGGAAGGCCGCTCTCCCGGTTACATATATACCCGCTACGGCAACCCCAACTATGCGATGGCAGAGGCGAAAATTGCCCATTTGGAGGAAGGCGAAAACGCACTCGTCTTGGCTTCGGGGATGGCTGCAACATCTACAGCATTGATGGCTATCTTAAAAGCCGGCGACCACTTGATCACCCATGCGGATATCTATGGAGGCAGTTTCGGCCTGTTTTATGAAATACTGCCCCGCTTCGGGGTTGAAGTGAGCTTTGTAGATTTCAGCGATCTTGTAAAGATTGAGAACGCAATTAAAAAGAATACAAAGGTGATTTTCTTTGAAACGCCCAGCAATCCATCTTTACAGGTTTTTGATATCAGGAAAATTTCTGAATTGGCACATAGCAATGGGATTCAGGTTGTTGTGGACAATACCTTTGCTACCCCATACAATCAAAAGCCGCTGGAATTAGGAGCTGATATCGTTGTTCATAGCTGCACGAAATTTCTCAACGGACACAGTGATGTAATGGCGGGCGCTATCGTAGGGAAAGCGGATTATATCGCTGAATGCGTCAATGTCTTTCGGAAGCTCGGTGGTAATCTGAATGGAATTGATACCTGGCTGCTGATACGGGGCATGAAAACCTTCGGGCTTAGAATGGAACGGCATAACCAAAACGGCCAAAAGGTCGCTGAGTTTTTAAGCAAGCATCCTTTGGTAGAAAAAGTGTTTTATCCCGGACTGCCGGAGCATGAGGGATATGAATTGGCAAAAAGCCAGATGACCGGCTTCGGCAGCGTCATGAGCGTTGAGCTCAAAGGTGGCCAGGAAACTGTAAATGCAGTTCTGAATAGAGCGAAGCTGTTCACCAGAGCGGTTAGCCTGGGATCGGTGGAATCTCTGATTACACAGCCTATCGCCGCCGTTCACTTTAACGTGCCTGCCGAATACCGCAAAATGGGCAGAATCAGTGACAATCTGATCAGAATTTCTGTAGGTATCGAGGAACCCGAAGACATTATTGCTGATTTGGAGCAAGCCTTGGATGTTGAAACGGAGTGGAGCAATTATGTTATTTAGGGAAACCGGTATGCCGGATGAGCAAACATGGGATACCTACTTTGATCCGGTCAATACATTGCTCCAATTAGGTGTTAGTCAACATATCCGCACTTTGATTGATATTGGGTGCGGGTATGGCACCTTTTTAATTCCTGCGTCAACGCTGATTGCTGGGACTGCCATTGGAATTGATATCAACGAAAGGATGCTGCAAGTATGCGAACAGAAGGTGCGGGAGCAAGTAATTCAAAATGTAGTCCTTCTTCATGGGGATATTACTGCGGAGCAAACAACCAATAATCTGAAAAACCAAGGGGCAAGTATTGATTTCATTACCATGTTTAATATCCTGCACTGCGAACAACCGGTAGAACTGCTTGAAACAGCCTGCCAGTTACTAGACGATAACGGAAAAGTCGGTGTTATTCACTGGATATACGGAGATACTCCCCGTGGGCCGTCTATGGATATACGGCCTACACCGGAAATGATTTGTACATGGGCTGAAAAAGCGGGTTTCATTTTAGAAAAACAGGTGGATCTCCAGCCTTATCATTATGGACTGGTGTTTGAAAAGGCCGCACATACGACGCCGGAGGGAGGTATCGAATGAGTATTGAAACAAAAAAAGAAATAAAAGTATCTACTGAACAAATACAAGAGAATATTATGCTCGTACCCAAAGAGGGTAATACGTTGAGAAGGATCGCAAGCAAAACCCCAATACCTCTTTCGGGGCTGATGCTTGGGTTGTCGTCCACTGGAAATATGGTTCCTGAGTACCGCTGGTTTTTCGGCTTCTTTGCCTTTGCCATACTGGTGATCCTGATCAACAAGCTTGTCTTTGATTGGGGTAATATTAAGAACGAACTGAAAAACCCGGCAGTTACCGGTATCGCCTGCACCTTTCCTATGGCTGTTGCCGTCTTATCCACTTATGTCCGGCCATACCATTACAATGTCGCTCTGGCAGTGTGGATCACGGCGGTAGCTATCCATTCGGTTCTGATGATTTACTTTGCTGCCCTGGCCATTGTTAAGTTTGATGTAAAGAAGTGCTTGCCGTGCTACTTCATTGTTTACGTCGGCTTCTCGGTGAACGCATTCATTGCTCCCCTGTATGGGCAACTGCTCCTCGGTCAAGTGGTGTTCTGGTTCGGCCTTGTGTCATTTCTTGCCCTATTCCCGCCGTTACTGTATCGCGTGGCGGTGGTTAAGGGTCTGCCGGAGCCACTCATACCCACGGTGGTCATTTTTGCCTCACCGGCCAGCGTTGTCCTCAACGGCTACATCAATGTCTACGGCGCATCTGGAGCCGAGTGGATGGTGTGGGTACTGTTTGCTTTCTCCCTGTTGTTTTGGGTGGGTTCTTTGACCCAAATTCCCAGGATATTTAGGCTGAAATTTTACCCAAGTTATGCATCGCTTACCTTCCCAATGGTCATCACAGGCATTGCGATAAAAGGCACCTACCAGTATTTCGTGAATGTTGGTAATGAAATCGCTTGGCTACAATACCTTGCCTGGATTACGTTTTCCTTTGCCGTTGTCTTGGTTCTGTATGTTCTCATCAGCTACATTAACAATTACTTTATCGGACCATTGAAAGAACGATGCAGTCTAAAACAGGCTTCAACCTGTGAAGTGGAATAATAGAACATTCTTAATGGTTTCTACCATCTATTAATAGACATGATAGTTAAGAAATAACAAAAAGAGATAGTAGAATGCAAGGCTGCTATCTCTGAATATTCGCTATAAGTTCTCTTGCAAAACTTATTATACGAGGAGGATTTCATTATGAAGCTCGGGATCTTTGTTGAAACCAAAGAATATGAAAAGGCTTGGAATGGGTTCCGGTTTGCTGTAACAGCAAAAAGGCAGGGACATGAAGTAAAAGTATTTCTCATGGGAGAAGGGGTGGAATGCCCTACGCTTACGCATGAAAAATTTAACGTTGCAGAGCAAGTGGACGCTTTTTCAAAAGAGGGAGGAGAAATTTTAGCATGCGGCACCTGCATGCGATCCAGAAACATAGGAGGGACGGAGGTTTGCCCGATTTCCAACATGAATGCTCTGATAGAGATGGTGGAATGGGCTGATAAAACACTTACAATTTAAACAAAGGAAGGATATCAATATTGGAATTACAAGCTGACGATTCAATACCACGATGTTCTGAGGTTTCACAAGCTTTTGGGAACTTTGTTTTAAGGAACTCTCATCCTACATTGCCGCTGCTTGATCACCCGCACGAAGCGCCCACGGTATTCCATCCGGAAGATGTTGTAGATGTGGTACGACAGCAGCGGCAGTTACCCGCTGCCGGGCTTCCAACGGTCTGTATCCTAGATTTTGACGGCGACCTGACCGATGAGCTTATACAGGCGCAAAGAGTTTGTCCTGTCCCTTCTTGGGCATGCTTCCATACCAGTATGTGGGCGCTGGAAGTCGATGGGCAGATGTGTGGCATTATTCCCCGTACCATTGGAGGTCCTTACGCGGTCTTGGTGGCCGAGCAATTACTTGTCAGCGGAGTACGGGCTATTGTTGGTCTGACCTCCGCAGGCCGGATCGGATCGACGCTGCCGGTTCCGGGCCTTGTAGTTGTTGACAGGGCTATCCGGGACGAAGGCACCAGCCTTCATTATTTGCCGCCAAGCGATATTGTGTCCGCACCAAAACAGATGGCAGATGCGCTTGAGAAACACTGCAAAAGTCTGGCTTTGCCTGTCCGCCGCGGCTTAGTATGGACGACCGACGCTCCATATCGGGAAACGGCAGAGCAGACTGAGCGATATGGGGCAATTGGAACGCTGGCAGTGGAAATGCAGGCCGCTTCCCTCTTTGCATTCGCAGCGGCACGGGGAGCGGTTGTCGGGGTGGTCGCCCATGTTACGAATGACGTTACTGATGAGATAGACCGCGATAGTGAAACATTTGATAAAGGCACCAATGACTCTCAAATTGATTTACTCAAAGCGGTATGCCGGAGCGCATTGAGTGTGACAGAATAATGCGCCTTGTAATGATCAGATAATCAAACAGGCTGATAAATAAAACAGTTACATTTTTTAGAACAAAAATAAGAAAAGAGGTTGTATTTATGTCAAAAATCGCGAACAACATTACTGAGCTAATTGGAAACACTCCCTTACTGAAACTGAACAAATACGCTTCCGAATTGGGACTGGAAGCAACAATCATCGGCAAATTGGAATCTTTCAATCCGTTAAGCAGCGTGAAAGACCGGATTGCCTATGCCATGATTGATGACGCGGAGAAAAAAGGTCTTATCAATAAAGACACGGTTATCATTGAACCGTCCAGCGGCAACACCGGTGTGGGCCTTGCCTACGTTGCCGCTGCCAAGGGATACCGGCTGATTATTACCCTGCCGGAAAATTTCAGTGTTGAACGAAGAAAAATCATGAAAGCCCTGGGTGCCGAGCTGGTTCTTACGCCTGCAGCAGAAGGAATTCCGGGCACAATTAAAAAAGCGGAAGAACTGGCTGCGGAGACACCGAATTCTTTTTTACCCCAGCAATTTGCGAATCCTGCAAACCCCGAAATCCACAGACGTACCACGGCAGAAGAAATCTGGAGAGATACGGACGGTGCTGTAGATATCTTTGTGGCCGGTGTGGGAACAGGCGGCACCATTACCGGCGTAGGCGAGGTTTTGAAGGAGCGGAATCCTAACCTGAAAATCGTTGCCGTGGAGCCGTTCAGCTCACCGGTGCTGTCCGGCGGAAAAAGAGGACCGCATAAACTGCAAGGAATCGGTGCTGGCTTTATTCCTGATATCCTCAACCGTTCCGTTATCGACGAAATTATTCAGGTAAAGAACGAGGAAGCGGAGGCCACTACCAGACAACTTGCCAAAATCGAAGGCGTTTTTGTTGGAATATCATCGGGAGCAGCAGCCTTTGCCGCAGCCCAGGTAGCCAAAAGGCCGGAGAACCAAGGAAAGAACATTGTTGTCATATTCCCCGATACGGGAGAAAGATATCTCTCAACGCCATTGTTTGATGACAGTGCGGAATAAATAGTAATACTGGAGGACTACAAATGAAAGTTGGTATTATTCGATGTATGCAGACAGAAGATTATTGTCCCGGAGCCACCGATTTCAAGATGATACGAGAGAAAAAAGGTGTATTTGAGGGTGTTGAGGAAGAAATCGAGTTAGTCGGTTTTATAAACTGCGGTGGCTGTCCGGGCAAAAAGTCGGTACTTAGAGCAAGAGAATTGGTAAAAAGGGGTGCCGATACAATCGTGTTTGCCTCCTGTATTCAGAAGGGCACTCCGATTGGATATCCATGCCCCTTTGCCAAAAAAATGAAAGATATCATTTCTAAGGATTTAGGGGAGCAAATTAAAATATTAGATTATACCCACTAAATCAGATGAGTGGCATAGGTGGGCAAAGGCATATTGTCGTGGCACTGCTGAACAAT
This sequence comes from Bacillota bacterium, assembly GCA_023426125.1. Lineage (GTDB taxonomy): Bacteria > Bacillota > Clostridia > Acetivibrionales > DTU013 > MnB-11. The sequence goes on from JAFABI010000063.1 coordinate 172,310, forward strand.
ATGCCTTTGCTATTTATTTCGCTGTACTAGAAAATACAGATTTAACGAAGGGAGAGGATACAATGTCTTACAAGAAAGACTTACAAAATCAACCGGAATGGCTTCAAGAGTATGTGAATTCACCGGAGAAGCAAAGAAAATTATTCAAGCGCACCATCATTGCCGTGATGCTTTCCCAAATTTTCGGTGGAGCAGGTCTTGCTGCCGGAGTTACTGTAGGCGCTCTTTTGGCTCAGGATATGCTGGGCACCGATAATCTTGCGGGCATTCCTATGGCCTTGTTTACACTTGGTTCTGCCGGTGCCGCTATGCTGGTGGGATGGCTCTCTCAACAGTTCGGACGTCGTTTGGGACTTGGTGCCGGATTCCTGGCAGGCGGCATCGGTGCTGCCGGAATTGTCATTGCAGCGGCGGCAAACAGTATCCCCCTATTTTTTATTTCCCTGCTTATTTACGGATCAGGTACGGCTACCAATCTCCAAGCCCGTTATGCGGGCACAGACTTAGCCGGTCCCAAAGAGCGCGCGACGGCAGCAAGCAGGGCGATGGTTGCCACAACCTTTGGTGCGGTAGCCGGTCCCAACTTGGCTGACAGCATGGGAACCTTTGCGGAGTCCATTGGAGTTCCGAGTCTGGCCGGTATCTTTATATTGGCAGCGGCGGCTTACACCCTTGCCGGAATAGCGCTATTTCTATTCCTTCGTCCTGATCCCCTGCTTGTTTCAAATGCAATTGCACAAAAAGAAAAGGCAAGAGAAGAACAAGTTCAATCGGATGCGGCGAGTGGCTTGTCGGCAGACAAACGCGGAGTTATGGTTGGCGCAGCCGTTATGATATTGGCTCAAATTATTATGATTCTCATTATGACCATGACACCGGTTCATATGAAGCACCACGGACACGGCCTGGGTCAAGTGGGACTGGTAATCGGTATGCACATTGGCTCCATGTATCTTCCTTCCTTGATAACCGGCGTTATTGCGGATAAAATCGGGCGAAAAAAGATGGCGATTGCTTCCAGTATTACGTTCGTGCTTGCCGCCCTCATCGCCGCTACTGCGCCACCGCAATCTATGGCGCTGCTTATCATAGCTCTCGCCTTGCTTGGATTGGGATGGAACATGGGAATTATCAGCGGTACGGCAACGATTGTGGATTCGACTGTCCCCTCGAACCGGGCGAAAATACAGGGTTCTATTGATGTGTTCGTTTCGCTGGGAGGGGCAACGGCTGGCTTAGTATCCGGTTTTATTGTTGCCCAATCCAGTTATGCCGCGCTTTCTCTCTTAGGCGGATTGATTGCGCTTCTGCTTACCGTGATTATGCTGTGGTCCAGCTCAAATAAAAAGCAAACAGGCAATATATCAAAATAGCGTATTGCCTTCCGAAACAGATACAAACAGCATACCTGTCTCGTATAAATTACCTTAACAAAAGGAGAAAAAGGAAATGAACAATTTTGAAATACCATCGGAAGTTATTGAAGAATCACGCAAAGAACTGTTTGCGAAATTCAAGTATTTAGGAATAAAGGCTCCTACCGTTCCCTATCCGGCCTCACAATCTGTTGAGGAAGGAAAAATCCTCAGAGGTCAAATGAGTGGCACTTTCACGAAAAATCTCTTGTTGAAGGATAAAAAGGACCATTTGTTTTTATTGTCTGTGTTTGAAGACCTCACGCTTGACTTAAAAACACTGCACAAAAAAATTGGAGCGAACGGGCGCCTTGGGTTTGCATCTTCTGAATTGATGATTGATCTTCTTGGTGTCATGCCGGGGGCATTAACCCCGCTGTCAATTATGAATGATATAAATAACCGGATAACGGTTGTGATAGATGCCTCATTGATGGAGGCCGAGCAGGTGAATTTCCATCCCCTTATAAACACAGAAAGCACAGGGTTACATCCGCAGGAGCTTGTGAAATTCATTCAGTCTTGCGAGCATGAACCTGTGCTTGTAGATTTTGACGCAGATACAAACAACTCAGATTTGACAAACTGTTGAAGGAGTCCAACCTATGCCTATTTTAGTACCGAAGGGGTTACCCGCGTATAAGAAATTAAAAGATGAAAATGTATTTGTAATGAACGAGCAAAGGGCTTCAAAACAGGATATCAGGCCGCTACATATCATAATTGCAAACCTAATGCCTACGAAGGTAGTTACGGAAACGCAATTGATCAGGATGCTGGCAAATACGCCGCTTCAGGTAGACCTCCATCTCTTGACGATGGATTCCCATGCATCAAAGAATACCGATAAACGTCATCTGGAGAATTTCTATAAAACCTTTGAGGAAATCAAAAACCAGCATTTTGACGGTATGATCATAACCGGTGCTCCAGTGGAGTTTCTTCCCTTTGAAGAAGTTGATTACTGGAAGGAGCTTACGGAAATCTTTGAATATGGCAAAACCAATGTATTCAGTACCTTTCATATCTGTTGGGGTGCTCAAGCAGCTCTTTATCATCATTACGGTATCAATAAATACATCATGCCTGAAAAACTTTTTGGCGTATTTAGGCATGAACTGAGGGACAGGAAATCAGAACTGACGAGAGGCTTCGACGATGAATTCTACGCGCCTCATTCCAGGCACTCGCAGATTAAAAAGGAAGATATCCTTAAAATCCGTAATCTGGAGATATTAGCGGAATCAGAGGAAACCGGCCCATATATCATCGCTTCTAAAGATAAAAGAAGAATCTTTGTACAGGGTCATATGGAATATGACCGGGAGACGTTAAATCTCGAATATGAAAGAGACATAAAAAAGGGTTTGAATATTGACGTGCCTAAGAATTATTTCAAAGAGGATGATCCCACTAAGGGCATTGTTGTGAAATGGAGCGGCCATGCGAATCTATTCTTTGCAAACTGGCTAAATTATGTATATCAGGAAACACCGTTTGACATAAAAATGCTGGAACCTATAATTGGAAATAAGGAATGATTGAAATGCCGAAAACCAAACCGTTTGATGAAAATAGCAGCGAATATGACCGTTGGTATATTGAAAATAAAAACATATACGATTCAGAGCTTAACGCATTGCAAATCTTTATACCTCCAGGATTACACGGCGTTGATATAGGCGTCGGAACTGGCAGGTTTGCAAAAGCTCTGTGTATCGCAACGGGTGTTGAGCCGTCTCATTGTATGGCCGAAATTGCGAGAAGCCGCGGAATAAAAGTTTTAGATGGAATCGCCGAAAATCTTCCGATGGGCAATGCAGAATTTGATTTTGCTTTAATGATCACAGCAATATGTTTTTTCGATGATGTCAAAAAGGCATTTAAAGAAGCCTATAGGGTTTTAAAAAGTGACGGCTTTCTGGTCGTGGCCTTTATAGATAAAGAAAGCAAACTTGGAAGATTATACGAGAAGCATAAACAAGATAGTGAGTTTTACAAAGACGCAACCTTTTATTCGGTAAAAGAGGTAACGGATTTCTTAATCGTCGGAGGATTTAAAAATTTTGAATACAGGCAAACTATTTATAGTTTGGAGAATATTCCGCATGTGGTTGAGCCTGGATATGGGCTGGGGAGCTTCATTGTGGTCAAAGCTACGAAATAAGGTGACTGCGCGCATGCAAAATCTGACGGGCATGTTGCCCGTCAGACTACATTACCGGGAATCTCAAACCTGTAATCAGGAACGTAAATATTGGTCGTACTTGTCGCTCAAGAGTTCTGCCAGTAGGTTGTTTTGGTCGTTATTAAAACCATAGATTTCAGCTTGTTCCCAAGCGGTTCGCTGGGTAATGACGATATGAAGAATATGCTCGTACCATGTTTCTGTTTCGGTACTGCCGTCCTCGTTTGAAACAGCTTAAAAACCTTGGTTGGGAGGCACCTTGTCCTGTGGTATTCTGAGTAATTCTGTCAATATATAACCATAAATAAATCCATTTCATAATGGGTTATTTTTTTGTGCCATTTTTGAGAATTTGTGATAAGGGTTTCATGGTAACTTGGCCTGAAGTGTCACGCCGCCAGTAAAAGCGGCTTATTATGGTGGGTATTTTACTCATTGACATATATATCGTACTACGCTATACTAATTACAGCGTAGTACGATATATGAAGGAGAGTTTTATGGACAAGAGAATTAAAAGATTTTATGTTCCAATGACTGAAACGAGTTTTTATATTTTGTTCTCTTTGCAAGATGAAATGCACGGCTACAACATTATGCAATATGTGAAAGAACTTACGAATGGTGAAATTACTTTGGGTGCAGGTACAGTCTATACCAGCTTATCAAAAATGGAAAAGGACAGGCTAATCCTATTTACTAAATCAGAAAACAAGCGCAAATATTACAAAATTACTGACTTAGGAAATGAAATATTAGATCTTGAACTTCAGCGAATTGAAAGACTGTATAAAAATATTCAGAACGGGAGGAAGTTGTAATGAGTGAATATAAAACGATTAAACGGCATTTTAATATCTCTGATTTCGAGGAAGAACAGGATTTTTTGACTTCCTCCCATTCAGATGGATGGCGGCTGGTTTCTGTTAAGGGTAAGAAATATACTTTTGAGAAAAGCGAACAGGAGGCTGTTTCTTATCAAATAGACTTTAATCCTAATGAGCAACAAAGGGATGAGTATATCCAATTACTTGTCGATTTCGGATGGCAATTCATCACTGAAAAGAACGGCAGGTTTTATTTTTCAAAGCAAACGTCGCTTTGTAATGAAAATGAAAGTAAACTATTCAGCGATAGAGAAACAAAAGCTTTGATGTGTTGGAAGATTGTAAAACTTAAGTTACTTCAACTCATTCCTTTATCTACTCTTATGGTATTGTTTTCGTTCTTCATAGGCATTACTCTATTTACATTTCGGATAGCTCCATTATTTCTTTCCACGTTTATATCTGGATTGCTCCTATCCAGCTTAATATTAGTACTATACGCAAGTTATTTGACAAGTTTTATAAAGCTGAAAAAGATTATGAGAGGTGATTATCAAGCGGAAAAGCATCACTCTATAAAATCAAAGACGGCTATGCTTGTAATTGTATCTTTAATTGCAATCATTGGCGACCTGTGTCTAAATTTTGAGAGCTTTGTTTTCGGCGGATATATCTTAACAAACGCGATTGTGACAGTCTGTGTAATCTTGCTATGGTGCCTTTTATTTGCTTTAGGGCGTAAGAATTTCGAATTTATGTTATATACCGCCATATATTGGACACTCACCTTTATTAGTGCAGTAATCTCATGGATAGGCGTCTATACTGATGATCCGTTAGCGTTTAACCTTTTACTATTTGTCCCGACTTCGGGAGCACTTTCGGGTTTCGGGTTCTTGTTTAGCAGTAATCTAATGGCAATAGGAGCGATTATTCTAACGGCTGTAATTGCTATAAGCCTTAGCTCCATGCTTTTGATTAAGATACAAAAAACAACATTAGACATCGATACAGAAAATCAAAATCATAAATAAGCTTCCAACCTAACATAAGCGCCGCCCTTTAAGAACAAAGGGGCGGTGCTCGTGGTTTATTAGCCCGAAGTATGATGACTGTGCACATGTAAAATCTGACGGGCGCATTGCCCGTCAGACTACATTACCATGCTGCCGTATAATTTGAGAAGTACAATAGAGGATCAACTCTTGTACCTCCGACAAAAACCTCAAAGTGCAAATGTGGCCCTGTGGACATTCCCGTGCTGCCCACTAAGCCAATGGTTTGTCCTTGCGTCACCGTCTGCCCGACACGGGAATTTATTTGGCTCATGTGGGCATAAAGGGTCTTATTGCCGTTGCCGTGGTCGATGATGAGATAGTTTCCGTAGCCGCCCGCGTCGTAAGCTGCGGTTGTGACTACGCCATTGGCGGCAGCTAATACCGCCGTTCCGTATCCCGCTCCAATATCAATGCCGGTGTGGGTTTTGTAAACGCCCAGGATGGGATGCAGTCTCGTACCAAAAAAAGAAGTTACATAATCGCTGGCGGCGCTGGGCCAGATATATAAGCCCTCCGCAATAACGTCTGCTCCATTTCCCAGGTATCTCAAACCTGTAATCAGGAACGTAAAATATTGGTCGTACTTGTCGCTCAAGAGTTCTGCCAGTAGTTTGTTTTGGTCGTTATTAAAACCATAGATTTCAGCTTGTTCCCAAGCGGTTCGCTGGGTAATGATGATATGAAGAATATGTTCGTACCATGTTTCCGTTTCGGTACTGCCGTCCTCGTTTGTAGTGGTACTGGTATGCTCCACGGTTTCCATCCAGTGGTCTATCTCTGTCATATCCCAGAATACTTCCCGGATAAGGTTAATACGGGTTTGGTCGATGGTCGCAACATCCATGCCGTTGTCGGCAAGAGCGGTTTTCACGGCGAACACGGCCAGAATGTCTATCCAGATATTGCCCCGGGTGCCTCCGGTGCCGGTGTACCGAACATCAAGCGTATCCCATGTATTGCCGTTCTTGATGTCCTCTATTTGCTGGTTGTATTCTTCGTTCACTTCTTGTATCACGGCAGATACGGTCGTTACCGCTGCATCTTTGTTCTCATCGGAAAAAAGGATGCCAAAGGGAGATGATAACAGGGCGGCCACAGCGATAATGATTAAGAACAAGACAAGGACGGCTCCGCCTGTGCCCACCAGGGCAGCAAGCCCTTTAGCCAGCGCAGCAGCAGCTTTGGCAGTCAGTTTGACCATCCTGACGGTAAATCTGGCGGCGGCTCTTGCCGCCTGCGCTGTCCGTTGTGCCGCTTTTGCGGTTGCCTGTGCGGTCTTGGATGCAGCTTTAACCGCGGTCTGAGAGGTCTTCACTCCGATTTTGGCGGTCTGTCCGGCGGTCTTGATTGATTTTCGCGCCGTTTTAATCGTGCCTTTGGCGGTTTCCTTTACAGCTTTACTGCCTGACCGGGTAGACTGCCTGACGGTGCGGCCTGTGCCGCTGATGCCGGGCTGGACTGAACTCACTGTTATTTTTTCGGTCGGTCTGAACACGGGATTTTGAATAACCTGTGCGGTCTTGGTTTCAGCCGCCGGAATATCTCTGTTTGCGGTAAACCGTGCTTTCGCCTTGCTCTGAACGAACCGCCGTTTTGCCAATTCGTTCGGCTTGGAAAGGGTATACTTTCGTCTCACCGTCTCCTTTGTTTTAAATTGGGTGGCTTTTTGCTGTACCGTTTGCCTTGCTTGCGCGGGAACATTATATTGCTTAGATACGGCTTTTGTCTTTGATGGGGCGGTTCGCTTTCCTTTGGAGGAAGCCGCACTCCGGTTGCCCGCTTGGGAATTGTCGGTTTCGGGGCGGGAGGTTTGCTCCGCCGTATATCCATCGGCAGCGTCGGCGTGAGAAGTGTCTGAACGGGCATTGCGGTGTTCCTTGATTTTTTGAATGACTGTTTTGCCCTGATGCTTTACGCCATGACCGACTTCACGGGTGACCGTTTCCGCACCTGTCTTAATCTTATCCTCCGCATATTCCGTATAGCTGTCATGTTCGGGCTGTTGTGTCTGCCCGGCCTGTTCTTTGGTACGGATATAGGCGTTTTTCGCTCTGCCGGACACATCGGCGGTTTTATCCAGCGCCTTAATGTCCTTAATGGTGGATTTGGTTTTGATTTCCCTCAATGTGGGCACCTCCTTTCAGAATAGTACCGCTTGTTACCGCGCTTTTTGGGAAAGCCAGGATGCGGAGTGTTCCATACTCCGACAGTATTCGGGATAACGCAGTCGGATGGCTTCAAAGAAGTAGGATGCAAAACCGCAGTCAAACAGTTCATAGGGCGCGGAATACTGTTCTTTTCCTTCTTCTGTCCAGCCGTTCCAGAGGTTAAAGGCCAACCGGCACAGGCGGCGCGTACCGCCCGTCTGCCAGGGGGACGAAAGGCCGTCCGGCTCAATCCCGCCGTTTTTGAAGTCAAAGAGGGTATGGATATTGCGCCTTGTTTCCTCACAGATTCCCATCGCATAGAAAAACGCCCGGTGATAGGAATCGTCATTACGGGTTTTAATAAGCATTTGAACATAAAAGTCTTTATGTTCCTTGTTTGCAAACCGGATGGTTTCCATTGTGATTTCTCCTTCACAAGATAAATGAACGGCTGACCGGAAGTACGGCCAGCCGTTTGCATATATAAGGTTTTGTCAAATTTGTGCCTATTCGCCCGGCTTGGTGGTCATCAGGTTATAGAGCTTGGTGTTGCGCGGGAATTTATTGATAAACGGTACAAGGGAACTACCGTACTTAATAAGCCCACACCCCGCGTCGGAATTGGTGATATAGCTCATCTGCTCGTTTGAGATATTCAGGAGTTTTGCCAGCTTTTGGCGGTCAGAAGCGGCTTGGTTGAGCATGACGATAAATTCGCTGTTGCTGAGCATTGTGCTGGCCAGCACGGAATCCAAAAGATACTCTACATTCTGAGTAATACCCGTGGGATAGGCATTGCGTTTTCTGAACCTGCGCCAGGCTGAATTGAAAAAAGTTCCGCTGTACTCATTTTCAAAAACGACATGAAATTCGTCGAGAAAAATATGCGTCCGTTTGCCGTTGCGCCAATTCTCAGTCACGCGGTTGATCATCGCGTCGGTAATGACCAGGAGTCCCATCGTTTTTAGCTGCTTACCTAAATCCATAATGTCGTACACTACCATACGGTTTTGTACATCCACATTGGTAGGGTGAGCAAAAGCGTTTAAGCTGCCGCTTGTAAACAATTCAAGAGACAGCGCAAGCTCACGCGCTTCCGGCTCATCCTGTGCAAGCAGCTTTTCCCGCAGGACGCAGAGCGTCGGCAATTCGCCGCCCTTTTGGTAATCGACGTAAACCGCCGCTGTGCAGCGGTCAATGATACTTTTTTCTTTTGCGCCGATCCCTTTGCGGTCAAGCTGTTCAAACAGGGACAATACAAACTCCGATTTGTCGATCACGGGATTGTTGCCGTCACCGTAGCCCTCCACCATATCAAGAGCGTTGATATGGTCGCAGCTCCCTGCCGCAATGCGGATCACCTCGCCGCCAAACGCTTTTACAAGGCCATATTCTCGTTCAGGATCACAGACCAAAATATCATCGTCGGTGGCAAGGGCAAGGAAGGAAATCAATTCCTTTGCAGAAAAGGACTTGCCACTGCCCGGAACGCCGAGCAAAAAAGCGTTAGGATTGAGCAGTTTTGCTTTGTTACACATGATAGGATTGTGGGAAATTGCGTTGTCCCCCAAATATATACCGCCTGTGTCCATTATTTCCTGTACCCGGAACGGTATCAAAACTGCAAGGGATTCCGTCGTCAGGGTGCGCAGGGCGTTGATCTTACGCAGGCCAATAGGCATAGCAGTATTCAGGCCGTCCATTTGCTGATATTTCAATACGGCGAATTGGCACAGATGCTTCCGTGCCGTGGTGAGCAGTGCGTCAGTATCGCTGTCAAGCTGTTCCAAAGTGTCGGCGGTATGCACCATTGTAAGAACGGCGAACATCATCCTCTGGTCGCGGGTGGTCAGGTCATCCAAAAATTCCTTGCTCTCTTTGCGCTGCTGCTCCATGTCGTAGGGTACGACAGCAGAAAAATTGTTATTAGAATTCTGTCTGCGCTGCCAGTTTGTAATGTTGGTTTCCACACCAAGCAAGCGGTTTTCCACCTCGCGTACCGCTTCATCGGTGGGAATGGGAATGACATCAATGCTCATCATCAGATTGCGATTGAGGCCAGTAATCTCGGTAACCATACTGTCTCTAATAAAGGAAGCGTATTCGCGTAAAAACAGCACACGCCCGAATCTATTACCGAACTTAAAATGGTCTTTTTCAAATTCCAATGTGTCAGGGCAAATGAAGTCCTTAAAGTCATGCCCTTTACGCATGGTTTCCGATATTTCAAATCGAAAATCCGTTTCCTCACCTGTGCGATAAAAGTCATGAAGAATGCGCAGTTTTTCCGTTGCGTCAAGCTCCGCGCATTTGGAGCCGAGCCGAGCAAAATGGGAGATGATATCGACGCTGACGCGGGCGAAATACGTTTTTGCTTCCTCAATGTTTTTTTTGAAAATCGAGATGGTAATAAACTTTTCCTGTACGATACTGTTTGCGCCCGTTGCCTTTTCAAGCAACATTTTATTGTACTCTTGGCGGTAAATATCGAGCCCGTCATCCTTGTACGGGATAAGGATGTTCTTTTCAAAATCCGCTTTGTTCAGGCGGCGGTTGACGATGGTGATTTTTGTGGTCGCGCCGCTGTCAAAGGAATTGAGCAGTTCGCTGTATTCCAAGAACATGGCTTCCTTATCCTCGCGGGATGCAACGGCATAGTTAATATCGGTGAATTTATAAGTTTTGGTGTACTTGTTCTTACCCACAAGAAAAATGCCATCTTCCCAGATAATCTGGACGGGGATGGCCTGCTGAACACTTTTCGGGACTCGGAATTTTTCCTTATCCTGCTGAAACAGATTTCTTAGAGTTTTAATCATGGCGTTTCATAGCCTCCTTTTGGCGGGATTCAATAGAGCCTTTCATAACCTCGTAATAGATGTTTGTCGGGTTAAAGGTCAGTTGCTTGGGCAACAGAAATTCCGATTTTATCCACGCCCAAATAAACTGTTCTGCTGTCATGCCGTGGTAATTAATAAAGCCCAACGCCGCAAAGGGGGCGGCTCCTATAATGCACATCCAGCTTACGGTTTCCGTGCCGAAGTAGCTCCGCAAGCCGAAGTAGATGCCTACGGCGATACCCACGGCCAGGACAGAAAAAAGGAACTGCCGCAGGGACAGTCCAAAAAACATGCTTTCGGTATAATCCCGGATTTCCCGGTTGATCTTGACTTCCAAAATTCAATCACCTCCAAATAAAAAAGCGCCTTGCGATAGGGCGCTGTTGGGCTGTTTGTTTTACCGTTCCTGCCGGTTTTTCCTCTGCCATTCCTGCTTTTTCAGTATCTTGACAACCAACTCGTCAACCTTGCGATTTTGCGCCATAAACGCTTCATTCTGATTGAGAGGGATGCCTTTTTCCCAGGCTTCATCAGCAAGCCTGTTGAGTTTTTCCTTCTCTATTTTCAGCTTTTCATCTAAATTCGGCTTCTTCATGTGAACCTCTCTCGTGGCGATAACTTTTTACACTTGCACCGTGTGATATAATGGAAATATATAGAATGTTGAAAGGAGTGTCCATTATGCCAACCGCAGCAATCATATCCCTTTGCCTTACGGCGGGGTTATTTGTTCTCTCTTTGATATTCAGAGTGGCCGGAAAACTCCGGCTTGGTATTCCGCTTCTTTATCTGCTCGCCGCTGTTGTCAGCACCTTTTTTACACGATGGACAACGGAACATGAACCATTGGTACTAATGGGATTGTATATCGTCATCGGCTTGACCGTGTTAAGCTGGATTGTGTCGCTGATAAAGGCGATCCGGCGCAAGCGGGACGAGAAACACTTTGAGGATGATGTCGCGTGGCAGATTCGGCGGGCAAGAGAGATGGGCGTACCGCTTGACAAAGTTCAGTTTAACGAGCAGGGGGATTTGCTTGATCCAAGAACGGGAGAACCTGTCGTTTATGGAGAGGGCGTTCAGTTCAAGGATATATGAAAAAAGATACCGGATTTCATTTCCGGTATCTTTTTATAATCCTGCCATTATCATCGCGCCCCGGTATCCCGGCTCGGAGCTTTCGGCTGGTGTTCGCGTACCGTCCTGCCGTCTGACGGCTTGATAAAGTCCAGCCGTCCAGCCGCGTAGATGGCGTTATCGGTAAGCTGCCGCTGCCATGCGTCTTGTGACGGGGCCCATTTGAATCCGCTGTCTTTGAGAAGCGCACGTTGGTTATCGTTCGGCCTTTCATCAAAGAAAAGCTGCAAACGGTTCATTTCAGTATTCGCTTCGGCACGGCCGCCGTTAAATTCCCAGCCCTCAAAACCGCGTGACGCTTCGGCAAGGCTTTGTTGCAGCCGTTTGATTTTGCTGTTATTGTTTGTAAGGTCGTAAGTGGAAAAGGGCTGCTTTTCCCACGAATGGCGCGTGGCTGCGATTTGCTCGTCCAGCTTTTCTGCCTGCGCTTCAGTAATACCGGGCGCTCCCATGCAAGTGCCGGTCTTGCGCCAATAGGCATTGACCTCTTTCATAGTGGTTTGCAATTCCACACATTTATTCAATTCTTCGGTCAGCTTTTCCACAGACAGCGGTTCATTGCTCGGTTTTGTTCTTCCGTATGACATTGTGATTCCCTCCGTTCATTCATATAAGGTGGTTGCGGCTTACCGCTCCGGGTCGGATTTTTTCTTGGCAGACCTGTTTTGCGCTTTGGCGTGTGAATCCATATACTTCTTAACGCCGTCCGGGTCAAACTCTTTAAGGCGTTCCATGTCAAAAGCGATTTTCAAATACTCGTTAAATCCCGAATATCCTTTTTCCGGCAGAAGCGTCCCCAACTGGTTTTTTAAAATAAAATCCAGCAAGCCTTCGTTTTCACCGAATGTCTTAACATAAGCCTCATTTGGTTTTAGCTTGTTTCCGAGATTTACGGTCAGGTCAGTAAATGATTCAAACTGGCCACTATTTTTCCACCACAATCCGATAAAGAGATTGCCGTTCATTTGATAAGATTGAACCTCTATTGCCAGCTTGATAGGATTCTTCCTGTACTTCCAGTTGAATTGCAGCGTTTTTATATCCAAATTTAATCCCTTCTTTCCATTAAAGTCCCATCATTTCCCGCACTACCCGGTCGGCCATTTTGACAGCGCCCACCAGCACCAGCATGTTAAAAATCAACTCCCCGATATACGCCCATACCATTGTCACGGCACTGGCGCTGCTGTCCACCACAGGCGGAGAGGACGCAAAAACGGAAAAGATAATACAGGCCAAAACAATGATCGCCCCCTCCAGGCATACGGCGGCGTAGCCTTTCAAAAAGGCTTTGCCGATGCTCTGGCTTGGCTCTCCCGCAAAGGAGGCCAGAGGCACAGGGGCGATTGCCGTATAAAGATAGAGCTTAAAGAACCGGCCATAGACCGACAGAATCATGATGAAGGACAGCACTGTGATGAACAGACCGCCTATAAGCGTCACCGCCCAAAGGGGGATGCTGTCCAAAAACCCACAGTCTTCAACAGCCTGCACAATTTCATTTGGCAAAACCGTATTCGTCGTTGTCCCGAAGCCCGCGCTGTTCATGATGGTGGAGATAATTCCCTGAACAATATTGAACAGCGCCATCATCAGTTCCAAGCCGTAGGTGACAACGCCCTTTGCCAGAACAAAGCGTATAAACAGTTTCAGGGCATGTTCCGGCTTTTTTACCTCGGCAAAGCTGCCGCAGGTCTTGACCACGCCAATGACGAAGAACAGCACCAGCAGGGCAAGGCCGATGGCCTGCAATGCGCCGTGGATATTGACAATGACATTCCAGATGCCGCCGCCCTTAAAATCCGTGGGGGATTGGGTGACGATCTGCCAGATTTCCGCCAGCTTATTGTTCCAGGTTTGCAGGGCATTGTTGAGATTATCAATCACCCAGTTGCCGCTTCCCAAATAAACTCACCTCCATTTCTAAGGCAAAGCCCGCGCATGAAGCGCGGGCCTGCCTCTGTTGATTGTTACCGGCATGGGTCATCCCTGCCCGGTACTTTGTCCCTGATAACGCCATACTTGTCATCCACATAGAAATGATTGACAAACGGGTTGTAGATCGCGTGGCACTTGACGCCGTTATATTCGGCAAGATAATCGTTGTCGCCTAGCCTTCTGAGGATAGTTGCTTCCCGCAGCTCGCCTTCCAGTGAATGAATGTGCATTTTTTCATTGATCGGAAATGTGTTGAACATGGCAATCAACCTCCTGTGATAAGGTTCAGGATTTCTTTTGCGAAAGTGATGATAACACCGCCCGCCAAAGTCAAAAAGCCGTTGGCTCTTTGCGACGGGTCATGGGATTTGAGGGAAAGGCCAATCTGCACAATTCCGAAGCCCAGGAGAATCATGCCGATGGCCCGGATTAACCCAAAGATAAAGTCGGACAGATTGTTGACCACCTGAAGGGGGTCGTTTGCCGCATACGCGGGGGTAACAAAAAGGGTCAGCATCAGCACCAACACGCAGTAGATGAAAAAGCCCCTTTTGGTTTTTGGGGATAGCTTCATAAAATCATTCCTCCTGTTTTTATGATTGGAATAGGGTTTCGAGTTCTTCCTCGGAAAGAAGCTCATAATCGCTGTCCTTGTTTAAGGCCACGGCCTGCCAATCCAGCGCATATTCCGTACCGCCGTGCCGGAAGGGTTTGCCGCTGCCGTCAACAGTCAGCTTTACGTTGGGGTGTTTGAGAATATCAAATTTGTCATCCTGAATAGGACGTTCCCCGCGGATAAACAAAAGGGCGTAACGGTTATCCAGCATCCGCACCTCGTCCGGGGTCAGAAGCTCTCGCCCCGAAAGCTGATAATTGGTGGAATAGCTGCCGTTTCGCCCTTTGCTCTGTCCGTAGGTATTCATGTCTATGGTTTCCTTGCCTAAAAGCTCGGACACATACTTGTGCGTTGATTGCTCGTTGCCGCCCAGGTAAAGGAATTCGTCGCAGTTGCCCACAATGGATTCCCACGAATCCTTGAACAAGGCTTTGAGAGCCGCCAAATTTTGCAGGATAATCGAAACCGAAACCAGCCTTGACCTCATGACGCTGACCAGTTTGTCGAATTCTTCCGGTAGTGCGACGTTAGAAAATTCATCCATTACAAAATGGACAGGAACCGGCAACCTGCCTCCATAGGTGTAGTCAGCCATGTAAAATAGCTCTTGGAATAGCTGGGTATAGAGCATCCCGACAATGAAGTTGAAGCTGCTGTCATTGTCGGGGATCACCGCAAACAGGGCGGTCTTTTTCTCCCCGATGGAGGGCAGCTCCATTTCATCCGCCGACGTGATTCCGGCGATGGTAGACAAATTGAATTTTTCCAGACGGACGCCCAGGCTGATTAAAATGGATTTGGCGGTTTTACCCGCCGCCAGCTTGAAGATGTTATATTGCTTGACTGCCAGATGCTCTGGTTCCCGCATGGCAAGGCGCTCAAACAGCTCGTCCAGAGGGCTTTGGTAGGTTTCGTCATCCTCCCGCACCTCGGCGGCGGCGATCATTTCCATGACCATCGGGAAATTCTGCTCATTTTTCGGCGCTTCGTAAAGCAAATAGAGAATAAGCGCCTCCAAAAGCGCTGTTTCAGAACGCTCCCAGAACGGGTCATTGGTATTGCTCCCTTTGGGCGTGGTATTGCGGATCAGGTTAGTAACGAGCTTCAGCACGTCCTTATCATCTTTGAGATAGGCGAAGGGATTGTAGCAGTGGGACAGGTGCATGTTGATTAAGTCCAGCACCTTTATTTCGTAGCCCTTTGCTTTGAGCAGATTTCCGGTATCTCTTAAAATTTCCCCTTTTGAGTCGAGGACGACAAAGGAGGTGTAGTCGGCCTGCATGATGTTAGGTTTGGCATAAAACCTCGTTTTTCCGGAGCCGGAGCCGCCCACCACCATGACATTCAAATTTCGTTTGTGCTTTCGCCCGTCCAGGCCGATGCGGACGTTTTGGGTCAGGATTTTGTTTTTCTGCGGGTCTTTATCCCGGTATTTCTTACAGACAGCCGCAGCGCTGCCCCAACGGGCGCTGCCGTGTTCTTCCCTGTGCCGGTAGTTGCGTTTAGTGGAAAGATAAATCCCGATACCCATGCCGTAAGCGGCGACAAAGAGCAGGATGCACTTGGGGGTATTGTCCACCCATTGGATGTGAAACGGGTCGTTCATCGCCGCCGTGAGGTTGGCAAGGATTTCAGGAAGTCCTCCGGCAAGGGACGGGGCGGTCAGTAAGGCCGCCCACACCACCGGAATTAGAAAAACCGCAAAGAGTATCAGGTTACTCCTTGCGGTTTCATCGCGTTTCATCCTGGCTCCTCCGCTTCTGTTTTTTGGTTGGGGCGTCTATGGTTTTCAGAAGCAGGTCGTCCACGGCGTCGGTGGGGCGCTGTTCTTCAATCAGGTCATTTCTCAGTTCGTTGAGGGCGTTCACCATGACGCCATACTCGTATCCGTCAAGGGTGATTACCCGTTTTTCCTCCTTCATGGCAGATTCCTCCTGTCATCGTTCCGGCTCCTGCCGTTTTTGCTGCCGTTGCTGGTTAAGCATCCGATTCATGCGGCCGGAAATTTCTCCTACGGCCTCCTTGATGACGGTCAGTTCGGCGCGGATCTCCTGCGGTTCCAGAGCGGACAATTCCTGATGAGCGCCTTCAAAGTGGTAAAACCCGCCCGTTTCCACGCCGTATTGCCTGCAAAGCATGTACGACGCGCAATAGGCGTGAAAACCATGCTCGACGCGGTTGTAGCTTCCGTCGCCCTTGTCTATTTCCGCATGGGCAAGCTCCTGGGAAAGAGCACGGAAGATACTGCCCGCGTCCATGCCACGCCGGACTTCGATTTCCCGCGTGTCCGGCTGGTACAGGGCGTTTACACCGCTTGGCAGGGTTTCGCTTATACGGATGGGCACAGGCGCGTGATCCATCAGCGCCTTGAGGCGGGTGCGTTCGTCGGGATAGGAGGGGGTTTCCCGCTTGCGGCTGTTCCCTGTCTGAGCGATGTCAAACATCTTTTTGGGGTTGTAGCTGATGCCGGTGGTTCCGTCCTCCCGCTGGTACTCGTCGCCCGGCTCCAGGATGTAAAAGCCGGATTCCTTTTTACGGATGTATGCGCCTTGCTCCTTCCATGTGTCGAAGTCCTTGATGACGGTGGCATTGGGTTTTTGTGCAAGGATTAAAAGGGCGTTGGAAACGCTGTAACGGTCAAAACGGCTCTGCACATCCAGATAACCCTGAAACTTCGCGCCGTCCTGGGATACGGCTGCCGCCGCGTCATCGATCATGCCGTAGACCATTTCCCGCTGCTCCTGCTTTTGCTGCGCCCATGCCTCCTTGTCAAAGGGCTGGTCGTTTTTGGGGGCGGGCTGTTCATTTTCCTGCCGGAAAAGATCATCAAAATTACTCATAGGGGTTTACCTCTCTTTCGGTTTTTTAGATTTGGCCTTTGTTTTCGGCCTGTTGGATTTGGCAGGTGTTTTATTGGCTTTGGATTGCTCTTTGGTCGGTTCGCGCCTGGGTTCCGCTTGCTCCTTTTGCGCCTCCCGGATTTCCTTCAGCTCCTGACGGACGGATTTCCGTTCCGGCTCACTCGTACCCTCGGCGGATTTCCCGCTGCGCTCGGAGGTAGGCTCGGACGGAAGGGGTTTCTCCGTCTTCGCCGTTGTGGGGTTTGGATTGTCGGTTTGCTCCTTGACCGGCTCCGGCTGATTTGGCTGTGCCATAAGCTCATCCAGAAAATCGTCCGCGCTTTTTTCGGCGGGCGTTCCTTTTTCGGCGGGGTCTTTTTCATCTGGCGTTTTTTCGGCTTGCTTGACGGCTCTGGATTTCTGGATTTCGCTCTTGATACTTGCGGTATCCACCGTCGCCAGCTTGAAGCGTTCCACAATGCGGTTGATTTTGGAAGCGTCCTCGGCCCGAACCATAATGTCGCACATCCCGTCCAGGCTTTTTTTATCCCGCAGAGCGCAGTACAGAACGCCATAGCGTTTGGCTTCATGAGTAAACTGCTTTAAGTCCTCGTTTCTGACCGCAAAGACTTTCAGCTCTTTGCCGCTGCGCAAAAGGCTTTCCAGGCGGGTTTTGCCCCTGGTCTTTTTTTGGTCTTTCAGCACGGCGTATAGATAGGTGGCAAGGTTTTTCGCGCCCTCGCCGGAGATTTTGGCAACCACCTCAATCCCTTTAAGGCTCATATTGACGATTTGATCCGCTGCGTCGGCTCCGCTGTTCATAGGTCTTTTCCTCCTTTCGTTGCTCAATTTCCTCCTGCCTGATCCGGGACAGCTTTTCCTGCATCTCCCCGGAACGGGAGAGGATACCCGTACAGAGATTCACCTCCTTTTGAATCAGGGAGAGCTTTGGGGAAAGCTCTTTGATTTGCTCCTTGTAAGCCGATACCTGTTCCTCGTCTTTGCATCGGCGTATCCGGTTGTAAAGGGATTTTCGGTCGGCGTACAGGGCGCTCATTTCCTTCTTTACGGTGGATTGGTATGTCAAAAGCTGCTCCTTGCTTGAAATACGGTGAGCGCAGAGCAGCTTAGTCTGCGCGGTGATTTCCTCCAAATGCCGGAGATCTTCGCGCAATAAAAAATGCGTCCGTTTGCTGGACGCACGTTTGCGGGGCAGAATTCCCATCTTATATAGGTAGTGGAAGTAGAGGGCCTGCAGGCCGGTCATCTTTTTAGTTGTCTGTACAGAACCTTTCAGGGCATAGCGTTTTCGTTTCGGTGCCGGCAAGGGCGGCGGGCGTTTCGGATTCCGGTTTTGCAGGATGCGCTGCTTTATGGCTTCCTCAGCGTAATCATCCCCCAGGGTTTTCAATCTGACAAAACGCTCTTTTCCCGGAGGGCGAACCGCGATATATTTCACGCCGGTTTTCACCTCGTAGCCCTGTCCCCGAAGGGCAGCAATAAACTGGGTAAAGGTCATGGACGCGGCAATGGCTTTATCCACATCCTCACGGATTAAGCCCCGCCAGGTGGGTTTGCCTTCCTGCTCGGCTTTCCATTCGGCATAGTGTTTACCTTTGCCCCGCTTCGGGTTTTCAATGACGGACAGGGAGTATTCACGGCATAGCCGGTCGGAGGCTTGGCGCATGAGGGCATAGGTGGCGTTGTTGTCGTAATACCGCTTGCCATCCGTGAAGGACACGGAATTGAGGACAAAATGGTTATGAAGATGCTGCTTGTCAAGGTGAGTGGAAACTACTACTTCAAAGCGTTCGCCCCATAATTCTTTTGCCAGCTTCACGCCGATGGCATGAGCGGTTTCAGGGGTAGCCTCTCCCGGTGCAAAGGCTTGGTAGCCGTGAAAGGCCAGAATGCCGTCCGTTTTTTGAAATTGGAGCTTAGTCCGGCCCATTTGCTCACAGGCAGTATCAATGTCGCAGTTGATTCCGGTCACATAGAATTGCTTTTCGGTCTTGGCGTCCTGCTGAGTATAGTCCAGCAGATTCCGCAAGCCCTGAAAGTCGGGACTGGAAAAATCAAGGTTCTCTGTCTTCTGGGGGTTGGTGGCGTAGTCGATCACCCGGTCAAGGCGGTCAGTTACGTCCCATATCGCTGTGGTTGCCATAGATCATCGCTCCGGTTCCCTGTGTTTTCTTATCATAGGGTAATTCCCACGGCCGTCTTGCCTATCACATTCTTCCGCCACGATAACCCCAAGCACATTTTCCGCATACCCTAAGTCCTGCTGATAATTGTCACTTATAATCTCCAGGGGGTTTTGAAACAGCAGCAGATAGTCCCGTTCTTCCGGTGTATAGCTGTGGCTTTTCGTCATATATTGATGAACCTGCGTATAGGCGGTGATTTCCTTCGCTTTTTCAAAGACGGATTGGCTGTCCAGTTTGAGCATACTTGCCTTGAAGTCCTCAAAATTTTTGTCGATACGGCTTTTTAATTTTATTTCCTTATCCATTTTCTTTTCTCCTTTCCGGGGCTGTGACCGCCGCTATAATATCCTGTACCGTCTTTCTAAGCCGGTTGGCCTCATACTGAAATACCGTTGTATCAATAAGCCCAGTGGCATTGGCCTTTGCCGCGATCTGGTTCAAGTTGCCGCCGATGGCGTGAAGCTCCCGCGTCATAGCAAAGTAATCGGGAGGAGGCAGTTCTTTAGGTACATAGCCATTGATAAGAGAACGAATAAATGCTTCCTGTGAAAGTCCTGATTTTTTTACCCGCTTGGCAAGGTTCTGTTGTTCCTGGGCATTGAGCCGGACAAGGATCGGAATTCCCCGTTTTCTCATCGTTCAGGCTCCTTTCGTGCGGGGCGCAATAGCGCAGCGTCCTTCATAATGAACACCTCGATTCTTGAATTAAAATAGGAGTGAAACGTAAGGGGTATTAGGGGCAGAAGCCCCTAACAAGCGAATTTGGATAGCCAAATTCAGTGCTTGCTGCAACACAAGACAATGGTCTTGTGTTGAAAGAGCGGTTACAGTTGTTCTCAGAAATAACCAGCCGAAAAAGAAAGAGCAGGAGGTTATCGCTCCTGCCCACGGTACTTTTGCGCTTTGTTTTGAGCATCCATTTCTTTTTCCCGTGTGATAAAATCCACGCCAGTAAAATGATCTGCATCGAGAATGTAATCTTCGTTTTTGTATGATACTATCGCCTCGGCCTGTTCCGCGTTTTTCGCTTTGATTTCGATGGTCATGCAGAGAGTTTCATTGATTTCCACCTGATAGGTTTTCATATGGACAAATCGTCCTTTCTTGTTTTCGGGCAAAAGAAAAAGGCGCTGATTTCTCAACGCCTTAACCAGGTTCCTATTTCGCTTATAATCTCACCGATAAATCGGAATTTACAAAATATTTAATATAGTCATTGTGGAAACTGTTTCTGCGGTATTATCAGTATCCTCTGTTTCCACAAGGACAGCCCCACATATCGGGCATTTTAGTTCTTCGGTGTCAAACTCTTTTTTACATTTATCACAATTCTTCATATGGCGTACTCCTCTCTATAAATTCCTGTTTATTTCAAACAGTGATTACCACATTACCAGTTTTTTGTCCTGTTTCGACATATCTGGAGGCTTCGACAATCTGCTCCAAGGGATACTTCCTGTCAATTACAGCTTTGTATTTTCCGGCTTCGATAAGCTTCTTGAAGAAAATTACATCTTCCTTGCTGTCCTTGGGTATCAGAAATTTAACTTTTTTATTTTTTAAGATAGGGGTCAGCAGTGATAGAAAAATGTTTTGCGATAAGAACCCAAGTTCCGTTGAATAATAAATACCCCTTGGTTTCAGCAACCTTTTACAACGAGAAAATGAGCTTTTGCCTACAGCATCGATAACAACATCATATCGTTGATCATCTTCTGTAAAATCATCTTTTGTGTAATCTATCACTTTTTGAGCGCCAAGTGATTTTACCAATTCTATGTTTCTGGTATCGCATACCGCTGTGATTTCCGCGTCATAATATTTTGCCAGTTGCACACATGCGGAGCCAATAGAACCGGAAGCGCCATTTATCAATATCTTCCGTACTTTCTTAAAATCCATATCTCTGATGTAGGTCATCGCCAGCATCATTCCATCACAGACAGCGGCAGCTTCTTCATAGGACATATTAGCCGGTTTTGAAGTGATTGAGCCTTTTTCGGGTATGCATACGTACTCGGCGTGCGTTCCGAATTTTAGCGTATTTAACCCGAAAACCTGCTCACCCGGCTTAAATGCTTTAACATCTTTGCCGATTGCCTCAATCTCTCCAGACATCTCGCTGCCTAAAATTTTTCTTTTTGGCCCGAAAAGTCCGCTGATGATTCTGACAATAAAATATTCCGGATTACGAAATCCGCAGTCTGTCCGATTAACGGTTGTCGCATGTATTTTTACAAGGACTTCGTTATCCTTGGGAGTCGGCTTTTCAACTTCCATCAGTTGAAGGACTTCCGGTGGACCATATCTTGTATATATGATGGCTTTCATAGGCATCCCCTTTCATATCACGGCATGCAATTGATCATATTCTGCACTTCAAATTCCAGTTTATCTGCATATCCACTATATATTATCATATTATCGTCAAGTAATTGTAAATTTTTAGTGTCTACCCACCTTATGATAATTTTAGTCGAAGTCCCGTTACAATCTTTCGATTTCCTGCGGACGCTGCAATCCCAATGAGATTTTCAAATAATCATTATAATCCTTTCCACGCTTTGGTGGTTCATTAAAAATTATGCGCGATGAATAAAGAAGGGTAGTTATGGTTTTTGTTGCCAGCCGCCCCGGTGTGTCGTTATCCAAATGCAGGGCAATTTCATTGATGTGCGGATAGTCCTTGAGATACTGCATAAGTGCAGCAGGTAGCGTACTTTCCTCGATATTTTTTTTCGGCTTGTAAATTCCCGCAAGGGACAGGCAATTATCCTTACTCCAGTCCCTGCTCGAAAGCAGCTCCAATGTTCCGTAGGATAATAAATCAATGGCGCATTCAAACAGATGGAGCCGATGGCTTTCCTCCCGTGCCGGGATAGAAAAGGAATAGTGCTTGTTGCTTCCATCGGCCTCCCCCAAAAACCGGATGCCGGTAGTTCCACGGAGGGCCGCATATTGGGGAACACTCTGTCGGTCAAAACCGATAAAGACTGCGTTATGGCGCTTGCGACTTTCATACAGCCGCCCAGTCCGGATGCAATAATCAACCAAAGTATCGTGTATGCCGCGCCCGGTCAGATAGGCAATGACGCGTTCGCTGTTTTCGTTTTTTTCCGGTAAAAGCAATTTCCTTGGCTTGACGGGTTCCTGGGTCTTTGACGAAACAGGCGGCGCAATGGCCACCTGTCCGTCTATCTGAAGCACTGCTTCGGGGAATTCCATGCCCCGCACCTTGATGAGATAGTCCAGGGCAGAGCGCCCGCCGATGCCGCGTGACCACCAGTCCCATTTCCCATTGGATATTTTCAGGCTGTCATGGGTGCGTGTGGTATAGACATTGCCGGAAAAGCGTACCAACTCATGGGGTTCATAGTTTTTCAGATAGGTCAGCAGATCCATTCGCTTCACGCGCTTGATCTGCTCCGGTGTTACATAGGGCATAATTTATCACCTCTGAAAATGAAACAGCACCGGATATTTACCGATGCTGCTTCATGAGTTGTTTTGTTGGAGAATATTCACAATGCACCAATTCTTTTCAAGTAGGCGATACAGTCCGCATGTCCCAGAAAATAGATTTGTATGCGTTCTATAGAATCTGCCTGTTCATTCACCCTTAAATATTCAATCAGTGCCTCATGCTCGTCTTTGTTCAATGATACGCCACCTTCACCGTCCACAGCTTTTTGTACAGATGGGTATTGCTGCTGTATTTCTATTCGCCTGTAGTAGAGCTTGCTATACTCATCATTATTGCTATGAAGCAGATTATTAGCAATATCGTTGTCAATTTCTCCGAAGAAATCTTCCACTCGTTGGACTAAATTGTTTAGAGTGAATTCCTGAGAATCCTTTGAATAACTCATTGCACACCTCCTTTGCCTTAAATATAAATAAAAGAATGTTTTAAAGCAAAGGTGTAGACAATGCTTACCTTTCGTACCCCACGGCCTTCTTTTCAGGAACATCCATATCCTCGTCCGGTTCGCTGTCCACAATCTCATTTTCCCGCTTATCCATGTTGAGCAGGATATTCAGCTCGGATAGCCGTTCGGATTTGGTTTGAAGCTCCTGCTCCTTTTCAAAGGGGATGTCAACCTGCTCTTTGGCCGTTTCCATCTGCTGGTTAATCATTTTTAGCTGTTCCCGGCAATATTCCAGTTTTTTCGGTATTTCAGCCAGCACATTGTTTAGCCGGGTGATATTGCCGAAAATGTCTGTGCCCAGCGTCACCTTATGGCTCAGAGCGTTGCGCAGGGTGATTTCATACTGCTTGCCAAAACTGTCAAAGGAAAACATCATGGGAAAGCCCATATAGCTGCCCAATTCTTGCGGCTCCGGTGAGATCATCAGCTTGCAGGCTTCCAGGATGGCCGTGCCTGCCTGCACCTTTTCGGAATAGGTCACGCCTTTAACGGTCATGCCCGCAAATTTGCTGTCCTCGGCATTTTCGGCAGCAGGTTCCGATGAGCCGTACCGCTCGTACAGGGCAAGGTCTTTCTCATACCCGGCAATGCGTTCCTCGGTGGATTTAATTTGCTGCGGGAATTGCTTGAACAGTCTGTCCTCCAAAGCATACCGCTGGCTCAGATGATTGGCCTTCAGGAGCTTCAGCTTGGAAACCTGAATGTCCAAATCCATCTTTTCTTTGATGTGGGGATTGCCTGTCGCCAGCGCCTTTACCTCGGCATAGCTCAAAGCCGTTTCGTCAATGTCCTCGGCAGAGCGCACCGGTGATTTGGAGGTCATAATCTGCGAAATAAACCGCTGCTTGTTCTCAAGTATCTGATAGAGATAAGCGTCGAAGGTGTTTTCCGTTACATACCGGAAGATATACACTTCGGGATTTTTGTTGCCCTGCCGGACAATACGCCCGGATCGCTGTTCCAGGTCGCGGGGCCGCCACGGACAATCCAGGTCATGCAAAGCAATCAGCTTATCCTGGACATTGGTTCCAGCCCCCATCTTGAAGGTGGAGCCTAACATTGCCCGTACTTGTCCTTTGCGGACTTTTGCAAACAGTTCCTTTTTGCGGGTTTCAGTATTGGCGTCGTGGATAAAGGCTACTTCATCGGCGGGGACGTCGCGGGCAATGAGCTTTTGGCGCACATCGTCATACACGTTGAATTGCCCATCATTTTTTGGTGTGGACAGGTCGCAGAACACAAGCTGCGTCAGCCTTTTATCGCGGTTTTCCTGCCAGAAGCGAAAGATATTTTCCACACAAGCGTTTACCTTGCTTTCAGGATTGTCGGGCAGCATGGGATTGGCAAGGCGCTGGTCAAGGGCCAGCTTGCGTCCGTCGTTGGTGATTTTGAGCATGTTGTCCTCATATGGCTCCACCATCCGATTGCGTACCTGCTCGGCGCGTTCTGCAAGCTCCGCTACCATATCCCGCTGAAATTCGCTCGGCTTGACCGCTATGTTGTGGTAGTGTGCTATCGGCACGGGGAGGTGAAGCATGTCGGCCGTCTTGATGTCCGCTACTTCTTTGAACATGCTCATGAGTTCAGGCAAATTATAAAAACGGGCAAACCGCGTCTTGGCCCGGTAGCCTGTGCCCTCCGGCGCAAGCTCGATAGCCGTGACCGTCTCGCCAAAAGTGGAGGCCCAGCAGTCGAAATGCAGCAACCCTTTTTCTCTTAGCAGCTTGTATTGCAGATACCGCTGCAAGGTGTACATTTCCGTTATGGAGTTGCTGATCGGCGTCCCCGTAGCAAAAATAATGCCGCGTCCCTCGGTGAGTTCGTCCAGGTAGCGGCACTTCATAAACATATCGGATGATTTTTGGGCCTCCGTCTGGGACAGTCCGGCCACATTCCTCATTTTTGTAAACAAAAAGAGGTTTTTATAAAAATCCGCTTCATCCACAAAGAGCCGGTCAACGCCTAATTCCTCGAAAGTCACCACATCATCTTTTCGGCTGGTATCGTTGAGCTTATCCAGCTTCAATTTCAGGGTTTTCTTGGTTTTTTCAAGCTGCTTGATAGCATACCGTTCTCCTTTGGCATCCTTTAATTCCTGTATGCCGCTGGTGATCTCCCATATTTGTTCCTGCAGTAGACTCTTTTGACGTTCTATGGAGATGGGGATTTTCTCAAACTGGCTGTGCCCGATAATCACCGCGTCATAGTCGCCGGTGGCGATGCGGGCGCAAAACTTCTTGCGGTTCTTGGTTTCAAAGTCCTTTTTGGTGGCCACAAGGATATTGGCACTTGGGTAAAGCTGCAAAAACTCCCCGGCCCACTGCTCGGTCAGGTGGTTGGGTACTACAAACATACTCTTGTTGCACAGACCCAAATGCTTGCTTTCCATAGCGATGGCAGTCATTTCGTAAGTTTTGCCCGCGCCCACGCAATGAGCCAGAAGGGTGTTGCCACCGTAGAGGCCATGAGCCACAGCATCCACCTGATGCTTGCGCAGGGTGATTTCCGGATTCATGCCGGTGAATTTGATATGGCTGCCGTCGTATTCGCGGGGGCGGTTGGAGTTGTACAGGTCGTTGTAAATCCGCGTGAGCCGTTCCCGGCGCTTGGGGTCTTTCCATATCCAGCCCCGGAATGCTTCCTTGATGGCCTCCTGCTTTTGCTGCGCGATGGCGGTTTCCTTTTTGTTCAGGACGCGCTTTTCGTTTCCGTCCTCATAAACGGTGTCAAAAATACGCACATCCCGCAGGTTAAGGGTATCCTCAATGATCTTGTAGGCATTGATGCGTTTGGTTCCATAGGTGACATTGGCCTTGATGTTGTCGCTACGGTCGTCGCTTTTTCCTTTGACGTTCCAGTTGGCCGTATAGGTTGAATAGAAAACGTCGATGTAGCGGCGGTACATATAGGGTGTTTCCAGCAGTTCAAAAATAAAGTCCTTGACCACATCCTGGGGAAGCCAGGTCGCGCCCAGGCGCACATCTATTTCGGAAGCGTCCAAATCCTTCGGCTGTACCGCTTCAAGAGCCATGACATTCACAGCGTAAGTATCAGGTTGCATTTCAGCAAACTGCCGGGCGGTCTTGAGCTTTTCCCGAACATTGCCGGACAGGTATGCGTCTGCCGTTTCAAATATTGGTTTGCCTTCGCTGTCCAGCTTTTCGGGGTTACGGAAGATTACGCCCTGCAAATCGACGGCAAGCTGTTCGCCGGGAAGCCCGGTCAGGCTTTGCATAAAGCCAATATCTACGCAGGCTTTTTCCGCAATGGAGATAGCCAGGGCTTCGGTAGCTGTGTCCACATGGGTTACGGTGGTGCGCTGCCGGATGGTTCGCTTGGTAAACATATCGGCCTTGCGTTCCAGCTCGCCTTCCTCGTCCAATACTTCCAGAGAGCAGAGCAGGCAGTAGGAACTGTCATCCGCAAAGGCCATGCTGTTGCCGCGGCTGTTTATAAGGCCATACTTGGTGGTAAAGGCGTCATACAGGCGGTTGAGCTTGCGCTGCTGTTCCCGGATGGCGTCATCGCTGTAATCCTCGGTCTGGTATTCGATTAGTTCCCTTACACAGTCCCGGAGGGCAATCATGCCCTTGATGCGGCCTGCCGCCGTAATCGAAGTTTCCACAGGGTTCATCCGGCTGTTTTCCCGGTAGTAGAGTTTTCCATCAACCACCGTGTAGCTGAAATTGCGGACGAACGGATCTGCCGGGATGGAGGCGTCCTCGTCGTCAGAAAGCTCATCCACCTCGTATTCCGTGATTTCCGCATGAATGTTCTCCATTGCTTCCTGAAGAAGCTCTGAAAGGTCGGCATCCTCATGGGGGTTGCAAGTGGTTTCATTTTTGTTGCCGTACATGCGGTCGTCAAAGGCCATCGTGCCCAGCACCATATCCGGATTGTCGGCAAAGAATTTGTTGATGGGTACGCCATCCTCGGTGGCGGTAATATGTACCCAATCCGGTTCGATGTCGATCACCCGGTCGCGCTTTTGTAGAAAAATAATGTCCGTTGTGACTTCGGTGCCCGCATTGGCAAGGAACGCATTATTAGGAAGTCGCACAGCCCCTAAAAGCTCGGCCCGCTGCGCAATGTATTTGCGGACTTCAGGGCTTTGTTTATCCATCGTGCCCTTAGAGGTAACAAAGGCGATGATGCCTCCGGGCCGCACCTTGTCTAAGGTCTTGGCGAAAAAGTAATCGTGGATGTAAAACTTGTTTTTGTCGTATTTTTTATCGGCTACGCCGTAGCTACCGAAGGGCACGTTGCCGATGGCCAGGTCGAAAAAGCTGTCGGGCAGATTGGTGGCCTCAAAGCCCTGTACGGCGATATTGGCCTGCTGGTAAAGCTGTTTGGCGATTCGTCCCGTGATGCTATCCAGTTCAATGCCGTACAGCTTGGAATTTGCCATACCCTCCGGTACAAGGCCGAAAAAGTTGCCGATACCGCAGGCGGGTTCCAGAATGTTGCCTGTCTGAAAGCCCATGTTTGCCAAACAGGTATAAATGGCTTTGATAACGGTAGGCGACGTGTAATGAGCATTTAAGGTGGAGGCCATTGCGGAATCATATTCGTCCGGGTCAAGCAGGGCTTTTAATTTGGCGTTTTCCTTTGCCCATTGAAGATTTTTTTCATCAAACGCTTGGGGCAAACCGCCCCAGCCGACGTACTTTGAAAGGATTTCCTGTTCCTCCAGCGCGGCAAGGCGGTTTTCTTCCTCCAGTTGGTTCAACAGCTTGATGGCGGCAACATTCCAGCCGTATTTGGTCTTTGCGCCGCCTATGCCCAGATCATCGTCGGTGATACGGAAATTGACGCGGGGTTGCTTGGATATCTCAGGTACAAGGTCGATGCGGATTTGGGAAACCTCGCCGCCCGGTATCTTCTGCCAAACAGGCTCGGTCTGCTGTTCCAGGGCGCGGCGCACAAAGTCGATGCTTTCTTTGCGGAAAATCGGAAAGCCTGTGTCTTGCCGGAAGGTAATATCCTGCAGGATGACCGTCCCGGCTTCCTCGTTGATTTCGTCGATGGAGAAGCGCCTGCCGTCGATGGAAAGCTCCGTGCCCACGGCCATTTCTTTTTCGGCTGGTTTTTCTTTCTGACCGCCCGGCAGTTCCAGGTCAAATTCCACATAGTTTTTTTCGCCGTCGCCGCTGCTATTGATGGTGATTGTATCGCCGTCCCGGGCGATGGTGATGTCTCCGGTTTCCTGTATCCAGGCAGGGGCGTCGGGGTCATCCGCGTGAAGGGTGACGCTATCCCGTTTTTCCGTCAGATAATCCTGATAGGTTCGCTGGAAAACATCCTCATGGAGCCATTCCCGAAACTGCGGTTGCGTGGTATAGGCCTCGTAAAAGGCCGGATGTTCCTCTTGCATGGAGAGGGCAATGCGGTCAATGGCTTCGTCAAGCTCTTGTTTGGCGCTGTCCGGGTCGGTGTCACGGTCGCGGAGATAGGGATAAATTTCATCCCGCTGTATCCGGCTCACCAGCTCCGGCAGATAGGCTCGGTACAGGGCGCGGGGAGAAGAAGCCTGTTCTTTTTCGGCTGGTTGCTCCGCAGGAGCTTCCGTCTGTATTGCGGGGGCCTCCTGTCCGGTGGCAATCAGATGGTCGTTGAGAGGATTTTCCTGCAGCATCCGGTCAAAGTCGCTTCGCGCAAGCTCTTTGTTGAACAGGGGGAATTGCAGATCGCGGAGATATACCGTGCTGTCGTCAAAGGAAAAAATCTCGTATTCATCCGCGCCAAGATACACCGTATCGCCAAGAGAAAAGGCATAGTGAGCGTTTTCCCGTGATGGCGGTTCCGGCTCAGAGGGAGCCGGTTCCCGGTTCAGGATTTCACGGGCGTAGGCTTGTTCGGCAAGCTGTTGGCGGCGATCCTCCTGCTCTTTTTCATAAGCGGGCAAGCGCTCCTTTTCCTTGCGGTTTAGATAGCGGTCTGCGGTAATCAGTTCGCCGATGCGCTTCTGCACCTTTGCCCAGGACAGAAAAATGCTTGTATCCGGTCCGATGTATCTCTTGCTGGTGAGCTTGATGCCCTTGCTGTCGTGCCACTCGTCAATGTCCGTGCCGGTCAGGGCAGGCCCGCGCCCGCCGGTGCCGTATTCGTTTTTCAGAAAGTCGGCGTTTTCCTTTGCGGAAGCGTTTCTTTGAAATTGCAGATAAACCCGGTATTTGCCGCCCTGAACACCGCTTCCATCTCGCAGGATTGTGTCAATGACCTCCTGGGGCATGGAAAAAGCGGAGGCTTTTTCGGCCTCCGCTTGCTCAATCAGGGTAATTTGCTGTTGTTCTGATGGGAGCGCCGGTTCGTCCAGAAGCTCGCCCAACAGGAGCATACTGTTATAATAACCGGCAATCACGCCCCAATCGTAGTAGCCCTGTGAGGTTCTGGCGTCATAGCTGCCCTCCCATAGATGCAGAACATTCGTATAGGTTTTATATCCGACGCGGCGGTCATCGTTTACCGCCAACTCGGTATAATCGTTGTTGAAAATGCTTTTGATATATGCGATGCGCTCGTCCTGATCCTCATGGGCAGCGTAAAAATCCGCGATTTCCTGCTTTGTGGCTTTGAGGTGAGGGGTGGAGCGTAGAATTTCCTTAATCAATGAATTGGCATGAAAAAACGGAAGACTTCTGTCCTCCGTTCTTCGGTCATGCCATGCTAATTGTAAATCAGTTCCGTCAGCACCGCTTCCTCCGCCTGATGTTTCAGGCTGTTCATGTGTCCTGTCCAGCCCATCGGGTCGGTCGCTTTGTCCGGTGCGGGGTCGTTCTCCAAGAGCTTCGCCGTCATCAGTTCGACGCGCTCCCTCGCGGTCTGGTCGATCTCCGACAGGTGGCTGTTCAGCTTGCCCGACAGCATCAGGCTGGCGTATATCCCTTTCCGGTGGTTTTTCAGGTATGTCTTGCGCAACATCCCATATTTGCCGATGTGCGCTTCTTCCTCCGGCAGCGTCAGGTCGGGAAGCAGGTAATCGCCCTGGGGCGTGTAGGTCAGTTCCATATTCACCATTCCTTTCAGAATTATTGTTTTGCTTTACGCTATCATTGTGGCGCACATTCTGATTTTTTGCAAAGGTGCGGTTTTGTTTTTTCTCCGCAATTTGCAGTTCCTTGACCGTTGCGCCGATTTGCCGCAGGAGCATTTCGGAAATGTCGCTGGCGGCGGCTCCCAGGTGGGAAATGGTATCCAGCGTATTGAAGCTCACAATATCCTGAAAATCCTCAAAGGTCAGGTATTCGTCGGCGGGATAGCCGCAGCGGGTTAAGGCCATATACGCTACGGAGGCTTTCAGCACATTTTTGAAGATAACCTCGACATTGAAATCGTCCAGTTCTTCCAGAAAGCTGTTTTCCCGGCAGTCCATCAAGTCGGAAAGATAGTCGGGGAAATTATCTTCCACGGCGTTTTTCGCTGCGGAGATGAGCGCGGCGGGCAGATCAGCCTTATCGTCCAGATCGCCAAAGGTATTTTCCAGCGTTTCCGTCACGGCTTCGGCATATCTGCCCTGCATGGCCCAAAGATAAACAGGGCGGTTCTGGCGGCTGTTGGTGTCGGATAGATCAAACACATGACGCAGGGCAAGGTGGCTCCCGCGGTCATCTATGAGGGCGATTCCTTTTGCGCCCCGGTTTACCCACCGGCCCAGCTTATTCCACAGTTCGATTTCCGCGCAGGCCGTCGCGTCCGGGCGCTGTGCATAAATCAAAAGCTGATCCTGAAAGGGGTATTTATAGTTGTGCGCCGCCGTTTGCAGGAAGGCAGTCCAGTTGGCCGGATTTTTCACGGCGGCGCGGGTCGTACTTTCCGAAATTGCGGTAATCAGTTGCAGTTTTGTTGCCAACGCTTATCCCTCCTTACTTCAAAACATATTGGTTGGAAAGTCTGCCGCCGTCCTCGGAATACCGGGGAACAATCCCGATCATATTCAGTTTTTCAAGACGGTGCAGATTGCGGCTTGTGGCCGAAGGGGACAGGCCCACATCTTTCGCCAGCTTTTTTATGGATATAGTCGTGCTGCTGTGGCGTCCTCCCGACATATCCAGCAGACAGCAATACAGCAGCTTTGCGGCGGCAGGGATAGGAAGCCCCGCGCACAGCTTGTATCTTGTCAGATCGTTCACGTTCTCCCTCCTTTAACGATGAGCCTTACCGCTCCGGCTCGTGTTTTTGGTGCTTTTTCTGCCGTTCAGCCTCTATCTGCTTCAGGCGCTCTTTAGCCCAATCAGGCATATGCTCCGGCTTGATAATCCCCAAGATGTCCTCACGGTTCCAGCGGGATTCTTTCCCGGAATAGAGGTTGGCAGTATAAACCGCACGGCCTCTTGAATTGGCATGAGTGCCGAAGCCGCCCGTAGCCAGTACAAGCTGGTTCTGTGCGGTACGGTATTCGGGGCGCAGGCGCGATGCCCGAATGACCACCACTTTGTTTTCAATGCTCATTCCGTAATCATTGGGGATACAATGCTCCGCGGTAAAGGGCGATAAGGGAACGGTGATTTTATCCCGTTCGGCCTTAACCGCCTCAAGCTGCGCCTGTACCCGGTTGGTAAACTCGGTCATTATCTCCAGATAGTCCGCGCTTCCAGAAGCATTGAAATAGTGGTCGATGCCTAAAGGGTTATCCCAGGAGCAATAACACACCATGTAGGGGGTATTTGGTTTCTTGTCGTCCTCACAGAAAAGGACTTCTTTATCTCCGACATGGATGGCGTGTTTCACCTCAAAGGTATCTACCATGCGCTTTTCGTCGTTCATTTTCAAACTCACTCCTGTCTATGAGTAGAAAAAAGGGACGGTTTTCCGTCCCTTTTCCCGCTATGTCGTTATTTCTTTTTCCGCTTGATGTGCAAGTATATCGCACCGCCCACAATCACCAGACAAAGCACGATGGCTAAAATGGCTTTCAGTTCCACAGAGAACACCTCCTTCAATCGTCAAACTATTAGAAGAATACTGGCGACATAAATAAAAAAGCCGATGCAGAAAAACACGGCCAGAGGTATGCTCCTTTGCCGCGTTGCCGCCGCATAGATGCAGGCTGGAATCAAGGTAAAAAAGAGGATGAAGGCGAGCGCGTTCAGGCCAAAGCAAAATCCCGCTGCCGCCATCAGCTTGATGTCGCCTCCACCCACACCGCCGTATTTTACTGCAAGGAGCAAAAGGCAAAGCCCAGGAATGAGCGATCCCGCGATTCGCTCATACAGGGCTGGAGTTGGTGACAAAAAAGCGGACACAATCCCGATCAGCAGAATAGCAATCCATGTCCAATCGGGAATGATCCGCTTTTTTAAGTCTGTTATTGCCGCCCATAGCAAGGGAACGGCGCACAGTAACGCAAGCATTAGTTTCCTGTGGTGACATCATCGTCGTACATGCTGTCCACCACATAAATTTTTAGCTCCCCTCCGGTAATCCACTTGGACAGCGTTCCTCCGGGGGTATGCACATCAGTGACGAGAAGCTGCGCGACATAATCCCTGAAATCCGGGAACCAGACCGGGATGTACTGTTTTTTATATCTAAAGGGAGATGCGGGATTCTCCCGAAAAACAAATTGACCGCCTTCCCGGATAAGAGGAATAGCGGTTTCGTAACGGTATTCCGGCAAATATACCTCTGCCGTCTGCGGAAGGGTTATCAACTCCGCTTGGTCATAATTGGTGTTTACTGTCGCATTGACCACGATAGAATAGCCGTAGCCGGATTTGAGATAGCCTTTTGCTTTCGTATCATAATCCAGCACGGTGCTAACACGCAGTTCGGCGTAAAATTCTTTCCAGACAAATTGCCCGCCTACATACCGCTGTTCCCACCATGTTACTCTGGGCTGCTCATTCCTCCCCGGTGGGTCGGGCAACGTCCGGCTTTCCTGCGGCTCTCCGTAAGTCACGTCCTCGATGACCGCCCGTTGCGTATAGACGTTGTTGTCATCGGAGCCTTCATTATCTAAAGACTGGTCGGGATTGATAATGGCGATCAGCGTAACGTCCTTGTCTGCCTGCACATTGGGAGTGTCCCATCGCAGGGATACCACATTCCACGAGTTCTTTTCCATGACAACGGCGTCAATGCGTTTTGAAAAAGACAGTTCGGGAATCTGGAACAGCACCACAACATTTTGTCCCGGCGTAAAGTCGAGGCTTCCGCGATTGCCAACCTTGACTACACTGATAACCGATTGATTTTCTTTGTACTTGTCTGGCGTTATGCGTTGCACATCAAGGTCGTAGGGTTTTTCCAGCACCATGATTTCAGCGGCAACCTGATTGTTACTCAGGTCTGTATCCGCGTACCCGTTAGGCGGCAACACCTGTGCCGTAAGCTGGATAGGGATGCCTTTCCCGCCTGCGGTGCCGGTCACAACGTAGGATTTCTTTTCATACGGGATAAAATTCGTTGTCGCGGGCACGACGGGAACCGTCTCGCCGTTGATGGTGACATTTAGCCGCACATCCGAAAGTGCCTTATCGCTGGAATTGGCGAAATATACGGTAAAGCTGTATCCCTCCTGTTCGTAGACCGTGGGCGGTGAGGACAAGTTAGTCCACACGTCGCAAAGCCTGAAAACGGGTGTGTCCGGTTCATCGGGATTATCAGGATTGTCCGGTGGGTTGTCGGGGTTATTGGGATTATCCGGGTCATCCGGCTTATCCGGCGGGTTATCGGGATTATTTGGGTTGTCAGGGTTGCCGGGTTCTTCGGGATTATCCGGCTTTTCCACTACGGTAATGCGGGAAACGGCGGTGTTATTCATGGGGTTTTCGTCCATAAAGCCTCCCGGCTCTGTCACATTGGCCCACAGGCGGTAAACCTCACCTGCGCTGCCTGCCGTGCCTGTGATGGCAAAGGATTTGGTTTCCTGCGGCTTAAAGCTGGCTGTTTTCGGAATTTGCGGCAGGGCGTTTTCGTTGTTTTTGCCTTGCAAGGATACGGCTTTCAGTTCCTTATCGGATAGATTGGTAAAGCTCACGGTAAAGCTGTAAGTCTGCTTTGCGTAGACCGTGGGCGGGGCAAGAATACTGGCCGACAGGTCGCAAAGCTCCTTTGTGTCGGGCGGCTGCTCCGGGGGATTGCCGGGATCGTCGGGGTGATCCGGCCTGTCCGGGTTATCCGGCGTATTGGGGTCGGGGCTTTTTTCAGGCGTGGGGTCAACGATTTTTATAACTGCCGTGGCCGTGTTGTTAGCAAGGGCGCTGTCAATGAAGCCCTCCGGCACACCGATGTTGGCCCACAGATGGATTTCATCAGCGGCAGTATTGGCAGTACGCTTGATGGTGTAGGTTTTGCTTGAATTGGCCGGGAAGTCCTGAACGGCTGGAATTTCCTCTATAGCTTTGCCGTCTATCGTTCCTTTCAGGGATACATCGTAGGCGGGGCTACCTCCGCTGTTCATAAATACAACCGTAAAGGAATAGTTTGCGCCGCGCTGGACGGTTGCGGGAGCACGGATAATGACCGACAGGTCGTTGCCGGTCTGTGGCCGAAACTTGAAATAGAAAGCGGCGGCAGGAATTTGATAATGGATTTTCTGCGTGATCTCGGTCTGCGTTTTGCTTTCTCCATCGGTATATTCGGCGTTCTCCGGGGTGTAATCCCATTCCAGCCCCATGTACTGATAGTTGCGGGATAACTTGATGTCATCTTTGTGGAAAGTCACAGTGGCGGTTTGAAAAGGAAAAAGTAAGTCGGGCACTCCTTTGTCTTGGGCCGTTATTCTGCCGAAAATCTCCTGTTTGCTTTCGTCACACCAAGTTGCGTCCACGTCTATTTTTACCGGGGCCTGATAACTCAAAGCCGTATCCCGCATAGTTTCAAAGGCGACAAGCGCCTTTTTCGTCCAGCCGTAATGGGTGGTAAGCGGTTCAAAATCCTTTTTGGTGTCATAGGTTCCATAGAGCTTGCCCGTGGAAAAGCTGTGTATTTCAACTACCAAACTACCTTTTAATGTGTAGGTTTTCCCGTCCGCTTTGCCAATCCATCCGGCAATTCGCTCCTTTTCGTCGTCCGCAACGGTATTCGCGTTTTCCAGCCGGATGCGCTGCGGCTCCGGGAAAGATTTTAACAGCGTATCGCCCTCATAGATGTCGGTAATCAGCATCCCGATAGTGCGGTATCGGGTGTCATAAGTGGCTAAAACCTGATACACCACATTGGCCGTGACAGTCAGAAGCGCGCCCTGATCAGTCTTGGCCGTAATCGTGTAGGGGCCGCAAAGCCCCTTGTTTTCTACAATTAGAGTATAGTCCGGCGGTATCTTCCGGCTTTGACCGCCGTACTCCAGTTTTATGTCCGTGAGCGTCCCCGTTTCGGCTATGACACGGATGGGGATTTGCGCGGGGAACTGCTCGACGGCCACCACGCCGCTTTCCGTATTTAAGCTGTCTACGGGAGAGGTCACAAGGATTTCAATGTCGCTGGATGCGGCAAACGCCGTAACAGAAAAAAGCAGACAGCACAGAAAAACAAGCGGCAGGGTGAAAATAAATTTTCGTATCATTCGGAACCTCCTTTTTCACATCGGGCCAAGTTGGCCCGATGTTCTATTGCGCTTCATTCTCAATTCGGTTGTTTACGCTGGAAATAGTGAATCGAAGCCGCACCTCCCCGGTCAGGAAATTGAAAACGCTGTGGGTTTTCAGCACTCCCTCCAGCGTCAGTCGGGGCGGGCTTTCGGTTGCGTGGATGTTCTCAATGTCTATTTGATATACCCACTCGTCACCGGCATATTTATTTAGGCTCGCATCCAGCGCCATGCTTTCATGCAGGTATTCGTACAATTTTTCTTCCGCAATCTCCGTGTCCATAAGGGCATAGCCGTCCCTGCGGTATTCGTCCCGCATGGCATATTCCACGGCGCTGTTCACGCCCCGTTGGAGTACATATTCCGTTTGCTGGTACAAGCTCTCCATGCGGAAGTATTCAATTAAGATGGCCGACAGAGTGAGAATGAAAAAGACGAGAACGACAATAAATATAAAGGTATCGCCTTTACGGTTTCGTAGTATCCGTTTGATTGCGCCCACGGCATCGCCTCCTTTCCGGCGCTCACTTTAGGGGAGCTTCCAAAATTTTTCCGACATGCCGCCGATACTGACTTTCATCGGTATTGCAACCTCTAACGGCGGGGCGAAGCTCGGAGTGAAGATCGTAAACGGATAGCGGTAGATCATGGTAATTGTGAAGGTGTCCCGTAGCTGGATTTTCTGGCCGTCGCAATACTCCACGTCATCTATGACCATATCCGGCGACAGGCCGGTTTGCTGCTTGAGGCGGTAAAAAGTGTCATATGCTTTGTCCGATACCTGCCCTTCCAGTTCTACTACCCGGACAACACGGCGACAGATATGGTTAAGCTCAAGGTAGGTGGTGAACACGCTCAAAAACGAAATAACGGTGAGCATCAGCGTGATAACGACAAGGGTTTTAAGCATCAACTCAAAATAGGCGCTGCCGTTCTTATCTGAAAGTAGCT
Organism: Bacillota bacterium; assembly: GCA_023426125.1. Classification (GTDB taxonomy): domain Bacteria; phylum Bacillota; class Clostridia; order Acetivibrionales; family DTU013; genus MnB-11. Next base: position 208,932 of record JAFABI010000063.1, read on the forward strand.
TTTGAAAAGGCAAAGGGGGAGAAAATCTCCCCCGTATGCCCTTATGTCTTTTGAACATGGATTTTGCACCTCCCGCGTTTGCGGATATGCCTTTCGAGGCACACATCAGCTTAATAAGCCGGTAATTTTGCTGACGATATTGTTCCAAACCGTGGTGATTGAATCTTGATACAAGGTCATAAACACCGCGCCCACCACCACGACGATAAGCACGACGATGAGCCAGCCGGTCATTTGGTCGCCACTCGGATTGGCCAGAACGTTTCTGGCTTTGAAAGCCGCCATCCGAATTTTGCTTTTTACTGTTTTCAACATGATACATACCTCCATAAATTTGAATTTGGGTTAAGGAAAAGGAGAGGGCTTTGCCCCCTCCCATAAAACAAGGGCCGAAGGGATGCTAATTCAGCAAATTGGTGATCTTGCTCACGATGCTGTTCCACACCGAAGTGATTGAGCCTTGATACAAGGTCATAAACACCGCGCCCACCACCACGACGATGAGCACGACGATGAGCCAGCCGGTCATTTGGTCGCCGGACGGATTCATCAGAGCGGTTTTTGCCTTCAAAAAGGCGTTTGACATGCGTTTTCTCATGGATTTTGTCCTCCTTTCTTCAATAGTTGAGTTTGCGGTTTTGCTGTTGTTCAGCATGGGTCATACCTCCTGTGAAAATGTATTTGAAAAGGGATTACTCCCGTTTTCACATTAAAAAAGGCCCCCCATTGACCGAATCAAGTGGGAGCCGATGACGTATAACAGGCTTGCTATTGTCGTAGCTACAAGGGGAATGGATGCGATTTTTACCCGGCGAGGCAAGTTGTTCAGCCTTTTTTTTAGTGCTTCCTTCGCTTTTACGTCCATGTCCCTTGCAAGATAGGCAAGTGCCTCGCCCTGATGTTCGCCGCGGTGAAGGCCAATCAGGGCATTTACTAAATATGAAATGTCCGGCAAGCCAAGACGTTCGTTGAAGCTCCGCAGGGCGGTTTCGATGTCCTGCTTTCATGTCTACAATCAGAATTGCGACATCCCCATAGAACGCTTGGCTCGCGACGCGCAAGTAGTCCTCGAAAATCTCAATTAAATCCGCCTGTACGGTAATCCGGCTGCCGTCGTGTTTGTTGTCCTCCAGCCGGTAAAGGATAGACCTGATAAAGCCCGGCAGTTCAGCTTCGATGCGGCGCTTTTTTTCCTTCATCGCATCTTTCAAATCAGTTGTGAAATGACGGTAGAGCAGCAGAGCAAAGAGCAGGACAAGGGGGGCAAGATTGGGCGCTCCGATGGCTAAAAACAGCAGCGCAAGGGGCAGCGTACAAAGGGCGCACAGGATAGCTCTGGCCTGATACTCCTTCGGAGTAAGCTCCAACCCGCCGCGCCGCAGCATAGCGGCCATTCGCGCCTCCTTGACGGGGTCAAGAGGAATAATCTTGGAAACAGGTCTTACAAAGGGCATGATGAAGCGATCTAACAACTGCTTGCCCGGCTTTTCCTTTTCGGCTTGTAGGTTCTTTACATTTTTTCGCATACTTAGCTTCGGGATTTTAAGAAGCTGCCTGCACAACAAAAAACCTGCCGTAGTCAGCAGGATAAAAAGGATAGCTTGGTAAATCAAAGGCGTTCCTCCTTCTTAGCGATTGGACGGTTTTGTGGCCCGCAGGACGTAAAAGGCAGTAGCAAGGGCCATCAGCATCATAAGGATAATCAGCAGTTTGCCGATGCCGGTTTGGGTCAACAGAAAAAACCACTCCTTGTTGGCGAAACGCATCATCGGGATTACAGCGAACATCAATCCCGCCGTCATCAGGTAGTCACGCCACACTTTCACCATCATTCCGTCAGATTCAATTTGCATGGATTTGGCGTCATTCATGGCGCGTATCACTGGGAAAAGCGCGAATTTTAGCCGCCGGTCATGATAGCAGAGAATTAGGGTTTTTACCCATTCCGCAAAGTATCGGTTTTTTATTTTCGCGGAAAGGCGGTAAAGCCCATGCTCCACGTTAGGGTTGATAAGCTTAATTTCCGAAACAAACTCGTCAAAGGGTGTCGGGATTCGCAAATGCGCCGGAACATAGCGGTTCTTTTCTTCGGTATACAGTTCCATCGCCTTTATAATGTCGTCACATCCTGCGTAGGCATTGGTGATGATGGACATGGCGTTTTCAAGCCCCTCGATTTCCTCGCGTGCTGTCACGGAGCTTTTTACGACCAAGTAAAAATATGGGGCGGGAAGGATGCAGGCCGACATGACCGCCGCCAGTCCGGGGCTGCCGAACATCAGGATTCCGGCTATAAAGCCGCCCGCCGCCGACACAAGCACCGTTATAAGGAATTTCTTTTTTGTATATCGTGTCTGCCGAAACAGTGTAGAAAAGTGAAGGGCAATCCGCTCGGTGATTTTCAGCTTTGTTCCCGCCAGAAACAGGCGACGCTTTTTTAGCGGGTTTTGCTCTGCGGCAAAGGGGTTAAGCCGAAACAGGAGAAGCAGGGCAAGGCTTATCAGGGCAAACACGGCGATAAGGCTATAAGTAACCGGGGTCATGCTGTTGTACCTCCTTTCGCAAAGCGGTGGATCTCCCCTTCGGGAACGCCGCCAATCAGCAGCCGTTCAGCAAGGGCCGGAGAGATATTTCCCGCGCGGCGGTGTTCGCCTATTACTTTGGTAATCCTGCCCTCGTTGTCCCTTTCGTAATGGCCAACCACATACTTATATAAAGTGTTGCCGGTGACTTCACCGTTTTGTACGCCGGTGGCTTCAAAAATTTCCATATAGCGCCTGGACTTATCGGGTAATTGCATCTTAAACAACATGACCGGAAAAGCCTCCACGATGTTTTTCATAAGGCGTTCCTCCGATAAAGAGGTTCCGGCTTCCAGACACATCGTTAAAATCCGATCATAAGCGGATTTGGCGCTGTTGGCATGGAGGGTGCTAACGATGGTATGCCTCGTCCGTCCGGCCTCCTGCACAGTAAGAGCCTCCTTTCCCCGCATTTCAGCAGGCACAAGGATTTCCGGGTGCAAGCGTAGGGAGAGCTTCAATAAATCCAACATGCTAATCTCGTTCGGGGCTTCTTTGGTCAAAAGATGAACTACGTCGTTTATCATCACGCCGTTTTCGTCATGCCGTACCAGCGACAGTTCGCGGGTGTCCTCAATCGTGACGATACGTTTTTCATGGGGGACGCAGCTTAGGATATATCCCATGTCGGCGGTTTTTCCGCTGCCGGTTGCTCCCGCAATGGTAACCGATACGCCGTTATTGACACACAGGGTCAGGAAGTCTAATTCATCGGCGGTGGCCGTATCCCATCCTATAAGATTTTGTCGTGTAATCAGCAAAGGTTTTTGTTTTCGTATGGAAGCAATCGCCCCCATGTCCGCGTCCACGCAGGGTTGAATCGCCCCGGACATTCTGACGCCCCGTGAAATATAGCTGTCCCCGATGGGCTTGGAGCCATCCAAGATCACGCCTCCGAACCGGCTCATTTTCCGCACGACATTGGCACAGGCTTCCGAGTTTTCAAAGGCTTCGTTCAAACGGATTTTTTTATCTTTGTAAAGTACCCAAACGCCGGAACCGTTGACGTTGATTTCTTCCGTGTCCGCATCCTGCAAGTAGGGTGACAGCAGGCCCATCCCGGCCATGTCGTAGTAAACGGCGTCTACCAACTCGGAAATATTGCGTAAGTCTTTGGCTACTAACTGCTCACTGTTGAGATAGCGCACGATTAAGTCCTTGAGTTTTCCTTCGGCTTCCTGCGAATATAGCACCTCTGCAAGCTCCGCGGAGTGGTTTTTCGCAATCAACCGTTGCAATCGGTCGAGGATTTCCCCGTAGTCTTGGGCTTTGACACTTTCCCCCATGTCGGAGCGCCGTTTGTTGGCGCGGTAGATAAGGTCATTGACGGAATATCTGCTGCTCATGGTTTCCCACCTCCGCAGACCATTCCGGCGATTTTTTCCAGCACCTTGCCGTAGCGTCTGCAAGGGCGGTCATTGGCGAAATACAAAGGTGTTCCGGCGTTTTCAAATTCGCTGGCCCGTTTAATATGGGGCAGTTCAAAGGCGAAGGGCAGTTCCGTCATGCTTCGGTAAGTTTTCTCGTCAAACTCGCCGTTGGGGGTTGTCAGAATATGAATTTGCTTTTCCGCTATGTGCAGCTCCCGCGTAAAATCCGAAATGCCTTGATGCCACATCTTCGCCCCGATAGACGGCCTGTGCAGAGTAAAAATGATGTCGGAAAGCCACAAGCCCACGCCAGAAACCGGGTTGGTTATCTCTGCGGCCCCGTCAATCAGGAGCACATCGAATGCGACGGATGCGGTGTTTATCATTCGTTCAACATCCTCCGTGACCACGGTATCGCAGAGCAGGCCGGTGTAGTGCGTGGGCGCAGACAGAAAAAACAGGTTTTTGCTCTCTGTGTATTCCGCGAATCTCTCCCCAATGTTTGGGCTTTCCTCGCTCAATGCTTCAAAGATGCCTTTCTCCGGGGGAACGCTTTGCCCGAAAAAGGTTTGCAGTTCCCCGAAAGTAAGATTGGAAGAAGCAAGGCCCACCAACATATCCCGTTTTGACAAAGCACAGGCCAGATTTGCGGCAAAGGTGGTTTTGCCGCTATTGCTGCCACCCCACACGGCAATGATTTTACTCATGGCCTGCACCTCGTTTCTCGAAAATCAAATGCAGTTTTCCGGTATATTCAGCTTGAATAAGCGTTTTCGCCTGCGCTTCGCTGGCAACGAGGGTCACGGCTTTAGGCACCGGATCGCTGGAGCCTGATTGACTTTCTTTTTGCTGTTCACGCACTTCGGCGGTGTCCTGCGTCCGGGCGTTCTCCACGCTATAAACTTCAAGGCTGTGCAATTCGGGATAAAGAATAACCTGCGGGGAAGAATCCTGCCCGTCGGAGGCTCTCTCCACAAAAACGGCCACAGTGACAATATCCCCTGCTAACAAGTGAGATGATAACCCCGCTGCAATGCTCGGAACGCTGATGGTGACGAGGCGTTGATCGTTTTTCAAAATACGGTCAAGCAGCTCGTTTACAACAAAGTTTCCAAGCTTTTGAGGGAATAGGTAATCCCCCTTACTGATGTCGGTCTGCGCCACCTTGCCTATAATCTGCGCTTTATCGTTCAGCACACCTTCCGGCAGTCCATATCCGCCTATTTCCACGGATACAAGGTGATGCTCCGCAAGCTCCGTGCCGGCGGGGATGTCCTCGACCGCCCGCAGAACCATGACCGTTGCGCCTTTGTCCGCATAGAAGCGTGGAAGGAGTAAAAAAGAAACGCCCGCCGCCAAGATGAGGCAAAGGGCGCTCAAAAAGATTCGGTTTTTTAATAGCTTCAAGTCTGTTCCTCCTTTCAGGGATTTTTAGCTCAAAGGGTCTTACTTGCCGAAAAAGAAGGGAGGGCGCTCTTGTTGCCGCTCATTCTTTCTCCCGTTGACCGGCCCTTTGTCGGCGCTCTGTGCCAGTTTGTCTCCAATATGGGTACGCCGTATCAGGGTGCGGAATACTTTTGATTTCTTTTGTGCCGTCTGTTTCATAACAGGCTCCTTTCTGTTGAAATTTTAGGTATTACCAGCCGAAAGGCAAAAATATTCTTTTTTCGGCGGGTGAGATTTTGAGGGGAGAGGTGTGGAGAGGGGGGCAACGGAAGGCGGCGTGGTCTGCACTTTCCAAAAAAGAGCAGACTACCCCCTTAGCATAAAATCGTCCTTGTCACTCCTTAAAAACAACACATTTCCCTTTACTGCATTTTTTAAGCTGCTTATTATAATGAAGGCAATGCTTGCAGTCCCGATCCCGCACGGGGTCGCGCTCAAGCCTGGGCTTTTCCTGCATCATGCACTCATATTTGCGCAGCCGCCCTTCCGTAAAGTACATCTAAGCACCTCCTTTCAAAAAAGGGCACAAAAAACGCTCTCATTTGAGAGCGAAACTGCCTGTTTCAGCGTTCCTGTTCGTGCTGCCGCTTTTTGTACCAGCCTTCCAGTAGCTGAATGATCAAGTCCTCTTTTTGCTTCTCCGAAAAGCTCTTGGGGAAAAAGCGGTCTATGCGTTCCCGCTGAATATTGAATTTTTCCTTTTGGTTAGGTTTTTCCTCAGTGAGTATAGAGAGGATAACATCATCGTTCAACCGCCCATCCTGTGAAAACTGCTTCATTTTGATGGCCTGCGGCAATGATGGAGTACAATCTTCAGATCCCATAGTGCTAAACAAGACTTGCTGTTGTTCTTTCGGCAGGTGGGAGATTTCGGACGCAGGACGCACCGCAATTTTATTCTCATCCACCATTTGCAGGATTTCAGGGATAAGTTCATTCAAACGGAGTATCCTGCGTACTTCATCCTCAGTTTTACCTACTGTATCGGCCAATTCGCGTCGGGAGTTTTGTGTAGGTAACTTCTGTTCAAATTGCCCAGAAGTTAAATCTGTTCTTTTCCCTTGCCTTTTCATAGCATCATATCGCAGCTTATACGCTCTTGCGAGTTCAGACGGAAGATTCTCTTCACGGACAATATTTAGATCAGCTACAAGAATATCTGCCTCATCATCCGTATAATTGCGTACAATCAACGGCCTATCAGGAATATTGTGCATTTCTGCACAATAATCGCGACGGTGCCCGGATATAATTTCATATCCTCCCTCTGCTCGTGGTCTTGCAATTAGCGGCGTTTCGATTCCATGACGGCCAATGCTATCCATTAACCTAACAAGGTCTTGTGTAAGCCGTGCCGTTTGATATGGTTGTCTTACATATGGGTGAACATCTTCAGCCGGTACAATAATGATTTTTTCGCTTTTTACTTCAGCGCGACCTTCTTCAGTGGTAAATAAATCATCTACTGAGGCCAGCTTGATGCTGTCTCTTGCGTTGCTTTTCGCCAATGCTCTCTACCTCCTTTGTAAAGGCTTCATAGGCTTTCGCTGCTATTCCTTCCGGGTCATAGGCATAAATGCTCTTACCTTTTTCGCTGGTTTCTGCCGCACGGATAGATAAGGGAATTTCCGATTTGAAAACATACAGCTTGCTACCGTAATCGCGACGCAGGACAAAAGAAATATCTTTTGCAAAGTTTGTACGGGTATCGACCATTGTCGGAAGAATACCGTCAATAGTGAGTCTGGGATTGATTTGCTTGCGCACACGGGCAATGGTTTGCATAAGTTTTGTCATGCCTTTGACGGGCAGATAATGGGCCTGGACAGGGATAATTACGCTGTCTGCGGCGGCAAGAGCGTTTATGGTCAACATACCCAAACTCGGCATACAGTCGATCAGCACATAATCATATCTGCCTTTGACTCTATTGATATAGTTGCGCAATATTGTTTCCCGACTCATGGTATTTACAAGGGATACCTCAATAGCCGACAGTTCGATGTTACCCGGCATGAGGTCAATACCTTCCTCATGTTGGAGGATACCCTCATCCGGCGTATAGGGTTCCTCAAGAATGACTTTTGATAGGATGGTAGCCAGTGAAATAGGTAACTCATGTGGGTTCTTATAGCCCAAAGAGTCTGTCAGGTTTCCTTGTGCATCCGCGTCTATCAGCAACACCTTATTACCCTGCGCCGCGAGACCGATACCCAGGTTGACCGTTGTGGTGGTTTTGCCCACGCCGCCCTTTTGATTGGCAAGGGCGATTACTTTTGACATTAAAATTCCTCCTTTCATGCAAAAAGGCCGTCTGCTTAAATGGAATAAAGCAAACGGCCCCATATATATGAAAAAAGAACATAAGCTTGATGCTCATGTTCCCTTATTCAATTAGTTTTTAATTGTAATATAAATAATAAAATCTAAAGAGATGTTACTGTGATATTGGCCTAGAGTTGCTACGAAACAAATTGTCGGACAGATTTAGTCATCTTTATATAGCTTTGTTGTTGTCTTAATAAAATTAAAAATTGTTTCCTCTGTTTGATCAAATTTCTGTGCTTGCTGTGAAACTTGATAAAGTGCGCTTGCAAGATAATGCGCTTGCTTATCGTCCAAATTAAAAGAGAGATAGGGAGTGTATTGAGAAACAGGAAAAGGCTTTCTGACACTTTCAAACTTATCTGTAAACATAGGAAACCATTTAGAATTTAGCACCCATCCAGCGCCCGCTTCTAAAACAGGGTCCCATTTATAAACGAATTTTTCGTTTAATACGTAAATAATTGCAAGGTCGGATCTTCGCGTTGTATTTACAAAGAAATCTTTTAAATATTCGTATATATCCGTGTAAGCCTGAAAACCGGATTCATAATACTTTGAACTGGTATATAATATTTCTTCTTTTTCAAATCCGCAAAAATGAACGACTTTCTCAAGCTCATCTATAAGCTCTTTATCATCGCTACTATGACTAATCATTAGCTTTTTATATGATTCTTTCAATGTATCTTTCAGTTCCCATCCCTTTTCCAATGCTATTTTAACCGGTTCTGAATCACGAATAACTTGCTTAAAGATTGGATCGTCAACGACTTTTCTAATTGTTTTATCAAATTCCTCTTTAGAGGTTTTCAGCTTGTCCTCCTTTTCCTTATTTTTAATATAATTCTTCTCATCAGTGGCCGCTTTTTTTAATTCAAGGATTGGACGTAAAGCGTATTTTTTGATAAGTTCCAATGTTTGAACATATCGAGCATCATCTTCTTTATACCCTTGTCGATTACTTGAAGCAATATCCGGTAATTCAGTCTCTTCCAATAAATCAACGTGAAATTGGCCAACCACATACGATTCACCCATTCGGTCTGTTGAGATATCCGGAAGAACATCAAACTGACCTAATTTCCCGTTCGCAATAAGTGATATATAATTTACTGGAAAATCCGTATTGTGTTTTTTATCGCTCGTGGTAGCATATGTTGATATCCATCCATATATAATTAAATCAAATTGTTTTTCCTCTCCGTTTACCGTTAGCAATTTAATTTTTTCGCGAATAGATGGTTGATATTTATGTAATACTTTTTGGTCAGGCAAGTCTGACGGCAAAAGTTTTTGTTTTAGAGATCTATAATATCGATCTTCGTCAAAGACTTGATGGAGTTCAACACAATAGTCACTATAAGCAGTTTTTTCGTCTGAAAATGTAATTAAGGCATCTGACACAGAAATAATATCTTTAATGTAATCGTCAATGACGACCTTATCCCCGGTATTAAGGTTTTCAAGGTGAATTTTAAACGATTTGCATGTGAAAGGAAAGATAAGCGAGATATTACGCCTAGCAGACTCAATCGTTTTATGTATAGAGTACCTTGAATTTTCCATTATAATTGCAGATCCATGTTGAGCATCGTTAATATATCTAAAACTTATCTCATTTTCGGGTATTGCCGGAATTTCATACTTTCCATCAATATTTTTCCCGGAAATATCAAGTGATAATACACATCCAGATTTATCACCGTTACGTATAGACGTTACCTTAACTCTTTCTGCAACTGATAATGCCGCCAGCTTACCAATACCTTTTCGTCCCATACGCTTACGTTTGCCTGATTCCGTATACATGTTATTTTCATCAGTACGGCTTGTAATACCGATAGGCAAATATTTTTCGTTAAACTGCTCATATGTCATGCCGTTACCGTCGTCTTCAATAATGATAGAATTTTTATCAGTATCATACAAAATATAAACGTTCTCAGCATCAGCGTCATATGCATTGGCTATTATTTCACCTAATACATAGTAAATATTTGTATAAAGGTTAGGACCAAGTAATTTTAATAATTCAGGACCGAAATCAACATAGTACTTTTTTTCATTCATTTTCTATTCCCTCTTTTGATGAATCGCCTATATCATCACACTACCTAATATGAGATTGAGTCTGTATTTTAAAATCTATTGGGAGCAACTGTAACTTTGCTGGCAAATCGTTGCCCTTTAATTCACACTCCCATATTCTAATTACTTTCCATCCACGTTTCTGAAAGTATTCAGTAATCTCGTTATCGTGTTTTTGATTGCGCTCCCTTTTCTTTATCCAAAATTCCTCATTTTGCTTTGGACGTGTATTTCTACAGTCATGTCCATGCCAAAAGCATCCATCGACAAAGACTGCGATTTTCGCATGCAAAAATACGAAATCAGGATGCCCTTTTACCGGATAACCCCTTCGCCATCCTTTAATTCCATATTTCTTAAATATAGATATTAACTTTAATTCCGTTGATCTATTTCCTTTTGTTCCAACCTTTTTCATTACTTTGGACCGTGTTTCTTTATCGAAAATATCAGCCATATAGTCCTCCTGATTACGATATTATTACTAACCAGGATAGAACTAACTAGTTTGACTTATCCTATACATTTTCCCGTCATAATACCCTTTCATTCCTTGAAGAATATCATCCAAAAATATTAATACCTCATCCATGATTTTTTCTAAATCATCAATAGGCAAATCCCTTGCGCATTCGCTAAATGAAACATCACCATGGGCTAAATCGTTTCTATGTTTTTTAACTATTTCAAGAGAAGCCCCATCATTTTTTAACGTATAGCGAATTTTATGCTTATCACATATGTATTTAATCTTTCTTGCATCTAAATTACCACTGATGCCAAGTGTATCTTTTGTAAGAATAAGTGGGCTATTTTTAATAATGCTATCTATAATGTGCTGAACTCTATTTTCATATGCTGATCGTTCGGTGGCAGGCCCATATATCTCGTTTATCTTATAGTTCGACCATAAAATCTGGATCTCTTTAATAACCGAATTATAAGAACAGCCATCATTTTTTAGGTTTTCATAGATTTCCATCATTCCGCTTACAATGCAGGCTTCTACCAAATTATAAAGCATGAGTAGAAAATTTGACTTGATGATTTTATAAAACTTATTGTTATTTATCGTCGTTATATTTTGACTATTTGTGTCAAGGTCGACCATAATTGAGAAATAGAAATTTATTTCCTCTTTTCTGTCCTCATAAATTCCAAGCGTATTTTGCATGTTATCACCCCTTAAGGAGTTGATCTCTAACATATTCAACTCTTGCTTTAAGCTTACCTTCATTATTGCTGGCATCTGACGTTGTGTGCTCTTTAAATTCGTCAGAATTAATCCAGTTTATATTTTGAGGAGATAAGTCCGGTTTCTCTCTTAGGGCTAAAGCTACCCCTACCGAAATAGCTTCAAATCGCACACGCGGAGTTGCTTTCGCATTCTCTGATTTTGCAAATCCAAACGGGAAGTGTTTTTTTGTAAAGATTACCATAGTTTCAAACTCTTTCTTAAACTGTCCTTCATCAAAATCCTCAAGATTTCTTATAAGATAATCGTCTAAAAAAATATTTACATCGTGATCAAAATCTTGATATTCGTTTAAATAGGCAAAAAACCTTAACACAAATTCAAAGCGTTCATGTCTTTTTACTCTTGTTGCAGACATAGGTGATAATTTCACAAAATCTTTATCTACAGAACAATTCTCAATAAATGTAGTTAACCGTCCGGGATAGGAGCCTCTACGAATTTCTGAATCGTTTGCTTTTAACCCAGACGTATTGATACGATAGAACAAGTCTTGCCGTGCATTTATCGGTGTGGTTTCTTCTAGAACAATAATTCTAAGTGATTTATTAAGAAATTTGCGCTGTTGAGCTTCTGATAGGTCTTTAAAGTAAAGTCCGTTAAGCTTTGTTAGTTTTTTTAATCCAGAGATTTGCATCTTGTTATTCTTAAATTCTACAATTGTCTGAATTCGCTGTGCTCCGTCAATTATTTCCATGCGCCCATCCGAACAATTGCCAAAGAACATAAAGGGAATAGGTAAGCCAAGAAAAATAGATTCAATAAATAACGTTTTATTTCTAGGCAGCCAAACAAAGCCTCTTTGATATGGAGGAATAAAGAAGTCACCTTTGTTAAATTTGTCGACCAACAATTCTATGGTATAATCCTTGGTATCATAATCAATCTGTTTTTGCATTTCCTTAATTTGCAAATCAGTCTCTTGCTTTTCTTCGCTTGATATTACGCGGTTCTTCTTTGATTTCCTAGCCATGGTTTTCAACCTCCTCAATATGTTGATTTATGCTAATGCCAATAGCTCTGCCCAATTCAACGGGAACCGCATTTCCAATATGTATTCCAAGCTCTTTTTTATTAAGGATAGAACCCTCTTCAAGAAATGCATAGCCCCTTGGAAAAGATTGAAGTATCGCTCCTTCCCTTATAGATAAAGCTCGATTTTGCTCTGGATGTCCAAACCGTCCATTTCCATAACCATAAAATTGAGTGGTAATAGTGGGAGAGGGCTGATCCCAATACATGCGCCCATATACAGAAGGATAAGTTTTACCACTATCCTTTTTATGGCACTTTAATTGGAGCGATTCATCCCAATCACGCCAAGTCCCCCCTTGCACTGATTGCCTTATTCTTAATCTATTTATTTTAGATAATTGACAAGAGCAGTGTAATGAATCCTGCGCATCTGTTTCCCCATCCTTTATTGAAGGTAGATCGCCAATGGATTGACGAACAGTTCGATACCTATCAATTGTATAGAGGGGAGGGATGAGATTTATTTCTCCCATCCGAGAAGCTAACAAAACTAGTCTGTTTCGGCTTTGTGGTACCCCGTAATCCGGACAATATACAATTTGCCAATTTACATGATAATTTAAATTGACTAACATATCTATAAAGTCCTGAAAAACTTTTTCCTTAGACAATTCGGGAACATTCTCCATAGAAACAATATGGGGATTTGTTTCTTCTATGATCCTTGAAAAAGAATATAATAGTCTCCATTTATCATCCGTATGTCCGTCTTTACGATATCTTTTTGTATACTTTGAAAAGGGCTGGCAAGGTGCACATCCCACTAATGCTCTAATGCAATTATCAGGATATAGGTTTAACACATCTTCCGAAGTCAAATTGGTTATATCTGCGTGAATAAATCGGGCATTATTGTTTTTTTCATATGCGTATTTACATGTTTCATTAACATCAATTCCAGCGGCAACATTAATGCCAGACAGTTCTAAACCTTTAGTGAGCCCCCCAATGCCACAAAACAAATCCACGACAACACAAGGCATTATTTTATACCTCCTTTCCCAAACGACTCTGAATCTTTAGATTCATCATCTACAAACAATAAAAATGCATCAATTTCTAATGCATCAGCAATTTTTTGAATATTATCTAGTGAGATACTTCTTTTACCACACTCTATGGCACTTATATATGTTCTATGCAGGCCTGCCTTTTCGGCAAAGCTTTCTTGCGAAAGTCCAAGGTGATTTCTATATTTTCGCAAGTTATTAGCAAATACTTTCAAAGTATTCAATCTACTTCACCTCATTATATCTTATTATGCAAAATCGAATACAATAAGTCAACATACAATAAGTAACAAAATAATAATCTTTTTAGATATGTGCTTAGTGATTTACTTGCTCCGTAGAAAGTCTTGATAAAGGAACATCCCTACCAAAATTGGGGTGGGGTGTTCCTGACAACTTAAATGTACAAATCAATGGAAATATCATAACTACAAGCCGTTATTAAATTCACGTTTTTAACTTTTACCGATATTCGGTATAGTGGTCGCTTAGTCAACTACCCATATTGGAGGTGTCGCACTCCACATGGTTTGTTATAGTAAGCCTTTCATGCAATGAGAACTGTTTGCCTTCCATGGAATAAAGCAAACGGCCTCAATGGTCAAATTATTGTTGTTGCAGTTCACGATTGAACAGATAGCTGATAACACTCTTTTTTTGCAAAAGATAAGCATTATGATGTCTAATGTACTTTACCTTGCCGGATTTGCACCATAATAATATGGCATCTAGCAAATGGCCGGTTATTTGTTGTACCTGGGCGCGGGTCATCATATCCGGATAATCTGCAAATTGCTGTTCAAGATACTTCTGATAATCCTTGACCTCTTTTATGCCTTTTAGCTTGTAAACATATTTAGTATCAGACCGTGGTTTGGCCTTGTACTGCCTAACTTCACTTGGTAAAAAAGGATTGTTATAATGATTAGGCATATAGTATTTTTCAGGATTTTGGCTCCTATCTTCTAAGAAGAAAACAATATCTTTTATTGCAATCTTGTACCTGCGTGTCTTTTTTCCAGAATCAATGCAAGGAATAAAGCCTTTCTCCAAATAATACAACGCTGTTTTTTTGCTTATATGGCATATCCGATAAAACTGATCCTTTGTTACATACTCGGGGTACTTATTTATCAAAAAGTTATAGCTGGACACTTACAACACCTCGCTTTGACATAAAGGTATTAAAGAGCTGTTCGTATTGTTCAGCTTGTGCTTTATGGATTTCCGATTTTCGTGCTATGCTTCGATAATAGAGTCCTGTGAGAAAATCAAGGAATGCGTCCTTTGTTATAAGCGAACCTTTACCACGATGGAATGACTGTATCCGCTTATTTTTGTATTGGAGTATCTTCAGAACATTCCGCTGAATCCAATTATTAACCGTTGTCTTTGCGTATCCGGTAAAACGCATTACGTCAGAAACCAAAAGTAACTGCGGAAAGCCACTAAGTTGTTTTTGATAATAACGGCGCAAGCCTTCCACATATTCATTTTCTATTTCGTTAAAGCACATCTTTTCGTATTGATACCGTAAAATGTCAGTAATCAGTATCCTTTGCCTTCTGCCTTCTGATGTGCTTACATATTCAAACGGAATTGAGCCCTTGCTCAAGATGGAGTAAGCCGTTGATTTGCAAATACTCAGGATGCCACACATTTCTTTCTGCGTGACAAATTCGGGGTAACGACCGATTTCCGAACGATAATATTCATAAAAATTCATTTGCTTCACTCACTTTCTTAAATTTGTCAATGGCAAGTGAGTGAAAGCGGTTTTTGTCAAACAATGATAGATTTTTGAGTTCTATCCGAGTTCTATCCAAACGGGCCAAAAATCGCAATTTTAAGAGCTATTCGAATTTTGCCCATGTGGTGGGGTAAGTCGGGGTATTTCCCTGAAAGTTCTGGCTTTCGCAAGGTTTTTATAGTATAATAATTACCAGCAAAAGGCAGTAATTGCTAAGGGAGTGGGTACACTCGAAATCAGGTTGTCGCGCAAGCGGCACGAGGGTTCGAATCCCTCCTCTTCCGCCACATTAAAGTCATGTATGAGGATTTGAACCCATACATGACTTTTTGCCTTATCTGTGCTAAAATCAAGAAAATGCACATTATCTATATATTTGAAAGGAAAAACACCAATTTATGATTTCAAGAACATGGCATGGAATTGTACCGATTGAAAATAAAAATGGATTTGAGAAATATGAATACGAGACAGGGGTAAAAGATACCCAAGCCATCAAAGGCAATAAAGGGGCTTATCTAAAGGTTGTTGAACAAGGTGAATATGCACATTTCTTTTTGTGTACAAAATGGGATACGATGGAAAGCATGATGGAATATGCAGGAAATCAGCCTAAAGTTGCTGTAACATATCCGGAAGATGACAAATACGGCCTAATATCCGACCCGATTGTGCTTATACAAGAAGTACTGAATTGCTGTAATCCTTTTGAGAATTAAGTATTGGAAAATACCTTAATATATGAACTGAGCAGCCTGCGCATAATTTTGAGTGCTCATTATGAGCATAACCGGAAGCACTATAATTATTTTGAATTTTTAATTATATTGTTTGAAGGCGTGATAGTTCCAATCCTCATTCTAAAAATAATGATATCCAGAATTGACGTGGCCCTCATTTTGGGGCTTTTTGCCCCCATCAGCAATCAATGGCCTGTCAGAATATGACAGGCCATTTTTATAAAGCAGCGGAGGGAATCGCTGATGAAAGCCTGGAAGCAAAAAACTTGGCAACATGAAACAACTGGTCTTGACGGAAAATGTCAGTTATTTAGCGTCAATATATTTGATTACAAATGGCACAACACTGGTGAAAAGGCTCATATTAAAGACCCTCTATATGGTCAGGAATATGATTGTACAATTTTTCGTGTTACTATTGACGGGCAGGATCACAAGTTTGCAGCTGGCGAATTCAGTAATTGCGTTTGGGGCTTTTATGTTTTTAAATACTAAGCATTATGTAGCTTTGTTAATAGAGGAGTCCATTTATGGAACAGATGAGTAAAGAAGGTATAATTAAATTTCTAAAAGAAAATACTGAACCATTGCCGAGTCAATCTTATGGTACTGGCTATAGGGCTTCTGTATATTTAATAGATGGAACTTATTTGCCTTGTGTCATTTTTCGAAACCCCAAGACAATTGTTGACTTGGCCATAAAACGCTTCAAAAAGGAGCAAACAGGTAAAAGTATCTTTAAAAATTCAAAACACGGATACTACGATATTGTTCAGAGTTTTGTTACCAAAAGAAACAGCATAAACGATTATGACATTGCAAAAATCGAGAAAAGTCGATTTGCTTTTCCTATCTCCGTCCTGCATCAAATACATGGAGAAACTCTTATGAGTTGGACTGG
>JAFABI010000003.1 GCA_023426125.1 Bacillota bacterium
AACAGAGGACAGAGGACAGAGGAAGAAAGATTTTAGATGACTGAAATCAAAATCTTTTGGAACTGATCTTTTTTTAGTTATATATAGTATTTGAACTTCATGTTCTGCCCTTTGCCTCTGCCGTTGCCTCTGTTCGCGGACTTTTACGGTCGCTTGACGACGCCGTGGCGAACGTGTAGCGTTTGCACAACCCACCCAAAGGAAACCCACGATGACAGCGACACAGACGGAATCTTCTGTTCTACCTCTGGAAGTCCGCACCCCCGACCCGACCCGACCCTTTGTGGCCGTGTCGAACCGGCACCGCTGGGGGCGATGCGCACTCTCGGCGGTCCTGCCGCAGGTACGCACGCCCTCCGGCCCGGCGGCCCAAGAGGGCACTGAGGCCCACAAACTGGCTGAGTGGGAGCTGTGCGCCGCGGTCTATGCAGGCTGGGCGCAGTCCCATCCGCGCCCCGCCATCCGCCCCCCAGCAGGGCTGCACGACTTCGATTACTCGGAGGCCGGCATCACCGCGTGGCAGCAGCAGGTGGACGACCACGCGCACACGTATGGCTTGAATGCGGCTGCCCTTTTCTCTGACTCGCGTGCCAACCTCCAGGCGTGGGCCGAGTACAAGATCGAGAACGTGGCAATTCATGGCGTGCGGGTCTACACCATCGCCGACGCGGTCCTCTGGAACCCCCATGTCAAGCGCCTGGTGGTCGGCGACTACAAGTTCGGCCGGGCCCCGGTGGGCGTCGGTACAGCCGCCGACCCAAACCCGCAGTGCGCCGCCGCCGCGGTTCTGATTGCCCGCGAGGCGCCGCACTGGCCCATCGAACAGATCGGCCTGTTTGTCTACCAACCCCGCGCCTATGCCGGCGAACCTTGGCAGGTACTGGCGCCTCTCGGCCGGGACTGGCTCGCCGCCGAGTCGGCCAAGCTGGACGCCGAACTGGCCGCAGTGGCCCGTGCGGCCTCTGAGCGCGCGCAGGGGCGCGACGTAGCCCCGACCCCTGGGGACCACTGCAAGTATTGCCCCAGCGCGCGCTGGTGCCCCGCTGCGGCCGAATTTGGGCACACTGCCGTGGCGGTGGAAACCGGGAGGGTCGCCGTTGTGGATCTGACGCCCGAGCAGATCATGTCGTTGTGGGGTGCCCGCAAGGCATTCAAGGAATTCGAGGCCGACCTGGCCGAGCGTGTGCGCATGCTGGCCGACGCGGCCGATCCGGCGGTCAAGGTGCAGCGCCGTGCCGGTCGCACTGTGTGGGCCAACCCGGCCGGCGCGGTCGAGGCGCTCATGCTGCACGACCGGTTCGACCTGCTGCAGCCCCCCGGCATCGAGAAAGCCCGCGAGGCGGGGCTATCGGCAGAGGATATTGCCGCACTGACCACCCGCTCGCCCGACGTGCTGACCTATCTGCCCTCCGCAGGGAAAGACCCGGCCGGCGCGGTCGACGCGTTCGCCAAGTACCTACGCAAGGAGTCTTGACAGCATAACGATTGCGTATTAGGCTATTGACGCTGGTATTTCCCCGCTCATACATAACTCAAGGTTGACTCATGGCACTCACAGACCACATTGGCACTCTCGTTGCGGGTTCGTTCGACCGCCCGCAGATCAACAAGCTCAAGCCTAACGCCCCGGCGCAGTATTACGCCGTGGTCGCCTTCGACCCGTCCGTCGGCCCCGACCTGGCCGCTGCGATGGCCGAGAAAGCCCCGGGCGGCAACTGGCAGGGCCTGCAGCATTCGATCAAGCCGAACAAGCAGTTGCCCAAGCCCTACGCAGGCATTCCCGATGACGCCATCATCGTGCGTTTTTCCACGCAGTACCCGGTGGAAATCTACGACTTGCATGGCCAGTTGGTACCGGCCAGCGCCGACAATTCGGCCCACATCCGCGCCGAGCTATACACCGGCCAGCGCGTGCGCATCAACGGCGCGCCGTATGCCTGGAACTTCCAGGGCAAGTCGGGCCTGTCGTGGAATCTCTACGGCGTGATGGCTGTCGGCGGCGGCGAACGGCGCGCCGCGGCGGGCGGCTCATTCGACAAGTACCTGCCGGCTCAGCAGGCGGGCGTGGACCAACAGGCCGCCGGTGCGGCGATGGCGGCCGCGGTCAGCAATACCAACCCGTTCGGTCAGCAGCAGGCCAGCGCGCCGGCCCAGCAGGCGGCCCCCGCCAACAACGCCAACCCGTTTCAGCAGTCGGCCCCGGCAGGTGGCGTATCGACCAACCCTTTCGGGTGAGCCAGGACGCGCCCGCAGACGATCGCTTCCTGGATGACGATATCCCGTTCTAGCCACGAGACCCCCGGCGATGCCGGGGGTCTTCGTTTGGTCCTGCCGTGGCCCCCCAGCGTCAACCGGATCTGGCGCGCGTTTGGTGGCCGCATTATTCTGGCCGCTATATCCCGCAAGTTCTACCGCGACGCGGCGGCCGCGTTGCCGAAGGGCTGCATTGGGCCGCCGCTGGCGGGGCCGGTGCTGGTGTGGATCGAGTTGCACCCGCCGGCCTCGATGGGCCGCCGCCGGTGGGACCTGGCGAACCGTGAAAAACTGCTGTGTGATGCGCTGACGAAACAGCGCGTCTGGCACGACGACTCGCAAATTGATGCTATCGTGCTGGTGCGGCGCCCATCGGTCGACAAGCGCGGCCAGGCCGTCGTCACCATCCAAACCCTGCCCGGAGGCTGTCCGCTATGACGCCGAACCGCAAGGAAATTGCCCTGCGCGCCTTGGCCGCGGTCGTAGCTGCCGAACGCGGCATGCTGCTGCAGTCCCTGCGCGCGGCGGGCTGGTCCGTGCACGAACGGACATCACTGCGCGCCATGCTCCGTCTAGCCCGTTACGATCGGCGCGCCGTGGCTCACCTGGAAGCCTTCGAGAAGGCAGTACGACCCGCGCTGATCGGCTACATCGCGGCTGTCCAGCGCGACGGAAGTCTGCGCACTGGCCTGCACGCCGACGCGCGCTGCCTGGTTGAGCATTTCGACGTTCACACTGAACGCCCTGTGTTGGCGCCGGCATGGCGCCGCATGGTATGTTGGGCGCGACGTAACTACCGCGCTTGGCGCGCCCGATCGCATGACGAAGCCGCTTCTGACTGACGCCGATTACCAGCGGGCCGCGCAGCGGCTGGGCTGTGCCACGGCGGCCATCAAGGCGTTTGCGCAGGTAGAGTCGCCTCGCGGGCCGTTCGATGCGGATGGCGCCCCGTCGATCCTGTTCGAGCGCCATGTGTTCCGGCGCCTAACGGGCGGCAAGTTCGACAAGCTGGCGCCCGATCTGTCCAGCTCCACGCCTGGCGGCTATGGCCTGTACTCGGCCCAGCATGGGCGGCTGCGGCGCGCGGTCGCGCTGGACCGCGACGCGGCCCTGCAGGCGACCAGTTGGGGCCAATTCCAGATCATGGGGTTCAACTACAAGCGCGCCGGGTTCGGGTCGCTGCAAGCCTTCGTCAATGCAATGTACCGCAGCGCGGCCGACCATCTTGCCGCCTTCGTGTCGTTCATCGAGTCGGACCCGAACCTAAAGCGCGCCATCATCAATCACGACTGGCCTACCGCAGCGCTACTCTACAACGGACCGGGGTACCAGGCCAACGCCTACGATGTCAAGATGGCTGCCGCGTTCTCGGCGTTCGCCAAGTCGGCAGGTGTCGCGTGATGGAAGATGCCGGCATGGGCGCCTGGGGCGTCGGGGGCGGCATTGGCGTCCTGATCGTCCTTGGTCGCCTGGCCTGGGAGAAGATCTTTTCCCCGGAAGCGCGGGCCAATGACGCATTGGTGGCCCAGCTGACCGAACGGATCGGCGCGCAGGAAAACCGGCTGACCGCATTGGAAACCGGCATGGACGAGGAACGCAAAGCGCGACGGGATGCGGAAACGAAGGTCTACGAGCTGAAGATGCAGATCATGCGCCTGGAATTCGAGCTTCGGAAGCACGGCATCCAGGTGCCTGAGTAATCA
>JAFABI010000097.1 GCA_023426125.1 Bacillota bacterium
GCTACCAGGTATAATCCAATATTATACTGATGTTCAACATTTGTCCAAAAAAGGTTTTCAAGTTGGCATGGAATTCTAAGATTAAGCGAGATAATACGAGTAAATGAAAGTTATTATAAGGAGGTACTATTTATGAACAATATTATTAATGGTAAGGAAATATCTGAAATCCACCTGATGCCATATTCTCATCATGATTATTCATGGACCAACTCAAGACAATGGCATATATGGAGGTATATTCAGAGCTTCAAGGAAGTACTTGAAGTTATGAGGGAGAATAGCAAGTTAACCTGGATAATCGATAATGTAGTGCATAGTCTTATTCTCTTTGAAAAGTACTGTCCTGAGCTTCTTGATGAATTCAAGGAAAGGGTGCGCGAAGGACGTATTTATATTGCCAATGGCGGTATGAGCCTTGCAAGGCCTACATATGTGGGGGAAGAAACCTTCATAAGGAACATGGTAGATGGCAGGAAGTATTTTCAGAAGCTTTTCGGGGTAGAAAACTTTGATTTTTATTATAATGCAGATACGGCTGGCGGACATAGTCAATTGCCTCAGATACTAAGACTTGGCGGTCATAAGCTATACAGGTTCCAAAGACCGGAGGAGGCACTGGATCAAAAAAGGGTACCCAGATTATTTAAATGGAAAGGTCTGGATGGCTCTGAAGTAATTGTATCTAGGGGTGGATATGGCGGCTTTTTGAACGGAAGATATGCAAATAAGGATTTTGACAAACAATGGGATGAAATAAAGAAGGAGTTCATTGACGAGGAACTAAATGATAAGGTAGATAGGCTGCTTGATACAGACATCGTATGGATGAACTATGGATGCGATGATTTTAGACCTCTTCGCAATCTGTATGATGAACCCATTAGAATAATGGAATTTGTAGATGAATGGAATAAACGGGAAGATGTAAAAATAATTTTTTCTAATCCAAGCGACTATTTGAAAAAGTTTGAAAATAAAAAACTGCCAATTTATGAAGGTATACTTGACCCGTGTGAGCTTTCTTATAATGCTCCATTGAGAGGCAGTTCTTCCATGTGGAGAATTAGAGGTGAGCTTGACCGTTTGATAGTAAAGACTGAATGTATTGCTACGTTTGCATCATTGACAGGTTCAGTATACCCCCATGAAGAAATCAATTATTTATGGAACAGCCTGTTTGAGATTACAGGACATGCTATAGAATGGGCACATAAGGACGATTTTGACAGCCTATATACAATAGCCACTGCTGCAAAAGCTAAAGCATCCTTGCTGATTAAGGATTTATGTGATGAGATAACGGGTAAGCTTGAGATTGAGGATGGAGAGCAATATGTACTGTATAATATTCTGCCCTGGACAAGAAGGGAACCTGTCAAACTGCATGTTACAAGCCCATTTGGTGTAAGAGGCTTTGATCTTTTAGATAATTCAGGAAGGAAGGTTGATTACCAGATTGTTGATGTCTACGGCGGCGACAAGAGATATGCAGGATATGAGTTTAATGCTGTAGATATAGTTGCCGATGTAGAAATACCTTCGATGGGGTATATGACAGTGAAAGCCTTGAAAAATGGTGGGTCTGTTTTGGATAAGGTCAATTCAGAATTTATCGATTATATGGAAAAGGTGCCGGTTTCTAAAGACAGGATAACTGTAAGCAACGGCTGTCTTGATATTACTTTTAGTAAAGGCAACATATCTGTAATAAGGGATATCTTGGCAGGTAAAGTGATTCATGACGGAGACAAAGGTAACCTGTTCAATGGATTAAGGTTTGCTCAAACTGAAAAGTCTGCAGCATGGACATCATCATGGAAGAATATCAATGAAGTAACAGACGACGCTGTAAAATGGAATCTGGTTGAGAACGGCCCGGTAAGGTGGGTATACCGGGTTGCCGGTAAGATTGGTGATGACAATTACAAAATTGATTTTACCGTCAACAGAGGAGAAAGAGCTATAGGCTTTGATTTGGAAATTGACAGTAAAGGTGACGAAGGATATTATGCAGCAGATTTTTCCTGTGACAGGGGAACAAAAATTTTTGCAGACATTCCGTTTGGAGTAGAGGAAAGAAAACTGGCGGAAGAAACATATGACAGTTCGCCGGAAAGTAAGAAAAACTACAATGATGCGGAACGTGGATGGACCGGGCAATACTATGCAAGGAACTGGACAGGTTTCAACTTAAATGGAATGCCTGTTTCTATAGTGTCAAAAAATTGCTCCATATATTACCGTTATGATTCCCAAAGAGATGTAGTATCACTGTTATTGAATAGGAACATACCGCTTAAGGACAAGGAGGAACGGTGGCTCATACATACGCATCCCTCCATAGAAGGTCATGGAAAACATAATTACGAATATTACATTTATTTCCCTGAGCAGGAAGAAGGCTTTGCTGAAATTGAAAGATTCGAGAAGGAAAAAGCACAAGAAATAGAAGTGGCTCCGAAGTTCAATTTCTATTCCGATAGAAAGCTTGAATGCAGTAAATCATTTATTGCAATAGACAGCAGTAACGTTGCAACTACTGCGTTCTATATGGATGAAGGCGGTTATATTTTAAGGCTTTATGAAGTGTGCGGAAAGAGCGCTTTCATGACAATAAATACGGCATTTATCTTTAAGCAGGCTGAGATAGTTGATTTTACAGGAAAGAAGCAAGAAAATGCATGCTTCTACGTTGACGGCAAAACAGGAACTATAAAAACAGATATCAACCCTTGGCAGATCATTAGTGTTAAATTTGTACTATAAAAAGCTTTTTAAATGTTGCAGATAATTTAAACTTTAAGACCAGCTGATTGTTGTCAATAATATTTTTAAAAAAAGTTCAAAAGCTGTTACAGCAAAAAAATGGCACAACAACAAAACCACCTATGGCAGTTGACATTAAGTAGCTGGTTGGATTCGAGGGAATGTACATTGAAAACTGAACATCAAGCAAACATAAGGGTAATGCTTACGAAGCCTTCTTATTCAGCGTTTTAGCGTGTTCTTCGGGTTTTCTCAATTCAAAGGGCTTCTTATCACGAAGGACAGCAAAGATGGTGAAAACCATCTTATGCATGGCAGCGCCCAATGCCACTTTCTTAACTTTGTTGATACACTTTTTCCGGTAGAAATCATATAGCACTGGATTGTGTTCCTTTCCATTCCGCTTTTTACGCACATTTGCCAGAGCAGTTGTAAACCGCACTCTGCGAAGCAAACGGGATCCTCGCTTGGACATCTTGTTCTGGGTGCCTTCAAACTGTCCAGATTGCTTGACGGAAGGATCAATACCAAAGAAAGCCACCAGCTTGTCCGGGTTCGAGAAGTTCAACGGCTTTGTCGATGTGTGATAAAGCATCATGGAAGATTTTTAACCAGGCTACAACAGTATTATCAGGGGAAAGCACCGCCATCTCACTAAAACGCTTTCCCACATCAATCTCGGCAATAGGTACATGGTTCATAAACGATCTCCCAAAAGATAAATTTGGACATCAGGAGCCATCCATTCTTTTTCCTGTAAGTAGGCAACTTGGCATGTGACACAAGGAACCAGCCCGAAAGCTGGCCTCAACCAGCCAAATCATGTAAACTTACCGGAATGGATTGATAGTCTTTATCACAGGTACTCTTCTTCCGGTGGAAGAAGTCCCAGGGGGAGCTACAGCAACCCTCCGTGTCCAGAAGATATTATACACGATTGCCAAGGTTCAGACCAACCAAATGCTGGCAGGTGGCTAAGGTAGGAAGCCAATGATTTGCTTGATGTTTAGAAGTGATGTATCAGTGTTATGTAATGCATTAAGATTTGGTAACTACAGTAGATAGATGTCTGCTGTTTGATTACAACTATATTGTACTAGGGGGGAATCTTGTTAATGATTGTAAGTTCTAAAAGGCGACGTTTTTTGAATAGGCTTAACTCTCAGAAGTATTTGTACATGCTGCTTGCCGTTCCGCTTATATGGTTCCTGGTGGTGTGCTACTATCCTATGGCTGGAATCGTCATAGCCTTCAAGGAGTTTGACCTGTCAAAAGGTATTTTTGGAAGTCCGTGGGTCGGCTTGAAGTATTTCAGACAATTTGCAGAAAGCTACCAATTTGCTACAGTATTAAGGAATACTTTAGGTATCAGTATACTCAAATTGATTATAGGCTTTCCCATACCAATAATCTTTGCCCTGATGTTAAATGAAGTCAGAAGCCTGAAATACAAAAAGGTTGTGCAAACTGTTTCATATCTTCCCTACTTCATATCCTGGGTAATTATTATAGGAATATGGGGAACGATGCTTTCTGTCGACGGCGGTATTATCAATAAGCTGTTTATATATCTTGGTATTGTAAACGAACCGGTTAACTTTATGCTGAGCTCACAATATATGTGGCCGATATCCATAATAACAGATATATGGAAAAATCTTGGATGGAATAGCATCATATTTATTGCAAGCCTTGCATCTATAAACACAGAGCTATATGATGCTTCAGGAATAGACGGAGCCGGCCGGTGGAAGCAGCTTTGGCATGTGACTCTTCCAGGAATGAGGCCGACGATCACGATAATGTTCATTTTTGCTGTGGGCTCAATATTTTATGCAAACTTCGAACAGATGTATATGTTAGGCAAGTTACCGGTGTTGGACGCTACCGAAGTAATTGACACGTATGTATACAGAGTCGGCTTGAAGCAATTGCAGTTCAGTATTGGAGCGGCAGCAAGCCTGATGAGGTCGGTTGTTGCTATCATTCTCCTTTTCATTACGAACAAGCTGGCCAAGCTTGTAGGTGAAGAAGGAATATGGTAATGAACAGAAAGGGTGGTGTCTTTATTGAAAGCCTCTTTGGGAGAAAAAACCTTTAATGTGGTAAATGTATTTATTTTGGCATTGATTACGTTTGCAACCTTATATCCTTTTTGGTACGTTCTGGTGATATCACTGAACAATAATGCCGTTGCAAGCTACCTGGATGTTTATTTCTGGCCTAAAGCTTTTACTTTGGCAAATTATAAGGTTATATTCAGTACAAGCCTGTTGGTAAGCGGTTACAAGATTACAATACTCAGGACAGTGATAGGCACAGTTATTTCTGTAATCGGAAATGCTGCTATGGCCTATGTTCTTGTTAAAAAACAGCTTATGGGAAGAAAAGTGTTGATTTCTTTAGTATTGATCACATTATATTTTAGCGGGGGGATAATCCCATTATATATTTTGCTCAGGAATCTGCATCTTATTAACACATTCCCTGTTTTGATCATACCATATCTGTTCAATGCATGGTATATAATACTCATGAAAACCTATTTTTCGCAATTACCGGAAAGTCTTGACGAGTCAGCCAGAATTGACGGTGCGAACGATATCGTAATATTTTTTAGAATAATCATGCCGATATCCATGCCGATCATTTCTACGATATCGCTTTTCTGCGCAGTAGGATACTGGAATGACTGGTTTGCCGGCGATATGTATCTATCGGACCAAAATCTGTTTCCAATACAGACAATTTTAATGAAGATCCTTAATGAAATGAAGGGCGATGAAATATTACGGCGGAGTTCCAGCGGCGTGGTAGATTCTAACCATATGCCTTCTCTGGAGGCTGTCAAGAATGCCTCTATTATTGTAACGATAATACCGATTATATTGGTTTACCCATTTTTACAGAAGTATTTCATCAAGGGTATAATGATAGGCTCCATCAAGGGTTAAAAAACTGCATTTAGGCACTTTCATATCAAGTGCTTTAAATAAAAAAATCAAGGGAGGATAATAACATGTCAAGGAAAAGTATCAAATTCGCAAGCGTTATGTTAGCTATCTGCATTACAATGACGTTATTTGCCGGCTGCGGCAATACAGAGCAGAATGCTGACAACAGCAGCACTGGCAGCTCCACGGCAGCATCTTCACAAGCAGCGGGTGGCGAAAGTCAGGCAGATCCATATGGTAAAAAGTTAGAGGAATACACAGAGGATATGAAGCTTTCGCCGTATTACGGTATAGGAACTGCTTCTCCAACAGACCCGGTTAACAATGCCACGGTGAAATATATCAGGGATAAGTTTAAAATTGACTTGAGCGGATCAATTTTTATCTCAGGTGAAAATCCAGTGGATAAAATTAGTATGATGATCGCTTCGAACGATATGCCCGAAGTAGTATGTATGGGTGTAGATACTACGATGAAGGAACTGGTTAACAAGTTTGCCGATGCAGGAATGATCATCGAGACCTCGGATTATATTCAAAAATTCATGCCTAACCTGAATAAGCATTTTACAGACACAATACTTAACAGTTATGTAAATGCGAAGGACGATAAGCTGTACTGCATACCCGGCGGCACTGTAAATACCGACCTGAAGGATTTCAAATATACTGTGGAAGCCAATTTGGATTTGGCAATACGAACGGATTTACTTGCGAAGGTTGGTAAAAGTGTGCCTACCAATCCGGACGAATTGTATGGAGTATTAAAAGCATTCAAGGACCTTCCGGCGGTTAATGGAAATAAAATGATACCCTACCAGCCTCTGTCTGAGGGCGGAGATATACAGACCCACATTGGAGCTATGTTTGGTATCTGGACACATCGCGGTGCAGTCAATGAAAGTGAACAGAGAATGACGGTGATGCAGGAATTCCCGGATTACCTGCAATATCTGAAGTATGCTGCCAAGTTGTTCAGAGAAGGTTTGATAGACCCGGAAACCTACAAAACAACATATCAGATTGTATTTGAAAGGGTAAAGCAAGGACGCGTAGGATTATACGGCATATGGCCTAACGATATAATAAACAATAATGCAGCCATGAAGGTGAATTTCCCTGATGCAGAATATGAGCCAATCAAGCTTCCGAGAGTTGCCGGACTTGAAAATACACAGTTTTGGCCAGTTTCAACCTATGGTTGGATGATGACAATCGTAAGCAAAAAAGTAAAGGATCCTGAAAGAGTAATCAAGCTCATCGATTGGATGGCAAGCCCTGAGGGGTGGGCAACCATGTGCTGGGGAGCACCTTCCAAGGAAGACGGCGCTTTCTATATAGAGAATGGCAAGCTTATTCACAATACCGAGTTTGTGCAAAAGAAAGCGGCCGAAGATCCTACATACATCGGCAAGAACAGAGGTGGATGGGTATACTTCCTGACGGCCCTCCTGCAGTATTTACCGACACAGATATGTGATGTAGCCGGAGATGTAAATCCGCTAAGGACAAAGGCTGCCGAGCTTAACAAGGACGATCTGTATATCAATCCCGAGCAGGAAGCAATCGACCAGCTTCCTATGGGACCGGTCAAGAAGGAAAAATTCCCGGTTGTTACCACGCTTCTGAAGGAAAAAGAGGCAAAGCTCATAATGACAGCAAAGGATGACGCACAGGTTGAGACCATGTACAACGATATGATGAAAGAAGCTGTAAAGGCAGGATTGTACGATTATCTCAAGGAAGATTATCAGGCGGTACAGGCATTAAAGGCAAAGAAATAGACGAATGCAGGTTAATGGGGAGAGGCATATGCCTCTCTCTCATTATCCTAAATTATGGAGGGGTTGAATTGATAAAAATTGATCACAATTCGTTATTTAAGTATAAACACTGACAATTTAATACGGCGCAACAAAACAAACGGGTTCGGTGCTATAAGCATAGTAATACTTGGCAGGCTGCTGTCGGTTTACTTACCTGGATACATGGCACCGAACCCTTATTTGCATCGTAGCTTTATATCAAAAAATATGCGCAGGAGGCATGCAAGTGTATTTTATAAGTACCGATGAATTATGTGCAAAGCTTGGAAATAGGGATAATATCAAATTCATAAATATTGAAGACCTGAACGGGAATCGGGAAACAGTAAAGAAGGCAGTATGCAGCGGGGAATCACTGATATATGCCGGTGCTGGAAATATTGATTTGTTAAGAGAACTATGGATTGAGAGCTATGAAGGGGACGATGATTCCGTACTAAGTTTCTCAAAGCCTCCTGCTAATTTTCCGGATGATATTACTGTTAACAAGGGTAAATGTAGATATATCAATATAAGGCCTAATAAGGAATATCTTTATCATGGGATTGATGAGGAAATCAGGGCGGATATTCATCCAATAATTGAGGCCAGAGACAGGTTTGGTGATTTAAGAGGATACCCGGCCGTATTAATAAAAAATTATGCAGATTCACTTGTTGGAAGAAACTATAAAGGTGGTTTCTGGTACATTTTTATGTTTGAAGAGCCAGAGAAAGCAATTTCTCTGCAGGACTGGCAGAGAATTGTTGATGCAGCGTATGAGAACGAAGCAGAGAGATGCATCATCAGCAGACTTAAAACTGAGTACCCAATTTACAGTAATGGTGAAAAAATAAAAATCGAATGCAGTATTTCCAATAATGGCAGCAAGGTGGCCGGAATGCTTGTCAGACTGGAAGCTATTGATGCCTATGAAAACAGCAGGGGGATTGTAGGCGAAGTCCAAAGGTGTCTAAACCCCGGTGAAACTGTAAGCTTCCCATATGACTGGTATTGCAGTGAATGTGGTGATTTTTACAAAATCAAGGCATATCTATACAGTGAGGATATACTCAAATATGGCACAGCAAGAGAGCAAAATCTCAAGCTCCTCGACATGGAAGAGTGCGGTGTTATTATAAAACAGCCTGAAGCTGGAAATACTTTGGTTGAAGTGGATGGAACATGTATCAAAATCAATGGCAATAAGTGTTTCTTTACCGGTACGCATTATTATCCGTCAAGCTCATTTTACGAATGGACGTGGAGGGATTTTATACCTGACAGAGCCATAAAGGATTTTGATACTATGAAAAGATATGGAATAAGGATAGTAAGGATCTGGGCAGATCCCATACTTGACGAGGCGAGTCTGAGGGGAATGGAAGCATGCTTGGAATTGTGCAAAAGGAATGGTATGGTTGCTATTGTTACCATATTTACATCATGGGTAAGATGGCTCGAAATCAACGTCAAGGATAAAAAAGGCAAAGTGCAGATAATGGATTTCAAGAACGATGCATTGGTAGGGTTGTTCCTTCATAATATAGAATTCCAGTGTGATTATACAAGTATTATCTCAGAGAGATTCAAGGATAACAGCGGCATAATCTGGAATATTTCAAACGAATTTGCAGTAATAAACCCTGACGATAGCCAGATTGATACTTCATGGATGTCAGGCCCATATAAAGAGCCATTTTCTCCTTATAGAAACAGTGCCATTTTTTTAGAGTGGTCGGATAAAATAAAATTGGCTATAAGAAGTACGGGTGCCGTCCAACCTGTTATAGCCGGAACAAGCTGCTGGGACGTAGGTTCTGATAACTATCTGTCCAATAAGCATGGAGATATAATTCCATGGCATGCATATACACATGCGAATATCGCTACAAAATATATCATCCAGAATAATGCTACCTGCATTAATAAACCGGTTCTAATTGAAGAATTCGGAAAGGTGAGGATAAATGATGCAGATATGGCTGAGCATTATGACAAGATGCTGCACTATTTTATTGGAATTAGCGCAACCGGAGCCTGTTTTTATGAATGGGGTGTCTCATGGTTGACACGTGAATTGCCCTATATTCCTTCTCCAATGAAATATATCGACGGTACTCCTTTGAGCGAGCATGATTCACGGGTGTTCAGGGGACGGTATGAATATGCAAAGAGCTGGCCGGTTGGAGGGATAGGCATTTGTCCCTGGGCAGCTTCCTTCAATTATGGTATAAACCATCCTTGCACTCCCTGCCCATCTCCTGCCATGAGCGTTGTTGAAAAAATTTCATATATAGGTGAGGAGCTCGGAACTGATTGCAAGCCATCAAAGGTATACCTTGTTGTACCAATGGAATTTTCAGATTTTGCTCCATATGACGGATACCATAGAAAAGCGGATACCTTTTTTGAGGCAATAGAGGGATTGTGGAAAAATGGCGCAGTTTTTGGAGTATGGCAGGAGGACAGTCTTTATACACTTCCTGAAAGTACTGAAATGATAATTTTCCCGAACGAATGTGAGATCAAAGCTGAAACATTACGGAATATTAATGTCATTGAATCAAGAGGCATCAAAGTATATAAAGGGAATGACTTCAGCTGGAAGGATTGTCTTTCGGAAAAGGTGGATTTCAAGCCAATGGATGATGCCCGTTTGCTTGTCAGGAACATTGAAAGGGGCAGGTTATACTTCATTGATAACTTGAGAAGGGAAAAGAGGAAATTTGAGCTGTTCATTTCAGGAGTCATGTTAGAAATGGAATTAGAAGGCTTCGGGCTGGTAATGGAAAAAGATAATAAAATTGTTATGGCTGAATTCCAAGGAAGACTTGCAATAGACGGTGATGTCATTGCAGATTCAAAAGATGGCAGATGTGTTATTAAATCCGGTAGCTCCGATGATTTGAGAAATTCAAAAAATCTGGTAATTATGGCATATGGTCCGATGCAGTTATTTTTAAATGGTATATACAAAACTGCGCAAATACTCAGTCATGACGGACAGGTTCTTGATAAAATTACGGTGGGTCGAAAAGGCGGGCTTGCTGCATTGAACATTGATACGGAAATATCAAGTTACAGAATTAGCATTTTCCGGTAAATTCGTATGGGATGGTATTGATGGCAGCGGGGTTTATACTTTATATTATTTTTAATGGTGGTGATTTTACATGTCACTTTCTTTCGAATGGAAAGACAGAATCAGTTTGTGGGCTGAAAAGTTGAAAAGCCAATTTTATATACCATTGGGCGTTATAGATATGGAGGCTTATTTGACTTTTGATCAATTGAATGCATCTCAGGCAATGGAGCATGAATTTATACCAATACCCACCGGTACAAAATGGGGTAAAAAATGGCAATACGGCTGGTTCAAGGGTGAGATAATTCTACCTGAGGAAGCACAGGGTAAACGTATTGTACTTGATATACAAACAGGCGGAGAAAGTGCTGTTTATATAAACGGCAATATAATAGGCTGCAGGAGAGCTGACTATATTTCTGAGCCGCATCACTTTATATCCGACCTTTTGCTTGCCGAATCAGGCAAGGCTGGTGAAAGTTATGAGCTTTTAGTAGAAACCTATGCCGGACATGGAGCCAGAGTTTGCAATGCAGGGCCTGTTACACCGGGAACAGTTGCACCATATGAACCGGGGGAGACACAGGTAGAATTATCGTCCAGCACATACGGAATCTGGAATGAAACCGCCTATCAGCTTTGGCTTGATGCCAAAATGCTTCTGGATGTCCGGAACAATATTGATCAGAATTCACTTAGAACAGCAGAAATAGACAAAGGCCTTAAGGATTTTGCAATTATTGCGGACTTTGAGCTGCCTTTTGGTGAAATGCTTGAAACCCTCAAAGATTGTAGAAAAAGGTTGAAACCGCTTCTTGAATGTAAAAACGGTAGCACATCACCTAGAATGTATGTATTCGGCCATTCCCATATTGATATTGAATGGCTGTGGCCGCTTACAGAAACTGAACGCAAATGTGCAAGGACTTTTTCAACCCAACTGGCTCAAATGGAAATGTATAAGGGTTATATTTTCCTTCAAAGCCAGCCATACATCTATTCTGTGGCAAAAAGACTTTATCCGGAAATATATGAAAAAGTCAAAGAAAAGGTCAAAGAAGGCAGGTTTATACCCGAAGGCGGAATGTGGGTTGAGGCAGATACCAATATTATCAGCGGTGAAAGCCTTATTCGGCAATTTATTCATGGAAAGCGCTTTTTCATGGATGAATTTAGTAAGGATAACGAGCTACTATGGCTGCCGGACGTGTTCGGGTATTCTGCTGCACTTCCGCAGATTATGAAGGGATGCGGTATCAAGTATTTCTCAACCCATAAAATATTCTGGAATTACAACGGGGGTGACCGTTTTCCTTATAATTATTTCATGTGGCAGGGCGTTGACGGTACAGAGATAATTTCATTCCTTCATGAAGATTATAATTCATTTACCTGTGCAGAAGATCTGATAAAGCGTTGGGACAACAGGGTACAAAAGGACGGTATTGCTGAATTTCTTGTCCCCTTTGGGTATGGAGATGGCGGCGGAGGGCCGACCCGTGACCATCTTGAAAACACAATAAGGCTTTCGGATCTGGAGGGTGTACCCAGGGTTGAAATGACAAATCCGGTTGATTTTTTCAAGTCACTTGAAAGCAATAACCATTTACCGGAAAATAAGTATGTGGGTGAGTTGTATTTCCAGGGCCATCGCGGTGTATATACAAGTCAGGCCAGAACAAAGAAAGGCAACAGGAAAAGCGAGTATGCACTTAGGGAGGCTGAGATGTGGGGAAGTGCGGCTATGGCAATAGCCGGCTTTAATTATCCGCTGCAGGAAATGAATACCCAATGGAAGGCAGTACTGCTGAGCCAGTTCCATGATAATTTAGCTGGCTCAGCAATTGCCAGGGTTTATGAAGAGACCGAAAAATCATATTGCTCTGTAATGCAGGAGGCTGGAAAAATATCGGATGCTGCGGTGGCTAAGTTCTGTAAGAACGAGAAGGCATTAACAATTTTTAATTCACTTTCCTGGAATAGGAAGGCTATTGTTGAGTTACCTTCAGACTGGCATGGAGCCAGGGACTATAATGGAAATGAAGTTCTAGTGCAGAGCTTTGATGGTATAAAGCTGGCGGAGGTGGATGTACCTTCTTGCGGATGGACCACACTGGTAACATTTGAATGCAAGCAGAGAGATCAGATAACGGTCAATGTTGGATGCAAGCTGCTGGAAAATGAGCATCTGAGAGTCATCTTCAACAACAAGGGTGAGATAACGAGTATGTTCGACAAAGATACAGGGTTTGAGCTTGCTGCAGGTGTCTGCAACTCTATGAAAATGTATAAGGACGTCCCAAGGAGCTATGATGCCTGGGATATAGACAGCATGTATGAGCTGGCTCCACTGCCTCTGGATGAAAATGCCGAAATCAGTGTCAGCAAGATGGGTACACTGGTGAGCAGTCTTGAAATAAAACGTAAAATTAATAATTCTACATTGGTACAAAATATCAGCCTGAGAAGGGACAGCAGGAGGTTGGATTTTGAAACAATGATAGACTGGCGTGAGAGCCATAAGCTTATTAAGGTATGCTTCCCTGTTAACATCCATACAGATGAAGCTTTACATGAAATACAATTTGGCTATGTAAAACGACCCAATCACAGGTCAAGGGAGTATGATGCTGACCGTTTCGAGGTATGTAATCATAAATGGTCTGCTCTTGTAGAGGAAAACAGGGGGGCAGCTATATTAAACGACTGTAAATATGGAGTGAATGTACTTGGTAATAGCATAAACCTGACTCTGTTGAAGGCGCCAAAAGCCCCGGACTTTAATGCAGACGTTGGGATACAGAAATTTACATACTCCTTTTATGCATGGAATGGCCCACTGATTCAGAGTAATGTTATAAGGGAAGCCTACGAATTGAACATACCAGCTAAATGTGTGGCAGGATCAGGAGGAATCAATTCACTTTTCAGAACGAATGACGCTAATATTATAATCGACACGGTAAAACCTGCCGAGGACGGATCAGGTGATATTATAGTCAGATTATTTGAGAGCATCCATACCTCAAGCAGATGTACTTTAAGCATTGCTCTGCCGATAAAAAAAGCAGTTCAGACAAACATGCTTGAAATCCCAGAGAGTGATCTTTCCGTAGATAATGGAGACATCTACCTTGATTTCAGACCATTCGAAATTAAAACATTACGGCTGTACTTATCTGGGAAATAATAGTGGGACGAGTGGCAGGTCGCATGTACCGCCAAGTTTTACTGGAAACCCTGATTGGTGAATGGTAAAAAATTCACCTTATCAGCCGCTGATGACAGGTAATGTAAGTAGGAGGGTAAAGGAGCCTGAAAGGGAATTTTTTCTTCTAGAGTGGATGACGACCCAAGAGTATAGTCTCTTTTTAGTTCTTACCAGAAAAATATGATGAGCAATTGATCTCTATATATTGTGGAAGGAGATAGCTGTTGCCGGTATGTTTTATTGTACTTGCGGTATAGGTGTGCATGTCCCATCTTTGAATAGCGGTAAGTATGTGGGAGCTTAGCTCAGCTGGGGGAGCACCTGCCTTACAAGCGGGGGTCATAGGTTCGAGCCCTATAGTTCCCACCAAGAAAGAAGGGTTTCAGGCTGTAAAGCTTGGAATCCTTTTTCTATAATGACTCAAAGTGATCTTCATTAAAAAGTCAGCACGAAATTACATGTACTTTCTCCAATTATTTCTTCATAATGAAATGGAGGCATCGGATATAATGGATAAAAATCGTGAAAGCTATGGCATGCAAATGGAAGAATTAAGGGAGAAGTATAAGCAGAATCCAATGGATGAAAAAATAGCATTTGATTACGCAGAAAAACTGTTTCAATTAGGAAATTTCGCAGAATCAAAAGAGATGCTGGAATCATTGCTGTTGCGTGGTTTACGTCAGGAAAAGCCCTCTCCGCAAGAACTATGCCTTTTGGCGCAAATTGAGTATGTAAACGGAAATTATTCAGAGGCAGAAAAATTATTCAAAACACTTGCAGAACAATACCCCGAATTTAAGGAAAAAGCAGAATATGGATTAGAACTGGTCTATTATCAAACAAACCAATTCTCAAAAGCACAAAATCTATCTACCGCTGCTAATGCTGAATCCGGTATTGTTACAATGATGCGAGCTTTTGGTGATAGAAAACCTTATCAGGTGGAATGGATTGAATCAGATAAAACAATCATTCCATTTTTACGAACAGACCCTCTTCCGTTAGTTCAAGCGAGTATAGAAGGTCAGTTGTATACTTTTTTAATTGATACCGGCGCTGCGGATACGTTTCTTAGCAGTTCATTGGCTTCCTCGTTGGGGATAAAAACAATAGCGGCGGTTGAAGGAACATTTGCCGGAGGCGCAACCGCTGAGGTTGGTTATGGAATCTTAGATGCTATCACGCTGAATGGAGTAACAATTCATTCACTTCCTGTAAGCCTACTCCCTTCTGAAACGATGGAAGGATTTGCTGCTGTGTTTAATAATGAACTGACAATAAGCGGCATAATAGGGATTGGTCTATTTAAGCGGTTTCTGGTAACAATGGATTATCCTGCAGACCAATTAGTTTTATGCCCCAGAGATGGACAGAGTGTTGTTCAGAATGGAAATGCGTTAAATATTCCATTCGCACTGGCATCGACCCATTTTATGATTAGCAAATGTGAGATTAATGGAAAAGAGATGAATGTTTTCCTTGATTCAGGGTTAGCTACTGATGCTGAGATTCTCTTGCCAAATAATACATTGCATTATACAAACATTCCGATACCTGATACCGAAAGCACAGCCGGAATTGGAGGAGCAGGAGCTACGGAATTGCAGATAGGGAATTTTAATGTAGATACATTCACGTTAGGTGTGCTGCCGGAAACAAAGAACATAAGTGGACTATCTGGAATTTTTCCGGAAGATTACTATTTTGACAAAGAAATCGGCTTCTTTATTGATGCTCTCATAAGTCATGGTTTTCTAAGGAATTACAAATGGACGATAAACTTCAATTCTATGAAAATGACATTCAGCCAGTAAAAACCGAAATCATGTGACCAACATCCATACATTCGATTGAAACGGGTGAGTAGCAACACTCCTAATAAGCTCAATATGGTCTAGGCAGAGGTTGGGTACGGTTTACACCTAAATACTTTTACCCTTCAAATTCGCAATTTTGGAGGGCATTTTTATGTGCAAATGTAACTTTCATCAACTAAAGGAGCATTCCTGTAATGATGTTCTGTTCCTTTTACTATTGTTCTAGGAATTATATGGAAAGCCGGCAATTTCCTTACACAATTTAATGTCTTGCGTATTGACAAGAAATATTCAAAAGAATAAAATAGATATATGACGTGAGCGGAGATTCACGTGAGGAAGGAAGATGGACAGATGGCTTATAACGGATTTTCGATTGATCATTATCCTGATGCGGAACAGGTAACCAAAGAGCTGGATGAATTAATTCAGAAGCCCGTATATTCAATTCAGAAAACATATCTGGACGAATATGTTGAAAATTATTTTGAGAAAAAATGTTCACAATCCAAAGCGATGATTAATGAAGCCAAACAGATAATACCGGGAGGAGTACAGCATAATCTGGCGTTTAATTATCCGTTTCCCATTGTAATAACGAAAGCGGAAGGCGCAAAATTATATGATATAGACGGAAACTGGTATTATGACTTGCTGCAGGCCGGCGGACCGACGATTTTGGGAAGCAATCCTCCTGCCGTCAGAGAGCAGGTGCTTGAGCTGCTGAATACATGCGGTCCGTCAACGGGACTTTTTCATGAATATGAATACAAGCTGGCAAAAAAGATATCTGATATGGTTCCGTCTGTTGATATGTTCCGTATGTTGGGCTCCGGAACGGAGGCTTGCATGTGTGCCGCGCGTATTGCGCGGCTGAAAACGGGAAAGAAGAATATCCTGAAAATGGGAGGGGCTTATCATGGCTGGTCCGACCAGCTTGCGTACGGTATGCGTGTTCCGGGAACGAAAGGTTTGATGTCAAAAGGCGTGCCGAATTTTGTATTTAAGCATACGGATGAATTTTTCCCGAATGACCTGAATGACCTGGAAAGAAAGCTGCGGAAAAATAAGCTGTATGGCGGTACGGCAGCGGTTTATATTGAGCCGTTGGGACCGGAAAGCGGTACGCGTCCTCTTTCCAGGGAATTTATCAAAGGAGCGGAACGTCTGGCGCATAAGTATGGAGCACTTTTAATTTTTGATGAGGTTGTGACGGGTTTCCGTATAGGAACAAGCTGTGCCCAGGGGTATTTCGGTGTGGATCCGGATCTAACCGTTTTCGGAAAGATCATCGCAGGCGGATATCCCGGTGCAGGCGGAATCGGAGGACATAAGGACTGTATGGCGCATCTGGGCGCGGGACTCGATTCCTCCGGCAAGAAAATAGCCAAGGCAATGTGCGGAGGCACGCTGGCAGCAACACCTATATCCTGTGTGGCGGGATATTATACACTTTGTGAAATTGAAAAAACAAATGCCTGCGAAACCGCCGGACGTATGGGTGACCGGCTGACAAAGGGACTGCAGGCATTAATAAAAAAATATAACCTGCCTTTTGTAGCATTTAATCAGGGCTCTATCTGTCATCTGGATAATGCCGGCACCATGCATTTTTGTGTGGAATGGAAGAAGCCGTGGAAGATTCCGAAGGTATTAAAACAAACAGGCATCCGCCAAAAAGAAATGGAGCATATGGGGGCTGCCTATATGGCGGAAGGAATTGTAACGCTGGCCGGTTCAAGACTATATACAAGCGCCGCCTATACGGAAGATATGATCGATGACGTATTAGCAAGGTTTGAACGTGTTTTGTCCAAATGCGGTCCGACAGGCATAGCCTGATTTGTACGTGCGCAGGAGCGCACAGACGGGGGTGTTGATGTGGCATATTCAATAGACGAGGCAAAAGAGCTGGTAATCCGTGCCGGAACAATGCTGGTAAAAAGCGGCCTCATAGCAAGAACCTGGGGAAATATCAGTGCCAGGATTTCGGACACACAATTTGTAATAACCCCAAGCGGCCTGGCCTATGAAACGCTGACTCCGGAACAGATCGTGACGGTGAATACGGCAGATTGCTCCTATGAGGGAGACATAAAGCCGTCCAGTGAAAAGGGAATCCATGCGGACGCTTACCGGCTGCGTCCGGAAGTTAATTTTGTAATCCATACACATCAGGAAAAGGCCTCGGTGATCAGTATCGAGGGAAATGATCTGAAAGTGGAGAAGGACGAAGACAAAAGAATATTGGGAGATATCGTCCCCTGCGCAGCCTATGGAATGCCGTCAACCGGGAAACTCCGCAAGGCAGTGGCGGCGGCGGTTCGGAATTATCCGGAGAGTAAGGCGGTATTAATGAAATATCATGGAACAGTATGTATGGGAAGTGACCTTGAGAATTCCTTTGAAATTGCGCAGGCCCTGGAAAGGCTCGCGGAAGAAAGGTACCGGAAGGCATGCGGGCCGAATGAAAAGGCGGCAGTCGTCATTCCGGATTACGGAAGAAGCCGGCGCCGGGGAAACGCCTTTGTCCTGATATGTGACGGGCAGTCTGCCGAATATCGGTTAGACGGCCTGCCGAAAGGGGCTTCCAAAGCGGCGGAGCTTCATGCGGAAATTTATAAATACAGCAAAGCGGCCCATATCATTCCTTCGGCGGAGGGAGAGGTAGCAGAGGTCAGCGGCACCGGGCGGATTCTAAGGCCGTTTTTGGATGACCTTGCCCAGATTGCAGGCGTAAATATCAAACCGGTGAAAAATGGTATTATGAATGCAAAAGCGGTTGCAAAGGAACTGAAGAATAAAAATGCCGTTTTACTGGAGGGTGCAGGCGCCCTGTGCACGGGAACAACCGAAAGCGATGCGGAAGCAGTCGCAATGATACTGAGGAAAGGGTGCGCAGCGGATCTATATGCAGCCGTACTAAAAAAAACAGACCGGTTAAGTACAATGGATGCCTATATTCAACGGATCATTTATGTAACGAAGTATTCCAAACGGAAAAAATCATGAGGTAAAAGAGATGCTGAGAAAGCTGACAGAAGAAAAACTGGTGGAAATTCTTGAGACGGGAATCGCGGAATTTGCTGAAAAAGGGCTGGACAGGGCAAACATTAATGTGATTGCACAGAAAGCCGGTATCAGCGTAGGTGTTCTTTACAAGTATTATAAGGATAAGGAAGCCTTTTTTCTGGCTTGCCTCAGAAGAAGCCTTGACGTCCTGGAGTCGGTGCTGCATGACGTTACGGCAGGTGAGGATAAGCTTTTGGTGCGGGCGGAAAAGATGATTCGGGCTGTACAGCATTACTCAAAGGAATACGGTAATTACATCAATTTGTATAATGAAATTACTTCCGGAAGCAGTAAAAAGTATGCGCCTCTGCTGGCGGCGGAAATAGAGAGTATGACGGCGAAAACATATTCCGGATTTATTGAAAGAGCGATAGAGAGCGGAGACATAAGAGACGATATTCATCCCCGGTTATTTGCATTCTTCTTTGACAATTTGCTTACAACGCTGCAGTTTTCCTACTGCTGTGATTATTATAGAGAGAGGGCGAAGATCTATTGCGGAGAAGATATTCTGGAGGACGATGAAAAAGTAGTTTCGGAATTAATAAAATTCCTGGAATCGGCATTTACTTTCCGCCAATCGGAGGTTGTGCATAAAAGGATAGGGGACACACCCGCTGAGTAACGGGTAATAAGGTACGGGGACACACCCCGCTGAGTAACGGGTCACGGGATAAAAGAAGGGAATGTCCCCGTTTGATTAGAAGGGAATGTCCCTGTTTGAAAAGGTAGTTATTTATGCGCCAAAGTGCAGAAATGGGTAAACGTATGACATATGTGATTGCTTATGATATTGGAACCACGGGTGTAAAGACCTGCCTTTTCGGGATAGACAGAAATATAAGGCTGATATCCAACGCCCATCAGGGATACCGGCTTTATATCGTCGGAAATGGAGGAGCAGAGCAGGATGAAGAAGAATGGTGGAGCGCCATGGGTTCCACCACGAAAAAGCTGTTTGCAGACACCGGCGTCAAACCCTCTGAAATCGTGGGAATATCCTTCTGTTCCCAGATGCAGGGATTTGTACCGGTGGATGAAAACGGCATACCGGTTCGCAGACCCATGAGCTATATGGATCAGCGCGCCGTTAGGGAAATAAAGGAAGGTATGGCCCATGGAATACGGATTGCCGGCGCCAATATCTTTAAACTTATAAAAAGCCTGATGATTACGAGAGCGGCTTCCCTCAGTGTAAAAGATCCCGTCTGGAAATACAAATGGGTGGAACGCAATGAGCCGGAAAACTTTGAAAGGATACATCAATGGCTGGATGTAAAGGAATATCTGATACATCGGTGTACCGGCCGGTTTATCATGACGGAGGATTCCG
Organism: Bacillota bacterium; assembly: GCA_023426125.1. Lineage (GTDB taxonomy): Bacteria > Bacillota > Clostridia > Acetivibrionales > DTU013 > MnB-11. The sequence goes on from JAFABI010000097.1 coordinate 20,053, forward strand.
CATTCTCCACCATGCTGTATGATACCAGAAGAGGAAGAGCGGGCTGGAGCAGAACACTGTGCAAAATGTTTGGCGTTCGAATGGAGCACCTTCCTGAGGTAATCAAGGCGACAGACAAAGTGGGCGGCCTTACGCAAAAGGCGGCTGCCGATTTAGGACTGGTTCCCGGGACACCGGTATTCGGCGGGGGAGGAGATGCAACCCTCATAGGAATAGGAGCAGGGTGCGTTGAAGTTGGAGATACCCACATCTATTTGGGGACCTCCGGCTGGGTTTCTACCATCGTGGATAAACAGAAAGTGGATGCAGGCAGAATGATCGCGGCAATCGTAGGAGCTCAAAGCGGCCGCTACAATTATTTTGCGGAGATGGAAACGGCGGGAAAATGCCTGGAGTGGGTGAAGGACCACCTGGCTTTGGATGAGATCGGTATTTATCTGGAAAAAAAGCATGTGGCTGAAAGCCAGGAAGCTGTTTATACCAACCTGTACGATTATCTGATGAACACAATAAAAGCAATAGGACCGGGGGCAGCCGGCGTGATTTTTACACCGTGGCTGCACGGAAACAGATGCCCTTTTGAAGATCCCAATGCGGCAGGAATATTTTTCAATATTAATCTGGATACCGGAAAAACGGAACTGATCCGTGCGGTAGTGGAGGGCGTCTGCTATCATCTGAGATGGATGCTTGAGTGCCAGGAGAAAAAGATAAAAACCTCAAAAACAATACGGTTTGTAGGAGGAGGTGCTCTTTCGCCCATAACCGGGCAGATTTTAGCGGATATCATCGGTCATAGGATTGATGTGGTAGAAAACCCTCAGAATGTGGGCTCTGTGGGGGCGGCGGCAGTTATCGGAGCGGGACTGGGAATTATTCCCGGCCTGGAAACCGTAAAGGAATATATTGCTGCGGAACAAATTTTTGTGCCGGATGAAAAAGCAAAAGCGGTGTATGACAGGAATTTTGAGGTATTCAAGAGATTGTACAAATCCAACAAAGGCAGCTTTAAAGCTTTACATTTGAATCGTTGAGGTGTTTAGAGATGAACTTTCATAATTTAGTTGACAGGCAAAGGACATTTTTTGAACAGGGCCATACGAGAAAACCGGAATTCCGGCTTTCAATGCTGCACAAATTGCAGGGCGCGCTCAGGAGCCACGAAGGCTTGCTAAACGAAGCAATGAAAAAGGATATGAACAAATGTCCGTCGGAAGTTTATATGACGGAGACCGGGATGGTTCTGGAAGAATTGCGTTTTCATTTACGGCATCTGCCGGGATGGATGCGGGATAAAAGAGTTCCTACGCCCATTGCACAGTTCCCGGCCAGATCCTTTATTTCACCGGAGCCCTATGGCGTGGCGCTGATTATGTCTCCCTGGAATTATCCGATACAACTATGCCTGGAACCGCTGATCGGCGCCATTTCGGCAGGGTGTACCGCGGTGGTGAAGCCTTCCGTTTATGCGTCCGCCACCAGCCATGCCATTGCCAAAATCCTTGGGAAGATATACCCGGCCGAATATATCGCCGTTGTCGAAGGCGGCAGGGAACAGAATACGGCATTGCTGGAGGAGCGGTTTGACTATATTTTCTTTACAGGCAGCCCGGCGGTGGGACGTCTGGTCATGGAGAGCGCGGCGAAATATCTGACGCCAATGACACTGGAGCTTGGCGGAAAAAGTCCGGTGATTGTGGATAAGACGGCAAATCTTAAAATTGCGGCCCGGCGCATTGCCTTCGGTAAAGTATTAAACGCAGGCCAGACCTGCGTGGAGCCGGACTATTTATTTATTCACAGGGATAAAAAGGACGATTTTATAAAGGCCTATCGGTCTGCATTGAAGGAATTTTTCCCGGACGGAACAATGTCGGATATGAATACGATGATCAACGAGAAGCATTTTGACCGGGTATCAGGACTATTGCAGAGCGGAAAAATAGTTCTGGGAGGGAAAACCGACCGGGAACGGCGGTTTGTGGAACCGGCCTTGCTGGATGAGGTAAGCCTGGCTTCACCCATTATGCAGGAAGAGATATTCGGCCCGATTCTTCCCATGATTCCCTATAACGATATCCGGGAATGCATCGATTACATTGTGAAACATCCGAAGCCGTTGGCGTTATACCTGTTTACGGAAGATGCCTCCGTTGAAAAGCAGGTACTGGAGCAATGTTCCTTCGGGGGCGGCTGCATTAATGATACCATTATTCACCTGGCCACCTCCCATATGGGATTTGGCGGCGTAGGCGGCTCCGGGATGGGAAGCTATCATGGAAAGGGGAGCTTTGATACCTTTACGCATTACCGAAGTATCGTCAGGAAGGCAACCTGGCTGGATATTCCCATTCGTTACAGACCGTATTCAAAAAGAAAGGATAAGCTGCTTCGGATTTTTATGAAATAAAGCCGGCAGTCCGACAGAGAAGTCATCTGAAGACAGGTGGCCTTTAATTAATATTTGGATGGAAAGGATGGAAAACAGGATCATATCGCTTAAAAATGTGCAGGCCATGCGCTGGGAAACATCAATGCGGCAGCACTTTAGCGGCCCGGAAGCAACGGTCTGAGGAAAGGGTGTGGTGAAGATCAACAGGAAAAGTTACAATTTTCAAAAGGAAATGGTTCGCGGCATTAAATTCGGATTGTTCTCCATCTCGGCGGGAATAATAGAGATAGCGGCTTTTTCTCTGCTGAATGAACTGACAAATTGGAGTTATTGGCCATGCTATCTGCTGGCGCTGCTTTTGTCCATCTTATGGAATTTCACCCTGAACCGCCGGTATACGTTTCAATCCGCAGTAAATATACCCGCTGCCATGCTAAAGGTACTTGGCTTCTATTGCGTGTTTACTCCCGCGTCAACAATTCTTGGCAATTACCTTGCGGAAACCCTTCAATGGAACGAGTATCTGGTCACGCTGCTGATTATGCTGGCAAATTTTGTTCTTGAATTTTTGTTTGACCGGTTTTTTGTATTCAGAAAATCCATTGACACAAATCATCTGGCAAAAAAGAAACAAGAATACGGGGAGAATTCCTCTTGCCGGTAAGCACGGGCGGAAAGATAACGGAAACCCTGAAACTCGTTTGTAGGGGCGGCCACTGGCTGTCCGGCAGCTGTTTGACTTAAGGATCGGCTAAAATATTAGTTCCGATTCTTTTCTGGGGAATGGAGCGCCAAGCGTAGTTCCCCGGAAAAGATTATCGGAAGTTATATTTTGGCGAGTCCTAAGCTTGTATTTGCGGACGCGCAATGCGCGCCCCTACAGGATAAGTTATACAGTAATGACACATTAAGACAAATTGCGAATTGAAGTGGCGCTAACATGTACTAGGCAATGGATAGGACTTATGATAATATATAAATGTTCACAGGAGGGTTAAGACACAGCCGGCTTTTGCTGCGTTTTTTTGCAGCAAGTCGGGACGGGTTTCTTAATAAACCGGGCAGGTGATGAGTCGTTACTTATGGAAAAGGTAAAACCCGATGGCATTTTTCATAGATTGCTGATGCATTGGAGAAACATCAAACTGCTTCAGAAGCTTATTATAAGCTGTCTTGCATTTTTAGTCATACCCGTGCTGACCGTGGGCATCATTTTGTTTTCCATTGTGATTCCGCTGGCGCAGAATGAAGGTCGCGACTCTTTGGTGGGTATGGTCAATCAGCTGAATGAAAATATACAGTTTAGAATTACGGGATATCAGAATATTTTGGCGCAGTTTGCTTTTGACCCCACACTTTCCGTAGCGCTTACACAACGCTATGAAAAAATGCCGGATGCTGTAGCAAGCCTGCAGAATATCAATTCCATCGTACAAAGGATCAATACTTATTTCCCCATGAGACGGATATGCATCTATCAGGATAATTCTACGCTTCCCGAAGATCTAGGCAGCATCTATAAACTGGAAAGGGCATATAAAAAGCCCTGGTATGAGGCGATGACCGGCTCACCGGAGCAAAATTTTTATTGGTACCTGGATCTGAGCACACCCGGCGATCCATTGCTGGATGTAAGCGTCTGGCTGAAAGAATACACGGAATATGAAAATTATGGTATTATTGTATTTGAAATCCCTTGCAGAGTAGTTTTTGACCAACTGCAAAATCCCCTGCAGGAAAAGGAGGGATGGATCATGCTGCTTGATGAGAATCGGCGGATATTGACCAACTGCCAGGAAGGCAAGACCGGCGACATCCTTGACAATAAGCCCTACCTGGATGCAGTATACAGGAACGATAACGGATGGATTTTCACAAAAATCAATGGCAGGCAAAGCCTGATGGTATATAAGACCAATAATCTGGGATGGAAGATCGTTTCGGTAATCAGCCAGGAGGTTCTGTGGCAGAAGATACAATTGATAAAAAATGTCGCAATTTACGTAAGCATTCTGTTCGTGGTTCTTTCCCTGTCCGTACTTATCTCCTTCGGTCTCAAGGTGACCGAAAGACTCAAGCTTTTGATCAAAAGCATGCAAGAGGTGTGTAAGGGAAATTTCGGAATGCAGGTCCGTATGCATGGCAATGATGAGCTGGCTGCCGTAGAAACGGAATTTAATAAAATGTCAAAGCAGCTGGATATGATATTGAAGGAGCTGTCCGACGCCAGAGCGTGGGCGGAACAGGAAAAGCTCCGTCTTTTGCAGGCTCAGATAAATCCGCATTTCCTTTATAATACGCTGGCGCTTGTAAAATATATGGCAATGGACATTGGGGCTGCCGACATATCCAATACCATTGACGCCATATCCCGCTTTTTCAGGCTTGCATTGAATCGCGGGAGTGATGTGCTGACCATAAGGGAGGAACTGGATCATGTGAAGGCCTATCTTGAAATACATGAGCTGCGGTATCCCAACAGGGTATCGGCAGCATACCGCATCGACAATCATATTCTTGATTGTGAAATTATTAAAATGACGCTCCAGCCTTTGGTTGAAAATATCCTGCTCCATGCTTTTGTGAAGACGTCCGGATATGGAAGCATTATCCTTGAAGCCACACAGGCGGATAAAAGCATATGCCTGAGAGTGATGGACAATGGTTGCGGGATGACCGGTGAAGCCATCGGTGAATTGTTGGACGGGTCCTATCAAGACAAAAAACGGCAAGGTTTTGGAATCCGTAATGTCCATGAGCGCCTTAAAAGATACTACGGGGACAATTACGGTTTAAAAATAAAAAGTACGGTTGGTTCAGGTACGGTAATGGAAATCGAGCTGCCGTACCGTTATACAGGCAGCGCGGGAAATAAACAACTGCCGGATGGGAGGAAGGCCAATGCCGATGAATGTATTGATCGTTGACGACGAAGAACATCAGAGAAGGGGGTTAATCAAGCATGTAAACTGGGACGCCTATGGAATGGCTGTTACCGGTGAGGCGGAGAGCGCCAGGGAAGCGCTGGCACTTGCCGCAGATAACCCTCCGGACCTTATGGTCACGGATATCCGGCTGCTTGGAGCGGACGGGCTGGAGCTGTCCAGAGCCATGCGTGCTGTCAACAAGGCCCTTCGGATCATTATGATCACAGGTTATGAGGAATTTGAATATGCAAAGGATGCCATCGATATCGGCATCGAAGCCTTTCTGGTAAAGCCCATTAACTTTTCGGAGCTTGCCGGAATTCTTAAAAAAATAGGGAATTCCTTTTTCAGGGGCCTGGAAAAGCAAAAGGAGGATTTGCAGCTGCGTGAACAACTGAAGGAGATCATGCCCATCGCCCGTGAAAAATTCCTTCACGAGCTGATCAATGGCAATGCCGGGACAGAAGAACGGATCAGGACGCGTTCGCAATACCTGCAAATGTTTGAAGCTGTGGAAAAGTATGCGGTAATCATCGCAGCATGGAGCCCTGAAGAGCATTTCCCCCACGCAAGCGAAGAAAATGTGGAGCTGGCTTATTTGAAAATAAGGCGAATCGCCGAGAACATATTGTGTGATATTCTGGAAGCGACGACAACCTTGCGCGGCGATTCGGTGCTTGTTGTAAAGTGTTCTACAATGTCGTATCCTGACAGGAGCCTGGAGCATAAGCTGGAGACCTTCCTTCAAGAAACGGAAAGAGAGCTGGACTGTAAAATAAATATAGGGGTGGGGCCGGCGGCGGATTCCCTGCAGCGGGTTGCCGACAGCTTCCGCCATGCGAAAAGAGCGATAAACCAGAGGTTTCTGCAGGGATCGGGGCAGATTATATACCTGAATGCTACCAGTGGGGAGACCTTCTTCCAGAGTGTTGATATGGACAGATTGGTCGGCGATTTCCTGGAAAACCTGCGTCTGGGAGATAGCATGAAGATTGAAGAGGCCTTTGACAATATTGTGCGAAGGCTGATTGAAGCCGACAGCGATGCCGGGTCGGAAGCGGAGTGCATATGTCTGGAGCTAGTCAGCAGCGCTGCCAGGATCATGGAAGAAATGGGTGAACCCTTAAGCAAGCATTTTGGTTTCGAGAAGGAGCTGTGGAAACGTATATTGGACAGCAACGGCCTTATTCCCATGCTGCAGGAGACAAAGAAAATCCTCCGGCAGATATGTGACCACATATCGGAACGTAAAAACAGCAGGTATAGGTCTATTGTGCAGAGCGCGCTGGATTATATAGGCAAACATTACAATGAGGATCTTTCCCTGCAGGATGTTGCCGGAAAGGTATACCTCAGTCCGAGCTACCTTGGCGCAATACTGAGGGCGGAGCTAAAGCAGCCGTTTACCGAGTACCTTGCCGGAGTCCGTATCGATAGGGCAAAAGAGCTGTTGAAAGACCCGCAATGGAAGCTGTATGAGATCGCGGAGCAAGTGGGGTATCAAAATCCTGCGTATTTTTGCAATCTATTTAAGCGGCACACCGGATTAACGCCAAAAGAATTCCGCAACGCACAAAATATCTCCGATATGCCTTTGATCGTAAAGGATAATGAATCCGTGCAATAAATAATGCGATTCGTATATTGCCGGGGCTTCGATAAAAAAATATAATAAAAGCATGGGATCCGTTGATGCACTTATTTTAAATGATAGAAGGTAGCCTATGGAATGGATCGGTATCGGTAGAAAAGGTATCAATGAAAAAAGCGGGAAATATCCCTTTGCCAGGATAAAGAGCCTGATTCCGCTATATTTGTTTATTATGCCCGGCATTGTTCTTGTCGTCCTGTTTAATTACATACCCATGCTGGGGCTGCAATTGGCATTTAAAGATTATGATTTGACCGCCAGCATATGGAAAAGCTCATGGATAGGCCTGGATAACTTCCGGGAATTCCTGGCAAGCAGTGATTTCTGGTCGGCGACTGCCAACACGTTCCTGCTGACAACGTTAAGGCTGCTTTTTACGTTTCCTGCGCCAATCGTGCTTGCATTATTGATCAATGAAATAGGAGGCGCATTCTTTAAACGCGCTATACAGACCATCAGCTACCTGCCTCACTTTATTTCATGGGTTATTGTATTCGGCTTTCTGGATGCGCTGCTTTCTACCCAGGGCGGTGCCATCAATTCCCTGCTGCAGAGCCTTGGGCTTCAACCGGTTCCTTTCATGGGATCGGAAAGCTGGTTCCGCCCGTTGTTTATTACCGGCAGCATCTGGAAGGAGGTAGGATGGGGATCGATATTATATTTGGCCGCGATATCAGGAATAAATCCAGAGCTATATGAAGCGGCTTTTATGGATGGCGCCGGAAAATTTGCACAGATGAAATATGTGACGCTGCCGGGAATGACACCCATCATTTCCATCATGCTTGTACTTTCAATCCCGGGCTTGCTCAGCGTGGGAATCGATCAGATCTACCCCATGATCAATGCCGCGAACATTGGTGTTGCCGAGGTGATTGACACGTATGTATTGCGGCTTGGGATCGGGCAGGCGCAATATTCAATGACGACAGCCATCGGAATGGTTACCAGCGTACTCGGTACGTTCCTTTTGATTGTTTGCAATACGATATCAAAACGTTTGGGCGGAGAGGGTATCTGGTAATAATAAAGAAGGTGGAGGAGAGAAAAGCAATGATTGCAAGGCAAACCCCCGGACAAAAAGCATTCAAGGCAGTGAACGCCGTGTGCATGCTATTCCTGTCATTTCTATTCATCTATCCCTTCTGGTACATCCTGATCCTTTCCTTCAACGAAGGCCTGGATGCGACAAAAGGAGGGATATACTGGTGGCCGCGGACGTTTACCCTGGGCAACTATTTAGTGGTCTTATCCGACGCGACAATCCTCAACGCCTTTGCTATTTCCTGTCTGCGTACAGTCATAGGAACGGCAGGCTCCATTTTGATTACTTCCATGGTAGCTTATGGATTATCACGCAAGGAATTGCCGGGAAGAAATTTTTTGACCACTGTTTTCTTCATCATTATGCTCTTTAGCGGAGGGCTTATTCCATATTATATTCAATTAATCGACCTTAAGCTGATCAATAATTTCTGGGTGTATGTCCTGCCCGGGCTCTTCAGCGTCTGGAATATGATTGTTATGAAAACGTCTTTTAGAAGCAATATTCCGGAAAGCATTATTGAGTCGTCAAGGATGGATGGCGCAGGGTACTGCAGGATCTATTCCAGCGTCATATTGCCGCTCTCCTTTCCTTTGCTGGCCGCATTGAGCCTGTTTACCGCAGTCGGGCATTGGAATGATTGGTTTACAGGTGCGTTTTATGTGAATGAGATCAAGCTCCAACCGCTGCAGACTTTTCTTTACAGGGTCATGAGCACAGTTGAGGCAACCAATATGATCAACGAAAAGCAGGTAAACAGCTTGAGGGAAGCGAGAATGTTCAATCCCGAAGCTGTCACCACCAGGTCGGTCAGAATGGCAACCGTAATGGTTTCTACGCTGCCTATCCTGTGTATTTATCCTTTCCTCCAGAAATATTTTGTAAAAGGTGTGATGATAGGCTCCATCAAGGAATGAAAGGAATGCTGGTCACTTGTCCATAACGGATGATGCGGCAGGTCAGGCCGACAGCCGGTTTATTGCACGGGCCCTGCAACAGTATGGCCTTGGTCTGGTATTGCCGTAGCAGGAATAAAACCCCCAAATGGTTCAAACTATTATGATAGGGAGGATTTTTTAATGAAGAAAGGATTCATTTGTCTTCTGATGTTTTTCATGATGTTCTCGCTTTTGGCGGCAGGATGCGGCACCGGAGGGAATACAAATACCTCTGCTGAGACGGCGTCCGAAGCTTCTTCAAACACAGCTTCCACCGGGTCGGCGCCATCGGTTGCAGACGGGTCAAATCATTTCACTTTGTACTATCCCGAGACCACCACCCCAATAGACCTGGACGGATCCATTACGAAGGAAGTCATGCAGGAATCGGGTATCCTATGGGACAAGGTGGAAATCGGCAACGGTTCGGACGTTGCGCAGCAGGTGAATCTCAAGCTTGCAAGCGGCACTCTTTCCGATGCCATCACCTTGAATGGCAGCAGCGTGGTCTGGTCAAGGCTGATCAATTCGAATAAACTGATTCCGCTGGACAAATACTTTGAGGATGCAAACAGCTATCCCAACCTTGCGAAAATCGACAAGCGCATCCTGGATTATTGGAGAGCTGACGACGGGCATATCTATTTCGTTCCGGTGCAATATGAGCCGGTTCTGGAGGAGCCCTCCGAATGGCAGGGAAATGCCCAGGGACTTTGGGTGCGCCAGGATCTTCTTAGGATAGCCGGGATGACTTCCGACCAGATCCGGAGCCTTTCAGGCTTTGAAAGCTTTCTAAATAAATTAAAAGGGACGACTGACAGCAAAGGCAGGAAAATCATCCCTTTATCCCTGGGAGACCAAAATTTCTCGGGCCTCGCGGTGGTACTGTCCATGTTCGGCGTATCCAAGGGATGGAATGAATTGCCCGACGGAAAAGTGGTTCAGGATTATGAACTGCCTGGATTCAAAGAAGCCTGGCAATGGCTGAATAAAGTATACCGCGACGGTTTGCTGGATACGGAAACCCCCTACCAGAAAAGGGATCTGTTCCTTGAAAAAGCCAATTCCCTGCGGTACGGGGCTTTTCTTATCGAAAACTGGGATGTGCCCAATGGGTATGTTTTAAAAGAACATGGCCTCTCCGAGTCAATTACCTATGGTGCGCTGAACAAGCAGGGATTCCCGGAGGAATGGTACAGCGCGGCCTATCTGCCGACCAATCCGGGTGTCAAGCCGGCGCAATATGCAAGCTTTAATCCTTTTGGGGGAAATGGGACCGGTGTGACGAAGGACTGCAAAAACCCGGATGTACTGCTTAAAGGGCTGGATTGGATGCAAACACTGGAAGCCTTCAGGCTGATGGAGTACGGGCCTGAGTCTCTTGAAAACTATACCCTGGCGGATGGCGTCATTGAGCAGCATGACGAGGTGTTCCGCAGCGACGAATTCTGGGGCGGCACATCACCGATGAAGAATGTCACGGCCCTGGGGTTCTGGTGGTGGAAGAAGCGTGCGTGGGGTCAACGCATATTCCAACCCTTGAGCCGCCATGGACGGCTGTAAATGCGGAGTTGTATAAAGCCGAACAGATTAATCATGAACAGGGGACCTTCGGGCTGGTTACAAAAGCAAACAGAGTCAAGCCCATCATAGGAGGCAATGTAGAAAAGTATACGCCTGTACAGAACGATATCCGGCTTAAGTATTATGCGAAAATGATGATGGCCAAGACCGACAAGGATTTTGATACGGCCTATAACGAATTCTTGAATGAAATGAAGGTGCGCGGCCATGATAGCGATACCAGCGAAGAATTCGGCAAGCAATACCAGGAATACGGCAATACGCCTGCAGGCAAGATCAATGTGACGGTTAGCAAGTATATGCCGCGGAATGTGTTCAGTGACAAAGCGGAAGTCATAGGCAGGTAAATCTGGCATACTCTGCATGAAGGGAGCCTGATTTTAGAGGATGGAGTGTTCCGGTTCATCTAAAATCCGGCTTCCTCTTTATGTCACGACAGGAAACAGATTGTACAGTACAGAATAATAGAGATATGGCATCGGAGGGTCAATCAATGAAACCGCAAATTGTAAATATTATTAACTTTATCCGGGGAGCCGAACCCAGATTGCCGGAGCTGGATCTGGTAAAACCGGTGGTCGGGCAAATACGCCTGCTGAAGCGGTATAAGCTTCCCGGGACATTTTTATTACAGTATGATGCGCTCATGCAGGACAGATTTATTGAGCTTTTGAAGGCGGAACCGGAGGAAGGCTTTGAAATCGGCATCTGGCTTGAAATCGTGAAGCCCCTGGTTGAAAAAGCCGGACTGGAATGGAGGGGAAGGGAGGGGTTTTCGTGGGACTGGCACTCGGATGTCGGCTTCTCCGTCGGATATAGGCCGGAGGAAAGAGAGCGGTTGATTGACATCGTGATGGAGGACTTCAGGCGGATCTTCGGGAGCTACCCCAAATCGGTGGGTTCATGGCTGATTGATGCACACTCTCTTGGCTATATGGCGGACAAATACAAGATTACTGCATCCTGCAACTGCAAAGACCAATGGGGCACCGACGGGTACACCCTCTGGGGCGGCTATTACAACCAGGCGTATTATCCAAGCCGCAGCAACGTTTTTTCTCCTGCGCAGAACAGGGAAAATCAGATTCGAGTCCCTGTATTCAGGATGCTTGGAAGCGATCCCATCTATCAATATGATGCGGGAATGGATGATGAAAGCAATCCATCGGGCTGTCAGCCTGTGATCACCCTGGAGCCGGTATACGCCAGGGGGGGAGGCTCGCCTGAATGGGTACGCTGGTTTTTCAGGGAAAATTTCAACGGAACCTGCCTGTCCTTCGGTTATGCACAGGCGGGGCAGGAAAACAGCTTTGGCTGGGAAGCGATGAGCAACGGCCTTGCGGATCAGATGGCCTTGATCGCGGAGAAAGCAAAAAATGGCGAAGTGAGGGTCGAAACACTGCGTTCTTCGGCAGAATGGTTCAAAGCCAATTATGATGTCACGCCGGCCTCCGTTGTTGCAGCCTTGAGCGATTGGAAAAATGAGGGAAGAAAATCCATATGGTATAGCAGCCGATTCTACAGGGTGAATTTTTATATGGACAAAGAAAATATCAGAATACGAGACATACAGCTGTTTGATGAGAATTACCGTGAAAGATATATTGATTCTCCCTGCAAAGCAAAGGATATGGTATATGACAACCTGCCTGTAATGGATGGGAACCGCTGGAGCAGTGATCACCTGCGTGCGGGAATCAGGTTTGTTGCTATGAAAAAGGGCGGCGCCGTTGAGGAGCTGACGGTGGAAAGTCTTTCTGCAAGAGAAATCAACGGCCATGCGTTGACAATCTGTGTTCTGCTGAAACAGGGCGGCAATATTTTTATCCATTGTTATGAAAAAGAAATCTCTATAAATTTCCAGGAGGGGGAAAACTGCGGACAATTGGGATTGTATTTTCAATGGAGTGACAAGGCCGGTACCGCAATTTCTGAAATTAATCATGAAGCGGTCAAATATATATATAACGGACATAAGTATTCGATGCGTCCGGTACAGGGCCGGATTTTGAAAACAGAGCACAAAAACCGTTTTATGATATACCCTGATCATCAAAGAATAACATTAGGATTTGATCTGAGGTAAAGAACCGGAAAGAGAAGTGTTGCATTTGTGTAATCATAGATGTATACTAATATGTAGATAATATATTCTACATTTAGGAGTTGAGTTTATGGGTGATACAACCACAACCATCAGAATAAACAAGGAAGTATATAAAGAATTGAAAGAGATAGCCGATTTTGAAAATGAAACCATGCAAAAAACCTTGGAAAAAGCTCTCGATGAGTATAAAACAAAAAAATTCTTCTGCCGGTTGAATGAATCCGTTACCAGGTATAAAACCTCCAGGGACGACTGGGAGGAAGAAATTGAAGAAAGAAAACTGTGGGATAATACCCTGGTTGACGGATTGGAGGACGAAGGCAATGAAACGTGGTGAAATATGGCTTGTCAACCTTGATCCGATAAAAGGAAGAGAGCAGGCGGGTACAAGACCTGCCCTTGTAATATCGGTTGAGCCCTTCAACAACAGCGGTTTGGAACTGGTGGTTGTGTGTCCTGTGACAAGCAAAAACAAGGGATTTCCCACACATGTACTTATAAAGGTCGAAGAGAGCGGGTTGGACAGGGATAGTTATATAAAAGCGGAAGACATCAGATCGGTGTCAACGCAAAGATTGATAAAGTCAATAGGTCAGATCCCTGCAGATAAACTTGCGGAAGTAGAAATCCGTCTGAAAAGAATATTGGGTCTATAGTGCAACTATAACGCCAATCGCACCTCTATCTATCAGGTTGCTATGTCCATGCTTACTTCCATTTTCGCTGTAGGAGCTTACTCTTCAAAAAAAGCTTGTTTTTGTGTTGCCTTAACAGGAGAAGCCTGCAGCGACGGATGAGGTCATTTGTGATATTGCACCATCATACCGGCTTTTTTCGTACCAGGAGATATTGGCATGGATGCTTAATTTTTAGAATACCCAAAAGATGTTAAATGGTATATAATTAATGAAAAGGTATTCTTTTGAAATGCGAAGTATGACTTTATGGAACGATTAACGTTGATGCCGGGAGTCGAAAATACAGAAACATAATGGTTTTTAAAGCTATGGAAAAGCCGGGTTTTGCGAGGTTTGAATTGATTAAGAGATTGACTGTAAATGCTCTGGTTGTTGTCAGGAATATTAAGATACAAACAAGGCTTTTCGGTTCTCTTATCTTTTTGTCCTTAATCCCCCTGCTCATCACAGGGGTCTTTTCCTACAATAAGTCCAGCAGTGCCATAAGGGATAAGATAAGCACGTATTCGATACAGGTTGTGGACCAGGTGGGAAAGAATATTTACAGGGAACTTGCAAGACTTGAATACGATAGCGTGGACATCGCCTTTTCGGATAATGTACAGAGCATTTTGAAGAACTATGGCAGCTACGGTGAATGGCAGAAATATAATATTGAACAGCAGCTCCAGACGTTGCTCGTAAAAAAGTTCTCTTTCCTGCATGCCGTATCCGATGTGCTTTTATTTACAGTTGATAAAGACAGGATTGTCGCTTATGGAGACAATACCATGTACAAGCTGGACCTCATGCCCGAATACCGGGAAAAGCTGTTCAAAGCCGCCGATAATAAATACGGCGCTCCGGTATGGACGGGAGTAAGCTTGAAGGATGAAAAACACCTGATCAGCATTACGGAGGATAATGGCAGCAGAAATGGGATATTGCTATTCCGGACGATTAAAGATATAGACAATGGCAAGCATATCGGGTACATCGGCATCAGAACCAACGAGCAGTTCATATCCGGCATTTACAGGGATGTGGACATAGGCAGGGGCGCCGATATTTTTGTAATAAACTCCGAGGGTATCATCATATCCAGCAGGAGTCCGGAGATTGCCGTTGCGAAGACCTATGAAAGCGGATCGCTCATAAAGAATTTTGATCAAAACCGGTCGCAGGGCATCAGGACCTTCCGGTTTCAAAGCCGGAAGGAAGATTCGCTGGCGGCTTACTCGCCAATCGAGAATACTGACTGGTATGTGGTAAGTATTATACCTTTTTCATACCTGAACAGCGAACCGGCCAAGATCGGATCGTATACTTTTGCTCTGGGAATTGTATGCTTTATTATGGCGCTGCTTCTGTCTTATTTTATCTCCAAAAGCATCTCAAACCCGTTGAATAACCTGATCCTTTCCATGAACGAAGCGGAAAAAGGCAATCTCTCGTCGGATTGCAAGGATCCCGCCAGGGATGAAATAGGGGAAGTGGCGGGCCATTTTAACAAGATGCTTCATGAAGTGAAAACCCTTCTTGAAAATGTAAAGAGCGAGGAAAAGCAAAAAAGAGCGGCTGAGCTTAAGGCCCTCCAGGCCCAGATCAATCCGCATTTCCTTTCCAACACGCTGAATACGGTCAAATGGCTTGCCAATATCCGCAATGCGGAAAATATTGAAAAGCTCATTACTTCACTCATTGACCTGCTGCATGTAAGCGTCGGCAAAGGGGATGAACTGATTACGGTACGGGAGGAGATAAAATACCTTGAGAATTATATTTCCATACAGAATTACAAATATTGCGACAAATTCAAGGTAAGATTCGATATCCAGGAAAACACTCTGGATTGCAAATTATTGAAATTTTTGCTTCAACCGTTGGTTGAAAACTCAATCATTCACGGGATCGAGCCCCTTGAGGGAGAGGGCCTGATCACCGTCAAATCCTGCAGATATAACGGAAACCTTGTGGTTACGGTAACTGACAATGGCGTTGGCATCAGCGATGATGAGCGGAAGGATCTTTTCAATAAGGAAAAATGGTCCTCCAAATCAAGGTTCAGCGGGATTGGCCTTACCAATGTGGAGGAGAGGATAAAGCTTTATTTTGGCGAGCAATATGGTATCCACATTGAGAGCATACCGTATCTTTTCACGACCCTGGAACTGACGCTGCCGTACATAAAGGGTGAGGAGTGAGAAAATGCTTTTGAAGGTTTTGATTGTTGACGATGACATTGTGACCAGAACAAGCCTCAGTACCATGCTGGACTGGGAAAAACATGGGTTTACGCTGGCAGGCGGTGCGGTAAACGGAGAACACGCCATACGCATGATTGAAAACAACCTGCCGGATATTGTCATCACCGATATGAGCATGCCCATCATGGACGGAATCGTACTGATCGAATACCTGGAACGTAAATACCCCAATATCAGGATTATTGCCCTCAGTGGCTATGATGATTTTGATTACGTCAGGCAAAGCATGAAAAAAGGTGCCGTGGACTATCTTTTAAAACACAAGCTGACACCCGGGCTCCTGCTTGCAGCGCTTGATGCCGCAAGGCAGCAAATACGGCATAAACAGGAGGAGCAAGCCGACAGACATCATACCGAAGAACAGCTGGCATCAGCCAAAGAGATTCTGACGCAGGAATTCATTCTCCAATTGGTTACCGGAGAGATCAAGGAAACGGAAAAGATAACAAGGGACCTGCGGCGGCTGTATATAAACCTGGATACTAAAAACCTCGTCGTTGTGGCTGTAGAAATAGACGACTATTCCCTCTTTGCGGATGCGTACCCTGTCAGCGAAAGGAACAAGCTGTTAAGGACTTTTCTTGAAATAGCCAGGGGCATGCTGAACGAATATGGGAAGTCAGTCATTGCAGCCGTAAGTGAAGGCGCTTTTGTAATCCTGTTTTCCTTCGGCGACATAAACAGCGGGGCATACATCCATAACCATGTAACTTCGGCGCTGGAGCGGATTAAAACCGGCATAAGGAAATACCTCAACATTACGGCCAGCTTCGGAATAAGCAATATATGCGGACATATCCCGGAGTTGAGCGGTTTTTACATAGAAGCCCAAAAGGCATTGAAAGAAAGGTTCTATGAAGGCAAAGACAGGCTTTTGCGGCAGAGCACCGCAGAAAGGAACGATCAGAGTAATTATACCCTGGACCTGCAGGATGAAAAAAATCTGATTCTCTTGATAAAATCTTTTGAAAAGCAGGCTATTCACGCGTATGTCGAAAAAATGTTCCACAAAATACAAAACGAAAAGGTGGATTACAACACAGTACGGATGATTGCGGCGGAGCTCTTCAATATTGCCACGAGGATTGCCAGGGAAGCAGGGATAAATTTTTCCGTGCTGTCCAGGGATATACCCTTTAAAATGCTGCAAAAATATGACACTGCGTCAGATATAAAAATTCTGATTCTCAATATCTATGACCGGCTTGTAGATTTACTGAAGGCGCGGATACCACAAAAGGTTTACAGTGAAATAACCAAAAAGGCTGTAGCATACATCCATGCCAATTACAGCAAAAGCTTCTCGCTGAATGATGTTGCAGAGCATGCAGGAGTGAACAGCTCATACCTCAGCCATATTTTCAAGGGGGAAACCGGAAAGGGCTTTGTTGAGTATATTAATTCCGTCCGGATAGAAAAAGCCAGGACCCTCATAGAAAACGGAAATATGGGGCTTAAAGCCATTGTAAAGGAATTGGGGTTTTCCGGCTACAACTATTTTTTCAAAGTATTCAAGGAATTTGTGGGAATGACTCCTCTTGAATACGAGGAAAGCTGCAGAAAAAAAATCTAACAGAAAGTCCATAAAAGACAACGATAAATTCATAGTAAGAATACTGTGAAGATTAAACGATTAAGTCCGGCACTGTCCAAACGGATTTTCATACCGCTGATCTACCTGTATTCCAATTTTCTTAAGCCCCTTGCGACGGTGCATATGCCCTTTTTAATAACAACATGATCCAGCGGCGGGATTGATACTGGAATTCACGGCCATGATGATCATTCCGCCGGTCTTGATCCGCACCAAAGTTCAGTGTAGCTGGACGAAGGTATCAGGACCACTGGGATGAAAGGGTACTGCCAGCTGAAGAAATTATAGTATCTCCAAAAGAAATTGTAGTACTTCCAAAAAAAATGGAGTCTTTCACCGGCATCTTTCATTTTATAATAAGAATGTAGTTTAAACGATTACATTAATTTTAAAGGAGGTCAAACTATGAAGATCAAATCCAAATGGCTGGCAATTGTCCTGGGCATTGCATTGCTGGTAACCTTATTGGCAGCTTGCGGCGGAGCAAAGGAGGCGCCTGAGACAACCCAGACAACGGCCGGAACTACGACGGCTGCACCCACAACGGCTGCGCCCGCGGAAAAGGTGAAGATCACTTACTCGTTCTGGGGATCTGCGGATGAAACAAAAGTCGTGCAGGCGGCCATGGACAAGTTCAATGCTTCCCAGGAGAAGATCGAAGTGTCAACCATGGTAATCCCATGGGAAAGCTACATGACCAAGCTCAACACCATGGCGACTGCCGGCGAGCTGCCCGACACAGGGATGATGCAGGAGGCAAGCCTGCTGCAGTGGGCGAAACAGGGCGTGTTGGCCGATATCAGTACAATGTTTGGGGAGGGCGAAGCAAAGCCCCTTGACAGCCTTACATACAAATACGAAGGCAAACCTGTCGCGTATGCCAATGCAAACGAAATCCTTCTGCTGTACTACAACAAAGATATGTTTGATGCTGCCAGCGTAGCGTATCCTCCGGCCTCGGCCGACAAGGCGTGGACCTGGGACGAGTTTGTTGCCGCCGCCAAGAAGCTGACCGTCGACAAGAACGGTAAACATCCGGATGAGGCAGGCTTTGATTCGCAGAATATCAAGCAATACGGCTGTCTCGTGGAAAATCTGCCCTGGCAGTTGGAAACCTGGGCTATCTCCAATGGCGGAGGCTACTATGCCAAGGACGGCTCCAAGGTTATCATCAATGAACCTGCAAGTATTGAGGGCATTCAGAAGATAGCCGACCTGTATCTTAAGGACCATGTTGCCCCGCTGTCAACCGGCGCCACCGATGACAGCATCCAGCGTTCCATCATTGCCAAGACCTGCGCCATGGGAACCGGAGGTGCATGGAATGTTGGTACCTGCCTTTCCACTGCAAGGGAGGAAGGATTGAATTACGGCGTAGCCGTGCTGCCCTATATGAAGGAGAAGGTGACGCTGTGCACCGCCGGCGCAACCGCTATATTCAATCAGACCAAGCATCTCAGGGAAGCGATGGACTGGGTCAAATGGTACTCTCTGGAAGAGAACAGCTGGGGGCTCATCGAATCAGGCATCTGGATGCCGCGGCTTGACAAATATTATACCGATGAAACATTCACGCATAAGTGGGTGGATAATCCGAACTTCCCGCCGTATGACGAGTACAAATCTGCGGTCGTGGATTATGCCAAGGATATGAACATCACCCGGTCCGCATCCTGGTTCTATATCGTCAACACGGTGGATTTCAACAACCTGTTGAATTCGGTATTGGGCGACGTTTGGACGGGTAAGACCACCGCAGAGAAAGCGATTACTTCAAATATTGATAAGCTGAATGCGGCATTCCAGGGCAAATAAAACGGTTTTAAGCCAAAGGATTCAGGGTGCCCGCCCGCAGCAAACTGTGCAAGGTGCGCGGGTACCCTTTTCTTTTTAAAACATGAGGTGTTATTATGGGCAAAACAAAAACGCATTCACCGATGGCAAGAATAGAAAGCAGAACGGCATACCTGTGCCTGATACCGGCGTTTCTCGGCCTGACCTTCATCACCTATCTTCCGTTGATGGGCGTCTTCGGCATCAGCTTTTTCAGCTGGAAAGGCCTGTCGAAACCAATTTTTACGGGTCTTGACAATTATTTCGAATTATTTACCAGCGATCCGTATTTTATCGATTCCATCAAGGTGACGGTCTATTTTGCAGTGCTTGCCGTATTTTTCAGCATGATTTATTCGCTGTCCATTGCGATGCTGCTGAATCGTAAAATTCCCGCACGCAGCTTTTGGCGCGCGGTATTCTATCTGCCGTACATTTTGCCCTCCGTTGCCGTATACGTCGGCTGGTCATGGTTGTACGAATCGAATTTCGGTTTGATCAACTACATTCTTTCGGAAATGGGAATGAACAAGCTCATGTTTTTGAGCGATTCCACCAGTGTTGTCCCTTCGCTGGCGCTCATTGCAGTCTGGACCAGCGGCAATCTCATCGTCATTTTCCTTGCGGGGCTGCAAAATGTCCCGCGGGTTTACCATGAGGCCTCCTTCATCGACGGCGCCAATTTCTGGCAGCGGTTTTGCAACGTGACGCTGCCATGCATGACGCCCATTATTTTTTACAACCTTTTGATGAGCCTTATCACCAACATGCAGGTGGTGGTACCCGCGCTGGCGTTGACCAACGGCGGGCCGGGCAATGCCTCCATGTTTATGACTTACCTGATGTACCGGGACGCGTTCCAGAGCAATCAGCTCGGTTATGCCTGTGCCATCTCCTTCGTTTTCTTCCTGTTGATTGCCGTTTTTACGATGATTCTGTTTGCTACGTCAAAATCCTGGATCTTTTACGAGGGGGATAGCAAATGATGCAAACCGTTAAAAAATCAAAGTCTTTTGCAAGCATAGAGCGGAGCAAAAAGGTTGCGGACATCTTTTCGCTGGTCGCCGTCGTTGTGACAGCGGCCGCCGTTATGCTGCCCATCTGGTGGATATTACGTTCCTCCCTGATGACCAATGCCGAGCTGTATGCTTTCCCGCCGGCGTTTTTACCGGGGAAATGGCTGTTTTCCAACTATGCCGAAACACTGGAATATTTCAAGTTCTGGCTGTATCTCAAAAACACCATGACCATCCTTGTGCCGTCGGTCATCGGCGGAACCATCACCGCCACGCTGGCAGGCTATGCATTTGCGCGGCTTAAGTTCAAAGGCAAGAACTTCATATTCTCCCTCTGTGTGGGGTCGATGCTGCTGCCGACCATGGTCACGCTGGTCCCGCTCTATATCCTGTGGACCCGGGGGCTTGGACTGCAGAATACCTACTGGCCGCTGATCCTCCCGCATTTTTGCGGCGGCGGAGCCTTTAACATTTTTTTGATCCGTCAGTTTATCAAGACCATTCCGAGGGAACTGGACGAGGCGGCGACCATTGACGGAGCCGGTTATATGCGGATTTTGGCCAGTGTCATCGTCCCTGCCATCCGGCCTGCGATGATCGTTGTAGCGCTGCTGCTTTTCATTATGCTATGGAACGACATGCTGCAGCAGATGATCTATATCAACAGGGATACCGACTTCACCATTGCCATCGGTCTGAATGCTTTCCGGAGCGCATTGAAAGCCGACTGGGCAAAAATGATGGCGGCGACGTGTATGTCCTTTACGCCGGGGCTGATCTTCTATCTTATAGGCCAACGGTACTTCATTGAAGGCATCGTGATGACGGGGATGAAAAACTAGCGTAAAACTAAATTTGAAGATGGGGCTTAACAGTGTTAATATGGTCTTGGGAGCAAAATATTTGTATAAGGGGAATGCGTATGAAAAAAGCGGCTCCGGTTTCCTTTATGATTATGATACTGCTCATGAACATGTTGTACACAGGCTGCGCCGGCAGCACAAAAGCTCCGCCTGTTGAAAGCGTAACGGATTTAACCTTTTGGACCTTTCTCGAACAGCACGGAGAGTTTTTTGACGATGCGGCTGCTTCATGGAACAGGGAAAACGGGGGCAGGCAGATAAATCTTGCCATTGATGTCTACCCCTATGATGAAATGCACAGTAAGCTGCAGATCGCACTGCAATCGGGTGCAGGCGCTCCGGACATCGTTGATATAGAGGCAAGCAGGTATCCCATCTTCCTTAACGGCAATATATCTCTGATACCCTTAAACAGCATCATAGAGCCGGTAAAGGATGTCCTGGTCATGAACAGATTGGAGAACTATGCCAAAGACGGAAATTACTACGGTATTGATTACCATTTGGGTGTGACTGTTGTATGCTACAACAGGGAGATCCTTGACAAAGCCGGAGTTGACCCGGACGGTATAAAGCTGTGGTCCGACTTCATTGAAGCGGGCAGGAAGGTAAAGGCCGTAACAGGAAAGCCCATGATGACCGTGGAAGTAAAAAACATGTGGACCTATTATCCCATGATCAGCCAGCTTGGCTCCAATTATCTGGACAGGAACGGAAACGTGATCGTCGATAGCGAGATGAATATAAAAGTCCTTCAGTACCTTAAAGATATGATCTACAAGGAAAAGATCGCCATACCGGCTCCGGGAGGGGAGCACTACACGGAGGAATATTACGCCTTTATGAGCAAGGGAGGCGCTGCTTCCGTCATTATGCCCCTCTGGTTTATGGGCAGGTTTACCGATTACATACCTGAGCTCAAGGGGAAAATGGTGATAAAACCCATGCCTGCATGGACAAAAGACGGCTTAAGATCCGCAGGCATGGGAGGGACCGGTACGTCAATCACCAATCAGTGCAAGGACCGGCAGCTGGCGAAGGAATTCCTTGCAGCGGCAAAGCTTTCGAAGGAGGGCAGCCTTAAAACCTGGACGCTTCTGGGGTTTGACCCCATACGCAAAGACGTATACGATATGCCGGAATTGAATATTGATAACAAATACACCGAATATTTCGGGACAGGAATCATGGATGTCGTAAAATCCCTAAAGGATGAAATCAGCCCTGTAAACCTTGGACAGCTTTATCCTGACGCAACAATACTTGTAAACAGGACGACCCTGTTCAAGGTATTGTACGAACGGAGTCTGACACCGGAAGAGGGCTTAAGGGAGGCAGCAGCGGAACTGAGGGCAAAAAGCGGGAAGTAGAAGATTACGCAGAAAAGCAGGTATTAGTATGGCTACAATAAAAGAAATAGCCCGTATGGCAAATGTCTCTACGGCGACCGTATCCCACGTATTGAACGGGACGGCCAGGATCAGCGATGAAACAAGGGAAAGAGTCCTTACGGTTGTCAAAGGTGTAAATTACCGGCCAAATAGCATTGCCAAGAGCCTTAAAATCAAAAAAACAAATTCCATCGGCATCATAACCGAAGACATTACGGTGTTCAATACTCCCGGAATCATCGACGGCATCAATGAATGCGCGGAAAAGTACGATTACCACATCATCCTGAACAACGTCATGCTCTATAAAAAGGTGGGGAACAAATACAAGGATGCGGCAAGGTATACCGGGATGGTGAGGGATATCATCGATGACCTGGTGGGCAAGCAGGTGGAGGGGATCATCTATGTCGGAGCCCACTGCAGGGATGTTGCAGGCCTGACAGGAAACTGCCCCGTCCCCCTGGTATTTGCCTATTGTTATTCCAGCTGCGGCGCGGATGCATCAATCTATTACGATGATGAGACTGCAGCCTTTGAACTGACAAAATATCTGATTGATAAAGGTCATCGGAAAATTGGAGTCATCACGGGTCTGCTGGATTCCATCCAGTGCCAGGAAAGGCTCAAGGGTTATCAAAGGGCCTTATTCGAGAACAATATCCTTTTTAACCCGGATTATATGAAAGCAGGGAACTGGGAGTTCGAAAAAGGATATTCCTCAGGAAAGGAATTGATGGAGCAGATCCATCCTCCGACGGCCATTTTTTCCATGAACGACGTCATGGCAGGCGGTGTCATTGAGGCGGCGGGGGAACTTGGCTTGAATATTCCGGAGGACCTGTCACTGGTGGGTTTTGACAACCGGGAATGCAGCTGGTCCTATTCACCCAGGCTGACCACCATGGCATTGCCTCTGGAGGAAATCGGAAGGACGGCTGCAGAAACCATTATTGGAATCCTACAGGGTAATCCGTACGGAACAGGGAATACAATAAAGCTTCAGTGCAGCTTAATCGAGCGCAAGTCGGTTTTGCCAACCGCAGCAACCTGACAGGGACTTTTTCCGTGAGTCCGCAGTTCATTGTTTATCAGGTTTCATCGTTGAACACAAATAGCAGTCGAAGGCAGTCGAATCACGGAAGGATGAAAGAGGATGATATCCATGAAAAATTATGATATTACGTTTATCGGGCATATGTGCTACGACGAGGTGATCCCCTTCGGGGGAACCCCCATCATTGCCCCGGGAAGCGCTGTGCTTTGCGGCGCCATGGTTGCAGCCAGAATAGGGAAAAAGGTTGCTGCTGTTGTAAAAATGTCAAGGGATGAAGAGCATATCAACCAGCCTATGAAGGAGCAGGGGGTTGATGTCTTTGTGATCCCCGCCGGGGTCACCACTTATTCCCGGGTGGTGCATGAAAGTGAAAATGTGGATGAAAGAAAAATAACGCTGGTCAGGTCGGCTGGCTTGATATCCATTGACGACGTGCCATTTCTCGAGTCCCGGTGCGTACATCTGGCAGGTATCTCCGATTCGGAATTTGATATGAATCTGATGGTAGGGCTGAAAAACAGAGGATACAGCCTTTCTACCGACATGCAGAGTTTTGTGCGGCAGATCACGCCTGTAACCAGGGAGATCAATTTCGGCGATGTTAAAAACAAGAAGGAAATTGTAAGCCTTATGGACAAGGTCAAGCTTGACATCGTCGAGGCAAAGGTATTGACCGGAACTGAAAATCTTGAGGACGCCGCCCGGATTGTTGAACAATGGGGCTGCCCGGAAGTGATGATCACACATTCCCAGGGTGTACTTGCCAGGGTCAAGGGTGTTTCGTACTATGAGAAGTTTTCCAACAACAGCGTTGTGGGCAGGACCGGCCGCGGAGACACTACTTTTGCAGCCTACCTTTCCCGGAGGCTTGAGCATGATGCGGCGGAATCCCTTAAATTTGCGGCTGCGCTGGTTTCCATAAAGATGGAGAAGTACGGCCCCTTCAGCGGCACACTGGAAGACGTGATGGCCAGAATCAGGGAAAAACATTCATAAGACAGGGGTAGAGGAGAAAATATGGGTTACGGTGAGTATATAAAAGGGATAGACCGCAACTGGTGCGTTGTTGAAGACATATTTGAAGTTGAAAAAGTAAGGCATTATGAATCCGTGATGGCCCTGGGAACGGGATATATGACCACCCGGTCGAGCTTTGAAGAAGGCTTCGAGGACGACGGGCAAAATCTGGAGTACGACCGTATTCCGGGGAATGTGTCGCTGGAAGTGATTCCATCCAAAAAAAGCAGGTGGGGAACGTTTATACAGCTGGTCCAGGCAAGGCACCCGTTCTGGAGGGTTGGGATCGTAAACCTTCCCTACTACCTTGGACTTGAAGTTTATGCCGAGGGTGAAAAGCTGGATATGGAAAAATCAAGGGTTTCGGGTTACTGCCGCTGGCTGGACATGAAGACAGCCACCCTGTACCGTGTGCTGACCTGGGAAACCGCAGCCGGAAAAAAGCTTGAATTATGCTTCAGGAGATTTATGAGCCCGGAAGAAAAATTCGTCTGCGTTCAGGAGCTAAAGATAAGGATGCTGTCCGGGGCTGCCGATATCACGGTAAAAAGTTTTATCGACAATGACGTCCGGACAAACGGCTATGACAAGTACAGGCAGAGAAAAACCGGAAACGACGGGGATGTAATTTATTCCGACATCACGACAAACCTTGACGGAAGGGTAGTAACCGTAAGTAAAATGGCGGGCCTCCTGCCCGGAAGCCTTGAAATAAAGGCGGAGGAAAGACGGATCTATGCGGCCTCCGCCTTCAGGCTGGAGGAAAACCAGGAGGTAGTAGTTTCAAAGATTTCAGCCCAGCTTGCAGACGTATATTTTGAAAGGGACAAACTCCTTGAAAAAGGCAAGGAAATCCTGAAGCGGTGTTTTGATGAAGGCGTAGAAAGGCTTTACAGCGCTCATGCGGAAAAATGGGCTGCCAATTGGGCTGCCTCCGATATAGAAATAAAAGCTGACGACAGCACAGGATATAACAGTCAGCTTGCCATACGGCAGGCCATTTACCACCTTTTCCGCGCCAGGTCGGGAGATTACAGGGCGCTCAACTGTGCAAAGGGTACCACCAGTGAGGCTTACCTTGGCTCGGTATGCTGGGACATGGAGATTTTCTTCCAGCCATTCTATATCTATACGCAGCCGGAGCTTGCCAGGATGACTCCTTTATACAGGTACCACATCCTTGACGGAGCCCGCAGGAGCGCCAAAAGCATGAACTATGCCGGGGCAAGGTATCCATGGCAGACGGATCGCAACGGAGACGAGGTGTGCGCCCTGTGGGAATATGCCGACCATGAGATCCATATCACGGCGGATGTGGTTATCGGGATCTGGCATTATTATCTGAATACAAACGACACAGATTATCTTTATAACTACGGTCTTGAAATTATGATTGAAACGGCCAGATACTGGACGACAAGAGTAGACAGGGTGGCCGGCCGGCCGGGCTGGCAGCTTTACGGAGTGATGGGCCCGGATGAATACAAGCCCGTATCCAACAACAATGCCTACACCAATCTCACTGCGGCACTCAATCTCAGCCTGGTGGATAAGGTGGTGGAAATGATCAAGGCCGATGCACCGGAATTATATGAAAAGCTGTGCAGAAAGATATCCTTTGATGAGGCGGAAATAAAACTGTTCAACGAAATTGCAGACGGCCTGTCCATCCCTGTTGATCCCAAAAGGAACATCGTATGGCAGTGCGATGATTTTGAAACTTCCTATGCCGAAATAGACATCGAAGAACTGTGGAAGGATAAAACCCAGTTGTTCGGGAAATTTACAACCCAGGAAAAGCGCTACCGCTCCAAGTGCCTTAAACAGTCGGATGTAATCGCGTTGATGGCCGTTTTTCCCGGCGCATTTACCATGGAACAGAAAAAGGCTTCCTTCGATTATTACAATCCCTATACCATTCACGACTCGTCCAATTCCATCTGCCATAACCAGATGCTGGCGGCAAACATGGGGTATGCGGAAGTTGCATACGACAACTGGAAAAAGTCCATTGATATCGATTTTGGTACCAGGCCCAGAGCCTCTGACGGAGTGCATTTTGCCAATGTAGGGGGTATGTGGCAGGAAGCGGTATTGGGCTTCTGCGGCCTGGCCAGCGTGTTAAACGCAGATGTGCTTACGTTTTATCCATGCCTGCCGGTGGAGATCAAGGAGATAAGCTTCAGGATCGTATGGAAGGGCAGCCGGATCCAGGTAACCGTCAGTGCCCACAAACTGCTGCTCCGGAATCTATCGGAAAAGGATCTGGATTTTGCCGTTATGGGCAGGAATTTTAATGCGAGGGCAGGAAGCTCAGTTCAGGCGGAATATTGATGGGATATGTTTGTATCAAGGGCTGCGGCAGCCCTTGATTTCTTTCTTCACGGTTTTCGGCAGGCATAAAGGAAAAGCTCCAATTTCAAGCGTTCATGGTTACTTCCATTTTTGCTGTAAGATCTCACTCTTCAAAAAAAGCTTGTTTTTTAGCGTTGCCTTAACGGGATGAAGCTGCAAAAATCCTCATAGAACTTCCACCTCCTCCAGAGTATCTCCCATATTTTGTCCCGCCATACCTGTGGAAGGACAGTTTCGAGGTCGGCAAAAAGCACCTTGCGATCAGCTTCCTGCAAGGAATTCAGATGCGGGAAGCTGTTCCCTGGAATCAAGTTCAGGTTCTCCAGTACCGATCTGGAGCCAATAAAACTCTGCACCTCCCTGTCTGCCATTGTGTCAAAAGAGCGTACGGCATCTTCATCCATGCAGCTGAAGATCAGAGAGAGACCGTGGTCAAATAACGGTGCAGGGCACAGCGTCTGTTACTTGTCATATGTCAAGTGGCGTTTGGATATGACCTTTGATTCCAAGTCATCGCTTATTGTTTCATGCTTTTTGATAACCTCCGGTTTGAATTCACCTTTACGGACTG
The DNA here is from genome assembly GCA_023426125.1 of Bacillota bacterium. GTDB lineage: Bacteria > Bacillota > Clostridia > Acetivibrionales > DTU013 > MnB-11. The sequence goes on from JAFABI010000097.1 coordinate 47,338, forward strand.
GAGAATAGGCAAAGGTATACTGCAAATTTCCTTTTTGCACATTGTGGTAACGCAGTGTTTAAAAATATCAAAATAATGGCGTTAAACGAATAAACCTTTATTGATTTAGCCTTAATTTTTGCTTCTCAAAGGTACTTCACGGGTATCACGCGGTCGTTGCCTTTCAGCGTAATCAGATTATCATACAGGCAAATCACGCCACCTGGCCCACGTTTGACAGCGGGAATCTTATCAAGCAAATCAAAGGCGGCAATATCTTTTTTTTGTGGATCGGCATGCTTTTTCATTTCAAGCGGGTATAGCATGCCGTTATCCTCAATCAGCAGGTCAATTTCATTCATGTTTTTGTCTCGGTAGAAATAAAGCGGCAGTTCAAGAATGCCTTTGTTACAATAACTCTTAATTATCTCTGAGATTGCAAAGGTCTCGAAAAATGCGCCTGCCATAGCACCATTTTTCAGCACACCGGGCGTATTCCATTTTGTCAGGTACGCGGCAAGCCCTGTGTCAAGGAAATATAGCTTCGGTGTTTTAACTGTCCGCTTTGTGATGTTGTTGGAGTATGGCTTCAGCAAATAGACAAGGCTGGAGGTTACGAGAACCGACATCCAACGCTCGGCGGTCGGCTGGCTGATTCCCACATCCCGCGCCAAAGACGCCAGATTAAGAAGCTGTCCTGTACAGCTTGCTGCCACGGTCATGAAATGCAGGAATTTTATCTCATCCCCGACTTGGGTCAGCTCGCGCACATCTCGCTCAATGTAGGTTTTCACATACGCACCGTAAAACATTTGCCAGTCGAATTCATCATTCGCACACAATTCCGGCATGCTTCCGCGATAAATGTTTTCCCAGACGTCATCATAGGAAAGCTCCTTGAAGTTTTTTTTGCGGGCTGAAAAATATTCATCCGTCGGTAAAAACGGCTCTGAGAAACTGATACCCTGTTTTTCCCTCATGGATAAACCAAGCAACGTTAATAAACCCAGCCGTCCGGCAAGAGATTCGCTGACATTCTTCATCATCTTGAATTGCTGTGAGCCGGACATATAAAATTGTCCTTTTTTCTTATCGCGGTCAAGGATGATTTTAATTTGGGGGAAAAGATTCGGCGCGTATTGCATCTCGTCGATAAATATGGGCGGGGGATTATCCTTAAAAAAGGTTCCGCTTTGCTCTATGGCTGAGGTAAGAAGCAGCGGGTCATCAAGCGTGACATATACAGCGTTGCCTGCCATTTTTTTTAGCATGGTGGTTTTTCCCACTTGGCGGGGACCTGTAACGAGAATTGCTCCAAACATTTTTGAGAGCATACGGACTGATTCTTGCGCGTGCCTTCCTATATACATATGGCGGTGCCCCCTCTTTGGGCTATTTTAATATTATATATTATTTTAGCCTAATTTTATCATAAAATCAAGTCATGATACAAAAATATCGGAGAAAAAAGAAATTATTACGTTTCGGGATAAATGTGGTAAAATACAGGAGAAGTTCTAAAACAAATGCGATGTTAGTTTTGGAAGGAAAGCACGGATGGAAGGGTTCAATGAATTAATGAATACAGTGGATAATCCGCAATTAGAGCTTGCGTTTAATTATGTCCGGTACACCAACAGGAATGTATTTTTAACTGGAAAAGCCGGAACCGGAAAAACTACTTTTTTGCACAACTTGAAATGTGCAACTCCCAAAAGGATGATCGTTGTTGCTCCTACCGGCGTAGCGGCTATCAATGCAGGGGGTGTGACCATACATTCGTTTTTTCAGCTGCCTTTCGGCCCGTTTATTCCGTCGGAAGATAATCAGGAAGAATCCGCCGGAGCTCGTCAAAATATTCATAAATTTAACAAAGAAAAGATAAATATTATTAAAAGCCTGGATTTATTGGTGATTGATGAAATTAGCATGGTAAGAGCTGACTTGCTGGATGGAATCGATGATGTCCTAAGGAGATTTAAAGATAAAAGCAAACCGTTTGGCGGCGTCCAATTGCTCATGATTGGAGATATTCAGCAGCTTGCACCTGTGGTAAGGGAAAATGAGTGGGAGCTTTTAAAACCCTGGTATAATACCGCTTACTTTTTTAGCAGCAGGGCATTATCGAAAACAAACTATGTCAGTATCGAATTAAGGCATATTTACAGGCAAAGTGATAAGAGCTTTATTGATTTGCTTAACAAAGTACGTGAAAATAAAGTGGATGCCGACGCGTTGAATGAACTAAATAAAAGATTCAATCCGACCATTGCCCAGGATGCACCGGAAGGGTATATCATTCTTACTACGCACAATCATCAGGCGCATTCAATTAATGAGCGCAAGCTGGGACAAATCGATCATAAAGCCTTCAATTATAAAGCGGATATTCAGGGGGATTTTCCCGAATATGCTTACCCTACCGATGATGAGCTTGCCTTAAAGAAGGGAGCGCAGGTGATGTTTATAAAAAACGACCCATCTGCTGCAAAGCTTTATTATAATGGCAAAATTGGGACAATCGAGAGAATTGATGCCGATACGATTTTTGTGCAATGTCCCGGTGAGCCGCAGAGCATACCTGTTATAAAAGCTGAATGGCGGAACTCCAAATATGCCATTAATAAGGAAACCGGGGAAATTGAAGAAAGTGTCGAGGGGATATTCACTCAATATCCTTTAAAGCTTGCCTGGGCTATAACCATTCATAAAAGTCAGGGGTTGACCTTTGAAAAAGCGATTATTGACGCAAATGCATCTTTTGCCCACGGACAGGTTTATGTAGCGCTTAGCCGGTGTAAAACACTTGAAGGGATGATATTAAGCTCAAGGCTTTCGTTGAAAAGTATAAAAAGCGATACGGAGGTCCTGGAATTTTCCCGGGAGGTTGAATCCAATCCGCCGGATATTGAAGCCTTGCAGCAGTCAAAATTCGAGTATCAGCAGTCACTGGTTTTTGAACTGTTTGATTTTAATGAAATCAAAGGGCAGCTGCTGTATTGTTTAAAGCTGTACAGGCAAAACGCTGAAAGCCTGCATGCCGGGTTGAAGGACAACCTGGAACAAATACTGCTCTGTATAAATACGCATTTCATAGAGATCGCCGACCGGTTTAAACCCCAAATCCTTCAACTGCTGAAATTTCAGCCGGAGGCTGAAAAAAACCTGCAGCTGAACGAGAGAATCCTAAAAGCATGCGTGTTTTTTGAAGATAAAATTAAAAGCGAGGTTTTAAAAGCTTTACAAGATACAATGGCTGAAAGCGATAATAAAAGCGTAAAAAAGTCGGTGAATGAAGCGCTTGAAAAAGCTAAAACCGCTTTATTGGTAAAGGCGGACTGTTTGAATAAATGCAAAGAGGGTTTTACTGTTAAAGCCTATTTGGATATCCGGGCAAAATCCTATATTGAAAATACCGCTGTGCGAAAATTACCTGATGTTCATACGAAAGAGACGATAAGCAGCTCCATCAAATATCCGGATTTATTTGCGGCACTAAAAAAGTGGCGGGGGGCAAAGGCAGAAGAAATGGAACAGCCGGAGTTTTTCGTATTGCATCAGAAAGCTTTGATTCAGATTGCGGAGCAGCTGCCCTCCACCTTGAAGCAGTTAAAAAGTATCAAAGGGATAGGAAAAAGGAAAATAAAAGCCTTCGGGCAGGAGATCCTCGATTTGGTCAAAGAATACCGCAGAGAAAATTCAGTGAATGGACAATTACTTTCAGAAACAGATATGCCGACGGATAAAAAAACAGGCGGGGAACCCCAAACAGGAGATCCGCCGCATACACGGGTGACAAGCTTTAACATGTTTAAACAAGGCAAAAGCATTCCTGAAATCGCTGCCGCACGTGGACTCACTATTGGAACCATTGAGGGACATCTGAAGGTATATGTACTTAACGGCGAATTAAGTATTACAGAGGTAGTTGACGCAGAAAAGCTAAGCAGAATAGCAGCTGCCTTTGAAAAGCATGGCTTATCGCTTTTGAACCCTGTGAAGGAGGAATTGGGGGCCGATTTTACCTATGGAGAATTAAGACTGGTACAGGCTCATTTGCGTTTTCTAAAGAAATAAGGCTTTATCTTTTGGACCCATTTTCCGCCACCGGTCCGGGACGAATGGAAAAATGGAGATAATTGATTTCAACCGGAACTTGCAAGGATTTATCACACCACTCCTGCACGTAAGAGTTATTAGCAAAAAGTTTTATCAGACCTTGTGATCGAAACAAACCCTTGATTTATCGGTATTTACGCGCTTTCCAGAAATATTGCGAACGCTTCCTTTGCTTCCTGACAAAATTCCAATCAAATTTTATGGTGGATTTTTGAAACATGGCGATTTTTGAAACAGTATCATAAAGCGGATTTTTGAAACATGATTTCCTATTTCGAAGATTTACTCAGAAAACCAATCATGAAATAATAGGATCAAGCAGAAAATTTATCGTGAATAAAGCTGCCAGGTGCTGTTTTACTCAGAGTTTTAGGAGGTGCAAAATGAGGGGAAGTATTCCTGATGGTGTTTGGCCAACAATGATAACACCTTTCAGTCAATCCGATGAAGTAGATTATTTGGCACTGGAAGAGCTTATAGAATGGTATATATCTAATAAGGTGAACGGACTTTTTGCCGTTTGCCAGTCCAGTGAAATGTTTTATCTTACATTAGAAGAAAGGATTAAAATTGCCGCTTTTGTAAATGAAAAAGCGGCGGGCCGGGTACCGGTAATAGCTTCAGGCCATATATCCGACAGCTTTGATGATCAAATAAAAGAAATAAATTTGATGGCAGGGACTGGCGTGGCTGCAGTTGTGTTGATAACAAACAAGCTTGCAGGGCCTGATGATACAGAAAATGAATGGCTTAAAAACCTTGAGAGGCTAATGGGGCAAATACCGCAGGATATCAACCTGGGCTTATATGAGTGCCCTTATCCATATAAACGGATAATATCACCTGAGCTGTTAAAAATATGCGGTGAAACCGAAAGATTCACTTTCATTAAAGATACTTGCTGTGATATTGATATGATCAAGGAAAAAATAATGAGCGTTTCCAATAGCGGACTAAAGCTGTTCAATGCAAATACGGCGACTCTTCTAAAATCACTGGAATTTGGTGCTGCAGGCTATAGCGGGGTTATGGCCAATTTCCATCCTTTGCTGTATAGCTGGCTTCTGGATCATTGGAATACACATCCCCAAAAGGCCTTGCTTATCTCCAATTTCCTTACAATGGCGTCATGGATTGAAAGGCAGCTCTATCCTGTAAACGCAAAATATCATTCAAGGCTGGAAGGCTTGAATATGGAGCTTTTTACACGCTCAAGGGATTCCAGTGCTTTTTCCGGGCTTTTTAAATTGGAAATAGAAGAGCTTCAAGAACTGGAAAAAGCTGCATATAGATATCTGGAGATCGGGTATCGGAGGGAAATGGATAAACATGAGTAATTTTGAGAAATTTACAGATGTTCAGGACAAAAGTGGCTATTTTATTAATTCATTAGGTATGAAGCTCGTTGCCATAAACTCCGGCAACTTTCTTATGGGAAGCGTCAATGGCGACTTGGACGAAAAGCCTATACATAAAGTAAAAATAAGCAGGGATTTTTATATGGGGGCATATGAAGTAACCAATAAACAATATGAAAAATATGACCCTTCACATAAGGAATTGCGGGGAAAGATGGGATTTTCAAAAACTGATAATGAAGCTGCGGTATTTATAAGCTGGCAGGACGCAACAAACTTTTGCAGATGGCTTTCGGAAAAAGAGGGGCTTCCCTATCGCCTTCCGACCGAGGCGGAATGGGAATATTCAGCCAGGGCGGGGACTGCGACCGAATATTTTACCGGAGATCGCCTGCCGGAAGTATACCACAAAAACCAAAGGGAAAGCTGGTATCCGGAAACGGAACCGGGAAAAGTTCATCCGGGCGATGTAATGTCATTGAAAGCAGGGAATGGAGAGCCCAATGCATGGGGGCTTTATGACATGCACGGGAATGTCGAGGAATGGTGCCTTGATTGGTATGGCCCCTACGAAGCATATGAACAGACAGACCCTATTGGAAGAGAAACGGGTGATTTCCGCGTAATACGCGGGGGCAGCCACTCCACGGATGTATATTATCTGCGTTCTGCAAATAGGATGGGGACATTGCCCGAGGACAGACAATGGCTGACAGGTTTCCGAATAGTCTGCGGTTTATTACCTGAAACGAAAGCTTTACCGGCTGTACCGCCTGAAAGGTACCAGCTCAACGTAATACAAAAAGAGCCGGAGAATCCGCATGAAACATATACCATGGAAAAGCCTTATTTCAGTGAGCCCCACAGGTTCGTTCTGTTGGAACCGGACGTAAAGGGACCTTTCTTTCACCATAATCATGTCCCTGCACTTGCCGAATGTCAAAATGGAGACCTGCTGGCCATATGGTTCACCTGTGAAAGAGAAGCGGGACGGGAAATGGCTTTGGCAGCAAGCCGGTTAAGATATAGTAAAACAGAATGGGAGCCTGCCTCTATTTTCTGGAACCCGCCAGACCGCAATGTAACAGGCTCTGCCCTGCTGGTTGACGAAAAAGGCAGAATACTGCACTTCAATGGACTGGGCGCTTCATCAACATGGGCAAATCTTGCACTTGTGCTGCGTACCTCCGAGGATAACGGTGTCACTTGGTCAAAGGCGAAAATAATACATCCCGAGCATGGCTTGTGCAATATGCCGATTGCATGTGCATTTACAACAGGAGGAGGTGTCCTTGGGCTGCCCTGCGATGCGGTTACGGGAGGAGAGGGCGGTACAATCCTCCATACAAGCAGGGATGGCGGCCAAAGCTGGGTTCGAAATGAAGGCTGGATCCTTGGAATACATGCCTCCGTAGTGGAACTGAGTGATGGAAGGCTTCTCGCCTTTGGAAGAGGGAACAAGATAAACGGCAGGATGCCCAAAAGTATATCCGGCGATATGGGTAAGACGTGGACCCACAGTGCCAGCGAATTTCTGCCCATTACAACCGGACAGCGCGCTATCTTGAGGAAGCTAAAGGAAGGGCCGATCTTCTTTGCTTCCTTTGGTAGGGACATGATTTTTAAAGATAAATCAGGTTCGGAATTTTCAGGTTCAGGCATGTTTGCCGCATTGTCCTTTGATGAAGGAGAAACCTGGCCTGTCCGCCGGTTAATCACCTCCGGCGGTGCGGAAAGGGAATTTGACGGAGGCGCATGGACCGGAAGGTTCGTAATGTCCCCAGCCAATTCCGAGCCAAGAGGCTACCTGACTGCGATACAGGCAAAAAACGGCATAATCCACCTTATAAGTAGTGCTCTTCACTATTCCTTCAATTATAAATGGCTGATGACGCTACCTGACACATACAAAACCAATGGAGGATTATGAAATGACAATACCATCAATCGCAGGCATAACAAAGGGCAAGCTTGATTTTAGTTATTTCCGGCACAGGGTGGCGGAATGCAAATACCTTTACCTGATGTTTATACTGCCGTTAGCCTTTTACATTATATTTTGCTATGCACCCATGTACGGTATTATGATCGCCTTCAAAAAATATAATATCATGAGAGGGATCATGGGCAGCCCATGGATTGGTATGCGCTATTTTCAGGAATTTTTAGCCGACCCGTATTTCTGGAAGCTGGTAAAGAACACCATACTCCTGAATTTTTATAACCTGTTATTCTCTTTTCCGGCCCCAATTATTCTTGCACTTTTACTCAACGAGCTGAAAAATGAGAAATTCAAGAAATTAACACAGTCCGTCAGCTATCTTCCACATTTCATATCTACAGTAGTCATTTGCGGTATGATAACCAATTTTTTCACAACGGACGGGGCTGTAAACAACATACTGGCACAGCTAGGCTTTGAAAGGATTCAATTCCTGATGAAGCCGGAATGGTTCAGGCCGATTTATATCGGTTCCGGAATCTGGCAGCAGGTCGGATGGGGTTCAATTATATATCTGGCGGCACTTGCGGGAGCAGATGTACAGCAATACGAAGCTGCATTGATCGATGGAGCCGGAAGATGGAAAAGGATGCTTCATATAACGCTGCCTGCCATCGTCCCCACGATAATGATAATGCTCATACTGGCATTGGGAAGCATCATGTCCGTAGGGTTTGAAAAAATACTTCTGTTGTACAACGGCTCAACATACGAGACGGCTGACGTAATTGCCACCTATGTTTACAGGCGCGGACTTCTGGGAAGCGATTTCAGCTATGCCACTGCAGTCGGCTTGTTCCAGTCGGTTATCGGATTGATATTCATTTCAGGGGCAAACCTGATAAGTAAGCGTGTAAGTGAAACAAGCTTGTGGTAGAGACATCCCATAAAGGTTGAAATAATTTGACATTGCATTGCAAATAAAAGATTTGACGAGGTGCCTAGCATATGAAGCGTATAAAGCAAAGTGCAGGTTCGCAGGTATTTGATGTTTTTAACTGCATCCTGATGCTGGTTGTTATTTTTGCCACTCTTTACCCATTTTACTATATCACTATCGTTTCTTTGAGTGACGGTAAATCGGTAATGAAGGATCTGGTGAAATTTGTCCCAATAGGTCTGAACTTTAAGTCCTACAGTATTGTCCTGAGGGATCCTTACATCGGCGGCGCGTATTTGAATACCATTCTGTATACTTCTGTTGGAACCTTTGTAAATGTGCTTTTTTCAACTTTATGTGCTTATCCGCTTTCGAGGAAAAATTTTTATGGCAGGGGGTTTTTTACGGTAATCATTGTTATCACCATGTTTTTCTCGGGAGGCTTGATACCAACCTATCTTGTTGTCCAGAAGCTGGGATTGATCAATTCCATTTGGGCTATAGTCCTTCCGGGGGCAATCAGCACCTATAATATGATAATCATCAGAACATTTTTTCAGGGCATACCCGTTGAATTGCATGAGTCCGCGCATATTGACGGGGCAAGCGATATCCGGATTTTTGTCCGGATCATCCTTCCTCTTTCCCTTCCGATTCTTGCAACAATGACTCTGTTCTACTCCGTGGGACATTGGAACAGCTTCTTTTCAGCTTTGATCTACCTGAATGAAAGGGAACGTTATCCGCTGCAGATTGTCCTGAGAAACATGATAGTCAACGGCGACCTGGCATCCCAGGCAAATGAAATGGGAGCGGCAACGGATTTCCTTGCAATTGATACAACCGTCAAATATGCTGTCATCATCGTTGCAACATTACCCATTTTGCTTGTATATCCCTTTGTCCAGAAATACTTTGTAAAGGGAGTGATGATAGGCTCTCTGAAAGGATAATACATAGCATAGGCAACTGTTAACCCAGGATACGCTGTATTATCCGTCTTCGGCCGGATGGCCGGACAAAAGGCTTGATTAAGGAAGCGCGGGTGTGATAATCTTTGAAAGGGGGAATCTTATGGCGTAATCAATTTCTTTCCATAAATTCAAAAAAGCTTTTCAAAACAGTGCAGGTGAAAAGAGATTTAACCGAATTTAGGAGGAGGCTATGTATTTATGAAAAAGAAAATTACCAGAATAATTTCGCTGGCAGTATGCCTTGGTATGATACTGACTGCTTTTGCAGCGTGCGGTACCAGCAATGGCGGAAGTGACAGATCAAACACCACTGCAGCCGGCACTACGAAAACCGGATCAGCCGATATTGAGATTTCTGGTGCAAAGGCGAAGCTTTTGGAAAAGGAGATGACCATTAAGATCATGGGCGCAGAAAATCCATCTCAGCCTTTCGCAGCAAATGCCCCGGTCTTTGACGCGATTTTTGAAAAAACAAATGTGAAGGTGGAAATGCAGATCGTACCCGGTAGCGACTATGAGCAAAAAACAAAGACCTTGATTGCTACCAACAGCATGCCCGACGCAATTATGAAAACTCCTTCCATCAAGGATTATGCAAGCTCAGGAGTCTTTTTGGCCATAAGTGATTATATCGACCAATATGCTCCCAATTTCAAAAAACTGCAGGAACAGATTCCCGATATAAATAAATCGTATATAGACGGCAAGCTTTATGTGTTCCCGTCTCTTGCCAGGTATCAGAACAAAATGGGAAGAGTACCCATGATAAGGGCGGACTTATTGAGAGAGCTGAATTTGCAGACGCCCACATCCTTTGAAGAGTTATATACGGTATTGAAAAAAATGAAGGAAGCATATCCTGACATCTATCCCTGGTCCAACAGGAACGGCACCGGTAACCTCCTTACCTGTGTAGCATATTCAATGGGTTCCGGGCACGGTATATACTATGATAAGGATGTGGACGGCGGCAGATATGTTTACGGCGCACTACAGCCTGAATTCAAGGAGGTGTTGTCCTATCTGAACAGAATGTACGGGGAAAAGCTGCTTGACCCCGATTATGCAGTGGCTACAGCAGACCAATGGAAGGAAAAAATGAGCAGCGGCAAGGCTTTCTTCTATTTTGACAATCCTTCCTTCGCCATCAATTTCAACAAGGCGCTGCGGGATGAAAATACCGGGTATGGTTTTACACCGATGGAAACATTAACAAATAGCAAAGGGGAAAAAAGAAATCTGTATTACTCCGAGCATTGGATGGAGAACATGGTTATCAGCGCGGCGGTAAAACAGCCTGAAAATGTAGTGAAATTCATGGACTGGCTTTATAGCGAAGAAGGCTCGGATATAACCAATTTCGGCGTTGAGAATAAGGATTTTACAAAATCGAATAGTGAATATACAATCTCCCCGGAGCTTATTCAAAAGCACTTGCAGGACAGCGACCCATGGAGAGGCTATATGGGAGAGCTGGGTACAGGACTTCTTGGCTTCAGCATGTATATAGACGAAAGAACGCAATGGCCGTTTATGGCCGAGGAAACAAAGAGTTGGTATGACCTGTGGAAAAATGATAAGGCAATGGACAATTATGTATTGGATCCTGTATTTACGGTTGAAGAGACTGAAAAATTGAAAGAAATAAAGACCAGGGTGGATACGATCATAACAAATGAATTAGATAAATTCATCCTGGGAAACAGTACGATAGACCAATTTGATTCTGTAGCAGCAAAGATTAAGGAAGCAGGAGCGCAGGAAATGGAGGAAATATACAATCTTGCGAACGGCAGACTCAACTAGACCGGCCGGTAAGTCCTTAATTTAACTCGTTATGTCAGTTGTTTGATAAACATTCGATTGCCACGCTGGCTGTGCTCCTCGCAATGACAATACCTTCGGAATTGCAGCATAGCACAAAGGGTGATTTAGCATATAGCTGCAAAGGGTGGAGATATGGTATTATATTATTGTCTTCACCCTTTGCGCTAAGGCATTGTATAAAAGTCCGAAGGGAGGGTTAATGCATGGAGGGGCTGTACTATAAGTTAAGAAAAAGAGTTAATCCGCTGTTTTCCAAAATATTGCTGTACTTTCTTTCTCTTATAATTCTTGTATTCATCATGGGGGTAACTACCTATATGAATTCTGTCAGACAGATGAGGGAGGATTTCTCAGGGAAAATAATGACAAATCTCCAGACATCTGCAAATATCATTGACAATAATCTCAGAACCGCACAAGAAATCAGTATGAACTTTTTTTATAATGAAATTGTACAATCACATTTAAAGCCTGTTAAGGACATTACAATTTCCGATCGAGTTTACCTGCCTAAAATCGGAAGCATCATCTCCAGAAACAAAAGTCTCCTCGGTAAATTCATTGATAATATATTTGTCTATCTGGACGACCAATCCGTTTATACCAGCGAAGGAAATGCGGATTTCAATACCTATTTGTCCAAATTCTATAAATACGATAACATGGACGCCGCTTTTTGGAATAAAATGCTATACTCTAACAAATACCTTGAAATCCTGCCGCTATCAAAAGTTACCAGGAAATATGGCAGCCCTTCCAATGTAATTCCCATCGTATACACATCAATCGTAAACGGTTACAGGATGGTAATGGTTTTAAACATATCCGCCGATGATATCTACAAAAGCATTCAAAAAAACACCATTATATCCTCCACGGATTTTTTGGTATTGGATTCCAAAAACAGTTTTATATTTGCCAGTGAAGAAAGCTATAAAGAGGCGGACATAAAAGAAAAATTTCAAAGACCTTTCAGCGATGAAACCAGTGGGTCACGGGAATACGGCATTAATGGAAATAAGGGCCTGATTACTTTTTTGAAATCCCCGAATTATGGATGGAGCTACTACCTTTTCACTCCGATGGACGAATTCGGAAGGCATTCAGGGAATGTCCTGAATCTCACCCTGCTTTTTTGTATAATACTGGCTGGAATAGGAGTCTTCTTCTCCTTCATCTTCACAGCAAAAATCTACAACCCCATCAGGAAAATAAGGGACACACTCAGGGAAAATGAAGAAACAGCCCAACCTTATAAGACAGGAAGGCGGCTTGATGATTTTACTTTGATCGGCATGGGAATAAGCAGCCTTAAGGAGCAGGGAATCCAGTTCAAGATGGAACAGGAGCTGTTGTTGAACGAATATCTTGACAACTCCCTGATTTATGTAATTGAGGGCAACAAGCCGGAGCAGAAGGACATTCTTGAAAAGATCATGCAAAAGCAGCTTGGATTCCATGCGAAGGGTTATCTTTGCTGTAATGTACTTCTCCAGTTCAAGGAAGCTTTTTATAAGGATATGCAGGACGTCGACAGAATAAATATTATCAATGGTATCAAAAAAATTATTAGCGCCATAATGGAGGATTATGTCAGGCTATATGTGTTGGAATACAGGCAGAATGTTTTTATATGCATTATTGATGCAATGGGAGGCGGAACGGAGGAACTGGTAAAAAAGGCGGCGGATATTATTATCAACTGCTTTAAATATGATATGGAGTATTGCGATATATTTATTGGGATAGGGAAGCAGTACCGTGATATCAATGGTATCGCCAAATCCTATGCGGATGCGGCAACGGCGTTAGCCAACAGGCAGAAGAGCCAGGGAATGCGTATTATAGATTCTGCCTTTCTTTCCATAGAAAACAGCGTCGACTTTTCCTTTACAGATGAAATAAAGGTTCATAATCTGCTGAGCACCGGTGATTATGGCGCTCTATGTGAATTGACGGGTGAGATCGTTAAAAATAATATTGAGAAGAGCACATCCCACGGATCTATGGTGAAGCTATTCAAAAGATTATATGATCTAGGCTTGAGCTTCCTTTCGGAAAAGGGGCTCAATAGTATGCAGACAACGATTGACAGGGAAGCTGGCATCGTGGAATATGATAACAGAATTACGATAGATTATTCCAGCACTTTGGAGTTGCTTAATGTATTTTATAAAAATATTATTGATAAAACATGCCAAAGGCATAAAAGCAGGGAAAATGACATGGCGACTATGATAGAGGCATATGTGGAAAGCCATTACAGCAAGGATTTGTACCTTGAAAAGATTGCAGATGAAATGGGAGTATCCATCAAGCACATTTCGAAAGTATTTAAATACAAAATAGGAATCAATCTGACCGATTACATCAGCCGGATAAGAGTCGAAAAGATAAAAGAGCTCTTAAAAGATACGGATATGAATATCGGGGATATTTCTCAGAAGGTCGGTATCTTTAGCAGGGCAACCTTTATAAGAACTTTTAAAAAGTTTGAAGGCATCACGCCAAGCGAATACAGGGAGCTATACAGGAACAATGCACAGTAAGCACTGGTGCAAATATAACTTCCGCATTAAAAACTCCCAATAGATAAATGGAAGGGAAGAAGACACAGAAGCTTATTATTTTTGCCATTGACCTCAGACCCCTTTCAATTTTATTGTAGATTATCTGGTAGAAATAAATTCATGCGTATTGAGAAAAGGCAGGGTACTTTAAACTATTTCTATTTTTTTATGGAACGCTAAAGGCGGAAACAGTTTTGGAATGCACCGGGAGGCCTCCGGTGCAATACCGGAAAAACAGCAGAACCGGTAAAATGGCTTATTCCTTGAAATATAAAAAAAGGATTTGGTAGCGTTGTGTTTGATATTGCAAATTATTTGACTCTGGCAGGAGTGGGACTGCTTTGTATCCTTCCTTTTATCCATCCAGGCAGCGGTTTTTGTTAACCATTTTTTAATTTTAATGTAAGAACAGAAAGGTTATCCTTACATATAGAGAACTTAGTTTATATTAATAGGTGAGTGCAAAATGAGACTTAAATTTGTAGGCATTATGTTCGTATCAATCCTTATTACGCTGTCCGGCTGCAATGCCGTCCAAACCAGCGGCGGCATTGCAGCCGAAAGCAGCGGTACCCCTGATTCTGCGACAGCGAAAGGGAGTAATTTTTTACCAGCTTCAGAAAATACCGTTGACGGACAAAAGTGGGGTTATATCAATGAGAAGGCCCAATTTTTAATTAAGCCTGAGTACGATGGAGTTGAGGGGTTTAATAATTCAGGGATAGCAGCAGCCTTTTTGTTAACTGACAGCGGATATTACTCTTCCGACAGAAATGTTTATGTTTTAAATACGTCGGGTGAAAAGCTGTATGAACAGGTAAAGGCCTCCGGCTATTTCGTTACCGACGACTATATTATTATTGTGGCCCAGGGAAAAAGCAGGTTTATAAATAGTAAGGGAGAGGTTTTTTTTGAGACCGACAAGGAAGTTGCAGGTTATAGCGATGGCATGCTGAGATATAACGAACAGTCTTCCGATGTGTACAAATACGGCTTTATGGATCAGTCGGGGAAAGTGATAATACCTGCAATATACAGCTTTGCAGAGCCGTTTGCGGCAGGACGGGCAAGGGTGACGGCGGAAAACGGGGAGAACACTGAGAGCTTTTTTATTGACAAACAGGGCAACAAGGTTGTCAGCCAGGACCAACCGGTCCTGTTCCACGATAATTCCACCAATAAATACGGATATAAGGGGAACGACGGGAAAGTAATTGTGGAGCCTGCCTATAAGTACGCCAATGAATTTGAAAACGGGCGGGCAGTCGTTCATGTTTCCGGAGGCGAAGATGAGGATGATTTTTTAGGCCTCATTGACGAAAGCGGCAATTATATCATTAAACCGGAATATACGGGAATTAATTATATCGGGGAAGGCCTCTATGCAGTAGGCAAAGGGACGCTGGTCAGCTTTGACAGATATGCGCCCAAGGCCATATTCGACAGGCAGGGAAAGCAATTGACGGATTTCGCATACTATGATGTGCAAAGCTTTAACGACGGATATGCATCTGCCTGTGACAGTACGACTACTTTTTTCATCGATAAAAGCGGCGCTGCAGTTGACGGCATGCCGAGGGTAAACGGAATTGGCGTCTTAACGCTGAGGGATGGCATCATCACGGCTGACGCCGATAACATAAGGTCCTATTATGATAAAAACAACAAGCTGATATGGATGCAGGATAATACCGTGCTTCTGGCAGACGGAATAAAGGCCAGGACAGCAGCTTACAGGCCGGATTATTTTACTTATATCGAGTATCCGCAAATGGAGGGTCTTCCGGATAAGTCTGTTGAGGATGAAATAAATAAAAAGCTTAAAACAATATTTATCGGCTATAAAATCCTGCCGGAGTCTCAGAAAGACCCTGAGGACGGACTCTGGCCCAATGAGACAACTGCCGGTTTTTCTGTGGTTAAGAATAAGGAACTCATTATTATTGAGGAGTCGGGCTATTTTTATAGCGGCGGCGCTCATGGGATGCCAAGTCAGAATTTTTACCATATCAACTGCCGGACAGGCGACTTCTATGAATTAAGCAGCTTGTTTGTAAAAGGCAGCCAATATACCGGTAAATTAAATTCACTGGTTCATAAGCAAGTTGCGGCAATGCAAAAAGCCGGAGAGGAATTCTCGAATATGTTTTTTGACCCTGAAAGCATTAAAGTCAGGGAGGATCAGTCATTTACCATACAGGACGGATATTTGAGGATCTATTACGGCCCATATGAAATAGCGCCGTATGCCGCCGGATTTCCGGAGTTTCTGATTCCGTACGGCCGCATAACCGATATAGTCGATACCCAGGGACCATTCTGGAAGTCCTTCGACAAGGAAGTGAAGGAAAATGCTCCTATATATCTCGGTGATGTGGACGCGGATGCTGCCGCGTCAATTACAAAGCTTATGCTTTCTTATGAAAAAAATCTGGTGGAAGCCATAAATTTAAATGACTTCAGTAAGGTAGAGGACAGTCTGCTGCCGGGGAGCTCGCTTTACAACGAGCAGAAGGAGCTTGTGGCAAGCCTTGGCAAACGTAATATCAAAGAGCGCTTTGAAAAAGTTGATATTTATTTGATGGCACACAGTTATGGAAAAGCGGAGTACAAGGTATTTGTCTATGAGGATGTGGCAATAAAATATCCCGATAAGGACTTTGTCACCCAAAGCTTCAACTGGTGCTATACAGTGAATAATGAAAACGGTGTTTATAAGCTCAGCGCCATAGAGAAATGGCAGTAAGCTTCCGGGTTATACTTTCTATAAGTGGTGGTGGTTTGCGGTCAATAGATTCCTTCCACCACCTCGATCATCCTTTCATAATTGCCGAAGGCAACAGGCGACAAAATCCGGCCGTAGGGCGCCGCCGACGGAAGCAGCACAAAGCCCCTCCCTTCCCCGGAGGTCCCCTCCCGGATTGCCGTGACGACCTTTTTCTCGAATTCGTCCGGTGCAAGCAATTCAATGTCGTTAACCTCCAGATTGCCAAACAGCACAAGCTGTTTGCCATACTTTTCCCTGACATAGGCAAGCGTTACGTCGCCCTGCGGAGCCGGCTCAATCGGATCAAGGCCCAGGCAGCCGGTCTGCACGACATAGTCCAGCACATCTTTCAGGTTTCCGTGCTGATGAATCCTGGTGAAGCCGCCGTTCGTCTGGATAGCCGCCACCAGTTCACGGTCATACCGGACTACGTATTCTTCATAAAGCTTTGGCGGCAGATAGGGAGGAGTCGCGTATTCCGGCCCATAGATCCTCCACAGGCGTCCCGGCAGTTCCCGTGCAACCTGTTCCACTCTGCTCCGAAGCTCCCGGTGCGCTTTTGCAAGGGCCCTGTGGAACAGTTCCGGCTCTGTCAGCGCAATAACGGTATAATCCTCCATGCCAAACAGGCTTGCGATCCGGCAAAGGGCATCCGACGTATCCAACATGACGATACCACTGTCGCCAAGCTCCCGTTCGGCTTCAATAATAGCGGTATAGTCCGGCGGCCCGGCTTCTTCCTCCGGCAATTGGATCCAGGCCTCCAGATCGGCCTCGTCCTTCAGAAGATGCTCAATTGTCCAGACGGTATTGACATCCCGGTCCCTCCGGGTATGCTCCCGCAAAATACGGCCGTCCGCCCGAATTTCCTTAATGGTATGCAGGCTGCCGTTTTCGTCAAAGTAGCTGTGTCTGGTAGTTCTTTTCTCCAGTTCCGACGTTTCTGTCATCTGGAAAGGCAGCCCCCGCATTACAATCCGGTCCGTTTTCTCCCGGGCAAGCTTGAGCAAAGGCGCCCAGGAAGGATGGGAATAGATGTTGAAGGGATTTTCGTCCTGAGGGTCTTCATCCAGTCCGTTGATTTCATAAAAGCAAACCGGCGGCCGGTCCACCGGCTCACCGCGCATTGTCGCCATGAGGCGTTCTTTTCTTGTCATCAGGGTATCCTCCCAATTACTACAGCGAAAAAAACATTAATTTATCGGCATTTATGCGCCTTGATGAAATATCGCAAACGCTTCAACGCGCTATTTCTTCAAGGATAGAATAAGATTTTTCGCTGTAGTACTATTTGATTTTTCGACAGACGGAGAATGACAATCTAACATGCCGGTATTCCCTGCCAGCACCAGAATACCTCATTGCAATCCGATTGCAAACTGTACTGTTCCATTCTCATAATATTTATGTTTTTTATGGTGATTTTTCGATATGTCTTTCCAGGATGTCACATTCTCCCCAAATAATATTCATTGGGGATAAAATTTGTGTTAGAATGGAGGAATAATAGACGTTGAGATGGAGACAGCAGATGACAAAAGCATTAATATTCGATCTGGATGGAGTAATTATTGATAGTGAGCCGGTGCATTTTGAATCAGATAGAATGACAATGAGGGAATATGGAATCGATATAGCCGACGAAATTTTAAACAGGTATGTGGGTGTGACAAATCCGGTTATGTGGGCGGAAATAAAAGAAATTTACAGTCTTAGCTGCCCTGTTGATGAATTGCTGCATAAGCAGTTGAAGTATAAACTCGAGCTCTTTGGTACAGAAAAACTGGAAGCGATCGACGGTATTTTTGATCTTATCGGTTTACTTAAAGAGAAGGGGATTAAAGTTGGACTTGCTTCGTCATCCCCAAGGGGATTCATAGAATTGATATTAAAGAATCTGGGAATTATCGGTTTTTTTGATGGTATTGTCAGTGGTGAGGATGTTTTGAAAAGCAAACCCGCACCCGATATATTTCTGAAAGCTGCAGCACTTTTAGAAGTTGAACCTGGTGCCTGTCTGGTTATCGAGGACTCCGAGCATGGCGTTAAAGCGGCTAAAAGCGCCGGTATGAAGTGTATCGGGTATGCGAATGCAAATTCGGGAAATCAGGATTTATCAGCCGCTGATTTATGTGTGGCTTCAATAAGAGATATCGATATGAATTTATAGCACTTTTCTACGGGTATGTTGATGAATGAAATCTGACATGCCCGGTATTCCCTGCCGGCACCAGAACACCTTATTGCAATCCGGTTGCAAACTGTGCTATTCTATCCTCATGCTATTTATGGTTTTTATGGTGATTCTTCGATATTCCTTGGCCGGGATAGCGGGCGATAGAAGCGGGAGACTGTCATGTACGAAGCAAGCGAGCCGTATGGAAAAGTAAAAATGAACAGCTATTTTCCAACGCAGAGGGCGGTAAGCTATCTGAACTATTTCCAGACAGCCGGCTGGCACGAGAGCAATCCGAGTTACCATCAGACTTATCGGGATGGCCAGGGTGGCACGTTGCTGCTGTTTACCGTAAGAGGGAAAGGAGTGCTGCATCTGCATGGCAGTTCCAGGTATTTTCTGGTTCCGGGAACCGTCGCCATCATTCCTTCCAACACGCCGATGGAATATTTCACATTTCAAAACGGTCCATGGGAGTTTTATTGGGCCAACCTATGGGGTGATTATCCCGCACAAACCGCCCGGTTTCTAATTGATTATCGAGGGCCTGTTTTTGCCGCCGGAAAAATGGCGGAGTACCTTAAAACGATCCGTTATCTGATTGAGCTTCCCCTTGAGCATACCATCCAATCCGAGCTGGAGTTGTCCCGGAACATTGCGGAGCTTATGCACGCAATTGGCGCTGAAGCGCTGGGAGAGACCAATTGCAGCAGTAAGACGGATTCCCTGGCGGCAAAGGTCTCTTCCTATCTGGAGCAGCATTATTCCGAACCGGTCCACATTTCCGGTCTATGCGAAATCTTTTTTCTCTCGCAGAACCAGTTGATCCGTGTTTTTCAGTCCGAAACAGGCTATACGCCTTATGAGTATTTGAAAAAATATCGCCTGGTCAAGGCTTGCGAATTGCTGCAAATTACAGATATATTGGTAGCCGAGGTCAGCAGCCGGGTTGGATTTTCCAGCAAAAGCAATTTTATTTTTCAGTTCAGAACGGAATATGGGATCACCCCGGGGCAATACCGTGCCGACTTAAGAAAAAACACCCAGGCTTATGATGGAAAGACGTTAAAAAAATCCTTTACAAGGTAAAGCTGCGTCTTATATAATAAATCCTATGGATTTATATCATCCGTCATAGGATATGGATGATTCTTCAGACCGTTTCCCCGGAAAATTGGACCACGGAGTCTATTATCGGGCCTGAATTGAACAACGTCACAGTCCCAACTGACGTTGTTCAAACGCCACGTTTAGGCGTGGCGCACGAAGTGTAGCGCAGGGCGAATTCATTTCGCCCGCAGCGAGGGGGTATGGGGGCATGCCCACATTGGAAATCGAATGAAAGTGAAGGCTGGGAACCAGACATGGGATGCTATTTTAAAAATGAAGGTAACAGGTTTACTTTAGGAAACGAGTATATTAAAAGGACATGGTCCTGCAGCGACAGCGGCATATATACGGTTTCCCTTTCCGATGAGGTTTCGGGCCGCCAATGGGCCGGCAATAAAAACCGGATGCCGGAGTTTTACTACGAAGGTCTCACCTGCAGCATAAGAAACCCGAAACAGCCATATAAGTTCAAAATAGCCGATATTTCAGTGAATGAAGTGACGGGTCCGTTGAATTCCGGTCCCTTTCTTGAAGTGGTTTTCAGCTTTATAAACGAGCTATACGGTATTGAAGTGAAACGGCATGCCATTCTCTATGAGGGAACTGCTGCCATAAGAACCTATATAGAGGTGAAATCCCACAATTTGCCCATGGGTGATTTTTTTGCCGGAACCAGGTTTAATGTCCTTGATTCGATTCCTGTCGCTTTGCAGCAAGGCTGCGTGAAATCCTACGAGTTTTTTACAAGAACGGATACCACCAATGACCTTGTGCATGAAAATATAAATTTGAAAGGCTTTGACAAAAGCAGCATCCTTTTCTACGCCGAACCGGACGACACCGGTTTGTTCCTGTTGAAGGAAAGCCCCTGTTTTTCGGACCAGAGGCCTGAATGCGAAGGCAATTTTTTTATCGAAGATGACGGAATAAGCACCCTGGGATGGGGTATAAGGCCGGAAGAGGTCGGCTCCGACGGTTTCAGGGCTTCTTACGGCTCCGTAGTGGGAGTATACAATGGAGGGTCTGCCAACCGGGTTGTTTCATTAAAAAATTATCAAAGGGCAAGGGCTGCGGTAAAACCGGAGAGGGATTTCATGGTCATGGCAAACCCATGGGGAGACAGAAGCTGCCTTGAGCATATGGGAGAAGCTTTTGTCCTGAAGGAACTGGAAGCCTGTTCCCGTCTGGGCGCGACCCATTATCAGCTGGATGACGGCTGGGAAAAAGGGGAGCGGCTCGAACACATTGTCTATAACGAAAAGCTTGGGGATGATTTTTGGGAAATAAGCAAGGAAAGGTTTCCGGACGGATTTCAAAAAATCCAAAAGGAAGCGGAACGGCTGAATATCCAGCTCGGGCTGTGGTTTGCCCCCGATGCCAACAGGCTTTACAGAGATTGGAGACGGCAGGCCGACATACTTTATAAAGTGTATAGGGAGTATGGAATAAGAATATTTAAAATCGACGCTGTTAAAATCCGGAACAGGGAAGCCGAGGAAAACCTTGAAATGCTGTTGAAGACGCTGCAGGAACAGTCAAAGGGTGAAATTACCTTTAACCTCGATACGACGGCAGATCCAAGGCCGGGTTATTTCATGTTCACGGAATACGGCAATATCTTCCTTGAAAACAGGTATACGGATTGGAAAAATTACTATCCATGGCTTACCTTGAAAAATTTATGGGATCTTTGTCTGTTTGTACCCCCGCAGAAACTGCAGATAGAATTTCTCAATACGGCCAGAAACAGGGATAAATATGATGAAGCCGATGCGCTTGCACCCGGCAATTATTCCTATGAGTATATATTTTCCATAGCAATGATGGCAAACCCCCTTTGCTGGTTTGAACCTTCATCGCTGGAGGAAGATGCTTTATTGCGGTACAGGCGGATGATCGACCTTCACAGGAAATACCGTCTTGAAATATTCGACGGGTATATCCTGCCGGTTGGCGAAAGGCCGTCGGGGTATTCCTGGACCGGATTCCAGTCGCATAACCCCGGCAGGAATTGCGGTTTCCTGATTCTGTACCGCGAGTGGAATGAAAGGGATCGGTTTGCCCTCCGGCCTGAATTTCTTGAAAATAGAAATGTGCGTTTTTGCAGCCTGAGTGATGATACCTCCGATGTGACAGTATCAAATTATGATGGAAGCGGCATTGAATTTTGCTTGGATGACAGGAACAGCTTCCGGCTTTATAAATACGAATATATGGGATAGGAATTTGCTTTTCGTAGTGCAGTAATAAAATCTGGCATTATCTTTAAAAATCAAGAGATTTATGCAGCACAATGGGGAAATGGCATCTCGCCGTCAGACTTTGGACATAAAAGAGGTCGACATTGTATGTTTTCCGGATAAGCTGTGCCCAGTTCTTGCTATTATTTTACGTAAACATGATAGATTGCCGGGATGAAAGTTGGCACCGATTCTATCAGTCACTTCGTCATTTAGTCAAATGCATGTAGCTTTCCCGCATATGGCTACAGGATACTTTTTTCGAACTCTTGGCCGTGCAGTTATAGAGATGCAACTATCCTGATGCTTATTGAGAAGTTATAACGAATATACACATGAAATTATAACCAAAATATAACATAATTATAACAATTTACAGGAATAATGACAAAATAATTCATAGAATACATTATATTATTTCTATAAGCGCGCATATCCTTTTTATACAAAATAATAAAACAGGTTTTAAAAATTGTAAAACCACGAAAGCGGAATATTTTAGGAGGTTATAATGATGAAAAGGAAAATTTTTATTATATTATTTGTTTTCATTTTTTTGTTCCAGAGTGCAATAATGCCTGGATATGCACTTAACGACGTCAATTTAGATTCACAGAATTCAAACATGTCGATTTCACTGACATTCCTGAATGTAACTGCCGCCGAAGTGGAGCTGGTATGGGTAAGCAGTGCTGGTGTAATGAATGTATCCTCCTATGATATATACAGGGATGGCAGTATTATAGAAAACAATTCAAGTTTTACATATACAGATACGGGACTCGTATCCAATACATCATATACATACAAGGTCAAGGCATTGAACGAGACTGGAGGCTTAATTGCTGAAAGCAATGAACTGACTGTATCGACAACCGGAAAGAATGAATATGAAACGGAAAGTGCAACAGTTGAGGCTGGTGAAGGTATTACGGCAGAAAAGATGGAAAACGGTTTAAGCTCTGAGACCCTGGATTATAGGACGGACAGGTTCATTATCAAATATAAGGACGATAGTGGCAGGGAAAAATTCAATAAGGCTTTTGAAGGCAATATCAGAGAAAGCGGAAGGATTGCTAATAAAGGGAATAAAGACGGGCAAAGGCGATTAAAAGAAAATACGGAGGCTGAAGAGGAAAACACTTCCGGAAGTGAAATGAATGATATGGAAAATAATAATGAAAAAAACAAGGGCAGGAATATCGAAGGGGATTCCGGCAGCAATGCAGATGGTATGACGTTTGACACGGTTGAATTTAAAAGTAAGATGAAACTCGGAGATATGATAAATGAGATCAGGAGCAATATGCTGGAAGGCAGTATTGAGTACGTACAGCCCGATTATACGATGGAGCTTTTGTCCGACGATCCGTATTATGGCAGCCAATGGGGACTTGAAAATACAGGAAACGAAACTTCCGGGGATATTTCAGAAGCTTATGGAATCACAATTGAAATGATACTGGAGCAGTTGCCTTCCCATCTGAGGGAAGCTGTTGAAAATAATCCTGAATTCACGGAATTCCTTATAGACACTCCTGCGAAGGAAATGAGACACAGACTGATGACGGGCGATGTGCCGGGGGAAGTTGAACCGGCTATAACCATGGAAATTGCCGGTATGCCGGTCATCATGGAATATATAAAATCCAATAGTGTGGACGGCAGCAGTGATGGGAAACCGGAAAAAAACGTACAGTCATACCTGTGCGACGCCGGAGCCGCGGAAGCATGGGAAAAGACAACAGGCAGCGGCGCGACTATAGCGGTAATTGATACGGGAATCGATATATCCCATGAAGACCTAGCTGAAAATATATGGGTAAATGCGGATGAGATACCGGACAACGGTATCGATGATGACGGAAACGGATATATTGATGATGTGAACGGATGGAATTTCAGCGGTGACAATAATGCTGTGTACGATAGTGTCTATACCTTGGGTGAAAACCACGGTACGCATATCGCCGGAACGATTGCAGCGGTAAAGGACAACAAGAAGGGGATAGCGGGAGTTGCACCGTCGGCAAAAATAATGCCCCTCAAGGTATTTGTCGACGGTATGGCATATACCAGTGACATTATAAAGGCGATACAATATGCCGAAGCTCAGGGGGTAAGGATTGTAAACTGCGGTTGGGGGGCAGCTTATAATAATCCGGCGCTTAAAGAAGCGATCGAAGCTTCGGGAATGCTTTTTGTCTGTGCGGCAGGCAATCATGGGGCAGATATAGATACCTCCCCGGTATATCCTGCGGCTTTTGACTGCGAAAACATAATTACAGTGGCATCCGTTAACCGGTATGGAAACCTGTCAGGCTTTTCGAATTACGGTGAGAAGGCTGTGGATGCAGCAGCTCCGGGGGAGGATATATATGGTACGCTGCCGGGTGACGGCTATGGCTCGATGAGCGGTACCTCCATGGCGGCGGCATTCGGGTCGGGAGAAGCCGCACTGCTGCTTGCTTTGGACAATGCGGAAAGCGCTCGGGATTTAAAGGCTAGGATCATTGATTACGCGGACAGGCTGTCTACGCTGACTGAGAAGGTCTATGGCAGCAGCATGATAAGCTGTGTCAATTCGTTGAATGAGATAGTGCGTGAAGAGGTTATTTATGTACCAGGGATTATATCGACAGGTGTAAATGAGGATTTACAAAGTGACGGTGGCGTAAATCTTTATTCTTCAATTGTGGAAGGTCAATTTATCAAGGTCTCATGTGGGGATTATCACAGCTTGGCATTAAGGGACGATGGTACGGTATGGGCTTGGGGATATAATTATTATGGCCAGTTGGGGGATGGAACGAGAACAACAAGGTACACAGCAGTGCAGGTAAGCGGGTTGAGTAGAATAACCGCCATTGCGGGGGGAGGCAATCATAGTCTGGCATTGAAGAATGACGGCACGGTATGGGCTTGGGGATATAATGAATATGGCCAGCTTGGGAACGGATCGGCAACAACAAGGTACACAGCGGCGCAGGTAAGCGGGTTAAGTGGAATAACCGCTATTGCGGGGGGAGGCAATCACAGCCTGGCATTGAAGAATGACGGCACGGTATGGGCCTGGGGATATAATGAATATGGCCAGTTGGGGGATGGATCGACCACAACAAGGTACACAGCAGTGCAGGTAAGTGGGCTGAGTGGAATAACCGCCATTGTGGGGGAAGGCACTCATAGCCTGGCATTGAAGAGCGACGGAACAGTATGGGCTTGTGGATTAAATGATGTTGGTCAGTTGGGGGACGGAACGAGAGAAACAACAAGGATCACAGCAGTGCGGGTAAGTGGGGTGAGTGATGTAACTGCCATTGCGGGAGGATACAATCACAGTCTGGCATTAAGGGACAATGGTACGGTATGGGCCTGGGGATATAATGAATATGGCCAGTTGGGGGATGGAACGACAACAACAAGGTACACAGCAGTGCAGGTAAGCGGGTTGAGTGGAATAATCGCAATTGCTGGTGGAAACATTCACAATCTGGCATTTAAGAATGACGGCACGGTACGAGCTTGGGGATGGAATTCTTATGGCCAGTTAGGGGACGGAACGACAACAACAAGGTACACAGCAGTGCAGGTAAGCGGGTTGAGTGGAATAACCGCCACTGCGGGGGGAAGCGCTCACAGCCTGGCATTGAAGAATGACGGTACGGTATGGGCTTGGGGATATAATGAATATGGCCAGTTGGGAAATGGGAAAAAGGGGTGGAATGAATACCCAGAGTGGGTATGCGGGACTGCAGTAAGTACTTCACCACTCACAGTAAATGTATCTGCAAGCTGTGCAGATGGAAAGGTATTCGACTTCGCCATCAAAACAGCAAACACGGAAACCTTAGAGAACCGTACTTTTACCATAACCTACGACCCTGATGAACTGGAACCGGTCGATCTATGCTCCCTTACACAGGCAGCAGAACTCACAACAGGGGCCGTCAACGGCACAAATGTTACAATAAACGGCTATTCGGCCATCGACGGTAGAATCACCTTCACTGTATCTAAAGTTATATTCAACGGCATGTCACGGACGGGTTCAGTCAATGTAATTCGGTTCAAATGCATCAAGACCAGCGGAACATCAACTATAACCTGTACATTGGAATAGGAGGACGACATGACAATGCTTAATTACAATCTGCCCAGGACATCCAGCGCTTTAACGGGCGAACATTACTATTGAACATAATCCAATTTATGCCGGCAAAAAGCGGTGAAGTGACTTTTACATGCTCTATGCCTTTATAGCGGAAATCAACGGAGTCAGTGTGATCGGATATTACATATGCTGAAGCCGAAGTTAAATACATCAATCAAAACAGGAGGCATATTAGTAATGAAAAGTAAAAATATCAAAAAATTCCTAATTATAATAACTCTAATTGTAATCCTCATATCAACAGTAGTTTTTGCTGAAAGCAATGGTACCATCAAGGGAAGGACAACCGGAATTACCAGGGACAGCAGCGGTGCCGAAATATTTGACGGTAAATATAAAGCGATTTCCAATAAGGATAATTACAAAGACTTGAGGAACGAACTCACAAAGGTTGCCAAACAAATGGCCAAACCGAAGATTTCAAAGGAGAATAGGTCAGAGTTTTATAGAAACGGATACAGTGAATTGGATATAAACACTGCCGAATACCTTTCCAATTACTGTGACAAGACGCCTGAGCAGCTTTTAGAAATAAAGGGTAAGTCCGGAGATTACACAGTGAAAAGACGTGACGGGAAAACCCTGTCACAGGCGATCCAAGAAGAAAAAGCGTTAATTGAACAGGTGAGTGGAGCTGGTGAAAGTACAACAAGCAGCGAAGAAATGCTGAACAGCATCAAAGCGGTTGAAGATAAATCCCGCAACACGGATCTGTTTATTGAGCAGAGCGGGAAATTGTGGGACGATGTGATAAAAGAACTGAAAATACAAATTGAAGACCCCATGCAAGAATTAGGCATTACGGATGAAAAAGCAAATGAGCTTAAAGAAGCCGGTATGAGCAAGGACAGGATAATCCAGCTGGGTATCCTTGCAAAAAATTACAGCAAAAGCTTCGATATGGTAGCGGAAGAGTTTAAAAGCGGAAAAAGCTTCAGTCAAGTGGATGAAAAATATTGGAATGAAAAACAAAAAAATGACGCTGCAAACACAGCCATGAATATTACTGTTGACGAAAAACAAGTGATTGCCATGTACGGGGTATCGCAAGATGAAATAGATAAGTGCAAAAAGTATGGCATAACAGGGATTTATGGGGTGGTGCTGGCAAAAAAAGTCGCAGAAGAATTCAGCATGACTATAGACAAAGCGTTGGATGAATACCAACGGACAAAAAGCTGGGATGCCGTAAGATCTGAATTGGGAGGTGGAAGATGATGCTTAAGAAGTTATTGGCAAGCTTGTTCATAACACTGCTGATAATGCTGGGCTACGGCGTTGATATAATTGATGCCGATGTTATCAGGACTGATGACAGTACCAGTATAATGAACGATTATGAAGCCCCCAAGTCGATGTACAAACAAGGCATTGAACCGCCCTATAGTGCAAATGAAGCGTTTGAAGACAGGATCAGCCCTGAGACAGGTGACCTTGAAATAAAACAGACGGATATATACCTGAAAGGCAGGAACGGTCTTGATTTTGCACTTGCCAGGTACTACAGCCTTTCAAATGCAAACCTTTATGTAGGTTTTGTGAACGCCACCCAGGTCAGCTCATACTACATCGAAGGCAAAAAAATATTATTGCATTTAGACAGTTCAGGCTATATTATAAGATCCGAAGTTATAGACTCACATCATATGATATCCGGGTTCAGCACATACAAGGAAGCGCAAGTATGGGCAAATGACCTGAATAATGGCGTGTATGATTGCCCCCCTGAAACGCCCATTTTGGATGGTGATCCTGGCCACCTGCTGCAATTCAGAAATTACAGTGTCAAGACGGCAACCCTTGGATATATTTATTCCGATGACGTAGAGGGGTCTACAGTAAATGATGAACAGTTTGACCTGGGGGCCGGCTGGGCATTTGACCTGCCGTATTTGGAGGTGAGAAGCTGGGCCAGCCCTGTCCAAGTGATACTCCACAACGGCAGTGCAGGGACCTGGACTTACGACCCGGATTATGACTGGGGAGGCAGCCATCTTGAAGGATACTTCTTGAAAGACATGGTGTTCGGGCCGGACAGCGGCACTTTTACCTGCGACGGCAAAGTGTCAAGCTATAGACTGACTGAGAAAGACGGCAGAAAGATATATTTTGATTCCATAGGAAGATTGCTTGGGATACAGGATAGGTTTGGCAACACTATACAGTTTAAAGGCTATACCGGTTCCCTGATAGGACAAATTGTAGACAGTGTCGGAAGGGTCATAAACATCAGCTACGTGGATGCCACCCATGTCAATATCAATATAACCGACCCTACGGATTCAACTCAAAACAAGACAATCACCTATATAAAATATAAATTGCCTGATAGATATAAAGCGCGTCCTCAATTCCAACCGGACGAATACCTCCTGTATGAAGTGATAGATGCCCAGGGGAGGCATACTTCATTTGACTATGGTATAAATGAAGCAAGATTCAGTATGACAAATAAGAACCTTGCTTACCATACCAACCAAAACAATCCTTTTGAAGGGGTTTCAAACTATTATGCCTGCCTGACACAGATAACCCATCCAACGAGAGCCAAAACGATGTTCGGCTATGAATTGCATATCAAGAACCTTGGACAGGAAGGGTCCATGCAATTCTATAAAACCAAGCAGCGTTTTGACCTGATGCCGGACAACAACATAAAGAGTTCAATAAGGTACCAATACAACGGCATTAGTTCCAACGAATATGACGGGTACCCCCAATATATCACATTGGACAATCAGGTCACTGTCCATGACATCCCCATGGATTATGAAACAAGTGCTGTTGAATATTTCGGAGGGACTTCAACCGGAGGGGATATCAAGTCAAACATTTATTACTTTAACTTTAAGCTTCTGGAGAAACAGATTATCCAAAGAGCAGGCGATAATCGGACATACATAGATAACACTTATGATTTGGGGACGAGTTTGGGGGCTAAGTGCACTAAACTGTTGCTCAGCAGCCAACAAACATATTATCCCGACAGAAATCAATTTATACCTTCCATTTCAAAAACAGAGGTCTGCGAATATGACCAGAACGATATGCGGAATGTAGTGAAAAGCTGGAGTGTCCTTGCAGAGGGCAATAAAACCCGGACGGATTATATGACGGTGTACACGTACCATCCATTGTATAACTATATTACGGGCAAGACATACAAAAAAGATGCGGGCACTACCATTACGGAGCAGTACATCCCTACTGATGACGCCTACGGCAATGTGGCTGTGAAGAGCGGAAAAGCGGTAAGATACCAGAAGGTCAGTGAAAACAACGTATTGAAGAAAAAAGTAGAATATGGTTATGACAATTATGGGAACATCAGCCAGATAAAAGAATATCTTTATGATTCGCTGCATCCCACCGACTGGAATGATGAGACAAAAACAGTATCTGAATACTACTCATATGACGATAATGACACCGTCAGGATCAATGCCAATAAAAAGCTGGACGGGGTCTACTTGACAAAGACAATGATAAACGGGGTCAAAGATGCTGACAGGAATCTTGTTGCACCTAAAAATGGGAATCCGGCAGGGGTAATTGACACGGTGTCCGGCTATGACTGGTTCGGTAACCTGAAAAATATGGTTGACGGAAACGGAGGCACTATAAGGTTCAATTATGACAAGCTGGGGAGAAAAACCTATGAGGAAAACCAGGATGGCAGCCATAAGCTATATAACTGGAATGATACAAGCAATATTCTCACTGTGACAGATGAGAGGGGGAGTGTATTCCAATATGCATACGATGAACTCGGGAATCTTGTGTATGAAAAAGACGGGGCTACAGGTAAGGCTATAAATACATATGAGTACGATATTCTTAGCCAGTTAAGCCGTGAATACAACAATGACAAAAAGACAAGTGAATATGAATATGTACAGGAAGGGAAAATCAAATCCAAAGAGACAAAGGAACAGAGCGGATGGTTTGAGAAATCCTTTCCCAAGGGGGCCCAAATCATTCAATCCTCCTCTGATGAATGGAAATGGGTCTACTCGTCGGTTTTGGATCAATACCAGGAAACAAGGAATATAACAGATGTGCATGAACATGGCTTCGAAGGTGCATTGGACAAGATGGAGATCGGCCAGGGGGATTATGTTTTTGTTGAAATTCAGACAAATTCTCAAAGTGCCAGACCTTCAGAAGTAATGCTTCAATTCAAGGAAAATGGATCATGGGAGCATAGGGCTTATTGGGGTGCTAACACTATAAATCTTGGTGCAGACGGAACGGAAAGCAGAAAGTATATCGGCAGCATACCGGTTTATGGAGAATGGTGTTACTTGTTGATACCTGCGGATCAGATCGGGTTGGCAGGGAAGTCTGTTGACGGCATAAAATTCACACTGTCGAATGGAGTGGCCAGATTCAGGCGAGTAGGGGTATTGAGAGGAACAAGTTCCTTTAAATCCCTGTATAAGGAAGAATACACCTACGACTATGGCCTTATCGATCCGACCCACGAAATTTATACAAAAACCATTGTGGGGAATGCAAATTCACCAAGTGTCACGACGAAATCATATATAGACAAATATGGCAGGGGCGACAAAACAGGCAGGTTATATGACGGAATTGAACATTACGACACCTTCCAATACGACTATCTGGGAAACAAAACCGGGGAAAAGTCGGCAAGGGCGTACAATGAGGGCTGGAGCCAGCTATGGACCACAAAGTATGAGTATGACTATGCCGGGAAACCTGTAAAAGTGACAAATATCAGGGGCGAATATACCACAACCGAATACGATGCCCTTGGAAGGGTGGTAAAGGTCACCGATGCAAAGGGCAACCTTGCCAACCCCATCTACAGCACGGAATATGTTTATGATAATATGGGCCGTGTCATTGAGGAAAAGTTACCCTTTGAAAATGTAAGCGGAGCTGTAAATTATACAATAAAAAGGCATTACTACGACAGGAACGGAAATGTTACGCTGGAGAAGATAAGCAAAAACAAACCGGTTGAAGCATTAAGCTTCAACCAGACAGAGTACGGCTACAACATCCGGAACATGCTTATACTGGCGAAAACTTTCAATGCAGGTGTTCCGGAGAACTACACACAGTACCACTATGATACCATGGGTAATAAGCTCAGGATGTATACGGGCCTCAAAGCCCCACTGACCATTAATGGGCTGGATAATATCACTCCTTCCACGGATACGGACTATTCCGTGACTAAATACGAATACGACCGTTTCAGCAACCTGACAAAGATGACAGACCCGTTAGGCCAAATAGAGAACTACGCCTATGACCTCAACGGGAACATGGTGTCAAAGGTGGACAGGAACGGCAGTATGATATCGATGACCTATGACGGGCTTGACAGGCTGCTAGCAAATAGTGTCACCAATGCCGCAATGCCTGGATACAACGCATCTATAACGTATATGTATACATTGACGGGGAACAGGCTGAGCATAAACGGTGGAAGCAGCTCAAACTATGAATACGATGCCCTTGGCAGGCTCAAGAAGGAAATCGAGGGGCAAATAACAAAGGAATACACCTATGATGCGGCAAGCAATAGAAAAACACTGGTTATCAAGCAAAGCGGACAAGTGGTGTCAAACACCTCTTACACATATGACAACCTGAACAGACTATACCAGGTGTCTGAAAACGGGCAGCTTGCAGCTACATACACCTACGATCCGAATGGAAACCGCCAGTCCCTGACTTATTCCAATGGTGACAGCACCGACTATACCTATAACCTGGCGAACAAGCTGAAGACATTGACAAATAAGAAGGGTTCTGTAACCCTTTCCGGTTATGCTTATGAATATTCACTTGACGGAAACCAGACCAGAAAGAGCGATAATGCCGGTAAGATCACCGATTATACATACGATGGCCTTGGGAGGTTGAGGAATGAAGCAGCCACTGGTGAAAACGCCGTAAGCTATGCCTATGACGACAGCAATAACAGGAAAACAATGACCATCATTGGCGGAGCCGTCACCACTTACGTCTATGACAAGAACAACAGGCTGGATTCAGAAACCGAAGCGACTGGTGATGCCACGGAAATCACCACCTACAGGTATGATGGCAATGGCAACCAGACATATAAAGGGAAAGAGACCATCAAGCCTGCTGTAGCCGGAGAAAGTGAAGGGATCACCGCATCAGTGCTGGGTGAAGGCTCGGATGATATGGGAGTTACAGTCAGCAGATATGATGGTTTTAACCGTTTGGTCACTGCTGCAACAGGAAGCATGTCGGCGACCTATACATACAATGGTGATGGGTTACGCATTTCAAAGACGGTAAATGGGGTCATGACAAGGCATGTTTGGGATGGCAGCCAGATTGCACTTGAGTTAAACGGAGCGGGAACTGTCACCCAGAAATATATCAGAGGAATTAACCTGATTGCCGCAGAAAATGGATCTGGGGTCCGCAGCTACTATCTGTACAACGGCCATGGAGATGTGGTAAAATTAGCTAATAGCTCAGGCGATGCAATAAAAAGCTATGATTATGATGCTTTCGGCAATGAGAAGAACATTGACAATAATGATACAAATGTGTTTAGGTACGCCGGCGAGTACTTTGACAAGGAGACGGGAACAATTTACCTGCGTGCCAGGTACTATAACCCGGAAATAGGACGGTTTATCACTGAAGACTCATATTGGGGTGAAGATAGCGACCCCTTGATGCTCAACCTCTATACCTACTGCTACAATGACCCTGTAAATAGGATTGACCCGAGTGGGCATGTAGCACCTCTTATAGCGGCAGCTTTAATATATTTAGGTGAAACAGCACTAGAAACCATACCGGATGTATTGATAGATATGCTTTTAGAGGGTGACAGCTTTGTTTGGTGGAAATCTGCACTCGGCAATTATGGTACAAATGTTATTCCAGGTCTCGGCGAAGCAAAGAAAGCAGTAAAAGCAGCAAAACTTGCCAAAAAATATGGACCTGAAGTAGTCGAATACCTAACTAAGCATGGCAGTGACATTACCAGTAATATTAGCCAAATTATAAAAATTGCAGATAGATATGGTACGGATGGAATTGCCCGATATATGAAGGTTATGGCAAAAACTGCAACCAAAGGCAACTATGCAGATTTATTTATGGAAGTATATCAAAACTTGCCGATTGGGTTTCAGATTCATCATACACTCCCCCAAAAGTATGAATCAATCATGGCAAAAGCAGGTATCAATATTCATGAATTAAAGTATTTGAAAGGTGTGGATGCAAAAATTCATTCAGCACTAACTGATGAATGGCAAAAATGGGAGAAAGCCTTAGAAAGAACACCTACAGCCCAGGATATAACAAATTTTTCAAATAAAATTATTAGCAAGTATGCAGATAAATGGTTTAATCCATGAATAAGGGGTGATATTTTTTGGAAGAACAAAGACTCTTCTATAAGAAATTAAAAGAGATAAAAGATTATTGGGTAGAAGATTCAATAAAAACACTTAAAGATGAAGTAGACTTTGTTACACCTGATTGTATAGAAGCTTATCAGTTGCTCAAAACACGGATAGATACTGATGAATACCGAAAGGCTTACAAAAAAGTTATAAATGGCCTGATAAAAGGTGTCATGCACTCTTTGCTAGTAACTTTTGACGGCGATGATGACTTGGCTGCATATTACAAAATAGACATTATAAATGCAGATACAAAAGTGTCATTGAAAGAAAATATTGCATTACATGAAGAGTTTTATGGCTATCTGCTTGATGCTGAGGATGATGAGTACTGAGAAGCTTAGCAAAAGGCCCGGATACGGTTCTTATGTCTAAACCTAGCAGCGTACTGAACAAGGCTTGGGGTTAAAGCTTCCATGAAACAAGGTGATGGTTTTATGCTTTCTAGGAGTCATATAACGCAACAATTACAGGAGCTCGGAGTAATATTCCGACTCCTTTTTCTTATTTTATGACAATTCACTGATCCTGAATTGTAAACATAAGATAATAGAAATCAATAATAATGCCTGTACATATTTTAATAATCGATAGGCTGATGGCGCAGCTCCCTGGTGATGGTGGGGAGACATCCGTTCGTGACGGAGGGATCCGCCGTCACCAGGGAGCTGCACCGATAATCCCCCGTTCAGTAATTACGGGGGCATAATATTCATTACATTTCATTCATTCCATTCGTTCACATTTTTCATATCCCTTTCATATCGTACCATTGTACTTGACGGTTTACATAATGAACACACATAGGAGCGACAACATGGAAGCATTAATAGATTGGCTGTCATTTACAGTGAAACAAATTGAGGGAAAGGAACCCACACCGGAAAAAGGTATCAAAACATATTGAACCTTGATATTGACAAATTCGAATTGAGAACAGGAGGCTATGGTTACACCAAGGGGTTTATGGGACACTCCTGTGTGCGCTAAGCGAAGCTTGGCATCATCTGACGGGGTGAAAGTCCCTGTTGGGTAAGGCCTAACCAGCCACCCATACCGAGTGATGCACCGTAACTGGAAACAGTAAGGTGAAGCGTACACAGGGAATCATATAGACCGTAGGGAAGACCGTAATTCCCAAGGCGCATTATCAATTTGCAAATTAAATTCACATCAAATTGCGAAATAAAATCATAAGCAAAATACAAGAATGGTACGGAATTTTCACACTGCAACAGATTTTCCGAAGTTGATTTGCACAATACAGCAGTATTCCATTTGCACCACTGAAAAAGAGCCCTTGAGGCTCTTAATCGATCATGGGCTATATTAGTGTAGTCTGATAACCCTTGAGCATTAACACTCTACCAACTGAACACGCTTTTTACTGATACGGTTTTCAATCGTTGGATTAAGTTTTCCTTGCGTTTCGTACGAAAAGAATTTACTGCCATGATACCGGGCGTAATAAAAAATCAGCTCCTGGTATTCTTTTTCCGCCATCCTCATGCCAATATAGTCGTCGCTGGCGATGACGATCTGTTTTGCAAAAGTTTTAATCGTTGTAGGATTCCTCAAAATGAGTTGTCGACCGGTTGGAATTGTTTCACTTTTGATCCTTTTGGTTTTTTCCCGTACCATTTTCGGCCTCCTTCCATGTTCATGAACTGATTTATCATTGTCACAATGATTTCCGAGGTGTTGGCGTCAAATAGATAAGATATTTTATCAATCGTTTCGGAATCGCTCTGGTGATGGGATATGTTAATGCCTTCCTCCAAGACCGGGAAGTTATTGCGATACAGAAGGATGATCGAGCTTCACAAATGATATCGTCTTAAAATATTCGACGGTTATATACTACCTGTTGACGAAAGGCTATCGGGGTGTTCGTGGATCGAATATCAGTCGCACAATCCCGGCAGGAATTGCGGTTTCCTGATTCTGTACATATTTTACGCAAATAGATAACTTCTGAATAGAAAAAATATTGGTTTTATAGATTTTGTATAGATCAGCCTTATGGGACAAAGAGCAAAATTGGACACAATGATAGATAATTGATGTGCAATTATTGATTTTTACTGATTGACCTACAGGGTATGGCAAAATATACTGGAATCGTTAGCAAAATCACATTCTCTAAAATTATATAAGAACCTTTGATAAAATTTTAAGTAGGAGCAAGAAGCTTGATATTTTTATTCTGCAGTATGCATTTTATATATAGGTTTTAAATGCTTTGTTTTTTAGTATGCGGCAATTCCATAATTAATAAAAAGTTCGGCTGGAATGTTTGCGAGGATACTATTAAATTATTAAAGGAGTGGTATTATAATGAAGTCAGGAAAAAGATATCTGGCGCTGCTGCTTTCGACGGCATTGCTGCTGTCGGGTGTGCCGGCTGCGGGTGCGTCCGTGCAGATGGGTGGAGACGCTGAGACGGTCAACAAGATCAATCCTTTTTCTCTACAAACCTTTCCTTTACAAGTTTATTCCTCTTTGCAGAACCCCGGTTTTGAGAACAGCGATGACCAACTATCCGGGTGGAGCCTTATCAATGGAGCGGATGTGGAGAATGGGACAGCTTCTTTGGAAACCAACACGGAAGGGTATGTCTTCCGCGGAGCAAAGGCTTTAAAGCTTACCTATACGGGAACGGGCGTATACGGAGTAGTCAGCAACCCGGTTGCAATCATACCCGGGCAAAAATACCGGTTGAATTTGCATAGCCGTACCGACGCCGGAAGCTTTAAAGCGATTGTTGGCTTCTACGATGAAGCCGGCACTATCATTTCTGGCTCATCAAAAGAGTATACGGCTACGGGCAGCGGCTGGAAGCATATTACTACCAACACTACCGGTATCCTGCCGGCAACTGCTCCGGAAAATGCTGCATATGCAACTGTTTCACTAACTGTTGTAGCAGGCAGCACGGTATATCTCGACAACCTGCAGTTTACTGAGCTTTCCTCGAACCGGGCCCTGGTTAACGGCGGTTTTGAAGAAGGCATGGACCCCTTGACCGGGGAGCCGGTCGGCTATACTTCCTGGGAATGGGGGTATGGCTACTATGGGACGCAGGAGATTGTTGAGGATCCTGTTCATTCCGGCAGTAAAAGCTTAAAAATGATCACTTTAAAACGTCAGTATTCCAATAATACCATTCGCACCGGACTTGTGTCGGTTGTACCCGGCAGGGAATATAACTTTTCCGTTATGGTTTTAACGGAAAGTGGAACTCAGCCATACATGTCGGTAGAATATTATGATGAAAATGGCGCGTCAATTACCAGTGGAAAACCGGAGAACATTCATTCAACTCTGACCAATACCTGGGAATCGCTGGGCACGAATGCTTTTGTTCCGGCGGGTGCTGCATTTGCTTCAATCACAGTTTGGCAGGCCGGCGCTGCAATGGCCGGCGTATACTATGCGGATGATGTTTCCGTCAGGCAGGCTGGCAACGTGGAACATCCGCCTTACCTGCAAAACCCCGGCTTTGAGGGCGGTCTCGACTCCAATGGCAAGATTAAAAATTGGACAAAATATGGAACCTTAAATGATGTGATTTTATCGGCGGAACAAAAATACGAAGGCGGGTATTCTGTCAGGTTGGCAGCTGAAAATGAAGGCGGCAACGGTCTGCGCAGCGATCCGGTGAAGGTAGAGGCAAATCAGCCGTATCGGGCGAAGATGATGCTGTACAATGACATCGGCACCTCGGAGATTTATCTGGAGTTCTGGAATGAGGGCAGCAGCCGCATTAGTGTAAAAGTGGAAGCGCTGTCCCGCACGAAGGTGTGGACGGAAGTGACGGTGGAGGCGTATGCCCCGGAGACCGCGGTATACGCGACGATACTGATTTATCAGAGATCCGATGTCCGCGGTATTGTTTATGCCGACAACGGCAGTCTGGAAAAATACGCGCCGCAGTCTGAGGAAGTGCAGGAATTTGTTTCAGTTATAAACGGACACCCGAAGGTATATTTTACGGAAAATGACATCGCCGGACTCAAAGCGAAGGCGCAGGATGACGAGAAGGCAGCCATGGGCTCTTCCGGCAAGGAAATTGCCGGTAAGCTTCTGGCACAGGCGGACGCATATCTGGCCGAAGGACAGATCAACTACAATTTCAGCAATGTTTATGGAGAAAATACGATTGCTATTACCATTCCATCGCCTCCCTCGAATGTGGACGTGAATAATCTGTCGCCGGTTCCGCCTTCCGGTTATGGCGTCTACCCGTTCTGGACCTCTATTTCCCGTGGATTGGAAGACCGTATGGAGGTCCTTTCCATGGCATATATCCTCACGGATAACGAGGCATATGCACAAAAGGCGATCGGTATTGCGAGGGCAATGACAACCTGGGGGAGCTGGCACGATCCAAAGGATAGCTCTCTTACTACAAATCTGGATACTGCACACATTATGTTCGGCATTTCAACCGTGTATGACCTCCTTTTTGATAAAATGACAGAGGTAGAGCGTACAGCTATCCAGACTGCAATGACCGGGAAGGGTCTCGAACCGCTTTTCGCTGATGCGAAGGCCAAGCAGGATCACAATATCCAGGCGCTCCGCAACGCGGCTCTGGGGACGGGTGCGCTGTCGCTGATGGGAGATGTCGGCGCAGCATATACCAACAAGTATCTTACCCGTGCAATGGAGTACTTCAACTGGTACCTGGAGGAACGCAAAAGCTCCGGCAATCAGGAAGGCTTCGGTTATACCGCTTACGCGATTGAGAATATGATCGATACCTTCGAGCAGTTTGCACGGGTAACAGGCAAAAAGGAGCTGGTGAAGGACACATGGTTGAACAATGAATTGACAAAATGGGTCGTAAGCTTTTCAGCTCCAGGCTCTTATACGCTTGCACCGGTATCCAATTTCGACGCCTCCACCGGCTTTTACCAGACCTTTTCCGTACTGGCCAACAATGGAAACGGTCTTGCGGGCTGGTACCTGTCCAGGGCAAAACCCGGATCCGAGGTGCTCCTGACCAAGCAGTTCCTCTATTTAAATAAAAATATGCCGGTTACGGCGCCCGGTCAGGCGATCGGCAATACCGCCCTTGTGGACAGCGTCGGCTGGGGCGCGATGCGCACCGGTTGGAATCCGGGCGATACCCTGTTCGGGTTCGTCAGCAACAACACCGGCCTGGGGCATAATCATTTCGACCAGAACAGCTTTCTGATGGCGTCCAACGGGCAATGGCTGGCATCCGACCCTGGATATTCGAATTTTGCTTATGACAAGGTATGGGACTTCAAATCCAAATTGGGCCATAACACAATTCTGGTTGACTGGATTGAGGATACGGTTGCCGGGACACAGGTTTACAAGGGCGGCGGAAGTATCGAGCCCAAGGTGTTGACTTCCACTTACGCATGTATGGTTGGCAGCGCAGCCGGTGCTTATGGCAATCTGCTCAGCAAATATGACCGGTATGCAATAATGATCAATCATAAAGAGAAGCCGTACTTTATTGTATATGACGACCTCTCTTCATCGCAGGAGCGGACATACACATGGAGCTTGTTTTCCAACGGCTGGGATAACCTGCTGGTGGATGGAAACATGATCAATGGAAATACCTCAAGCCAGGCAGGCAATTCAATAGAGGTACGCAAGGGATACGGCAGATTGTATGCACAGTTTGTAAGCGACGACGCACTGCAGATTGATACCGGCTTGTACAAGGCAACAGAGGGCCCGTATATTCATGCGTCGAATATTGCAAAAGCTCAAAACCAGAACTTTCTAACCGTTTTGAACACATTCAACTCCGCCATTTCCATTCCGGCGCCAGTTTTTCAGCCGACAGCGGTTATGGATGAAGGAACGACCGGTGCCTTGAGTCTCGGTAGCGCCCTGTTCCGTGGAGAGAAGGGTGTCGGCAGTGAGATCTCCTGGACCTTTGGCGTGGAGAAGACCGCAGAATATGATATTGCGCTGGTCATGCCCAATTCCTATATTTATGGCATTTACCAGGCGTCTATCGACGGGAGGGACATCGGCAATCCCTACGACGGATACGCAACGGAAGTAACCATGGGCAATTTAAACGAGCTTGGGGAAATGACGCTGTCAGAAGGCGAGCATACACTCACCATGACTTGTAAGGGCACCAGCGTGCCAGGAAGGGATAAGTTTTACACGGCGGTAACGAATATCGTTCTGAAAGATACCGGTCTTGACCCGTCGATGGATCAAGCAGTCCGGGTATTGGAAGGATATGACACCGATAGCGTCCTCGGCACAAGAATCGCCTATACCGAGTGCGAACAGGATCTGGTGCTCTTCAACAGAGGGGCCGGCGCGGTCTCCGCTGCGGGTATAAAGATGAATGCAAAGAGCGCTTCTATCCTGGGTATCTCAGGAAACAAGTTTGAAGGTTTCGGTGTGACTGACGCGACAAAGCTTTCCTATAAGGAGAAAGTATTGCTTGAAAGCGAAGGCCATGTTTCCGCGGCTGCGGACTACACGACTGCGGAAACCTGCTCTTTTGAGCTGAATTCTTCCGCAGAGCAAAGCATAAAGCTTTATGTCCCTTACCGGGCCAAGACTGTTATGGTCGACGGGCAAAGCGCATTGTTTACCCAGAAAGATGACCAGGTGAGCGTTTTCATACCGACCGGCCGGCATTCCATCGTAATAAGCCGGAAATGATTTTAGGAAGGGAAAAGTTTAAAGAAATGAGGGATTCCATGCCAACGACAAAAGCATTGGCTTCAAGCCGGCCCATGAAAGCTGAAAGGATACAGCCGGGCGGCAGTCAGCTCTGGAGGAACATCAAGCGGGATAAGCTTCTGCTGCTGATTTTCCTGCCTTGCCTGCTGAATGTTATTATCTTCAAATATATACCGATGTTTGGTATTGTCATTGCTTTCAAGGATTATAACATCATCCGGGGTTTTCTCGACAGTCCGTGGGTCGGCCTGGCCCAATTTGAACGGTTGTTTTCCTCCAGCATTTTCTGGCGGGTTTTTATGAATTCCTTTCTTTTGAATATTGAAACCTGGGTCTGCAGCTTTCCGGTTTCCATCGTTTTTGCCCTGGTGCTGAACGAAGCGAAAGGCCGCCGGTTTAAAAAGATTACCCAGACCATTTCCTACCTGCCGTACTTCATATCCATTGTTGTCGTTGCCGGTATGGTGAAGATCTACTTGTCTCCCTCTACCGGGTTCATCTCCCAGGCAATAGGGGTTGTTATGGG
Organism: Bacillota bacterium; assembly: GCA_023426125.1. Lineage (GTDB taxonomy): Bacteria > Bacillota > Clostridia > Acetivibrionales > DTU013 > MnB-11. The sequence goes on from JAFABI010000097.1 coordinate 88,178, forward strand.
TTCTGATGCACCCTATCTGTTGGGCATGCCTGAAGCGGCGCATCCCATCTACGTCCTCACAAGCATCTGGAAAGGTTTCGGCTGGGGAGCGATAGTCTATCTGGCGGCCCTTTCAGGAATTGACACACAGCTATATGATGCGGCAGATATCGATGGCGCCAACCGTATGCAGCGTATTATCCATATCACTCTCCCGGCGCTTAAGCCGACAATTGCCATCTTGCTGATTCTGGAAGCCGGTTCTTTGATGAGTTCAGCCTTCGACCTTGCCTATCTGCTGCAGACGGACTTGAACATGGCCAAACTTGAGACAATCGCAACCTACGTATATAAACAGGGCATTCTTGCGGTCAGTGGAAAACCTTTATATAGTTACACGACCGCTGTCGGCCTCTTTCAGTCGGTGCTCAACCTTGTGCTTATTGTAACGGCAAATAAGATTGCAAATCGGATCAGCGAGATCAGCTTATGGTAGAAAAGGGGGGAATTGAAATGAATGTAAGTAGTACGGTACAAAAGCCGGTAAGGATCAAAAAGCTTCGCAGCAGAAACTCCATTTCATTTTTTGATATTTTCCTCTGGCTGATTATGTCGTCGACCGTTGTGGCTGTTCTATACCCGGTGATAAGGATTGTGGCCGGCTCTTTCAGCAATAATGAATTACTGGTACGCAATGAAGTCGGGATTATTCCAAAAGGCTTTACGCTGGATAATTACAAGGCGCTGTTTAAGATGGACATCATCTGGGTTTCCTATTGGAACACCATTAAATATACCCTGGCTGCCACCTTTTCCGGCGTGCTTTTTACCACCTTCGGCGCCTATCCGCTTTCCAAAAGGCATTTTGTAGGGAGGAGCTTCTGGAATAAAATGCTGCTCTTCACCATGCTGTTCAGCGGCGGCCTGATTCCGGGATACCTGGTGGTCAGCGGCCTTGGCTGGGTGAACACCATCTGGTCGGTTACCATTCCGGGAGCGGTGGGCGCATGGTATATCATCCTGGCCAGAACCTTCTTCGAGTCTATTCCCGTCAGCATGGAAGAGTCGGCAAAAATGGACGGCGCAAATGATATAAAGGTCCTGCTGAGCATTTATATGCCTCTCTCCAAGCCTATCCTTGCCACCCTTGCCCTTTACTACGCGGTGGGCAAATGGAACGATTTCTTTGGCCCGCTGATTTACCTGACCCGTCGTGAAAAGCAACCCCTTGCCCTGCTGATGCGCAGCTGGCTGATCAAGGACGATTCCCAGTCCTCCATGGAGCAGCAGATGCAGCAAATTTCGCAGATCGCACGCAATTACACGGTGATAATCACGACTTCCCTCCCTATCATCTGTGTCTACCCCTTTATCCAGAAATATTTCGCAAAAGGCATGATGGTGGGGGCAATTAAAGGCTAGAGGAACACACCTCCCCCGACGGGAGGGATTCCTTGCTAGTTGAGGAATGTTCCCTTTTGAAGGATGATGATCTCCGTCCCGCTGATGGGCGGAATTTATCATAGGCAAATTCATAACTATTTTAAGGAGATGGTACGATGCAGAGTACAAAAATGAAAAGATTCCCGGCACTATTCCTTGCGCTTGCAGTGGCGGCTTCCATGGCGGCGTGCGGCGGAAGCAGCAGCGGGACATTGCCGGGCGGCAGCACAAAGACGTCTGCCGGCGCGGATAGCACAGCAGCAGCTTCCGAACCCTCCGATTCCCTCATCCGGGTTGCCGAACCGGTCACGCTGACCTGGCTCGCAGTGGAATCCCCGGACTGGCCGTTATCGGATGACATTGAAACCTGGAAAAAAATCACCGAAGCCACCAATGTTACAGTCAAATGGGTTCCAATGGCCCAGGCCGACTGGCAGTCGGTTTACAGCGTTACGATGGCGGCAGGCCAGGCAAACTGGCCGGACCTGGTAACCAATAAAACGACAACCTTGAACGAGGATGGCCGCGCCGGCGCATATATCGCGCTGGACACGCTCCTGAAGGAGAAGATGCCCAATGTCATGGACCAATTAATGGTGGATCCGGCCTCCTTCATCATGCTTGCCGATGCACAGGATAACCACATCTATTCCGTTGCCCGCATGGGACAATCCCGTAACGCCAAGTCCTGGATGATCCGTAAAGACTGGCTGGATGCCTGCGGACTCAAGGAACCGGAAACACTGGATGAGTTCACCGATGCCCTGCGCGCATTCAAGCAAAAGGATCCGGGCGGAGCAGGCAAAAACAATATACCGCTGGTTATCCGTGACGGCATTGCCAGCTTATATCCCAACATCATGTGCACATTCGGCATGCATTCAACCATCTACACGCGTGATCCGGCTACCGGCCAGTGCGAGGTTAACGCTTTAAAGCCTGAATTCCGCGAGATGTGCCAATGGCTTAACACCCTTTATACCGAGGGGCTTCTGGACCCTGAATTTGCCACTGCGGACAAGGCGCGCTGGGAATCCTATATCAACAACAGCTATGCAGGTGCGACGATGGACTTCACGGTACGTACCGATCAATTTACAAACGGCATAAAGAATCCCAGCAGCGATGCGGTCGCTGCAGGTGTAAAACCGGTTGAGAACGCGCAGCTCATTGGCCTTGCTCCTCTTGCAGGTCCACAAGGGAAAAGAGGCATCATGACCAACTCGACGATGAACTTTGACAACTCTGTCGCCATCACCACCGCGTGCAAAAATGTCGACGCCGCCTGTGCCCTGCTTAACTACATCTACTCGGAAGAGGGTACCAGGCTGACCTCATGGGGCATTGACGGGGTTTCCTACAAAGGTCTGGATAAAAACGGAAATCCGGTCTGGATCGATGACCTTGGCGCCGCCGGACAGTATTCCATACAGAAAACGGCGAAGTATGGAATCCAGCAGCCATTTATGGCACGCGTCGTTACGGATGCGGAAATTGTGCTCGCCTTTGGCCCGCTTTCCATGGAAGCGCTGGAGAAAAACCGTCCTTACTGGGAACCTCAACATGGTTTTGGAAAGCTTGAGGCAGAGGATGACCAGCAATTGGGCACATACTGGGCCGACCTTGGAAGCGGTATCATCCAGGCTGTTGCAGAGTTCACGACAGGCGCCCGCAAGCTGGATAACGCCGGCTGGCAGAAATTCCAGGATGACCTGAAAAAGATGAACGTGGAAAAGGTAAACGAGCTTTATACAAAGATGCGCAACCAGGGCAATGAAGTCGCAAAAGAGCGGCTTGCCGCATTGGGTATCACAGAAATACCGCAGGATCTTTTAGACTACTAATTTGGTTGCATACCCGAAGAAAATAAGGATTGCTGCAGGACAGAAGGGTAAATGAAATATGGTAAACAGGCCGGGCTTCGTATTCGATATGCGGATTCCGGCTTTGTTTGCTTGTATTTTCCGCTTTGGTTTATTTTGTGGTATAATAGCAAAGGATAGGCTTATGAAAAGGTTGATAGATAATCTCCCATCAAATGCACTTAATGACGGTAATCATTCTGCGGATAGTATATAGATAGTTGCCATATGGATTAGGGGGAGGCTGTGAAAAATGAAAAGGGGTAAAACCGAAAGAATTCTTGCACTTTTGCTTGCCGGGTTTATGGCGATGGTTCTGGCTTCCTGCCGGGGCAGCAATGGGGATGCCGCGGGTACAGGCGCTGAGAGTTCTACGCCGGACTTGGCCGGAACGGTAACTACTCCTGGTACAAAGACGTCCCAGGATGCTGACGACGGTTCGGAAGTATTTGAATATACCTGGGTTGGGTATAACTACGAACCGGTTTTTGCAAAAGGGGACGACGCATCGATCCAGCGCATGATTGAAAATAAATACAATATCAGGCTGAAGCCGGTGTTTGTGGACCGGTCAAACTATGCGGAACTCATGAACATCAAGTTTGCCAGCAATGAAATTCCCGATGTGTTTACCGCCGACAATGCGGTGATGCTTGGACAGTGGGCCAACCAGGGAGTGCTTGCAGAAATAAAAAAGAAAGATATTCTTGCCTATGCTCCGTCGATTGCGGCGGAATTGGAGAGTATGACATCCATCGATCCCAATGTGACCAAATATACCATTATCAACGGAAAAAACTACGGCTTGCAGTTGATCAACCTTGACTGCCTGTATCGTGCGCCGGTGATCTGGAGAACCGACTGGCTGGAGCAATTAGGGATAGCGAAGCTTCCGGAGACGCTGGATGAATTTGAGGATGCGCTTTACAAAATTGCGCTGAATGACCCTGACGGAAATAATAAAAAGGATACGTACGGGCTGAATTCAACAGGTCTTGAGTCAATTTACGGCACATCCGGCTATATCCCGACTTCCTGGGGGAAGAAGGACGGCAAAATCGTCTGGGGTGGAATCCAACCCGAAGTGAAGCAAGTGCTTGCTTTGTTCCAGAAGTGGTACAGGGATGGCGTTATCGACCCTGAGTTTGTTACCGGAGAGAACCAGGGAGGGTATTGGGCAATAAGCCAGCCTTTCACCAACGGGAAAATAGGAATGACCACCATGGGCAATTATTATCACTGGAATACCCCATACTTTTCCGACCAGGAGTGGACCTCCGTGAATGGAAAACTCTTCAGGCAGATTCAAGGGGTCAAGGCAAGGTATGGTTTCGGCAAGCCTGCCGTCAGCGCCGATGGAAAAACAGGAATGTATCTATGGACAATTGCGTCCGGTGTGACGGTGTGCGGCGTCCAAATGGAGAAAAACCCCAAGAAAATGCAGAGATTCTTAGAGTCTCAGAACGGATTCTGTGAAGATGAAGCTTACTATATCTATGTACGGTACGGCATTGAAGGGATCAATTGGGAGTATGACAACCATCAGATGATAAAAGTGCTGGACAATTCGGAAACACCTGCAGAAAAGAGAGCTGTCGGGCAGGGCGGCGGTTTTTCCTTCATGAATTACAACTGTGTGAAGTGGGTCAAGGATTTGTTCAAACAGCAGTTTGCCTTTGCAGACCAGGTATGCGCTGACGCACGGTATTTTGACGCATGTTACGGCTCTCTGCCCTCCCAGTCGGAGTACAAAACTGAACTTGACAAACTTCAAAATACCACGTATATCGATATCATCACCGGCAGCCTTTCCATTGACGAATTTGACAGGTTCGTAGAGAAATGGATGAAGCAGGGCGGCGAACAGCTTACAAAGGAGGCCAATGATTGGGCTTCCAATATTGAAAATCTTAGTGCGGAATAGACAAGCGGCTTGGGAGCCCTGTGTCTATATGTTCATATCCTTTACCCTGTACTGCTTGGGCGTTATGCCATATCTTTTCTTGAATATCCTGTTATAATACATCAGGCTGCTATAGCCTGCTGCTTCAGCGATGCTCTCTATCCGCATATCGCTGCACAGGAGCAGATCCTTTGACATCTCAAGTCTTGCTTCGATCAAGTAATCGATGAAATACATGCCTGTTTCCTCTTTAAATATGCGGCTCAGATAATTGGGACTGATCTGCATGACCTCTGCAACGGAATCAAGGGAGATAGTCCGGCGTGATATGTTTGAACCGATATGCCGTTTGATTTTTTCTACCAGCTCCAGATTACGGGTGTTGGAGGATTCGTTGGTAACGATCCACGTATCCAGGACATTTTCAATTAAAATTGTAAAATCGGTAATGCTTTCACAGCAGCTGAAATGATAGAACAAATCCGGATAGGCATTGTCCTCGGCCTCTTTGAGGTTTTGCTCCCTGAAGCTTTCCATCGCGGTGATCACCTGCCTCAGGACGGTCATTACATGGCTGAAGGAATAAATATTCATGCTGATGTTTTCCGCAAGGTTGTGGATGCATTGGATGGCTTCTTTTTTATTGCGGATATGCAAGCTGCCGGAGAACTTTTCAAGGTATGCCTCGGGGATTTTGTTCCGGCTTGCTTCCAGCGGAAGGATCTCCGGATAGGACAGGATACGTTTTTCCACCTGCAGGAAACCGTAATTTACGCATGCGGCGGCCTGGCGGTAAGCTTCCGCAATGCCAAGGAGATTGCCGCAGACCTCGCTGATCCCTGTGCAGGTCTGAAATCCAAGTTCATTGTAAATGTATCCGCAGATTTGCCGGATCATTTCCTTGCAGCTGGTATCGCTATCTTTAAAATTCAACAGCAAAATGACGGTTTTCTGGCTCTGGGTGCAAAGACAATGGGTGTCCATGTCCTGGAACATCGTTTCCGCGTAATTTACGATCTTCAGCTTGGTATATTCAAAGGTTCTCAAATCCGATGTTTTTTCGCCATACAGTTTGATCACTGCAGCAATGGAGAAGGGGTAGGAATAGTCTATTTTTAAAAGCTTCAGCTGGTCGGTGATTTCCTCTTCCTTTTGGTAAAAGCCATTGATAAGGTTTAAATAGAAATTTTGCCGTACGACACTGCGGTTTTTTTGTATTTCACTTTCCTGCTCCTTGAGGATGGAAGACAGGTCCCTCACTTCCGAATTGGCCTTGATAATCCGTTTTAAGGATAAAAGCAGGGCAAGGATGCATGTAATGATTACGCTCACAACAAAATAAAGGAGAATGAGGTAGAGGAATTTATACCTTTCCGAAAGCTGGTCGGTATAGTTGACCGTAACATATCTCCAGCTATTGTATTCCGAAGCCGCATAGGAAACGACGATTTTCTTGCCGTCATGGGACGTCACGAAATACCCGCTGTCCTCTTTCAGGTCCTCCAGTTTTTTGCCGAAGGGCAAATCCGATATGGGAGTTGATATCAGATTTTCATCGCTGTGGGAGATAATGATGCCTTCTTCATTTACAATAATGATTTGCTGAATATATTCCGACGCCGTATTTTTTATTAACTGGTGAAGCTTGCTTTCGTCAATGGATATGGCGATCCCGCCGAGGTAATTGTTATACGAGAAGGGATACTTCCGCAGCAAGGTGATGGTATTCACCGAGTACTCCGGATTTGTTTCCTTCCCGACGGTTTTTCTCGGCTCCATCCACTGGTACAGGGTATTCATGGAATCAAGCTGTGCAAGCCATCCGGTGTCCCTGCTGTCTGGCTGGTCCGAATGCTCTTTCAAGTATTTGATCCCCTTGGTGGATATGACGACATCATTTGTTTTATAATAGATGGATATCTCGGTAATAATGGGATTCAAGCTTGCCAGGACCTTCAGCTTGTTATAAATGATATTCACGCTGGAAATATTGCTGTCCAGGGGCTTTGTAAAAAGACTGATAAAGATGTCTTCGTCGGATAATATGGAAATTCCTATGCTGTCAAGGTTTTTTAATATAAAAACATCGGTGGTATTCCTGAAATTCAGGAGTGTGGAATTGTTGGCGTCGATGATATTGCTCCCTGTTTTATTGTCGATATAAAAATACACAATGGTGGTCATGACAATCGTGCAAATCAAGATTACTGCCAGATAGGAGAATATGTACCGGGTGATTTCATTTCTTGATTTATTCCTGCCAAGAAGATGGGAAAGCTGCCATTTTGTTGTTTGCACCATACCTGCAACTCCTTGCGATAATCGGTAAAATAGATGGACATCACCAGTCTATCACAGATTAAATGCGAAATAAACATCGAAGAAGGCGGCAAACGGCATTTAATTGAAAATTGATCATAATTATTGATTATGTATAATTTATCGAAAGATGAAGATCGGCGCCGGGGGCAGCAGCATGGATAATTGACGGCCGATTGTTGATTTTTGATCATTGACCCGGTAAAAAAACGCCAATATACTGTAAACGGGTAAACTCAATTCTGCAGCTTGCAAGGAGAATTTTATGAGTAAGCTAACCTATGCGGGTAAAAGTTTTTTTCTGGATCATCGGCCATTTCGGATCCTATCGGGCGCTGTCCATTATTTCAGGGTCCCCCGGGAATATTGGCGCGACAAGCTGTTGAAGCTCAAGGCCTGCGGCTTTAATACGGTTGAAACCTATACGGCATGGAATATGCATGAGCCTGAGGAAGGGAAGTTTTGCTTTGAAGGCATGCGCGATATTGAAAAATTCATCGATACCGCACAGGAGCTTGAACTCAAGGTCATTGTCAGGCCCGGGCCCTATATATGCGCGGAGTGGGAATTCGGGGGCTTTCCGGCCTGGCTTCTCAAGGAGGACGGTATGAGGCTGCGCTGCTCCTATCCGCCTTATCTTGAGAAAGTCGGAAACTATTTTTCTGTTTTGCTTCCCAAGCTCGTACCGTACCTTTCCACTAACAACGGACCGGTTATTGCCATGCAGGTGGAGAATGAATATGGCAGCTTTGGAAACGACAAGGATTATCTTCGTTTTCTGGAGAACTGTCTGAAGGACAACCGGATTGACTGCTTGCTTTTTACGTCCGACGGGTATGGAGATTTTCAGCTAAATGGCGGTACCTTGCCCCACGTCTACAAAACCGTAAATTTCGGATCACGTCCCGCCGAAGCCTTTGAAGCCCTTGAAAAGGTCCAGCCCGACGCGCCTCTTCTGTGCTGCGAGTTCTGGAACGGCTGGTTTGACCATTGGGGAGAGGAGCATCATACCAATCCCCCGGCGAAAGCGGCGGAAATCCTTGACGATATGCTGGGCATGGGAGCCTCTGTCAATGCTTACATGTTTCATGGAGGCACCAACTTCGGGTTTATGAATGGCGCCAACAGAGACAAAGCCTATTCTCCGACGGTGACCAGCTATGATTATGACGCCCTCCTTTCGGAAGCCGGCGATATGATGGAGAAATACTATGCCTGCAAGGCAGTTATTGAAAAACACTTTGGCAGAGCGGAAGATATCCGGGTGGAAAATTCGAAAAAGATAGCTTATGGTTCTGTAACCCTTGATGAGCAGGCATTGCTCTTTGATTGGCTGGACAATTTGTCCGGCCCTGTAAAAAGCAAGTACGTCCTGCCAATGGAGAAGCTCGGCCAGAATTACGGCTTCATTTTATACCGGAATTACGTGAAAGGGCCGGGAAGGGATCTGTATGTTTTTATAAAGGAGCTGCATGACCGTGCCCTGATCTTTGCCGATAGCGTTTATCAAGGCAGCATGTACCGTGACCGGGAGGACGTTGTCAAAATAAATGTACCCGGTGAAAGCATTGTACGGCTGGACATTCTGGTGGAAAACATGGGGCGGGTGAACTATGGTCCATATTTGAAGGATAGTAAGGGGATAACCGATGGCGTCAGCCTTAACGGTCAATTTTTATATGACTGGGAAATCTACCCCCTGCCGCTGGAAGATCTATCCGGCTTGAAATATACGGAGAGAAGCAGGAATAACACGCCTGCTTTTTACAGAGGCCGCTTTTGGGCCGATGAAACCGGAGATACCTTTTTGAAGCCGGAAGGCTGGAATAAGGGCGTCGTATATATCAACGGGATCAATCTTGGAAGGTATTGGAGTGAAGGCCCTCAAAAGACTTTGTATGTACCCGCTCCGTTTCTGGCAAAGGGTGTGAATGTGGTGGAGATTTTTGAACTTTACGGTGTTGATGCTGCAAACATACAACTTCTGGATCATCCAGAGCTTGGCTGACGCATTGCCGTGGGCAGGAAAAGCAAGTTCTGATCGGACTGTCATTGCTGTGAAATTGGCGTAAGGCAAATCGGTATACGGGGCCATTGACGTAAGGCAAATCGGTATACGGGGCTATTGGCGTAAGGCAAATCGGCATACGGGGCCATTGACGTAAGGCAAATCGGTATACGGGGCTATTGGCGTAAGACAATTAGATGTGTACGGTGGCCATTTGGATGTAAGGCGTACTGTAGGGGCGGCCATTGGCCGTCCGCCTGTGACAGTAAGTGCAAACCATGGAATGTTGGCTGGTGCGGAAGAGAAGAACATCCCCAGGAACAAAGGATGGCGTTATCACAGATTGCTTATGCGGACGCGCAATGCGCGCCCCTACACTTATTCAGACGCAGGTGTAGAGTAAAAGAATTAATAACGGAGGTGTTTCAATGGGAAACTCACAGGAAGGCAAACTTGGTTTTGGTGTGATATCTGCAAGCGGGATGGCCGTGGAGCATATGAAGGCGGTTAAATTTAACAGGGACGCGGAATTGAAAGCAATCTGCGATATCGATGTGAACAAAGCGAAAACGGTAGCGGAGAACCTGGGGGTAGAGGCATACTATGCGGATTACAGGAAATTGTTGAAGCGGGAGGACATTGGCGCTGTCGTTATCGTCACACCCGATCAAATCCACCCGGAGCAAACAATCGCCGCACTGGAAGCCGGAAAGCACGTATTGTGCGAGAAGCCAATGGCACTGACCGTTGCTGAATGCATGGAGATGATAAAGGCTTCGGAGAGAACGGGAAAGAAGCTTATGATAGGCCAGATCTGCAGGTATACACCGGGCTTCAAGCTGGCAAAGCAGTTCATTGACGACGGAGAGATCGGCGAATTGTTTTTCGTAGAGTCGGAATATGCCCATGACTATTCCAACATCACAGGCGCGGGAAATTGGAGGATGGACCCTGTCAGGCTTCGTCCGCCATTCCTGGGAGGCGGGTGCCATGCGGTCGATTTGCTCCGGTGGGTTGCGGGCGACCCCTATGAAGTGACTGCCTATTCCAACAGGAAGGTGCTGAAATCGTGGCCGGTAGATGATTGTACCATCGCAATCCTGCGTTTTCCGAAGGATGTGATCGGAAAGGTGTTCGTATCGGCGGGCTGCAAAAGGGAATATACAATGAGGTCGGTATTTTATGGGGATCGGGGTACCATCATCGTTGACAATACTACACCGCACCTCACCCTGTACAAAAAGAGCATAGCAGAAAAGGAAAGGCTTTTTGATGTGGTTGAAGATCAAACCATGGCTCTTTCCTATCCGGTCGCTTTAAGCAGTCATAATGCAATCAGTGAGATCAATGAATTTATCGATATCGTGCTGGAGGACAAACCGGTGACGACCGACGGCAGACAGGGAGCGGCGACTGTAGCAGCTTGCCTTGCAGCCGTCGAGTCTGCAGGCAAAGGAGAAAAGGTATTGATCCGTTATTGAAACGGTAAAAAATAAAATGAAATGAAAATGAAATAGGCAAGTATACTGCAGGGATGGGGTGCAGCACAATAGGTCAATATGTGTTGCAACCCATCCCTCTTTGCTTCCTGCATAGGCAATAGGATATGTGTGCGGTACCGGTACCAAGCAATATATCCAATCAAACTGTCATAAGTCCAATACGTCTGCTATTGCCACCGGGATTTTTTCTGGTATATAATTTTTTATGTAATGCTCAAGGAATGAGTCTATGATGTAGACTATTTCGATGAATAAACGGATAAGCAAATAGTAATTTTGGTTGTGCTGCGGAGAAAATAGATATAATATTATTTATGATGACAGTACCTAAATCTGCCTGATAAGGAGCGGATTTCTTGCTAGCGGGGTTGAAAAAGCGGGTTGAGAAATTCATAAGACAATTTGTCAATAGTATGAATCTTCGTAAGAAAATACTTCTATTGTATCTTTTTGCTGTGGTAATACCCGTGATCTTTCTGGGATTTGTTGCGGAGAGCATCATGTTTAATTTTCTGAGGTCTGACTACAGCGTCTCAGTAAATGAGGCGGTGGAACAGGTTGTAAAGAACGTGGAATTCCGGAAGCTTACCTATGAACTTCTTGCAACGCGGGTCACCATGGATGGCGAGCTTGCCGCCAGACTAAACCAGACTTACGGCGACTTTTACCCCCAATGGGAGACGATCAGCTATATCGACCGGTCCTTCGGCACAGTCCGGGACAGCTTACCCGGAGTGGAATCCTTCCGGATCTATCACACCAATGAAACGCTGGCCGAAGACGGGGGAATTCTCTGGAAGCCTAATGGCAGAACGCTTCTTGACGGAAGTGAGAAGGACTGGTATGAAAGAATGAAGTCAACGGATACGCCGATGGTCTGGGATTTATATGCAGACCCCCGGAATGGTTCCCTCAATCTGGCATTGTCCCGGAGGATCAGCTGGATAACGGGGGAGGACATGCTGGGAGCGGTTATTCTCAATATCCGCAGCGGCCAGGTTTTTGAAAGCCTTCTGGAAAGTTCGTTTCACGGGCAGGGAGATGTCTTTCTGCTCAATGACAAAGGCATCATCTTTGCATCCTCCCGTCAGGATTTTGTAGGGAGAGAAATCGGGCATACCCCTTTTGGAAGTGCGAAGAATCCGGATACCGGCAAAGATACAATGCTGGAATTTGAGGGGAACCAAAATATTGTTGTATCAAAGACGGTTTCCTCGGGCTGGCATGTTGTTGCGGCAATACCGCTGAAGAATCTTGAAAACAGGACCCGGACCCTGTCTGCCGCCATTATCTGTATCACCTTGAGCCTTGTTTTGTTATCGGCTGTTTTGATGCTGGCCGTGATCAACAATATCGTTTTGCGCTTAAAAAGCCTGGAAAATAAGATGGCGGCAGTCACAAAAGGCAAATTCAATGTAGCCGTCCCTGAAGGCTATGCCGATGAACTGGGCGATCTGGAGGAACGGTTTAATGTGATGGCGGGCAAGCTTGGAGACCTGACGGATGAAATCGCGCGGATAAGGACAAGGGAACGGGAGGAAGCCTTGAAGGCACTTCAGGCGCAAATCAATCCCCATTTTCTGTATAATACCCTTGGCATTATCCGATGGAGAGCTCTGGATGTCCAAGATCTGGAGTTATGCAGGCTTGTTGACGCGATGACTGTTTTTTACCGCCTTTCCTTAAACAAGGGCAACAGCATCCTTTATATCCGGGATGAAATAGAGCATATCCGGGCATATATTGAAATACAGCAGTTCCGCTATATGAACACGGTCAGCATAAATTGGGAGGTTGATCCGTCGGCGCTTGAATTATATACCATAAAGCTGATTCTCCAGCCTGTGATAGAAAACAGTTATATGCATGGAATGGTGGCAAAAAAGGGCCATGGCATCCTTGATATTTCCGTTATACGAAAAGATGACAGTGTTGTTTTCAAAATCCGCGACAACGGGCTTGGAATATCCGAGAAGGATATGCAGAAGCTTCTGAATGGGACCAATAAAACAAAATCAAACAGTTATGGCCTGGTAAATATCAGAGAACGTCTCAAGCTCTACTTCGGGGAGAGAGGGAAGCTTTTTATTAACAGCGGGTGGGGAGAGGGAACGACGGTATTCATCGTAATTCCTGTTTGCACGGAGCCGCCTGTGCTAAAGGAGGGCAGCGCCTATGCTTAAAGTTTTGATTGCCGATGACGAACCCAGCCACCGCCTGGGACTCATCAAACATGTCAACTGGGACCGTCTGGGTTATGATACGCCGCTTCTTGCCGAGGATGCTGAGGAAGCATTGTTTCTTACACAAAAAAACCGGATTGATGTACTCATTGCGGATGTATGCATGCCGGGGATGGATGGCATCGAGTTGGTTAAGGAAATGCGGACAAGGTATCCGGACGTATGCGTTTTAATTGTAAGCGGATACGAAGAGTTTGAATTTGCCCGCGCCGCAGTGGAAGCAGGCGCAAAGGCATATCTGCTCAAACCTCTCAAGATCGATGAAGTCGAGCGGTGGCTGCAAAAGTTTCATGAGGAGATAAGGATGGCAGAGCAGTTGAACGAGGCGGACCTCAGTATGAAAAAAAAACTGCAGGGCAGCCTTCAAATCGCTCGTGAAAGGTTCCTTGAGGAATTGCTTGAGGACGCCTATGAAGAGGAGCTGATCAATCAAAGAGTCCGGCTGCTGGACCTGCCGTCAAGGGATTTCCATTTCCGTTTGGCTGTTTTGTCCATCGATGATTATAACGCACTTCTGGAAAAAGAGCCTGAGACCGGGTCAACGATGATCTATCGGCTGATGAAGATGATTGAAACAGCGTTTGCAGACTTCTATACGGTAACCGTTAAAATGGGACTGAACCGTGTGATCGTCCTGCTGTCAATGAAGCCCGGAGAAGGGCATGATTGTGCAGATGAACTGAATACGCGGTTTGGCATTATAAAAAAATCTCTTGCGGAAATGCAAAGCGCATCCATAACCGTGTGCATTTCCGGGGAAGGCTCCCGCTGGATGCAGGTCCACAGGCTTTATAAGGAATGCAGCCACCTTCTGAATGCCGGCCAATGCTATGAAAAAGGCCTGATAATCCGGACGGAAAACACAAAATGGGATGGTTACGAATACGATATTACGGAAATTAACGAAAAAGTCACCCAATACATCGGCGCGATGAATGACGCGGCAATCCTAAAGATGATTACGGAAGTATTCAGCCGCTTTCAGGCCGAAGAAAAATTTACGTTGGGCTTTATACAATCCTTCAGCCTCGGAGTGATAAGCGAATTGACAAAGAAGGCCGAGCTCATAGGTTTCCAGATGGACCAGCCCTATACCGGATATTGCAGGCGTATTCTCAGCTGTGTTTCTCCGGGTGAAATAAGGGATGTGACATTGGAAATCGTGTCAACATATTTTCATACCCTTGCGGACTATCAAAACCAGAAGAAAAGCAAAGTGATTGAAATCGCTGAAAAATATATCCGTGAGCATCTGGAGGAAGACACCACCGTAAAGGAACTGTCGGAAATTGTGCATATGAATTCCAGCTACCTCAGTGTTTTATTTAAAAAGGAGATGGGGGAAACCATCACGGAGTTTGTAAACAGGATGAGGGTTGAAAAGGCAAAAAGTCTTCTGCAGCAGGGGTTTAAAGTGACCGATATTGCTCAGCGGGTAGGTTACCAGAATCCGTCTTATTTTGCCAATCAGTTTAAAAAGGCCGTGGGCTATACGCCTGCCGAATACCGCAAATTCATTTTATAGTTTGCTTCTGACAGCCATAAAAGAACAAACCGGAGTGGCATGATTCCAACCGTTGTTATATTGATGGAATATTTTTTTTTCTATATAATGGTCTTGAGGTGAAGCCATTGAATACCGAGCGATCTGTACAAAGCCGTACTGTACAAAGCCATACTGCGCAGGGCGCATTCCTGAATAATATCATGCGGTACCGCTGGCAATATGGGATGATTTTGCCCGGAATTGCGTGTCTGGTTTTGTTTAATTACATTCCCATTGCAGGACTTCAAATTGCATTCAGAGACTTCCAATTGGGCACAACGATATGGAGCAGTCCATGGGTTGGATTTGAAAATTTTTCGTTTCTGTCCGACACGGAATTCTGGAGAGTTGTATGGAATACACTGGCAATCACCCTGCTGAAATTCTCCTTCAATTTCATAACGCCCATCCTTCTGGCATTGATGCTGAACGAGGTTTCGAAGCTTCATTTCAAAAGAATTGTTCAAACCATCAGCTATTTACCGCATTTCATCTCGTGGATCGTTATTGCTTACCTGATTGATGCGCTTCTTGCCCCCGATGCTCTGGTGAACCAGGTCATATCGCTTCTCGGCGGGGAACAGATCTTTTTCATGGGCGAGGCTGCATGGTTCAGGCCCATCATTGTAATCACCTCCGTGTGGAAGGAAGTGGGCTGGGGATCAATCATCTATCTTGCGGCCATAGCATCCATTGATCCCGAGATGTATGAAGCTTCATACATGGAAGGCGCGGGAAAACTGGCACAGCTTAAGTATATCACCTTGCCCTGTCTGGTGCCTACGGTGGTACTGCTGCTGATCCTTGGAATTCCGGGGCTTTTGAATGCCGGCTTTGATCAGATCTATCCCTTGATGAACGGTGCAAACATGGTCGTATCGGATGTCCTGGACACCTATGTCCTCAGGACGGGCCTGCAGCAGGGATATTTCAGCTCGGCAGCCGCGGTCGGATTGCTTTCCTCCGTTATTGCCTTCATTCTTATCTTTACGACGAATAAGCTTGCCAGGTCATTGAACGGAGAGGGACTCTGGTAATAAACCGATGCTTTTCGGCAGTTGACTCATTCAGGGAAAGGACTTGTACATATATGGCTATAAAAACCGGCATGGGTGAAAAGGCGTTTAAAGTGCTAAATACCATACTTTTGATTGGGCTGGGGATATCGACACTGTATCCGATATTCTATATGCTGGTCCTGTCGCTGAATGAGGGGATGGACTCCATGAAAGGCGGGATATGGCTGTTCCCCCGGAAGTTCACAATGTTCAACTACCAGTTTGTTCTGAACAACCCGTTGATGCGGGACGCTTATGTCATCTCCATCGGAAGAACAACCGTAGGAACCGCAATCAGTATATTGGTTACAGCCCTGGCTGCATACGGGCTTTCCTTCCGTACGCTGCCATACAGGAAAATCCTCATGACCTTTATCATCATCCCCATGGTGTTTAACGGAGGCTTGATCCCTTATTATCTGCAGCTCAGGAATCTCGGACTTCTGAATAAATTTTGGGTTTACGTAATACCAGGGGCTTTTGTCATATTCAACATGTTTGTTATGCGCAAATTTTTTATGGACCTGCCGGACAGCCTGAAGGAATCCGCTTACATTGATGGAGCAAATCATCTGCAAATACTTTTCAGGATCATCCTGCCGCTGTCCATGCCGATGCTGGCGGCCCTGAGCCTTTTTACCGCAGTAGGCCACTGGAATGACTGGTTCTCCGGGGCGTTTTTCGTGGACAATCTGAGGCTGATCCCTATACAGACCTATCTGCAAAGGATATTGTCCGCAGACAGCCTGAACGTACTTACGGGAAACAACGCAATGGTTCAGGAAGCCGCCGCACGGCAGGTGCAGTTTAAGACCATGACGGTAACTTCGGTGAAAATGGCGGCAGTCATGTGTGGGACGCTTCCAATCCTGTGCGTCTATCCCTTCCTTCAGAAATATTTTGTGAAAGGAATGCTAGTGGGCTCGATTAAAGGCTAGGCTGCGGCATGAGGCCGTACAGTCGGTATTTACCGTGCTATTTAAGGCGAAAGCTTTAAGTATAGAATTGCATCGATGCAACCAATACAGTGAAACAAACATTAATTCATCGGCATTTATGTGCCTTTCAGAAAAAGCGCGAACGCTTCTACGCGCATTTCTAAAGGTTAAATTCAAATGTTTCGCTGTAGCACCCAAATCAAATAAAAAGGAGTGAATGACATGAAGGGTCAAAGGAAAAGAAGCCTTGCCCCGGGTATCGTGCTTATAATGATTGTAAGCATTATAGCCTTAAGCCTTTCGGGATGCGGTTCGGGCAGTCAGGAGACGTCTGCCTCTTCAAGCCCGGAAGCGGCAGCTTCAGGCACAGTCGCCGCAACAACGGCGGAAGAACCGAAGGTATACCCCCAGTTTAGCGTGTGGATAGGAACCGATGAAAAAAAGAGTCCGGAAATTACCGAGCTGCAGAAGTTATTCAAGGAAAAGCTGGGTTTTGATTTCACTGTACAGTCCAGACAGGGGGATCTGATGACGGCTTTGAACATCAAGCTGAACAGCGGCTCGCTGGAAGACATGGCGGTGATCTATAAAGATGATGTAGCCATCAATGCATTTATAAAATCCGGCCAGATCCAGGAAGTGGAGCAATACTATAAAATGCCGGAGAAATACCCCAATCTGGCCAAGGTGCCGGAGGAAGTCCTGAGCTACTGTAAATCTACCGATGGAAAGCTATGGTACCTGCCCGGCTGGTATGCACAGGAAATGGAGGATCCGTGGCCGGGATGGGCTGCTACGGCATGGTGGCCGAGAACCGACCTTGTAGAGAAGGTTGGAATGAAAATGGAAGACCTGGCTACCATTGAAGGCCTGGAAAAATACATGCGGGAAGCT
Source organism: Bacillota bacterium (assembly GCA_023426125.1). GTDB lineage: Bacteria > Bacillota > Clostridia > Acetivibrionales > DTU013 > MnB-11. The sequence goes on from JAFABI010000097.1 coordinate 105,873, forward strand.
GCAAAGCAGAAGGACGCTTCGGGGAAGGCCGTCATACCGTTGGGCTTTATACTGAACGAAGGCAATACGCTGAATGATGAAGAAAACATTATCTTCAGCACATTCGGTGTCGATATGGCCCGTGGGTACAGTAAAATGCCGGGGGTCAGAAAGGATGGAAGCAATTACATATTTTCCTATGATGACCCTCATTTTAAGGAAGCATTCCAATGGATCAACCGGATGTACCGGGAAGGCCTTATCGATGTAGAAGTTCCGACACAGAAGGTTGAAAGGTATAAGGAAAAGGTTAATGCCGGCCGCTATGGAATGCTGGCAGGGACCATCTGGAAAGCTGAATTGAACAACTCGTGGGCCAAGCTGAGCGGACCGACGGATCCGGTGTGGTACTTCCAGCCGATGAAGGATCCTGCCGTTTCCGGTGTCAGCGCGCCAGGTGCGGTGCAGTATGTCAATCCCTACCCGGCAAGCGCTATTTTCATCAGCAAAAGCACAAAGAATGTGGAAGCGGTTCTGAGATTCCTTGACTGGTGCCAGGAGTCCGACCCGATACGCCAGCAGGAAATCAACGAGGGACCCGTAGGAATAAATTGGCACTGGAACGGCGAACCTCTGGGCGAATGGGATTTCACTCCCGAATATGGCGCCGAAAGGAATTCCGGAGACCAGGCCCGTGTAGACAGGCTAACCCCTCAGATGTGGTACCTGGGAACCTACAGCAAAAAGTGGTATCCCTGGTGGACCAATGCCATCGGATCAGACAAACCCATAGGGATGTCCTTTTCCTCCAAGTATACCGCCGAGATATCAAACAACTTCAAGATCGTCCGGAACATGCACTCTTACGATGCCGTCCCGGCGCCGGTAGGCGGAGTTATTGAGAAATATATGCCCACCTTGAATGCAGTGTATATCGAGTACCGCGCAAGGCTCATCATGGCCAAGAGCGACGCCGAATTCGAAGCTACGTGGGGTACGTTCCGGGATCAACTGGAAACACGGGCGCACTGGTCTGAAATGAAGGAGGAATGGAACACGGAATACCAGAAATATCTCAAGGAAAAGACTGATTTTTAATCTTTAATTTTGGTTTAATTTGGTATATAATTATTCTGGAAAATCATAACGGTGTAATCCCGTTACACCGTTATGATTTTCCCATATCCAAGGTTCCAATGGAGTTAAGCTGCTCTGCGGTCAGAGAAAGGTGTGGTTTGGCATGGATAACAGTAAATATTGCATTTCCCTTGCCGGTGAATGGAAACTGGCCCTTGATCCGGACAAGGAAGGCATCCTGAAAGCGTATTACAACAAAACCCTTGCGGATGAAATCATTCTTCCCGGAACGACGGACGAACACAAAAAAGGAAACCTGTATGAAACATGCGAAATCGAGCGCTTGACAAGAACATACTCCTTCCAAGGCTATGCATGGTACCAGAAGGTCGTTGCAATCGGGGAAGAATGGAGAGGCAAGCATGTTTCACTTTATCTTGAACGCACACGGATCAGCCGCGTCTGGATCGATGGAAAGGATTGCGGAAGACAGGACAGCATCTGCACGCCGCATGTGTATGAGCTGGGCGTCGTAGCCCCCGGAAGCCACAATCTGACCATTATGATTGATAATACGGAGCTGCCTGTTGCAGGCGGACATCAGACCTCGCCGGATACCCAGACCAATTGGAACGGCATATTGGGAAGGATGGAACTGAATGCTTGCGACCCGGTATGGATTGAGGACATCCAGGCATATCCCGATCCGGACAAAAGGACGGTAATACTGAAAATAGCGGTCAGAAATGAAGCAGGAGCGAGGGCTCCCGCGCATCTGACCCTATCTGCCTCAAGCATTAACACCGGCAGGGAGCATCATGCCGAAAGCAGGGAATATGTGATAAATCTACGGGAAGAGCGGGTCGTATCGGAGCTGGAGTATTTTATGGGCCCGGATGCGCTCCTCTGGGACGAATATTTCCCTGCCCTGTATACCTTACATGCTTCCCTTGATATAGAATGCGGGAATTCCAAATATACCGACGAGAAAGCTATACCCTTTGGAATGAGGAAGTTCTCTACTCACGGTACGCAGTTCACCAATAACGGACGGACGGTTTTCCTGCGCGGCAAGCATGATGCCTGTGTTTTTCCATTGACAGGTTATGCTCCCATGGAGGTCGAAGGATGGGCAAGGGTCTTTGAAATTGCCAAATCCTACGGTATCAACCATTATCGGTTTCATACCTGCTGCCCTCCTGAAGCAGGCTTTATTGCGGCAGACAGGGAGGGAATTTACCTTGAAGTGGAATTGCCCTATTGGGGCCCGTATAAAGAGCCGGAGGATAAGGATTATGACGTCGCGCAGGCAGACTATCTGGTCAGGGAAGCTCAACGCATCATGAGATCCTTCGGTAATCATCCTTCCTTTGTCATGTTTTCCCTGGGGAACGAGCTCAGCGGCAGCAGAAAGGTCCTGTCAGCCTTCATAAGAGACCGGAGGAAAGAAGACGGTCGCTATTTATACGCAGAAGGATCAAACAATTTTATATCGGATCCGGCTTTGCTGGAGGAAGCCGATTTCTGGGTGACGATGCATACGGCGCACGGGGAAGCCATGGTGAGAGGGTCGGTATCGCATTACGATCAACCGTTGGGCCATGTACAGGTGGGACCGCCGGCCACAACGGCGGATTACGGCAAGTATATCTCCGGGGTGCCGGTGCCCGTGGTCGGGCATGAGATCGGACAGTACCAGTCCTATCCGGATTTCAAAGAAATCGGCAAGTATACCGGAGTATTGCAGGCACAGAATTTGAAGATCTTTAGAGACCGGTTGAAAGCCAAAGGCATGCTGGACAAAGCGGAGGATTTCTTCCGGGCCTCCGGCAGGCTGGCGGTATTGTGCTACAGGGAGGATATTGAAGCAGCACTGAGAACACCCGGGTTTGGCGGGATACAGCTGCTGGATTTGCAGGACTTTCCCGGACAGGGTACGGCTTTGGTGGGGATACTGGATTCCTTTATGGATTCAAAAGGCTTTATCACACCTGAAGCATGGAGGGAATTCTGCTCGGATACCGTATTGCTCGCATGTTTCCCTAAGTATACATACAGCGCGGATGAAACATTTAAAGCGGATATCAAAATTGCATATTATGGTGCGGAGGATCTGAAAAATATAGTTTTAGAATGGTCGCTCCATAGCAAGGATACAGTTTATTCCCAGGGAGAGTTCAGGCGTCAGGAGTTAAGCCGGGGGACAGTTGAACTTATTGGAGTTGCAAATACCGGGTTGCGTGATATGAACGTTCCTGAAAAGTTAACGTTGAATTTGAAGTTGAAAGGGACGGAGGTAAAAAATCATTATTCCATCTGGGTATACCCTTCAGAGGTGGATACTTCCCTACCCCAAGGTTTAAGTATTTGCCGGAGTGCGGATGCGGCAAGGGGCTTACTGGAGAAAGGGGAAAACGTACTCTTGATCCCGGAGCTGACGCAGAATTCCAACAGCATTGAAGGCTTTTTTGCATCGGATTTCTGGTGCTATCCCATGTTCAGGTCAATGTGCGAGAATGCGGGTAAAACTGTAGCGCCAGGGACGCTTGGCCTTCTTTGCGAGCATCATCACCCTGCTCTGGGGGAATTTCCCAGCGGCTTTCACAGTGATTGGCAATGGTGGCACATTGTGATGAATTCGCGTTCCATGATCCTGGACAATACACCGGTCGGATTCTACCCGATTGTCCAGGTGATCGACAATTTTGAAAGAAATCACAAGCTTGGCCTTATTTTCGAGGCGAGGTCCGGAAAGGGCAAACTCCTGGTTTGTGGGAGCGATCTGCTTTCACACCGGGATAAACCTGAGGTAAGGCAGCTGCTCCATAGTATTCTCAGGTATATGGCTTCTGCCGGCTTCGAACCACAATATGAATTGAGGCTGGAGGACATTTTGGGTGAAAGCGAAGGTGAGGGCCAGTCTTAGTGAACCTATAATCGTAAATTTGAATCTATTCCCCTCAGGATGGCCGGTGTTTTTACCCAAAGCGGCAGGGAAGGTGCTATGGAAGCCCTTCGTTTTTGCTGTAATTGTGCTACAGCCTTTTTTCATGTCCTTGGAACAATCATCCTATCAATTCTGCTGAATTTCATATAAAATAAGCATAAGCCCGGTGATGAAACCAGGTCCGTAAACAAGCAAAACAGGTGGTAGGATCATTATACGAAATGCATGAAGGGAGCTGAAGCGGATGAAGAAGAATGCCGTTCTTATCAATACAGCCAGAGGTCCGGTAGTGGACAGCGCTGCACTTGCCGACGCCCTGAAAAACAGGGAAATCCTGGCGGCGGGAATCGATGTTTTTGAGACGGAGCCGCCCATTGAGCCCGCACATCCCCTGTTAACGGCTCCGAATGTAATGGCGACGCCTCATGTGGCATTTGCTACGAAAGAAGCTCTTGAGAAAAGAGGAGTCATTGTTCTGGAGAACGTGAAGCAGTGGCTGATGGGCACGCCGCAAAACGTCAAGGTGTAATATTGCTAAGAAGCATGCAGCCAGAAAAGCCGTTGATGATGCCGGAAGCGGGGAGGGTTCATTCTTTTGACGGAGACCAATGCGGAAGAGATATGCCGGATGATAATGTATTCAAATCGATGGAGGCCGCAAAAACATAGGACAGGTATTGACCGGACCGGATGCATACCCCGATAGGAAGGGGTTTTGTGCTTACTGCAATTGGCATTCAACAGCAAAGGGTTTTAAATAAGGTGAAAAATGGTTGTGAAATATTCGATTTTTTAATTGACAAAATGAGCATCCTATTGTAGTATAATATATGCGGTTGCGAACAATGCATCCCGCAAGGGTATAGGTGAAGCTATACTGTAATATGTGGCCCGGTAGTTCAGTTGGTTAGAACGCTAGCCTGTCACGCTAGAGGTCGAGGGTTCGAGCCCCTTCCGGGTCGCCATTTGGAGGTCAGATATCGGTAACGGTATCCGGCCTCAATTTCGCCCAGATAGCTCAGTTGGTAGAGCAGTGGACTGAAAATCCACGTGTCGCTGGTTCAATTCCGGCTCTGGGCACCAAACGAGGTTGGAAGTAAGATTTTACGCTTGCTTCCCGCTTCAGAAGTGCGGGATTAACTCAGTGGTAGAGTGTCACCTTGCCAAGGTGAAAGTCGCGAGTCCGAATCTCGTATCCCGCTCCAGGTGAAGGCCGGTCAGTGTGACTGGCCTTCATTTTACCCCGTGGGTAAGCCGTGGCTGGACGAAAAAACCAGCACGAAACTCTTGACGATGTGTCTCGTGCCGTGCTATACTATAAACCGCGGGAAGCAAAGGGCTTTTAGAAAATTGTTCATGGCGCCATAGCCAAGTGGTAAGGCAGAGGTCTGCAAAACCTTTACCCCCAGTCCGAATCTGGGTGGCGCCTCCAAAAATTATAACCTGTAAATGGCTTAAATCAAGCGATCTACAGGTTTTTTCATATAAAAATTTATTCTCACATATTACATAAATATTACAGGAATTAGGTAAAAATCGGTTAAAAAAATTAACTTTTTGCCAACGAATACTGTCAAAACTACTGTCAAACTATTGCTAAAAAATATCCTTTGTATTATACTAATTGCAAGGGGTGAAGGAAATTATGGGTAAGGCCGAAAACAAAGAAAAAGTATCAAAAAGGACAAGGAGAGATAACGGAGAAGGTAGTATATTTCAAAGGAAAGATGGACGTTGGGTTGCACAAATTCAAGTCAACAATGTTCCAAAATTTTTTTATGGTAAAGAAAGAAAAGATGTTGTTTCCAAATTAAAGGAATTTAAATTAAATCAGTTACAGGGATTTGACAGTCTTTTGACAGTAAATCTAAAGGATTATATTTCCAATTGGTTTAAAAAAACTAAGTTTAATGATTTAAAACCTTCTTCGCTTGATAGGCTTGAATCCACTATAGACAATCAGATAATACTTAGAATTGGACATTATACCATAGATAAACTTACTGCTCCAATTATTCAAGAAGAATTAATTAATAAGATGTTTGAAGAAGGTATGTCATATTCTTCTATAAAAAAAGCATACGATGCAATTAACGCTTGTATGAAATATGCTGTTAAAAATAGACAACTTATGTTCAATCCACTAGAAACAGTAACTAAACCTTCAACAACTAAATTTGAAAAAACTGAGATTGTTATATTATCAGACGATGAAATAAAAAGATTTGAAAAAGCTTGTATTGTAAAATATTCCAATGGAGAATATATTTATAAAACAGGATATGGATTTATTATGATGCTTTATACTGGTTTACGAATGGGAGAAGCCCTTGCATTAAAATGGAATGATGTTGATTTTGAATTAAAACGAATAAAAGTTGACAATAATGTAATTATGGCAAAAAATAGAAATAAGAAAAATGAAACTGATCCAAACCATATGTTGATTGAACAAGACACAACTAAAACAAAAAAAGGAGATAGATATATAGGACTTTCTAAAAAGGCATATAACGCTTTAGAACAGTTAAAGGGCATGAAATATTATAATCCTGAAGGATATGTATTTACAACAGAAAATAATACGCCTATTCGTCCTAGAAACCTTCAGAACACTCTTGATTCTATTTTAGACAGATCAAATATAAAAAGAAATGGTTTGCATGTATTAAGACATACTTTTGCTTCAAGGCTGTTCAAAAAAGGTATTGATGTAAAAACTGTTTCAGAGTTGTTAGGACATGCTGATGTTAGGACTACTTATAACACGTATATCCACTTAATAGAAGAACAAAAGAAGGGTGCTATTGATGTACTGGATGATTTTTAGGTATTTTCTTTTTTTAAAATATGATCATATTTTTTAAGTAAATCTTCCAAAGCTTCTTCAACATATCTTGCTTGTGGAACACGGGTTACATCAGATAATTTTTTGAGGTTGTCCTTTAATTCTTTTTCTATTTTTGTAGCAAATTGTTCTTTTCCCATAAAATCACCTCACTTCACATTTTATATGGTAAATATATCATAATTGCCTATACTTGTAAAGTATAAATTTTCCTAAAACATACTTGACTAATCTATACTAGTATAGTATACTAAATTTAGATAGAAAATCTTTCCTAAAAGGGGGTGTTACATATTTATCTTATATAAAACAAAAAAGATAGTACAAACATACATAGAAAGGAGCATGCATATGTTAGGTTACATGATAACTGATCAGAACGATAACTTTGTAGATACCGATGCATTTTTCAAAGAAGGACAGGGCAAGGGGCAAATTGCAAAATGGTCATTTTTTTATACCCAAGGTTATCTTGAAGGGTCAAAAATTTACGGAAGCATAGAGCGCTGCCAAAAGGTTGTAGATTATCTTACTCGCATGAATGCAAGGTTAGGTCAAAACTTTATTTTTAAAATTACTGGAATTGATACTGATACTATGACTTGGTGTGAATCTTCACAATGGATTGATTTGGAAGTCAATAAATATCATAAGATATCTTTACCGGAAAGGAGAACATATGGCCAGAAAATAGCAAATTGAGGAAGTTTATTTTGCTATTATGGAAATGAAGAATAAAGATAATGTCAGGATTAATACCCTGGCTTTTCTTTTTATATGGATGAAAATGAGGTTATTTGCCTCAAATTTCGATTTTATATAACTGAATGTGATTTTATATTACTAGAACAAAACATAGGTTCATTTTGTTGATATTATATATAGAAATTGAAAATAAGTATAGAAATTGAAAATAAGATATTCTATTTAAATGAGTCATATTAATAATATAATTATTCTTGACACGAAAATGTGTTCTTCATATAATATTAGTAGAGGGGGAAACAAAACACAAAAAACATAGAAAATAAGAAAGAAGAATGATCAGTATAAAAATCAGTTAAGAAAGGAAAAAAATAATAAATAAAAATGAAATAAAGCAAGAAGATTAAGATTAAAACAAAAGAAAAATGAAATTATTGCATAATATCCAGATGGAATAACAACAGATAAGCTAGCTGAGATAATGTTTAAAGAATATTCTCTTGATTATTTACAATATCAAATTGATAAAATAGCAAGAAAGATTAATCTTTTCTTGTTCTTCGTTATTCAATTTAGAAAACACTTTATAGCCAAGAGTAGGGGATATAATACCATCTTCTATTAATCCTTGTAATTCTGGTACAAGAGTAAAAAGACGTTAGTAATTTTTATATTGTTCAGTAGTTATACCTATATCTGAAACAAGTTGAGATTGTGTTTTAACTAGTGTATTATCCACTAGTTTTTCAGGTCTACCTTCTTTAGTTTCATGTGGTGTCGTAAACCCATTAAAAGATAAGGCTGGAAAGGCAGGAGTAAAGATATATGAAGAATAAACAAAGTTTTAGATTGATAGATTTTATTGGAGATATATTAAAAATATCAAGGAAATATGGTATGGAAGAATATTTTAAAAGTTATATACAAGATTTTATAAATGACATGAGACATTATGGATTGATTAAGAATGATAGGGAAAAAGAATGAAAAGAATAAGTGATAAAATAACAATTGAAGATATAAAAAAATGGAATAATAAAGTTATTACCATATTGGCTGGAACAGGTGCAGGTAAATCACATTTTATTAAGAATACATTATATAAATTTGCTAAAAGTAACAATAAAAAAATATTAATGTTGATACATAGAAGTTATTGTGTAGATCAATTTAAAGAAGAAATAGAAGAAGATAAAAAAACAGATGTTATACATATAAAAACATATCAATCAATTGAAAGTTTATTAAGTAAACATAAAAAATATTTTAATTTTAGTGAATATCAATATATTGTATGTGATGAATTTCATTATTTTATGAGTGACGCAGCATGGAATAAAACCACTGATATTTCTTTAAATATGATATTAGCAAAAACACATACAACAAGAATATTTATGTCTGCTACTGGTGATTATATGAAAAAATATATTAATGGAGAAAAAAAAATTGACACTATAGATTATAAATTTCCAATAAAGTTTAAATTTATAAAGACATTAACTTTCTATATGAAAGATGAAACTTTAGAATATTTTATTGAAAATATAATTTATAATAAAAATAAAGCAATATTCTTTATACAATCAGTAGAAAAAGCATATAATTTGTATAAAAAATACAAAGATAATTGTTTGTTTAGTTGTAGTAAATCTAATTCATATTATAAATATGTTGACAATATTAAAATTAATCAAATGTTAACAAACAAAGGATTTGAAGAATCAGTTCTAATTACAACATCTTGTCTTGATGCAGGTGTAAATCTTGAAGATATCAATATAAAATATGTTATTATTGATATTGAAGATATAGGTTCATTAATCCAATGTCTTGGAAGAAAAAGAATACAAAATGATAAAGATAATATTGAATTATATGTGAAAACGATTTCAAATCAACAATTAGGAGGGAAAAAAACTAAATTAAATTCTAAAATAAAAATGGCTGATTTTTTAAAAGAACATACAGTCAAAGAATATATTGAAGAATATTATAAAAAATACGATGAATCAAATATAGTATATGATGATACGGTTTATGAAGATGATAAAGGAACTAAGAAAGTTAATGAATTAATGTATTTTAAATGTAAATATGATATTGATGATATTAATAATATGCTTAAAAAAGGTAAATATGGATATTGTAGATATCTAGCAAAACTATTTGGATTTACTAAGAATGGATATTATAATTATGATGTATTTGAAGATAAAGATATAAAAAAATCTTTAGATGAATATTTAAATAGTATAGTAGGTACTGTAATGTATCAAGTGTCAGATAGAAAAGAATTAATAGAAAAAATTGATGTTAGGAGTGATGGTAAACAATTAAAAAAAATATATAATTTAAATGGAGCATTAGAAGAAATGCAATTGCCATATAGAATTATAGAATTTACTACTAGTAAAATAATAGATGGCAAAAAGAAAAATTTTAATGCTGCTTGGAAGGTAGAGAAATTAAGCATTTGAAATTTTCTACCCCATAAAATGAGCGTATAGTTATAAATATTTAACTATACTCCCAAAATAGGTGGTAGAAGTCTTAAAAGCATTGATATTACTATGTTTCAAAAATGAAAAAATTAAAAATTTTATATCCCCTTTAGGGGAAGATTGTGAGCGAAAGCGAACAATCAGGGGTAAATGCTGTCTGCAAGACTAGAACAAATAAATAATAAAATAATAAGGAGAATATATGAATATAAAAGAAATAGCAAGTAAATATAGTAATTCCACTATAGAAGAACAAAAAGAAATAATTAATAATATAATTATTGAACTTGAACATATTAATAAACAACATGATAATAGTAGAATAATTGATAAAGTATTAGATGGTGAAGAAGATGAAAGAGATTATTTGATTGATATTATATTGTGGGATAATGATATTAGAAGTTTTATAGAAAGATACAATAATAAGTATAAATATTTTTATTATAAAATGTATGGCGATATTGATTTTGTAGATATTATACATAAACTTCTTAAAATAATATTGAAAAAATTAACATTTCATGAAGAAATTAAGTCACCAATAGGATATTTAATTAATAAGTGTTTTGTGAATAAAACATTAAGTGATGGTAAAATAATTATTAGTTATGTTGATTCATATTTTAACAGATATAAGAGTAAATTTCAAGAAATGATATTAACTACATCTATTGATGCAAAAGTAGAATATGAAATGAATGACAATAGTGATATAATTATAGATGAATCTGAATTCAATATGGAATATCATGAAAATATAACTAATTTAAAAGATAAAAGGGATGGATTAAATAAAAAGAAATTAAAAGAATATATAGAATATGATAAATTAGATATAAAGAAAACAAAAAATAATGGTAGAATGTTAGATATAGATATTTCGGAAGAAGACAAAGATATACAAAATGATATATTGGAGCAAAATAATGATAATTTTATTTATGAAATAGATGATGAATGTACAAATAACTTTAAATATAATAATTTTATTAATATTTTTTCTATTGATTATGATAATTTTAAATTAAAATATTTTGGTAGAAATAATAAAAATAATGAATGGGATAAAATTGGTATTAATAAATTATTTGATGATAAGTTAAATAAATTATTGTGGCATTGGAATATATATAAAAAAAATATTGGTTATATTCCACATGATATATTTAAGTTAAATAGCAAAAACTATATACATTATGATACTAGTAAAGTTATTCAAGAAGAAGATAAGAATATAAAACAAATATCATCTAAATATAAACAAATGCAAGTGGATTTATTTATTAATTGCCCAGTAAAATCATTTGAATTTGATTTAGTGTTAAAAGAAAAAAATGTGGATGATTATATTAAAAATATAATAATTACAAATCTTAGTAAAAGAGAAGCTTTGCTTATTGGATTAATGTTTTATGAAATGAAATCACAACAAAATATTATGGAAATATTAGAATATGATTATAGAGATATAGATAATTTTAATAAATTTAAACATAAAGCAATCAAAAAGATTAAGTTGGCATTATTAAAAGATTATGATTATATTGTAAAACATTATGAATATACATATTTAGTATATTGGTTAAGAAGACTTAATAATAAAATAAATAATATAAAATAAATGACGAAATAATGTAAAAAATAATTTACTATATTTATGAGGAAGGAGATAATATATTCTCTTTCTTTGACAGAGAAATTTTGTAGGTAAGTGAGAATAACCTACTATTAAGCAGGTATAAAATAATGACTAGGTTACAAATTAAAAACATTAATACAAAACAAAGTAATATACGTAATCTAATTATTAAAGCAGAAGAAGAATATGGTAGTTCATATAAATTTTTTGCTAATAAGATAGATACTAGTTGTTCTATGTTTACTTTGTGGATGCAAGGTAAACGAAATCTAACTGTAGATCAATTGGATTATTTGGAATCATTATTAACTGATAAATTCAGGTATGTATTATCATACTGATTTTTATATTCATCCTTTCTTATCCTTCTTGTCAAAGGTATAAGGCTGCTTAGTTCTTTTGTGGTCTTATACCTTAATTCTATTATGGAGTAAATATGATTAGTAAATATAATCAAAGGAATATGTTAACCCAATACATTATATCAAAAGGAATTAAAGTAAGATATTGTACAAATCTTAATTGTTGTAATTATTTTAAATTTAATAAATTTGAAAAACAAATAAATGTTCAACAAATAATGAATAATAATTTATTATTTGAGTATGCACATGAAATTGGTCATGCTTTGTTTTGCTTATTTATTAATAAGATAAAATTAGATTTTAAAAAGACAAGTAAATATGTTTTGTTTAATGAATTTGTAGCATGGGTAATTGGATTTGTAATTTGTGTTAGATTTAAAATAAATTTACATGGGTTTATGAATAGAAGTATTTATTGTCTTGGTACTTATATTAAACATAAAGGATAATATATGAAAAAGGAAATTAATCTCGATAATTGGTTATATATTAATAAAATAATTAATATTAAATATAAAAAAATGATGGAAGAAAAGCCTAATTGGAATAATAAGCAATTGTTCAATTTAAATTAAATAGCCGTTTTGTTTAAATAATATTAAGCAATATCCGGTATATATTCAAATAATTCATTCATATCTTTTATTTGTAGTTCTTTACATATAGAATTTAAATTGTCAATACTGATTGTTTTTACTTCTTTATTACACATATCTGTAATAGTATTATATCTTATAGAAGTTTTAAGATGTAAATTGTACATTGATACTTTTTTTATTTGTAATATTTTTTTTAGTTTTAGTTTAAACATGTTCAACGCCTCCTGCTAAACGAATATTGGTATTATATACTATGTCAAAAAAAATTTCAACTACCCTATTGACGTTATACGAAATTTGATATATACTGTTCTTGGGTTATACGGAATATGTGTAACAAATAAGGTATAGGAGTGTGTTATATATGTTATTAAAAGAAGGTAAATTCAATATTGATGAAAGATGGACTAGTGAAGATTATTATGTAAAAGGGCGTTATGGTGAATACAAGAAATATGAATCAGTTAGATTCACAGAAGAAGAAGTACAAGGAATAGTAAATAGGTTTAAAGGCAATAGAAGAGTAAAAGTAATAAGGATTACAGAGGATAGAATGTCAGTAGTTTTACATATTGGAAATACTATAAAGCATATGGGAAGTACTGTATATAGGAACTCTAATGAAAATGATATTTTTGAAAATGATAATAGAGGAATTAATTTATCACTTGTAGCTTGTTATTAGGTAGGTGATTGATATGTTGAATACTTATATAGAACTTAATTCTTTTTTGTGGGATTGTTTAATAGGAAATGAAGTATTACATATAGCTGATGATGTAGGTATTGTTATGTCAAAGACCATAGGTAATGAATGTTTTATTTATAGTAAATTAGATATTGATACTAACGCAATGGTTTATTGCTGCGATACCAATGAATTGTCAATGGCTATTGCTACCGAAATAGAAACACATAATATTGTAAGAAATGATTTTAGCTTGGTGGGGTGTATATATGAAAAAGGTTGTTATTAATGAAAAACCTTTGACTAGACAACTTTTGGCAGACCCACATTATAACAAACCTCATAAGGAAAGATTAGCAGATGCAAAAGCAGTTAATCTAGAGAACAATCATAATATTCAGGTTTTAGATAGTGGGTATTGGCGTATAAATCCAATAGATAAAACAAAAATTTGTAAGTAATTTTATAACTTGTGGCCTCCCTAACCGGAGGTCTTTTGCTATCTTGTTTGTCTAATTGATTTGGAATTATTCCATTGATAATGTTTATATGGTTGATTTGGATATATGATAGTGCATAAGATTCAAGGTTGGTAAGTTTATGAAATATAATAATTAGAGTGCATTAAAATATGATTAAATGATACAAGTAGCCTTAGAAATAAGGTTATTTTTTTTGTTTGAAAATAGTTATTATAAATTATTTTATTAATATAAGGATTATTTTATTATGAAAGGATGTGATTATTTTGACAGTGAACAACAAATATCTTCCTACACCAGCAGAACAGAAATTACTTGAAGTTCTTTGTAGTACAGAATCTTTAGGGAAATCTATAACTAATATTTGTAAAATGGCAGATGTGAGCAGAGAAACCTATTATAACGCAATTGCTAAACCTGAGTTTTTCGACTATAGAAATAAGCTTTTAATGGATGTTATTAAAGCAGGGATAGGTGATGTTATTAATGCATCAATAAAATATGCAAAAGACAATCCAAGAAATTATCAAGATCGTCAAATGTTAGGTAAAATGGCCGGAATATTTAAAGATGAACAAAATATTAATTTAACTGGTGATAAGAAACTTGAAGATTTATTCAAGTAAAAATATGTATATATTCATCATTATACAATAATTTGTGTATAAAAATTCATGTATAATGTTTACTTTATAGTATTTAATAAATACTATGTTGTTAAACATGCATGAATACTATATTTGGAGTTTGTATACATAAAATAATAATTTTATATACTAATAGGAGAATATAATGAAAATATTTTTTGATACTGAATTTACCGGACTACACAAAAATACATCACTTATAAGTATTGGCTTAGTAACAGAAAATGGCAATACATTCTATGTAGAAAATATAGATTATGATAAATCGCAAGTTAATGACTGGTTAAAAGAACATGTTATAAATAATACAAGCTATTTAAAAGATTCAAATAATATGGAAATGACCTCAACATCATTAAGTTGTTTTTATCATGTTGAATCTATAGGAGGTATTAAAGAAGATTTAAGAAATTGGTTAAAACAATTTGATAATGTAGAATTATGGTCTGATTGTTTAGCTTATGACTGGGTTTTATTCTGTGATATATTTGGTAGTGCTTTTGATATACCTTCTAATGTTTACTATATCCCTTTTGATATATGTACATTATTTAAGGTTAAAGGTATTGATCCAGATATAAACAGAGAAGAATTTTCTGGAATAGAAGGTAATAAGCATAATGCTTTACATGATGCTAGAGTAATAAAAGCATGTTATGAAAAGTTAACTAGATACTATAGTTAGGATGATTAATTAGATGAATCTCACGGCCCAACAAATTATAAATAAACGTAAAGATCAATGGTTACTACATAATAATATTAAAAAAGACGAAGAATATGTACAGATGGTTGTAAATCATATCTTAGAATCTAAATTGCTTCAACAAGAAATTAAAAATAATCCTGAATACCTTGTAGAAATGTGCTTTGTAGTTGTTGATAAAGATCAAAATACAGTTCCATTTTTCTTTAACAATGTTCAACAAATGTTCATAAATGACTTAAACCAAGCAATACAAGACTTTAAGAATAAAAAGAGATTACATTTAAAATTTCTTATACTTAAGGGAAGACAACAAGGATTTACACAAATTATATCGGCTTATCAATTATCAAATGCAATAATAAGAGAAAATTTTTCAGGTATAACTATTGCAGATAATATTGAAAATGCTGGAACAATATTTCAGAAAAAGGCTAAATATCAATATGATCATTTTCCTGATGCTTTAAAACCATCTACTAAATTTAACAATGTGCGTGAATTTCTATTTGATAAGCTTAATTCAAGCTGGTTTGTCAATACAGCAGAAAATAAAGAAGTAGGGCGTTCTAATACTCTAAATTTTTTTCATGGCTCTGAGGTAGCACTTTGGAAGTCTATAAGCAAAATTATCACTGGATTAGGTGAAGCACTCACACGAAACAGTATTCAAATCTTAGAATCTACTGCAAATGGCTATTCTGAATTCAAAGATCTATGGGATAGTTCTCCTGATAATACATGGGAAGCAAAATTTTATGAATGGTGGCTAACTCCTGAATATCGAATGGATTTTGAATCTGAACAAAAGCAAGAATTATTCATAACAAATGTTAATAATGGTTGTAGTAATTTGAGAAAAGAAAATGAAGTATTTAAGAAACTAAAGTTTCTTTTAGAAAATTATAATTTAGATTATAATCAACTTTATTGGTATTACAATAAATGGAAAGGCTATATTGACAAGGAGTTAATAAAACAAGAATATCCATGTTCACCAATAGAGGCATTTTTAGCAAGTGGTAGATGCGTATTTGATAAAGAAATTATAGTTCAACGTATTGATTATTTAATTAGATTATATGACAAAAAACCTCCAAAGAGAGGTTATTTTATTTTTAAATGGAATAATCCTGATACAATGGACTTTATTATTGACAATACAATTAAATTTGTTGAAGATGATCAAGGTTTTATCAGGATATATGAAGATGTACAAAAAGGTTATCCATATGTAATAGGTGGAGACACTAAAGGTGAAGGTAAAGATTTTTATGCAGGTACAGTTATTAATAATATAACTGGATTAAGAGTAGCAACTATTCATAACCAATGGTCAAACAGTAAACCATATACTCATCAAATGTATTGTTTAGGAAAATATTTTAATGAAGCTTTGATTGGTATAGAAATGAACTGGAATACAGCACCAATTGAAGAATTAGAACGATTAAAATATAAGAAACAATACATAAGACAAAGATATGATTCTATTTCTAAAGTATATGAAAAGAAACATGGATGGAGAACTGACGGAAATACAAGACCTTCAATGATTGATAAAGAAGTCAGTCTTATTGAAAGTAATATAGATTTATTTACTGATATTACTATGTTACATGAAGCATTAACATTTATTTATGATAAAGATAATCACCCTGATTCTGAATCTGGAAAACATGATGATTTACTTATTTCAGATATGATAGCAAAAGAAATAAGGTCACAGCAAAAATATGATATCATTCAAGTAAATCAACCAAGAAATGAATATGATGAAACCACATCTGAAGAAAAATATCATCAAATGGTCAAAGATATGACAGGTGGTAGTATTCCAAAAGATTTATTAAAATTTAAATGAAGTGAATGAGGTGAATATATGTATTTCTTAGGACTTTTATCTGGCATTATATTTTATGCAATATTAGGACTAATTTTCTATTTAGGATATAGATTTTCGAATAAAATCAATAAAAAATTCAAATTTAATGATCAAATAATTCCAAAATCGTTAACAAGTGATTCTAACTTAACTGAAGACCAAAGAAATAAATTAAAACAAATTCAAGAAGGTTGGAATAACATCTTAAATTATGATGTTAATACAGCTTTGCAAAGAAAGAAATCAACTGAAAGAAGGTGATTGATTGGCTGATATAACTAAAGATTGGCAAAAATATGAAAATGCAAAAAAATATAATAATAGTCTCAAACCAAATTATTATGATCAAGTTGATACAAATCTAGCCTTCTTTTCTGGAGATCAATGGCGTAATTGTGAATCAAATGGCATGCCTCAACCAGTATTCAATTTCATAAAACGTATAATAACATTTTTTGTAGCCGCAATAACTTCATCAAATGTTAAAATTAATTATGAACCTTTGACATATAGAAAAGATAATCCTGATGAAAAAATGAATTCTAGTAAAAAAGCTTCAGATATTGCAACTGCTGAAACAAATAACCTTTTTGAAAAATTCAAAATGGAAAATAAAATAAGAGATGCACTTTTTGATGCTGCTACTATGGGTGATATAGCTGCACATATTTATTTTGATAGAAACAAAAAACCTTACGGTGGAGCATTTGCAGATATAAAAGGTGAGATATGTTTTGAATTAGTTGATGGCACAAATGTTTTTTTTGGCAATGCTAATAATCCATCTACTGATACTAATATTCAACCTTATATCGGCATTGTTGGTCGTGATACGATTGATAATCTTAAGTATGAAGCCACAGTTTGGAAGCAAGAACAATCTGAAATCAATAGCATAACAAGTGATAGCAATTATCAGGAGCAAGCAGGAGATTTTGGGAAAATAGAAATAGAATCTGATGAATATGGCAAAGCACTATATGTTATTATTTATGAATATGATCGTAAAACAGAAACTATAAAAGCATCTAAATGTACTCAGACAGCTTATATGTATAAAGATATAGACACTGAATATAAAGGTTATCCTGTTGCATGGTTTCCTTGGGAAAAGATAAAAAATTGTTATCATGGTCATGCTGTTTGTACGGAAGCAATACCTGTACAAATTTTTGTTAATAGGTCATTTGCAATGATATTTTATCATCTAATGATGGCAGCATTCCCAAAAGGTGTATATAATGCTGATAAAATAGAAGAGTGGACAAATGAAATAGGTCAAGCAATAAAAGTAAAAGATATGCTTCCTGGTGATAAAATTACTGATATAGCTGCATATTTGAGTCCAGGGAACATGAGTATTCAAATTATAGAAGTTATAAACCTTGCTATACAATATATGAAAGAAACTCTTGGATTAACAGATGCGTGGAGTGGAAATGTTAAACCAGATAATTTTAAAGCTATAGCAATGACTGTTCAACAAGCAGGCATTCCACTTGAAAACCCTAAAGCAAATTTATATAGTTGGATAGAGGATATAGGCAGAATATTACTTGATGTAATGGGTACTAATTATGGTACTAGACCGATAATTATAACTCAAGATGGAAATAAAATAGAAGAACAATTTGACTTTTCAGTTTTTAAGAATTTATGGTTAAACATAAAAACAGATGTTGGTGCTTCGTCTTATTGGTCCGAAATAGCACAAAAAGATACAATCGATAATTTAGTTAAAATAGGTATGATTAAAGATGTTATTATTTATCTTGAGTTTTTACCAGATGGATATGTGTATAAAAAACAAGAACTAATAGAAAGGTTAAAATCAGTAATGCAACAAATACCACAACCTAATACTTCAAGTGGTAATATTCCACCTCAAATATCTGCACCAATTGAACCATCAGACGAAGAAATAAAAATATTTGTTTCTCAATTATCACCAGATATACGACAAAAACTAAGTGAATTACCTGAAGCCCAATTTAGATTGATTGTAGTTAAAATGATGCAACAAACACAAGTTAAATAATAATAAAATAAATGTGATGAAAGGAAACTATATGGAAAAATATATTGGTGTTAAAATAGTCAATACAGAAGAAGCATATAAGCTTAATAAAAATTTAACGTTTGGGCTTGCACTAGAAGCGTTGAAAGTGGGTAATAAAATTGCTCGAAATGGATGGAATGGTAAAGGAATGTGGGTTGAATTTAATTTAGGTGGCAATTATTCCTTTTCTGAAATATTACCATTCTTTATGATAAAAAATGTATTAAATTCTTTTAATACATGGGTTCCTTCTATATCAGATATTCTTGCAGAAGATTGGTACATAATTACTAACTAATATCAAATAGAAATTTATAACACTACAAGTTAAATTGCACTCATTATTGGGTGCTTTTTATATTAAACAAAATTGCCAAACCATAGGCAAGAGGAGATATTTTTATGAAGTTATTTAATATGTTCATGTCACCATACATGGATGAATTAGACAAAAGTGGAGCAGGCAGTGACGATTTAGAAGATTTTAATAATGATTTAGAAGATATTGATTCAAATAAAGAAGATGAAATAAATACTGGATCAGAAAAAGAAGTCAATGCTGAGACAAATAATGAAAACAAAGAACAACTTAAAATTAAAATTAAATATAATCATGAGGAAAAAGAGTTGTCTCATGAAGAAGCTGCTCCTTGGATTCAAAAAGGAATGAATTATGACAAAGTGTTTGGTGAGTTGGATACTTTGAAGAAAAGTCCGGTTCTTTCATATGTTGATAAAATTGCAAAACAGTTTAATATGACTGTTGATGAAGTTGTTTCAACATGGCAAAAACAGGATGAGCAAAATGAAATACAAGCTTTAGCTGATAGGGAAAAGGTTCCTTATGAAATTGCAGAACGTTTGTATAAAAATGAGCAAAAAACAAATCAGCTTGAAAAAATGTTTAATACTGATAAGCAAACCAAAGCAAATCAGGAAAAACAAGAAGCTGAATACAATGAATTTTTCGAAAACTTTCCTGATGTAAAACCTGAAGCTATACCAAAAGAAGTTTGGGAACATAGGACTAAAACCGGAAAATCATTATCTGATGCAATGACATGGCATGAAAACAAGCAATTGAAAGAACGAATTAAAGTATTAGAAACTAATGCTTCTAATACAAAAAAGGCTCCAATAACAAATGGAGTTACAACTCATGGCGGTAAAGAAATCACTGAAGAAGATGATTTTTTAAAAGGATTCAATAGTATTTAAAATATGAAAAGTGAGGTAATAATATATGGCTATAAATTTAGCGACTAAATATTCTAATAAGGTAGTAGAGAGATTCAGGCAGAAATCTCTTACGGATAAAGGACTTAACAAAGATTACGATTGGTCAGGAGTTAAGACAGTAACGGTGTATTCTATTCCTACTGTTGCTATGAATGATTATGCAAGATCGGGAGCAAGTCGTTATGGAACACCAGCAGAATTGCAAAATACAAAACAGGATTTAACACTTACAAAAGACAGATCATTCACATATACAATTGATAGGGGTAACTTAACTGAAACTCAGTATGTTATGGAAGCTGGCAAATCACTTGCCCGGCAGAATGATGAAGTTACTGTACCTGAAATTGATATTTATAGACTTGCAACCTGGGCCGCAGCTACTAATACACAGACTACAGGAGTCGCAACACCACTTTCAGCCTCCAATACTTACACTAAGTTTCTTGATGCGCAAGAAAAGCTAGATAATGAATTAGTTCCACAGGAGGGTAGAATTTGTTATGCCACTCCTGCAACAATCAAGTTTTTGAAGCTCGATCCTAATTTTGTAAAAGCATCTGATATAGCACAGAATATGCTTATAAAGGGACAGGTTGGAGAAATTGATGGTGTAGCAATAGTAAAAGTGCCTACAAATAAAATGCCTACAAGTTGTGGTTTCATATTAATCCATCCTTCTTGTTCATGTTCTCCTTTAAAACTTGAAGATTATAAGATCCATGACAATCCTCCTGGTATTAACGGTAAGCTTGTTGAGGGCAGGGTTATATATGATTGCTTTGTGTTTGATGCATTAGGTAAGGCTATTTGTAAGCACATGAATGCGTAATGAGGTGAGTGTATGAAATGGATTCATAAAGAAAAAGATTTGGAGTTTGAAACCAACAATAAAAACTTATTTTCTATGCTTGAAAGAGAAGGTTATAAACCTATAGTTAAGCATAAAGAAAAAGCAGATAAAGAAAAAGAAGAATAACATTAAGGGTGGTATAAAAGCCACCCTTTTTTATATGGAAAGGAAGTTTTTATGATATCGGTTATAAGTAAGCCTGAAGTTATAATTGAAGCAACAATAATACGTGCGGATGGTAAAATGGAAAATCTTGGGATCATAGCAAATTCAAAAAAAAGCAATAAAATTGCAAAATTTCTAAGGAGAGTGAATAAAAATGGCTGATACTGTTGTCCTTGTTAATAAAGGACTTGAGATAATTACAGATAGAATTAAAGGTGCTGGTGGATCAGAGCCAAAATACCTTGGATTTGGTATAGGAATTAACACTGCCACTGCAACAGATACAGTTCTTCAAACACCAAGTGGAGAGGCCAGAGTAAATGGAACAAGTACACAAGAAACTACGAATACTACAAAAGATACATATCAGGTTAATGGCACAATTATTTGCACTGGAACTACTAAGGCTATAACTGAAGTTGGATTATTTGATGCTTCTACAAATGGAAATATGTTTATGAGAGCTACTTTTAGCCCCATCAATTTAAATCCTGGGGATGGTATTAGTTTTACTATTAAAACAGTACATAGCCGTGCATAAGGAGGAAATTGAATGGCAGATGCAATATTTCCAAATGGAATAAAATCATGGATAGATAAATTAGATACTATAGATGATGTAAAAGCACAAGATATAAATGAAGCTTATGCTGAGATTATAGCAGTTGAAAATGAATTGCGAAAGCCCTCCTACTCCCTCCCTACCCTCCGGACCGCGCCCTTTACCATCCCTGCCGACGCAATAGACGCAGGATTTGGGCAGATGGAGGTAAGGGGACGGAGTCTGCGGCAGGAGTTGATGTATAATCGGGAGACGTGGGCTGAGTGGGCTTTTGCATCTGCTACTGGTGATGCCACTGGGATTTCTTTAAATTGCGTTTCGTCTTCTGGAATTGCACCCTATGCGAGATTAAACACCAAAGCTAAAGTCTCAACTAAATATGGAATACTCCTTAATATCCCAAGCAATGCCATGACCGGAACAACATTTTACCTCCAAATGGCAGATATATCGACCACTGCTTTTGGAGCATCGGAAACCGGTGATAAAAAATATATTTTGACAATTGGCGGTACCATAACAAATAACAGGATTACTATAGGGGCAAATAATGCCAATGGTAACGGGGTAATAAAAATAAAAGACATCCGTGTCTTTGAACTCCCCGCAGGCTCACAGATCGAATCTGACTTCAATACCCTCACCGCCGACCAACTTGCAGTGAAGTACCCGTATATCCCAGGTGACAGGGTATACCACGCTCTTCAGGATGGCGCAAGGCTTGTCAGTACAAACGGCAACATCTGGGGCGGCGAGAAAGCGGCGGATGATATTGTTCAGACAGTAAACAATCCGGCATATGCATACAAAGTTACGCTTGATGGAAGGAATTGTCTGGTCGCAATAGGACACACAGCAATACAGAACAAGACATTCTTTGATAAATTCG
>JAFABI010000014.1 GCA_023426125.1 Bacillota bacterium
AGCCAGGTTGATGGCCTAAAGGGGTAAAAAAGGCCTTGTATCTCACATATTCAGGTGTCAAAGATCATTAATTCTATGTTTTAGAAGCGGGTTGCTTCATAAAAACCGATTTTATCAGGTCAATCTAGTTAACATCCTCTTTTAGTGCTATTCTTAATAAAAGAGGTGAGGTAACATGATAAAAGAACGTCAGCCTAATAACCTGGATAAAACTGCATGCTATGCGGCATTAAAAGCCCATGACGCACGCTTTGACGGCCATTTTTTTATAGGTGTGTCTACCACAGGAATTTATTGCCGTCCGATTTGCCGTGTCAAATTGCCTAAAGAAGAGAATTGCACCTTTTTCCTGAGTGCTCCGGCTGCCGAAGCCGCCGGGTATAGGCCATGCCGCCGCTGTCGACCCGAATTGGCGCCAGGTTTGTCTTTCGCGGACAACACTTCATACATTGCACAGAAGGCAGCCATGGTTATGGAAGAGAATTGCCTTGCAGATATGAAAATCGCGGACCTTGCAGCGATGCTTGGCGTCACAGACAGGCATTTACGCAGGGCCTTTTCCACTCAATTTGGTGTCTCACCGGTACAATATTTACAGACACGCAGACTTCTTTTGGCAAAATGCCTGCTTGCAGATACAGAATTGTCCATTACTAAAGTGGCGTTATATGCGGGCTTTGGGAGTATACGAAGATTTAATGACTTGTTTAAGAAATATTATCGGGCTACACCCGGCACTTTTCGAAGCTCAGAAAGAACGATGCCGGAGAATAAAGAAACAATTACTTTGACATTGGGATATCGTCCTCCGTATGCGTGGGACGAACTGGTTGAATTCCTTGCTGGTCGGGCGATTCCTGGGGTGGAGCTAGTCAAAGATGGAACTTACAGTCGGACTGTAGCAATTCGAAATGGAAACGACGTATACTGTGGTTGGATTTCGGTTGCCAACAAGCCGAAAGACAATTCCCTTTCAGTCACGATGTGCATTTCCCTTTTACCTGTTTTACCGAAGATACTTGTAAAAATACGAAGGCTTTTTGATGTAAACTGCGATCCCATTGAAATATATAATAAGCTCTCTGTTTTAAATGAACTAACACCGGATATATGTGTACCGGGACTTCGCCTGCCAGGATGTTTCGATCCTTTTGAAATATCTGTGCGGGCTATATTGGGGCAGCAGATAACAGTTAAAGCGGCGCGAACGCTTGCAATGCGCTTTGCCCATGCCTTTGGCGGGACAATTAGTACGCCGTTTGAAGAACTCCAATACACATTTCCTGCCTCGGAGACGATTTTCAACCTTGAGCTTCCCATTGAAAATAAACTGGGGCCCTTAGGAGTAACCAGTATTCGCGCACGTTCTATTTTCGCTTTGGCGGAAGCAATTGAAAGCGGCTTCCTTCATTTTACATCGGAAGCGGAACCGGAAGCCGAGTTGGAAAAACTATTGAAACTGCCCGGTTTTGGTCCGTGGACAGTACAGTATATTGGAATGCGTGCCTTCAGTTGGCCTGACGCGTTTCCGCATACCGATTATGGAGTGAAAAAAGCCCTTGCTAATTTAACGGAAAAAGAGATTTTGCATAAATCCCAGGAGTGGAAGCCATGGCGTTCATATGCTACGTTAAATTTATGGAATTCCCTAAAAGCAAATAAGACGAAACAGGCGGTGGCGGAGTAAATGATTTATACAAGTTTAAAAAGTCCTCTCGGTGAGATAACAGCATCAGCAGAGAACGGTGCCCTTACAGGAGTTTGGTTTGTTGGGCAAAAATATTATCCATCCGATAAAGGCACATGGACCTATGATCCCAAGCATCCAATTTTTATAAAGCTTCACCAATGGCTTGAGGATTATTTTGCAGGCAAAAGGGATATCGCTCCCCCTAAGCTTGAACCGAAAGGGACGGCTTTTCAAAAAGCCGTTTGGGAAATACTTCTCGAAATACCCTATGGCCGTGTTACGACCTATGGGGAAATTGCAAAAAAGATGGCAAATTCAAAAGGATGGTCTTCCATGTCGGCACAGGCTGTTGGCGGGGCTGTCGGACACAACCCCATCTCTATTCTCATACCATGCCACAGAGTTGTCGGTGCAAATGGAAGCTTGACAGGGTATGCGGGAGGATTGGAAAAGAAAAAGGCTCTGCTGCATATTGAGCAAGCGGATCTTACATGCAGGTGATGATTCGAAGATGGGATCTTCCGGCCGGCTAGGTGTGCCGGCCGGAACAGCGGCAAAAAACCGGAATGGGATCGTCGCGCCTGGCTAGTCCGGCATGGCTTCGAGAATCGCCTTGGTCCGGGCCTTGATCAAAGCTTCCGTTTCACGATCGGTGAGAATGTACGGGGAGTTTTCCAGCACTGCCTTGAGGACCATCTCACCGACGACGTCGATACTGACGCCATACTGATGAAGCATCTGGCCTGCCAGCGCTATATTCTCTGCTATCTTCTTTTCAACCTCCTCCGGCAACTTCACCCCGGATCTGGGAGTAGCATCCACCGATCGCTGGACGATGTCGGTCGCTACACGGGCAGGGCAAAGCACACTGACGCCGATCCCGGCGGATTTCAGTTCGGAGTTGATATTCAATTCCTCCGACAGTCCGACCACTGCGAATTTGGATGTAGTGTACAAAACCCCGGCGCCCGTTGCCACAAGGCCCGCACCCGAGGCTGTATTGACGATATGGCCGCCTTGGCCGAGTTTGACCATCTTCGGCAGAAATATCTGCAGGCCGTTGATGACGCCGTAGAGATTTATACCCAGGTACCAATCCCAAAGTTCATAGTTAATTTTCATCAAAGAGTTACCGCCAGCGACGCCGGCGTTGTTGAACAGAAGCGTTACCGGTCCAAGTGCGCGTTCCACTGCCTCTGCGGTGGACGCGTAAGCATCGCGGTCACGCACATCGAGTGTGAATGTCTCGACCGGAGTAATGTCTTGCAGTTCTGCCTTTGCGCGAGCGAGGGCGGCGGCGTCTATATCTGCCAGGGCCAGCTTGGCGCCAGCGCGCGCAAAGCTCCGGGCTATGCCCAATCCGATACCATTGCCGCCTCCGGTGATGAATGCCGTACGTCCTTGAATATCTGTCATAAAATCTCCCCCTTATTGACTGATAATTGGTAGGAACTGTTATCCCAAGCGTAAACCGTCGTTTCAGTTAGCCGGCAGATCAAAAAACAGTCATATAAGATATTTATTTGCAAATATTATTTACATAACTATAAAGTTAATCTAACACCCTAAGGGTCGTATTAATCAATTGCCCATGCCGCGTAGAAGCCGGACCGGACGGTTTCACCGACTTGCCCGATGGAGACACAGTCGCCGATCGCCTTCGCAAACGGATACTTATTGCAGATTTTATTTGTCAGATTGTTAAGCGGTTGTGTACCAAAGGATACAATGACAGTATCGGCTTTAATCTCCTGTTTGCTGCCGTCTTTGCTTTCAATCATCACACCGTCATTTGTAAATTCAAGGATCTTTTTTCCGGTCAAAAGCTTTACTTTAAATTCTGCCAGCTTTTTGAGCAATGCGATACGGTTGATAATCATTGCTTTAACAGCAACTTCGTCAAGCATTTCGATGATTGTAACATCTTTCCCTTCCATCGCCAATTCCAGGGCGCAGTCGCAGCCGGATAAACCGCCGCCCGCCAGCACAACTTTATTGCCGATTTCAGAATGGCGGTGAAGATGTGCATCAATGACCTCGATAACTTTCTCCCCATTGATTCCTTTAATCACTGGTATGAATGGTTTGGCGCCGATGGCTACGATGATTTGATCTGCATTGGCAAGTTCGGGAGAATTCTCATGGATTTCGGTATTGAGGTGAATTTTGACTCCCAGCTTTTTATTCTGGCCAATGAGATAACGAAGATATTTATTGAGCTGGCTCTTAAATGAAGGCGTTGCGGCCGCCGCAACTTGCCCGCCCAGTGTGCCGGTTTTTTCGTAAAGTGTCACGTCATGCCCCTTTATTGCCGCGACCCTTGCCGCTTCAAGACCGCCGGGTCCTCCGCCGATAACGGCAACTTTTTTGGGGTTATCGGTTTTCTCCAATTTAAACGCCTTTTCCTGTAATACCTGAGGATTTACAGAGCACGAAACGCGCCGTCCTTTAAAAGGCCCGCCAATGCAATATTCATTACAGCGGAGGCAAGGGCGGATGTCTTCCTCTTTGCCTTCGAAGGCCTTGCGTACCATATGCGGGTCGGCGATCAATGGCCTGCCGATCATGAAGAAGTCCGATTTCCCTTTTTCCAGAGCTTCTGCCGCACTGTCAAGTGTGATATTGTTTGTAATAAGAACCGGTTTATTGGTCACTTTTTTTATTGCGGCTGCGTCATCCAAAGAAGGTGCGTCGCCATAATACGCCGGCGGGAACATCCAATCCCATGTTTCGTATGCTCCGGCGTCGATATCGAAAGCGTCAACTCCCGCTTCATCCAATAACTTGATGATCTCCAGGCTCTCCTTTAAAGTGCGTCCTCCTTCAAAATGATGCTGGGAAGCCATCCTGAAGATGATTGGGTAATCCGGCCCTACGGCTTCTCTTACAGCCTTTACGGTTTCAACCGACAGCCTCGCCATATTCTCAATGCTTCCGCCGTATTCGTCGGTACGATGGTTCCATAGCTTCATCATGAAAGAATCGAGGAGATATCCTCCATGTGCGTGGATTTCAATGCAATCAAAGCCTGCAAGTTTTGAATTTACGGCAGCTTCCGCATATGCCTTGCTCACCTCCTGGATCTGATCCTTGGTCATCGCATAGGTTTTCTTTGTCGGATCAATAAACAGGGGAACCTCGGAAGGCGCGGGGAAGGTATTGTCAATCCCAACGCCGGCATTACGTCCTCCACCTACGACAAGCTGGTTGCACAGCCTTGTATTAAAGCCGTGGAGCCTCTCTACGAGCATAAACCATCTAAGAGATTGCGCCGAGGTGCCGGCGGCTGTCATTGTGGCCAGACCCGCATCGATTTTGCTGGAAATGAACTGCCCTTCCAGAATAATCATGCCGGCTCCGCCGCGGGCACGTTCCTCAAAATAGTCTATCTGGTCGTCCGACAGTAAGCCTCCGTTATCCCCTGCATGTGTCGTCATAGAACACATGATGATTTTGTTGCTTAAAGGCATCTTACCGATATAGCTTCTTTTAAACAGTTTTTTATACTTTGGGTTCATCATTTCAGATATCCTTCTTTCATTTTGATAAATTGGAAGCCATGACCTTATCTTCGGTATCTGGTAAAAAGGCGGTTTCCAGTGCCTTATCCATGTCACTGGACATAAAACATACATGATTTGCTTTCAAAATGTATAACTTTGCCTTTCTTGTTCATTATAGATTGTTAAAAAGTCCACAATTACAGTCTAGCCAAGATCTAACCGGATTTAAAGAGGCCGGCGACCCAAAGATAACAGCATTAATTTGTGACGGCATCACATATGTGGTATAATAGTAAAAAATATTATAGAGGTTGCTATGAACATAACAGAGATAGCATCGTGGCTTAATGAGAGATACGATACCACATTCGTTTTTCATGCGGAATGTTTTGTCATACAGGCTATTTGCACCAGGGGTATAGTCTATGATCAAAGCGAACGGCAAAGGACAATTTATATAATGTATAGTGAAGAAATCCCTGTAAACGGCCTGCCTGAGAATGGAAACTATATCGTTGTTGGTACCGGCGTCACCAATAACATATCCCAATCCAATTGCATAACAATCAACGAATCCATCGATAACAATATTCTATGCAAAGAACTCAATCTATATCTTGCCGAAAAAACAAAAACATACTATCGATTGGCCCGTATAAATCAATATTTGCTTGCCGATAACTTTATGGAACATTTGATGGATTATTTTTTTGAGCAGTTTCAAAACCCTATTGTGTATGTCGATTACTCACATCACGTTATTTCATACAGACAGCATGAAAGCATGGGTATCGATTTATGGGATAATACCTTGAAATATGGCTATTATGACCCTCATATGATTGAAGACACTTTTCAGCATTTTGTTGACATCGTGGTCAGGAGCCATTCTCCTTTCCATACGAAATTGTATGAGTTTGATTATTATGTCTGGACCATCAAGAATGATGCGGCATTGTATGGCTTCTTTACAATGCTTGCGACGAAGCAGCCTATGACCCGGGACGATTTGCATATTATAAGCACAGCGGCGGATTTGGCGGCATTGAAACTGGGAAACAATCATGATGTTTCAGGTAAAGGCGACTACAGCGAGATATTAAACGATTTATTAACCGGTATCATCAAAACGGAACATGAGCTAACTTTTCGCATGCTGACACGAACCTGGAAAAGGTCTGACCATTATCAGATTTTTTTGATTGACTTGCATGGGGAAGGCGAGAAATATATTAAATTCGTAAAAAATGGGATAGAGGCTATTTCACACAAAATCAAGCATATTACCTTTGAAGAATTTGAATTTCTACTGCTTGAAGAAGCTTCCTTCAAAAACAACGACCTGACAAGGATTATTGACTATATTACGCAATACAGGCTGATATCAGGTTTAAGTGATACCTTCAACTCACTATTGGATATCAAGTTATATTATGAACAGGCAAAAAAAGCGATTCTATTTGGCAGTCAGTTTGGAGGTGAAAGCGAAGTTATTTTTAAGTACTCAGATTATCGTTTTTATGACTTTTTGAATGATTGTGCCAATTCACTGGAATGCAATAAATATTACCATCCTGTCACAGCGGATTTGGAATTATATGATGTTGAGCATAAGACGGAATTTTTTAAAACCCTGCTGACATACCTGGAGTGTGGAAGGAGTATTCATAAGACCTGCAAGAAAATGTACTTGCATAAGAATACTGTGAACTACCGTATACAAAGGATCAAAGAATTGTTCAACATTGATTACGGCGATGGACAGGCTGTACTTTTCATTTATTTATCGTTAAAGCTATATTCGGTTAACAGAATAAAAAGCTAGCCTCACTCGCTTTTTATCGGAAGTTTTCTATACTTGCCGGGTGAAATTCCCTTCAAATTTCTGAATACTCGAAAAAAGGTTTCAAGAGAATTAAAACCTACATCAAAGGCAATCTCATTTATCGGATTGTCTGTGGCTTTTAGCAGTTTACAAGCATGAAAAATCCGGACTTCATGTAAAAGATCAATAAAATTTTGGCCTGTTTGAGCTTTCAGAAGGAAGCACAAATAGTTTTCATTATAGTATAATTGTCTGGCAATATCCGCAAGGGCCAGATCTTCCTTGTAATGCAGGTGCAAATAATAAATTACCTGCCAATAATTATTTGAAGTAACGGTTGGGTTACCTTCTTTCTCGTTATTGGAAAGATATATTTTTCGGAAGTCTTCCGGAGAGAAACCTTTTACCTTTTTGAAGGCTCGAATAAATGCCCGTTTATCTTTAAAGCCTACGATAAGGGCAATCTGTGAAGGCTGCATCCCAAAAATCATCATATATGCACAGGCATTTCTAATACGGGCTTCCTCCAGCAGATCGCTGGAATTTAGACCTGTTTGACGTCTTAAAAGTGTATTCAAATATGACTTGCTATAATGAAATTTTTGTGCCAGGTTCAAAAGTGTTATGTCGGTATTATATTTAAAATGAATATAATAGATTACCTCCCAAATACTTATATCGCTGTGAAATTTCTTAATTGAGGTTTGTGCTGATGATATTCCTATTCTTTTACGGTCGAATAAAACTAAAAGCTCGGCGATTTTTGCTTTAAACATCGTTTTCTTCCACTGCTTGTTATCTTCATATTCAAGAAATAAATAATTCAATATGTCTTTTATATATTCAAAATCTGTACCTTCAAAATGTACAAATGGCAGAGTGTCTGATTTGTTGAATATCAAATCATCAAGTTCAAAATATGGGCTGCTGTCCATTAACATTTCAAATCCAAAGCTGCATTTTATTATTTCAAGTGGATTTGATTCATCTGCCGTGATTTCATGCATGTGCCATGGGAGGATAATACTAAAAGAACCTCTTTTAAGCTTATGCTCCATACCGTTTATAATTTCCTTACCGCATCCTGAAAGTACGAATTCCATTTCTATAAAATTGTGGCGGTGAAGAAAAACGTACGAACCAATACGGTCATGAAATATTTGGTATGGAAAGCTAATATGCATTAGCGGTTGAGTTTTAAGATAGGTTGGAGTATTTATCATTCATTACATCTCCCAACTTGATTTGTTATATCGAAACATGATCAATAGAATCAATTTCATGAAAAATACGGATTTCATCCAATAGATCGTTAAAGCTTTGACCGGTTTGAGATTTTAAAAGAGACGATACATAGTTTTCATTGGATTGAAATTGCCTGGATATACCGCCAAGGGTTAATTCTTTATTATAATTGAGATGCAGATAATAAACGACCTGTAGATAAATTTTGGGAACTACAGTCAGAGGATTTTCTATGGTATAGTTGCTGGAATATTTTCTTATAAATTCTTCCGGGCTTAGGCCTTTAAACTTTTTAAATGCCTTTAAAAATGATTGTTTATTATTATAGCCTGAATAGATATAGGTTTGTGATAGATCCGGATCTGAAACCGGAAGAAAGTTTGGGGCATAAATTAACAAAAGGGTACAAGCAATTCGAATGCGGACATCATCCAACAGGTCATTAAAATTAAGCCCGGTATTTTGTTTTAAGAGTAAGTTCAAAGTTTTTGCATCAAGATCAAATTTTTGTGAAATATATTGAAGCGTAATACTTTTTTTATAATAATTCATATGAATAAAGTCTATTATGTCCCAAATTACCTGATTGTTTACAGGCCTGCTGTTTATGCTGTTTACTAAAGAAGTATTATTTTTACAGCGTCTGAATAAAACCAAAATCTCAGTAATTTTTGCTTTAAATATAATATTTCTCCATTTATTTTGATCTGAATATTCATGTAAAAGTTGGCTAAATGCATCCGTAACCAATTTAAAATCGGCATTAGTAAAATTGGTATATGTAGGAGCATCCATAATGTCAAATAGTAAATCATCCAGTTCAAAAAAATTGTTTTTATTAATGAACATTTCCAATTTAAAGCCGCAGGTTATCATTTCAAGAGGGCTTTTTACATCGGGTAGGATTTCATGCATATGCCATGGGAGCAAGATACTTAATGAACCGTGTTTAAGCTCATGCTCTATTCCGTTTATAATTTCCTTACCACATCCTGAACAGATAAATTCCATTTCAATGAAGTCATGGCTATGAAGAGGAATGCGTTTATCATAGCGGGAATATGTGACATGACATTGATAATTATCTGTTTTAACTGGCTGACTTTTAGAATCAACAGGAAAATATTTCACAGATAGCATCTCCATAAAATTCATATAGTTTAGTTACTATTATCACACTGCAAAATTGAAAATTCAATAGGTAAAAAATAATGGTTTGGATTTCAGGATTCGAAATATGTTTGGAATTTGTGTATTAGCCTTAAGAAATGACAATGGTTCAAACCATGTTCTGTGCTATTCTAAAATTGATTCTGCTCATGTTCAATACAAAACATGTCAAATTACTATACATAACATTTAAATGAGGGGGTATGTCAAGTGGGGAAGATTGATTTAAACGGAAGATGGAAAATGGAAAATGTTACGAAAAAAGAGTGGATTGATGCAAAAGTTCCCGGAACTGTTTTTGCTGATTTGCTCAATGCAGGACTTGTTGATGATCCATTTTTCAGAGATAACGAGGATAAGATACAGGATTTGTTTTTAGAGGATTATGAATATATACGGGAATTTGAAGTTTTGAGAAGCCATCTCAAAAACGATGAAGTAATGCTTTGCTGTGAGGGTATTGATACAGTAGCCGACATTTATTTAAACAAACAGTTGGTTGCTAAAACGGAAAATATGCACAGAACTTATAAGTTTGATATCAGGAAAGCTCTTGTGATTGGTACAAATGAAATTCATATTGTATTTCATTCACCAAAGAAGTATATACAAAACAAAACTGAGTTAAGCAGACTTCCAAGCATCTTGGGGAATACCGGACTGGAACAGATCAGAAAAGCACAGTGTGCCTTTGGGTGGGATTGGGGTTTGAGCTTGCCTGATTCAGGCATATGGAGGAATATATTTATCGAGTGCGGCAGCACAGCGGTAATAGACGAATTTTACATAACGCAGCAGCATGAGAATGATAAAGTTACACTGCGGGCAAAAATTGATTTCAAGATATGGAATGACAAGCCTCTTAATGCGGAGATCATGGTAACCGGGCCGGAAAACAACAAAATAATTGCTAAAGGAAAGGTTGATGCAGTTAGTAAGAAATATGCTGCAAATATTGAGATCGCTGATCCAAAGCTTTGGTGGCCCCACGGATATGGGGAACAGCCGCTGTATGAAGTAGCGATGTTTTTAAAGGATGGCGATACTGTAATTGACTCTAAAAAGGTAAGCATAGGTTTAAGGACAATTGTGCTTAGGCGTGAAGAAGATGAATGGGGTAAATCCTATGAATTTGTTATGAATGGCAAGGCGCTTTTCCTGAGGGGTTCAAATCTTATTATAGAAGACAGCGTAGTTGCCAGATATTCCAGGGAGCGCACCGAAAAAATGCTTAAGGACTGTGCAGAAGCAAATTTTAACTGTGTGAGAGTATGGGGAGGAGCCCTTTATCCTTATGATGATTTTTATGGAATATGTGACCGGTTGGGATTGGTAGTTTATCAGGATTTTATGTTTGCGTGCCATGCTTACCCCGTACACGGAGAGTTTATCGAGAGTGTTAAAGAAGAAATAAGAGATAATGTAAAAAGAATCAGACATCATGCATGTCTGGGCTTGTGGAGCGGAAACAATGAAATAGAGACTATTTTTGAGATTTTTATCAGCAATGAACCTTTATTTGAAAGTATCAGGAATGCTCTTAAATATCCCAAGCTTGATGCTGCCGGGGAAAGTCTTGTGAAGGAAGAATTTATCAAGCTTTTTGCAGAAGTAATTCCTGAAATCCTTAAAGAGCTCGACCCACAAACTTCATATGTACGATGCTCTCCGTCAAATGATGTATATTTTGAACATAATGAGAACAGGGGGGATGCCCACTACTATATAGCTTATGATATGATGACTCCTTATAGAAAACAGCGTGAACACTATTTCAGATTTGTATCTGAAATGGGATTCCAGAGCTATCCCAGCATAAAAACAATTGAGACTTTCACATTGCCTGAAGACCGCCGCCCGGACTCACCTGTAATGTATAAACACCAAAAGTGCGGAAATGGGAATCAGACGATTGAAATGTATATGCAGCAGGACTTCAATGTGCCGAAGGATTTTGGACTGTATGTTTATGCATCGCAGATTCTGGCAGGGGAGGTCCTGAAATACTCCATAGAGCACATGCGCAGAAACCGGGGACGCTGCATGGGAGTGATAACCTGGCAATTAAATGACTGCTGGCCGGTAGTTTCGTGGTCCGGGTTGGATTACTTTGGCAGATGGAAGGCACAGCAGTACTATTCCAGGCGTTTTTACGCACCTGTCCTGGTTTCGGCATGCGATGAGGGCTCAAAAGTTGACCTCTATGTAACAAACGACACCTTTGACGCGATAAATGGAACTTTGAAATGGGAGCTGAAAGACAACGGGTCTGCTGTTATTGCTTATGGTGCGGAAGATGTTAGAATAGAGCCCCTTTCTGCAAAAAACTGCATACAACTTGATTTTTCTGATATGGCAAAGGACTTTAGACCTGAGAGCAGTTATATGGAATTTTCTTTGACCTCGGGAGCAAATGAATTAGGAAGCGGGACGACAATATTTGTACCTGCAAAGGGCTTCAGATTCCTGAATCCTGAAATAAACGTTTCGGTAGAGGAGAATGAAACATCCTTCATACTGAAGGTAAAATCAGCGGCCTATGCCAGGTCGGTAGGGTTGGACCTTGAAAAAGCGGATTGTATTTTCAGTGACAATTATTTCGATGTCTCGGCAAATGAAGTTAAAGTTATTGAGGCTAAGAAATCCAGTCTTTCAGAAAAGCTTACCATTGATCAATTCAGGAAACAACTGACGGTAGTAAGTGCCTATGATATAGCCTAAAGCATACAACTTGTAAAACTACGGGAGATCTAAAAAAAGGAGGAAAACAAAAATGGAAGAAAAAACATTATTGGAACCAGTAAAAACACCGTTTGGAAGGTTACTTGCGGGACTGCTGATTGGGGAGGGAGGGCAGTTTCTTGCCCTGATGACTCCTTTATTGCTGATTCTGGTTTTCAAGATAATGGAGATTAATCCTGAGAATTACACAGTTTCATTTGGAGTGATTACAGGATTGGGTGCATTTTTTGCAGTTTTTGCAAATCCTCTAGGTGGTGCTATAAGTGACCGTACAGGCCTGAAGTTTGGCCGCAGGCGCACATGGATACTTCTTGGTTCCGTTCTTGGTTCTGCTTCGCTTGCAGGAGTAGCGCTTTCAACAAAAGTTTGGATGGCAGCTGTGTTTTGGTGCTGTGTATGTGTGTTTTTCAACTTTGGACTTGCCGCGGCGACAGCATTGGTGCCTGACCAGGTAGATGAATCTAAACGTGGTACCTTGTCAGGAATCGCTGGATTGGTTGTCCCGTTTTCTGCAGTTATAGGCATGTTGATTATGACAATGCTGGGAAAGACTCCCTTAGTTCAAAAATATGGAGTATTGGCTGCTATTGGTATAATCACTGCTATTATTAGTGTTACGCTGATTAAAGAAGGCAAGGTGGAGTACAAACCGAAGGAAAAGGAAAAAGAAAGAGAAAAATTATCTTTTGGAGAGACCTTGTCAAAAATTTATCCCAGTCCACGCAAATATCCGATTTTCACATGGGGCTGGCTGACAAGATTTTTTATAACGATGGCTTATTGCAGCAGTAATTACAACACGATAATGTTTATGCAGCGCTATCACCTCTCACAGGAGGAGACAAGCAAAATGGCAACAATTCTGGGAGTTGTAACCATGTTATTTTTAGCCGTGTCCAGTGTTCTTGGAGGTGTACTTTCAGATAAATTCAGAAAGCAAAAGCCTTTTGTTGCAGCTTCTGCGATTGTTGTAGGAATAGGGGTTGTTATTAATATTTTTGCTCCTTCAGTCAGTTATGTAGTAATAAGCTCTATAATTTCCAGCTTTGGATATGGAATATTCCTGGCTGTCGACGTGGCACTTATTGCAAGGATTCTGCCAAAGGAGAAGGATGCCGCAAAAGACTTTGGAATCATGAATGTCGCCAACACAATACCTCAATCCATTATACCCTTTATAGCCCCTACGCTCCTTGCAATAGGCGGTTGGGGATTCTTATTCGGTTCACTGTCAATTTTCGCCGCTTTAAGTGCCCTTGCTGTAATACCTATACCGGAGATGTCTCCAAAACCTGTTAAAGAATCGGTAGAAGTTTAACTTATACGGTATGAATTAATAATCACGATACTTTTTAAGAATATCAGGAAAATAGATTTAAGAGATTGTTTAAAGATTCAACCTTGTAATATAAATTATTAAATAAGGGAAGGTGTTTTTTATGATGAATTCCAGAGAAATTGTAAAGAAGGCATTAAACTTTGAAGAAACTGAGAGGATACCGGCTGAAAACATTATTGAAATTATCAAAGAGGTATTTGGGTATTTTGCATCACTGGATGAAAGCTTGGGTGAAGATCTTGCCAGGACATATGATTCTAGATCGGTAGATAAAAGCTATAGTCAAGGGTTTGTTAGTGATATCGGATATCCAAAATTTACTTACGGCAAAGGGAGAGCTTCCGGGATGCCGTATTCCCGTGGTACCTACATAGATGCATGGGGGTGTGTTTGGGATGTAGGAGAGAATATGGTAAAAGGGGAAGTTAAAGTTCCCATGCTTACAGATTGGGGAAAGCTTGATACATTCCAACCTCCATGGGATGTCCTGAAAGAGGCGGATCTTTCGGGTGTTAACAGTCAATGTGAACAATCAGATAAATTTATGGTCCATATGTGGGGATTGGAGCCCTTCCAAAGGATGCAGTATCTAAGGGGGACAGAAGCACTTTTCATGGATCTGGCTTATGGTGATATGGAGGTATTTAAGCTTAGGGATATGGTTCATGAGTATCACATGAAGGAGGTTGAGCTGTGGACAAATACCGATGTGGATGCAATTCACATTGAAGATGATTGGGGAACACAACACAACTTACTTATTTCACCAAAACTATGGCGTGATTTCTTTAAACCGATTTACAAGGATTATTGTGATTTGGCAAGAAGCAAGGGAAAATACGTAATAATGCATTCCGATGGAAATATTATGGAGATTATTCCAGATCTTATCGAGATTGGAGTTAGCGCAGTAAATGCACAGCTTGATTGTATGGATATTGAGAAAATTGCAGGGCAATTCCATGAGAAGATAGCTTTTTGGGGCGGGTTTGACCGGCAGTATCTGCTGCCCTTTGGAACGGTTGAAGAGGTGAGGAAGGAAGTAAGGCGTATTGCAAATGCTTTCTTCAAGTATAAAAGGACAGGAATTGTTGCACAGTGTTTTTGGGATAAGGGTGGAAAAGCAGAAAATGTATATACGTTCTACGATGAGTGGAACAAGGTATGATAGGAAATAGTATAATTAACAGCTTTTGATTTGAATGGAAAATGGCAGATAAAAGAGAACCGTGTGTGTTGCCGGTTTGGTGCCGCCTTGAAGGAAGCGATTTTTTGGGTGCATTATTTAAAGAGTTAAGGACAAAATCTCAATGTAATCCCTAAATAAACTCCAACGGATTGCACGATACAAAGGATATGTTTTTTGCCAAAACATATCCTTTGTATCGGGAAAAAGTATAAAAAGTGTTGTGAAAAATGAACTGTATCTGGTAAGATTACTATGTAAATACAAGGGAAGCCGAGCATAATGGAATCGGATAAAATTTGTCAGAATTGCAGCAGCATTATTCAAGACAGCAACGACCTGAGAGCAGGTTTGGGTGTATGTGTAATGGATGAGGCGTTTGATCCTTTTCCGGATGAAATTATGGAAAATGCTTATTCTCTAAATTGCTATGAGCTGTACCTGGATTAAAATTATGGGAGAAACTATCATGACGCAGAGAAATATAAACAAGAAAAAAGAGTTGTCGCCGGAACAAGGTGAGGAACTGCTTAGAACATTGAAAGCCCGCTTTGAGAAAAATTTGAACTGCCATAAAGGTATTGAATGGGATAAAGTACACGCAAAGCTCAAAGCTAATGTTGATAAACTGTGGTCGCTTAATGAAATGGAGATAACTGGAGGCGAACCGGATGTTGTTGGTTATGATGAAAATACGGATGAATACATTTTTTACGATTGTTCGCCGGAAAGTCCAAAAGGCCGCAGGAGTGTTTGCTACGACCGTGAAGCACAGGAGTCAAGGAAAGAACATAAACCGGAAAATAACGCTATTGATATGGCTGAAGCCATGGGCATTGAGATTTTAACGGAGGAACAATACCGGGAGCTTCAGAAACTTGGAAAGTTTGATACGAAAACATCGAGCTGGGTGAAAACACCTGATCCTATTAGAAAACTCGGCGGAGCCATCTTTTGTGATTGTCGCTATGACACTGTGTTTGTGTACCATAATGGTGCAGAATCTTACTATGCTGCCAGAGGGTTCCGAGGCTCTCTAAAGATTTGATTTTGGCAGGAAGCTAGCTTATATATTTCTCTTAAGAGAGTTATTATTACCGCGTTCACGGGGTTTTCTTCATAGCCCGAACGATCAATTTCGTACCATATCGGCAATTTGCCGACGGCTTTTGTCTGGGGAGTCCATAACAGGTGCAGGATCGTTCCCGGGGAACAGCTGCTTTACGGACAGAATATGGATCGGAAGATCAGGTTGGGTCCTGACCGGCATCTCAACATCATATAGGAGGGTGCAATATCATAATGCTCCACATAGCCATCTGCGACGATAAGCCTGATCAATTGGCGGACATCGTCACTTACACGAACGAATATATCAAAACGAATCGGTTCGCCGCAGAAATCCGGCAATTTTCCCACCCGAACGAGCTGCTGGCCGTCTGCGAGCGGGAGCGGTTTCATATCTACATACTTGATATCGTCATGCCGATGATGAACGGTATTGAGGTGGGGAGGGATATCCGCCGTCTTGACCGTGAGGCGCAGATTATCTATGTTACCACCGAGCCAGGCTTTGCGCTTGACGCCTTTGCTGCCAACCCTATCAACTATCTGCTCAAGCCTCTCGACAGGCAGCGGCTTTTTGATACCCTTGCCCTTGCCTTCTCCAGGGTGGACAGCAATGAGGAAGCCACCATCACTGTCAAAACAAAGGATGGACTGCGTATTCTCTCCCTTACATCCATCCTCTGCTGTGAATATGTACGGCACACAGCCCGGTACACACTAATGGGCAATGACGTAGTGGAAACACGCACGTTCAAAAACAGCTTTTCGGAGCATATCGCACCGCTGCTTGCCGACAGGCGGTTTTTACAGCCCCATGCCGCCTTTGCGGTGAACATGAGCCGTGTAGAGCAGCTTACAAAGAATTTCTTTATCCTGAGAGGCGGGGTTTCAGTTCCTATCGCAAAGTCGCAGTATGCGGTGGTTCGTAACACCTACATGGACTATATGCTCCAAAAGGAGGTATGCCGATGACCGAGCTGTTCCCGCATTTCCTCCGGGCTATGGTGTCCTCCGTCATGAATGTACTGCTGCTGCAGACGTTGACCCAGCCAAAGTACGGTAAATGGGTAACGATTACCGCCATGCTGGGCATGGGGCTGGCTAACCTGCTGTCGGCGCTTTACTGCTACACCAGAGGCAATCTGACCCTGCTAGCCAAGCTGGACATCGTGCTGTTCACCGTCCTCTGCTTTGCACTCAAGCCACTGTTCCGGGACAGTTTCATGCAATGGCTGTTCAGCTACGTCACACTACTAAATGTCAACGCCGCCATTGTAATACTCAGTTTTCTCTTCTCCCGCCGCTTGCCATATGTTATTTATGCCAACACCGCTTTGCGGTTTTTGATGTTTTCGGCAGTGATTTTCGTGCTGTACCGATTTGTACGCCCTTTGTACCTAAAGATGGTGGAACACTGGAATGTGTTTTTCTACGTTGCTGTTGCCATTTTTATCAGTTTTGCCTACTATATCGTTGGCAGCAGCAATATTAGCCTCACCTTCACAGAGAATGCTGTCCCGTTGCTTTTGCTCATTATGCTGGCTGTGGCAGCCTACTTTTCTATTTGTCATTCCCTCCGGACCCTTTCCCGGGAATACACCCTGCAGGAGGAAAACCTCAAAATGCAGAATAATCAGCAGCTGTTGCGGCTTTCCGTTACAGCGATGGAGAAGCGCCTTTCCGTCATGGATGATGCGACGCGTCAGATGGGCATTGTCCAGCACGACCGCCGCCATTTCAATGGCACCCTGCTGGAGCTTCTGCGGCAGGGACAGGCAGACGAGGCTGCGGCACTTTTAGAGCGGCAGACCGCCGCCATGCCGCAAAAACCAAGAAGCTACTGTGAAAACACAGCGGTGAACGCCGCAGTCATCTATTATGCAAATCTTGCCGAGCAGGCGGGCATCAGCTGCGACATTTGCATTGACATTCCCGGTATGCTGAGAGTTGAATCGTTGGAGCTTGCCATGGCACTGTCCAATCTCCTTGAAAACGCCATCCACGCCTGTGAAAAGCTAACCTATGGGAAAAAGAGGTATCTCCGTTTCACCTGCCTGTTCACCGGGCAGCTTGTTTTGGAGCTGGAAAACTCCTACGAGGGTGAAATTGTGCTGGACGAAAACGGATGCCCTGCGGCACAGGAAAACAGGCATGGCATCGGTACAAAAAGCATCCTTGCCTTTGCGGAAAGTCACGACGCGCAGGTCATTTACAATATTGCGAAGGGTGTTTTCAAGGTACGCATGCTGATTTAGGAGTACTGCAAATATTACTTCCCGTTTTTCTAATACTACAGCGTAAGCTTCATTAATTTATCGGCATTTATGCGCCTTGCAGAAATATCGCCAAAGCTTCAAGGCGCTATTTCTGCAAGGATAATTTGGTTGTTTACGCTGTAGTACTAAAGTGCCGGCCGCAATGGACTGCATTTTCAGAAACTGATACGGGAAGTTATATTTACACCGGTACTTAACAACAGGCGATTCTTATTTGCCAAAAGCCTTTCCGGAATACTTTCGACTTTTTAAGCATAAAAACGGCCTTTTTAAGTATAAAGGGTCGTTTTTTGCTTTTTGATGCTATCCTTTAAGTGCAAACCGAAGTTTTCTGCAAGGAGGGAATAGAATGACAGGATAGAAAAACAGACGGCGGGAGGATACTTCAGGCGATAAGCTCAAGCAGACGGAAATGTTCGGCAAAAACAGAGGTGTCCGGCGTATGAACCACGTGAGGATTCGATCATCGGAACGCCCCGGTACCTGTACCGCCGGTATGCCTGTTTTATCCGGACAAGCCGGGTGTGCTGGATGTGGAGGATGCTACCGGCCGAAAAAGATAATGTGTAAGAAAAGCATATAGATCACAACGGGTTCGTCAACAAATATGGAAGGAGAAAATTATGGCTGTAAAAAAAATCGTAAGAGGCAAAATATCAT
Source organism: Bacillota bacterium (assembly GCA_023426125.1). GTDB lineage: Bacteria > Bacillota > Clostridia > Acetivibrionales > DTU013 > MnB-11. The sequence goes on from JAFABI010000014.1 coordinate 18,705, forward strand.
TATGCTTTAAGTTGTTTTTATGCTTGGCAATTGTTTCATTCTCCATGGCTTTTTCTCCGGGGACAGCAAATGCCGCCACGTCTCCCACGGTTTGTATAAACAAGCTGGCGGATGTGGATATTGTATTGACTGTCGGTACAACCACACAGGATATAACAAACTATTCTGCAGATTTGAAGAATAAACTGGTTGAAAAAGGGATACCGGCAGGCCGAATACATATTTCCTCGAAGCAAATGTCTTCATTTACATCATCGGATGGAGATGCAAAGACAATATTTGATACATGGACAAACTATCCTGACAGTACAGGACAATGGCGGTTTGATGAGGCTTCAAGGAGCATTGGGTCAACTCAGAATGTTGCGTGGACAGGCTACTGGAATTCAAGTTCCGAGGCGCAAAAAACCAAAGACATTGTAATAAACTATGATTTTGCAGATACATTTCGGAATAGGGATATATCTCCCATGCGGAACTATACCGGGGCAACGTACAAATGTCATCCTGACCCACAGGGCTTTACCTTCAGAATGACAAGGGATGCTGCTGCAAATACCTATTCTTATTACGCTTTTTGGGTGTATACCTACCAGCAGGTTGCAGGACTCTTTAAGGTTACAAATGTTTCCAGCCCTAATAATGCAGGAAACGGTATACTTGCTGCATGGACAGGCACAGTAAATCCGGTTGTAGGCAGTACTCTTCAAAATACAACCTGCCTGGGATTCGCCAATGTAGATGTTGATCCGACAAAACCACATCACGTTAAAATCGAAGCTACAGGCAATAGGATCAAAATATATTATGAAAACTCATCTACAGCCTTATTTGATGTATCGGATATAAACAGACCCTTGCTTCAGGGGAGCTACGGACCTTTCACATATAGCAATCCGAATGCAAAATTGTTTAACATGGGGGTAAGCGCAGACAGCACAAAAACGTTCAATGAGGTTATCAGAGAACCGGATTGGAAAGAAGGCTCAAAGAGGTTTATTGTCAATCTTGACGATACAACTACGACAGGTTTGAGTGATGGCGATGCTGATCTGCCTGAAATACTTTCCAGGATGGACAACGATGATCTCTACTATATAGGCTGGGGCAAGGATGCAAATAAGGATCAGTCCATAGGTACAGACAGTATTAGCGGTTTTATAGCAAAGAACAGTGACAAAGGCCTATTTGTAAACAGAGATGCCGATGGCAGGACTTATGCCGGAGATATTGATGCAATGGCTTCATACATTTACAGTATTTACAGTACATCAATAATGCCGGATGTTACTTATTTGCCATACGGCAGCCCTTATACAATTGATGTTACACCTGCATCGGAGAAGATGAATACGGCAGATGCCGATTTCCCCAGCGGAAAATGGAGGGTTATCCACGACCCAAGTGTCTATGAAAATAATGACGGAACTGCGTCATATAGCGGTAATTATCTGAATAGTCTGGATGTTGAATTTGAAAAACCGGGAAAATATGATATATACTATGCGAATAGTTCATCTCCCGTTAAGACGCTGTATATTCATCGAAAACCTGTCGGAAGCTTTAGTATTGCACTAGACAGTTCATACAATGTATCCGTAACGGATAATTCCTATGACCCCGATAAAAGAAGCGATGCTGACAGGGGTATCGCTGTCAGTCAGTGGCAGTGGAAGGAAGCAGCTTCAGATACATGGACAGGCGGGCAGCCTGCCGCATTTACAGCAGGCAAGGACTATCTGGTGGAATTGAAGGTGCAGGATCATGAAGGTGAATGGAGTACGGCATATTCAAGATATTCCACAAGCAAAGCCGGTACGGTGAAACCGGTTGCAGACTTTTTCATATCATCGGAAAAATTATATGAGGACAGCCTTGGCAATACGGTTGTAATAGACGAAAAAAGTTATGATCCTGCAGGAAAGGGCCTGACAAGTGAATGGACAGTTTACAAAAACGGTGCGGTGATCTATGGCCCAAGTGTTGCCCCCAAGACAGATTTTTCAGGTTTGACAGCCGGAGAGTACAAGATTTCATTGAGAGTAAAGAATTCAAGCAACATCTGGTCGGAGGTGTTTTCAAGACTCCTTACCATCCATGCCGTAACTCCAAACTTTCATACGCGATTGCTGGAAAAAAACAATGTGAGTGCAGCGGTGTACGGAAAGGTTGACTATGCCGGTATCATTCATAGTTCGCCGATTGTGAAAAGGGGCATCGAGTATAGAAGCGTCTCGGAAGCTGTTTATACAAGAGCGCTCGACACCGGTGAAGGTGAAGGCGACTTTACAGTCATTCTTACGGGCCTTTCACCCGGCACGGCATATTATGCAAGGAGCTTTTCGATTAACAGCCTCGGCATATCCAAATATGACGCTGCCGAAGTCTCGTTTACAACAGATGCTGCGGAAACTCCGCCGGCCGGCGAGGTAACGGTAACGGATACTTTACTGGTAAGGACAGCTGCAACAACAGCTACGGTAAGCGCAAGTGTTTACAGCACAGGGAGCATAGCTATTGTCAGAAGAGGTATACAGTATAGGAAAACAGTAGGTGAATCGGTATACTCTGAAAAAGTTGAAGCCGGAACCGGAACCGGTACATTCACTGTGGACTTGACAGGACTCAGCCCAAATACCGAATATATTGTAAGGGGATTTGCATCAAGCCTTTCAAGTACAGCCTATGATCCAATAGGGGTTAGCTTTACAACCGAGGCGTCAATAACTCCGGAGATCAGTGTCTATAGCCCGATCATATATGAGGCGGCTGCCGACAACGGCTCAATTTCTGTAGCCCAGGCGGTTTATCTGACCAACGGAATTTTTGCGTCCGACATGAGCAGCGGAGTAACCGTAAATAACCTGCCGTCCGGACTTGGGATATCGGTTACAAGAAACAGCGATACCAAGATTACGGTTGCGTTTACAGGGAATGCGGCAAACCATACAACTGCAGACAACGTGAGCAACGCTTCCATAACCGTAGATGAGTCAAAGATCAGTGGAGCTGAAGGCAACGTGACAACAGGGTACTTTTCATTTGTATTCACCGGAAGCCCTTCAGCAGCATTGTTCCAGGATAAGGAAGCCCTCACCCCGATCTATGCACACGGAGACAGTGCGGAGCATGTAACGGCTACGCTGTATCTACCGCTTAAGGGAAGCTCGGGACATACCGCAGTGATCTGGAGGTCGTCAAGTACAGCGCTGATCACAAATACCGGAAGAGTTACAAGGCCGGAGCCGGACGGGGCAGATACAACCGTAACGCTTACCGCAACACTTACGGATAATGCAACAGGAGCTGCAGCAACGAAGACCTTTTCCCTGAAGGTGCTTAAGCTCGCCGATCAGGATGCCGCTGAAGATGCCGCGAAAAATCTCACTACAGCGAAAGCCTTCAGATTTGAAACCGGAGATACCTGGGAAGCTATAACAAATGCATTCTTTGCGGTGGCGACAGGTGACCATGGCACAACGATTACCTGGGCTTCCGATAATGATGCCATTACCCTCCTGAACGGATCAAGTGAAACGGTCGCTAACGTTACAAGGCCTGCGGACAGCAATATGAATACAATTCTGACGGCAACGATAAGACGTGGAAACGCCAGTGTTACAAAGACCTTCCTCCTGGTTGTACAGAAGAATGGCGTCAGCAAGACGGTAACAAGACAAACTACTTCAAGAACCGTAACGGCTTCAACTGATTCCAATCCGACAATACAGACCTTTACGATTGAGAGAAGTGTACTTGAGGATAATACAAAGATTGATTATGTTTTGCTGGATGCAAACCGTATCCTGACCTTAACGGATACAATGAACCCGCAAAGCGGTGAAGAAAGTCAGAACACAGTAATGGTTGCAATGAATCAGAATTCCAGTGATCCGGCGCAGCAGCTTGCGATTGAAATACCTGCAACAGCTGTGGCAGCCATGGCCGACAGGAACGCGAGACTTGAAATTAAGACGGATGAGGGATCAATCAAGCTGGAACAGAGCGTGCTCAACCAGATGGCATCAAGAGGAACAGACCTTTTCTTCAGGATTGTTCCGGTATATGATTCTGCTGAAAAAACTCAGGCGGCGGCCTCTGCACGCGGCAACAGTGCAGTAATACAGATGGTAGGAAACAAACAGCTTGGAATTCTTGGGTTGCCAAGGAAGATTGAGACAAACTACACCAATTTTAATACGAATGTCATACTTCCTTTAACAGGTATAACGGTACCAGCGACAGGAGCCCAAGCATTCCTTGATTCGCTGAAAGTATTTGTGGAGCACAGCGACAACACTACAGAGCTGCTTGATCCATTAAATATTATTTATGATAACGGAGAGCCTACCGGTGTGGAATTCAGAATTAACCGGTTCAGCCGTTTCCAGATCATAAGAGCATATGCAGAGAGCAGCGGCGGCGCTATAACAACACCGGCTGCATCAACTGGGGTTGATGTAATGGTGGGCGGCACAAAACAAAAGGATGTTGTGAGTGTTAACACCGCACAAAATCCCAACGGCGGCAATGACATCACCATAACCGTAAATAACGACAAGCTTTCGGAAAAAGTGAAGACCGGAAACTCCGGCGAGAGTGTGACCATATTGACGGCGGATATTGCGGACAAACTTGGGATAAAGCTTAACGGAGAACTTCTCAAGGCATTGCAGGATAAAAATGATACGCTTGTCATCGGAACACCTGCCGTAAGCTGGAGCATCCCCGCAGGTGCAGTAGACATAAACAGTGTTTATGATATGCTGGGAAAACCGTCTGACATAAGCGACATAGAAATCAATATGACACTCGGCAGTTTGCCGGGAACCGAATACGACAAGATTAAGACTGCAATCAAAGCAAAAGGTGCAGAAATGCTGTCAGATGCCATTGATTTCAAGATTGTTTTGAGTTGTAATTCAAAAAGCGTAGAACCCGGTAAATTCAGGCAGTATGCCGAAACAGTGATAACGCTGCCTAAAGACATTGATCCGAAGAAGATAACCACCGGGGTATATGTAAGTCGTGAGCTGGATATATCTCACGTTCCGACAAGGGTAACAATAGCGGACGGTATTTACTATGCCAGGATCAACAGTCTTTACAGCAGCGGAACACATACAGTGATCTGGAATTCCAAAGAATTTCCGGATGTGGCAAACCACTGGTCCAAGGAAGAAACAAACGATATGGGATCAAGAATGGTAGTGTCTGGAGTAGACACGGGGGCTTACGAACCGGACAGGGTAATCACAAGGGCTGAATTTGCTTCAATACTTGCAAAAGGACTTGGATTGAGATCTGTTAGCACAAGCGGTCCGTTTACCGATGTGAAGCCTGATGCATGGTATAATGAAGTGATAAAAATAGCTGCGGCATTCAAGCTGATTGAGGGTTATGGAAACGGCACTTTCGGGCCTGACAGGGCCATAAGCAGGGAAGAGGCTATGGCAATGACTGCAAGAGCTATGAATCTGGTGGAGCTTGATACAAATGTGGAGAAAGCAGAAGCAAACGAGCAGCTTAAGAAATTCACTGACGGTGGAAGTGTTGCCGAATGGGCGTCACAGTATGCGGCAGCATGCATCCGGAGTGGCATTATTGAAGGCTTTAATGGTACGGTTAGGCCTAAAGATAGTATAACCCGCGCAGAGGCTGCGGCTGTTATCAGGAAGGTATTGAAAAAGGCAGACATGATATAGTAGAGTGTAATTAGGTGTATTTTATACGTAGGATTTAGAGGAGATTTGTTCAGAAAAGCCTGGACAAATCTCCTTTGTATGTGTGCCCAGCATGGTTGGAGACAAAATATGCTTTGATGTGAGGGGGGCTTTTACGTCCATTTTTTTGTTATATATACAGTTACAAATCTTAAATATATGGAAAAACTTCTTGCATGTGACGTAACGTAATGAATTATAATATTAACAGGAGGTGAGAATATGGAAAAAAACGGAGCGATACCGCAAGGATATATGACCGTAGGTGAGGCTGCAAAGAAAATGGGTGTCACCGTCCGCACCCTGCAATACTACGATAAAGAAGGTCTGCTTTCGCCATCGTCCGAAAGCGAAGGAGGCCGTAGGCTTTATACCGACAAAGATTTGATTAAGCTCTATCAAATCTTATCAATGAAGTCTCTTGGATTTTCATTGGAGGATATAAAAAATCGCCTGATCCCTCTTGATACCCCCGCCGATGTTGCCGGCGCGCTTACAGAGCACGCAGCCGCCATACAGGAAAAGATAAAAACTCTGTCAGTATCATTGAAAGCGGTAGAAGCATTAAAAGCGGAAGTGCTGCAAATGCAATCGGTGGATTTCAAAAAATACGCTGATATTATCGTAAATTTACAAATGAAAAATGAGTTCTACTGGCTTATCAAGCATCTCGATGATAAGACCCTTGACCGTATTCGGAGCCGCTTCGATAAGGATAGCGGCTTGGCAATGATGGAGACTTTCAAACGTCTGCATGATGAGGCGGTACGGCTTCAAAAAGATGGTGTGCCGCCTGAAAGCGAGAAAGGCCAAAACCTTGCTAAAGCGTTTTGGGATATGGTTATGGAATTTACGGGCGGGGATATAAATATGCTGTCCAAACTTATCGAGACTGAAAACATTATTGGCCCGGACAAGGAATGGAAACAAAAACAAGTGATTGCCTATTCTTTTATCGAACCGGCTTTAGAAGCCTATTTCACAGAATTGGGACTTAATCCGTTTGAGGAGGTGCCTAAATGAAATATGCCATACAGGTTGACAGGCTAAAGAAAAGCTATGGCGATCATCCTGTGCTGAAGGGCTTGAATTTTAATGTAATAAAAGGTGAAATTTTTGCTTTGCTTGGCGTAAATGGCGCAGGCAAAACCACAAATTTTTACTGCGGTATCATTAAGTATTGGAAGTGTCTTGGGGCTGGCGGTAAAAAACCAGGCAAAACTCACCATGATTTCACAAGTGATATTTCTACCCTCCATTATGCTGTCGGGGATTATGTTTCCTGTTGATTTACTCCCTCGGATTTTTGAGATTGTGGGAAAAATATTCCCCGCGACTTGGGGATATAAATTGCTGGCAGGCAACGGTTTTTATTTTGGCAACCTGTGGCCTTTGGCGGCTATCCTCTTAGCTGCGGTTATACTATGCGGTTTTATGTTAAAAAGACTGCAATCGGAATAATGAACCAATCACAGATAGCGATTGTATGCGGCATGCTGGAACCGCTATATTATTACGAACACTAAAGACATTATAGGTATCTATGATATAAATTACTGCAAGATAAGAAAGTGAGCCGGTGAATCAGGAAGGAGATTTAACAATGACAGATAAGGTATTCCTCCATCAATTGCGCCGTGGAATCGGGAGTGCAATTATTTGGCTTAAGACAAAATGAGAACGGCTCATTAAACAGATTGCTCATTTTTCCACTATGAGATGGAGTTTACGAATTCAGTTCCTGCTTTGCATCTATTTTCCGGATTGTGCTGACAGCGCTCCTCTTATTATGGCCTTCTCGAGTACCAATGCGGCAGCAGTGCCCACTTGTGTAACGATTGCATCCCTCGACATATTGCTGGTGTGCGATCCCAGGGCAAGACAAAAGATCGTATCACCGTCCCACTGTGTATGATTGGGGGATATGGCACGGGCCATTCCGTCATCAGCGAGCCTTGCCACCCGGTTGGCCTCCGCTTTTGTCAGCCGTTCTGTAGTAGCCACTACTGCAATTGTGGTGTTCATGTGATACAGTGGTGACGGTACGCCTTCCATCATAGCCCGGGTCTGATTAACGAATGTTCCGTCAGGATTCAGCGCACCTACAACAATACGTCCCCGATCCCAGATGTCACCCAGGGCGTTGACAACCGCCAAAGCTGCCACCACGGGGCCACCGGGTAATTGCATCGAGGCAGTCCCAAGTCCTCCCTTCATTGGAATCCCGTAGATTTTTCCCACTGTCGCTCCTGCGCCGGCACCTACATTTCCTTCCGCAATGGGACCTGCGTTTGCGGATTGGCAGGCGGCGTAAGCCAGAGCCGCATCGGGCGGGTTAGCACCTTTAGCATAAGGGAGATCGAATATGACCGCGGCAGGAACAAGCGGCACATCGCTGATTTTTTGCTCAACGAGCCAGCGCATAACCCCGCCAGACGCAGGAAGCCCGAAAAAACTGCCGCCTGTAAGGAGGACCCCGTACACAGGATACTCGGAAGCACCCGGACGGATAATATCAGTATTTTGGGTGCCTGGGCTGCCTCCGCTTACGTCTACGCCGGGAACTGCTCCCTTAGGGCAGAGAATCACCGTACATCCGGTACGGCCGCTTTTATCTTCGGCGTTTCCCACCAGGATGCCGGGAACGTCAGTGAGTCCTCCACCAGCTGTATTTTTTTTATTTTGATATGTTCCATCACTCAATTTCATCACCTAAGTCTAATTAAATATAACACTGGGACATAGGGAATAACTTTATATCAGTTCAGGCACATTAAAGCTGAATACTCATTTGTCTCAGCCAATTTCAGATTGCTACATTGTATATTATTAAAATGACCGAAATTATGTGCGTGTCTCTAAACTGTCACAAGAAGATAAAAACGAATTTGTCCGTCCACTTGCACAAATAGTAATAGATAATCTTATAACGCTGGGAATTTATTATTTGAGGAGGAACTGATGAAAATTATCATAAAATTATTGTTATTCATTGTACTTTCTTTTATTTTGACTTCCTGCGACGCCATTTCGTCCGGTCGTCCATCGAATTCGCAGCCGCTATCTTCGGTGAGGTCAAATGAGGTGTCATTCCCATTTACTCAAAATGATTAACCTTATTTGTAAGAGAAAAATAATTATTTGAAATGAATCATGAAACAATTTCATAAACGGTACCTTGGTTAAAACCCGTCACATTCATAGAGCCATAAACTCCTAAGTATAGTCTGGTTTGATCCAGATTCGTTCCCAAACTAACATAAAAAGCTGATTGAGACCCAAAATCATAATCGGTTTCAATAACGCTAAAATCATTTAACATACAATCTGTTCTGACTCTGGTATAAGCTAAAACCCCTCGAACCGGAGCTTGAGATTTTATATCCCGGGCTAGATCGGTAAATACAACGCTTCCCGTTAATTCGGGGATTTCATTCCCCATATATGGCTGGACACCTGTAAGTGCAGTTGCTCCAAACTTACCCGGTCGGGTATCTTCATGAAAATAACTAATTAGAGGTTGAAGACGCCGTACTGAAGTTTTTACCGCTTCATCATAATAAGCAATTGTTTTTTCATCCAAAGTCGAATTTTCAGTGCAGCCCCTTATTATCGAAGTAGGAAAAGCTCCTTCCCACCCCCGCCAGCCAAAGTTAATAAATCCTTCCTGGCCAGGTTCGGATTTCATTAAAGAAGCTTGAATAAGCTGAGTAACCGGTATTGGTTTATAACGTACAAATGAAAAAATTGACTCTACCAGATCCTGTCCGACATTTCCTGCATATTTAATATACTGATTATAATACCTTTGAAATGAAATACCTGGTATATTGCGAACCCCTTTGGCAATTACCGTAAGCGTTTTCTGAATAGGTTCGGGAAGCTCATTAAAACGTGTGACTGCGGGGGGATTATCGATAAATGTATTCTTAGCTACATCAATTTCAATTATTTTACCGGCGATTTCGGTATCATCCTGGCTCAAATTAAATGGATCATAGCCTAATCCACCATCTCCGGTTGTTAAAACAAGTTTTCCTGTTTCAGGTGAAAAGTTTAAGCTATTGACACCGTTATGATTGAAAAATGGTCTTCTTAAATTTAATAATGTTCTCCGTTTTTGCGGCTGACCATTCGATTGTAAAATCCATTCTTCAACTGTATCAATATGATCATATTGAACTTCTCTATTGATCCACTTTAGATTTAAGGTTCTAAGGTCACACGGGTTAGGCTTAAAAAATTCTGGAAGAGCATCTAAACCTTGTGTCGCAGCTTCTGAATCAGAAAGAGCACCTGGACCTTGTGTTCCGGCTGCTGAATAATGAAGATAAAACAGACCGTTATAATAAAATTGGGGATGAAACGCTAGCCCTACCAATCCCCGTTCATCATATCCAGCGCCAGAAACACCTAATTTTATAATTCGCGGGCGAATATCCAGAAAAGTCCCTATAACTCCGTTTCCTATGTAAAAGATCTCTCCTACCTGGGTTGCAATAAATAATCTTTCGATTGAGTCACCCGGAAGTATCGTTGTTTTCAAAACAGTGGGCATATTTATCTTACTGACAATGGGCCGCAAACTAACTTTAACTTTTACCAACTGACTTTTACCCTTCTTCTCGTGGTTTTCTTTTATAAGAATATGATTAGAACTGTTCTATTAGTACTAAATTGGGGCCGGGGATTCCGATGAAGCCTTGCACCGCTTTCCGTACCTGCATCGGAGAATCCTGTTTCGAGCTTGTGCGAGTCGAATGCTGCCGCAATCATGAAGCTAAGATAAGCTATGCCCCAGGTGATCAACTGTATGGAAAAAGGTCAAAAGGCTGATGAATTGAAATCATAATAAAAAAACTTTTTTATCCAAAACCAAAAGCTGTTCTGGATCGTCTAACAGCTGACCGGTTCAAAAAACAAACAAGGAGGATATGCGAGTGACAGGTGACGAGTTTTCAACGCGGATCGTCGCAATGATACAAACGCTGTACCGCATCAGTTATGCGCAGTTATCGCATAGCTGCGACCGAGACGAGGCGGTCCAGGAATGCTTATACAAGGCGTGGCAGAAACGCCACCAGCTCAAGGATGAGCGCTTTATGCAGACCTGGGTAATCCGCATTCTGATCAATGAATGCCATAATATCCAGAGACAAAGCAGCCGGGAATTGCCGCTCGATGAGCTGCCTGAACGAGTTGCACCTGCAGACGCCGATTTTGAGCTGCACGACGCGCTGTTCAGCTTGGATGAAAAACTCCGTCTGCCCATTATCCTGCATTACATTGAGGGCTTTTCAACAAGTGAGGTTGCGCGCATTTTACGCTGGCCTCAAGGTACGGTCAAGTCGCGTATGCTGCGCGGACGACAGGAGCTTAAGAAAATATTATCCGGGGAGGTTCATTTGCCATGCGAGATATGAAAGACTTGAAATACGCATTCGGTCAGGCTGACGACGACTTCGTCAACAATGTATATCATACCCTGGCCGGTATGCAAAGAAATGAGGACAGAAAATCCGTGAAAAAAACATGCTTCCGCCTGGTGGCCGCTATCGCGATTGTCGGCATACTGTCTGCCGGAACCGCTTTGGCTTTGACGAACACTTGGGGAATCCTTGATTTCCTGAACGGAAGAAGGAATGAAGTAAAGGTTTTGCCCGAAGCCGCTGCTATTGTGCAAAAAGATGTATCTCAACAAGGCAGCCAGACCGAATTTGCGGCTTTTGCGGTTCGCGAAGCCGTATTCGACGGGCAAAACGCATACATCATCGTAGAGGTAAAGCCCTCCAGTCCCGGGTATTTATTGCTGGGGCCGGATGCATCTCCGTCCGATCCCGTCGGGGATATGGGGCCGCTTTTCAGCGGCAAAACCGGGACGATAGCCGATTACGCCCAAGAAAACAATAAAGAAATGATAAATACGTCTGTGGTTATCAGCGGCGAGAACTGTTCGATTGATTACCTCCTTGAAGATGACGGGACGCTTGTCTACATGCTCGACAGCAGTTATACCGGCGATTCCACCGCATCGGATATGAAACTGACCTGCGTCGCTGCCCCGTTTGTCAGCCGGGAAGGTACGGTCGAAATTGATATGCTCAACAAGAAGAGAACGACACTCTCCGTCACGCTCAAAAATTCGGGAACGAAAGAAACCGTGACCTGTACGACGCCTGCTATCTACAGTGATTGTGGCGTCCGTGTGGATAAGGTCACGCTTTCCGGTTCGGCCATGGCAATTTATGCGGAAATCGAATTTACGGTAATCGATAAGGAAAAGTTTGCCGAAACCGACGACGGCCTCTGGTTTGAATTTCTGGATGATACCGGCGGACGCCTGCCTGGCGGCGCCGCTTCAAGCGGCAGTGTTAAGGCTGTCGATGAAAATCACTTTATACAGAAAGTTTCTTTGCAAGCTTCGGAAACACTGCCAGGTGAGATCATCCTTCGCGGATACAATTGCTGGGATAAAAACAGGTATGAGACTCATACGTTCGAGATGAAGTAACGGCCGTTGATTTCATTATTAAGGCTGATGCTTTGAACATGAAATCATGTAACAATATACTGACTATACCGAAATATGGAATAGAGAAAACACTTGAACCGGGAGAGAGTTTGTCATTACAGGCAGTTTGCAGGAAGCTTATCCATTAGACAAAAATACTAAAGAATAGAAAGCCTGTAGATCCGTTGAGGAATCTACAGGCCTTTCACATATCCTGCACTTTGAGGGCTTAGGCTTTAAGCCCTCTATTTATTTAACACTTACAATGCAAGAAGTCACCTGCCTCTAAGCTGCCTTGCTCATATGTGGTGGAGCAAGGCACACAGCGGGTGCCTGTTTTCATATCAGTCCCCTGTGCCGGTGAAACCCATAACCGCGCTGTTTTTGTATACATATTGGTTTTCCCTCAATATGAAGCTTTCCATTTTTCCTGATGCAGGCGCGCGCACCGTCATGGACTTAACGTATTCAAAGCTGCTGGTTCCAATACTTATAAAGCTTCCGGAGGCCGTTTCCACATTTGCGTGGGCTTTCATACCGTTCTGTATGGCGCCGGGATTGTCAATTTCAATTTCCACCGGAACTACTTTCCCGCCATCGGGCGTATATACCGGTTTGCTATTGACATAAGTTACGGTTCCTTCAATAAATATGTCAAAATCCCGTGGAGTGACGATGGCTTTTTGCCCGGCTTTTATATTTTCTGCATCCACACTGTTGAACTGCAGCAAAATTTTCAGCTTTGAAGTATCTGTAACAACAAACAGCGGGTCTCCCTTTTCCACATACTGTCCGGGCTCAACAAAAATGCTCCCGATATATCCGTCAAAGGGCGCCTTTATTTCCTGCGATTGTGCACCGGCTGAGTTTGAGGGCGCAGCACCCGCAGGAGCCGTAGGCCTGGCGGCGCCAGATGGCGCTTTGGGCGCCGCTTTTCCGGGGCTGTCAGCATCATCCGCGCCAGTGTCAGCCATATCGGTCTGCGATTGTACGGTTTCGCCATCTTTGCCCGCTCCGGCTGCGTTTGCTTTACTGATGATGCCATTGCCTGCAACATACAAAACAAGCAGCACAAGCATGACCGCAAGGTTCAGGATTCCCAGTACCTTGAAACTGCGTCTGTTTGTTCTTTTATATGAATATAGTTTACCGTATGTCATTATAAGCTCCTCCTTTCCTCAGACAATAAATTTTACGACAGTTCCAGGAGCGATTCAAGCTGTAATTTATGGTAAGTAATTGCAGCAGGTACACAAGCAGAGTTAAACCATGCTGCATATAGGAATCTTTTTGAAATTATGCTATTATATTTGTTGTACGAGCGCAATACATTTTCCGGAGGCATAGGATGAAAGATATGTTGTTCCAATACCTTAAAAACTATACAAACGCGCCTGACGAAGTGCTTAAGGAAGTCATAGAACAGCTTCCGGTCCGGTACTTCAAAAAGGGAACGGTACTTCTGGAACAAGGGGACGTCTCATCAAAATGTTATTTTGTCCTGAAAGGATTAATCCGTCAGTTTCCGTTGATACGGACGGCAATGAAAATACATCAAATTTCTACTCGGAGAATCAAGCCGCGTCCGTATGCAACCCGCAGCGCGCGCATGAGGCTTCAAGGTACAGCCTTGCTTGTTTGGAAGACTCTATATTGCTTGATGGAGACTTGAACGATCAAACGCAGATGTATGCAAAGTATCCCTTTCTGGAAACCGTGGTGAGAAAGATGCTGGAAGAAATCACGTCCAGCATTCATGATGATTATGCGGATTTGCTCTCTTCCGGTCCGGAAGAAAGGTATCTGGCATTATTGGAGAAGCGCCCGGGACTTGCCGAGCGCGTTCCGCAAAACCAATTGGCAAGCTTCTTAGGCATACAGCCGGAATCACTGAGCCGCATTAAGAGAAGGCTTAATTCCTTTAAATAAAAGCCACAGAGGAAACAGAACCTCGCAGTACATCGGAAGTTTCAGGATTGACGCGATTGCAGTTTCCTCATAGCCGGGAACGCCTAAACCTAACAGGCTGTCGACAATATAGCCGCAAAATGCAATTATCAGTAAGATACCCAGCACTTTCGGCAGGAAATGTGATTTGACGGCCAGATAACCCATTGGGAAAAGCCACAAGCCCCAGAAAAACCCCGAAATAAGAATTCCATATTTGTGCAGCTCAAGAAACATAAACAGCATATCTTTTGGTTGACCGGCAAGCATTCCCGCAACTGACGGATCACTATTTGCTATAAGCAGCGCCATATAATTGCTCAGTTCATTTACAATGGAAATCGGGATTGAAACCAGCATGAATATAACCATAAGCGCCGCCACATTCCCATTGACCGGTTTGAGGAGCTTATACAGCAGCAGAACAATGAAAATATGGCAGATCTGTACAACCAGAGCGCTGAGTATACTAAGCCGGAAGAGGCCGCCGTTTGTGAGAATGTTTGCTATTGTCGCATCCGCGTTCCCCGGGACGATAAGGAATTGGGGGATAAACATGAGGCCGAATGCGCCAAGGGGGATCATCAGCGTGTATAATAGCCCCGCTGTTCTGGCAGTATTATTTTGCGATTTATAACTGATACGATTTTCCATAATTTATCCTTTCTTTTTCTATAATGACAACATTGTATATCCGCTTCCTTCATCCTGCATTGACTTAAGTTAATTTACAACGGTATCTTCCAATACGAGAGTACGGAAAACCCTGTTGTTTTTAGAGTGGTTGCTGTGAATCTCGATATATATTATTAGTTATCAAATGTTTTAAGCTTAAGTTTTCAGTAAATTTATCAATTGATGATTAATAGAAATCATGGTAATATTTTGTTGGGATTATTATGCATTATGTCTGAGGTTGCGTGAAAACGTCTTAAACAAGTTCAGCCGCAAAACTTGATTGGAGTGTTAATCAAAATGAAAACATTAAGTAGAGAATTCTATAACAGAGATTCGTTAATCGTTGCAAAAGAACTCCTGGGAAAGGTGCTTGTACACGAAATAGACGGGCAAAAAATTTCCGCAAGAATTGTTGAAGCAGAAGCCTATATGGGTATCGAGGATAGAGCCGCGCATTCCTATGGCGGAAGAAGGACGCCAAGAGTAGAGGTTATGTACGGAGGGCCGGGATTTTCTTATGTATTTATTGTTTACGGAATGTATTATTGCTTTAATATAGTTGCCAGGGAGGAAGGAAATCCTCAAGCTGTTTTGATAAGGGCTGTTGAGCCGGTAGAGGGATTGGAGCTAATGGCTCAAAACAGGTTTGAAAAGACATATGACCAGTTAACTGCGAGTCAAAGAAAAGGATTGACGAATGGACCGGGGAAATTATGTAATGCATTTTTAATTGATAAAAGTTTAAACGGAGAGGATTTATGCGGGAGTAAGTTATATGTAGAAGCGGGCGAAAATGAAAAATTCAGTATAGTATCCGCTAAACGGGTAGGGGTCGATTATGCCGGGGAAGCCAAGGATTATCCTTGGAGATTTTATATAGAAGATAATAAATATGTGTCAGTGAAATAATTTGGGTGAAATAATTTGTTACTTATAGCTTACCCCCTCAGCTGATAACAAGAAGTATCTATGCTATAATAAAAGCAAAGACAGGATAAACATATGAAAAGCTTGGCAAAATTGGAGGAAAATACTGTTGGAGAAGAGCGACTTCATAAAGTCTTTTCTGTCGCCATGCCCCCGTCATGCTTAATAGTGATTTCTATTAACATTTTACAAATTCCGTTTTTAATAAATACGGGCAAAATTTCTATGATATGACAATCAACTTATAATTATATCCATGTCTACCATAATAAAGAAAGAGAACAGGCATTGTTAAAAACCCAGAACCGAAATGGTTGGTGAATGGTTCGAATAGATACTGCATGTAGTATTTTCCATTGGACAAGTTGACATAATTCTGTATAATACGTTATGTCGCTATGTAAACAAATGTTTATAAAAGAGGAGGATAAGATGAGTTTATTTGAAAAGCACAAAACAATAGTTCCCAAAATAGTGGTAGCAGCGCTGCTTACAGCCATTGTGTCCGTAAATCCCGCAAATGCCCATGCTGCGGTTTCCATCAGGGATATAGACCTAAGCAGCGATTTTGCAAAGGATTCAATCATCCGTCTTGCAGACAGCGGCATCATTTCGGGCGATGCAAACGGGAATTTTGCCCCCCAGCGTACGATAAACCGGGGAGAGATGGTAAAGATCCTTGTAAACGCATTGAATCTGGATACTTCAGAAGTACCGGAAAATCCTACTTTCCAGGATGTACCTGAAAACCACTGGGCGTTCAAATACGTTGAAACGGGCTACAGGGCAGGCATAATAAAAGGTGTGTCGTCAGACGCGTTCGGAATCAATAACGAATGTACCCGTGAACAAATGGCTACCATGTTTGTCCGTTCGCTAGGATTGACACAGGAGGACCTGGAAGGCAAACAGCCTTACCTTTACCTCGGTGATATGTCGGACAGGGACGGGGTTTCCGCCTGGGCGAAAGAAAATGTGGAATTTGCACTTTCCACAGGCCTTATGAATGGTACGGGCAACAACAGGTTCGATGCGAAGGAATCAGCCGCGCGCCAGCAGGTTGCGGTGGTGACCGACAGGTTTATCACAAACGGGGATTCCATCAACCGGTTTGCCGGCACTTTTCGGGGTGAAATGCCCTATCCGGAGCTCTACAGCGCGCTTGAGGAAAACAACAAACACTTCAAGGGTAACGTTGACATGAACATGGAAATGAATATGACTGACGGCACCGAAGAAAACAGCTTTAAAGTCACCATGGGTGCAAAAGGCCTGGTGGACGCCGACATTGAATCAAACCTGATGAATTTTGACATCAACTACGACGTCGGCCTTCAGTTGTCGGAAGACTTTCCGATGGTTAATCAGCAGTTCCAGGTCATAAAGCTGGGTGACACTTTTTATGTGAAGGAATCCGGAAGTGACACCTGGACTGTCGGAACTGAGGAAGATTTTCCCGACATGGACTTATCAACCGCGCCTGCCGGACAGGATTCTGAAGAGCTTATAAAGCTGTACAGGTATTCCGCCATTACGAAGGAAGAGGGTGTGGACTTCAACGGTACTACTGCAACCAAATATACGATGGTTTTAAGTAAAGAAGCCATGGCTGCCCTGATGGAGGGAATGACCGCCGACCAGGCTGCCGGAGTAGAAGGCGCAGCACAAATCAAGGATGTGGAAGGAAGCATCGTTCTGTACCTGAATGACCAGAAACAGATCATAGGCCAGAAATTCGACCTTGCTGGAAGCTCCTGGGATGAAACCATGGAAACAAGTTTTGACATCCATATACTGCTGGATGTCACCTATTCCAATATAGGACAGGACGTAGACATCAAAGCGCCGGAAGTTGCGGAACCGATAGAAGAATAAGTTGAGACTGTATAAAAATTATGTAAACTGATAAACTCCTCCTATGGTAGAATAATAAAACTATAGGAGGAGTTTATTATAACCGGGAAATTTGTTTTCTTGCTATTCCCCAATATACATTTCAAGCTCTTATCCTCTCCTCGTTCTATTTACTTCTTTCGGGATAAAATAGAACGAGGAGAGTGAAAACCATTATGTAATGGATGCTGCATAAATGGCTTTAATGGAACTTGATAGTGTTGCATCGAATTCCTCATTTGTTTGCTGGGCTTTTAATCCTTGCGACAGAGCACGGGAAAAGCTGGCGGTCAACCCTTGATTGCGCGACAACTTTTCATTTGCTTCACTCTGCGTGTACCCGCCTGACAAAGCCACAATCCGCATAATATGGGGCTCTTTCAATAAATCGCTGTAGAAATTATCTTTTGTTGGTATGGACAGCTTAAGCATGATTTTTTCATCCTGTCCAAGGTTGGATAATTGATTGAAAATTTCCTGCTTCAATATTTTTTCGGATTCTTCTTTATCCGCGCTGCGGATATCCACCTCGGGTTCAAGAATCGGAACCAACCCGGCCTTGATGATTTGTTTGCCAATCTCGAATTGCTGTGCAACAATATTTTTTATTCCTTTGGGGTTGGCTTCTTTAATGACAGAGCGCATTTTGGTTCCGAAAATGTTCTTTTCAACAGCCCGCTTCAAAAGATTATCCAAATCCGGAATCGGCTTCATAAGCTGAACACCGTCTTCAAGCGCGGTCAGTCCCTTGTCAACCTTTAAAAAAGGAACGACGCCCTTCTTCTCCCAAAGATAGTCGGCAGTGAATTGGTCATTAATGGTGCGGTCCATAGTGTTTTCGAACAGGATGGCACCCAAAATATACTCTGAAGTAAATGCAGGACTTATGATAATCCGTTTTCTCATTTCATGCATTAAGTCAAACATTTCTTCTTCATTGGAGTAACTGTTTTCCTTAATTCCATATTGCAGAAGTGCTTTTGGAGTACTTCCGCCGCTCTGGTCCAGGGCGGCGATAAAGCCTTTTCCCTTATGCATTCGGTCCATTTGTACCTTATTCATTGATTATCTCCTCTCTACGAAAACAGATGATATTTTGGATATTATTATAACACTTTTACACACCTGTATACAGTCCTGCATTCGACAATTTCAATTCGTAATATGAAATTTATTTTGTCATTGGTATGAAAAAGCTTGATGCATGGGGCCGTAAGGCATACAATGTAGGGGCGGCCATTGGCCGTCCGGGTAGCTGTTTATCACAGATTGCATTTGCGCGTCCGCAAATGCAATCTACGTCAAATAGCTACCGGATGGCCAATGGCAGCCCCTACAAAGGATTCCTTTTCCATACCAATAGCTGTGAAATGATAAAATGGCACACTTCGCCAGCCAGGAAGGAAAGATAGAGGCCCTTGGCATCAAGCACAAATACGGAAAGCAGTAAAAACACCTGTACAAAGCCTGTGCAGCGCAGAAAAGAAATCAACGTTGCAGGAACATTCCGTTCGGTAGTCTGGAAAAAGAGAATATTCATCAGTGTAATCCCTATAAAGATATATGCTAATGGGTACAGACGGAGCATATAGGCGGTTAATGCCGTTAAGTCGAGATTTCCTCCATGAAACAAAGGAACAATCCCTCTGCCAAAGAGGATGCAAACACCGACCAATAAAATTGAAGCAATGAGATTGGTGCGTACCCCAAGGCCATACACATGAGAAAAGGTTTTCGTATCACCCTTGCCATGATAGAAGCTCATGATAGGCTGTACGCCCTGCGCAACACCCACTACAACCATATTCATGATGGAACACACATAACTGACAATGGAATAGGCGGATACGCCAAGCGTTCCCGCATTATGCACGACTGCAAGGTTAAAGGAAAAAGTGACGGCGGGTACGCTGAACTCCATCAGGGAGGAAGCAACGCCATTGCTCACAACTCTTTTTAGCTCGCCAAAATGAAATACGGCTTTGCGAATTCTCAGCATACCCTTTTTACGAACAAAATGACTGATATAAAATACAAATTCGATGGACACGCCTATACCGTTTGTTATTGCGGCTGCCTCAATCCCATAATGCAGAACGAGAATAAAAATAATATCGAGGATTGCGTTGATTACTGCGCCAAAGACAGAACCTAACATAACAAGTTTAGGTGCGTCATCATTACGGACAAAAACGGAAAGCCCGAATGTGACCATTTGTATCAACGAGAAAGGCGCCGACCATTTCAGATAGGCGATAGCGGAGGGCAGCAATTCTTCATTTGCGCCCATAAATATGGAAAGACTCTCACGAAAGGAGAACCCAACAAGAGCCAGTACAGCGCCAATGATAACAGATAATGCCAGGCACTGGCAAAAGATATTGTTTGCTTTCTCCGCTTCTCCCTGACCCTTATGAAAAGAATATACATTCGCGCCGCCCACCGCGATAAGCATAGCCAGGGCAACAACAAGCATGCTGAAAGGAAATACGATGTTTACAGCACCGAGTGCGACTTCGCCTATACCCTGCCCAACAACGATGCCGTCCAGGATAATGTAAAGGGCTTGGACAAGCATTCCTACAACAGAGGGGACTACATACTTTACAAATTGTCTGTTAATTTGCTTGAATTCTGTGATTTGATCTAACATATTTCCTCCTGAAATAAATGTTGACTTGTTCAAGACAGCATTATAAACTGTACATATACTGTACGGTCAACTCTTAAAACGACAAACGGAGAAAAAATAATGAGAAGTAATCATATGAAAATTAGCGAGTTTGCACAGGTAACAGGAATCACACGGAAGAATCTCATATTCTATGATAAGATAGGACTTCTGTCCCCCACAATCGTAGATGAGCAGAATAACTATCGGTATTACAGTTATCAGCAGATTGACACTGCAAATGTCATTATCGTATTACGGGAGATTGGTATGCCGCTGAAAGAAATTAAAGCTTATTTGTGCGGCCGATCCCCGGAAAAACTTATTCGTATGCTGGAGATGCAAAAGAAGACTGTGCAGAAAAGAATTAAGACGCTTATACAGATTAGTGATATGCTGGACATACGAATTGATTTGACTGAAAATGGGCTTGGCGTGGATATAGACTCCATTACCCTGAAAGAGTGTGAAGAAACGCCAATTCTGTTGGGGCCGGAGCTTCCGGCGGATAGCCATGTATCGGAAGGTTGGTACTATCTCCTGGATTTCTATGAGTTTTGCAGGGAAAATGAAGTGATTCGTGGCCTGCCAACCGGGTTGATCATTTCCTATGCGGATTTGATACGGGAAAATACCACACATCCCTTCCGGTTCTACTATCGCCCTGCATGTGGAAACAGCTATCCGACCAATGTGCAAAAACCATGCGGTTTGTATGTCGTCGGGCACGAACACACGGAGTATGCTATGAGCAGCCATCTATACACTCGTCTTTTCAGCTATATTGAAGAATCAGGCCTGAAGATTTGCGGCGATGCCTATGAGGAATATTTGCTTGATGAAATATCCACAACAGACCCCACGCAATATCTTTTGCAAATAGCAATACAGGTCCAAGAATGTTGACTCCGTACAGATGAAACTTTTAAGGAACCGTATATATTGATTTTACTGGAGGGTGAGTATGGAAATTAAGAAATACATATCTTTTATTGAAGAGGCGGAAAAACTGAAATCGGTTGTGCGGACGGCATGGACAAGCAAAGGACGCAGGGAAAGTACCGCCGAACACTCATGGCGCCTAGCTCTTTTAGCCTGTGTTATGTTGGATGACTTTCCTGAGCTGGACCTGTCGAAAGTTTTAATGATGAGTCTCATTCATGATATTGGCGAAATTTATGAAGGTGATATTTCTGCTGCATTAATGCCTGATAAAGAAGATAAGTACAATGTGGAATACCAGGCGGCCCAAACAGTTTTTGCATTTCTTCCGGAACCGCAAGCAAGCAGGATGATGGAAATCTGGACCGAATACAATGACAGCTCAACTCCGGAAGCAAAACTGGTGAAGGCATTGGATAAAGCGGAAACAATCCTTCAGCATAACCAGGGCAATAATCCGGCGGATTTTAATTATCAATTTAATTTGGAATATGGAAAAGAGTATTTCGAAGATAACGATACATTGAAACTCCTTCGGTCCATCATTGATGAAAAAACGAGGCAAAAAGTATAATTGATAGGAAAAGCAAAAATAGAAGGATCTTGAATAAAAATCTTGGGATGCTTCTTTTTTTGTACATATTTTCAATCCTTAATGCAATCTTAATACAATAGCGGAAATTATAACGCTATGCTAATTATTATAATGTTATACTTAAGCAATGAAGCAATTGGTCCAACAATTCTAAAAGGAGGCGTGCTTGAAATGGGTATCCGTCAAACAGATTCCAATTCACTGTTAGAGCAGCTTTCCACCATACCGGCGGGAAAAAGACGCGGAAGGCTGAGAATCTATTTCGGATATGCGGCAGGTGTCGGCAAAACCTGTGCCATGCTAAATGACGCGCATGAGGCAAAAAAAGACGGCATTGATGTAGTTGCCGGTTACATTGAGCCCCATGCCCGTCCGGAAACGCTGGCTCTTTTAGAAGGGCTGGAGTCCTTGCCTCCTTTGGAAATATCCTATAAAGGCATTATCGTGAAGGAATTTGATCTGGACCGTGCCATCCGGAGAAGGCCGGAGCTTATTCTGGTGGATGAGCTGGCGCATACCAATGCCGAGGGCTGCCGCCACAAAAAAAGATATCAGGATGTGGAGGAACTGCTGCGGGCGGGAATCGGTGTTTATACCACCATCAATGTTCAGCATATTGAAAGCCTGAATGATGTTGTGGCGTCCATCACCGGCATTACCGTACGCGAACGCATCCCGGACAGCGTATTTGACGGCGCCGATCAGATCGAACTGGTGGATATTGAGCCGGACGACCTGATAGACCGCTTGAATAAGGGGAAAATCTATCGGGAAGATCAGGCCCAGCGGGCACTTGCCAACTTTTTTACCAAAAATAAATTGATCGCGCTGCGTGAAATCGCCTTACGCAGCACAGCGGATCAGGTCAACCGGGTGGCGGTTCAAAACAGTGAGCCGTCAAAAAACAGCAGCCCTTATACCAACGAGCATATTTTAGTCTGCCTGTCGTCGGCTCCCTCCAACACCAAGGTCATCCGCACGGCGGCGAGAATGGCGGATGCTTTTCACGGCGCGTTTACGGCACTGTTTGTGGAAACACCGGGAATACAGGAATTGGAGGGCAAAAGCAAGGCGGCCCTGAGAGAAAATCTAAGGCTGGCCGAACAGCTGGGCGCACAGATTGCGACTGTGTATGGCGATGATATTCCCGGACAGATCGCAGAATATGCCAAAGCAAGCCGTGTTTCGAAAATCGTCATGGGACGCTCCGGGCATATGGGAAGATGGCTGAAAAAAACCAATTTTGTGGATAAGCTGACTACCCTTGCCCCAACCCTTGACATATACATCATTCCCGATACACAGTCATCCTTCCATATCCGATCTCCCAAATTCTCAAAGCCACCGGAGCTGTCGCTGGTCGACCTGGCCAAATCCGCAGGGATATTGATTATCTGTACGCTGATTGGACTGTGGTTTAATTATCTGGGCTTTAATGAATCGAATATCATTACGGTCTATATTCTGGGAGTGCTGCTAAATGCCCTTTTTACAAAAGGCCGGATATATAGCGCAGGATCCTCTGTTTTGAGCGTACTTGTGTTCAATTTTTTCTTTATTGATCCCAACTTTTCTTTCTATGCCTATGGTTCGGGCTATCCGGTCACCTTTGTAGTCATGTTGTCGGCTGCCCTCATCACCGGTACACTGACCAAGCGGGCCAAGGAGCAAGCCCGCCAATCGGCGCAAAAGGCTTACCGTACCGAGGTGCTTCTGGAAACCAGCAGGAAACTGCAGCTGGCAAAAGATCAATCGGATATTCTGAGTGAAACAGCACATCAACTGGTAAAGCTGCTGGATAGGACCGTGATTTTCTATTCCGCACAACAGAATACGCTGTCCGAACCGCTGGTTTTTCCAAAGGAAGATTTGCCGTTCGATCCGCAGACTTATGTTGGAGCAGATGAGCGCGCGGTAGCCGAATGGGTATACAGGAACAATAAGCGGGCGGGTGCCACCACGAACACCCTTGCTGCCGCCAAATGTTTATACCTTGCGGTGCGCGGAAGCAACATGGTTCTGGCTGTGGCGGCAATTGTCGTGGATAAGGAAGCGCCTCTGGAGATGTTTGAAAAGAGCCTGATGATTGCCATGCTGGGAGAGTGCGCACTGGTGCTGGAAAAAGAACGGCTCAACGAAACGCAAAAACAGATTTCCATGCAAATCCAGCAGGAGCAGCTCCGGGCCAACTTGCTCCGGGCGATTTCCCACGATTTGCGCACTCCTCTTACCAGTATTTCCGGCAATGCGGGCGTTCTCATGGGAAATTCGGAAGTGCTGAGTGAAGCGCAGAAAAAAGCGCTTTACACCGATATCTACGACGATTCCATGTGGCTGATCAACCTGGTGGAAAACCTGCTTTCCATTACCCGGATCGACAATGGCACCTTAAATTTGAATATGCAGCCCGAGCTTCTGGAGGAGGTCATCGCGGAGGCATTGCTTCATATTAACCGGAACAGCGTGGAGCATACAATAGAAACTGTCCTGGATGACGAACTTCTGATGGCAAGAATGGATTCCCGGCTGATTATCCAGGTCCTGATCAATATTGTGGACAATGCCATTAAATATACGCCGCCGGGTTCCCATATCACTGTTTCAGCAAAACATGAAAAACAGCTGGCGCTTGTAGAAATTGCCGACGACGGCCCCGGCATATCGGACGAAGCCAAGGCCAAACTGTTTGATATGTTCTATACGGTAAATAACATCCATGGGGATGGGCGGCGCGGCCTGGGCTTGGGCCTATACCTGTGCAAATCGATTGTCGATGCCCATGGCGGTAAAATCCATGTAAAAGATAATGTCCCGCAGGGTACGGTATTTTGCTTTACCTTGCAGGCAGAGGAGGTAAATGTTCATGAATAAACCCTTGATTCTTGTGGTGGAGGACGATAAGGCAATCCGCAAGCTGATTACGACAACACTGGAAACACAGGGATACCAATATCATACGGCCGGGACGGGCGAAGGTTCGATTTTCGAGGCCATTTCCAGACAGCCGGACATTATGATCCTGGATTTGGGACTTCCGGACATGGACGGCGTGGATATCATCAAAAAGGTTCGGGCATGGTCAAACATGCCCATCATTGTGGTCAGCGCACGCAGCGAAGATCGTGATAAAATCGATGCGCTGGATGCCGGTGCGGATGACTATCTGACAAAGCCGTTCAGCGTGGAAGAATTGCTGGCGCGGCTCCGGGTCAGCCTGCGCAGGGTCCGTTACGACAATGAAAAGCTGCAAAAGGACGCGTCCGTCTTTACCAATGGAAATTTGAAGATTGATTATGCGGCGGGCTGCACATGGCTGGACGGAGAAGAAATACACCTGACGCCCATTGAATATAAGCTCTTGTGCCTGCTGGCTAAAAATGTGGGAAAAGTGCTGACGCACAATTTTATCCTGCATGAAATATGGGGCAATTGTGTCAGCGACATTCCCGCCCTGCGTGTTTTTATGGCAACCCTGCGAAAGAAGGTGGAAAAAACACCTTCGCAGCCAAAGTATATTCAAACGCATATCGGCGTCGGCTACCGGATGCTCCGGGTGGGTGACGACGGCAAATCCAGCTAGGATTTTACCTGCGTCATCAATCTGGCGCAGTTTAGTGTGATTACTCCCAGTAACATCAAATTAATCGCCAGCACCTCCAAACAGGAGCACAACGAGCTTATCGGAATTCAGAAAACACGATCTAAAGTTGAATAAGAAAGGAGCCGGGCAAGAGACCATCTCTTGCCTGGTAAATAGAATCTACATCGATAATCTGCATCCTTAATATAATCTTAATCCTGTGGCATTATCCTTTACGTCATATTAATTTTATTCTTGTTATAATAAATTGATAAACATCACAGAACAATGAAGACGGTTAACATAAGATCAATGGAGGCTTTCTCCAGTCGTGGGCAGGCGGCGTATCGTAATCGTGATCTTTTGTGATCAGGCTCAATGAAAGACAATTTTGCTATCGGCTGTGTTTATTGCAATCAATCCATTTTAAAAAGGAGCATTGTGAAGCATGTTTAAAAAATTTAAAAGAATACTGATCGGTCGCCCCTTGAAAAGCCGGGCAATTGACGATGAAAAATACGGGATACTCTGGGGTCTGCCCATCCTGTCCAGTGACGCCATTTCATCGGTTGCCTATGCCGGACAGGAGATGCTGCTGGTATTGCTTCCTGCTATCGGGTTAATGGCCTATGGACAATTGCCGGGCATTTCTTTTGCCATCATCGGTCTTTTGGTCTTACTTACCCTATCTTACCGTCAGACGATCGATAAGTATCCCAGCGGTGGAGGCGCATATACAGTCGCCAAGGAAAATCTCGGGCTTATTGCAGGCGTGACCGCAGGAGCGGCGCTCTCCATCGATTATATTTTAACGGTTGCCGTCAGCATATCATCGGCTGTGGAGCAAATCACCTCGGCCTTTGTCTGGCTGAAGCCCTATACGGTGGCTGTCGGCGTAGGGCTGGTTTTGTTTATGATGGTAGGGAATTTAAGAGGGATCCGGGAATCCTCCAAACTTTTCGGTATACCGGCCTATGCTTTTATATTGGGTATTGTCACCATGCTGATCATGGGCATTGTAAATTATAAAAGCGGTATGACGGCACCCAAGGCAACCATGGAAAATGTAGCGGAGCCTATAGCCATCATCCTTCTGTTAAGGGCCTTCTCTAACGGATGTACGGCTTTAACCGGCGTTGAGGCTGTAAGCAACGCCGTGCCGAATTTTAAGCATCCTTCGCCGAAACATGCAAAAACAGTACTTTTGCTGCTTTCCCTCATCGTCTTCCTTTTGTTTGGCGGGACCTCCATCCTTGCTTACTTTTATCAGCCGGAGATTGGTGAAAAGGCGATGCTCATCCAGCTGGCAGAGCAAATTTTCGGCAGAGGCTTTATGTTCTACTATATTACGGCCACCACCTTTATTATCCTCGTGATGGCCGCTAATACAGCATACTCCGGATTTCCGCTTCTTGTAGCGGTCATGGCAAAGGAAGGATATGCGCCGCGCCAGTTGAGTATGCGGGGAGACCGGCTCAGCTACTCCAATGGAATTATCGCTTTATCTGCTGCGGCAATTCTGCTCATTGTTTTATTCAAAGCGAAGGTGACCAGTCTGGTGGGGCTCTATGCCATCGGCGTTTTCATCTCCTTTACATTATCCCAATCCGGCATGCTGGTAAAATGGTTCAAAGAAAAAGGAAAGCACTGGCACTGGAAAGCCTTTGTCAACGGCCTGGGAGCGGCTGTTACGGGAACCGCCGTACTGATCATAGCCGTCACCAAGTTCCATGAAGGAGCCTGGCTGGTAGTGCTGGTCATTCCGCTGCTCATCGTTGGAATGCTGAAGGTAAATAAACATTATAAAGCCGTCGCAAGACAGC
The DNA here is from genome assembly GCA_023426125.1 of Bacillota bacterium. Taxonomy (GTDB): domain Bacteria; phylum Bacillota; class Clostridia; order Acetivibrionales; family DTU013; genus MnB-11. Next base: position 45,995 of record JAFABI010000014.1, read on the forward strand.
TGCACATAACAAATGAAGAACTGGATCAAATGGATACCGAGGGGAGCCATTATGCCAACAAGGTCATTGTACCGATCCAAAGCGTGAACAAGTCCAGCATACGGGCTTTACGGTATGCAAAGACCATATCGGACAATGTTGTTGCATTCTGTGTCGCAATCGACGAAGAGGACGAAAAGAAAATCCGGGAGAAATACTCTCATATTAAGCTGGATGTTCCCCTCGTGGTGAAATACTCACCCTTCAGAAAAGTAGTAGACCCGCTGCTTCGGTTCATTGATTCTGCAGAGTATGACTATGAGAAGGGGGACATCATAACGGTTATTCTGCCTCAATTTAACGTAAAATCCTTTTGGCACAGGTTTCTGCACAATTATACAGGGATTTACATTCAGAAACAGTTGCTGAAGTATAAGCATATTGTAGTGTCTATCATGCCCCTTCAATTGAAAAATGACGATACCGCTTTGAAGAAATATCCGGGAGATCGATGAAAACTCAGCGGTCCTCATGGACGGTTTCCATGTTCCTTGCATTTTTGAAGGTTTGTATGTTTTTTTCAGATATGCCGGTGTGATATAATTTGTATATATATGGGCACATGAGGCATATGATAACAGCATATGTAACGAGGGAAAAAGGATGGCAGAGGAATTCAAAAGAACTTCTCCCGAGGAAGCATTGAAAATATGTAACCATGCAAACCGGGGAAAATTGAAGATATTTATCGGCTATGCGCCGGGTGTCGGAAAAACCTACTCCATGCTCAATGAAGGCAACCGGCGCTATAAAAGAGGTCAGGATGTTGTTGTCGGATATATGGAAGCCCATGGAAGGGAAGAAACCGACAAGCAAATAGGGGAGCTTGAAACAATTCCGTTAAAGGAAATAGAATATAACGGTGTTGTTATGAAAGAGATGAATACTGAAGCGATCCTTGCACGCAAACCGCACATGGCTCTTATTGACGAATTGGCACATACCAATGTGCCCGGATCCAAATATAAAAAAAGGTATGAGGATGTAGAAGAAATCCTTTGCCATGGTATCAATGTCATAACGACATTGAACATTCAGCATCTGGAAAGCCTGAACGATGTTGTCAAACAAATTACAGGCATTGTCGTCAGGGAAACCATACCGGATTACATTGTTGAAAGAGCGGATGAGGTCGTAGTGATCGACATCACACCGGATGCCCTTCAGAACAGGCTTCAGCGCGGAAACATCTACAAAATGGAGAAAGTTCCCCAGGCATTAAAGAACTTCTTCAGGAAAGGAAACCTCAACGCCTTAAGAGAGCTGGCGCTGCGGCAAACAGCCGAAGAGGTTGACGAAGACCTGGAAGAATATATGAAGGAGCATGGCATCAAGGATAACTGGCGCACGGTTGAACGGGTCATGGTCAGCATAAGTCCGAGCTTATCCGCTAAAAAGCTGATCCGGCGAGGTGCAAGAATTGCAAAAAGGTATAAATGCGAATGGGTGGTGGTAAGTGTGAACTGTACCCACCGGTTTGCACCCAGGCTCACCTTGAAGGATCGACAGATGCTTAACAGCTACTTTCAGCTTGCAAAACAGTTGGGGGCAGAGACTGTAACACTTACAGGCAAAAGCGTTTCAGGAGAGCTGATAAAATTTGCTCAAGAACGGCATATCACCCAGATTATCATCGGCCATTCTACACGTACAAAGCTTGAAACGGTGGTCAGAGGATCAACGGTGGTAAAGCTGCTTAAAAAAGCTAAAAACATTGAAATCCATGTTATTCCCAATGATGTATAGGATATGGGTATCTGAAGCCACCAACTTCTATAAGTGGTGGTAGTTCACTCTGGACGGGGGTATTCACTGTAGACATCTTCGCCCAATACCTTATTGACAGCCTTTATAAATACGCCATAGCCTCCATCTTTATCCGTCCTGTGGGGCAAGGATTGTGCCCAAACTTCCGCAGCATCTTCTTCATCAAAATCAATACAGCTTTCCAGGAGGTTCATGACATCCTGGTAAGCTGCCCCCTGTGCAAATTCTTCGGCTGCTCTATACACATGTTCATTCGGTTGGTAGCTGGTCCTTTTCCACTCAATGTAATCGTTGATTTTTTTTATGATATAAAGCACCAGCAAGCTGATTGCGATAAGACCCATACTTTCAAGAAAACGCATAAAATGACCTCTTTTCTAATTTAGGAGTACTGATAATTTTACTTCCCGTTTTTCTGAAAGTGCCGGCCATACCGGACCGCACTTTCAGAAATTTATATGGGAAGTTGTATTCTCACAGTACTTAAAATAACCTGAAATACCCCCCAAGCCTTTACTTTAAGCGGTTTGCAATTTCCATATTGACCTTCAGGACATTTACTCTTGGTTCTCCGAAGATCCCTAATTGCCTGCCTTCCGTATAGTTAAGGACAATTGCTTCAAGCTCTGATGCATTTATCCCCGTCGCCCTGGAAACTGCCGGAATCTGTATTTCAGCCGCTTCCGGGCTGATGTGCGGATCAAGTCCCGAACCTGAGCTTGTCAGGAGATCCGCAGGGATATCTTCTTTTTTTACTCCGGGGTGAGCTTCCAAAAATGCATCGATATCCGCTTTGACCCTGTCTGCCAATGCGGGATTGGAAGGCGCAAGGTTTGCCGAGCCGGAGCTGACGCCTGCATAGGCTGTCTTTCCATCCTGGTCCGGCTTTGTATCCTCCTCCGTATAGGTGTTGTAGTTATATGCCGACACCCTTCCGTGGAAAAACCTCGGATCTGAAAAGGCCTGCCCTAAAAGCTCCGACCCCACGGGCTTCCCGTCGGATTCCAGGATACTTCCGTTTGCCTGCTCAGGAAAAATAAGCTGGCTAACACCCGTCATTCCCAGCGGATATATGATTCCGCATATCAGCAGCAGCGCGAGACTTACCGTGATCGCTCTAACAAACACTTTCATTTTTTCATTCCTCCTTTAACCCAGGCTCAGAGCCTTCAACAAGGGATTTATAACAACATCGATGATCTTGATTCCAACAAAAGGTACAATCACACCGCCCAGGCCGTATACCGTCATATTCCGTGCGAGAATTGCCGACGCGCTGGTTGGCTTATATTTCACACCTCTCATGGCAATGGGGATGAGCAGCGGGATAATAACCGCGTTGAAGATTAAGGCAGACAATATGGCGCTCATGGGCGTTGCAAGCTTCATAATGTTTAAAGCCTGCATTTGCGGGATTACCAGGGTGAACATGGCAGGGATGATGGCAAAGTATTTCGCCACGTCATTGGCGATACTGAAGGTTGTCAGGGAACCTCTCGTAATCAGAAGCTGCTTGCCGATCTCTACCACCTCGATGATCTTTGTCGGGTCGGAATCCAGGTCCACCATGTTTGCCGCTTCTTTTGCCGCCTGTGTCCCGCTGTTCATGGCAAGCCCGACATCGGCCTGAGCCAGGGCGGGAGCGTCATTGGTCCCGTCGCCGGTCATTGCAACCAGCTTGCCCTCCGCCTGTTCTTTTTTAATTATATCGATCTTTTCTTCCGGCTTGCACTCCGCGACAAATTCATCAACACCGGCTTCCCTGGCAATGGTTTCCGCAGTCAACGGATTATCTCCCGTACACATTACGGTTTTAATACCAATTTGCCGCAACCTTGCAAAACGTTCTACCAGCCCCGGCTTTATGGTGTCTTTGAGGTAAATGACTCCGAATATTTCTTTGTCAACGCAAACGACCAGGGGAGTTCCGCCTGCTTTTGCTATTCGGGTGGTTACAGCCTCAAGATCTTCCGGAACTGTTCCGCCCAATTCCCTGACAAGCTTCTGAATTACATCCGAGGCTCCTTTCCTCACCTGCGCCCCATTGGGAAGATTGATCCCGCTCATCCTTGTCTGGCTGGTGAATTCCATATATTCAGCTTTTTCATACTCTTCCGCGTTTACTGCAATGCCCTGCTTTTTCGCAAGCTCGACCACCGATTTCCCCTCGGGTGTTTCGTCTTTCAGTGATGAAATTACCGAAAACCTTGCAATGTTCTCCGGCGTATTTTTATTTACAGGGATAAATTCTGCCGCCAGCCTGTTGCCATAGGTGATGGTTCCGGTTTTATCAAGGATCATCGTATCCACATCGCCGCACGCTTCCACCGCCTTACCGGACATTGCGATGACGTTAAACCTTGTCACCCTGTCCATTCCCGCGATCCCTATGGCTGAGAGCAATCCGCCGATGGTGGTCGGGATCAGGCATACCAGCAATGCGATCAAGGTGGATACGGGAATCCTGACGCCCGAATATTCAGCCATAGGGTAGAGAGCTACGATGACAATTAAAAAGATCATCGTCAGACTTAACAGTACCGTTGTCAGGGCAATTTCATTGGGTGTTTTCTGCCTGGAGGCCCCTTCCACCAGGGTGATCATCCGGTCCAGGAAGGATTCCCCGGGAACTGCCGTAATTCTTATTTTGAGCCAATCGCTTGTGACCTTCGTACCGCCGGTGACAGAACTGAAATCACTTCCGGCCTGTTTCAAAACAGGCGCCGATTCTCCGGTGATGGCGGATTCGTCAACAAAGGCCAGCCCTTCGATCACTTCCCCGTCATTGGGAATAATATCCTCCATCTCAACAAGCACGATATCTCCTTTTTTCACATCCCCGGCATTCACGATTCTGGTGACTCCATTTTTATCCAGAAGCCTTGCCTTCGTATCCTTTCGGGTCTTTTTCAGGCTTTCCGCCTGGGCTTTTCCCCTGCCCTCGGCCACCGCTTCCGCGAAATTGGCAAACAACACGGTGATTAAAAGAATTCCTGAAACGATGGCATTGTATAATCTTATATTGGCTTCCTGTTCTGCGAATACATCAGGGAAAAAGGTCAGGAAAAGCGTGATTGCAAAACCTATTTCCACGACGAACATGACAGGATTTTTTATCAGGGTTTTAGGATTTAATTTTAGAAAGGAATCCTTTACGGCGTTTGCCAGTATTTTTTTGTTCATAAACCCCTTTTTTTTATGCTTGCTCATATTTTCACCTCTAAATTCAAAAGTGGACATTCTCTCCTTAATTTCCTGCCCGTTATTTAAGCAGGTGTGTCCCCTATCCTTGTCACCCCAGTGTCAGGTGTTCTGCGACCGGCCCCAGGGCAATGCCCGGGAAAAAAGTCAAAGCACCGATGATAACGACTACTGCAACCAATATCACTGTAAAAAGCGTATTGTCCGTTTTGAAGGTCCCTATACCTACAGGTACCTCTTTCTTCATCCCCAGGGAACCGGCTACGGCCAGAAGCGCAATAATGGAAATATATCTTCCGAAGAATATTACAAGCCCTGTGCTTACATTCCAGAATACGGTGTTGTCTGCCAGCCCTTCAAAGCCGGAGCCGTTATTTGCCGCAGAGGAGGTAAATTCATACAGAATCTGTGAAAGCCCGTGAAAACCCGGATTTGAAATCCCGGCCAGGCCTTGTGGGGCGACCAGGGCCAGGGCTGAAGCTGCCAGAATGATGAAGGGATGCACCAGGATCGCCAGGGCGACCAGTTTGACCTCTCTTCCCTCGATTTTCTTTCCAAGAAACTCCGGCGTTCTTCCTACCATCAAGCCGCAGAGGAAAACCGCAAGAATCGCGTACATCAGCATATTCATAAATCCGACGCCCTTGCCGCCGAACACCACATTGATCATCATTTGCCACAAGGGGACCAATCCGCCCAGGGGTGTCAGGGAGTCGTGCATGGCATTCACCGACCCCGTCGTCGCTGCCGTTGTCACTGTGGCAAACAGCGAAGTCTGCGGGATTCCGAACCGTACCTCCTTGCCTTCCATATTTCCCATGGACTGATTCAGACCTGCGCCTGCCAGAGCAGGATTGCCGGCTGCTTCGGATGTAAAAACCACGGACAGGGATATTGCAAACAATATAGCCATGGCTGCAAAGATCGTCCACGCCTGTTTTTTGTTTTTCAGCATCAATCCAAAAGCATAAACCAGGGAAGTTGGTAAGAGCATCATACAGAGTATATGAATTACATTCGTCAAGGGTGTCGGGTTCTCAAAGGGATGCGCCGCATTCCCTCCAAAGAAACCGCCCCCATTGGTCCCGAGGTGTTTTATGGCCTCCAGCGATGCCACCGGTCCCAGCGGTATGTCCTGCAGGGTTCCTTCGAGGGTGGTGACTGTTTGGTTCGAGGCGAATGTCTGCGGTGCTCCCTGCCACACTAAGAGCAGGGTGACAACAACCGACAGAGGGAGAAATATCCTTGTAGTAAGCCTTACCAGGTCCACAAAGTAATTTCCGACGGTTTTGCCTGTTTTGCCCACCAGGCCGCGTATAAACGCCGCAGCTGCCGAAAACCCCGTGGCGGCTGAGGTGAACATCAAAAAAGTGATTGCCGCCATCTGGCTGAAATAGGACAGCCCCCATTCACCGCTGTAATGCTGAAGGTTTGTGTTGGTAACAAAGCTGATGGCCGTATGGAAGGACAACGAAGGCTCCATATTCTTATTGGCATTCGGATTCAGGCCGATAAATTCCTGCAGCCGGAAGATCAGATAAACCGTCAGTGTCATCGCCAGATTTGTCAGAACCAGTGCAATGGCGTACTGCTTCCAGTTCATCTCTTCTCTTTTGATGCCGGTCACTTTATATACCAAATTGTCGATTCTGTCCATCACAGGATCGGCAAAGCTCTTTTGGCCGCTGATCACTTTAAAGATATATTTTCCCATCGGGATGACCAGCAGCATGACAAGGGCCAGCGTAATCAAAACCTGTAGAATTCCCATTATTTTTCAACCTCCTATACTTATGGAAATCGTGATTTGTTCCTCTTTTAAAACTTTTCCGGATTAAGCAGCACATAACCCAGATATAAAAACAACAAAATTGACATAATGAATAAAATAACCACATCGATCCCTCCATTCACTTGCTTACCTGCCGGTCACACCAGCCTGTAAAAAATACAATAAAACCAAAGCAAGCCAAAAGTGTGATAATAAAAATCAAATCCAGCATATTAAAAACCTCCTTCTAACAGATTCATACAAATAATATATCCTTTTGTCCTGAAAAGATTTAAAAGGAGCGCAGCGGGTATTCTCCTTACAGATCTCCTGGCTGCAAACAGAGGAGACGCGGTACATTAACCATCAGGACGCATCAAGCTTTCAGCATAGGACTATTATAGCCTCACGCAATGATTTTCTAAAGTTTTAAGGATTTTGCTATAAGCCTTTGCTCTGTTTATTAAAAGCAATCCAGACAAACTATTGCATCCGTTCATAGCAATATCTTTTATTTTTACGTTTCTGTGATAGTTTGGCCCGTTGATTTTATCGTCGTTAAATCCTATACTTAGTACAGTTCCGCATATATTCGTTACCAGATAAGTTTGAAAAAAGTGAAGAGTGGCAATGTGTAGGGGCGCGCATTGCGCGTCCGCAAATGCAATCTGCGCCAAACAGCTACCGGATGGCCAATGGCCGCCTACATTGGATTCCTATTTTATTCCTATCTGGTAATGAACTTTATATGAAGCTGTACTTAGCATATAATAGGGATGAATAGAGGTTTAAGGAGAAGGTTCATGATTAAAACGTTAAAAGGGAAAATATCTCTGGTTTACCTGTGCCTGGTGATCATGATAGCCGTGGTCGGGTTTGTTTCCGTGGTAAACCTTTATAAGTTAAGCGGGGCGATTGACGGGCTGATGACTGCAAATTATAAAAGCATAAACGCGGTATACAATATGCTGGAAGCAATCGAAAGGCAGGATAGCGCCATCCTTATTTACATTAATAACGACAAACAAAAAGGAATCGATATCTTCACGGATAACAATAATGTCTTTGTAAAATGGTTTGATATCGAGCGCAACAACGTAACCGAAATGGGCGAGAAGGAGCTGGTAAGCGATATAGACTCCTATTATTCCAGGTATATGAAATCCTTTTTACAGCTTCAGGAGATAAGAAATTCCCAGGGGCAAGAGCCTGCCATGGATTTTTATAACTCCACCCTTACAGCGGACTTTACAGAATTAAAGCGGGCAATGAAAGAACTGGCAGCATTAAATGAGACGTCCATGTTTAAAGGAAAAACCAGGGCAACGGAAGACTCCCAAAGTTCCATGTACGTCATAATCGCGCTTACAGTTCTGGCAATATCCGGCGGCTTTTTTATCGCGCGCTTCTCCACCAACCGTTTTTTGAAGCCGATCTATTCCCTCACACAAACCATGAAACTGGTGAAAGCCGGGGATTTAAACCAGCAGGCCAATATTCTGTCACAGGATGAGATCGGTGAGCTTGCCCGGGAGTTTAATAATATGACGAAAAGATTGCAGCAGTTTGAACAAAGCACATTGGGAAAACTAATGTCAGAAAAAAACAGGTTTATCACCATTGTGAAAAGTATATCCGATCCTTTGATTGTCATGGATGCAAGCTATAAAATAGTCCTTTTGAATAATGCCAGCGAGTTGTTTTTCGGAATCAGTGAAGAAAAGGTAGTTGGCAGGCACTTCCTGGAGGCCGTCCGCAATGGTGAGCTGTTTGACCACATTTCGGCAGCTTTTGAGTCGAAGGAGGAGCATCAAGAAAAAATTATCTTTATTCCCCATGATGAGGAGGAGTATTATCTGAATGTGGTCGTAACCACGTTGAAGGACCCTGAGAAAAATTCGACCGGAATCATCGTACTGTTCCAGAATGTAACGTCCCTGAAGCAACTGGAGAAGCTGCGGACTGAATTTATCGCAACCATATCCCATGAATTCAAAACGCCGCTCACATCCATCATGATGGGCACTGACCTTTTATTAAACGGCGGTATGGGAGATTTAACCGAAGAACAAAAAAGTATTACCTCCGCTTTAAAGGAAGACAGCGAAAAGTTGTCCACACTGGTGAGCGACCTTCTGGAGTTATCCAGAATCGAGTCGGGTAAAACCATCTATAAAATTGAACCTTGCTCCATCGCAGGAATTATAGAAGGATCCGTTAAGCAGTTTTACCAGCAGGCAGAGCATAAAAATGTCGCACTGACTTTTGATGCCGAGGAGGATTTGCCGAAGGTTTTGGCCGATTATGAGAAAATAACCTGGGTGCTTAATAATTTGATTTCCAATGCATTAAAATATACGAATACGGGAGATGAAATCCTGGTCAGTGCTTTTGTAAAGGGAGATGAAATGTATGTTTCCGTTAAGGATTCCGGAGTTGGAATCCCTGAGGAATATCAGGACAGGATATTCGATAAATTCGTGCAGGTCAGGGGAAATGACCTGGAGGTGCGCGGAACCGGTCTGGGGCTTGCGGTTGTCAAAGATATCGTTGCAGCCCATAAGGGGAGAATCTGGTGTGAAAGCAAGCTTGACCTGGGGAGCTGCTTTACATTTACTTTGAAATTGAGTTGAGCAGGAGGGATTTGTACGAAAAGGATCTTAATCGTTGATGATACGAAAAACATAAGGCTGATGCTTACAAAATGCCTGGAGCTTGAAGGCTACGACGTAAGCACTGCAAGCGACGGGAAAGAGGCGATTCAGCTTTTTAAAACAGAAAAATTCGACCTTGCCTTTCTGGACATAAAGCTGCCGGAAATGAGAGGAACGGAAGTGTTAAGACGGATCCGCGAAATGGGGGTTGGTACCCCTGTGATCATCATCACCGCCTATGGTACGGTTAAAAACGCTGTTGAATGCACGCAAATGGGCGCAGTCGCATACCTGCAGAAGCCATTTACTGCGGAAAAGGTAAAAACGGTTCTGCAGGAATTATATCCCGGCCTTGAGAATAAAGGTTCCACACCTGTCATCGGTAAATACATCAGCCAGGCGAAAAGCCTTATCGATAGAAATTTATCCAACGAAGCGATCCTTAGCTTGAAAAAAGCCATCTCCATGGAGCCTGGCAACGCGGAGGTTTTATTTTTATTCAGTAGAGCGTATGCAGGAATGGGCAATACCGAATATGCAGAAAAGTTTTATAAATCCTATTTGCTTTTTAAAAATGATGATTAATGGGATCGAAGGGGTCTTGGAGGTGGAATGAATGGACAAGATGAACTTAACAATGCTGACGGATTTTTATGAATTAACCATGGCGAATGGGTATTTTCAGAATGGTTTCAAAGATAAAATTGCTTATTTTGATATGTTTTTCAGAAAGGTACCCGATAACGGCGGTTTTGCTATAATGGCCGGAGTGGAACAGCTTATTGAATATTTAAAGAATCTCAAGTTTACTGATATGGATCTTGAGTACCTGAGGAGTAAAAAAATATTCAGTGAAGAATTCTTGCACTATCTTAAAACATTCAAGTTTCGTTGTGATGTTTGGGCTATACCTGAGGGAACGCCGATATTTCCCAATGAACCTGTAATAACAGTTAGGGGGCCTGTGATTGAAGCTCAGTTCATTGAAACAATGGTGCTTTTAACAATAAATCATCAAAGTCTGATCGCTACAAAGGCAAATCGCATCGTTAGAGCCGCTCAGGGAAGAGATGTTATGGAGTTCGGTTCAAGAAGGGCGCAAGGTTATGATGGAGCTATCTATGGTGCAAGGGCTGCCTATATAGGAGGATGCATAGGAACTGCATGTACAATCGCAGAGAAGGAATTTGATATTCCGGTTATCGGCACAATGGCGCATAGCTGGATTCAGATGTTTCCGACGGAATTAGAGGCTTTCCGCGCTTATGCAGAAATATACCCTGGCAATTGCACATTGCTTGTAGATACCTATAATGTGCTGAAATCCGGTGTACCCAACGCAATAAAAGCATTTGCCGGAGAAATAGTTCCCAGAGGCTTCAGACCTAAGGGAATCAGGATTGACAGCGGCGATATCACCTATCTTTCAAAGGAAGCCAGAAAAATGTTGGATGAAGCAGGGTTTCAGGATTGCAGAATCGTTGCATCCAATTCACTGGATGAATTTATTATCAGGGATATACTGATACAAGGTGCGCAGGTGGATTTGTTCGGTGTAGGGGAGCGCCTGATCACTTCCAGGTCGGAGCCGGTATTTGGCGGGGTATATAAGCTGGTGGCAGTTGAAGAAAATGGCGAAATAATTCCTAAAATAAAGCTTAGTGAAAATGTGGGGAAAATAACCAACCCAGGATTTAAACAGGTTTGGAGGCTTTTAGACAAGGAAAGCGGAAAAGCAATTGCAGATGTGCTTACAAAGAATGAGGAGACGATTGATGAAAGCAAGCCTTACGAACTCTTTGATCCTGAATACACATGGAAAAGGAAAATGGTAACTAATTATGTTGCAAAAAGGCTTTTAGTTAAAATTTTCGATAAAGGAACTTGTGTATATGAAAATCCAAAGTTAAGGGATATAAAAAGTTATTGCAAAGTGCAGATCGATACCTTATGGGATGAGGTAAAAAGATTTGAAAACCCGCATAAGTACTATATCGATTTGTCAAAGCCATTATGGGAGATGAAGGAAAGATTGCTGCAGGAGTATTCGGTAAAATAGAAAGGGAGTTCATCCTTTTATTCCTTCAAAAAAGGGGTGCCGGCAAGTATGGCGGGGGAGCGGACGACGAAATAGATGCTCCCCTCCCGCTTGTGAAATTGCATGAACAATTAACAAAACCGCTGACAAAACCAGATATTTTTCTGCCTTTCAAGCTCTTGCCCATAGCGAAACAAAGCACCTGTCTATGCTATGCTGTTCTTTATGGGATCGGGGTGAATTTTTCCGCTGTTGGTGAGGCTGGCCGTATTCAGCACGACAATAATTTTCCCATCGATTTTCAGAATGTATAGGACAAAATCCTTATCAATGTAACCTGGCAGTTCAGCGGCCGTATCGACTTCTTCCTCTTTCGGGGAGACGATCATGCTTACGTCGTCCACGATGAAGCCTACATTACTGCCATTGGCAATAATGATCTTTGTATTTTCATCCGCTCCCTTCCTGTCAATGCCAAAGAAATTCCGCAGATTAATAATCGCATGTACTTTTCCCCTTAAGCTTATGATTCCTTCCATATAGCCGGGAGTATTGGGAATTTTTACGGGGGCCACATACCTTATGATTTCATTTACCCGGTCGATTGGCAAGCCATATTGTACATCCCCCAGGGTTAATACGACGACCTGTTTTGTACCCTCCACCTTTTTCACTCCCCTTATACTTTAAAACTTGAAACGGTTTCTACCAATGAGTCAGACTTGCCTTTTGCCGATTCTGCCATCTTTATAACTTCATTTGACATCTGCTTTATTTGCACCGCTTCCTGTGCTATGTTGGAAGATCCCTGTGCTTCCTCGTTTGCAGCGCATGCGATTTCATCGATTGCTTTTGCCATGTTCTGTATTGAAGCCAAAAGTTCTTCCGAGGTGGCGCTGAAATCAGTGACCATGTCATTGATGCTGTTGGAGCTCTGGCTGTATTGTTCACTGGTGGTAACAAGATTCTCGTAATCATTCAATACCTTTTTGTCAATAAACTCCATGATTTCGCCCGCACTGGAGGAGAGCTCCTGGACTGCCCCGAAGATTACCCGGGTGACCTCCTGGATCCTGGAAACCGTATTTTTAGAGCCTTCTGCCAGTTTTCGGATCTCTTCGGCGACAACGGCAAAACCTTTTCCGGCTTCACCCGCTCTTGCCGCCTCTATGGCTGCGTTCAGCGCAAGTAAATTCGTTTGTGAAGTGATTGCCAGAATCGCTTCGGACAATTCGTTGATTTGATTTACTGCCTTTGATTGTTCAATGGCGTGCTGCAAATCATCCTTTGTCCTTCCATACATAGCAAGGGCATTTTCTTTTGAAGCGGTTGCATTTTGCTTCATTTCTACCGACATCTTATTCACATTGTTTACTACAATGGAGCCTTCCTGCGCTTTTAATGCGATGGACCCGACAGCATTTTCGATTTCTGTGGCGGTGGCATTCATTTCTTCCGTCGAGGAAGCGGTTTCCTCGGTTCCTGCCGACAGCTCCTGCGTCGTGGCGGAAACTCCTTCGATGCTATTGTTCAGCTGTTCCATTTTCGTATTGATACCAAGGAGCATATCACTTACATTGGAGGATTCTTCAACAACTTTTCGGATAATCGTTTTTATGGATTGCTGCATTGTATGAATGGCATTGGAGAGAAGTCCGGTTTCATCTTTCATTTTAAGCAGCGTTGAAGGGACCACGCCTGTAAAATCCCCGGTTGCGACAACCTTCAGATAGTCTGAAGCCGCCTTTATGGGCTTTGATATGCCTGATGCAATTAAGAATGTAACTACGATGCCAATCACAAGAAAGATAATCGATACCATCACGATTGTCAGCGCAAGTATGTTTACCTCTGCCATGGCCTCTGACTTTAGCGCCGTTATGGCCAATGACCAGTTGGTTCCCTGCACCGGAGCGAAGCCCATATATCTGGTTTCCCCCTTATAGGTGTATTCACCGGTCCCTTCTTTACCGTCTGCCATTTGCTGTTCGATTTCAACCAACGATTTTAGTTCAGGGTCCGTCTTGACATTTTCCAAATCATTATTCATATTTAGAACAAGATCCTTATCATTATGGGCTACCGTCGTACCGTTATTGTTAATCATATAGGCGGTTCCGCTTTTTCCGAATTTGATGTCATTGGTAAGATTGCTTAATTCATTCCCATCACGGATAGCGACCAGTACGCCTTTAACGGTATTGCCGTCCTTGATTGGGACTGCATAGGATACGATTACAGTATCGTCAGCTTTGCTGACAAGAGGATCCGAAACTGCGTTTTCACCCGACAATGCTTTTACAAAATATTCCCTGGTGGAGATGTCCGAGCTGTCTCCGTTGGTGTTTTTGGCATTGCCGTTGGTATCTGCAATGTTAATCCGCAGATGTCCGTTTCTTTTTACTTCACTTTTGAGCAATTCCAGCTTTTCATCCAGGGTCAGCGTATCCTTTTTGATTGCGTCGGTTTCAGCCAGGGCTCCCAGGGTATTCAGCTGGGCTGCAACCCTTTCCTGGACAACTTTGGCTCCTGCGTTTGCCAATTGAGACAGCGATTCGTCTATACTGGTTGACAAGGCATTGCCGGATACGATATAGGTTATGATTCCGAGGCCTATACAGATAAGGAACAACAATCCCCCGAAAAAAAAGGATAGTTTTGTCTTAATGCTTTTTAATTTCAACATAAATTCCTCCATAAAATATGTAATCTTTCATTAATTCCAATCACTTACATGGAGATGCAAAATAAATTAGAATTATGCGCTTGTAAGCTCGCGTCGACTATTGTCGTAATTTGTTACTTTTTATACTATAATATAGCAATACACTCATTAAATATACCTGCTTTGCAAAGTTGTCACAGCCATGGTTATGACAACTTTGCAAAGTAGTATATACTATTCGCCAGGTTATATAGTTTTATATAGTATATAATTTTTTTATGTTCTAAGGGGGATACTTCTTTGATAACGAACATGACATTTGGTGAATGCCTAAAATACATGCTTTCCGCTTTAGACATAAGTATCAACCGATTGTCAAAAGCTATAAATGTAGATAGCTCGCTTGTTAACCGTTGGATTCACGGAACAAGAATTCCCGCATATCATACGTCCTACATTGAAAGTATTACCGAATACCTTTCGAAGAACATCCAGAATTCCTTTCAAACGCAGCATCTGCATGAGCTTTACCTGAACATTTGCGAAGATCGTGATTTGACGGATTGCGATAAAGAAAAAATAAGAATAGCATTGTTAGAGACACAAGGGTATTCCATCGAATGTAAAAAAAATGAGCGAAAAAAAAACAAAGAATCCCCGGTAAACAAAGAACAAATTTCAAAATTATCAAATCAGTATCAAAATGAGACAGCCGGGGAGGCCTATGCGGTCCATGAAATGCTTGCGGGGGATACACCGGAGCTTGTCGCTTCTGTGGCCCTGTCAGGCAGCGACAAAATCATTTTTGGGATAAAAAACATTATATCTTCCTGTGTCTTTTTGCTGGAAGCCGCCTTGAAAAAGGAATGCAAAGACAACAAAATAATCTATATCACTTATAATAACGACCTGGATATACTATCCGATTCCTGCAATGAATTAATGCACTGGAAGGATCTTTTATTAGAAGCGCTGCATACCGGATGGCAGGTATTGATATTATTGAGGTTCAACAATAATATTGACCGTACGTTGCGGTTTATCAGTTTCGTGCTTCCGCTTCTTCAAACGGGAAGGCTTGACATCTATTATTTCAAAAAATACGGCACCAATGCAGCGGAGAGAGAAATCTACGTCATTTCAGGCATCGGGGCTCTGTCTTGTTTTTCCACCAGCCTGCACTCAAGCATTGACGGCGCTTTTTATTTTGAAAACAAGGTTGCCGTCGATATTCTCAAGGATCATTTCAATGTTCTCATGAATTATTCTCAACCTCTTATCAAATATTTTTCACGGGAAAACATTTTCGACTATTACAATTGCATGATGGAGAATGAAGAGAGCGCCGGTAACCGGATCCTATTCAGATACTGTTTCAGTATGCCGATACCTAAAAATTTGTACGTGAAGCTTTTAAAAAGAAAAAAGATTTCAAAGGATGAAATGCTTAAGGAATTGAATTTCCATAAAAGACGATTAAAGACATTTCTGGTTAACATACGAAACTGTGAATACAGGGATATCTATTTTGCAGATTCCATTTTAAACCTGGTTGAATATCGGCAGTATTGCTATTATAGCGGTACCGGAATCGAGATAATGGATTTGGAAGCCCGGGATATTATTGAGTATCTGCAGAATATCGTCCGTCTTCTGGAGACGTATGAGAATTATAGTATTGCCTTTATACCCCGGAATTTTGACAGCACGGTAAAAATTGATAATTATCACTGCCTGGTTAAAGAAAGACATACCGCTTTCCTTGAAATATATGAACCTTTAAGATCAACGACGGGACTACGGCTGCTCATCGAAGAGCCTATGTTTGTTCAAGCCTTCAACGAGTTTTTTAACGGAATCTGGGAACACATCGCTCCCGTGTACAAGGATAAAAGAGAGACGGTCACATGGCTGCAAAATCAGATAGATTTACTGAATCGGTATGCAGGCACTCAATAGGGACGCTTCTCCACAACAAACATTTATTATTTACAAAAAACACCTTTTTTGGTAATATATTTACCAGAGGTGATTTTTTATGCCAAGAGCAGCAAGAAAAAAGTCCGAAGATGCATTTTACCATGTTATGTGTAGGAGTATCAGTGAAAGGGATCTGTTTCTTTGTGATGAAGATAAAGATTATTATCTGTCTTTGTTGAAAAAATACTGCGAAAAATGCCACTGTAAAATATATGCATATTGTCTCATGGATAATCATGTCCATATTTACATAGATCCGTGCGGTTTTGACATATCGACTTATATGCGTCATCTAAACACAGCATATGTATCCTATTTCAACAGGCGCTACAAGCGGCATGGTCACTTATTCC
>JAFABI010000019.1 GCA_023426125.1 Bacillota bacterium
TAGAGTAGGAACAAACCGAGTTCCAAAAAATACACTGGTTACTTTTGAAGGCCCATGGAAATGGACCTTTGAAAAGAAGATAACAGAGAGCAGAACAATGATACTGATGGAATGTATCTCTAAAATGCAGAAAATGAGAGGCTGGTATCTGGTTTCTAGGATCTGAATTTATGGGGGTATAGCTCAGTTGGGAGAGCACCTGCCTTGCAAGCAGGGGGTCAAGAGTTCGAATCTCTTTATCTCCACCAGAAGAATCAAACGTTTCAAGGTCAGAAGGCCTTGGAACTTTTTATTTTTACTGCAATTTTACTGCAACCCTTTTTTCTACGTCATTCGGACAGATCCTATATCCTCCAGCCGGATTCATAATAAAAGTGCCTGACACAGCATTTGAAGCATCATATCTATGGCTTTTCGGGCTGCATTATGACATTAGATTTGTACTCCTCATGAACGTACTGGACCTGTAGATTTTCGGACAATCAGCTTGGGCTGATATTCCATTCTTGTGATCACCTCGGAAATAGTGCTGTTTTGAGCCATTTTTACATACAGCATTTCAAACACACTGCGGCCTTTGTCTGCGATGTGATGCTCTACGCTGGTAAGCGATACCGGACAAAGATGGGAAGTAAGCAGGTTGTCGAAACCGCATATGCTGTAGTCCTTCGGTATGTCAAAACCTGCCGACAATACGGCGTCCGCCGCCCCATAGGCAACCATGTCGTTCACCGCCACAAATGCGGTAAGACGGGAATCCTTCAAACAATCCCGGGTTAATTCGTATCCGACGGTATGTTCGACATGCAGATGATCAAGATCCGTCTGTGGCGCAATCTCCCGTTCTTTGACCAGTATTGTGCTTTCGGGGCACTCCTTTCGCAAAGTATCCTTAAGACCGTCCAGCCGGCGTGTACGGGCGGTGTTGTATCTGTCCAGCGTTGTGGATATGAAAGCGATATGACGGTGACCCAGCTCCAGTATATGGTAAGCGATAAGGCAACCTGCCATATAGTTGTTCAGTTCAACGGTATCCAGGCTGATCTGTTCGGTATGATCACTGATAACCGCGGTAGGAATGGTTTTGCTGATTTCAATCGCCTTTACGGGATTTTGCGGCTGGTTTGTAAAAATAATCCCTGCGACATGAATGGCATGCAAGGTATTCAATATCTGAGATTCGCGCTGCAAATCACGATATGTAACGTATATAATCTGCTGATAACCCTTGGCGTTTGCGGCTTGTTCGATTGATTGGATCATATCGGAATAATAAGGATTGGTAATGGTAGGACAAATAACGGCAATTGTATTGAGAAGAATGTGTCGATGGGTTGGCCAGTTGCTTTTGGTATATCCCAACTGCTCGGCTGCCTTCATGACCTGTTCTACCGTTTGCCTGGAAAAGGAAACATCGGATCGTTGATTCAGGATCATCGACACGGTGGACTGGGAAACTTTTGCCAATTCCGCTATATTCCGTATTGTTGGTTTGGGTGCTTTCATAAAGATCTCCTTAATTTACTTACTAATTAATATAAACGAAATGAAACAAAAAGTAAACTGATAATTTGATCATCAATTAAAATATTTAATGAAATATCAGCGAAAAGACAAATTTTACATAATTACAACAAAACCTTTACAAACAGGTGATTGATGCATCATATATAATGTGTTACCCTATTGGCGGAAGGTGTTTAAAAGCAAAGAAGGAATTGAAATATTTAATATTATAATAATTAAAAATTTCAATTCTATGCAAAGAGGAGTGTTCGTATGATTGTTGATTACCAGAAAAAAAACAAAGGAGAGAGCAATATGAAAAAAATGTTCGGCATTGTCATCGCAACAGCGATGTGCATAACGATGCTCACGGCTTGCTCGGGCAGTATGCAGCAGCAGACCTCAGTCTTGTCCGACACTTCGTTGGACACGCCGGCAGACGAAACGTCTGCTGTGTCATCCGGTGAAAACGCAACCGGAAAAGTAATAGAAATGGATATGTATTTTCCTGTCTCCGTCGGAGGCGGACCTGATGTGCTTATCAGCAAGCTTTGCGATGAGTTCCATAATGAGAACCCGGCTATCAAGGTAAATCCGGTATATGCAGGGACATACGCGGAAACCCGCACAAAGGTTCAGGCCGCAATTAAGAGCGGCAACACGCCGGCCATTGCCCTGATGTTCTCAATTGATTTGCATTCCCTGCGATCAATGGACATTCTCTATGATTACGATCGTTTCTGTGCGACGGATGAGGAGAAAAAATGGTTGAGCGGTTTCTACGACGGTTTTATGCAAAACAGCCGTTCCGGCGGAAAAACCTATGGCATACCATGGCAGCGCAGTACGATCATCCTTTATTACAACAAGGATGCCTATAAGGAAGCGAGCCTCGATCCGGAGGCGCCGCCGGCTACATGGACAGATCTTAAAGCCTATGCTAAAAAACTGACCAAGGTCGAAAATGGCACAACTACCCGCTACGGCATTCAGATTCCTTCAGATAAAGCCGGATATGCCTATTGGATGCTGCAAACCTTCTGCAACCAGCAAAACGGGTTCAACCTGATGAATGAAGCCGGGAATGGGGTCTTTTTCGACGATCCCAGAACAATAAAGGGCCTGAATTTCTGGAAGAGCCTCTCGGACGACGGCAGCCAGCCTGCCGGCACTTCCGCATGGAAAACCACGCCTACCGATTTTATTGAACAAAAAGCGGCTATGATTTATCATACGACCGGAAATCTGACCAATATCAGAAAAAACGCCAAATTTGATTTCGGAACGGCCATGCTTCCCGCCGACGAATCCAGAGGATCACCTACCGGGGGCGGCAACTTCTACCTGTTTAAGGGCGTTCCGGAGGAGGAGACTCAGGTTGCATTCAAGTTTATCAAGTGGATGACGGATGACCCAAATCGCGTGGCCCAGTGGTCCATCGACACGGGGTATGTAGCCACCCGTCCCGAGGCTTATGATACCGAGTTGCTCAAAAACTACACCAGGGATTTCCCACAGGCACTAACCGCAAGAGATCAGCTTGAATATGGCCATGCCGAATTTTCCGTTTTTGATCAGGGCAATGTGCAAGATGCTCTTGACACTGCAATTGAGGCTGTAATGACCGGCCAGATGAGCGCGGCTGATGCCATGAAGCAGGCTCAGGCCAAGGCAAATGAAATTCTGTCCCAGTACAGGTAACCGAATGATGAGGGTTTAAGCCTGAAACCTGCTCTGTTTCCCCCGGCGGTCAGGAATCCCGCCGGGGGCTTTAGTGAAAAATGTACACGGGAACCGTTTCAGCGACTTTCAAATAGGAGATCTACATTATGAAAGCGTTCATAACTGCGGAAGAAAAGATGGATGGCCTCCAAAGCCGGAAAGAACGGACACGGAAGAATTCCGATTTGCAAAAGAAATGGAGAACCACTTTTTTGGCCTGGGGCTTGCTGCTGCCGTCCATGTTTTTCCTTGGGCTTTTTACAATTTATCCGATGCTCGGCAGCTTATATAACAGCCTGTTTAAAGATGATCTGGCAACCATGGTTCCACGGTTTGTCGGACTGAAAAACTATACGGGTCTGTTTGGCGATACGATTTTTTTAAAAGCGTTTTTCAACAATCTTCTTGTTGCGGCCTGCACCATTTTTGCCAGTATTGCGCTGGCTGTCGGGATGGCCATTTTTGCAGACAAGGCTGCCGCCGGAAAAGGATTTGTACGCGTGGCTTTTTTTTATCCCACCATTCTTCCCATGGTGGCTGTCGCCAACATCTGGGTTTATATTTATACGCCCATTTACGGACTGCTGGGATATATAAATCCTTCCTGGCGTATCCTCAGTAATCCGGATACTGCGATTTGGGGTCTGATCGTGATGCTTGTCTGGAAGCAGGCAGGTTATCTGATGATTTTTTACATCTCAGGACTGCAGGGGATTTCGGAGGAATTATATGAAGCTGCAAAAATGGATGGCTCCAGACCGGTACATACTTTCTGGTACGTTACCTGGCCGATGCTCAGACCCACAACCCTGTATGTGTCAATTATTGCCCTTACGGATGCTTACAAAATGGTCGATCATCTGTACATCATGACGAAAGGAGGCCCGAATAATTCCACGAACATGCTTCTGTACTATATTTATCAGGTCGGCTTCGACTTTTGGGACATGGGAAAGGCTTCCGCCATGACGATGGTATTGATCATGCTCCTCCTTATCGCCACATGCATTCATTTTTTTGTACAGGATAAAAAAACGTTTTACAGCTGACTTCATACCTTGTATAAAACCGGTAATGATCAGAAAAATGCCGGTCTGTTATAAAAAATCAGTTACTGTTTACGGGAGATATCGATGAAACAAAATACAGGCGTTGTCCGGCCGAAAATGGCAACCGGCAGGCTAATCACTTTTGGTGTTATGTATCTTTTTGCCCTGGTCTATATGATACCGCTTTTATGGATGCTGCGAACCGCATTCATTCCTTCCGGTTTTTCGATGAAGCTTTTTTCCTTGTCATGGCCGACAATGGATAATCTGAAACGGATTCTGGAAGCGGCTCCTTTTTATAAGTATTATGGCAATACGTTTATTATTGTGTTTGGTACGCTTGCCGTCCAGTTCGTATTGGTTACTCTGGCCGGATATGCTTTTGCCCGTTTGGACTTTTTCGGCAGCAAGATACTGTTTATCCTGTTCATCACCCAGCTTATGATTTCTCCGGATGTTCTTATTATTCCCAACTACCGGCTAATGGGACAGCTGGATCTGATTAACACGCGGGCGGGGGTTATGATACCTTTTTTTGCTTCAGCCATGGGCACGTTTTTTATGCGGCAGACCATAAAAACCATACCGTATGAGCTGGAAGAGGCGGCGAAAATGGATGGGTTCGGCCTGTTCAGGATGCTGTTCCGGATTTACGTTCCCTTGCTAAAGCCTGCCTATATCGCCTTTGGTTTGATTTCCGTATCCTATCACTGGAATGATTTCCTCTGGCCGCTCGTTATGATAAATTCGGTAGAAAAAAGGCCCTTGACGCTGGGCCTCGCTGTTTTTGCCATGTCCAACGAAACCGGTGCACAGTGGAGCGATATTTGTGCCGCAACCTTTCTTGTGGTGTGCCCCCTGTTGATATTATTTTTTATTTTTCAGGAACAGTTTACCGAAAGCTTTGCCCATTCAGGCATTAAATGATAAAGGAGATTACACATGGTCAGTGTTAGTACGCTTGCATTCAGCGGACAGGGTGTTCTTGAATTTGCCGGGGCGCTCCGCCGGCAAAACAACACCGATACAGGGCTGGAATTATTTTTTGATACACAGCCTTTTTCAAACCCTGTCTTTTACCATAAATACCTGGAGGATTTTATCAGTAGCGGTCGGATCGGTGTTCATTGCCCTATAGAAGGCTGCGATATTCTGGCCGAAAAAGGAACGCTTCTGCTCGGATACAGCCTGGATCGCCATGAGGAGTGCATGGAATTGGCCGCTCGGGTAAATTCTCATTATGTGGTGCTTCATACAAACGGACCCGAATACACAGATCCGATGGCTGTGCAAAGGAAGAAGGCTTTGTTTTCCGAAAGATCCCTGCTTCTGAGTGAAATGTCACAGAAGTATGGCTGTGAGCTGTGGGTGGAAAATGTAGGCTTTTACAGCTGCCGCAGTATTGTATATGATTTTGAGTCCTATATAAATCTTTTTTCTTCCGATTGCAGTTTTTATTCTCTCGTTGACCTTGGACACGCCCACATAAACGGCTGGGATATTCCGTTACTGCTCAAACGGTTGGGAAATCGAGTTAGGGGCCTGCATATGCATGATAACGACGGAGTATCCGATCTGCATTACCCTATTTATAAAGGAAACATACAATGGGAACCGGTTTTTGACGCTATAAAAAATCTGCCCCGCGATTGTTTGGCAATTTTGGAATATCAGACACATACGCCGTGCGAGGATATATTCCTTGGTATTAAAACTCTCCGGGAAAATCCAATGTGACCGGCAGTAGTATGCCGGTTGATTGCTTCGTTTTGAAGATGCTGAAGAAGCATTCTTTTTTGAATCATACCGTGAAGGCCTGACAAAGAACTATTCCTGAAGTACCCACTTGTGAAAAGGTAAAAACGCATTTCCTTATTATTTATATAGAAAGCAGCTGATTCCCTATAACCGTGAGCGTTCTGGAATAAAAAGGATGACCGGTTTTTAAAAAAATCTTCACATTCTTCTTGACAATGAGGTATACTATGTTGTAATATAATATTCGCCGCTGTTGATACGGGCACAAAAATACAGCAATTGCTGTATAGCAACCCGTACAGCAACGAAAAAATTGTGTGAGGCAGGATATCACACAAAAAAGGCAAATACTTGGAAAGCCTTGAATTTAATTAAAGGCTTTTTAAATTGAAGTAAAAACCAAAGACAGCGAAATTTTTTGACCTGTCGGAGGGGGAAGAGTTCACTAAAGTAAAGCTCTTCTGTGGGAAAAAATACCGGTTGACATGTGAATGTGGACTGAGTATAATAGTAAATCCGGAGTTGAGAGACACGGATGCAGTCGAGAGACTGGATGAAGAGTTTACTTCGTAAATCTCTTCAGTATGTACCTTGAAAACTATATAATGTAAAGCGACAAAGTCTCATAAGCGAAGATTTTATTCTTAGAATAAAGTTAACGCGAATGAGAAAGATGAGAAGACAAAAATAAGGGTAACTGGTATGTAAAAGTACAAGTGACTCTTAGGATTGAAAACTCAACGA
>JAFABI010000042.1 GCA_023426125.1 Bacillota bacterium
GTGTAATAGGCTTTTTTCTTTTGTTCCTGTATGTATTTATAAGAGAACCAAGCATGGGTGAATCGGAGCCGGAATTAAAAGAGTTCGTCAGAAATGGACAGGAATATAATTATAGAATTGAAATGAATCATCTATACGGCATTGTTTCAAAGTCCAGTAACATATGGCTGCTGCTGCAGGGCTTTTTTATGAACATAACTACGGGCACATTGATATGGCTCCCTACCTTGTACATATCAAAAATTGAGCATACAGGCTATAGCACACAGACTGCCATTGTTGCAGCAGGATATCTTTTTGCATTGCTTCAAATAGGAGGCATAACATCCTCCTATTTCGGGTATCTCGGAGATGTTTTTCAGCGTAAAACATATAAGGGAAGGGCATATCTCACAGCTCTTGTTGTTTTCCTGGCTGCACCGATATATACGGCAATGTTTGCAATACCAATGAATCATCTGCGGCTGCCTGACAATAACAGCCCAATTTTTATTTTGCTATACTTATTGAAAGAGATCGTCCTAAACCCATGGATTATGCTGATGTTTATATTAGCTTTTCTTGCCACGGCAGCCCAGTCGGCCAATACTCCCAACTGGCTGGCGCTGATAACGGATGTAAATCTTCCGGAGCATAGGGCAACGGTTTTCAGCCTGGCCAATCTTATAGGCGGTATCGGGCGGACAATAGGGAATGTCGGGGTGGGAATTCTTCTTGCCTTTGTGTCTGGTTTTACTAATGAACCCAACAACTATATCATCACATTAGCCCTGTTTCAGATATTTTTTGTTCCGGCTGCATTCTGCTATATCAAAATGGCCCGGTTAAATGTATATGATATTAAAAAAGTCAACCGAACATTGCGCAAAAGAGCTGGTACCGGATAACTTTTTTTGATCAGGAGCAAAGTTTCGGTCCCCTTTTTACTTTCTAATCCAGATCTAATCTTTCTCTAATGGAATTCTAATCTTAATCCGGTAAGCTGAATCATATAGTTTTACCGACCTGCATGAATTTCTTTACTTTGGTAGAATGTATTTATATATATATAAATGAGGAGAATGTTTCGATGGTTCCAACAACAATATTAATCGTTGAAGATGAAAAACAAATAGCAAGATTCCTGGAGCTCGAACTAAAGCATGAGGGCTATGCTGTTGAAGTTGAATACGATGGCAGGGGAGGCCTCAGAAAAGCGGAAGAAAGTAAGCCTGACCTGATTCTCCTGGACATTATGCTGCCAGGCATTAACGGTATGGAAGTAGGCAGGAGAATCCGGCAATTTTCAGAGGGGCCTGTTATTATGCTCACAGCCAAAGATGAAACGACAGATAAAGTAATGGGACTGGATATAGGCGCGAATGACTATGTAACAAAACCCTTTGTGATTGAAGAACTCCTGGCACGAATCAGGGCCGTGCTGAGAAATAGAAACCAGTCCAAGCAACCACAAAAAAATCTTGCTGCAGGTGACTTAAGAATGGACCTGGCAAAGCGGCAAGTATTCAGAGGGGATGAAAGTATCGACCTCACAAAGAAGGAATATGATCTGCTGGAATACCTGATTAGGAACAAGGGGATTGTTTTAACCCGCGATCAGATACTGGAAAATGTATGGGGATATGACTATGCAGGAGATACAAATGTTGTTGATGTGTATATCCGGTATTTGAGAAGCAAGGTGGATGAGGAACACGATACCCGGTTGATACAGACAGTACGTGGCGTAGGATATATTCTGAGGGAGGAAAAGGGATGAGAATGAACTTTTTCAAATTCACGAAAATATCCTGGAAGCTGACCCTTCTATATGCATCCATATTTTCTCTGGTGTTGATCCTTTTAAGTGCTTCCGTGCTCTACGGCATTAAATTCTATCTTGTGAACCAGTCCCTGGAAAAAGTCAGAAACATAAGCAATACAATAGCGGAAAGAATTGTGGGACCAACGGAGGAAAAAATGTCGTTGGATGACCCTGAGCTGATCGGAGAAGCCCGCACCGACGTTACAGTCAGCGTTAGAATAGCAAATCCCGAGGGTATCCTTGTAAATTCGGAAGACAGCTTTCGATGGAAGAAGATCCCTTTCTCCTCATCACTTGATTCTGTAAGGAAAATGGAATCGGATGAAATGCATTTAGCAGTTGCAAACAGGCAGGTTTTAGTGGATGGCAAGACAAAAGCATATCTCCAGGTCGCAGTGAACATGGAAAATGAGTATATGTTTCTTAAAGTCTTATTCATTTTAATGGCATGTGCCGATGCGGTAGGCATTGCAATTTCCCTTCTTGCGGGCTATCTGATCAGCAGAAGAATGCTTTTACCCATTGACAGGATCACCAAAGCAGCACAGAGCATAAGCATAAATAATCTAAGCCGCCGGATTGAGGTAAGTCAAGCCGATGATGAGTTGTCAAGGCTTGCAGAAACCTTTAATGAGATGATTGACCGTTTGAGAGAGTCTTTTGACAAGCAAAGCCAATTCGTCTCCGACGCTTCCCATGAACTGAGGACACCCATATCGGTCATCCAGGGATATATTGGCTTAATAGACCGTTGGGGGAAGGAAGATAAAAGTGTTCTCCAGGAGTCGATTGACGCAATAAAAAACGAAACGTCAGGGATGACGGAATTGATTGAAAAGCTTCTTTTTCTTGCCAGAGGAGACAGTGGAAGTCAAAAGCTGCAAAAAATTGAATTTAGCTTAAATGAACTGATGGAGGAGGTGTGTAAGGAAAGTCACCTGATATCATCAATACATGATTTGCATTGCGATGTGGCAGGAGAGATAGCTCTTACAGCTGATAGAAAAATGATCAAACAAGCGCTGAGGGCACTCATTGACAACAGTTTAAAATTTACACCAACCGATGGGAAAATAACCGTTCATGCCAGGACAGGAAACGATACCGTAAATATTGTCGTAGAAGATACCGGCATAGGCATTCCCAGTGATGAGGTCAATAATATTTTCAACCGGTTCTATCGCGTTGACAAGGCGAGGTCGAAGGAATCCGGAGGAAGCGGACTGGGGTTGTCCATTGTAAAGTGGATTGTAGATGCCCATGGAGGGAGCATCCGGGCTGAGAGCATGATAGGCAAAGGTACAGTCGTAACCATTATGCTGCCCCGGACCACACTTTAGGAAAAGGGGGTTATGATGTGAACATTAGCAAAAGAATGGGTAGAATACTATTCCATTTGATTTTTTTTGCAGGATGTGAAACTTTTTTTATACTTGCGTTCTCCAGCCTGTTAATATATTACGGTCCATTTATGAATGTCAGAGATTATGTTGTATCAACGGCTATGGGCACATCAGGCAACCATTTCTTTGCAACGCTGTTCCTTGATAGCAACAAGATAAATAGTATAACAAGTAAAAATGAACTAATACTGGAAAAGGCTGTAGAAGATCCGAATCAGGTTATGATCCCTGACAAGGCAGATAAAAGTATCGAGATCGTTGATATAAAAGAAGACCATTTTATAGGTAAATTGATTCTGGTAAAGGACCCAGGAAGAATTAGACTTGGATTGGCTCCCAAGCTTGGACATACCGGTGCCTTGCTCAGAGTGATCGTTAAAGACAACAATGCTGTCGGAGGCATCAATCTGCTCAGTGGAACATTTGATTTATATTATCAGAACGAAGAAGGTATATTATTCTGCAACTCGCAAAAAGTAAATGGATTTGAGAATGAAAAAGTGAATTTGCTGGGGCGGGATTCAAATGACAATATCTACGTTCAGCCACTGGCCCAAAAAGGCATGGTATATGTTGTAAGCGGTTCAAAAATAATTAAGACAATCCGACTAGATGATACAGGCTTTTTAAAACTGCAATATGGCAGAACCGGTATTTATGCAGTTTATGACAGCTATATCAGAAATCTAACGGATAATACAAACCGAAAAATATTGTACGATAGCAATTATAGTTTTCTTGATCTGGTCAATGATAGGATCTATTTGAAGGATAAAAACAATGATATCGTATCTTCTAAAGTAAAATAGTGGATGGAAAGAGAGTGTGCGTATGAAAAGGATATTCTTAAAGACAGTAAATGGAATTGTAGTTCTGTGTATTTTGTTCTCTCTGCTTGCTTGTGTATCTGGAGCGGCGTCAGCGCAGACTGCCATACCGAAAAGCATTATCAATACCTTCGGGAAAGATCCGACAACCGGACGCTGTTTTACTTGGAATACCTCAACAGCAGGAAAAAAGGGTGTTGTAGAATACTGTATTAAGGATGAATTCAAAGGTTTTGACAAAAGCAATATCAGCAGAGCTTCAGCCAGGAGTTACGAAGTGAAAAACGACCTGGACAAGAGGATGATACATAAAGCTGAACTGAAAAATTTGAAATCCGGAACGGAATATATATACCGTGTTGGAGATACCGGCGGCTATAGCGAAAAAGGAACGTTCAAAACCGCAGAAAGCGATTTGAAGAGTTTTACTTTTATCAATATTACAGATACGCAGGGTATATCGGTCGGGGACTATGCCAAATGGAAGAATATACTTGACAAAGCTTTGGAGAAGTTCCCCAATGCGCGCTTCCTGGTGCATACGGGAGATATAGTGGATAACGGAGACAAAACAAAGCAGTGGGATAATTTTGCAAGTGCGGCAAAAAGTGAGCTGATGAATCTGCCCGTTGCTCCGGTTGTCGGAAATCACGATGTCCTTAATAAAAACCGAACCAATTCGAATGCAAAGAACTTTACCGACAGGTTTAATCTGCCGGCAGAACAGAATACGGGTGCCCCTGCCGGTACGGTTTACTCCTTTGACTATGGTAAT
>JAFABI010000113.1 GCA_023426125.1 Bacillota bacterium
ATGATGATCGCCCTTGCTTGCCATATCCTGCGCTGTTTTTCGTCCCGTCCGCGACGGCTTACTTACTATAACATCCGGCCGACTGATTTTTCAACCGCCGCAAGGTAGCATTTATTAGTATGGATTCAATTTATGCCTGCTATTCTGAATTATGCTCCATTTTATTAGAGTATTATTCAACTATCTCGATTGCTACACAATTTTTATAAATTTCCGTCGGATAAAACATTAAAAGCATCCTTGCGGGATGCCTGCTTCACTTCAATATAATTTGCTTTCGGTTTTAAACCACTAATCATGCTTCAGCTTTTTCAAAACGACGATTTTGTTTCCTTTGTCATTTACCTTTACCTGGTCGCACAGATTCTTTACGATTAAAATACCTCTGCCGCTTTCCAAGATATTGCAGATATCCTCTTCCCCTGCGCAGTCCGCTTTGTTTTTGCACAAGCAGTCATAATCATACCCGCAGCCTTCATCCTCTACCGTCAGACATGCAAATCCGCTATCGGTAACTCCGGCCTTAATCCTGACACGTTTGCTTTCATCTTCCCTGTTGCCATGTTTTACTGCATTTAGCACCAGCTCATTCAAAATTACGGTTAGTTCGAACTGGGTACACTCCCCCAAGGGCCCATAGTTTGCCCGTATATAGCCTATTACATCACTTACTGCAGCACCTATACTCTCTATACTGCTGATAATGCTGCCATCATATGCTTTAATCATTTTCGACATAAACCCGTCCCCTAAGGAAAGTAAACTACTACCTTATATATTACCCCCATTGGGAAGGTATAAACATTATGTTGGCAAGCCTATGTAATTATTTGCCAAGTATTGTCCTGAATCTGTCCAGCACCTTTTTCTCCAGCCTTGATACGTACATCTGCGAAACTCCCAGCTTTTCAGCGATTTCCTTTTGCGTCTTTCCGCGGAAGTAGCGCATACGTATAAATTCTTTTTCGGCTTCATTAAAGCGGCTGAGGCTTTTCTCAAGGAAGTCCCTGTTTTCTATCCGCTCAAAGGTAGTATCGTCTGCCCCGATGGTTTCATGCAGCTCCAGATCGTCGTCATTGTATACGGTCTGGTCAAAGGATTGAATGTTGTATGCATTGGAGGACTCGATGATCTCAAGGACATTTTCTTCGCTGATACTGAGATATTTTGCTATCTCGTCGACCCTCGGTATTCTCTGCAGCTCATGAGACAAATATTCCCGGGCATGGTTAACCTTCTGGTAAACTTCATAGATCCTTCTGGGTATCCGGATGACGGATCCCTTGTCGCGGAAATATCTTTTGATCTCTCCGATAATGGTGGGTGTGGCAAAGCTGACGAATTTGACACCCTTTCCGGGGTCAAAACGCTCCACGGCTTTAATCAAAGCAATGCAAGCCACCTGGAATATATCTTCGTAATCAAGACCTCTATTTAGAAATTTTCTTGATATGATCTCTGCCAGATACATATACTTGCTTACGATTTCATTTCTATGAACGGCACTGGGCTCATTCAGATATTTCGCGAATAGAGCATCGTTTTCATCGGCTACGCTGTTCAATACAATAGAATCAATTTCGTTTTCCATCCGCAAAGGTCCCTTCTTCAATTGCTTTTGACATTGTAAGAATGCACCCGGATCCCGGATAAAGCTCCACATCGTCCATAAAGGCATTGATGATGGAAATGCCCAATTCGTCCTCTTCATTGTTGAACACCAATTTTACGGCTTCATCCGTGGAGTTGAAAGAAATAATAACCTTGTTTGCCCGCATCGTAAAGACAATAGCATAATTGCCCTCCGATTCACTGCCTGCCTGAACAAGCTTGTTGCAAACTTCAGCAACGGCAACCTTGATATCTTCGATTGTTTCTATGTCAAAGCCTACCCGATTGGCAATACCCGATGCCGTCAAGCGTGCTATACTGACATACTCTGCCTTAAAGGGCAAAACCAGTTCGATTTTATCGGAAAAATCACTCATCACATTCCACTCCTTGATGCGGTCAACCCTATCGGCAGCTCCGCATCCAACGCTTAATAATACAATAATTTTTATTCGATGATAAAAAGCTTGTCCAAGCCCGTTATGACAAACAGCTTCCTGATATTGTCCTTAAGCCTGTCAAGATAAATATTTTTACCATATAACCTGGTCTTTTTCAATGCCCCTACAAAAATACCCAGCCCGGTACTGTCGATATAATTCAAACCGCTGCATTCGATCCGGATATCGGTCTGGTTCGTCTCCACGATGTTGTAAAGCTTTTCTTTCAGGGTTTGTGCCGTATAGATGTCGATCTCACCCGTCAAGGTAACTTTTACATAATCAGCGTATACTTCCTCTCTCACCGTCAACCCACTGGACATAAGCTGGCCCCCCTCTGCAAATAATAGTTTTTCTTATACGACAGTGAAACTTTTTTAATTATCCTTACAGAAATATGCGCTTAAGTGTTTGCAATATTTCTGTAAGGCGCATAAATGCCGATAAATTAAGGCTTGTTTCACTGCCGTACTATTTAAGTAAAAGCGCAATTACCTTCTCGGCTTTATCCGGCAGCTTGCTTCTTACCGGTATTGCCGCAATCATTTCCCTGCCCTGGATGTTGGAACTCTTAAGAACCTCGCTTTTGCTGATATCGATACCATATATGTGTTCCGCAGTATCTTCACCGGCCCTGGCTAGGAAAGGTTCGCTTTGATCACTGCCTATCCCAAGCCTCGGTGCAATTTCATCAAGACTGATGAAAGCGCCCTGAGCTGCATATCGATCGAAGTTTGCCTTGTCTATGATGAACAGGTCCACTTCCGCCGCGGCAAAAAGCACCATGGCTTTCATTTGCATTGCATATTCCTGCTGTGCGTCGGCAGAATCCCCGGACCCCAAAAATGCGCCGTCAAATCCTGGTTCCTTGATTTCGGGTATTTCCTTCTGTATCGTTCCCTTAAGGACATCCGTCTCACTGTAATACAGCTCTCCCAGGAAAGCTATGTTAAAATCCGGGTCCACCCGGGTCACACACCCTCTTACGGTGAATGCAACAACGAGCAGGGCAATGATTCCAACAATGATATGGACCTTATAGTAATGAAAAAAGTTGCCCGCCTTTTTTTCATCAATGCCAACCTTTTTCAGAAGAGGGTTGGGCGGTTTCATTTCTGCCTCCGATTGAGGCTCTACATACCCCATAAGCAGGTTGTAGGCGCCGGTGATCTCGTCAATGCTGATTTCTTCACCGCCCTCCTGCCCTTCGGCAGAACCCATCCTATGCTTCTTAAGGAGAATGGAGTATCTTCTTTCTATATCATTTTTGTTTGCTTCTTTCCCCACGCCCAATATCTCTCGAGCTCTCTTTGTATCAAGCACGCGTTTGCCCCCTTCCTATGCTGGCAGTTGACGACCTGCAGCCATTCCTACGGCAGTCATCCTTGCGACTGGCCGATTTACTCCCTCGGTTTCATTGTTGGGAAAAGCAAAATATCCCTGATGGAATAGGAATCGGTCAAAAGCATGATCAGCCTGTCAATGCCAATCCCGAGGCCACCGGTGGGAGGCAAGCCGTATTCAAGAGCGTTGACATAATCATCGTCCATCATGTTGGCCTCTTCATCCCCGGCTTCCCTCTTCTTGACCTGATTCATAAACCTTTCCTTCTGATCGATGGGATCATTCAATTCCGAATAGGCGTTAGCCATTTCCCTTCCTGTAATGAACAGCTCGAACCGCTCGGTGAATTCCGGCATATCCGGCTTCTTTTTTGTAAGAGGCGATATTTCCACCGGATAATCGGTAATAAAGGTGGGTTGTGTCAGGTGCTCTTCCACAAATTCCTCAAACATCACATTGAGTATTTCGCCCTTGCTCATACCTTCTTTTACATGCACTTTCTTTTCTTTTGCAATATTTCCGGCGTCAGCATCCGTGGCTATGCTGCCGAAATCCACACCGGAGTACTTTTTAACGGCTTCTACCATCGTCATTCGATTCCATGGCGGGGTGAGGTCCACCTCCTGCCCCTGATAGGAAACGACAGTGGTACCCAGAACTTCCTTTGCAACTGTTGAAATGAGCGCTTCAGTCAATTCCATCATTCCTCTGTAATCGGTATAGGCTTCATATACCTCCATCATGGTAAACTCAGGATTATGCTTGATGGACATCCCTTCGTTCCTGAACATTCTCCCCATTTCATAGACCTTTTCCAGACCGCCGACGATAAGGCGCTTGAGATAAAGCTCAGGAGCAATGCGAAGATACATATCCAGGTCAAGTGTATTGTGATGCGTAATGAAGGGCCTGGCGGCAGCGCCTCCCGGAATGGTATTGAGGATAGGCGTATCAACCTCAATAAAGCCCCTGTCGTCCAGAAACCTGCGGATGGTTTTGATAATCCTGCTCCTTGTTATAAAGGTCTTCCGAACCTCAGGGTTAACGATCAGGTCGACATATCTCTGCCTGTACCTCAGATCCATATCCTTAAGTCCATGCCATTTCTCCGGCAAAGGCTGCAGTGATTTTGCCAGCAGGGTTATTTCTTCAGACTTGATGGATATTTCGCCCTTGTGGGTTCTGAAAACCGCGCCCTTAACCCCTATGAGATCGCCAATGTCGAATTTTTTGAATTCCTCATAGCTTTCCGCGCCAATGTCATCGATCTTAACATAAAGCTGTATTTTTCCGTCTCTGTCCTGCAAATCGCAGAAGCTGGCCTTCCCCATGCCTCTTTTGGACATAAGCCTGCCGGCCAGCGAAACATGTTTACCCTCAAAGGCTTCAAAGGAATCGATGATTTCCGTTGCCGAATTTGTCACATCGTATTTTATGATCTTGAATGGATCCCTGCCATTCTGCTGCAGCTCCTGGAGCTTCATCCTTCTGATTTTCAAAATCTCGTTCAGGTCCTGCAATTCCTGTGGATTGTCAACATTATCCGCCATCTGGCTCCTCCTCAAACGTAAACCTGCAAAAGAATTTACCATTATTATATAAAACTTTTATGAACTTAATATAAACTTATATAACAAGAATAACAGTCCACTAATGCAAACTGTTATTTCTATTATATTATATATTAAATTAAAACATTAGTACAAGCCATAACAACCTTATTTCTCAATTTTTAATATTTTAAACTTCAATACGCCGTCGGGTACCGCAACCTCCACGGTGCTGCCTTTCTTTTTCTGCATGAGGGCGCTGCCGACGGGAGATTCGTTGGATATCTTGAAACGGCTTGGATCCGCTTCGGTAGAGCCAACGATGGTATAAACCACCTCTTCATTGTATTCCATATCCAAAAGCATTACCTTTGAACCGATTGTGACCTTTTCCGTACTGACATCGTCCTCATCGATCACCCTTGCATGCTTCAGCATAGTTTCCAGCTGGACAATCCTGCCCTCTATATAAGCCTGTTCGTTTTTGGCTTCATCGTATTCGGAATTTTCGGATATATCGCCGAATGAGAGGGCCTGCTTGATCCTTTCCTTGATTTCCATGCGCTTTGGACCTCTTAGGAATTCAAGCTCTTCCTCCAGTTTTTTCAAGCCCTCATAGGTCAGTATGACTTCCTTACCTGTCATTTGAAGCCTCTCCTTTACCAAAAATTTTGTGTTGATAATATATGCATTTGGTACGCATTTATTCCGAAGAATCAACGGCTATATAAATATAAATAGTACTGGAATTTATGCAGTGCCGTGCAAATAACACAAAATCTGTTCCGATATTTTTATTAATTATAAAATACAAACCGCCCATTGTCAAGCTGGCCGGCACATAATTTAAGCCGCCTGATTCTTGTTAATAATCCAATTACTTACATATCTACGGCTTTTACGACATTGTCCGCGCTTTTATCCCCTTCCGCCCGACAAAACGGTTATTCAGCATAATACGGCAGGAGGACGGGTCTGTTGTCACAAACTGTGACAACAAACCCGTCCTCCTGTCACCTCCTGCCGCCCACCGGTCCGGATAATTGTCCCGCCTGGCAAGGGGAAGCTTTTGAGCCTATGGGGACTTGCACCCTGGGAGCGTGACCCTAGCCTTTTACACTCCCCAGGACAATGCCCGTGGTAAAATATTTTTGCAGGAACGGGTATACAAGCAGTATGGGGATTGTTCCGATGAAAACCTGAGCCGCTTTGGACGTCCTGTCGTTTACAAGCTTCAAAATTGCAATGTCCTTCTCGCTGATTCTCGCCATATCCTTTCCTACGATAATTGTCTGCATGTAGCTTTGCAACGGATAGCGTTCCGGCCTGTTCATGAGAATGAGTCCGTCAAACCATGAATTCCAATGATTCACAGCCGTAAAGAGTGTAATCGTCGCCAGCGCCGGTTTTGAAAGGGGTACATAGATCTGCCACAGAATCCTCCAGTGTCCGGCGCCGTCCATATACGCAGCCTCGTCCAGCTCTATCGGCAGCTCCCTGAAGAAATTCAGCATTAGAATGATGTAGAATACCTGGACGGCGCATGGGATAACCAACGCCCATATGGAATCAAGAAGCCCGGTATACTTGATCGTTATATACCAGGGAATCAATCCTCCCCCGAACAGGATGCTTACCATAAAAAACCACACATATATCATCCTTAACCTGAAATCCTTTTTCCCTTTGGAGAGCGGGTATGCGGTTAGGATTGTCAAGAGCAGGCTTATGGGCAGTCCCAGTCCCACACGCTCAAGGGCTACCAGAAAGCTCCTTATGAAAGCAGGCCTGTCGGCGATGAACTCATAGGATTTAAGCGTGAAATCAACCGGCCAGAGCTTGACCTCTCCGGACATTGCAGCCGTACTGCTGCTGAAGGATATGGCAAGCACATGTATGAACGGGAGAAGGCATATAAACGCCGATATGATTAAAAGGATATAATCCAATAATAAAAACGATTTTCTGCCAAAAGAATTTTTGTATTGCATCCAGTCCTCTCCTTAAACACATTGATGGAAATTCCCGTCCACTTCCTAGAATATGCGATAGCGTGCAACCTTGTCGGCTAAAATATACGAAGTGGAGATGAAAACCAAAGACACCACGGATTTCAGCAGGCCGACGGCGGTGGCGGGCCCGAATTGCGCATCCCGCAGCCCAAGTCTGTAAACAAGCGTATCGATAATGTCCCCCGTACTATAAACCTGAGGACTATACAAATTGAAAATCTGGTCAAAGCCTGCATTCAATACATCCCCAAGGCTTAATACCGTCATGAGCACAATCATCGGGACGATTCCCGGAAGAGTGATGTGCAGCGTCTGCTTCCACCTGCCGGCACCATCGACAATCGATGCCTCGTAGAGTATCGGATCAATTCCGGTCAGCGACGCCAGGTAAACCACTGCCCCAAAGCCAAACTCCTTCCATATATTGGTCAGGACCATCGTATACGGAAAAAGCTTTTCATCACCCAGGAAGTATACCGGTTCAAATCCCAGGGCTTTTATCATTTGATTGATGATACCGTTGGAAGGGGATAATATATCGATCAGGATTCCGGCAAAAATAACCCACGATAAAAAGTGCGGAAAATAGACAATCGTCTGAATTCCTCTTTTCAGCCGCTTGTGCGTCAGCTCATTCAGCAGCAATGCGAACAAGACCGGAACCACCAACATTGTAACAAGTTTTAGCAGCGCAATAAATACCGTGTTCCACAAAACCTGAAAAATATCCGGCATGCTGAATATGTATCGGAAATTGTCAAGCCCTACAAACTTTGAGCCCGTAAATCCCCTGGCCGGGATGAATTTCTGAAAAGCGATGCAGATACCCAGCATAGGCCCGTAACTATAAATTAAAACCAATATCGCGCTGGGTATGATCATTATATGTAAAGGCAGCTCGCGCCGCCATTTGTCGCGTGACAAAGTAGAAACACCTCCGGATATAGCCCGGGGGGAGGAGGGAGGCTTTAAACCGACCTCCCCCGGCTATTTCATTCAGTAACAGTTGAAATATGTTTTTCCGTGGTACACATAAAGTCCCGTGAGCGCCCGTAGAAAGGAAATAATCTCAAGCCCTCTCCATTTGCGCCGTCTGCAAGACAGCCCTATTGCTTGTTTGCCGTATACCAGTCATTTACTTCCTTGGTGATCTGATCACCGCCAAGTTTTTTCCAGTTGTCCACAAACTTATCAAACTCTTCTGCCGAATTGCCCAGAATGATCTTCGTCATCATTTCGGTCTGCATTTTGTCCAGCGTCGACATTTTTTCAGTCATTGTAGGGGTCCGGACGCCGTAAAATTCATTAAACAGGTATAGCTTTTCATTATCAATCTTTACAAGTGCCGCCCTCCCCTGCTCATAGCACACATAATTGCCCCAGTAGGACTTGTTGCCGTCCAGATAGGCTTTTATATTCTTGAAGAGCGGAAGATCATAGTTGTTTACCTTTGAATCGTCTTTGCTTTCCAAAGCTTCCTTAAAGGTAGTGTATATGGTGGAATTCTGATCCGGCGGCCAGCCCAGGATAAGCGCCTGGTTGTATTCCTCTATGCCGGATTCGCCCATGCCGAATACCGCGTTTTCATTGTTGGGCCCGAACATTTTTTCATTCCAGTAATTATACATTTTTACCGCCGCTTCCGGATTCTTGCAGTCCTTGCTTACGACATACCACTGCCAGACACTGTTCTCCACTCCTGCCAGAGCCGGTTCCCCGTCGGCAGAGAGGTTTGTATAGCATTTCCATTCGGCATTGGGGTCGGCATCTTTGCTGGCGTTCAAAGGCCAATCCGGATTCCACCATGCACCGTATTGCATACCGATTTTGCCGGCAGTGATGCTTTCAATGACCTTTCCCATATCCTTCGTGCCGAATTCCTTATCGATCTGACCAGCCTTCAACAAGTCCTGCATGGTTTGCAGCGCATTCTTCATCTGAGGCTGTATCCCTCCATACACCAGATTCCCGGTGCTGTCCGGAATCCAATACCTCGGATATGCATGATAGGAATTAAATAGCCCGTCGATCCCTGCAACACTGCTGTATAAATCCTGGGTCAGCCCAAGGCCGTAGGTATCATTTTTGTTGTTTCCGTCAGGATCCCTCGTTGTAAACGCCTTGGAAATCGCAAGGACATCCTGCATGGTCTTCGGTTCCTGCATCCCCAGCTTTTGAAGCCAGTCATACCGGATCCAGAGCATGGATGCGCCCCAGACCGGATTGCCTGTCAAAGGGAGCCCCATAAGCTTGCCGTCAAATTTGCTTGAAGCAAAACCGTACGGATCCTGATCGATATATTTTTGGGTCAGATCCGACGCGTATTTTTCATAACTGCCGGTCAGATCCTGTATAAGTCCTGCTTCAACCAGGCTTGCCATTTGCTGGGCGTTGCATGCGAAAATATCGGCGACATCCCCTGAAGCAATGGAAACATTCAGCTTTTGATTGAATTGATCTCCTGTGGTAGGAGACGTCCACAAAAATTTCACCTGAATCCCCAGGTCATTTTTGTAACCGTTAATCCATACATTGTTTTCCAGACTTTCGCCTTCCGCGTATTCTACGTTCTCATCGACAGCCTTTACCGTAGTGATTTCTATTTCAGGGTCATACTTGCTTAGAGGTCCTTCGTCTTTCTCCGCTAAGGAGGTGCTTCCGCCGGCAACCGTAGGGGAGGAAGCCGTCGTTCCGTTTGATTGGTCTGAAGCACCGCAGCCTGCCAGGGCTAAGATCATTGCCATCACTGCTGTAACAGATATGATTTTTTTAAATACCGAATCTTTCATGTAATACCTCCTTGTAAAATTGTTAGAAAGCCGCCGTACATAAACTGACAATTTCCCGCAGGCTCGTGCACAAACCTATACGATTATTATAAAATTTTCACCGGACAATTCAAACCTATGATTTTTTTACAATCTTTATATTTCTTTACCTGTTGAAAGGGAATCGCGATATTCCTGCGGACTGATTTTTACAATCCGCTTAAAAAACTGTGTGAAGTAGGAAGGCGAATCATATCCGACCGCCGCGGCGATTTCATGTATTTTCAGGCTGCTGTCCCGCAGGAGTTCCTTTGCTTTGCCTACCCTTATATCATTGATATAGCTTAAAATATTAATTCCCGTTACCTGCTTGAATATACGGGACAAATAGGACGGGTTAAAATAAACTTTTTCCGCAAGCCTTGCAAGGGACAGATCTTCCTTCATGTTATTGTTGATGTATTGCTGTATGTAGCTGATGGAGGTGGCGGTGTTGCGCTCTTTTTCACTATCTTTAAATTCAAACAGCACGCGGGCGAGCTCATGGAAATATTCAAACGCCTCGCCCCATGACCCATGCTCGTCAAATCGGGTCAGCCTGTTCAAGCCGATCCTGGAAGCAATTTTTTCAGTCAGGTTCCATCGGTTGATATAGGATAAAAACATCAGCGATATGGAATAAAACACCTCCAACGCAGAAGTATAATGCTTCCCCTCAATCATGCAGAAGCCTTTCCTTGCTTCCGAAAGCAGTTGAAAAAACTCCTTCCTCTGCCCGCTGTCCAGACAAATTTCCAGCGCCTTGATTTTTCTGCTCTGAAGCATTGCATTTTTCATATCGGCATTGCCGCTAAAGCTTCCGTTCACCATAAGCATGTTCGCTCCCATATGCGAATAGATAAGCAGCTTTAGCGAGTCATATTTGCCCGCCAGGTTCTCCCATGCCGTGCCCTCATTGTCAAGAATGAAGGAAATCGAAATGTCAAGGGAATTCCTGCAGGCTGACTGAATCGCATCAACATTCCCTTTTACAAGAGAAACCAGCGGCTCCCACGAAAAAGCCGCTGGATCGACGTTTGGCTCATTTTCGATGAATTCCCTGGGTTGGATGAGCCATAACAAGATTGTGCGTTCGCATGCCACATGAACCGCTGTTAGAAAAGTAGGAAAATTCTGTTCAGCGATGAGCTTGATTGTGCAAAGGGCTTTCATCCTTTCCACCGATGAAAGGCCCGCCGGCATATTATCAAAGCGCCCCATCAGCAAAAGCAGGGGCAAATCCGGATTTAAAGGTATCTCAAGCTCTTTGAACTGTTGATTCCTTAATGCGGCCGTGATCCCTTCCTCATTGAGCAAATCCGTCAAATATTCCTTTTGCATGAGGGGCATCGCAGCGGCCATATATTTTCTTGCCCTGTCCACCAGCTCGTCTGTTTTCAAGCTTTTTTCCAACTGGGCTATGGCTTTTTCAACCGTCCTGACAATCTCGTCGTAGCCCTCGGTTTTCAGGATATAGCTTGCGCCTTCGTATTTTATTGCTGTATAAACATAATCAAACTCGTCATGGCCTGTAAGAAAAATCACCCGGCAGCGAGGCCACCCGGCATTTATCTTTTTCATCATTTCCAGGCCGGATAATCCGGGCATGCAGATATCCGTAAGAATGATATCCACCTTTGTATGCTTCAGCAGCTCCAGTGCCTCAAATCCCGAATAAGCTTTACAAACATCCAGTTCCAAATGCTCGATGTTCCGGAATAAAATGTAAAGGCCGTCCGCAATATCCGGCTCATCATCCACGATCAGCAGTCTATACAATCTTATCCGCCCTTCCGAAGCATATTCTTATCTCAACCCTGAGGCCGCCCATGGCTCCGCGTGATATTGAAAGCCCGCTTTCCGGCCCATACTTCATCCGGATCCTCTTATGGATATTGATTAATCCCGTGCTTTCAATCTCGTTTCCTTCCGCATGCAAATTTTCCACAAGCTTTTCAATGCCGTCGTCATCAATACCGTTGCCATTCTCCTCAACAAATATACATACTTCACCCGGATCCCCGCTGAATCCCACGCGTATGAGACCATCGCCGAGCTTGTCCTTCAAGCCGTGTTCGAAGGCATTTTCAATGACAGGCTGAAGGATCAGCCGCGGAACAATCAGATTTTTGCAGTCTTCCGGAAGCTCGCCGAATTCAGCTTGTATCCTGTTGCGGAAACGTGTTTTCTGAATCTGTGTGTAAATTCCGGCGTACTCCGTCTCTTTTTCCAGTATGATTTCATCCGCAGCGTTGCGTGTGATAAACTTGAAAAAGTTCCCGAGATGACTGACAAACTGTTCGGCATTTTCATAGTCTCCCTTCACAAGCATACTTTTTAAAGAAAAAAGGCTGTTATATAAAAAATGCGGATTGATTTGCAGCTGCAGCTGCTTGAGTTCTGCGCGCTGAGCCATGATTTTTTGCTTATAGACCTGTTCTATCAACACCTTCAGGTTTTCCACCATGGCATTGAAGCGCTTATACAAATAGCCGAATTCATCGTCGTGCCGATATGCGACTTTGACGTCCATATCTCCGTTCTCCACTCTCTTGAAGGTGTTTACAAGATTTGTAAGCGGCTTATGGAGAACCTTCAAGGTAGAAAAAGAATACACGATGACAATCATAACCAGTGCAACAGAAAATATAATAAACAAAACCTGATACTTAACCAGGGGCTGGTAAAATTCATTCACAGGAATGTACTTGGTTAAGGCCATGCTGAAATCATCGGATTTTGAGTAGATGGCAATATATTGTCTGCCATGAATGTCCGCCATGAACGTACCTGTGTTTTCTTTCTGAATTTTTTGAAGCGTAATGCTTCGTATGTTGTCGATGTTCTTGACATCCGAGCCGCCGCTTGAAGCCGTATAGCCGGAGGTGAGGCTGAAAAGCAGCGCACCTCCGGTTTCATAGTTCTTAAACTGCTCCAGCGCATCATCCAGTTCATTGTTGTCCAGCTCCATGACAAACATATACAAAGGCGTCCTGTAGCTGTTTTCGGTATACACCGGATAAAGATAGCAAAAAAAGATCTTGCCCTGCCAATACATGATCCGGGATTTGGAACCTTCGTGCAGCTTCTTCAATTCATTGTACTCATCCGCCGGTATTTTTTCCGGCGAATTTACGGCAGACACTGTTTTGTCCAGGGAAAGGATATGAACCCTGGTGTCTTTTATATAGGGGCTGCTCTCTTTTATGGACTTCAACCTCTGGCGCACTCTGTTGATGGCCAGGGTGGACTCCGCCATGTCCATCGTCTCATAGGCTGAAGCCAGCCGGTTCAAATCATCGTCATTGATAAGGGCATACAATAGGACCCCTGCCCGTTTAATGTCCTTTTCGAAATTATCCAGGTAGTATACTACCTGGGATGTCATGGACTTTGAAAGCTCTTCCCTGATCACAAGTCTGCCGCCCCTGTATATACCTGCTCCCAGGATAAATATCAAAATCAGTATAAGCAAAAAGGTGGCAATAAGCCTGTAAAATATTGATTTGCTCCATTTAATGCCGCTATTGTTCATTTTTGTTTTGCCTTTTTACAAAATCCCATACATGGGTATCTCCCCGGTAAACTCCGCTTCCTTCAGCCTTTATAACGAGGCTTAAAAATGTCCCCCGCCTCTGTAATGGCATGTATGTACATGAAAAGTATATCACATTTGTACACATAATAAAAACATTTTTTGCTTTATGTAAACTTTGCTCCCCATTTTATCAT
Source organism: Bacillota bacterium (assembly GCA_023426125.1). GTDB lineage: Bacteria > Bacillota > Clostridia > Acetivibrionales > DTU013 > MnB-11. The sequence goes on from JAFABI010000113.1 coordinate 13,497, forward strand.
CAAGTCCCTCACGGCCTCACCCCGGATATCCGCCAGATCCGTATTATCCTTAATGGAGATGGCCGCCGCGATACCTGCCGCTTCTCCCGTTGCTCTTGCCGTAGGCTGGATCCGTACCGTGCCCTGTGCGGCAAAAGAGGAGGAAATGCATCTTCCGGCTGTGAGAAGCCCCTTGATGCCTTCAACGACAAGGCAGCGGTAGGGTATTTCATAGTAAGGCCGGGATTTGTCCGTATTCTCCCGATGATCGAACATCAGCTTCAGTCCGTGAATATCCACAGGATAATTTGATCTGGCAATGTAATCCTCAAACTTCTTTTGATAAAACACGTCCTCATCGGATAGGGTGTATAGGCATTTGATCCTTCTTGACTCTCTTATCCCCACCATCGGGGCAACACCGGCAATGTACCCGTTCTCAAACCCTTGAAAGTACTTCCTGTAAAATCTCGTATGCCTGAGGATCGCTTTCTTGGCATATAGCTGTGCATGCGTCAGATCATGCGGGTTCGTCCCGTCGACGCGGTCAAATATTTCAGGGCAGTTGAAAGCCAGCATATTCCTTTTGCCGGGTACCCCAAATACCTGCCAGTAGGCTCCATCCTCAAAAATAAGGTCTCCGGCGTCGCAGGCTTCCTGAAAAACGGGGGTCAGCGGCCAATTCCGTCCCCATACCGATGCGGTATGAAAATACGGTTTTTCATACTCGAAGTTCTGGTCATGTGTTTTTATATATTTCGCAAATCTGTCAATATCAACCCCGTCCATGGTATACCGTACTGAAATAGGCTGGTTTTTTCCCGTCTCGCCGTTACCTTTGTCAAATTGCGCGCCGGCCTTTACACAGACATCGCCGTCCCCTGTGCAGTCAATTACTCTTTGAGCCAATATGGCGCTTCTCCCGCCTTTATTTTCGACGATAAGCCCCCGGATATGCCCATCCTCGGCCACCACATCCGCAACAAAAGTATAGTAAAGCAGTTTCACTCCAGCCTCAACCGCCATTTCCTCCAGAAAGAATTTTAGCATTTCCGGGTCAAAGAAGAATGAGCCATACCCATTTCTCCCTCCAAAGCCCATACCGGCGATTCTTTCGTTTATTTCTTCGCTAATGGAGGAACACAAAGGGTTACCTTCAATGCCCGTATCCATTAACGGCGTTACAAGCGCATTGGTGGCACTCCCCCCCAGCGCACCGTACTGTTCCACAAGAACAACCCTCATACCGCTTCTTGCAGCCGCAATGGCGGCAACTACACCTGCAGCGCCGCCGCCTGCTACAAGCACATCGGTCTCTTCAGAAACGAAGGTCCTTCTTTCAACCTCCGTGATAAATTTTTCCATTTGATAATAATCTCCTTCCAGTCTCATATTTATCGCCGAATAAATAACGGCGCTCCCGGCGCTGCTAGCCACAAATATTTCAACATCTCGTCCGGGATTGGAAAGCTAAATTTCTTTGAAAAAATGCTAGAAAACAAAATGATATGCAGAAAAGACTCCGCCCCTACAGCAGAACTTTTCGCAAAAGCAAGTGATTGATGACCCTCTATCCAAGATTATATCATTATTGCAAAAAAAGAAAAGAGTGTAGAAAAACTTTTTGTATAGAAAAACTTTGTGCTTTATCCCCTGTACTCCGACGGGCTCATCCCCATCATCTGCCTGAACTGCCTGGTAAAATAGCAGGGATCGTCAAAACCTACCTGTGATGCGGCTTCAGCCACCGGCACCATCGGATTTTTAAGAATTTCCACAGCCTTGGCCAGACGGAAGGACTTGATGTATTCCACCGGCGTCATTCCGGTAAAATGCTTGAACTGCCTGGAAAGATAATCGGTGCTTAAGCCCACGGCACAGGCAATATCGTTTACCGAGATGTCCTCCCGGTAATTGCTTTCCACATAGCTCAAGGCATTGTATACATATTTAAAATACCTTTGTTCCCCGTCGCTTTTGGCGCCGTAGCAATCGTCATACGACCTTGAGAAAAGGATCAGGAAGCCCGTCAGCAGGCTTTTCAAGTTTAATTCCCACCCATTCAGTTTTTTCAACCTTTCCTGCTGCATTTTTTTCAGGTATTCCACTGCCTGGCTGCGCCCAGGCAGGTCCAGGTGGATCCTTTTCCATACGGAAGGCTCATCACGGTCAAACACCTGCCGGACACCTGGAAGCTGCATAAGCTCATCCCATACGTTTTCCAATGCCTCGGTAAAGAAAAGACAGTTGTAAAGGTGCGTATGGTTGGCGCCGGTGTAGCCGTGAACGTCTCCGGGCCTGACGGCAAACAGGTCTCCGGGGGTCAGGATGGTGGTGACGTTATTATAGGAGTGCAGTGAAAAGCCCCGCTCGATATAGACAAATTCCAAAAAAGGATGGCTGTGACAGATGCCGCTGCCATGGTGGTCAAAGTCCGATACGAAAATCGGAACACTCGGCGGCTCAAAATATCTTTCTGCAGTGATGTCATCTTTCATCGGGTAATGCCTCCCTGTACAGCAAGCTTCATGCGTTATGGTTAACCGTTAACCCGGATGCGACAGCCAAGACCCGTCCCCTGCCGCACTCCTTTCATTTTAACATGACCGGCCGCCGGATTGCAAGCCTTCCGGCGGCTGTTCCGCCCTATTCCTTGATGCTTCCTTCCATCATTCCGGCAACAAAATACTTCTGCAGAAACACAAACAGGATATAGATGGCGAGGCTTGATACCAGCGCCGCTGCCATAAGCTGGTTCCACAGGATCTCGGCCTCGTCCCGGAACATGGTGAGAGCAATCTGGACCGTTTTCATCCTGTCCGAGTTGGTCATGATCAGCGGCCAGGTGTACTCGTTCCAGGTACCCGTAAATTTCAATATTCCCAGGGAGGCCAGCACCGGCTTTGAAAGGGGAAGGAATACCCGGACGAAGATATCGAACCTGCCGCAGCCATCCAGCCTCGCCGCATTATCCAGCGAATCCGGAAATCCGAGATAAAACTGCCTGCAAAGGAAAACACCCAGGGACCCGGCGATGAACGGCAGCATCAGGCCGGTAAAGGTATTGATAAGGCCGTTGCCGCCGGAACCCAGCAGATTGTTCCCCCCGGCAAGGGGAAAGCTTTTGAGCATGATAAAAACCGGCACCATGGTCACCTGCGGCGGAATCATCATGCCGGTAAGAAGCAGGAGAAAGAGAGGGTCTCTTCCTTTGAACCTCAATCGTGCAAATACGTAGCCTGTCATCGCGTTGATGAAAAGACTGATCGCCGTCACAACCACGGTGATGTAAAGGCTGTTGAAAAGATACCGCCCCCAGCTGCCATTCTGCATCGCATGATAGTAATTGACGAATTGAAGCTTCCGGGGGATCAGCACCATCCTGCCGCCGTATATCTCATCCATCGTCTGCAGCGAGGTTGAAACCATCATAAGAAAAGGCATTCCCACAAGGATAACCAGCACTGCAATGATTATACGCGAAGCCATTTTAAACGCCGGTGTTTCACCCATACCTCAAAGCCGCTCCTTCCCCGATCCCAGCTTCATGTTCAAAAGCGTTGTAAAAAATGTCAAAACAAGCAGTACAATGGACATGGAAGAAGCATAGCCCATTTTGAATTCCGAAAAAGCCCGGATATAGATCTGGTACACGATGGTGGTCGTGCTGTTCACCGGTCCGCCTCCCGTCATGATCCTGACCTGGTCGAAGGTTTTGAAGGCTTCGACGCATAAGGTAACAAGGATGAAAAAGGTAATGTTGGACAGTTGAGGGATGGTTATCTTAAAGAGTTTGTCAAAATCCGATGCGCCATCCACCGTCGCACTTTCATAAAGAGGCGGAGGGATACTCTGCAGTCCGGCGAGGTAGACGATCATCACATACCCCATATTCTTCCATATGTTTATAAGGATCAGGGCAAACAGCGCCAGGTTTTCGTCGAAAAGCCACAATAGCGGCTTGATGCCTGCCAGCGCAAGAATTTTGTTCAGGATCCCGTCGGAGGGCTCATACAACAGAAGCCATATCATGGAAACCGCAACCATGGAGGTTATGTAGGGAAACATAAAAAGCGTGGTGGCGGCCTTTACGACGGCGGACCTTCCGTTGACTGCCACAGCGGCTGCAAATCCCACAACCGTCAAGGGTATCACCGAACACAGGGCATATACGGCCGTATTTGCCAGGGACCTGAGAAAGTCTTCATCCTTCAACAGCCCGGCATAATTCTTAAGCCCGATGAACGCCCCCGTTCGCGACAGGTCACTGTTGGTAAAGCTGTTAACGAAGTTGAAGGCCAGAGGCATCAGAATGAAAAAGGAAAAAAAGACGAAAAACGGCAATAGCATGATGTATGCCGAAATATCGTCTCTCCCGAATAATTTTTTTCTTTTTTTCTCCTTGCAGCTATTCAGCGTCATTAATCTCTTCCGTCAGCTTATCCTGAGCTTCCTTTATTGCCTGTTCCGGTGAAGCTTTATCATACAGCACCTTCTGCACCATTTCATTCCTGAGCTTTTGAAACACCGTCGACCACTCTGTCCTGGGCATGCCGATCCCGACGGAAACGCATTCCGCTCTGACGGCGTTATATTCATCCATCGCTGCATACTCGGACATCAGCGATTTACGCACCACCGGTATATTCAAATCCTTGCTGCGTTTGATCACCTGCTCCGTGGAAAGGGCGCTTTTGATAAACTCCCACGCCGCATCGCGGTATTTGCAGCCGCTGCCTATAAACAGCATGTTGCAGCCGCTGAAGGTGGCCTTCTGTTTGTTGGACGGCGGTACCGCAATACCTACCTTATCCTTGTATTCCGCATTGGTCAGCATGGGGCGCAAGGCCACATTATTGATCAGGGTCATGGCAGCATTGCCTTTTATGAACGGGTTAGTCTCGTTGCTGTTATACGGCAGGTTGACCTCCGGAAGGAAGGACGTCAAAAAGCCGAACGCATCTTTTACTTCGGTAGTATTCAGGGTTGGATTTCCCTCTTCATCATAAAACCTGCCCCCGTTGCCGAATACAAATACGTCAAACTCCACAAAGTTTCCTGCGGCCATGGGAAACGCAAAGCCTGCACGCTTTACCACCCCGTTTTCCGCAACGGTGAGCTTCCGCGCATAATCCTTAAGCTCATCCCAGGTCTGCGGCGGCTTTTCGGGATCCAGGCCGGCTTCCTCAAAGAAATCCTTGCGGTATGCAAAAATGAAGGGGGTGGTGGAATAGGCAAGACCGTAGATATTGTCTTGATAAGTGCCGTTGGCCAGGACTGACGGCATGATATCGTCCTTGTCCTCCCATTTGTCAAAGTATTCGGTAATGGGTGAATAGTGCTTGAGTTCAACCCTTTTCGCAACGGAAAGGATGCCGTGCCCTATGATATCCGGCCCCGTGCCCGCGGCAAACAAAGCGTTCAGCTTGGTCTCCATGGGCTCTCCGATTGCCGCGTCGTCGTAATTGATCACCGTATTGGGGTTTTTCCCCTGGAAATCGGCGATCAGCGCTTTCCAGTAGTCTGCTTCGGGCTTATCGTTACCGATGCGGAGAAAATTCAGCGCCACCTTTTCCGCCGGCTTCTCCGAACAGGAGGTCATGAATGCATTCATCCCCGCCAGAATGCAAAGAATCAGTACAAAATTCAAAATCCTTTTCATCGTAATATCACCTCTGGAGTTTTCTATTTTCCTTTCGTACTACAGCGCAAACAACCGAATTATTCTTGCAGAAATAGCGCCTTAAAGCTTTGGCAATATTTCTGCAAGGCAGGACGCATGGGCGAGCAGCAAGAGCAGCTTGCGACCAGCCCGCATAAATGCCGAAAGATTAATGAAGTTTGCGCTGTAGTATTAGTTGTCTGTCCAGCCAGCCGCTTTTTACGAATGGATCTTCCAGCCGCAGAAGCTCACTGTGCAGCAGCCTCCTCAAACCGGCCACATCCTCGTCATGCTCCTGTCTGCCCATCAGGTTTGTCTTTTCACCGCAATCCTTCTCAAGATCATATAATTCATCCATGTCGGTCAGGTTCCATACGTACTTCCATTTTTCCGTCCGGATGCTGCGCTGGGTATACAGGCCAAATTGCTGTCCATTGGAGGAAGCGATGCAATAGCCGGGCCTTTTTTGCTCCTGTCCGGTAATCAGCGGCACCAGGCTTGCCCCATGGCCGCGGTCCATGTCCAGTCCTGCAATATCGGCCATTGTTGCAGGAAGATCCAGGCAGTTGGATACGAACTCGGCTATGCAGCTATTTTTCGTTCTGCCCGGCCACCGGACAATTAATGGTACTCTCAGGACATCGTCATACATGACATAATGTTTGTCCAGCATTCCATGCGAGCCACACATGTCGCCGTGATCCGAGGTATAGATCACAACTGTGTTTCCGGCGGCTCCCAATTCCTCCAGGCAGTTCAATATGCCGCCGATGGCGTCATCCATCTGGGTTATGACCGCATAATACCTGGCGGCAACCTCGGCCCAATCCGACCATGTCTTGTTTTCAAGCCCCCAATTCAATCGCTGCTGCCGCTGTATATAGGGTTTGTTTTCAAGTGTATCGCCAAAGCCGTCCCAGGGCACTGCGTCCGCAGGCGAATACATCTCCGAGAACGGAGCCGACGGGCGGCACGGCAGATGCGGTACCGTCATGTCCAGCCTTATATGCCAGGGCCTCCCCATTTCAACAAACTCCTTCAGGCAGGCGCATACCTTCCCTGCAAGAAAATGCGGCTGGGAATCCTCATACGGAATGGGGCTTGTCTCCCCGAGCCATCCTTTTGTACCCTCTGCCCCAGGATATTTTGTTTTCACATATTCATTGTAGCAGGACAGGTCGTATACATTTTTATAGCCGAAATCTCCGGCTCCATAGCCCTGTGAAGCATGCCACCTGCCCACGAACGCCGTCGCATATCCGCTTTGGGCCAGCTTTTCAGGCCAATAGCCGGGATCCGGCTTCAAGGAAGGGACGGGAATAAAGTCGTAATTGAACAAGGCGCCATGGGAGTCCGGCAGCCTGCCGGTAAGCATCGCCTGCCTGGCAGGCGCGCAGACCGGAAAGGGTGTGAAGGCATGCCGGAAAAACACGCCTTCTCCGGCAAGTCTGTCCAGGTTTGGCGTTCTGACGGGGTATTTGTCCGCATACCCCACACAGTCATACCTGTGCTGGTCGGATACGACCAGCAATATATTGGACAACGTCATCAGATATACCCCGGAGCACCGTGGAGCGGCGGCAGCGGCTCCGGCCTGACAAGTGCTCCGCCTTCCTCGTAGGATTTTATTGCTGCAAAGGTATATTCAAGGGTTGCAAGGGCGTCACGCCCGGAAGCGCGCAAATAATCTGCCGGCACGCCGTTGGTTACATCCTCCAGGAATGCATGGATCCTTCTCGGGAAGGTCGCGCCAAAGTCGCTGATCCCCGTATTCATGGTCTCCGGTGCAGGCGATCCCATATTGGCATTTCCCTTTGTCGTCCAGTAATGAAGCTTTTCCACACAGTTTTCGATGCAGAAGGTTCCTTTGGTTCCCGCCATTTCGAAGCTCCACCAGCCGCCAAGACCAAACATGGCGTCTCCGCGCTGTGACAGCAGATATCCCACGCTGCCGTCCTCAAACTTCACATGGACGGAATTTATGGACAGCATCAGGTCCTCCGCCGTCTTCCTTACGCCGGGCTTGCTCATAAACGCCTGTACATGGGTTATGTTGCCGTTGAAATACCGCATAACGCTGAAAGGATGGGCCAGAAACGCCTTGACATGGGAGTAGGGCCTCTGCCACCTGCCTGCTCCGGGACCGCCATATGTGGCGTCTCCTCCGTTGAAGCCGACCTTGTGCAGGCAATACACATGCTCGCCGACTTTTCCTTCCTTAATATATTTCATCGCCTGGTCGGCTGTATCCGTAAAATAATGGTTGAGATTGCAGCCCAAGTATACGCCCTTTTGTGCGGCAAACCGCACCATTTCACGGGCCTCGGTAACCTCATTGGAGATGGGCTTCTCCACAAGCACATGCTTGCCGGCATCCATTGCCTCCATGGCGGGAGTATAATGCCAGCTTCCGTTTTCATATCCGCTGGTGGTCACATCGACAATATCCAGCTCCGGATGCGCCGCAAGCATTTCCTTCAGGCTGTAATACGCCTTTGCCTTCCACTTTTCGGCGGCTTCGTCCGCCTTTTCCTTCACAAGATCGCATACGGCCACCAGCTCGGACAGTTCGTCATTTTTATAACAGCCGGCATGGGTATTGCCTATTCCACCCATCCCGACGATTCCAATTTTCAATGCCATATTTTTCACCCCTATCTCATTCATTTATTTCGTCAACCTTGACAGCCAGCCCTGTTTCCAGGGATCTTATGGCTGCATGAATCACCCTTGTAGCTTCCAGCCCCTGTGCTCCGCTGCCGTCGATCTCTTCAGGCTTTGCGCCGTTTGCCACCTGGTCTGCAAAGGTCCGGATACGGTCGCGGAAGGTATCCTCAAAATCCCTGAAGCCTCCGAATACGGGATTTGTATAAACACGCTTCTCCAGATCTCCCGCAGGATAAAGGGTTGCTTCCCTCCACATGTCCTCAATGACCATGCGCCCTTTTACGCCGGCCACCTCGCAGCGCTCCATGGGGTGTCCGCGTTCTATGTCGTAAGAGCTGGTGAGATGTCCGACCATCCCGTTCCTGAACTTCATATTTATGGACGCAGTAGACCAGATATCCCTTCCGGATGCTTTCATGGCAAAACAGTGAACGCTCTCGACTTTGCCGCAGAAATAATGCATAATGTCGATGCTGTGAGGATTCAACGCCTTCAGGTGATAATAGGGAGAATCAAGCGGCATGAACTTGCCGATCCACAAAGACATGTTAACAAAGAGCAGCTCTCCCAGCCGTCCATCCTCCTGCCACTGCTTTGCCATTCTTGCCGCCGGCGTGAACCTGTGGTTGAGATCGATGGCAAAACAGCGGTTGAGCTTCCTGGCTGTTTCCACCATTTCCTTCCCTTTTGCCAGCTCGTTGGCTATGGGCTTCTCGCACAGTACATGCGCTCCTGCACGCAACGCCTGGATCGTCGGCTTGTAATGGTCGCTGGAGTATTCATATCCTCCGGTTGCGATGCTGCAGATATCCGGCCGGTGCTTATCCAGCATTTCCTCCGCGTCAAGATACCAGGGAACCTTGAATTTTTCCCCGGCAGCCCTTGCCCGCTCCCCGTCCCTGTCGCATACCGCAGCAAGCCGGGCTTTTTCGCAGTCGGAATATACGCCGGCATGGATATTCCCTATGGGCCCCATTCCGATAACAGCCGCTTTCAACATGATAATCCTCCTGATTTCCCCTTGCGCCGCAGTATTATTTTCCGCTGCTTTTCGCCAACTGTGCCTGCAGCTTTTTCGCAGCTTCCGGATCTCCGATATGCATGGTTTCATAGGCCTGCTGCGAGGTCTTGAATGGACCGCAATCCCTGCCATGCCAGTTGGGATTGGTAAGCATCGGGTTTTCCCTGCCGGTTTCGGCGGTACGCCTGTTAATGTGCTTATTCATCCTTTCATCCAGCATCCTCACTACCTCCGGATTTTCCCCCGCCACATTGTGAAGCTCCTCCGGGTCCTTCACCAGGTTGTAAAGCTCAATTTCGGGCTTGAAATGAAAATCGGGCTCCAGCGCCTTGAAGTATTTCCACTCGGGCGTCCTCCAGCCATGCTTCCGCTGCCAGGTACATTCCGTAATGTACATCTCCGGCTCTGCCTCCCTCCATTGCCTGTTGATCAAAGGCATCAGGCTTCTGCCGTCAAACCGGATCCCTTCCGCCAGCCCCATAGCTTCCAGAATGGTAGGCATGATATCCTTCACCTGGCATATTTCACCGGACCGCCTGCCTTCAGGCAGCCTGCCTTTCCAGCGGAATGCCAGGGGCACCGCCAGCGTGCAGTCATAAAGGCCGTGGTGGTCGAAATAGCAATCATGGTCATAAAGTGTTTCTCCATGGTCGGAAGTAAAGACTACCAGTGTCTCTTCCTCAATGCCAAGGGCTTCCAGCCTGGAGAGGATGTTCTGTATGCAGACGTCCATATATGCGATTTCAGCATCATATTGGGCTATGATATAGTCCTTGTCGGTGCAGTTGGGCGGGAACCAGGAAAGGAAATAGTCCCTGAAGGGCTTGAATTCATAGACCGGCTGCAGGGATTTGTTGTCCGGGTCGAATTCATTGCCGTTGTAAAACATCCTGTGAAAGGGTTCCGGTGCAAGGTACGGTGAATGGGGATCCATATGCCGCAAAAAGAGGAAAAAGGGTTTATCTTCCTTTGAAAGCCGGTCAAGCTCGGGCAATGTAACGGCGTTAAGGTTTTCAGCCTTGGGTGAACGCCCTTTCTCCCAGCTTCCCCAGGCTTCAAAATCAAGGTATTTGTCAAAACCACGGGAAGCCGGATTGCCCGTAAACCCGACACAGGTAGTATTATAATCGTTATCCCTCAGCACTTCGGCCAATGTCCGGACACCTTCAGCCATATCGCCCTTGTGTCTTAAGGCTACAATGCCGGTTCCGAAGCAGTCCATCCCCGTAAGCATGGAAGCATAGCCGGAAGTTGTGGGAATACTGGGGCTGCAGCACTTATCAAAAACAACGCCGCCGGCAGCATATTTGTCAATATGCGGAGTTGTCAGTCTGGAATAGCCGTGCAGGCTCATATGGTCGGAACGCAGGCTGTCTATTCCGAAAAAAAGCAGGTTGGGTTTCCTTTCCATCGTCTAACCTCCCTATCCCCCCGCCGGATCAATGCCGCACCCGGCATGAAAAGCCTCATGATACATAGATTTGCTTATCGGGGGTATCATTAAAAGATTATTCAGGCGGCAACCGGCCGCCTTTGCTATCCGGCGTTGAGGATTTTCAGGCAGGCATTCATATAGCCATAGCTTTCGGCAGCAATGACGGAAGCCGCTGTCATATCCTGCTCCGACCCGATAACCTCAAGGCAGACCGGCCCGTCATAGCCGGAATCCACCATGGCCTTGAAATAACCGTAAAGATTGAGATCCCCTCTTCCGCAGGCCTGCATGCCGGGACTTCCCGGTGAAGGACCGGGGCCTTTGCAGTCGCGGATATGGATATGTTTTACCCGTGATATGACCTGGGGCAGGGCCTCTTCAGGCTTCTCCCCCGCACGGTGGATGTGGCTCGGGTCCATATCAATGCCGAAATGTTTGTTTTGGATGGCCTCCATTGCCCTGAGCGTAGTAGGGGTATTATAAACGGATGCGCCTACATGCGCCTTGCAGCAAAGGGTAACTCCATAGGCTGCCGCCATCTCAGCCAGCTTTGAGAGAGCTTCAATGCTGGCTTTAAGACTTTCTTCATCGCCGGAGGTCCCTCCGGGGCCTACGTTGATCACGGGTATTCCTATTTCCGCTCCGGCTTCAAAAGCCTTTTTGAGTCTCTCAGCCTCAAGGGACGCCACCTCGGCTGAGAGCATCATAAGCCCGTATTCCTCCAGAACTGCCTTGATTTCAGCCTTCTGAGCCCTGAAATTGTCAAGATCCAGGTGCTCGCACATTCCTTTTATTGCAGAGATTTCAAGGCCGTCATATCCGGCCAGTCTGATTGCCCCGGCTGCTTCCGCAAAAGAATATGCTTTGAATAACACGGTGTTTACACCAAGTTTGATCATGAATCATCATCTCCCATAAGATGATTATAAAGGAAATGCGTGCTAGACGATTATGAGATATACGGTAGTGATTTGCACTTTTCCGTTATAGGAATATAAATTAACGCGTTGTGCCAGTTGATGTAACCTGCTTTGTTTGTCATTGCGAGGAAGCGTAGCGACCGCGGCAATCTCATATTGATTTTAGGCAATGCTCCCGGATAAGGCTGAGATTGCCGCGCTGCACTGCGTTACGCTCGCAATGACACAGACCAACTAGCATAACAGATTAAATTAATTGCAGCGTATTGTTCTGACAGCATCCTCCACGCTTATGCTTCCCCTCCGCCCGACAAAGCCGGTTATCCTGCATCCGGCCTTTTTAAACTCGTGCTCAATGCGTTCCGCCAGCTGGAAGGTGAATTTATCACAGGTGTCCAGAGAAAGCTGTTTTGTTATCAATAAATCATAGAGCTCGTTCCTGCTGTAAAAGCCATGCAGTTCATACAGAATGTCCCTTATATCGGTTCCTGCCATCGTAAATACGATATTGTTCACTACCGTATTTTCACCTGGTATGGAAGATTCAACAGAATCATGCAGGTTCAACAGCAGAGACTTCTTATGCATCCTGTATTGAGAAATATCCTGAGGTTTTGCAAGGTTGATGATAAGGTCGGCATGCTTCAGCTGATTTTTGAATTCGGAGCTTATGGAAAAGGACAGCCCCGAATCTGCAGCCAATTCCGATAACCTTCCTTCAAGCGACGCCCTGTCGGCAGCAGCAATGGTAATAAAGCTGATATGCGGCTCCAACATCCTGACAATTGTAAAAACCTCTTCGGCATCGTTCCCGGCGATAATTACAATGTCAAGCTGGCCGATCCTTTTAGACATTCGGTGGTATATCTCTTCAAGCACGGGTACCAACAGGGATTCCAGCAATAGTTTCCCCCCGGAATGGGGGCAGTTGAATTTCCCCTCCGGGAACCTGTTCCGGACAGGACCGGGGATAAGGCAATCGCTTATACCTTGTTCCGTACACAAACGCTCCAGATACCCGGCAACATAATTTATATCCAGGTTGGGCAGGATCCCGGAATGGAAAGGAAACCTGATTATCCATATTTTCACGTTCTCCGGGAGCTCATGGCATGAAAGCCCGTTTTTTAAGGCGTCCCTCCGGGAAAAAAAATACAGTCCCGTACCCGTTCTGCTTTTAAAAAACCCTGCATTGAAAAGGAATCCGGTTATTTTACCGGAAAGCTTCAATGCAAGGTTTTTTATTTTGCCGTATCCGTCTTTACCTTTGCTTTTTATATCTTCAAAAATAACAAGTCCAATGTTCGTCATGCATTCATCCTGCAAATATTATTTATAAATCATATTTGCAGGCAGTGGAATTTATGCATGGGATGGTTCACTTTCCTTCAAGATGACATCATGTGCTCCGCCCTCGATGATGCTGGTGGAAGATACCAGGGACAACCTGGCGTTCCTGTGAAGCTCATCCAGCGTGAAACTGCCGCAGGTGCACATGGTTGCTTTAAGTTTGCTCAAAGTAGTATCCAGATTGTCCTTCAGCTTGCCGGCATAGGGTACATAGGAATCCACGCCCTCTTCGAAATCCAGCTTCTGTTTGCCGCCCATATCGTATCGCTGCCAGTTGCGGGCCCTGTTGGAGCCTTCTCCCCAGTATTCCTTCACAAAGCTGTTGCCGATTTTCAGCTTTCTGGTAGGGCTTTCGTCAAACCTGGCAAAATAGCGTCCCAGCATGATGAAATTCGCTCCCATGGCGAGGGCCAGCGTCATATGGTAATCATGCACGATACCGCCGTCCGAGCAAATGGGGATATAAACGCCCGTCTTCTCATAGTATTCATCCCTTGCCTTTGCTACCTCAATGACCGCAGTGGCCTGGCCTCTTCCGATCCCTTTCTGTTCTCTTGTAATGCAAATGGATCCGCCGCCGACTCCCACTTTTACAAAATCGGCGCCAGCCTCCGCAAGGTAAAGGAAGCCCTCCTTCTCCACTACATTTCCGCCGCCCACCTTCACTTCTCCGTTATATTCCTGCTTGATCCATTGAAGCGTCTCCTTCTGATATTCGGTGTATCCATCGGAGGAGTCTATGCAGAGTATGTCCGCGCCTGCTTCAACAAGAGCCGGAACCCGTTCCTTATAATCCCTGGTGTTTATTCCTGCACCGGTGATCAATCGTTTGTTGGAGTCAAGCATTTCGAGAGGATTTTCCTTGTGACTGTCGTAATCTTTTCTGAATACCATGTAGACGAGGTTTTGCTGTTTATCGATGATGGGAAGGCAGTTTAGCTTGTGATCCCATATCATGTCGTTTGCCTCTTTCAGGGATATTCCCTCTTCCGCGTAAATGAGCGATGCGAAAGGCGTCATGAATTCACTGGTTTTTCTTTCCAGTGGTGTCCTGCTGACCCTGTAATCCCTGCTTGTTACAATGCCAAGCAGCTTTCCGGTAGGTGATCCGTCTTCTGTCACCGCGATGGTAGAATGCCCGGTGCGTTCCTTCAAGGCCAGCACATCCCTGAGGGAATCCTCCGGTTTCAGGTTGGAATCGCTTACCACAAAGCCTGCCTTGTATTTTTTCACTTTGCGGACCATCTCCGCCTGCTGTTCGATGGGCTGTGATACAAATATGAAGGACAATCCGCCGTACCTTGCCAGTTCAATTGCCATGTTGGAATCCGATACCGCCTGCATTACTGCGGAAACCAGTGGTATATTGATGCTTAAAGAAGGCTTCTCGCCTTGTTTGTATTTGACGATGGGTGTTTTCAGGCTGATATTTGCAGGTGTGCAATCTTTTGTCGTCAGGTTTGGCAGTAGAAGATACTCGCTGAATGTTCTCGATGGTTCGTCATAAAAATAAGCCATGTTATTTACCTCCTCCTAACGGTTTTTATCGAGTTGTTTGCAGGAATTGCTTCAAAAATATTAGATAAGATTATACAGAAGAAGAAGCCGTACGTCAAGAAAATTAACAAAAAAAAATAGACCTTGCGGTCTATCCTGTTGCGTAACAATCGTTACTTTATCATGGGGTGTTGAATATTCTGGCCAGCAGTCCTGTGAATTTGATTTTTGAATCCTGAAAAAATTCTACAATCTTGAATTTAATTTTTATCGGTATCTCATCATCCGTATCCGCGGACGCAACGATACTGTATTCCTCTTCCGTAAGAGCATTTTTCAGCTCATCCTTTACAGGCTCCGGGACGGTGCCATGGGTCACATCCACAAAGCATAGCGGCGGGAAGATAACGCACCACCAGTTCGCTCCTTCGCCTTTGCCGATGACCACCCGTAAGGCCTCATAATTCCCGGCGGGCAGAGCTATATCTCCATAGGATTTTGTAGGAAAAGGATAGCTCCCGAGACTGACCCTGACGTCATAGTCCCAGCCCTGCCGGGTAAGCTCTTCTTTTGCAACAGCTGCAATTTCGTTCATATTTTTATTGATGATATTTTTTGTCTGTTCAACATTCCTGGAAGGTCCAAGCTGAAGCTTCGTATACTCCAGAATCCTGTCCCGGACATCGCGTTTAAGCGCCTGGTCGGCCGGTGAATCGCTGTTTGCGATTACATGGAGCCTGATCAGGTTATCGGCCAGCCCCTTGTTTACTCCCTCGGAATAGGAACTCAATAACATACCGGCAACAATGGATGCGGTAATAAGTAACGTTATTCCTATCTTTACAGCATTGCCCAACCGCGGGCTGCTTCCAATCGCTTTCATCATCAGTAAACCCTTGCTCATTTGCAATCCCCCCGAAAATACAATGTCGTTAATATAAGTATTGTCAAGGAATGAGCATTTTATACCGATAAAAAAGAAGCACTTCATCATGCTTCTTTTATTATTTGTAATTGTTTGGATTGTTATGATGATTTATTTGCTTTTTCTTTTCTGTTCGGCCAGCGATGCCTTGATAAAATCCCTGAACAAGGGGTGAGGCCTGTTGGGTCTCGATTTGAATTCGGGATGGAATTGTACGCCGACAAACCACGGATGCTCGGGCAATTCAATGATTTCCACGAGCCTTTCGCTGGGCGAAAGCCCTGAAAGCGCCATTCCCCTGCCTGTCATCAGCTCCCTGTATGCATTGTTGAATTCATATCTGTGCCTGTGTCTCTCATAGATCAATTCATCGTTATAAATCCCGAAAACCCTGGATTTTTCATTTATCTTGCAGGGATAGATACCAAGACGCATGGTCCCGCCCTTTTCGTCAATGTCCCTCTGCTCCGGCATCAGGTCGATTACCGGGTGTGCGGTATTTTCATTGAACTCGGAGCTGTGGGCGTCGGTAAAGCCGCATACGTTTCTGGCAAATTCTATGACAGCCATCTGCATTCCGAGACATATTCCAAAATAGGGTATCTTGTTTTCTCTGGCATATTGAGCAGCGAGGATTTTCCCCTCGATACCTCTGTCGCCAAACCCGCCGGGCACAAGTATCCCATCCGCCTCCAAAAGTAACTCCCCGATATTTTCGCTATCCACATGCTCCGAATTGACCCATTTTATGCGGACATCGGCATTATTGGCGATCCCGCCGTGTTTCAGCGCCTCCACAACACTAAGATACGCATCGTGAAGCTCTACATATTTTCCAACAAGTGCAATGGTAACCGATTCTTTGAAATTCCTCTGTTTCTCCACCATTTCCTTCCATTCGGTCAGATCCGGCGCATGACATTCCAGCCCAAGGCGCTTGCATACGATATCGGCCAATCCTTCTCTCTCAAGCATCAAAGGCACTTCATACAATATTTCCACGTCCATGTTCTGAATGACTGAGTCTCCCCGCATATTGCAGAACAAGCCTATTTTGTCCTTCAGATCCTTTGAAAGCTGCTTTTCGGTGCGGCAGACAATAACGTCGGGCTGAATCCCGATGCTTCGAAGCTCTTTTACGCTATGCTGGGTCGGCTTTGTTTTCAGTTCTCCCGACTTGCTGAGATAAGGCACCAGGGTCACGTGGATATACATGACATTTTCTCTTCCGATATTCGTGGTTACCTGCCGTATGGCTTCAAGAAACGGCAGACTTTCAATGTCGCCGACGGTGCCGCCGATTTCGGTAATTACCACATCCGTATGATCGGATTTGCCTACCCGATAAATTCTGTCCTGTATTTCATTGGTAATATGAGGGATTACCTGAACGGTACCCCCGAGGAAGTCCCCTTTTCTTTCCTTGCTGATGATGGACCAATAGATTTTTCCTGTGGTGACGTTGCTGTTTTTATTCAGGTTTTCATCGATGAATCTTTCATAGTGTCCAAGGTCCAGGTCCGTTTCAGCTCCATCGTCTGTAACAAACACCTCTCCGTGTTGATAAGGGCTCATTGTACCCGGATCGACGTTGATGTACGGGTCAAATTTTTGAATGGTTACGTGCAGACCCCTCGCCTTGAGCAGCCTTCCAAGTGATGCGGCAGTAATCCCCTTGCCTAAACCTGACACAACACCGCCGGTTACGAATATGTACTTTACAGACATGGTTTATCCTCCAAAATAGAATGCCAAACATACCTTATAATTTTATATTTGTAAATTTGCCATGTCAATAGCAAAAACACGAAACAAAAATAAAAACATTTTCGCTATGCATGGGCGAGCAACAAATGCAAGGCATTTGCGACCAGCCTCGTTGAAACGCCTCGATTCAGTGGGAAATCTTTCCACAACGGAAAAATTCCCTCTGGATCGAGGCATTGTAAACAGGGTAAATTGCAGCTATCCTTATTGGTTCAGCACCTCTACCGCTTTGGCATACTGTTTGTCATATTTCAGAAGTATCCCGTCCAGAGCGTTATTGAGTGCCTTTTGTGTAGAAAAATCGATCACTCCGTAAGGGAAAAGCTTCACATCCTTCTGAAATTGCTTAATAGCGGCAAAGGTCTTCTCATCCAGTAAATTATCCGGTGTTCCGACATCATAGCCCAAAACCTTCAATATCTTTTCCGCATTGGTAACATCCGTACCGCCGTCGTTCAAACCGGGCTTGTTGGTCAATGCAAGTTTTTGGATTCCAGCCAGGACCACCTCGGAAACGGGCTTGGTATCTTCTATTACGATATCCGGTGTAATGCCTGTTCCGTCAATCATCCTGTCGTTGGGCGTGTAATAATAGCCGATTGTCATTTTGGTATAACCGACGATTTCACTGTCTTGGGGAATAATTCCATGTTCCCGCTCCAGATCCAAAACATCCACCAGCTTTATACCCAGCTGCTTTTCGTATTTTGCAGACGCTTCAGGAGTCAGGATGGGTATCAATCCCTGTACTTTTGCCTTGCCGAAGGTTTTTGTACCGATCAGGGTGCCTGCTTCGGTATCCTGGATGGCTCCGGCCACAATCTCCGATGCGCTTGCGCTCAAGCCGTCCACCAGCACAGCCAGCTTGTATTTGGGAGCTTCAAGAGAGGACATGTAGATTTCATCGCTGTATTTTTCCGATTTAAAATCCAGTGTGGTTATTATTCCTTCCGGCACAAACCTTCTGGCGATGGCGATGGCCTGACTGACCTCGCCCCCCGGATTGCCGCGAAGATCCAGGATGATTTTCGTAACCTTTTCCTTGTCCATCTGTTCCAGAGCCAGAGCCATGTATGCACCCGCGGTGGAACTAAAGGTATCCAGCCTGATATAGCCGATTCCGCCAATGATGGAATAGGTAACCGGGTTAAGGGTGATAACGGCACGGGTTATATCCACCTCTACGATCCTGGACATACCGTTTCTTATAAGGCCGAGCTTCACATTGGTACCGACTTCACCCATAATTAACGAGGCCGCTTCGTCCAGAGACACTCCCACCATGTTCCTGCCGTCTACTTCCGCGATCCTGTCCCCTTGCAATACGCCCGCTTTTTCCGCAGGTGAACCGGAAAATACTTTGGCCACCAATATGTACTCGCCGCTTAATTCCATTTGTATGCCAATGCCTGAAAACGTTCCGCCGACATCCCCCAGAAAGGCCTCCGCTTCTTCAGGCGTATAGAAGGTGGTATATGGATCCATGGTATCGAACATGCCATCCAATGCGCCCTGCATCAACTGTTCCGCTGTAATCTCGCCGTTATATCTCTCAAGGATCATATCGATAACCTTCTGAAAATAATCCGCATCAATGGTTTGCTCACTATCGCCGGCGGCATTTGCAACTGTTATCTGCGAAAACAGCAGGCAAAAAACCAGAAGTAAAAGTGTTAGCAGCTTGAATGTGCCTTTCTTTATGTAGTGTCTCACAATAATTCCCCTTTTTATTTCATTTTTGGGCGTATCGCAAAAGCAAGCAGACTGCAGGGGCAGCCATTGGCCGTCCCTGTTTTTTTGGGACACGCCTTACCGATATATCTATTCTAGCATATATAAAAGAAAATGACGACCTTTTTTGGCCGTCAGGATGCAAATTAACTTTTTTGTAACATATTAAATAATGTCGATAAATCAGTAGTTGATAATGTTCTCCCTGTAATCTGCCCTGATCCCGGACTGCATGTAGGAAATCAGCCGGTTTATCATTGTCGCGGCCCTGGCTTTGGTCAGCTTCTCATTGGGCTTGAGATACCCCTTGTCGTCCCCCTGGATAAGACCGATCCTTTCCGCTACATACGCTGCATTTCTGGCGCTTGCAGGAATAAGGTCGTTGTCTTTGAAATTGGTGACGGCCACCGGGGAGGGCGCTAAGGCTTCCAGCCCTAGAGCGCGTACGAAAATTGTCAGTGCATCCGCAACGGTAAGGCTTTCATTGGGACCAAACAGATTCTGCCCCTTTCCGGTGATCAGCCCGCGATTGAAAGCGTCTTCGATCTGGGTAAAATATGTATTGTCAATGGAGACATCGTCAAAGGGGGAAACCGGCGTCTGCTTTTTGTTTGTCTGGGTCCGCGAGGCTACTCTTGTAGTCAGCGCAGGATCGGCAGGAACTTCCTTGGCAACCTGGACGATGGCCGCCGCAAACTCTGCCCTTGTAATGTACTGGTCAGGCCTGAATCCGGTTCCATCGCCTTGAAATACTTCCAGTCCGAACATCAACCGGATATCGCTTTCGGCCCAATGTCCTCTCACACTGCTCAAAGCTGCGGAGGGCAGCCTTCTTTGCACCGGGAAGGTTTCAATCTTCAAGCTGCCGGATTTGGCGACCATCCTGTCGGTGGATATGCCTTTGGAATCAAATTCAGGGAGCCTGCTGGTATATTCCAGCACATTATTATTGTACTGGGTCTCCACATACCCGCCTTCAAAGCTGATTTCATCCGGTTGATTTTTGTAATATTTCAGCTGCCTTGTAACATTGGACGAAAGTGAGACGCTTGCCGTCCCTCCCCACTTATCGGTTTTTCCGTTGTTGTTGTTTTCGCCGGCAATTATATAATTCAGTACTTCTACCTCTGCATTTCCCCAGTATTGGTCATAGCCGTAGAAATTTCCCGTCGTTTCGATGGTAACCGAGCCGCCGTTTGCAGCCGTCCCTACCTGGTATATCTTCTTGCCCCAGACGTTTCCGGCATAATAATTGATCGCAGGCTTGGTATCCACAAGACTGGTTCTGGTAAAGTCACTGCTTTTTAAAACATAGCTTGTATCACCGAACTTTAACGTTTCTGTCGGCGCCCTTGCGAAGGAGGATTCCTCTACAATCTGCCCATTGTCTTTTTTGATAACGGTTGTTGTAAAGGATAGCACCCGGTTCAATGTAGCAGCTTCATCCGCATTTCTCAAGCTGTAGGTATACGTCGAAGTGATTTTGTCCTGCTTCACCTGCTTCCGAATAGTCAGCGTCCCTTTCAGCACAACAGGCTTACCCGTGATAAAGCATACCTCCTGGTATTCGTAAGAGGTTTTTCCCGCTACATCCCCGGAGGAAATCCCGCCTTCATAGCCCGCATCGCCTTCCCTGGCGAGGGCGGGCCCGGTTGGAAGCGTACACAGCAGTATGAGAGAGCATACCACAAAAATTATAAATTTCTTCATAACATACCTCCATGGACCTGGTTCAATTTTCAACAAAAATCAAATATGCGTCGCCGGTTACGCCGGTATCCTTCTTTAGAATCCTGACGGCGTCTCCGTTTTTAATCTCCGAAGGCCTTATGATTTTTCCGTCTTTGATGATGATGGTGTTCTCCAGCATACCGATCTCCATTTCCTTTGCGGTATTCCATACGAAGCTTTTTTCATTGTAAATTCTGGTATCCCGCAGCCTCAAGCCGTCCGGTTCTTCCAATAAAGTACCTTCCTCGCCTGTTTTGCCGCCTGAGATTTCAAACACCTTTCCCTTGACATTGACAGTTCCGTAAGGCGCCGTACTGATAAGAGATGCATTGGTGCCGTCGGATACGATATAAACCACTCTGTTCAGGTAACTGTCATCGCCATAGGCTTTAAAATCCCTTATATTCAACACGCCGTCATCCCCCAGCAGCCTGGTGTTGAAGGTAAGACTGAAGGTTTTGGGCGTATTGTGGTATTCCCAATCCGTGCCCATAAGCTGGGAGAAGGATTCTACCGTAAAGCTGTTGTTTTCATCGATCACTTTGATTCTGGCCCTGTAAATCTGCAAAAGCCCATTGTCCACCGCTGCTTCCACCAGCACGACTCCTGCGTTGAAACTGCCTGTCCCATAGCTTCTGTTGGCTACGACATAGGCCCTGTCATTTGCAGTCAGACTGCTGCCGGAAACCAGCCTGCCGTTTTTAACCACGATGCTTCCCGAATCATAGCTGATGTTTTTGTTTTCATAGGCAAGCCCAAAGCTGGCGGAACCGGACAATCCGCCGGTGATATTGTCGGTATACTTCACTTCGGTATCGTCGGCATACCGGTAGGAAACCAATACCGCCTTTTCTTCGCCGCCATAATCCTTCTCGACGGCGATATAGGCTTCATTTCCCGCCAGCAGCTTGTTTACCTTTTCTATGCCAAATGTGCTGTCCCCCAGCTGGAGCCTGCATCCATCGGACAACGACAGGCTCGTAACGCCCTTGCGCTCGGTCCGCTGCCAGGTTCCATTCCTGAAAACCTGCGTATTCAGCAGCATCAGCTTTTCCGACGTCTCATCGATATAGGAGACTTCCCCTTTGTAAATACTGGTAATAAAATGTTCATTGCCTTCAATCGTGACTTCTTTCAGTTCCGTGGACTTATTGGTGATGCTGAGAAGCAGCTTAACCCTGTCCCCGTCCTTTAACGAATTGAAGGAAGTCAGCTTTTTATCCTGAATGAAAAGCACATCGCTGCCTACGGTCAACACTTGCTGGGTTCCGTCACGGTATTCCACCGCAATTTCACCGGACAGCTTCGAAATCACTTTTCCGTATTTTACCAGGTAATTGTCTACGGCGCTTATAGAAATGATGTTTCCGTCATCATCCAGCTTCAGGAACGCCGTGTCGCCGATCTGGATCTCATCGATGCCTGCCTTCGAATGGTTTTTGAAAATCTCCAGGCTGTTCTGGTTGATGTAGTTGTAAGTGCGCAAAGCCGCCAGCTGTGCACTTGCGCTCGCCCCGGTGCCTGTTCCGTCTTCGTTGTACAAGGTGATATAACCAAGCTCGGGGTTGTTATCCTCCACGATGCCCTTAACAATACTGCTTTCTTCGGAATTGATGCCGAAATCCGCCGCCTGGATTGCAGTAACCGTATTGCCGGCATTAATGGTGAGAATTACGGTGGCGTCGGGTGATAATGAACCAATCGTCCCCCTGGCACCGTTAACTGTCACATTTACATTTGCGCTGTATCTGTAAGTGATATTCCGGCTATCATTCCCCAGGTTGAAGGAAACATTCTGCTCAAGCAGGGCCGGGTCGGGGAAATCCATCCTGAAGAACTGCATCACATTGACGAGCCGGTTGGCAGGATCGATGGCGCTGATTTGAGCAGCAACATACCTCTCCTCGTTTGCATTGGACAAAACGGTTACATATTTTACGGCATTGTCTGCCATCCGGATGATGTACTCTACCCTGTCGCCGTTTTTCAGCAAACTGCTGTCGCCGATTTTGCCGTTTTTATAGACAACCAGTTCTCTGGCTTCCGATGTCGCAAGCCCTTTTTGCTCGTCTTTGCCGGCCTCCGAGGACTGGATACCTATTCTCTGAAGGCTTCCCGTGCTGTTGCGAATATCAATCGTTTTACCTGCAAGCCCGGCGCCATTGGAATAATTATCGGTTGACGCTATCCCTTCAACGGTGCCCGTCATTTTTTCATATTGCAAAGCCGTCAGAATCTGTGCCTCGGCATTTTTGACAATCTGAGCCGCCTGCTCCCTGGTCACCGGGTTTGTAGGATTAAACCTGCCATTTCCGTCGCCGTTCATGATCTTATTCTGCAGTACCACTTCAATATAGGGGACTTTCTCAGGGTCGGCGCTTCTCCAATCCAGATAGTTGTTCAATATGTTCTGCTGTCCGCGGACTGCCTGAAGGTTCAGTGCTCTTGCCAGCCAATAGGCCATTTCCTGCCGCTGGACGGCCCCCTTCCTTTTAAAGGCCGTACTTACCAGCCCCGCCTGGTCCGCATTCAAAGCGTCCGCCAATTGCTGCCGGGTTATGAGTCCATCATTGGCTGCAAGCTGCAAAAAACCGTCATACCATACCTCCAGCACATCGGTTTTTTTGTCTGTCCGGGCATTGTTTAAAGCTTCCCCTGCGGTCTGCGCTTCGGCCTCTCTTCCTGCGGCCCTGTACACCACAGAAAGCGCCTCTTCTCTTGTCATCGTATCGGTGCGGCCAAACCTCCGGTTCATATTTGCAAAGCCCTTTATGATCTCAAGGCCGCTTGCTTCATAGATTGCCGGTTTGGACCATATGTTTGTGTCCTTGATATCCGTATAGTCAAGATTTTTCAATATCGCACCGGCATCGGCATCACCTGAAAACAGCGCTTCAGGAGCTTCCCCCGATGCTGCGTGCGGTATGCTTGTAAAGAGAAGCATCGTCATTGCGATATATGCAGCTACTTTTTTCAACTTAAAATTTGCAGACTTCCTGTTCACCATAAACTCCCTTTCCGTAAAAAAAACGATATATAGTTAATATATCGGCGGATACGGGGCAAAAGTTTACCCGAAAGGGTGAATATTTAGGTAAAATAAATGCTATGCGCTTACCTTTAAAATTATATAGAAAATCCAGGCTTAATTCTTTAGCATAAAAATCAAATAATTTAACACTTTTATCAGCGCCGATACTTGCATAAGCATGGAGCATCCAGTCGCCTTTCTCCGGTATTCCGTTATACACATCGATTCATTAAGTAAGTAAATTCTGTTATGCTTTAACTTCCGCAGACGCAAAATAATAATGCGGGGAAGCATGGTACCCGTCAGTTCGCCCTGCAAAGTAGCGCGCCTCTATTTCATCGGGGCTCAGCATTTCCTTCAGCGCCAGTCCCGCCTTATCAAGCTCTGCGCCGAGAGCGGCGGAACGAAAGGCCATTTTCATAGGCTCACCCGCATTCCGTACGATCTGCTGTACTTTTTTTGATTGTTCCGAGGCTTTTTGAGAATCAAAGGCCTCATCTCCCAGAAAATCAAAAACGACGACACTCCCGCCGGGAGCAATCCTGGCAATGGATCTAAAAGTATCCATTACCTTATCATAGGTCAGATAGAAAGTAACCCCCAGCCAGCTGAAAACCGTTGGCTCATGCCGGTTGAAAAGACCCGGCCCGAGAGCTTCGTCCAGGCTGGTGATGTTGAAATCCACCGGGATAAAGAAATGCTGCGGTGATGGCGCCAGTCCTGCTCTGGCAAGTCTTTCCTTCTTCTGAGTCTGGCTGGCGGGATGGTCAATTTCAAACACTTTTATTTTTCCGGAAATGTCAGGCCGCCGGAAGGCAAAGGTATCCATCCCGGCCCCAAGGATGACATATTGGCGGACACCCCTGTCAACAAGCTTCTCCACCACATCCTCGGTATAGCGTGACCGGCTCAGCGTTGTAGGCGCATTGTACCTCATGGCCGCACTCAATGCTCTTGCCTGGTCCGGGCAGGAGGCAGCCTGGTCCGGATCCATGAATTTCAAGGATTCGGCAAGGTTATATTCGAGATATTCCATTTCCTCTTTTGTAAATAATCTGGCGGCAAGAAAATCATCAAATATTTTAGGGTCGTCATGCATCGCATGGTAAGCACGGGAATAGGCAGTTACAACAGACGTGATGCTGGCACGGTTTTCTTCCATAGGTAACAACTCCTTGATATTTATTTTTAAATTCGACGAAGAAAATAATATCAGAGGAGCAGGTTTAAAACAAATACCGTCTATGCGGTTTATCTCTTCAATGCTGCGAATTGTTTGGATTTTCTGGAAACTGCTCGATATTTCCTTATGTAATACAAAATTTTATTATATCACAAATTTTTATTTTTGTCAATATGTTTTTTCAATTTTGATTTGAGGTAATTTGAATCTGAATCATTATTGCTTCATATATAATGTGGTCTATATATGCAATACTTGCTAGATAAATAATTGTATTTTATCCAAATTTCTGCCATATTCCGGTAACAATATAGATAGACCGGAAGTAGGCCGGTTCGTTAAAGAAATTAACCTTTTCAAGGCTTTACGATTATCAATTTGCGGCCTATATAAGCCTCTGGAAAGGTATCCGTGATGCATAAGGTTTTGAGAATCGATGGCGGAAATTTTCATGTTATTGAATAGTATTTTTAAGGAAGTGTAATAATGAATACGGCAAGTCAGAATGCAAGGGACGAAAGTCCAGAAAGGCGAAAAAATGAATAATTTAAAAAGAAAGACTGTTCCGGTTTTGAGTATTGCCCTATATACACTGGCAGGATTGCTTTTACTTTATACGGTTTGGGCATTGATCCATTCCATCGGCTATATTTCTGAGATGGTATCCCAGGAGCAGTTGGTAATCAGTGGAAACGAATATGACATTGTGAGCTTCTATATGACAAGCTGCGGACAATATGCGCTGTTTACAGTCATCTTATTTTCGTTGGGCCGGATACTGCAAAAGAGTTCGTACTGCGGACCGGACAATTTTGAAAAGGAGATTCCCGTAAATCCGCCGGCTGAAGCATTAGAAAGTAAAGTTGATGAAGATGATTTTGAGGATGGAACAAATCATTCATAGTTCAATACTGCAATTCCAGGCAATTGTCCAAGGCTTTCCGGCTTTGCATCAATTTCCTGCTTGTTTAAATATGCTTGTTGTTTGCTGATTCCGGCTGCAGTCAGGAATTTGTCAACGCCTTCTATAGGAAATGATAATAGCGGAGTTTTAAAATGCATTGGGATCGCCACCTGAGGCTTGAGCAATTGGACAATTTTCCAGGCCTCGGAAGCATCAACGGTGTACGTACCGCCGGTAGGGATCAGCAAAACATCGATCTTCCCTATGGCCGCTGTCTGTTCGCTGGAAGGGATATGGCCCAGGTCGCCGCAATGGCAAATCCGCAGACCATCCATATTGACGATAAAAATTACGTTATTTCCTCGCTTGGCACCCTGAACCCCGTCATGAAAGGCCGATATCCCGGTTATGCCGATTCCATCGTTTTTATACTCACCAGGTTGATTTAAAACTTTGGGGCGGCCTTTAACCACCTGGCTGTGGTTGTGGTCGAAATGATTGTGGCTGACCGTCACAATATCCGCCTCAACTGCAGGAGGCCTGTAACCAACCTGATTGTCAAAGGGATCTGTCAACACCTTTACGTTTGCCTCTGAAGTCAGGAGAAAACACGAATGACCCAACCATTTGATTTTCAAATGAAACACCTCCACTCAATAACTACACATGCGACAGGGGACGGTTCTTCCCTGTCGCAGAATCATCTACGCGCCCCTGCATTTGGTTTACTATCCTGCATTACATATCAAACATGCATTAACCGTCTATTTCGCAGATTGCTCCCTTTACGGACCGTTTCCGTATCGAGAGCCGTCCCGGTTTCTACGTTTCACATCCTCTCCGGGGCGCTGATGCTTAATATTCCCAGCACATTCCGGATAACCATCCTGGTACAGTCCACCAGGAGCAGCCTGGCCTTCATAAGCTCCTCACGCTCCCCTTTGACCCTGCAAACCGTATAAAAGCTGTGGAAAAGCGAAGCAACGTCGGTGACATATCGGGTAAGCCGGCTTGGCTCCAGGGTTTGTGCGGAAATCCTTATTTCGTCCGGATACTCGGCCAGCTTTTTAATGAGCTCCAGTTCTTCCTTTGCGGACAATTCCGTCAGTTCAACCTCCCCGGCCCCGGGAACTGTGATCCCTTCGCTTTCCAGCAGCCGCAGCATGCTGCAGATCCTGGCGTGGGCATATTGGACGTAAAATACGGGATTGTCATTGGACTGCCTGACTGCCAGGTCCAGGTCAAAGTCCAGATGGCTGCCTGACGCCTTGGTGTTGAAAATGAACCTTGCCGCATCGCGGCCCACTTCCTCCAGAAGATCCGTCAGGGAAATGGACCTTCCGGTCCTTTTGGACATCCTGGCAATTTCTCCGTTCCTGTACAGCCTCACCAACTGGAATAGTACAATGTCCAGTTTGCCGGGGTCCACCCCCAGGGCTTGTACGCCCGCTTTCATCCTTGCGACATGGCCATGGTGGTCCGCACCCAGCAGGTTGATGACCCTGTCAAATTTCCGCTTCCGGAACTTGTTCCGGTGGTAGGCGATATCTGAAGCAAAATAGGTTGGAAGGCCGTTGTTCCGCACCAGCACTTCATCCTTCTCCACCCCGAAATCGGTGGCCTTGAACCATTCGGCCCCTTCCTTTTCTGTCGTATAGCCATTCTCCCTCAGGTAGTCCAGGGTCTCCTTCAATTCACCGCTGTCGTACAGCGACTGCTCGGAAAACCAGACGTCGTACTTGATACCATAGCTTTCAAGGCCGCTCCGGATCCTTTCAAGGTTCCGGGGCAGGGCAAAATCCACCAGGGTCCTGCGCCTCTCCGCCGCTTCGGCTTCAAGGAGCTTGTCCCCGTTTTGGGCAATATAATCCTTCATATGGTCGATAATGTCCTCACCCTGATAGCCGTCTTCAGGGAACGCCACGGCATCCTCGCCCTGTAAAAGCTGTATATACCTGGCTTCCAGAGAGATGCCGAACTTCTCTATCTGGTTTCCCGCGTCATTGACATAAAACTCCCGCGTCACATCATAGCCTGCAGCCTGAAGCACGCTGGCTATACAATCTCCGAGGGCGCCGCCCCTGGCATTGCCCATATGGAGAGGCCCTGTGGGATTTGCGCTTACGAATTCCACCATTACCTTTTGGCCGTCTCCTATGTTGATCCTGCCGAAATCCGCCCCTTCATGGGTGATAAGCTTTAATGCGTCATAAAGCCAGGCATTTTTAAGATAAAAATTGATGAACCCCGGTCCGGCACATTCGGTCTTCTCAATATATGTGCCCTCGGTTTCGAGATTTTTCAGGATGATTTCCGCCATTTGCCTGGGCGGTTTCTTTGCAAGCCTGGTCACCTGCATGGCAACATTTGTGGAAAAATCCCCATGGTCTTTTTCCTTGGGTGTTTCCACCGCTATGTAAGGGATTTCCATCTCCGGCAGCTCCCCGCCCTTGATGGATTTTGCCAGCGCTTTTTCAACTGTATCCCTGATTTGTTGCCTTAAGTTCTCTATAATGTTTGTCATTCAAACGTCCTGCCTCTCTTATCAGCATATGAAAATCATTTTCTCCGGTCTTGCTGTTATCAATCTCCATCTGGTATCCCACACGGATTTCGCCGCCGCTGTCATCTACCCTGATATCCACTTCATTGGCAATCACGCTGATGGTAAATGCGCCATACTCGGTATCATAATAAGATACATGCTTTTGCCCTCTTTGAAAAACAAAATGGGAATTTACGGAGCCCGACCGCATCAGGGTGACTATACCGTTTGCAACCTTCAACGTAGTGATTGTTCCATTCATACCCGTTACTTCACTCTCGTTGTAAGTGACGTAATACGCTCCATCCTGCCTGTAATACTTGCCTTCGGTAACCAATTCCATGATGTTGGGCTCTCTGTCTTCGGCTACTTGCGTACCTTTCACAGAAATAATAACATTTTTGTCCACTTGGCACTCACCTTTCTTACAGCCGGTATATCCCGGCAGCCGGCATTTTTACGATCTCCAACTTCCATCTTCACCCGGGGACATATCTCAAGAAAACTCTCTTGCTTGGGAGAGTTCCGTCCCCGCACCTTCAAACGGGGACATTCCCCAGACCTGTGAGGAATTCCTCCTGCTCAGGCCCGTGACTCCTTCTTCTTGTGGGTGTGTCCCCGCACATTAGGAGTACTGCAAATATTACTTCCCGTTTTTCGGAAAATGCCGGCCGCAATGGACTGCATTTTCCGAAACCTATACGGGGAGTTATATTTGCACCAGTACTTATTATAACCATATCTTCAATATTTCTCAATATCCACTCTTTCGGCGGATGTAATTTCGGCTCCCAGAATCGTACTGCACAAAGGCTCAAATTTCTCTACGCTGTCGCTGGTATAATACCTGTAAACCGGCTTAAGCAGGACATCCCTTTGCATATTTCCGTCTTCGATGGTCTTCCTGACAGCCTTTGCCGTTTCCAGCGCCGAGCTTACAAGCTTTACTCCCTCGCCCATCACCCGGGATATCGTGTTTTGCAGGAGCGGATAGTGGGTGCAGCCCAGAATCAGCGTGTCAACTCCGCTCTGTTTCAAAGGAGTGAGATATTCCTCGGCAATCCGAAAGGCAATATCATTCTCCCACCATTCCCATCCTTCCTCAACCAGCGGCACAAAGAGCGGGCACGCCTTTGACAGTGTCTCGATGGAATTGTCAATGCTGTTGACAGCCATTCCGTATGCGCCGCTGTTTATTGTTGCCGGAGTCCCTATTATGCCCAGTTTTTTGTTTTTTGTTTCACGCGCGCCTGTCACAGCTCCCGGCTGTATAACCTCAACAATTGGAATATCAAAGTTTTTTACCACCTGACGGAAGCCATATGCACTCATCGTATTGCATGCAATGACAACCATTTTAATATCGTGATTCAAAAGGAAACGCATATTTTGAAAGGTATATTTCACTACCGTTTCCCTGGACTTTGTACCGTAAGGCGCTCTTCCGCTGTCCCCGAAATAAACCGCGCTCTCGCCGGGCAGCAGGTTTATAATCTCCTTTAATACGGTAAGCCCTCCAAGGCCCGAATCAAAAACTCCTATGGGTCTGTTGTCCATATTCCGTAAAATCCCCCAGTCAAAATCCCGGAGGCTGGCCGATGACTGCGTCATCTGCTCGCCCATGCATCCTGGGCATCGAGCCCCGCCGGATTTTAGCAATTCCGCTCTGACGGAATGCTTTAAATTTAGTGTAACGCATATACTGAATTAATCGCCAATGTCCCTTTTGCTGTCTTCAAAACGTTCTACCGCCAGCTCGATCAGCCTTTCAATCAGCTTCGGATAAGGAATCCCCGAAGCCTCCCATAGCTTCGGATACATGCTGATTCTGGTAAAACCCGGTAATGTGTTGACCTCGTTGATATAGACTTCTCCCGTGTCCTTATGCACAAAAAAGTCCACTCTGGCAAGTCCTGCCAGGTCAAGCGCCTTAAAAGCCCTGACCGCATAGTCTCTTATCTTCTGGATCACAGCGTCGGGAAGGTTTGCGGGTATGACTACGGCAGAACTGTCTCCGCTTTTGTATTTTGCATCATAATCATAAAATTCGTTGCACGGGATCACTTCCCCAGCCGTTGATGCAATGGGCTCGGAATTTCCAAGGACGGCGCACTCCACCTCTTTGCCGTCGATGAATTCTTCCACCAGGATCCTCCGGTCATATCTGGCGGCAAAGTGAAGGGCTTCCACCAGTTTCCGCCTGTCGTGCGCTTTGCTGACACCTACCGATGACCCGGCATTGGAAGGCTTGACAAAACAGGGATACGTCAGCAGGGCCTCAACCTGTCCGATGAGACTGTCGGCATCCTGCTCGATTTGTTTCCGGGTAAATACGATGTACTTGCCCTGGGGTATGCCTTCCTTCTCAAAGACAATTTTTGCAAAGCCTTTATCCATTCCCAGAGCCGAGCCCAGCACGCCGCATCCGACATACGGTACGCCTGCCAGTTCGAACAAGCCCTGAATTGTGCCGTCCTCTCCATTACACCCATGCAATACGGGAAACACTACATCAATTTTTTTGTCTTCCTTCTCTGCCCCCGCCGCTGCCAATATGCCCCGGGCCGAGGTATCGGACGGACCTGGTTGGCAGTCGCAATCTTCCTTGCCTGCTTTTGAAGAAATCTGCCCGGGGATTGGACCATGTCCCCCTGCCAGAGATCCGGCTTTCCGGTTTGCCTCCGCTTTTGCCTTTGCTTCCGCCAGAGGCTGCCATTCTCCACTGCCGATAAGCCCTAAGGGGCCGTCATAGGAAAGCCATTTACCGTCCTTTGTTATGCCCACCATCTCTACTTCGTATTTATCCCGGTCGATATTTTTTAAAACAGATTCGGCAGATACCCTTGACACCTCATGCTCCGAGGACTGGCCGCCGAAAATCACTGCAATGCGCTTTTTATCCCCCATCTGAACAAATGCCTCATTTCATTCCAAAGATCACATCATAAATATATTTTCTATTTTACTATTTAAGTACCATAACTTCAAGGCAGGAAAAAGTCGTTTTTCAGGATATTCCGGATTCTGACTCCCGAATACTTTGGTGGCGGCCGTAGGCCGGGCTATGATATGATCAAAAATGCGAAAAAGTATGAATCCTTTTGGTTTGTTTGGTTTGGCGATTTAACAATACCGCAAAGATCATACTTTTTTCACTCTTTTATTCTGTTTATTTAATCTCGAAAAGCCATCGCGCTAGCGATTTCGTTCTTCTATCCTATGCTTTGGTATACAGTAGAACCGTCCCCATGTATTTTTTGTGCCCATGTATTGGAATTTTATTTATTTGCCCCTGCCAATTCCCGGTTTAATCCGCCTGGTAAACTTTTTTTGTAAACAGTTTGTCTATGCATTTAAAGTAAGCATCTTTGGACGCAAATACAGGGACAAATTCATGCAGCACCTTTTTTGCCTCTTCAGCCCCATTGGAAAGAAGTCTTTCCAGAATCCCCGACATCAGCTTCGCTCCTGACAGATAGGCGGCAGCCTTATCCTTGATCCTATAGCTCGAAGCGTGCAATATGCCTTCTACTCCGCCTGTCAACGGCTGTATGACCGGCATGATTGCAGAAAGATCCCCCATATCCGTAGAGCTTGTTGTATGACCGAGATATCCAATCCCATCCTTCCCGGCCAGCTCGCCCATAATACCTGTTGAGAGCTCCTGGAGATTCTTGTCGGGTGCGAGAGGAAAAAAACCGGGCATGTCTTCTATCTCGACACTGGCCCCCAATGCGATAGCTCCTCCCGCTAACGCCCTGTCCACCTTTTTGTTTGCCTCCAGAATACGCTCCATTGTGCCGCCTCTTACATACGTCTCCATACGGATATGGTCAGGTATGATATTAACAATCTCTCCACCCTTGGTGATGATGGGATGGACTCTTATATAATCCTCTTCCCGGAAGGTCTCTCTTAATGAATTTATCGCCATCAGCCCGATATTTGCCGCATACAGCGCATTAACGCCTTCATGGGGCGCCGCCCCTGCATGGGATGCTCTTCCCAGATAGTTAATATTTTTTACAATAAACCCGTTATTGCCTTGCTCCGTATAGAACATTTTATTTCCGGGTGACGCATGGACCATCATGCACATGTCAATATCGTCGAACCACCCTCTGTAAAGCAATTCCGGTTTGCCACCCAGGTATTTGATCACACCTTTTTCCTTTAACGCAGCCCTTTGTTCAATCTCTATATATTCTTCGGCAGGTACGGCCAAAAAATGGATCTTGCCTGTCAATTCATTGATTATGCCCGAGTCAAGGATGGCCATTGCGGTACCGATCATTGCCGCAATCTGTATATTGTGCCCGCAAGCGTGCATAGCGCCTGTCTCCCTGTCACTGTCGGGATGATCCCTGCAAATGACTGCATCAAGCTCACCAAGGATGGCAACTGCCGGCCCTTCCCTTCCGGTATCTACCGTTGCCTTTACGCCGGGAATATCTTCAAATTCAACAGGCCTCAAGCCCAGTGAACGGAATTCATCGGCAACCAGCCCGGATGTCCGCAATTCTTTGAATCCTACTTCAGGGTTGCGGTATATATCCTCACCGATACTTACAATTTTATCTTTTCTTTTGTCAATGCAGTTCCATAGTTTCAATACCCGGTTATCTGTGTTTATCAAATATTACCCACCCCTTGCGAAATATTTCCTAATGGTTTCCCCCATTCTCCGGTTCCATTGCTTTTATGATCTCCGCAAGAAATTCCGCCGACTTCACCAGGTCTGCCACGGAAATCTTCTCTTCAACACTGTGTACGGCAGACATGCCCACACTCAGGTCTACGCATTTGATGCCCTTTCCATTCATGATATTTATGTCACTGCCGCCGCCCGTGGCCTTGAGCACCAGCTCTACACCTGCATTCCGGGCTGCGTTTTTCAATACGGCAAGGATTGGATCCCCTTCATCAATGCGAAAAGCCGGGTACTCCCTCTTAACCATGAACTCAATACTGCCTCCGAACTTCAAAGCTGCCTGTTCAAAGCACTCCTTCATATGCCCGGTCTGACTGTCAAGCTTTGTTTCATCTCTGCTCCTTGCTTCGGCTCTTAAACTCACCCGTTCGCAAATGATGTTGGTGGCCTGTCCGCCATTGATGATACCAATATTGGCAGTCGTTTCGCCATCAATTCTGCCAAGCTTCATCCGGGATATTGCATGAGCTGCCATCTGTATGGCGCTTATCCCCTTCTCAGGCTCCACACCCGCGTGAGCCGCCTTGCCGACAACCACGATATCCATTGTATTCTGGGAAGGGCCTCTGACGGTAACGTTACCAATTTCGCCCGCCCCATCAAGCCCAAACCCGTAAACAGCATTTATCCGGCTGTAATCAATGTTTTTTGAGCCGAGCAGGCCGCATTCCTCTCCAACCGTAAAGATGATTTGAATGTCCCCATGCTTTATCCCATCTTCCTTCAACACCCTCAACACTTCCAGGATACTCACGATTCCAGCCGCGTCGTCTCCTCCAAGTACAGTCGTACCATCGGACTTTATGATACCGTCCTCAAGCAAGGGCTTCTTTCCAACCCCGGGAGCGACAGTATCCATATGGGCAGTCAGAAGTACCGGCGGTACACTCTTATCCCCTTTTATGAAACAAAATACATTACCCGTATTGCCTCCGAAGCTCTCTCCGGCGTTGTCCTCATAAGCAGAATGGCCCATTTCCCCAAGCTTCCGGATCAACAGGGCTGCCATTTGCTTTTCCTGCCTGCTCAAGCTGTCGATCTTCACCAGTTCCATAAATTCATCAACAATTCTTTTTCTATTTACCATACCGGCCGCTCCAATCTTTATTCGCAGACAATCCTTACTACCTGATGGATGGTGACACCCGGAAACTTTATGTTATACCTTTCGCCATCAAACTCCACAGCCAGCGGCTTTCTCTCAGGATAAACCAGTTCGGCCCGGCTGGCTTTTTTCCACTTGCCCGATATCGTTACGATCCCTCCATCCACTTCAACGGCTTCACCTTTCGCACGTCCGGGCAAGGAGGATAACTGGTGGACGATGATTTCCCTGCCCTCCTCCCTTTCATAGAAAGCCATTTTCAGCAGATTGGGGTAATCCGTGACAAGTCTGATCCGGGGGTCAAGGACGTACGCTTCCAGCACTCCGGATATAAACCCTTCCGTCCAGTTAAAATCCTGATTCTCCATTTTAAACAGGTCAAAACTGCAATAGAGTACTTTGCCCAGACCATAGGAATTCACAAGAACGGCCGGATCACCGGTAATATGGGCCGGCGGCGGACTCCACCAGTTGACCCATGTTTCCTCCGTCAATTCAACCGCAGGGTTAATGAAGCTTGCAACAGGCTTTGCCGTACGGCTTTGAACCTGATATCGAATCGGGCCGGCCGGCGGAGTTGTCTTCGGAAGATATTTCCACACGGGGTCTTCCGTCAAACTCAGGTAACTGCCCCAGGGATTGTCTTTATACCTGTCAAAAACGCCGATATAGTCGCAGCCGAATAATTTCTCCAGAGAGAAGTTCTCCCGGATTCCGCCTTTATCATCATAAAGGCTGGTTTTACCGGAGGCCATCAGCACCCCG
Source organism: Bacillota bacterium (assembly GCA_023426125.1). Taxonomy (GTDB): domain Bacteria; phylum Bacillota; class Clostridia; order Acetivibrionales; family DTU013; genus MnB-11. The sequence continues at coordinate 48,426 of JAFABI010000113.1, forward strand.
CCCTCTTTTACATACCTCTCCAGCACCTCTCCGGCCTGGTCGCTTATATGAAAAAAATCCGGAAGCACTACGGCCTTAAGTTCCCTGATAACCTCATAGCTTATATCCTGCTCCGGCACAATCTTCCATGCAAATTTGGAGTGATCAAGGAGCTTCATTGCGCCAAGCACGCTGTCACGGTGCCCACTGCCTGTCCTGACCCTGGTAATGGCATTGCTCTCCACCCTGGCGCCTTTGCAGATTATTTCCGACGTATCGCTTTGTATAATGCCTATGTCTGCAAGCACTTTCCGGTGATGCAAATACTCCTCGAACTTTTTCACCTCTCCATATGCCTTTCCCACCCTTTCAGCTTCTTCATGCTCAAGGGTTCCGTCGGGATGCTGGGAGCCGCTGTATATGAATACCCTACACCCTTGAGCGGCAATTTCGGAGGCTGCAAGCGTATAAATGTTCTCATGCCGGTAGTTATACACATCGGATACGTCCCCCGGCCCCATCTGGGGATACTGTCCAACCGCCGTATCTCTGGCATATGCCGATGAGAGCCAGTTGCCGGCCCAGGGCTCGGTGAACTGGTAATCAAGCATATCCCTTATCCTTTTATTATAGAGTGATGCAAAGTTTATTGTAACCTTTATATCCGGGTCAATTTTCTTTACCTTGCCGAGGATATCCCCAAGCATCTCTTCCGCGCAAACATCAAGAAACCCAAGGATATCGGTTGAATTCCTGTTTATTTCCCCCTCCTCTCCCGGAAGATCGTAGTTATACATCCTCTTGAACTTCTCCCTGCAAACCGGACAATAGCAAAGCGTTTTGCCGAATATATCCAAAAACAGGCTATCCGGCTTATATCCGCTCACGATTTCACCAAGCTGTTCCAGGACATAGCCCCTGTAGCCTGTTTCATAGCATGCGATGCCCCATTTGGCCATTCTTCCGGTTACTCTTTTGGGCTGTCCGTCAGCATTGATCACCCGCCAATCAGGATGTTCCTTAAAGGCAAGCGTATCATACTCGAGGCAATAGTACGCATTGAACTCGATCCCATTTCTTTTGAGGACCGGAACAAGCTTTTTGATCCAATCCTCCTTAAGCCCCGGATGCCTCGTCCCTATGGCGCTGTCATAATATGTGACGCCCCAGTGATCCTTGAAGTACACCATCAGATTGTTTATCCCGGCTTTTTTATAGAAAGCTTCATATTCGGATACATCCAGCTTGTCCAGCGTAACGACAGGAGGGTTGGGTGAATGATGGTCAATCAAATACCCCCGATAAGTTTTTTTATATAAATCAGACATGGTCTCTCACATTCCTTTCTCTGCCGCCCTCCGTATCACCGCCGGCATGGCGGCAGAGCAAAGGGCAGTTTTCCCATTTTTATTCTTACAAAACCAGTTCCTTGATTTGTGGCCTGCATACCCTTAAAAACATACGTTACAGGCCACCAGTACCTTCCGCTTCCCTTTGACGGATGCGATTCTACCCCTTTACCGCGCCTGCGGTCAAGCCTTTCTCCACCTTCTCCTGCAAAAGGATATAGGCTATCATCGGAGGCATGATGGATATAACGATTGCAGCCATGACTCCTCCGTAATCCGATGTCATTTCCGCAAAAAATGACTGCAGTCCCAGTGCAATCACCTGCATTTTCTTTTCGCTTATAAATACGAGAGGGAACAGCAGGTTGTTCCAGGCAAAAAGGAAATTGAAAACGGAAGCTGTCGATATCGCAGGCAGCGACAACGGGACAATGGTATTGCAAAACACCTGCCACGGATTGCATCCGTCAATAATGGCAGCCTCTTCAATTTCGGAAGGTATCGATTTTAAAAAGCCTGTGACGATGAACACGGTTATCGGCAGCTGAAATGCACAGAATAATAAAATCAGTACGGTATAGCTGTTTGTAAGGCCCATTCCGCCATAGGTGTACGCCAGCGGTATGATGGTGGTTTGAATGGGGATCATCATTCCCGCCACAAAGAGGATAAATATAAAATTCTTTAATTTAAACTTGAACCTTGCAAGAATATAGGATGCCAACGTACCGGTAAAGCCTGCGATAAAAATCGTGCCGACAGTCAAAATCAAGCTGTTGATAAAGCATATTCCGATATTTCCAATTTTAAAAGCCCTTACATAATTTGAAAATTTCAATCCCTCCGGCAGTGAAAACGGACTCAGGAAAATATCCATATCGTTTTTAAATGACGAAATTATGGCAAAATAGATTGGGAACAAGGTAAACACCGAAAATGCCGTCATAAAAACATAATATAGGATTCTACCCGTTTTAAATCTTTGTTTGTTTTTATTATTCTTCTGTTTCATGGCCTTCACCCTTAATATTCAATTTTTTCCCTTTCCATTGCTTTCAGGCTAAAAATCGCCAGAGCAATACAGACAATAAATAAAAATACGGATATGGCGCTCCCCAGGCCGTAATGGTCATACCGGAAGGCTTCAAAATACATAAGCGTCGCAGGCAGCTGCGTCAGACCGTTGGGGCCGCCCCCCGTCATGACAAACACCATATCAAACTGCTTCATATTCCCGGTAACAATCAAAACCACCGATATTTTAACCGACTCCCATATGATGGGCAAGAGTATATACCATAACTTCTTGAAACCTTTTGCACCGTCCAATTCCGCCGATTCAAGAATTTCCTCCGGTATGGAGGATAAGGACGCAAATCCTATCATCATGTGATATCCGAAGCCTGCCCAGACATTTGTGATAACGATGCTGTTCAATGCAGTATAAGGGTTGAGCAGCCATGCGGTTGTCAGGCTGTCCAATCCAAGCCAGCTCAGAACCATGTTCAAAACACCGGTTTCATTGGGGAAAAATATGAACACCCACAATAGCGATGTTGCTGTCAAAGGCAATACCACGGGGAAAAAGAAAAATACCTTGAACATTTTGAAGCCCCTGTAGCATTTGCTCAGCAGGATTGCCAGCCCATAAGAAAGAGGTATCTGTATAGCCAGAGTCAGCAGCATATAGTGAATTACATTTTTCAGAGATAAAAGAAATTCCTTTGATTCAAACATCCGTACAAAATTCTTCAGGCCTACAAATTCCAGAGCTATCCCCTGAATCCCCGACCAATCGAAAAAGCCGAAATACAGGGACTGCATGATGGGAACTACAGCCAATACGATATAGATTGCCAATGCAGGCAGTAAAAACAAAAAAATCACCATTTTATTTGTCCTGTACTGTTCCATTTACCTACTCCTTCATTGCATGTGCGCATTAATATACACCTTTGACGCCGGATATGGCGGCATGAAGCACCTTCATCCCACCATACCCGATGCGCCGGTTAAGAAATCACTTATTCATGATGATGTGCTATTTGCTGTTCTTATCAATCTCATCCTGAATGTCTTTTGCAGCTATCTCCGGTGTATTGCCCAGCAGCATTCCTACCAGTGAATTTCTCGTCTTGTCCTGCATCGAACTCAATTGGTCATAATCAAAGCTGTCTCCGCCGGAAGCCTTTGCGTTCTTTACATAGGTCGCATATCCGCGGAAAACATCGGAAAATTCCGGGCCATCCGTATTGACATCTTTTCTTGCAACCATTTGCTGAACATTTGTGGCAAGCTTCTGCTGGGCTTCCTTGCCCGTCAGAAATTTAATCAAAGTGATCTGCGCTTCTTTTTCCGCTCCGGTTACGCCGCCCTTTAATTGATATGACTGCGGATATATAACATAACTGCCTTGATTTTCGGGCTTCTCCTTAAAATACGGAAATGCGAAGGTTCCGAGTTTGTCCTTTATTTCAGAAGAATTGCATTCGCCGACAAACCATGAACCGTTAATAATCATCGCCGCCTTCTCGCCGAGGAATAATTTCTTTTCCGTTTCATAATCCACACCTTCAAAATTCTTCATAAAGGCGCCTTTATCCTTTAGCGTTTTAAGGAGGGTAAAGGTTTCAACAACGTCGGCATCCGTCCATTTGGCAGTCCGTGCGCCAAGCTCCTTTGCTTTTTCAACGCCGCACCATTTATACAATATCTGGTTGTGTAAATGCCCTACGCGCCAGGTGTCCTTCCCTCCGCATGAAATCGGCGTCACTCCTGTTGCATTCAGCTTGTCGATGGCATCATAAAGCTCATCCATGGTTTCAGGCGTTTTAGCAATGCCGGCCTTGGCAAACAGCTCCTTGTTGTAGACCACCAACTCGGGCGATACCCTGTCAGGCACCGCATAATACCCCTTCACTCCATAAGATTCAAAGTTCCAATATTCAAATGCCCCGTCAATGAATCCGTCAGACCACTCTTTGTCATTTATGACTTCGGTGACATCCATCAGCGCTCCGCTTTCAGCATATTTGACCAGACTGGCTATACCGGGCAGTGAAAATACATTGGGCAGGTTACCCGTGGCCAAATCCGTCTTGAACTTGTTATTGTACGCCGCTTCCTGGCTGACCGAGTCATCCTGGATTTCGATATTCGGATGTTCTTTTGAAAAATCCTCCAAAGCAGCCTTGAACCAATCCACTGTCAGCGAAGACCCTGATATTCTGGTAAATATTCTAAGCTTTACCTTTTCGGCAGAAGCACTGCTGCCGTTTGCCTCCGTCTGACCGGCCGCGCCTGTTGTCGTCTGCCCGGCAGCTTCATCGCCGCCTTTGGAACAACCCGCCAGGGTCAAGGATAGAACCATGAAAACAACCAGTGCCAGAGATGCATATCTTTTAGAAATTCTCATTGATATTCCTCCCAGATAACTTAATTTAACACGATCGTATTGTAATCATTATAAAAGCGTTGCTTTACTTGTTGAATGGAATAGTTTTATGTCTATATGGAATTTTTATTACTATCCGGCTATTTTTGTTTTAGGACTCGTTAAAATATAACTTCCGATAATCTTTTTCGGGGAACTACGCTTGGCGCTCCATTCCCCAAAAAAGAATCGGAATTAATATTTTAGCCGATCCTTAGATACCTCTGCGGCGATAATCCGTATTTCTTTTTAAACGACTTGCTAAAATACAGAGGATCCCCGTACCCCACCTGATAGGCTACTTCACAAATGGGAACATCCCTGTTTTTGTCCATATATTCCTTGGCTTTGCTTAAACGGAAATTCACCAGATATTCGATAATGGAATATTTTGTTTGCTCCTTGAAAATCTTACTTAAATAACTTGCATTCACAAATACCTTTTCTGCTATTTCTGTCAGAGACAGGTTTTCGCTGGTATAATTCTCCTCAATATATACCTTTGCGTTTTCTACAATTTTGAGCGATTTAAAATGATTGTTCCCTTTTATGGAGTTCTGAATCCGATCATATAATTCATTCACATATTCTCTCATATCAGAAGCCGTTTCCGAATCATTCAAAGAATCCATATAGTACTTTTGGTAACTATTAATTTCGTTTACATCGCTATTGATTTCCTTCATGAATTCAACGGCTAAATAAATGTAGCTTTCCATAAGATAGATAATACGTTTTTTTTCAACACGGTTTTTTATCGCTTCATCCAGTATCCTGTTAATACCGGCCTGCACATCCTGCAGGTTTCCCATTCGTAACAGGATCAGAAGCTCGTCCTTATTCCGTATATATTGAGAAACGTCTTCGTGAGAAGTATAATCCATGCCGTCACAAACAAATACCTTGCCTTCCCCTTCGTAAAACTTATGTTCCAGAGCCTTTACAGCTTCCTCATATGTTTTCCGGCAACCCCTGATCCCTGTGCGCTGTTGGCTTACCCCTACCGTAATCGTAAAGTTCAAATATTGTCTGACAGCTTCAGACACTTTGCCGCATAAGCCTGCCAGGTCATCTACCGTACCGGCCCAGTCTGTCAGTACGGCGACCCTGTTCTCATTTGTTGCAAAAACCTCACAATTACATTCACCGGATATGATTTCATTGGCAATATTGGATACGCCGAATTTCCACAGCTCTCTGTCATCGCTGGAAGCCCAGTTTTTAAAATAATTATCCAGTTCAAGTACAACCGTGTATATATTTTCACCTTTAACATTCACGGTATCGCAAATACCGTCAAAAACCTCCACATCTATCTTCTTACCGGATATTACCGCCTTCAGGACCGCGTCCTTATTATCGCTGCGATACCTTGTAACCTGATTTTTAAGCTTATGAATATATTGCGTCTGTTTTCTTTCGGCCACGATCCCTTTTTTTACGGCAATCAGTGCTTTTTCCAAAGCCCGGGCGTCCACCGGCTTTAACAAATACTCGGCCACTCCTGCTTTCAAAGCGCTTCTGGCATAATCAAAATCACCGTAGGCAGTCAATATGACCATTTTGATATGTGAATACTTTTTACGGATAATCTGTGCCAGTTCAAGCCCGCTGATAAATGGAATACTGATATCGATGATTGCAAAATCCGGCTTCCATTTGTTTATGTTTTCCAGCGCCTCCCTTCCGTTTTCAGCCTCTCCGACAATTTCAAAGCCAAGTCTTGTCCAATCCACCGACTTTATAATCAGCTGCCTTATCAAATATTCATCATCCACAATCATTGTCTTAATCATCCGGATAGCCACCTCGCTCTGTCTGATACGGTATCACAATAATAATTTCAGTTAGTCCCTTTTCACTATTTATTTTCTCAATGCCGTATTCATTGCCAAAATATAGCTTTAATCTTTCATTAATGCTTCTTAAGCCAAAATAAGGCCTGGCATCATTGTTATTGCCGTTAAGCTCTTCATGTAAGATATTTCCATCAAAGCCTTTTCCATTGTCAAAGATGGATATTTTTATCCGGTTGTTCTTCAGGATGCCTTTTATACCGATAACTCCCTTATACTCACATTCCCTTAAGCCATGGTGAATCGAATTCTCAATGAGCGGCTGTATTGTCAACTTTATGATTTGGCTTTCGAGGATATCCTTATCGATTTCAAAAAAATAAATGAATTTATCTTTAAACCTCATCTCCTGGATTTCCAGATAACTCTTGACAATATTCATTTCCTCTTTCAAGGTGATTAATGTACACCCCTCGCTCAAGGATATTTTGTAAAAAAGCGATAAGGATTTAAGCATGCTCACTCCCTCGTTCAAATGGTTCAACTGCACCAATGCGGATATACTGTCCAGGGTATTATACAAAAAATGAGGCTTTATCTGCTCCTGTAACGCCGCCAGTTCATATTTCCTTTTGCTGCGCTGTTCCGCATAGATTTTATCTACCAGGTGTGAAATTTTTACAATCATATCATTAAATTTCTTCGACAATAATCCTATTTCATCATTGCTATACTCTTTCGCCCTTATCTCAAAGTCCCCTTCTCCCGTAAGCGACATGATCTCGGATAGCTCAATAATGGGCTTTGTAATCAATTTTGACAAAAAATACACAAGCATGCATGAAAGGATGATACAAACAATCCCAATGATGTAATTCGTTAAAATAATCCTGTCGTTTTTCGCCATCACTTCAGACAGAGGTAATATGCCGATGATGATCCATTCCAGAGACTTGATATGCTTGGAAATAACAAGATGCCTGGTACCGTTGATCGTAAATATCCTCCCCTGGTTATCAAACCTGTTTGCCCATTGGAAATAGTCTTTGTCATAGATATTGCCGTATAATTCATTTTTATCAAGGGACGAAATGATCCTTCCATCCTCGTTTGCAATAAAGGTTTTGCCCGATCGCTCATACTGCAAGTCGGAATAAATAGCGGAAATTTTTTCTTCAAGAATGTTCATTTCCAGCATGCCCACTTCTTTTGCATCTACAACAGAGATGATGGGTCTGGCTATTTTCAAAGCATTTTTACGGCTTTGATCCGTATAATTATCAAAGTTTTGCGTATCATAGACCCTGCAGCTGGTCCCGTTTATACTTTTGCCTTTTAAGTCTTGACCAGGGTCGTCTGCATGCTCCGAGTATTTTTCTATGTCAATTTTGCTTGAACTGAATATATTCCCGGTGTAGAAATGTGCAACCATTGCATATACAAGCTCCCCGTCCTGAATAATTCCATCAAAAACTCCCCGGATGATGAAGTCATATTCGAATTTTTTGGCCCGCCCGGTATCTGCTGAAAAATCTGCGGCCTCCTGTACATAGCTATTGGGCACAATGATCCTCGACAGGTCCTCCGCATGGCTTATCATATTGTTGATGTTTTCCGTAACCAGGCTTAAATTCTGGATACAGCCCTGGATTGTCTTGTCGATGATTACCCTGGAGGATATTTGGTTGGGTATGGTTGTTAATAGTCCCAGGGATATTATGGTTAATGTAATATATAAAATATTAATTTTCCACCGGATCGACAAATCCATATACCTTTTTTTTAAATATGAACGACTAAAAACAGATTTCACTTGCATAGCCCCCTGATAACCGTATTTTGTATAGTTAGAAAAAGGATGCTTATCTTATATTAACATAATCTTTTTACTGTTGTCTAATCCGCAGGATTTCAGTATAAAATTACCAACATTATCGTCAACAAGCAGCTACCGGTTTTATCAAAATGTACCTTTTTATACAAAATCGGCAGTAAGCTGTCCTGATATTCTGACTCCTGAATACTTTGGTTGCGGCCGTAGGCCGGGCTATGCTATAATATTAACTATGAAAAGAACAATTACCGGAGGTTAGCATAATGCCGTTTTATGATTTGAAGTGCAAGGAGTGTCAAGAAGAATTCAATATAATGGCCAAAATGAGCGATAGGGACCAGAAGCTGGTTAAGTGTCCAAGCTGCGGCAGCACAGAGCTGGAGACGGTTTTTAAGAGCGTCAACATCGTTCAATCCAGAAAGTCCACGGAAGCACCAGGGTGCCCCAATGCCCATGTTTGCGGCAGCCACTGCGCACACGCCCGGGGATAACCGGCGGGCAGCCGCATCTTATTGCCTGCAGCCCATGGAAGGATCCTTCTTGTGAAAGACCAGGGCCAAAAGGCTCAGGTATGAACCGTTTGAGACAGCTGAAAAACTTCCCGTCCCCGTACCGGCATACAGAGCTCAATAATCTACGGTCATTTCCGGACAGCACAAAGAGAATGAGGCTTAAACAACCGCCCCATTCTCCTATCCTATCATCATTAAAACCTATTCAAGAAATTCGATATCATCTCCGGATACATCCGAGGAACCGTCATCTTCTTCGCTGCTGGTGGTTTTGCCGTCTCCTGTCCCTTTGGGTGTGGGAGTGGCTTTCTTTGCGGTATCATCACTACCACCCGGCGTGACTGTTTCCTTGCTTATAAGTCCGGCACTCCTGGCAAAGGGAACATCAAACTGATAGTTTCCCATATATTCCTTTTCTACCTTGCCATTTATCGTGATCTTCACTTTTTGTATATCCTTCAATTCGGTAAGCGAATTTACTACGGAGAATATGGTCATTTTTTCGGCATCTTTTCCACCCGGATGCTTGTTCTTAAATTCACTGGAAAAATCAACAGTAGCAACGCCATCCTTGATTGCAACGGGTGAGCGGAGCTTTGTACCGGCCGGAATTGTCGCCTTATACCCTTTTTCCTTTGCAGAGCCGTTGATCAGCTCCTTGACGATCACCGAAGCAAGATGGCTTGTGCTCTGCTTCGCGTCTGACATCGGTATATACCGTATTTCCTTCATAAGCTTGGTATTGTCGTCATTTGCAAAATACAAATGCACCGGCACTTTGTCCGTCAGCTTTTTGGCATCATCTTCTCCCATGACTATACTGCTAACTGGATGAAGTTCATCATCGGTCTCTTGAAGGCCTAGCTTTTGTAAAATGCCACATCCTGAAAATGTTAACAGTAAAAACATACATAATGTGACGATAGAAACTACTTTTCGCATCACCCGGCCACCTCTCGCATCGCCCGGAGCAGTGGAGCCGTTAAAGCCGGACATCCTGCATCCGAGTATTATTCTTCTACGATATTTTTATGCCGGGAGTGTCCCCAGTATTCTATTTTGTTAAATAATTTATTCCCGGAACAGCTTTTTTACTACCTCAATGGCATCCCGATCCACGACGCTGTAACAGATTTCCAGTCCGTTCCGTCTTCCTTCGATGATCCCTGCCGCCTTCAGCTTTGAAAGGTGCTGCGATACGGTAGATTGCGGCAGCTTAAGGCATTCCTGTATTTTTGTCACATTGCAGCTCTTATCCATCAGGCCTTTGATGATGCAAAGCCGGTGGGGATGGGATATCGCCTTCAGTTTTTCCGCCTTTTCTTCATAAAGCTTTAAATCCACTGTCATAATTCCTCCGACAAAACTGCCCTGCTCCTAAGTACAGCTCCGCGTAAATAAGTTACCTGATAGGAGCATGTCATTGCGAGGAGCTTGCGACGAAGCAATCTCAGCTTTTGGCCAGAAATATCATTAAGATTGCCGCGTTACACTTCGTTTCACTCGCAATGACAGACGGGTTGATGCTAACTTATCTGGCAACGAATATACGTGGAGCTGTACTAAGTACTGGTGCAAATATAACTTCCCGTATAGATTTCTGAAAATGCAGTCTTGGAGCGCCGGCATTTTCAGAAAAACGGGAAGTAATATTTGCAGTACTTCTAAGTGTCCCTTGCTCCTAAATAAACATACTCATATCCGATTCTTCCGCAGAGCCCAGCATCGCCGCGACCCCTCCGATTTGAATCCCGTCGATCAATTCTTCCCGCCGGATTCCCATCAGATCCATGGACATGCTGCAAGCCACAAGGTTCACTCCTGCAGCCTTTGCCTGTTCAAGGAGATCCTCAAGGGAAGCAACGTTCTTTTTCTTCATCAAATACCTGATCAGCTTTCCTCCGATCCCTCCCATGCTCATCCTGGAAAGAGTAAGCTTTCTGGTTCCTCTGGGCATCATGAATCCAAACATTCCGGACAGAATATCCTTTTTTACCTTGACTTTATCATGCTTGCGCAAAATATTCAATCCCCAGAAGGTGAAAAACAAAGTCACTTTCCTGCCCATGGCGGCAGCTCCGTTGGCTATAATGAAGGTAGCGATCGCCTTATCCAGGTCGCCGCTGAAGACAACCAATGTCTTGTCATGACTGGCAGCCGTCCTGTTTGCCCTTTCCTGCTCCTTTTCCTTCCTGATGACCGCGGTGAATCTGTTATTCTCAAATTTGACGCTCATCAGCTTGTTCCCGGTCCTGTCACACCAGGCCTTGATATCCTCCTGAAAAGCGGGATCGGTAGCCGATATCTCCAGGAGCTCTCCCTCATTCATGGACTTGACGGCTTTGTATACCTGCATCACGGGTCCCGGGCACTGAAGTCCGCAGGCGTCGACTTTCAGGCTTGCCTCAACGTTGCATTCCGCTCCTTCACAGTCAGTGGCCTTAATCATATCATCCTTCATGATGCTGTCATACTCGTAAATATCTTCATTTGCCTGCTTTTGCACTGCCAGTTGATAAGTCTTGTAGCCGCCGCTGAGGTTCCATAGCTTTTCAAAGCCTTTCTGGACAAGCATCCTGTAAGCGATGTACCCTCGTAAACCTGCCTGGCAGAAAATATAGATTTCCCTGTCTCCGGGCAATTCATCAAGCCTGCCTCTCAGCTCATCGACAGGAATATTCACCGAGCCTTCGATCGTCCCGAGATTGAATTCCATCTTCGTTCTGACATCCAGAAGTACTGCCTTTTCCCTGTCGATGGCCGCAACCTCATGCCAATGGAATACCCTGCAGTCGCCCTTTACAACATTTGCCGCAGTATAGCCGGCGATGTTTACAGGATCCTTCGCCGAAGAGTATGGCGGAGCATAGGCAAGCTCCAGCTTTTCCAGATCAAACACCGTCATTCCCGCTCTGATAGCCGTAGCCAGCACATCAATCCTTTTATCCGCTCCGTCATATCCTATGATCTGTGCACCCAGTATCTTTCCGTCTTTCTTGCCGAAAAGCAGTTTAACCGACATGGGGATGGCTCCGGGATAATAGCCTGCATGGGAAGGAGAGTGGGTAAAGGACTTCTCATACTCGATTCCGTTTTTCCGGAGAGTCTTTTCGTTATTTCCGGTGATGGCTACGGTAATATCAAATACTTTAACGATGGATGTCCCCTGGGTGCCGGTGTACTTTTCCTCCCTGCCGCATATATTGTCGGCGGCTATTCTTCCCTGCTTGTTGGCCGGTCCTGCAAGTGGTATCAGTACAGGGCTTCCGCTGATATAGTCCTTCACTTCCACCGCGTCGCCGACTGCATAGATATCCGGCTCGGAGGTCCTCATGTATTCGTCTACAAGGATTCCGCCTGTCGGCCCCAGCTTGATTCCCGCTTCCGCCGCGATCCTTGCCTTAGGTCTCACGCCGATTCCCATGATAACCATGTCCGCTCTTAAGAACCTGCCGCTGGTGAGCTCAACAACAATGCCGGCGTCCTTTTCCACATGAACCGACAGGCCTTCCGAATCCTTTGCAATCAAAGAGCCGGAGCTGTGAAATGCTTTTACTCCGTCATTAAGATAAAATTCTACATCCTTGGTTTTCATATGCTGGTGTACAATTGCAGCCATGTCATAGTCCAGAGGTCCGATCACATGATCCGCCAATTCCACCACAGTAACCTTGACACCCTTTAAATGGAGGTTCTCAGCAACTTCCAATCCGATAAAGCCTGCACCTACCACAACTGCGCGCCTGGGCGATGCGGCATCGACAAAGTCCTTGATCCTGTAAGTATCCGGTATATTCCTCAAGGTAAATATCCTGGAGGAATCGATCCCGGGCAGCCTGGGTCTCACCGGCTCCGCCCCGGGCGACAATATCAGCCTGTCATAGGCCTCCGTATAGGTTCTGTTCTCCGTCTTGCTGTAAACCTCTACCTGCTTCCTGTCGGGAAAAATTTTCACAACCTCGCTGTTGATACGAACGTCAAGATTAAAGCGCTCCTTCATTTGTTCCGGAGTCTGGACCACCAGCTTTTCCCTGTCGGTTATGACTTCACCGATATAATAAGGCAGTCCGCAGTTGGCAAAGGATATATATTCCCCTTTTTCGAAAAGTATGATTTCCGCATTTTCATCCAATCTTCTCAATCGCGCGGCAGCGCTTGCGCCCCCTGCAACTCCGCCCACAATTACAGTCTTTAACGGCATACTGAACCCTCCTCACATTTTCGCAAAAACAAAATTTGCCTGGCATATAATTTGTAATTACCGCCACAGAAATAAATACCACAAAATCCATGAAAATATTTTTTTACAATATCTATATTTCCGTATATTTGGATTTTACGATATTCTGGGTATAATGTCAATTGAAATTCTTATCCATGCGGAAACGATGTTTATGTGAAAAAAGCAGCATGAAAAAACATGGAAACGATTAGCGTTTGAAGCCGGAAGATCTTTATCAACATTTCACCGGCAGCCTTTAACCTCGAAAGCCGGGAGGCAGGAGTCGGAATAAGCCTCTCCTCCTCGCAGCATCACATCGCTTTGGTGTATTTGTCTGCGAAAGAGCTGGCGCAGTAGCTGTCCGGCTTGATTCTCGGAATGAAATCCAGGCCTTTGACCATTCCCACCATTTCATTGATCAGGGTCTTTGTCTGTCCCTTCCTGCCTACGTCTATGTGAAATTCGAAGGTAATTCCGCTGGTATTGTTGCGGGGACCGACGGCATGGCGTATCCTGTTCATCCTTTCTTCATCAAACATATACGCCAGCTGCAGGCTTGCGCAGGTCTCCAGATAGATTTTCTCCCTGAGATTGGTCACCGGTCTTTGCATCTCGCATTTATGCAGGAAGCCGATGGCCCCCTTGCCGATTCTGTGAATATGGATGCAAGAGACAAAAACCGTCTTTGAACCCACCTGGGAGTCGGACCCGACCGATATCCGGTAGCAGCTGTCGGTATCGGCCTTGATAAAGGCTTCAATCTCCTTGCAGACTTCCTCAAAGTTCAAGTTATCCTTTCTCAAACTTCTAAAAACGGTATTTTCGTCAAATTCAAGTGAATTACCAAGCAGCATGTTGTTATACCCTCCTGTTCCGGTTTTTGCATTTAGGAGCACCGGAAATATTACTTCCGGTTCTTTTCTGGGGAATGGAGCGGGCTGGTCGTAAGCTAAAGCTTGCTGCTCGCCGATGCAGCCTACCAAGCGTAGTTCCCCGGAAAAGATTATCGGAAGTTATATTTTCGCCAGTGCCAATTCCCGGGGGCATCCGGCCCTACCGGGTTTTCGTCAGCTTCTGTCCAAGTCATGCAAATGACTCTAACAAAAAAGTCCTGTGATAGAGACACCAATCACAGGACTTCACATATGCATATTTTTAGAGACAACATGAGTACGAAATTCAAAGCAGCGCCGCCACCGTTTCCGACTCATAAAAATCCCTTCCTCTCAAGCATTATTGTTACTATATTATCACACCGGTGAAGGAAAATCAATAAAGCAAATTCTGCCAATTACACAAAACCTACAATCACGATGCATGCAATGACCCATAGAACAATGTCAATAAGCAGAGGCTTATCCTGCAAAAGGACCATTTCCGGGCTGCCGCCCATATCCCTGGCCGTCGCCAGGTATTGATAACGGAATATGCCATAGAGCACAAAAGGTATGGTAAGCATCATATAGCTGGATTTCCCCGCTGAAAAAGTGTAAAGGGAATAGGACATGAGGGTGGTTGAAGTCACCACCGAAAGCATCCGGTCAATGAGCTCCGGCGTATACTCCTCCAGAATCCTTCGGTGATTGGCCGCATCCCCGGCTAAAACCCTGAGTTCATTTTTTCTTTTGATCAAAGCAAGGAAAAGTGCAAGCAAAGTTGTGCAAAGAATCAGCCAGGGAGATATCCATACCCTGATGACAAAAGCGCCGCCGGCCGTCCTGAGGACAAAGCCCATGGAAAGGATGATCACATCCAGTATGACAATGTTTTTCAACTTAATAGAATATGCAAATACCAGCGCGGTATATGCAAGCAACGTGTAGAAAAGTCCGGCATCCAGGTAAAATGCGGCGCTTAAGCAACCTGCAATGATCAGCAGGGCTACAGTCATTGCCCCGGTAATATTAAGCCGCCCCGAAGCAATCGGCCTTTTGCACTTGACGGGATGGTGCAGGTCCTTGTCCCTGTCGATAATATCGTTGATGATATATAAGGAACCGGATACCAGCGAAAAGAGGAAGAAAGCATAAACCACGCGCACTACGGAGTCCGGATTGAAAAAAGACCTGGAAAATATAAGCCCTGCAAATACAAAGCCGTTTTTCGTCCATTGTTTGGGACGCATCGAGCTTATAAATGCCTTTACTATTGCCCATATCGAGCTGCCGAAACCCTTCTTTGCATTCTCCATTTGATTAGAATCCCCTATTTCTTAATTCTGTAAACAGTGCCATCCTCGTATTCCTCAATGATTTCCAGTGTATACAGTTTCCCTATGTCTTCAATTCCATAAATTGTTGAAGAGACGCTGTTCTTAAACCAGACGATACTTGAACACGCATCCTTTTCCACTGCTTTTTTAAATTGCTCCAGGCCATACATGTCCGGCCCCAGCAACTTGGGGGGATAATAGGTCCGGACGCCGGAAAGAGCGCTTACCATATCGGCGCTGTTGCTGTAATATGTACAATCCTGCGGATTCTGCCGCACATAGGCTACCAGCCTGCTCTCCTGCAGAGCTTTTGTGGAATAGCCTCCCGCTCCCTTTGCGGAATAGCCTGAAACCGCGGCAACGGTATTAAGCGCCGGATAAAGCAGGAAGAGTGCCAACAGTATTATTGCACCTTTTTGCAGGTAAGAATTCATCGACCGCGCAAATTTCCCGTACAAAAAATTCAGGGCAAAAATGAAAACCAGCAGGAACGGCATATAAAGCGGTACAAGGTATCGGCTGTTGATGGGCTCAAAAAGCACCTTTGTGGCGGAAGCCAGCAGGTAAGCCGTATAGATGAAAGCAAACGCCGTCATGAATAGAACCGTATAATTGCTGCCAACCAGTTCCTTCCTTTGCCCGTTATTGGAAAGGAGTCCCGATTTTTGTTCCTTATCCGTCCTTTCAATCAGCTTGTATAAAAACACTAATAGGAAGATTATTATAACAATTGCGGGAATCAGGACGGTAAAAGCCATGAGGACCGGTATTATTTGGGGCGGGATCATCCCGCTTAGCAATGCATCGGGAGTGACCCAGGCGTAAACGGACAACAACGATCTTTTTATATTCAGCCTCAGTCCGTAAGTAGACGGAAGCCTGACGCCAAGCAGCGTGGATGATACGATGTAATTCCTGGCAACCCATAGTGTAAAAGGCAGGCAGGAAATGACGCCGAAGATGAAAGTGTCCCGGACTTTCGCAAGAAATACCTTTTCCATGCCTTTGGAAAGTGATTTGTCCCGGGGATTGCCATTCCCAGTGCTCCGGAATAGAAGAAACAGCGCAGCAGCCAATACGATGGTTACTCCCGCATACCTGTCCAGGCACGCAAGGGCGGCGAAAACTCCCGCCGTCACAAGAAACGTATGGCGTCGGGTTTTGATGAATTTTTCAAAGTAAATGTAAAAAAGGATAAAAAACAGGATAAACAGGGTTTCCGTCCACAAATACCTGGATACCTGGAGGAGCGGAAGTGAAAAAACAAGCAGAACCGTACCGAAAATAGCAAAAAACTTATAGTTTAGCCTTGAATAAAGCCAGTATCCGGTAATCACGATGATCAATCCATGGGCGGCCGCATTTATGGCGCCGGAAGCTTCAAGATGCCCTATCCCAAGGATCCCGGCAGCTGCCAGCAGGATGGGATATAAGGGAGGCCATTGGATAAACGGACTGGGATAGCCGAAATACTCAAAGCCTTTTCCTTCCAGCAGGCTTTTGGCAGCAAAAATGTAAGCGGCGGAGTCGTGGGTCAGGCCAGGGCCGAAAAGCGAAATAGAAGCAATCACAAGGCCTGCACCGGTAAGGCCGGCCAGAACCAGGAACACATATAAAGGCACAGGGTATCTCAAAGCAGTTTTCATACCGGTAGCATCTCCCATTTCCAAACTACTATTAAATATACCCTACCGTACCCCGTCCGTCAATACAGGATCCGATGCTGCCTAACAGCCTGCCCATAATGCGACAGGGGACGGTTCTCTGTCGCATGTTTGTCATTGCTGTGAAATTCCTATCGTGTAGGGACGCGCATTGCGCGTCCGCAAATGCAATCTGCGTCAAACAGCTGCCGGACGGCTGATGGCCGCCTCTACAACCGAGTTTCCACACTGGTGCTGTGTTCCCATGTGTGTCACTGCGAGGAGCCTGCGACGCGGCAATCTCGGCTTCCAATCAGGATCACACCGTTGAGATTGCCGCGCTCCACTGCGATCCGCTCGCAATGGCACACGCTTAGTTCGTATACTCCTACAATTTGCAGCCATGGATGGCACTCGCGAATCGCCCCCTGCGCCTGCGGCATTTCTGCTACAGCATGCTGTCGATCCGGCTTTTGTCAAAGCCTACGATGATCGTCCCGTCAAAATCGATGACCGGCACGCCCCGCTGGCCGGATTTATTGACCATTTCCACAGCCGCATTTTTATCGGCGGATACGTCGATGCTTTCATACCTGACATTCTTTGAATCAAGGTACCTTTTTGCCATGCCGCAATACGGGCAGGAAGGTGTGGTATAAACTTTCACATACATCAGTCAGTCTCCTCCAAAACGCATAAATTTGCACCTCACAAGACTGCCCCCGGGAAAATCCTGCGAATAACCTCCCGTGTTTCAATACGAGCCCTGCCATCCTAAATATTGGTCCTTTAAACCGTTTGCCATCAAAAGCATCCTGTTTAGGAGCCATAGCATCAACCACAGCACTTACAAGCTCCTCACATATTCTACGATGGCCTTGCCGGCTACGGCGCCCTGGCCTACTGCGACAGAAACCTGCTTTAGCTCCGCTGCGCAGTCGCCTGCCGCAAATACGCCTTCCAGATTCGTCTGCTGTTTTCTATCCACTACGACGGTACTCCCGTCGGCCAGAATTCCCATCTTTCTTGCAAAATCCAGCGTGGAAGCACTGTCATAGGCAACAAACAATCCGTCCAGTTCCTCGCTTGTACCGTCATTAAAATGGATTCTTTGAAGGAATTCTCCCCCGTCTATCTTTACGACAGGCCTGGTATTAACCCTGAATTGCCTGGCCGTCTCCTTGAAAGCTTCGCTGATTTCCAGCTCTCTTCCATTTGTATAAATGACGATGTCTCTGGTATTTGCAAGAAGGTCGCTGGCCTCATGCACCGCATAATCCTTAAAGCCCAGGACGCCCACTTTCAGATTGTTATAGAAAAAACCGTCACAGGTGGCGCAGTAGCTTACGCCTTTTCCTTCAAATTCCGTCAGGTTCCCGATTTTAACCTTTTTCTGCGGCTGGCCCGTTGCCAGCAAGATTGCTTTCGCCATGTATACCTGTTTTGAGGCCGTCACCTTGAAATAATCCTCTTTTTCCAGCGCAATCACCTCATCCTCCACGATCTCGGCCCCCAGCCTTTGCGCCTGTTGTTCAGCCGCAGAAAGCAGCTGCTCGCCGGAAATCGAACTGGAAAAGCCGAAATAGTTATCCACCTTGTCGGCTTTCAAAAGCCTGCTGTCATATTTTCCTATGACCAGGGTCTTCAAATTCGCCCTGACGGTATAAAGTGATGCCGATAAGCCTGCCGGTCCTCTACCGATTATTATTGCATCATACATAGAAACCTATTCTCCTTTTCATTCTATTATCCCAAACCTATTCAAGCGTAAATCCCCACATTCTTCCAATCAATTGATCATCTGCATCGCTTTTTATAACTTTTTTGTCGCCTCGTTATATTATATACTTTATACCAACTTTTTCTCAAATAAATACAAATTCGTCAAGCCCTATCCTCTCATTTTTTGCTTCACGGTGTAACAACCAAAAAGCAAGCCTCATATTATGTTAATAGTAGACCGGAATGCCGGAGGTGGGTTTAATGTCAAAGGAATTTTGCAGGAAAAATGATTGCGGGTTATTGTTTTTTATCCTGGTGTTTTTGCTATTATTCTATGATAATAGCGCTCTTGCCATATTTTCAACCGGCAAGCGTGGGATAAATACATGCAAAGGCGACAGCAGCCTGCTGTTCTTCATCCTTGTATTTCTTGAGCTGTTTTATTAAAGTACGGGGACACACCCGCAGGAAGAAGGAGGCGCGGGCACGAGCAAGAGGTATTCCTCACGGTTCCAGGGAATGTCCCCGTTTGAAAATGAGAAAGACCGGGCGTCGAAGAATGCCCTTTTTCGCAATAAGCCTGTATGACACCCCCGGTCCGGGGGCTGTGTGACTTAGAAACGTCCCCTTCCGAATCTGCCGGTTCCGGAATAAGCAAATTCGGAAGGCGTCATTCAGGACTGACCTGTCCTTTTTTCCCCTGTCCGTTTTATTTTTATCCAAACAATGTCACAATACAATTGCATCCTACATAGAATATAACTACATATACCAGGTTGGGAGGTATCTCCATGGACTTTCCGGGAAATATCCTTGAAGGGGTTTCCCGTTTTCTTGGCGACGACGGAGACGAAATTCTTTTGTATGTGATTGTTTTTTTGTTCTTCTTCCTTGCCGGAAACCGGGATGGAAAGAATCCGGACAATGAAGCGATATCCGGCAGCGGGATCCCGGTTATTCTAATCATCATCTTCCTGTTTTTTTTCCTGAATAACAGTGAGGACAAAAAATTTCTTACATAAAAATCTATTTAAAATATAAATATGAAGGGACGGATTCTATGTCAAACGCATTTAACAAAAAGCTGGCAGACATCCTGGGCAAAATGGATGAAAAGGTTCTCCAGGCAAAGATCAACACTGCCCTGGACATGTTGAAAAACGGAAATAGCGAGGAACTGGCGAAAAAAATCAACAAGATGGATAAAAATGATCTGCTTTCCAAAATCAACGAACTGGACGAACAAAAGCTGAAGGAACTGAACATCAACAAAACCGAGATCCGGCAAAAGGTCGGCGAAGCAGACTTCAATAACTTGAAAAAGGTTCTTGGCGAACACGGGGATGAAATAATAAATAAATTAAAAGACATTATTAAATAAATCGTGAATATATTTTAACTATACGATGTAGCTATGCATATGGGAACAACGATGATTTTTGCAGCTAACCTGACAAAAGATAAGTGCAAAAACTTGTTGTTCTAAATTTTTATGCAATGGATTGATCCGTTCTATGTTTGTGGAGGAATTGACGATGAGTGACGATATGAACAAAAAAATTCAACAAATCGCAGAATTGCTCGGCCAGGAGACGATGCCGGACAATGTGAAAAGCCTGCTGTCAGTGCTTGCAGGTTCCCTTGAAAAAAAGGAAAGCGAGCCGCCGGCGCCCAAGTTGGAAGATGAGCCGGCAAAAGAAGAAAAACCGGTTCCCGCTGAAACCTCCAATGAGCCGGAAATACTTAACAGGGCGAAAAAACTGGCCGGAAGCCTCTCCGGAAATGATCCCAGGATAAACCTGCTGATGGCCATCAAACCCTTTATGAACAATAAGCGGCAGAAAAAAATCGGCAATTGTATTCAATTACTACAAATGTCCAGCGTTGCAAGACTTTTAGACAATCAAGACAAATAGGGGGTATGGAAAATGCCGTACAGAAGACCGCCTCAAAATACCAAACGCTTTCTTCCTCCGCTGCTGCCTTTTACCGTCACACCGAGAAGATCCTCACCTTCGCCCTACCCCAACCAGGGCTACCATAAGGATTATCTTGATATACCGCTGCCAAATGAGCAGGAGTATGGCCCTTACCCCTACCCTGAGGAGAAGCGAATACTGCCCGGTTTGTCTGCTGTTGTTGACTTTGTGAGAGAACACATACATATTGAAGAATTGATATTGATCGGCCTCATTGTCCTGTTGCTGGAGGATTCCATGGAAGATAATCTGCTTCTCATCCTCCTGTTCTACATATTGATTTTTTAATATGTTCCAAAAGTAAGCTTCCAATAGGAACGGCCATTGATCACCAGCCTATGGAAATAACTGTCTGGCGGCCAATGGCCGCCCGCTTTTTATAGCACGGCGTTTTTTTACACGCCCCAAGCGCATTTCACTTTCTTGAGGAATAATTTTAACACAAATACAAAAAATAACCTCAAACCCAACGAGAAGGAGTATGCGCTTTGTACAAAAGATATATCGCACTTATCCTAATTACAGTTTTATTGGTTTCCATGATGCTGCTCGTTTCATACCAGCGGGAAATGCCCGATATCCTGGGATACAGCCGGGCAGCGCTTTCAAACTACGGCAGCACCGGCCAGGAAGTAATTAACATTCAGGCAAAACTGTATAACTGGGGCTATTATAGCGGAATCGTTGATGGAATTTACGGATATGAGACCTTCAACGCAGTGAAACGGTTTCAGGCAAGAAATGGACTTGCCGTCGATGGAATTGCAGGTCCGGAAACGCTTGCAGCTCTTGGCCTTCCCACAGGAACCGCCCCGACAGGCGGAGGTGGAGGCGGCAGTTCGGCAGGCAGCGATGTGAATCTGCTGGCACGGCTGGTGCACGGTGAAGCCCGGGGTGAACCCTATCTGGGGAAAGTAGCTGTTGCAGCCGTAGTACTGAATCGGACCGTAGACTCCCGCTTCCCTAAAACCATTGCCGGAGTCATCTACCAGCCGGGAGCCTTTGACGCGGTTTATGACGGACAAATCAACCTGGACCCTGATCAAAGCTCCATCAATGCTGCCAGAGATGCATTAAACGGCTGGGATCCTACCTATGGCTGCATTTACTATTATAATCCGTCGACGGCTACCAGCTCCTGGATATGGTCAAGGCCGATCATCCTGAGCATTGGAAATCATAATTTTGCCAAATGAATGGAAAATGTAAATCACCAGCAAAACAATAAACGCAGTTGCAAAAATCCAGCCCAAAAGCAGCTTGAGTATTGCTGACGGAGTGATAATCACAAGATAGGCAAAAACAACAAATGCTGCATCAAACAGGATAAACCTCGCAACGATCTGCCAGAAATTGCTGTCAACCAGACGTTTTGCAGATCTGAAGGGTTTCCGGATATCCTTGATAACCGCCGGATACCAGTAAAACAGGTAAACTTGCGAAAACATCAACCCGAAAAACACTACGCCCGCAGTCAATATGTCCAGAAACACTGCGGCCAGCATCAGTTCAGGCCTGGTGGTTGCCGCAGCCCTTGAGATGATAATTGCCGGTACGGCTGAAATAATCATGATGAGTATGATCATGCCCAGAATAAGAACGGCTCTTAAGGTAACAAAAAATATTTTCCACAGGTATTTTTTCATGCCTGCCGCAAAATCACTTTTGGTTTTTTCAACGCCGGCAAGGGTATTTCCGACGATATGAAAATATCCGGAAAGGAGGATACCTGCCAACAGGGATACCACTACAACGACGCCTGCCAGAAAAATAGCTATCACGGGAATGATGGCAGGGTCCATCAGAAGCTGCAGCGCCGAAATCATGCCGTCGAAAAAAGATCCCCCTGTTGCGCTTGATACGCCCAGCACCACCGGCAGTACCGGATTATAGAGGTTTATCGCCGAAAGCACCAATGCCAGCAGCGCCGGCAGGATAATAACCACCGGCCTTTTTCCTGCGGATTGCAGGGTTAATTTGAATAGATTCATACGTTTTATATCCCTTTCATGCTGAGACTTATCCTTTTTCTTTTGACGTCCACATCCAGCACCCTGACTTTTACGATATCACCCACCGCCACCACTTCCATAGGGTTTTTCACAAACCTGTCGCAAAGCTCGGAAATGTGGACCAACCCGTCTTGATGCACACCAATGTCTACAAAAGCGCCAAAATCGGCAACGTTTCTCACCGTTCCCGTGATTATCATCCCCGTTTTTAAGTCTTCGATACCCAACACATCCGTAAGAAGAATCGGTTTCGGCAGCTCATCCCTCGGATCGCGGCCGGGCTTCAGCAGTTCATTCACTATATCCCTGAGTGTCGGAATGCCGACTCCGACGCTTAAAGCAACTTCGGCAATGCCCTTTGCTTCGATCTGCTGCATCAGCTTTCCAAGCTTTTTATCCTTTACATCCTCAAGAGTGTAGCCAAGGAGCTTGAGCAGCTTCTCGGCGGCATCATAGGATTCGGGGTGCACCGAGGTATTATCCAGGATATTCCTACCGTCAGGTATCCTTAAGAAGCCTGCGCACTGCTCGAAAGCCTTATCTCCAAGTTTTTTCACTTTTTTCAGCTCGCTTCTGCTTTTGAAACGCCCGTTGGCTTCCCTGTATTCAATAATATTTTTGGCAACGCCGGAATGAATACCCGAAATGTAGGAAAGCAGTGATGAGGATGCGGTGTTTAAATCGACGCCTACGCTGTTAACACAATCCTCTACAACTCCACCCAGAGTTTCCCCAAGCCTTTTCTGGTTCATGTCATGCTGGTATTGTCCTACGCCAATGGCCTTGGGATCTATTTTTACCAGCTCCGCCAGGGGATCCTGCAGTCTTCTTGCAATGGATACGGCGCTCCTTAAGGATACGTCGAAATCCGGAAACTCCTCAGCCCCCAGCTTGGAAGCCGAATATACCGAAGCCCCTGCCTCGCTGACCACCATGTAAAATACTTCCCTGCCGGTTTTTTTCAGCAGATTGGCGACAAAGATCTCCGATTCCTTTGATGCGGTACCGTTCCCTATGGAGATGATATCCACCTTGAATTTATCAATTAGCTGCTTTATTACTTTCTCCGCTTCTTCTACCTTGCTTTGGGGAGGAGTGGGATAAATAACCGTTGTGATCAATACTCTTCCCGTATCATCCACAACTGCAATTTTGCAACCTGTCCTGTAGGCCGGATCCAGGCCCAGCACCACCCTGTCTTTAACCGGAGGCTGCAGCAGAAGGTTCCTCAAATTTTCAGCAAACACCTTCATCGCCTGTTCCCCGGCCAATTCGGTCAGCTCATTCCTGACCTCGTTTTCAAGAGAAGGAGCCAAAAGCCTGTTATAGGAGTCTTCGGCAGCTTTCTCCACAAGGCCCGAAGTGATAGAGGGAGGCCGTTTCACATTGCGGGCGATAAGATAGCTTACCATCAGTTCGTCGGGCACCTCCAGGTCAACCTGCAGAAACTCTTCCTTTTCCCCCCGGTTGATGGCAAGAACCCTGTGCCTGGCAATTTTAGAAAGAGGCTCCCTGAAATCATAGTACATCCTGTATACCGAGTCTTCCTCCTTCAGTGCCTTCGAGACCAGCGATCCATGCTTGAAAAACATATCCCTCAGGTTTTTTCTGAATTCGGCATTGTCGGAAATTTCCTCCGCAATGATATCCATTGCTCCGTTTAAGGCATCATCAACAGTAGTGACGGCTTTTTCCTCATTAATATATGGCGCAGCCAGATCTTCCAGCCTGCCTTTCATTATTTCCTGGGCGAAAACAACGCGCGCCAGCGGTTCCAGGCCCTTTTCCCTTGCAATGGTAGCCCGGGTCCTGCGTTTCGGCCTGAAAGGCCTGTAAATGTCCTCGATCTCCTGAATGGTAACCGCCCTGTTTAACGCTGCCGATATTTCATCGGTCATTTTTCCCTGTTCTTCGATGAGCCTGCACACATCCTCGCGTTTTTCCTCCAGGTTTCTGAGATAGATCAGCCTGTCGTTCAGCTCTCTTAAGACCTGGTCGTTCAATTCACCCGTCATTTCTTTTCTATACCGTGCAATAAAGGGAATCGTGCAGCCTTCATCAACAAGTTTTACCGTATTTTGAACCTGGGAAGGCTTTAACCTGAATTCCTGTATCAATTGTGCAATTATGTCCGCCATATTTTCCTCCTGATGTTTAGCATGTCTCATTAAATTAAAATTATAAAATATTCCCCAGCGCTGCGAGGGATGAAAAAACAAAATCCGGCTGAATTTCAGAGAGCTTCAGATCCTCGGGGGCGGTCTCTCCGGAAAGCACCAGGATGCTTGTCACTCCATGGTTTACTCCTATGGCAATATCAGTATACAACCTGTCACCGACAAAAACAATATCTTCGTTTTTCATACCGGTTATTCTCCGGATCATCTCGATGGTTTCGCCGTACGGCTTTCCAAGATACCTGGGTTTAACGCCCGTGGATGCCGTAATCATCGCGCACATCGCTCCGCAATCCGGAATAAAGCCATCCTCCGTCGGGCAGTTCAAATCGGGATGCGTGGCGATGAATTCCGCTCCGTTCCTTATGTATTTGCAGGCAAGAGAGATTCTTTCATAGGTCAGTGAAGTGTCAAATGCAATAACTACAATATCCGGGCTGTTTTCCTCCAGCGCTATTCCCGACTTCGTGAAGCTGTTTCTTAGAAGCTCGGTTCCAAGAAGGTATATTTTCTTCCCGGGACGCTTTTCCTGCAGGTATTTTATCGTCACATCGCCCGACGTTACGATGGAGGCATCCTCCACACGGCAGCCCATGGATGCCAGCTTTTGACTGTAAAAGGACGATATTTTGGAGGAATTGTTTGTAAAAAACAAGAACCCCTTGCCTGTTTGCTCCAATTTGCGGATAAAATCCAGCGATCCCGGGATAAGCCTTTCACCCAGATAGAAGGTGCCGTCCATGTCCAGGACAAATAGTTTTTTGCTGTTTAACAGCTCCGGATTTTTTGCATTTTTCCCTTTGAATTCTTCTGCCATATTCTCTCCTGCGTCCCATGCGCCGAATCATTTTTTATCTTAACTTTAACATACCTGCAGGATTATGGGAATATGTTTTAACGAAAATGTCAAGGGGATGTATGTCAATGTACCTGTCCCCTTGACATGTCTGTTGCGCACCCTTCACCGGTGGGATATAATGGATGAGTACGCTAAAGAGGTGGTTGATATGAAGGATATTGAAATGCTGAAAAAGCTGACCGTCTTTTCCGGGCTATCCCATGAGGATCTTGAGAAGATTTCGGAAATTTCCGTCGAACGGAAGCTGAGGAAAAACATGCCGGTATTCATGGAAGGCGAGCCCGGTGAAGCCTTTTATTATGTTAAATCCGGCAAGGTAAAAATCTACAGGACGTATGAGGATGGCCGGGAGCACATTGTGCATATCCTGGGGGAAGGGGACGTTTTTGGCGAAGCCACACTCTTCAGCGGTATAGCCTATCCTGCTTCCGCTTCCGTATATGAGGATTCGGTGATCGGAGCAATCAGGAACAGCGACCTGGAAAGGCTTATATTGCAAAGCCCGGGCCTGTCGTTAAAAATCATAAAGCTGCTGACGTCAAAGCTGGTACAGGCGCAGTATAAAATCAGGGATCTGACCTTCAACGACGTTTTCTCAAGGACGGCAGCCCAGCTTTTGAAGCTGGCCGGAGACCATGGGAAGCAATCCGACAAGGGAATTGTCATCAACATACCCCTTTCCCGCCAGGAGCTGGCTGAGATGGCGGGTACCACAAGGGAAACGGTCTCCAGGGTCCTCAGCAAATTCCGCAAGGAAAAATCCATCGCAGAGCAGGAGGAAAGGATCGTTATCCTTGATCTTGAGAAGCTCAGAGCGTGGCAGTAACTTAACGTGGGAGGATACAATGATGGACGCATTAACAAAAGGATGTTTTGTATACGTTGGGACGTATACACATGGAAAAAGCAAGGGTATATACATCTTTCGCTTTGATGGCAATACCGGCAGGTTGGAGCCGGCAGGCACATCATCCGAGCTGGAAAACCCGTCCTATCTTTGCATAAGCAAGGACAAAAGATTTCTCTATTCGGTAATCGAGACAGAGGTGTATCAGGGTGAGCCGGGCGGCGCCGTAGCCGCATACTCCGTCGATCAGCAAACGGGGGCGCTCCGGCTTTTGAATATCCGGACTACCCAGGGCAGGCATCCATGCCATCTAAGCACCGATAGCCATAACAGGTTCCTGTTTGTGTCAAATTACAGCGCGGGCACCTTAACAATACACCCTCTGGAAAAAGACGGCCATATCGGCAGCCCGCCTGCCATCATCAGGCATGAGGGCTCTGGACCGGACAGGGCAAGGCAGGAAGCTCCTCATGTACATTATGCCGCGCTTACACCGGACGAGAAGTATTTATACGCAGTGGATCTGGGACTGGATAAAGTCATTGTATACGATTTTTCCGCAAAGAATGGCCATACACCCGTTTCAGAAAAGCTGTCGGTAAGCACAAAGCCGGGGTCGGGGCCAAGGCACATGGCGTTCAGCCCCAATGGCAATTTTGCTTATGTATTGACGGAAATGAGCTCGGAGGCAGCCGCTTTCCAATATGATTCCGCAGACTGCAGGTTCAGCCATATCCAGACTGTTTCCGCACTCCCTCCGGATTTTAAAGCGGTCAGTTCCGGTGCGGCAATTCATATGTCCCCGGATGGAGAATATCTTTATACGTCAAACCGGGGCCATGACAGCTTAACTGCTTTTAAAGCCGATCCAACCTCCGGCATGCTTAAATTGGTTTCCCATATTCCAACACAGGGAAGCACCCCAAGGGACTTCGCCATCGACCCCTCGGGAAGGTTTCTGCTTGCGGCAAACCAGGATTCCGACACCCTTGTCACTTATGCAATAAATGCGGAATCAGGCGTACCGGAACCGTCAGGCAGCGTAACAAAAATTCCAAACCCCACCTGCGTCATGTTTGCCGGCTTTGCCTAATACTACAGCGTAAACTTCATTTTTAATGAGCATTTATGCGCCTTGCAGGAATAATCGCGAATGCCTTAACGCGTTATTTCTGCAAGGATAATTCGGTGTTTACGCTGTAGTACTAAGCGTTGACAACCGTTGGAGTCCTGCCGATGCTGACCGCCTGGGTAGTAAGGCTTTCCCAGGTTTGGCACCCTGCGATGCCGTCGGCTCCCAGGCCTTGATCCCTCTGGAAGTTGGCAACGGCGTTGCGGGTGCCGCTTCCAAAATAGCCGTCCAGCCCTGAGCCTGTATACCCAAGCGCATTCAAGGCATCCTGAAGTATGAGGACATATACTCCCACACTTCCCTGCATTACCGTGGGATAGCCGCCGGTAGGACAGGCAGGCGTACCGGTGCGTTTATCAAAATGTACCCAGGTAGGCGTCAGATATGCAGGCTCAACATAGGACCAAACGCCGGAATTTGCCGCAGTATTGCGCAGCTGGTTCCTTGTTTCGTTATCAAGGATCTGTCCGACATCAAAGGCCACGCCGGCATAATGCTGCGACATGCGGTCATGTCCGCCTTCCCAGATCCGTTTGAAGGCATAACCTACGTATATTGGCCTTCCCCACAGCCTGCGGGTGGTATTCCAGCTTTCCATAGCCCTGCGGTCGGTCCACATCGTACCGGCATTGGAGCTGCCTCTGAATTCGCCAACCGTTAGGCTTCCCGGCGTTGCATAAGGCATGGTGTCATTTTCATTCAAAACATAGCTTTCCATTGCATTTGTCGCATTGTTATAGACATAAATATTGGCCATCGTTATCCCATCCTGTGTTTTAAGCTTTACATAATACTATATAGTATGGCTTTTTGCTATGGATTGTTCTACAATCCGTCGACGCTTCGAAAAAATTATGTCGCAGCGGACGCACAATGCGCGCCCTTATTGAGCACGAAAAATATTCAAGGACTATTCCGTCAGAACTTTACGCGTGAAAAGAGCATATATTATAGCGGCAGTAAATAATGTTTCAGCGCATGTTGATTTTTTATACCGGCATTTATGCATCTTGCGGAAATAATAGCCCATGCTCTCACACGTTATTTCCGCAAGGATAATTAGGAAATGAAATTTTTCTACAACCGAAAAATTTTATTTTGTATTAGGTCGTTATAAGGGAGGATATTCTTATGGATATATACAGCGTAAAATCAGGCGATAACCTGTGGCTTATAGCAAACAGGTATAAAGTGACCCCACAGGCGATTATAAATGCCAACGGACTGGACAGACCGGATTACCTGGTTGTCGGCATGAACCTGCTCATCCCGACGCCATCACCCTCATCTGCTTATGTGGTAAAACGCGGCGATACCCCCTTTGCGATTTCCCAGAGGTATGGCTTGACTGTTTCACAGCTTATCGCCGCCAATAACCTTGTGTACCCTTACACCATCTATCCGGGCCAGGTATTGAGCACAAAAGCGCTTCTGGAAACCATAGGGTATTTCATTCCTTCACGTGTCCCAAACAAGGCTCTGTTTATAAATTCCCTTGCGCCATACCTGACCTATCTGGCTTTATTTGATTTCCCCGTAACGGCAGCAGGCCAGATAACCGGAATCCCCGATGCGGATACAATAGCCGCGGCAAGAAACAACCGGCTTCCTGTTCTTCCGGTCCTCACAAATCTAAGGTATGGAGAATTCAGCAGTGAAATAGGGCATATGCTTGTATTAAATGCTGCGAACCGCACCAATCTGGTAAATAACATTTTAACCTTTCTGCAAATAAATAATTTCAGGGGCGTTGTGATAGACTTTGAAAATTTGCCTCCGGCGGACCGGAATTTGTTTACGCTGCTTATTCAGGAGCTGTATACAAGACTGCATAATGCAGGCAAAATCCTTGTCCTGAATATCGCGCCCAAATGGGAAGACTGGTATGACAGGGAATGGGTGGGATTTTTTGATTATAGCCGGCTGGGACCGGTCATCGACATTGCCGCAATGATGACCTACGAATGGGGTTGGCGCTCCGGTCCTCCCCGTCCGACGGCACCGCTTCCATACATAAGGAGAGTATTTGACTACACCTTGAGAAACGGAATCCCCGCCGGCAAAATATCGATGGGCCTGACATTGTTCGGCTATGATTGGCTGTCTCCGTATGTCCCGGGGACTCTGGCCGCGACAGTGACTCTTCCCGGAGTCTGGCAGCTTGCAAGGACTTACACCAATAATATTCTGTTTGATAATACGGCCAAACAACCGAACCTGAAATATTACGACAGCAGCAGAAGGCTGCGTGAAGTGTGGTTCGAGGACGCATTAAGCCATTATTACAAATACCGTCTGGTAAATGAGTATGGCTTGAGAGGGACCTTCTACTGGCTGGTGGACCAGCCTTTCCCGGCTACCTGGTATATGGCCTCAAATTTGTTCACCATAAGAAAGACTTAGTATAGAAAAAAGAAAATAAAAAGGATATCCGCAAATAATTTGCCTTGATATCCTTTTTTATGTTGTGTGATTCGTCACAGCAGAATTGCCAGGCCTGTTACGCCGTTTCCACGGATTTTTCCTGCACAGTCCGTTCCCGGCTCCGCCGTGATTTGCCTTTTTTCAGGATCTACCTGCATTTACCGCCTTTGCTTTCCTTAATAACACGTCCTTCACCTGAATTTTCACCCAGCTGGTCATTTGTTACCGACGGTTTCTTTTTGTCATCCTTGCTGTATACATTACCCTTTTTGTCACCCATTGAAGCTCCCTCCTTCCCGTACATAATCTGGAAGTATTATTTGCAGATTATGGATAAATTATTTATTCTATTTCAAATTCGTTGGGGTTGATTTGTATGACCCCATCCAGGCCGGAAAGCTGGGAGGAAAGTAAAAAAAGCGCCCTGTCCTTGTTTTTGGCTTCAAGCATAATATCGAAATCCCTTCCGGCAATGGCTGCAATCCGCAGAAATGCGTAAAATTCCTCAAAAGCTATATCACCGGCATGGCTTCTATATTCTTTGCTGCTTTTGGGGCTGGAAAAATGCACTTTGGGCTTGAAAGCCTCGTCTTTCCAGGTATCGAAAGCAAGCGGCAGAAGTTTTTCCAGCGGCATAAAATCCTTTACACAGTGATAATGGTGTACGTCGAGCACCATGGGTATTTCAAGCTCATTGCACAATTCCAGCACATCGGAGGCGGAGTAGGATTTATCATCGTTTTCCAGGATAATCCGTTTTCGAATCCTGTCGGAAAGCCTGGCAAAGTTCTCTTTAAATCTTGCTATTGACGCCGGCTTATCCTTATAGAGTCCCCCGACATGCAGTACAAGCTTGTAGCGGTAATCTTCCAGGCCCATGGCCTCAAATAACCGCACATGATAGTCCAGGTCGACCAACGATGCTGCCAGCACTGCTCCGGATGAGGAATTGATAAGGGTAAAGTGATCCGGATGGGCGCTGACCCTGAAATTGTTTTCTTTGATGAAAGCGCCTATTTCCGCAAATTCCTGCCGGAAGTCAGCCGTATAATCCCATCCTGCCGTAACAGGATGGGTAGCGAGGGGTACCAGCTTTGACGTCAGCCGGTAGACGTTGATATTCATCGCCTTGTTGTAGCGGAGTATACGCAGGGTATTTTCCAGATTTTTTGCAGTAATTTTCCTGAGCCTGTAAAGCCTGGCTTCATCATTGGGAAGCTTGTTGTAGCCTGCCAGCGTGACTATCCCCGAAGGGGAGCAGTCCTCCAGTTCCAGGGTCATCGCCACATATCCCAGTCGAATGATCATAAAAGCAATTCACCATTTGTTTTTAGAAACACAGATTCCTCACGAAATAACGCTGTCCCTTCCACCGTGCAGTCCCTTTCTTTACAAGCATATATGCTTTCTTATCCTATAGCTGCATTCCCGGACCTTTTGTGCAGCCAGACGGCTTTCTTTTTCTTTGAATATTTGTGCCCAAAATCCTGCCTATGTAAACATCCTTCAGTTAAACCATAGTATTACCGTTCAGCTTTCCAGGAAGTAAACTATGCAGTGTTTTCCGGAAAAACATTTTGCGGCGGATGTCCACCGATGTATATCAACTCATGAAAAAGAGCCGGGGGATACCGTTTATCCGCCAGAAGACAAACAGGAAACTGTGGACATGGTCCCGCCTTAAAAGGGAATAAGGATGTCCTGCCAGAGAAACAAATAATCACCATTTATATTGCTCAAGATGCTCCTGCAATATGGCATCCGCATTTCCCAAAACCGGGCTTCCATGGCCGAACAGCGCATAGTCTACCGGCAGCCTGAGCAACCTGGCTGCGTCAGCGATTGTTTGTCCCGTATTATAATTGAACTTTTCAGGAATTCCAATTGTAATGCCCTTGTCCTTATGATTCCTGATCACATCACCGAAAAACATGATTTTCCTTTGCTCACTATAAAGAGCAATACTTCCCGGTGTATGTCCCGGTGCTTGTATTACCCGCAGCCCATCCTGGATGTCAAGGGTGGCTCCGTCTTCAAGCGGGATATCAACGCTTTTAACATTGCAGCCAAACTTCTTCATAACCTTTTGCTCTTCAACCATCATTCCATGATAGGCGCCCTGTATAACCTTCTCCTGCAATATATACGGTATATCGTCAGCATGAGCCGCAACTTTCGCCCCGGAACACTTTACCAGTTCTGTTACGCCACCGATATGATCGCAGTGGCAGTGTGTCAACAGTATGGTTTTCAGGTTTGCTACGGAAAACCCGTCCCCTTCGATTTCAGAGATGAGTTTGTGTGTCATTTTAAAAATGCCGGAATCAATCAGGACAAATCCGTCGTCGGTATTTAGAAGATAAACGTTTGCACTACCTATTCCCTCAATTATAAATATGTTTTTTATTATTTCCCTCATCAGACAGGTCTCCTATATACTTTCCGCAAGGAATAGCCCTGCGTAAAAGAACATCTATCTTTTTCCCCCTCTTATGCACAGACCGAAAAACTCTTTTTGAACCGTATAATTTTCAAGGTTGACTGATCCAGTATTTTTTTCAATTCCCTCACCGTATAGGAGGCATTCAGAGATGTCAGGAATCCGGGGCGGATCTCTTTCGGCCTGGTGGAAGAATAAATAAGCCATTTAATCAGCGGATTGACATCCCGTCTCATATCGGTTATGCAGAAAAGACCTTCCGTCTTTAAAACTCTGTTTATTTCATTGAACACGCTGACCGGATCTTCCCATTCGTGCAGAGACCCATTTGAGAAAACGGCGTCAAAAGCTTTATCTTTAAAGGGCATTTGCATGCAATTGCCCTCAACATAGCTTGCTCTTGTTTCACAGCCGTAATCTCTTGCGTTTTTTTCCGCTAGCTTGATCATTCCACGGCTTATGTCACAACCGGTAAGAGTTGAACCGGGAGCCTTTTGCAGCCATTCCAGCCCCACATACCCCGGCCCGGGACCGATTTCAAGCACATTGCCTTTTGTTATACCTGCCTTCAGAAAGCTGTCGACATTGTTCCATCCCTTGTCACGCATCGTTTTTGCAAAACGGTCGAAAATTTCCACCGTCAATTCGCCCTGTATCCCTTCATTGGTTTCGGCCATTCTTTGCTTTGACATGACATATTCCCTCCTGTCTTTCATTCCAAATTATTTAATGCCTCAACGGCCCACCCGAGCTCTGCCCGATAATGGCATCCATGATGACTGAACACGATATTTGCCACTGTTTTCATATCATCGGGGATAAAACCCATGGTTTCATTTTTATGTTTTTGTATAGCTGCAATAATTTTTTTCAGCTTCTGAACATAGGCCTCCAGATGAGCAATGATATCTGAAGTTTCCAGATAATCTGAAAAATAAAATACGCCGTCTGACGGGAATACAGGCCGGTAATCAAAATCAAGCAGTCCCGCCAGCATGTCTTTAAATGCCCGGATCCCTTTATCTGTAATTGAATACACTGTTTTTTCCGGTCTGCTGCCGGGTTTTTCACTGCTGGCCGATAACAGGCCGTCGGTCTTCATCTTTTCAAGATGATAATAGATGGTCGGAAGCTTGATATGTGTAAAATCCGAAAGCTGTTCCGCAATTGTCTTTTTGATCTGATATCCGTGCTGCGGTCCGTATCTTTGCAGTAATCCGAGAATATAAAGCGGTATCATGAAAATCACCCTTTCAAAACGCAATAGTCAGTACTGAGTATCATTATACTCAGTACTGACTATTTGTCAAGATATTTAACATGCTAGATTTTCTTCTTTTGAGCTACAATATCATATAAATGCCAGTGTTTCGGGACACCTCCAGCCTGAAACCCATCCTGTTCCACTTCAGAAAAATATTTTATTTCAAAGTTTTCAAACATTTTATCTATATCAGCCCGGGTATGGAATGCCATATTGTCGTAAACAGCCCAACTGTCATTTATACCAAACAAATGCCCGGCAAATCTCCCCCGGTCATTAATGGAATCAACGATTTCATGCCATGTGCCGTTAAAATATTCCGGTCTGCAAAAGGCAGCGATAAGCTTGCATTTACTAAATGAGCCTTGTGAAGCTTTAGTCCTTCAAACTCGCTCTGCTGTGGATGAAGCCTTTCCGACCATTCTGGCAATGCTTTGTTTTTGATTATATCGAGTCCCTCTTTTTGACTGTCAATTGCCGTAACAGTCCAGCCTCTTTTTAAAAGCTCCAATGTGTCGGGGCCATGACCACACCCCAGGTCAATTGCCATTTTGCCGGAACCCGGACTGCTATCTTCCTCAAAAAGGCTCAAAGCCTTAAGCAGTGTTTCTTTCTGCCTGTTATTTGGAACAACCTGGTAATATATACTCCATTCCCACTTCGGACTGTTTGCATAATTTTGCTCCCTCGCTCTCTTATTAGCACAACCCAGGATTGTAGGATAATCTCTCCGGTCATAGCATTTTCTTTCTTCCAATATAAAGCATATGCTCACAACTGCCCCACACCATAGGGTTAACAGACAATTTCATGGAAAGCTCAATCCATGCGTTGAAACAGTCCTCCGGCAAGTTATTGATTGCTTCTTCCTTCGGAGAAAGCAGCCCTTCTGCAGCCGTAATGACCAGTTTATCAAGAGGGTGTTCGCCCATAAAATTTTCTATGTTTGAAGGGTTTTCAAACCACGCGTCGGTAAATCCCGGATTCTCCTCCGAAGCAATATTGGTCCCGTCCGTAAGATAATTCAACAACCGCTCTTTTGCACCAATAATCATTTGAGGGCTCTTCTTTATCATATCAACGACCGGTGCAAATGCCGAAATAAACGATACGAACAGGAGCCCTCCGGGTTTAAGGACATTTATACATTTATCGATTACACAATGCCTTTGATCCTCGTACAAGAGATGGTATAAAGGGCCCATACAAAGGACGGCATCAAACGAATCATTAATATAGCGGTCCAATTCAAGTGCATTTCCATGTATATAACCATCCAGTTTTACCGCCTGTTCCTTTGCCTTGGCCTTTGCAAATTCAATGTTCCCGGATGAAAGATCAAAAAGCGTGACATTATGCCCCTGGGAGGCAAGATATATTGAATATCTGCCGGGTCCTCCCCCTACGTCAAGTATTCTTGATCTTTCAGGTACATATTTATCCAGGTATCTTCGGGTTGTTTCAAATTCTATGCGGTGCCTTTCAAGTCTTTGCCATTCATACTCTGGACTGACATCATAAAATACTTCTACAGTCCTGTTTACATCCATTCCCAAGCCCCCTCCCTGCACATATAAAAAAACCCCGCAAAGTCACAATTAAGTGACTCCGCAGGGCTAAACTCCGCGTGTAAGGCTTAACGCCCCTATACAGCTCAAGCATTATGCTCTAATGCATACTCACTGTTTATTTTGGAATATTATTACATAGGTGACCTGGACTTGTCAAGACTATTTTGGTTATTATTTGGGATAGGAATAATATTACTTTGGATACTAAATACTTTTAATACCTTGAACAAGCTTTCTGCATTGCATTTAAACAGAGCACTAGCTCTTAGTTATCCTGTTAAACATCACCTGTGCATAATTCTCAATGTCATTTGGTGTCAGCATGTTATATTTCTGCTTTACAGCTGTAAAATACTCGCCAATCGACTCTTTGCATATGATACGGTTGGAATGTGCATCGGCAGGCAGATTCCCCCGTGTTTTTATCCATGGCATTTCAGCGTGAGTAAACCGCTCAAGAACTTTTCCGCTGTAGCAGCAAAAATACTGTATAACGCTATCAATGACCGCTTTCTCCAAATCTGTAAATTTAGAAATATAAAATTCATCGCCGCTTTCGATCGGGTCAAAGTGGTAACCGGAATACCGGTTATATATCTCCCGGTAAACCGGACCATGCACCCAGGCCTCACAATCTTCAGCGAACAGGAAACTTCCCATGAAAGCATAGTATAGGCCCTGAACATAATAAAGAGCCTTTTGCAATGCAAGCGGCGTTATGTCCTCGCATTGGAATAACAAGTATCCGATGACTTCATCTACTTTGGATGGGGCTGGCTTTTCTCCACTGAGGATTTGTAACGTTGAACGTTTGCTCTTTTCGTATGCAATCAAAGATCTTAAATTACCTTTGTTTTCCTCCAGCAGAGACAAATAAAAATCCGGTTCATTATAGATTCTGTGTAATGTGTCTGAATACTGTTTGGTTGGCATATCTCCTTCGCAATAACGGGAAAAGGTCATTTCCCCCCAATTTAACAGCAATGACAAAGGACGTTTTCCGATATTATATTTTTGCGGTATTTCAAGGATCTTTTCAAGTGAAATAATGTCGTTCTTTTGACGGTACGCATCATACAATGCTTTCAAATTTCTGTCTTCAATTTCAGCTACATAGACTTCGGCTTTGCATACGGTACAAATCGCTTTCTTTCCGGTATACGTATATTCTTCACCTTTTAAAGTGCCTTTCATAGGAACATCCTCTGTATAATAAGCCACATCCTCTCTGCAAGCTTCGCAAAATGTCATTTTTTCATCCATAAAGCATCTTCTCCTTTCACTCCGGTCATTTCCTGAATAGGTAGCCAATCGATTTGTTACGTTTATGAAACGATATAACCACTACTCTCTTTCCTGAGGCTATATCAATTATATTAAACTTTGTATATATATCTACCCATTTCTCTTCGCCCTCAAAGTTAAATAACCTTGCCCGAGGACAAAAAACATATAATATCTCGTGCTCAAAGCCCAAATTTGTGTTCTGAAGTGTATGGCAAAAGTCCTCCGGTTCTATCCTTAAAAGAATCTCTTTCTGCTTTTTACCGGATAGATTATATTCTTCTATAAAATCTGCGTTTTCCTGCCTATTCTCATTTTTTGAAATAAAATATCGGTTCTCCCTTACACAATCTTTAATTGTCTGCAGAACAGTATAAATCTGTTCTTTTGTATGGTTCTCATTGTAATGTTGATTCATTGCAACACCTCTCCGCAATGCAATGATACTATATTATATGTATCACGTCAAGAATTATGCATCAATTAGTTCGTAAAATTTTTAGGATTTATTGAGTTTTACCTGATGAGGTTTTCACCGCGGATGTGGATATCATGACGCTTTTCCCTGTATCCTCATTTATATTCCATCCAACCTCTGCTGAGCCGCCAAATATACTGATTATGAAAGTTCCTTGAAAATCATCCTCCGATAGTGCTTTTATGATTTTTTCGAAGTCTTTCCCAGTGTTATATTCAGCCTTTCCATTTTCAGCAATATGACGCCAGGCCACTCGGCCGCTTCTATTCCATTTTAGCAGCCGTAGTGTTGCCTCTAGCAGGGTTATTCGCGCTAACTCGTTTAGCCTGTGATTCATTTCGTCAGTCTCCTTTTATGTTTCGCTATAACGAATGTTTCTCTATTACGAAACATTTTAAATGTTTTTTGAAGTAAAATCAAGAAAATTTTATTCGTTATAGGGAAACATTTCTTATTGAGGGGAGTGTTATCATTTTGCAAAAGTTAAGACTAGATATGGATATTGGAAAAAATATTCAACGGTTGAGAAAACAAAACTCACTAACTCAAAACCAGGTAATCGCTAAATTGAATCTAATGGGGCTGAATATGTCTCCCAGTACCTATGCGAAAATAGAAACAAACCGCATGAATATCCGCATAAGTGAGTTGGTGGCATTGAGCATAATACTTAATGCTGAATTTAATGATTTTTTTGAAGGATTGAAATAGTCCTTCCTTTGCTTATTGCTTGACCTTTCACCTCATGATGGAGTTGGTATCATCATGATTTTCTTTCTTTTTCCGTAACCACAGGATTTGTTGGATTAATAACTATAGGGATAAACCATTATACTTATTATATTGGAGAAAACAGCAAATGAATAAAGAAAATAGAACATCCGGCGATAAAATTGTTTTTCTAGGGACAGGTGCTGCGGACTGGCCGGAACATTTGAGCGACATGGAAAAACAGAATGCCGGCCAGAACAGCAGAAGATACAGCAGCGTGCTTGTCAACAACCATTTGCTGATTGACTGCGGACCGACCGTGCCGGAAGCATTGGCAACATTCGGACTTGATAGACTGAATATTACCGATGTACTATTAACCCATTCACACCGGGACCATTTGTCGCCGGATGTGTTAAGAAGCCTGGCAAGGTCCAATTCAGGGAATGCTTTGCTGAATATATGGGGACATAAGGCTGCTCTTGCTTTTATATCCGGAGTCGATGGTATTTCCCTGCATCCTGTCAGTGCAGGCATGTGGTTTTGCATAAGTGATATGCGAATCCAGGCTCTTGCGGCAAATCATCCTGTCGCCGGTTCAAGGGAAAAGGCGCTGCATTACTTTTTTAAAGGAAGAAGGCAGTGGCTGTATGCCACAGACGGGGCATGGCTGTTGAAGCCGGCTTTTGAGAGCCTTCAGAAAGCAAAACTGGATGCTGTTGTTTGGGATGCCACTATAGGTGATATTGAAGGCGATTATAGAATTTTCGAGCATAATAGCCTGGCAATGATACGCCTGATGACAGCAAGCCTGAAGCGTCAGGAAATAGTGAAACAGGATGCGAAGGTCATACTTACCCATATGGCAAGAACCCTTCATCCGGAACATGAAGAAATGGAGGGTTCACTTTTATCTGAGGGGCTTATACCTGCATATGACGGTATGGGCATTGAAATTTGAATTAGGTCGTTATAACGGGCTAAGAGAATATGGAAAAGAATGAAGACTATGAAAATTTAACTAAAAATTAATTGACACGTAATTATGTTTTAATATCATGTGTATAGTATATGGACTGTAGATACGCGCGTAACTATAAAATTATAAATGAGGCGCACATATGTTGACAAGAGTCGAAGTTGCCAGGAAGGCCGGTGTGTCTGAGGCTACGGTATCGCATGTGATTAACGGGACAAAATTTGTCAGTGACGAACTCAGGATGAAGGTTGAAAAGGCAGTTGCCGAATTGGGCTACAAGCCCAATTTTATTGCAAGAAGCCTTGCTACAAAAGTATCAAAACATGTCGGTATTTTGGTAAATGACATTACAAACCCGTATTACGGGAAAATTGCGCAGGGAATGGAAGAGGTAGCAAGAATAAACGGCTATATGGTTTCTATTTTTGCTGCTTCCGCCAGTGCGGATGAACTGTATGCCAATATTATGCAGCGTCAGATGGACGGACTCTTTATTGCTACCGTGCAAAACAGGTTCTCGGAGGAGCAGGTAGGACAACTTCATAATAAAGGTGTAGCAATAGTGAACGGTTCTTTTAACACAGGTTCTGTTGTGGATTTTAACTATGACAGGGGTATGAACTTGCTGATAAGGCATCTTAAAGAATTCGGACACAAGCAGATTGCCTATTTAAGCGGATTAAGCATGAATGATCCGGCTCACTGGAGGTATAATGCATTCCTTAAAGCATTGAAAAGACAAGAGCTGTTATACGATCCAAGTCTTGCTGTTGACGGTCAGGAGCCTTATGAGACTACCTGCGACAACGGATATATTGCAATGAAAAAGCTTTTGAAAATGGAAACGCGCGTTACTGCGGTTGTTGCTACCAATGACCTGATGGCGTATGGAGCAATGAAGGCTATCAGGGAAGCAGGTCTTAAAATTCCAGGGGACATATCGGTAGCGGGCTGCGACGATATATTCCTTTCGAGCTTCACAGATCCGCCGCTTACCACGCTGACAGCTCCCATAAAAGAGCTTGGCAAACAAGCAATGTACCTGATTCTCCAGGAGATACAGAAGAATGGCCCAAAAACAGTATATCTTGACCTGGATCTCAGCATCAGGGGATCAACAGGCATAGCAAAAGAAAGTAAAGTAAACGAATAACAACGATTATCGTGTATGGAGGATTTTGTAATGAAAATAAAGAAGCGTATTGCAGTTGTACTGCTTTCATCATTTATGCTGGTTTCCTCACTTACTGTGGGCTGCCAGCAAACGCAGCCAACCGGAACCCAACCTGTAACAGAAACTACAGCAGATACTTCGGATTCTCAGCAGTCTTCCGGTGAAGAAAGCAAGCAGGCTGAATTTGAAGGCACCATAAACGTGAATTTGCCTGCCGAGGCAGGTGCAAAGGAAGGCTGGGAGGCGGTAGCAAAAGCATATATGGAAATACACCCAAAGGTAAAGGTGGTTATAGACCTGAAACCTCAGGACGGATATGCAGAGTGGGTCAAAAACATGTTCGGTACGGCAAACCCGACAGCAGACCTGGTCGGCATTAATCTCGCAGGCGCCGCCAGGAACGGGAAATCAATAAATTACATGGAGTATTTAAATGTAACAAGTCCGTATTCGGGGGACGTCTGGATGAAGCAGTTTGATTTCCAGCATCAAAACGGAGTAGATATGACGAATAATTCATGGGATCAGCTGAGCCTTCAGACGGTACAGATATTGTGGATGTACAACAAGGAGGTATTCCAGAAAGTGGGCGTTGAGCCACCGGAGACCTGGAAAGAGTTCGCCGCTGTTTGCGAAAAGCTTCAAAAGGCCGGATATCAGCCGCTGGCAGTGCCCGGCGATTTCGACAGCTTTTATTCAATGCAGATGGGATGGCTTGCCAGAGCGTATACGGACCAGACAACAAGAAGTATGCTGGAAGTGTACAGATCAAAAGAGGGAGATTATAATTATGACCCTTCAAAAGACGGTACTTTCAAGTATGATCCAACCGATCCGTATAATGACGAGTCATCCAAAGTTACTTCAAATATAGTGAGGGTTTACAAAGCCATTAAAGATGGTGTTTACAAGCCTGACAGCGAAGGCATGCTGACCGTATGGTCCAACCTGAAGGAGATATTTCCGAAGTATGCCGGAGGCGACGCCTTCTTCGGCACAAAGGATGCGCTTCCATTGTTCTATCAGGGCAAGGCCGCAATTTACCTGGATGGCGCATGGAGATTGCCTGCCTTTAAAACGGATATGGATAAACTGGCAAAAGGGGAAGAAATAAAGTCCGGAGAGACAAAAATCGAAGGCGTGCGGAAATTCACACTTGGAACCTTCAACATGCCGTCCATGGAAGGTCCGGGCATAGAGGCTCCGGCAAGGACAATCGAAGCGCCGTCCGGGTTCATGGGGGGTGTTGCAAAGGATAAGGCGCATGACGACATGGTAATGGACTTCGTTATGTACTATTCCTCCAAAACAGGATACGATAAATATTTATCGGCGGCGCTCAATGCGGGCTTTGCACCGTCCGGACCGACTCTGGTAAATGGTGTGGAACTGCCGGATGAATATGCGGAGCTTTTTAAGGACCTGAAATTTATAGGCAACTGTCAAAAGGCTTACAATACTTTTATGTCCCGTGGAGCTCCGAAGGATATTCAGGAGAGTCTGAGAGAATGGTACAATTATTCCCAGGAATTCCTTACCGGAAAAACAGATGTGAAAGAGTGGGGAAAAAAGCACAAGGAAAATGTAATGAAGTATCTGCCCCAGTCCATGAAAGCAAGCAAGGTGGAGCCGGGCGACCTTGACAATCCTCAAAATGCGCCGACGGGCAAGTAACAGTTCCAAAGGGAGGCGGCGCATGCAGCCTCCCTTTTAAAGCAAAAAGGTGTTGGGGAACCGGAGGTAAGATGAAAATACATAAAAACTGGCTTTGTGCATTTATAGCAGGTGTCGCAGTTCTCGCCGCATTAATTCTGGCGTACCGTTTCAGCAGTGAGGCAACAGTAATAGTCAAGCAGGCAGGTTTTAATACCGGTCAGAGAAATTACAAGGTGGTGTATGATGATAAAAACGCGATAACACTGGTATCCACATATAACAACATGCTTAAGGCTTATAATGCAAACGGACGGGAATTGTGGAGCTTTTCGGCCGGAGGGCCCGTAAGGGAAATAAAAATACATGAGGATACAAAAACGGTCTATGCCGGCTGTGAGGATAGAAACCTGTATATCCTTGATATAGAGAATGGTAATTTAAAAAGTACGATTAAGGTAAAGAGGAGAATATACAGCATTGATATTAACAGCGATGCTTCAATAATTGCGGTATCCGCCGGCATTAACGCGCTGAAGCATGAGCTGCTGCTTTATGATAACGCAGGTAAGCAGCTATGGACAAAGCAGACGGGAATAATCGCTCAGAAGGTTTCTTTTAACAGCGATTACACCGGTCTCCTGATTGGCAATGACCGTGCTGAGATTGTTGAATATGATCTTAAGGGGGTTGAAGTAAGAAAGAAGCGAGTGAAGTATCAGGTAACAGATATGTCTGTTGATCGAAGTACCGGCAGCCTTGCGGTTATTACGCAAAGAGGTGCATATGCGTTGTTTGATAGAGATTTGAACAATGTCGAAAACCGTGATTTCGGCGGCAGATGTACTGCGGTTGCTGTTTCGGAAGGGGCAAAATGGATTGCTGTCGGAAATGAAGAGGGCAAGTTTTTCTTTTCTGACGTAAAAGGGAATAAGATTTATGAATCGGGCGCCAGCGCTGCCGTAACATCGGTCGTATTTGCCGGAAGTAAAATATTTGTAACAGGTTTGGGGGATTTTGTTTATACGGCGGACAGAGACAGCCTAAATAACATTGCCCTGTTTGAAGGTATTTCACGGTATTCGGCATTGGCGGCCTGTATTTGCACTTTCGTTTTACTATTTCTTATCGTAATGAGTGTGGATTTTTTAAGAAGAAAAGCAGCCGCTTTCTTCTTAGCCCTTATAAGGTATAAAACGGCATATCTTTTGCTGATACCAACCTTTGCACTGCTGGGGGTGTTCTGCTATTACCCGGTGTTCCTGGCTTTGACCAGGGCATTTACAAACTGGAACATCCATGAGACCTATATAAAATTCATCGGACTTGATAACTTCAGGCTAATGATTGAGGAAGGGTATTTCCTTCTTGGCGTTAGGAATCTATTGATGATTATTGGAACTGATTTTGTAAAAGTACTGACGATTCCGCTTTTGGTGGCTGAGCTTGTATTCCTTATGACAGGCGACAGGAAGAAGTACTGGTTCAGGTTCCTGTTTGTTGTGCCAATGGTAGTTCCTTCGGTTGTATCGGTTCTAATGTGGTCCAATATATATGATCCGAATATTGGACTGCTGAACCAGCTGCTTGACGCGGTAGGGCTTGGCGGGGTAAAGAGAGTCTGGCTCGGCGATCCGGAAACGGCATTATGGTCTATCATCGGCATGGGATTCCCTTTTGTAAATGCTTTTGCTTTCCTTGTATATTACGGCGGCCTGATCAATATTCCGGTATCGCTGTTTGAAGCCGCGAAAGTAGATGGAAGCAACAGATGGTGGGATTTTGTCCATATCCAGTTGCCCCTTTTGATGCCACAGATGAAAATGCTTATCATTCTTCAGTTTATAGGAGCGGTGCAGGACTTTTCATCCATACTGCTGCTTACGGGCGGAGGGCCTGGCACGGCTACCTACACGCCGGGGCTTGAGTTGTATTACAATGCTACGAGATTCGGACGTTACGGTTACGCATGTGCCCTTGGAGTTGTAATGTTCATTGCAATCCTTGCCGGCACACTGCTGAATATGAAAATAAAATCGGATTCTGAATATAACAATTAGGATTGCCGTCGAAAGGGGCATGGAGCAATGAGAAAATTTTTGGGAATAAATAAACCCGGAGAAACGCTTTTTCAAAGTATTGTTACGGCTGCAGCCATAATTATTCTGCTGCTGGCTTTTATACCGATTATTCTAATGCTGCTTCTCTCATTCAAGTCGAATGTGCAGATTTACGGCAATTTCTGGTCTCTGCCCCGGCCTATTCAATGGGACAATTACAATGCGGCGGTTAAAATGTTGATTCCGAATATGCTGAACTCTACCATTGTAGTGTCCGTATCGGTTGTTTTTACGGTATTGCTCGGGTCTACTGCGGGTTATGTTTTTGCCAGGCTTGATTTCCCGGGTAAAAAGACGCTTTTTATGCTTGTAATGAGCATGATGATGGTACCCGGGATACTCACCCTGACACCCGGGTACGACCTTATTCAGCAGCTTCACCTGAAAGATACATGGTTTGCCCTGTTCCTGCCGTGGATTGCACGCGGACAGGTGTTCGGAATAATTCTTTGCAGGACTTTCATATCCGGACAGCCTTCCGCCCTTTTCGAATCTGCGAGACTTGACGGCGCAAGCGAGTTGAATGCCTACTATCACATAGCACTGCCGTTGGCGCGTCCTATTCTGGCAACCCTTGCCATCATGAAAATGGTTGACTATTATAATGACTTTGTATGGCCGCTTATGGTTATAGATTCCAGCTCAAAGCAGGTTATAACCGTCGCAATTAAAATTTTTAACGCGTTATATGGAGTAACCAACATAGGTACTATGGTTGCAGGATTTG
This sequence comes from Bacillota bacterium, assembly GCA_023426125.1. Lineage (GTDB taxonomy): Bacteria > Bacillota > Clostridia > Acetivibrionales > DTU013 > MnB-11. Next base: position 92,959 of record JAFABI010000113.1, read on the forward strand.
TTTTTGCAACGATTCCGCTGCTTCTTTTATTTATGGCGGGTTCAAGCTTCTATATTGCAGGTCTTACATCCGGTGCGGTAAAAGTATAAATGCGAGGAGATGGCCGAGGGATGAGAACAGGTGTCAAGGAAAAAAGAGAACAAGAGCAATGTACGGTTACAGAGGAACAAAGAAAAACACCCGTCGCCGGATCGTTTGATGTACTGGTTGCCGGCGGAGGTGTCGCGGGTATAGCTGCAGCATTGGCTGCAGCAAGAAAGGGAGCAAAGGTAGTTCTCGTTGAAAAGCAATGTGCTTTGGGAGGCCTTGCAACATTGGGCTTGATTACCATCTATTTGCCGCTGTGTGACGGCATGGGAAATCAAGTGATCCATGGAATAGGGGAAGAATTATTGAAGCTCTCCATCAAATATGGTTACGAGGACCTATACCCCCGGGCATGGCTGGAAAACGGCACATTGGAGGCAAAGAAGGAAAAGCGGTATGCCGTACGGTACAATGCCCAATTGTTTGCCCTTTGCTCAGAAGAACTGTTAGTAAAGGAAAGGGTTCGAATCCTATACGATGCAAGAATAACCTCGGTGCATAAATCCGGCAATTGTATTGATGCAGTGATTGTTGATAACAAAGAAGGACATCTGGCGATCCAGGTAAAAACTGTTGTAGATGCCACCGGTGACGCAGATATTTGTTTCTTTGCAGGAGAAAAGGTAGTAGTCAACGACAGGAACAAACTGGCGCTATGGTACTACTATGCCGGAAAAAAGGGCATAGGATTAAGACAGTATCCATCTTTCGAAGATTTGATATATAACGGGCTGGAATGCTTTAACGGAGTCTTGACAGAGGATATAAACCGAATGATTATCCATGGGCACGAAGAGCTTCTCCATGACATTTTGGAATTGCGCCGGAAGGAAAATGATTCCACCATCGTTCCGGTTACCATACCGACAGTACCTGAATTCCGCATGACAAGGAGGCTTTCCGGATTGTATGAAATGGGAGAAAACGAGGTCTTCAAGGTGTTTGAGGATAGTATAGGCATGACGGGAGACTGGCGTAAGAGAGGCCCTGTATTCAATATTCCTTTTGGCTGCTTGTATGGGGACAAAATTAAGAATCTCATTACCTGTGGAAGGTGTATTTCAGTAAAAGACGATATGTGGGATATCACAAGAGTTATCCCAACCTGCGCAGTGACAGGTGAAGCTGCGGGGACTGCAGCAGCCCTTTTGGTTAAAAGCGGTAAGGAAGGCTATCATAAACTTGATGTAAGTGAACTGCAGGCTCATCTAATATTACAAGGAGTAAAAATAAATGCAAGGATTGGACTTGATTTGAAAAAGCCTATAACCTCCTGACAAGCAAAAGGTTGACAGGATGGCCATCCCTCATCGTCAATCAAACCGCCTCTCCGCAGTAATGAGAGACATAAGGTATCTTCTATGAATTCTGCATGCAATCGCAGCCGTTTCCACCGTCGCACAGCATCCCCGGGAATTCTTCCATGGTTGACCTGTACATCAATTTTGCCATATCCATAATGGCAGCATCCGTCCGGCTGATTGCGGCATTTGCATATGCCGCGCAATAGCCGCATTCCCTGCAAAGCTTGCTGCAAAAGCCTGGGTCCTGTACAAACCTGTCAAGAAAGCCGTCCAGCTTGCGGTTATCCATCTCGGCCATTGTAATGGCAAAGGGCCTGCTTTCGGAAAAAAGCTCTAAAAGGCTTATCAGATCGCCCTCATAATTTTCCTCAATATAATGGGTCACCGCTTTGGCCGGATTTCCGTCCAATACGTTGGATCTGCCCTGGAACTTGAAGTAGTCAATGCCTATCTCCGAATAATGATGCAAGTCCTCCGGCCTTATCCAGTTAAGCCTGATAAGGTTCTCACCGCCGATGTGGATATTGTTGCACCTTGTACCGTAGTAAGGGTATTTGTCTTTGTACAGATGCGAGTGGGAAAAACTGTTATAATGAAAGGTCTTATACGGACAGTCGGTACGGCAGAAGGAATTGACGATGATTTCAAGATCTCCCGAATACGCTTTTCTGATGTTTTTGAGGATATCGAAGCGCTTGTATATGTCTTCGTCAAGAACCAGCCGTTTTATTCCCAGTTCGTCATAAAACTCGGCTTTCATGGGGCTGTTGATGAGACAGACGGTAGACGCCTTGATCTTCAGTCCAGGAGCCTTGTACTTAACAATTTCCATCAGGGAAGGAAGGCATAAGGTAATCCACTGTACCCCGATCTCCTGCAGGCTTTCCAGAAAATCGCAGACTTTATGGAATCCTTCCTTTACCAATTCATCATTCCCCATACAGGATGCATTAATGACATAGTTAAATTCGATCCCTTTGGCCCAGCTATATTTTACATACTTTTCAAGCTGTTCCATATCTATGGCCGGGAGGTTTTTAGGGGACCTGCAGGAGCCGAACAGGCTGTCAGGCGCCAGCTGCCCGTAAGTCTCGGTGATCTTTGAATGCCCATATTGGCTGTTCAGCTCCGCGTACCTGTCAATTGTCTCATATTTGAAATCCGCCGGAGGACAAAAATACTTCATAAATCCTACTTCTTACATCATCGTATTCATACAATATGATACTATTTTTTTCATTGGAATGTGACGACGGCATTCCGGCGGATGGTTTAAACCTCCCGCTGAAATGCAGGTCCCACCTGCAAAACCGGACACAATCCATATGCCAGCGTAGTCTCTATTCGGCCTCAGCAGCTCCTTTAAGCACAGATTCCCTGGCAGTCTGCTCTTAGCTTTCTACCTTGCCTTTTCTGCCAGCAGTGTGCGCAGGGTTATTTTTTTTACTGTACTTGCCTTCAAACGGGCAAGGTCGCCATCCTCCAGTTGAATCTTATATAATTGGCAAATCAAATTATAGCAACTTGGCTATTATTTTTATAAGTATCCCAGGTTATATCATATTCATCAGCTTGATTGCCCCATACATCCCAATTATCCCTTTTCCCACGAGCGAAAAGCTCCAGATAAGGCCCCGGACTGCAATCATGAATGAGCTTATATTGCTCTTCGGGTTTTCTAGAATGCTCTTGCTTTATTGATTTAATAACATTAACCTGTCTCCGGCCAGGGGCTAGAGTTCGCATACTGCCATGAATACCGAAAAGTATCATTTCAGTAGTATTTCTAAAATAGAAACCTACTCCCCTTCCATCAGGTTCACCATCTTTGCGAACCTTTTGCCATATAATATTCGTTTTATATATAAAGCCCCATGCTTTCATAACATCAAGACCATCCTGGAGTAAAGCATTGGGAACCCATAAATATAAATGACATGAAGTATCAGCAACATTCTTGACTGGTATTTTGCAAATATCTTCAAGCTTTAATGTAGGATATCTATTCAATCTTTTATGCTCAGGTGCCATTTTCCCGGTTCTATTATTAAACTGCCAGGGAGGATCGGCAAGGATCGTCTTGTATTTTCTATTGCCAATGGACTGTAAAAAATTTTCGTTTATGTTCATACTAGTCCTCCTCGTAAAGCTTCTTTGTTATACCAATAACTAATATCGGACATCCTCCTCCACTTCCACCTTCAATTCTCGGTAGTAGCTTTGATATATGTGTCGTGGAGTTACCATAAGATGAACCTCGTCCAAGATCATCGAAAATATCCTGTAGCTCATCACATCTTGTAATTATAACACCAACGCTAATAGCCCGCAAATCGAATAGAAGTCTGAAATTGTTCAAATCCCTATCATAAAATGGATCCTTATTGTTCCACTCTAGCTCAATTGCAATTCTGTTTTTATAACAATCTACTTTATGTGTAGGTGACTCCATATTGATATCATCGACTTTTACAGAAGTTTCAAATTTCTTTTCTACCCATCCCCTGGTACCCATAAAATGATCTATCCATTTTGCTAACTCGGATTTATTGCCTCCACCATGTGTAATCCAGGATTTTTTAAGCTTGAAGCCTGAAAGTAGCTCAATAAGGTCTTCCCACTCATTTGGAAAATCATTTTTTAAAATTGCACAAGCATGCTTCCATTCATGAACCTCATATTTCCCCAAGATAGTACTTGGAATATCATTTATACTCATAAACTCTCACCTTTCTAGAAACTGATAAAAGTTCCGACAACTTTTCCTATAACTTTAAAGGTATCCTTCTTCAAATCTATAACCGTAGGTTGATATTCAGGATTGGAACTATGCGGCATTAAAGTTATAATAGAATCCGTTTTATAAAACTTCTTAATTGTTGCATCTTCGCCATCTACCAAAACAAGAGCAATTTGACCGTTTTCAACTTCCTTCTGGCAGCGGATCATGATGAGCTGACCGTCAACAATATTGGAAAGGCTCATGCTGTCCCCTTTTACTCGTAGGTAAAAGCATTCACCTGATGGAACAAGAGCCGCATCAATAGAGGAATACCCCAATATATTTTGTTCAGCATATAAAGGCTCGCCAGCTCTCACAACTCCTATTATAGGAAGCTCAATTGTTTTCTTGGGAATATATGCATTTTCAATTATTGTATTCTTTCTTCTTTCATCTCTCCCAAGAAGATAATCGACAGTGACACTAAAAAAATCGGCAAGCTTAAATAAGGTTGATGTATCAGGGTCATTTTTACCGATCTCATACATACCTACAGTTCCCCTTGATATACCAAGCAGATTTGCCAGGTCATTCTGTGTCATATTCCTCTCTTTTCTTAAAGATGTCAATCTACTTCCAAAACTCAATTGTAATCCTCCTTTAAATGTAATTCCATATTACCATAATAAGCTAAAGCAAATAACACAGGTAACGATAAATTACATTTTTACAAATTAAGCATTTGTATTTCCGTTTTAAATAACATATAATAAGATATGTAATTTAAAATGACATTTCCAAGAGGGCTAGGCGTGGCATATAAACAGCAATATAAATTTTTTTTATAAAAAGTGTTTACATTTATATCATTTATTGTATAATATTGTTATAAAATTGTATTTTTGTAAGGTTTGCTATGATAAATTATAAAATAAAAAAACAAAATCCTTTAAATAATTTATATTATCAAAATGATATAAATGAAGTTTTTATAAAGGAAAATAATCCAAATGATTATAAAATCGAGACTACCTCTTTATGGAGTTTTCCTGAAAGAGGTAGTTGGTCGACACATAATGGAGGATATAGAGGAAACTGGTCGCCTTATATCCCTAGAAACATAATATTAAGATATTCAAAAGAAGGAGACATTGTACTCGATCAATTCCTTGGAAGCGGAACTACTTTAATAGAAGCGTTACTTTTAAAAAGAAAAGGAATAGGCATAGATATTAACCTAAAAGCAGTTGAATTAGCTCTCAAGAATACATACTCTCTATTATGTGATAGTACAAAATTGTCAATAAAACAAGGTGACGCATGTAATCTTGATTGCATTAAGGATAAGAGTATAGATCTGATATGTACGCATCCGCCATACAGTAATATAATTCGATATAGTGATAATAACGATGGTGATTTATCCCAGTTAGATATTGATGATTTTCTAAAAAAAATAAAAATTGTGGCTGCAGAATGTTTTAGGGTTTTAAAAAGTAACAAAAACTCTGCAATTCTTATGGGTGATATCAGGCGAAAAAAGCATATTATTCCACTTGGATTTCGTGTAATGGACATCTTCATAAATTCAGGTTTTGCACTGAAGGAAATTATTATAAAAGAACAGCATAATTGTAAATCCAACAATTTTTGGTATCCCCGAAGTATTGAACAGAATTTTCTTTTAATCAAGCATGAATATTTGTTTGTTTTTAGAAAACCATAGACGGATTGATAAGGCAAACGGTAGACGACCTGATCTTCAGGCCGGGTGCCTTGTATCTCACGATTTCCATCAAGGAAGGCATACGGTAATCTATGCGCCTTGCAGAAATAATCGCAAACGCTTTAATGCGTTATTTCTGCAAGGATAATTTAGTAGTTTTCGCTGTAGTACTAAAACGTTTTTTACTAAAACACTGACCATCGTATTCCGGATCATAAGAATGGTCGTAAATCGTTACTTTTCCTGCAAACCCTGCAGCATCCTTTCCACTACCTCCGCCCTCGGCATGGAGATCACCATGTCCGTTTTATCGGTGATTCCACTGACCTTCAGTTCTTTCGAACCGTTGATTGCACCTGCGACGCCGGCCCTGAAGCCGTGGCTCTTCCAGGCGATTTCCTGAATATCCTTGTCCGCCAGCGCTTTGATCAATTCTGCCGATTGGGGCTTTACCGCGATCAGAACGTGGGAACTCCAGATGGTCGGTACCGGATAAAGGATGCGGATCCTTCCTTTTACATTTTCCCACTGCTCCGGATTCTGTACGGCAAATTCGATGATCTGGTTTTCATATCCCGCCACCATGGGATTCTCGCCTACGCCCTTGGTCAGATAGGCCTCAAAAAGCTTGGAGGATGAGTCCTCCAGATATCCCAGCCGGTTGTAAAAGTTTTTCAGTCTGGGTAAAACGGTTTCAATGGTGTTCCCGTCTACGACTTCCCCATTGTTGAGCATATTGGCCAGCAAGGCAAAAAACATATTGCCGGAGTTGGATTTTGCGGGATCCGTCGAAATGATCTTCATGCTTCCGTACAAATCGTCAAGACCCGCTTCCGACCATTTCTTCCCGTCAATCGTCCATTGAATCAGCCGGGAAAAATCAATCACATAATAAACGCCGTTTCTCTCTTCGACAATCCCCTGCTTTATCAGCATGTCCGTGACCGTATCCCAGCTGTATATGACCAGGGGCGAATTAAAGATGGGTTCGCTTTTGACGAGCTGATTCCCCTGTGACTCCTTATAAAGCTCAAGCGCAATCTGACTGGAGGGAAAAAGGAAATCGCTGCTGCTTGCGCTCTTTACCATGTCAATGGAGCCCGCTTTGGAATAGTCCACCGTCAGCCCGTATTTCTTCTTCAGGAGGCTCTTGACCCCCGCATCTTCGAAAAAGCCTTCCTTTTCGCCTCCGATAAACCCTTTGAGCGACACATTGGTTTTCCCGCCGCCGTTTAGATAGTATATTCCCAGACCTGCCGCAATGACGGCAACCAGTATGAGTATCCCGATCAATCTTGGTTTCATTTCAATCCCTCCGTTTTCAAGGTCTTTTCCAGAACGGAAATCTCCGCATTCAAGTCGATGGTATCATCTTCAAGCTTACTCTCCAGCTGTCTTGTCAACGTCGCATTCATTGTTTTAAACATGCTTTCGCACTTAAGGATGGTTTCTTCCACCTCCACAGGCCTGACCTGCTCTTCCGTCAGCTCCGTATATTGTTTTACGATCCTTGCAGTGCTGTCCAGATAATAGCTTAAGATAACTTTGAACTCCTGCGGATCTTCCCTGTATTTTTTCATAAAGTTCTCAAACGTCAGACACAGGATTTCTATTTCACTCTTTACCAGGGGTTTTTTAACTTTTGATGCATAATAGCGGATTTCCACAAGTCTTTCGCGTCCCTGTGCAAGTGTTTTTTCCATGATCCCGTGGATATCTTCTGCCGGTCTGTTTTGGCCGCCCGAAGGCAGCAGCAGCGTAACCGCGGCAAATACCGCGGCTCCTGTGGCAGCGGCGATTAAAGGATGGAGCTGCAAGAGAAAAAAGAAAATAAGGAAGGCCGCTCCGCCCGATATTCCTGCAGCAATACTGCCCGTCAGCCTGACAGAAGATTTCTTCATCAGTTATACCCCCTTACCTTCTTAAAAGCGTCGATCAGGTCTTCTTTCCCATCGAAGATTCTTGCCCTTGTCAGCTCTGTTATGGCATTCAGCTGTTTTTCCGAAGCACTTCCGAAAAGTATGGAAAAAACGGGAATATCCTTGCCCGATTCCTTCCACACAGCCTGCAAATCGTTAAAGCTTTTCCCCGTATTGGATTCACCGTCGGTCATCAGTACAATGGAAGTAATGTATTGATCGGTATTGCTGTTCCTGATCTCTTCCATCGCCTGTATCACCGGACTGTATATGTCCGTGGAGCCGCCCGGTTGCAGCCTGTTTATCTCCTGCGTCAGCTGCTCCATATCCGTCGGATCGTTTCCCGTAACCTTCCAGGAAGAAATCACATTGCCGCTGAAAGGAATGACAACGGTAACATCTTCGCTGGAGGATTGCAGCAGGTATTGTCTTGCGCTCTCCTGGTCCAGCAGGGTTTCCATTGCTTCTTTCAGCCTTTTTTCTCCCTCCCCGTTCATGCTGCCGGAAAAATCGAGACAAAAATACGTAAGGGATGGCTTTTTGAACTGTGTCTGGTAAAGGTTCAAAGCTTCATTAATCACCCCTGCGGAGGGCATTCTTATGGGAGAAAGTACTTTTTTCGTATCAATACCCCAATCGGGATTAAACACATTTTGATCATAATCTGCCGTCAGACCGCCCAGGCCCGTCCTTCTGCCAAGCCCCGCGATTTTATCCTGAACCTCTTTTGAAAGCAGATATTCCTGAAGTTTCGTAAAAAGCCGCTCTTTTTTTTCATCTCCCTTGTTCAGGTAGCATAAGGGAGAATCCGCAATGACAAGTCCGTCATAGGGATAAACCGCATAGAGCGGTTCTTTGCCCTGTTTGACAAGCTCTTGATTGGTCTCGATGATCATGGACTCATAATTTACCATGGCATCATAATCGCCCTTCAGAAACAGGTCCTTCAACCAGCCTGAGCTTCCGGAAGAACGGTTTATACCGGAGAGCAGTGTCCTTATCCCATCCTTCAGCTGCGGATCATGAAGATTTTCCATAGTGATTGTTTCGGGGTTGCCAAGCAAAGCATAAAGGAAACCTATATAGGCGCTGGCGCCTGAATTGGACTGGGTTGCCGAAGTCATCATAAAGCTTAGTTTTTTGTTATTGATTGCATCCAATATGTCCCTGACCGGCACTTTCCTGCCGGTAAAGCCAAGCTCTTCAGCCAGGCTCTTTCGTATTCCGAAAACTACCGGCGAGGTCATGATGGATTGCATATGCTTGACAATATGTCCTTTATCGCCAAGAGTGACCCATAGACTGTTGGCAGGCCAAACGACGTCGGCATCGATACCGCCTTTTTCAAGCTCCAGCATGATATCCACCGAGCCTTTGTACTGCATTTCGATATCTACCCGGTTGATTTTTTCAAATTCCTCCAGGATCGGCTCAAGGGTATCGTTTTCCGAGCCGGACAGGATCACCAGCTTATCCTTCGATATTGTACAGCCGGCAAAGGAGAATAGCACAAATAACGCGATCACCATTATAAGTACCGGGGTTGCGCATTTTTGCAAAAATATCTTCATAAGACACCACCCTCGCAAATCAAATTCAATGCTTATGTTAGTATCTTACAAAATGAATGTTAATTCGATGATAAGGCTTTGTTAAGTACTTGTGCAAATATAACTTCCCGTATAGGTTTCGGAAAATACAGTCCATTGCGGCCGGCATTTTCCAAAAAACGGGAAGAATATTTGCAGTACTCCTAAGTATCTGAGGAATACGTGAATTAAGCTTCGGTATCCTTTTGTTCTGCGAACTGGGTATCGTAAAGCACCTTATAGAGCCCGTTTTTCTCCAGAAGCTCCTCATGTCTGCCCGTTTCAACGATCCTTCCCTTGTCAAGCACCAGTATCCGGTCTGCCATCATCACCGTTGAGAGCCTGTGAGCTATGACAAAGCTTGTTCTGCCTTTCAAAAGAGGTTTTATCGCTTGTTGGATGTAGGATTCGGAAACGGAGTCCAGTGCAGAGGTAGCCTCATCCAATATCATGATGCCCGGGTTTTTAAGTATTATGCGTGCGATGGATATCCTCTGTTTTTCACCGCCGGATAGCTTTATACCCCTGTTGCCGACTACGGTATCATAGCCTTCAGGCAGTGACATGATGAAATCATGAATATAGGCGTCCCTGCAGGCGGCTTCCAATTCTTTATCCGCAGCGTTCTTCTTTGCATACAAAAGATTTTCTTTGATCGTGCCGTTGAACAGATAGCTGTCCTGCATAACGATACCGATATTTGCCCTTAACGATTCCAGTGTGACCTGCCGGATATCCTTTCCGTCGATTGTTATGCTGCCGGAGCATACATCATAGAGTCTGGGTATTAGATTCGTGACAGTGGTCTTACCGGCGCCGCTTGGGCCGACAAGCGCAATCATTTTACCAGGCTCCGATGTAAAGCTTATATTTTCCAGTGCAGCCTGCTTTTCGTTATAAGAGAAATCTACATTCCTGAAAACCACCCTGCCTTCCACCGTTCCCAGTGGTTTGGCTGTTGGAGCGTCTTCTATATCAGGTTTTTTGTCAAGGTATTCGAAGATCCTCTCAAAAAGAGCCAGAGAGCGTGTAATATCGATATGGATGCTGGACAGCTGTACAACCGGACCGTATAGTCTGCCGAGCAGGGCGACAAAAGCGATTATCGCACCTACCGAGATTTCCCCTCTTATAAACAGATATCCTCCCCAAAAATAGATCAGCAGGGGACCTATGGTTGCGAAGATGGTGATGGTCATTATAAACCATCTTCCGGCGTTGGATTCCTTTATCTGGAGTTTGGTGACCTCCGTGTTTATCTTCTTGAAGCCTTCGAGTTCATCCTTTTCCCTGGTAAAAATTTTTAACAGGGTTGAGCCGCTGATGCTCAAGGTTTCTTGAATTATTTGGTTGAGTTCGCCCAGCTTGCCCTGGGTCTCCGAAGCGATCTTCCATCTGACCTTCCCTACTTTCCTGGTCGGAAAGGCAAACAGCGGCACAACAAGGATACCGGCGATTGCCAGCTTCCAGTTCATTGACAGGAGAACGGCAGCGGTAGAAACAAGTATAAAAACGTTGCTTATCGTATTTACCACCGTATTCCTGAAAACATCCTGGACCCCGCCGATATCGCTGGTCATTCTGGTTATGATCTCACCGGTCTTTACATTTGAAAAGAAGCTCAAAGACATATATTCCAGGTGCTTATACATTTGATTCCGCATGTTGAAGGTAATATGTGAGGAAATCCATGTATTCAGATAATTCTGCCCTACGCCGATCAAACCAATGGCCGCTGTAGCGCCTAGTGACGCCAGTGTAAGCATGCCGAGAAGATATAGGTTTTTACCGGGTAATGCAACATCGATGATCCTTTGGGTAAGAAGGGGCGGAATGAGACCTAAAAGCGCTGTCGCAGTTATAGCGGTTATGACAACAATCAGATGCCTCCAGTAGGGTATGAAATACCGGAGGATTCTAAGCAGCATTGTCTTTGTTATTTTCGGTTTCGGAGCCTGCTCCGAACTATATTTGAGGCTTTTCCAGCCCATTCCCATACCGGCAGCCATGTTCATACCCCGTTTCACAGGTCGCTCACGCGACATTATCGATGGTTCAGCAATATTTGCCGATTAGTACTACAGCGAAGAAAAACATTAATTTATCGGCATTTATGCGCCTTGAAGAAATATCGCGAACGTTTCAGCGCGCTATTTCTTCAAGGATAGAATAAGATTTTTCGCTGTAGTGTTAGTAACATTTTACTACTGTGCGGGGGCTGTTTCAATTCAAATTTTTTTCATGAAATATAGTTTTATTAATGCACTAAAAACAATTTGGAACATCGCAACAGCGATTAATGTAAAAAAACTATTTCATTTACATACCCGGCAGGTTTCTACCTCCCTGCCTTTTCTGTCAGCAGTTCGCGCAGGGCTGCCTTTTTTGTACCGTCGGGGCAGTCACTGAGGAAAAACTCATATACATTTGCCCGGTATGCCCTTTCCGAATCGTCTTCCATTGAATCCATAGCTTCAATACCGGAAAGCAGTCTGTCATATTCCCTTTCAAGGATAGCGCCGCATTTTTCGGTAATGCCGGCGCAGCTGTGACTGATCTGCGTTATCCCCTGATCATCCACAGGGAATTCCGAGATGAATTCCCGTTGGCTGCCATCCCAGACAAACTCCACCTGTTTTTCGGAAGTGACCTCTACCTGCCCGTATTCATCGGCATCAGCAGTCTCCAGCACATAAATCCGGGTAATTTCATAGCTCACCTTCAGGCGGACAGGGTCACCATCCACCAGTTGGATCTTATTTGCCTGGAACATACTTCCGCCGTAAGGCCCGACGTCAACGGTACGGTATGGCATGCTCAGGGCAAGCTTCTTCCCCTGCTCATCCAGGGTATACCACTCGCGGTTATAAACGGCAATCCCTGTTCCATAGCCGCGGCACCTGTCTCCGACAATCCAGGCATTCTTCCCGGACCGATGGACGGTATACTCCGTTCCTGCCGCTCTTCCGCCAAAGTCCATCGAATCGATGAAAGTACCGGAAGCTTTGTCAAAAAAAAGCAGCCTCAGGTCAAAGGGGCCTTTAAGGCTCAGCATGGTATATGCATTGCCGTTATCCAGCTTGACGCTGCTCCGTTTCAGAGTATCCTCCGGGTGTTTGTTCCATAGCTCCATCCCCAGATTCCTGCATAGGTATTCCATAGAATAAGGCTTTTTCTGTTCATACAGCTTTTCAACCTCCGCGGCCCCCAGTTTGTAACCGGACTTCAAGTCATTGTCGAACAGCTCCTGAAAGGCCCTGTCGAAAGTGTCATCCACCTTGACAAAAAGTACTTCTCCACTGGTAGCAAGCCGGTACAGGCCGGGTTTTTCAGCGTCTTTATATAAGCTGAAGGAATACCCTGTGACCAGTTCATCATAGGTATTGCCTGAAGTGATGTTCAAATGCGTAGAGCTGCAGTTTATTTGAAGTACTCTGGCCTGTGCCGCCTTTGCCTCTTCCGATTGCATTACCTCATCGTTGTAAAGGCGCTCACAGCCTGCAATCTCAAAGTCCCTGCCTGCAACGCTGTCGTCCATGAAGGTACGCAGGGCCTCTAACGTCTCGTATTGGTTAATGTTATAGCTTCCGGCATTTACCATGTCAACCGTGTCATAATGCTCCCTGGGTATTCTCACCTTCGCCGGGTAATCCATATGCACCGGGTTCAGGACCTTCCCCTGAAGGAACTGATTCATCGATTCATTCAGCCATAGGCCGGTTTCATAGGTTGTTCCCTTTTTATACAGGCTGCCGTTGATCTCCACATCCCTGTCAAAAACGACGCTTCTGCCGCTCATGGACAGCTCAAGCAGCGGCTGATTTTCAGCGTCAAGCAGCAAAACCTGGTAGTCTTCCTCCCATGTGTCTTCCGTTATATGGTAGGCTTGATTGGAAATAAAGCTTTTAAATTCATTTATGAAATTTGTCATCGCGTATTGGGCAGACTGCTCCTCACTGAGGTCGCGGAACATAATGCCTCCAATGTCCATTGTGTCAAGCTTGACATGGCCGTCATCGGCAGGAGCAGCTTCTGAAAGCCCTGAACCTCCCGATGAAATGGCATGGCCGCCGGCAGGCAAATCAGCATTGCTGCTGCAGGAAACCAGCAGCAGGAAAAAACAAGCGGGCCAAAACCACAACAACCTTTTCATAAGGAGTACCTCAGCTTCAACAGTATTTTACCGGACTTTATACAAAGAATTATACTGTTTCATGCCGGGGAATGAATTAATAAATTATTAAAAAAGGGTAGTTGGAGCATACCCAGTCGCTCAGCCTTTTATTGAACCGATCATAACACCTTTGGTAAAATATTTCTGAGCAAAGGGATATACCATTAGAACCGGAATCATTGTAACAAAGATCGTTGCATTTTTTAGTATCTCCGGAGTCATTTTGCCGGACTCAACATCCGTTGTCCGCATTACCGTATTTTCAATAAGCATATCCCTTAAGATAACCTGCAGGGGGAACTTTTTGGCACTGTTTATATAGATCATGGGTATGAAGAAGCTGTTCCAATGCCCCATGAAATAGAACAAACCAATGGACGCCAGTGCAGGCTTTGAAAGCGGTATAAATATTTGAAACATCATCCTCAGTTCCGATGCTCCGTCAATTATCCCCGCTTCATGAAGCTCTTCGGGCATTCCCTCATAGAAACTCTTCATTATGAGCAGTTCAAAAGTCCAGACAGCGTTGGGGAAAACCAGTGCCCACATCGAATCGATAAGCCCCAGCTTGGAAACGATAATATAACTTGGAATCATGCCGCCTGAAAACAGCATGGTAAAAACGATCAACCGTAAATAAACCTTTCTGCCGAAAAACTTTTTCCTGGACAGGGGATAGGCGGAAATTGCCGTGAGCAGCAAGTTTACGGATGTTCCGGTAAATGTATATAGAATTGTGTTCAAATAAGCTCTCGGTACCCTTTCGTTTGCGAATATCATGTTAAGAGCTTCAATAGTAAATCCGCGCGGATAAAATGTTATTTTATTTTGCGCCACGTAAAAGGGATCACTGAAAGCAACTGAAACAATATACAGCAAAGGATATAAGGTTACTGCCAGGACAACCAGCATAACCAGTGTAATGATAACATCAAAAATTTCCAATCGTTTATTCATATGCATTTCCCGTCACCTACCATAAACTATGTTCACTTACTCTTTTGCTGATCATATTGGACAGCACCACAAAAAACAGTGCGACAACAGATTCGAAAAGGCCGACTGCCGCAGCATAACTGTAACTCATTTCAAGCATGCCCTTCCTGTAGACAAAAGTGGAAAAGACGTCTGCCACTTCATAAGTAGTAGGATTATACAAAAGCAGCACCTTTTCAAAACCTATCCTCATGATGCCACCGGATCGAAGTATAAACATGGTGGCAATTGTCGGAAATATACCGGGAACGGTAATATGCCAGATGGAACGCAATCTGCTGCACCCATCCATTCTGGAGGCCTCATACAACTGTGGATCAATTCCGCTGATGGCAGCAAGGTATATGATAGCTCCAAAACCCGTAGCCTGCCAGATATCGGATACGATATAGATCGTCCGAAACCATTCGGGCTTTGCCAAAAAGTATATCCGCGGCAAGCCTAATGCCGCCAGAACATTATTAACCATACCGTGCCCCGGCGATAAGAAATCTATAACCATACTGCATATAACTACAATAGAAAAGAATGACGGAAGATAGCTCAAAGTCTGCACCGTCTTTTTAAACCTTTGATTCCTGACCTCGTTCAACAGCAATGCAAACAGGATCGGAAACGGAAATGAACACAATAGCGTAAACAATCCCAGCAAAAGAGTGTTTTTAAATAACAGGATGAAATCCGGGCTGGAAAAGAATTGAATGAAATATTTCAATCCCACCCATTCGCTTCCCATAATTCCTCTATAAGGGGTATACCTTTTAAAAGCTATCAGTAAGCCATACATGGGGCCATATCTGAAAAGTATGTAAAAAACTATGCATGGAAGAAATATGGCTGTCAGAGGTAAATCTTTTTTAAAATGCTTGAGAATGGAATGGAGCTTTGATTTTTGCCCACCATCCAAAATTTTTTTCTGGCCGCTTTTTGCTTGCGCTGTACCGGATAACATACTGCTTCTACTCCATTCTATATATTTTGGGCCAACCGGAGCTGGCCCATTATATCCTGCCGAACCCGTCAAATTCCTTACTTCACTGCGTCATAACGCTGCTGAGCTGCATTATAGATGTCCAGCAGCTGCTTATATCCTTTGCCTTCAGCTTGTTTCTGATAATCAGTCCACTGCTGGTCGCTATAAGTTTTATCCAGGACATATTTTGCACTGAATTCATACAGGGATTTCATGAGCTGTACTTTCAGTTCATTGATGCTTTCGACTTCCTTACCGGTAAAGTTCAGTATCGGATCCGGTATTTCTATCTTGTTGCCGTTTATCATTTTATCCTGCGCTTCCTTTTCATTCGGTGTATATGTAAAGTATACGCTTCTGGGATCAACCCTGGTATATATACCCATGATAAATACTCCGAACTTGTTTCCAAGATCATTGAAGCTTATTGCTTTATCCTTCGGGAACGCGGGATAGGTAATATTGCCGGCTGCGTCCTTTTCAAACGTGACTCCTTCGATACCTATTGTAGCAAGCTCGGCTCCCGACGGACTGCTTAAATAGTCAAGGAGCTTCAAGGTCACAAGCTTCTTGTCGTTGTTACGAACCGCGTAGCCCATGCTGTTAACTTTAGGCAGGCTTCTTACCGTACCTGCCGGGCCAATGGGGTTTCCATATCGGAAATCATATTCGGGTATATTGTCTTTGACAAGTTCTTTAAATAACGACATTCTTCCTATCCAGTCCCAGGTCACAAAGGATCTGCCATCCGTCAGCTTTGCCTGGAAATCGGCAGCGGTGGTGGTTAAAAATTCCGGATCCAGAAGGCCCTCATTGTAAAGCTTTTTCATAAAATCAAGCTCATTCTTGTATGCAGGATCTACGCCGGCAAACTTCCATATTTTCTCATTCTCATTGTAGTACATTGGAAAATTTGCCGAACCGATACCCCAACCATAGGATATATCATAAAATATGGTTTCCTTCGTCTTGCTGGTCCATGGCACCGATTCCGGATAGTTCTCCTTTAATGTCTTCAGTGCTGCATAGAATTCATCCGTATTTGTCCATTCCTTTATTCCAAGTTTATCAAAAATATCCTTGCGGTACATAAAGCCATGGTTTACGTCACGGTCTATATTGTAATACGGCCACATATAAAGATTGCCGTCATCTGCAGAAAAGGACTTCATTACCCATGGATTTTCCTCCATGAAAAGCCTGGTAAAATTGGGGAGATCTTTTGTAAATTGATTGATGGGTACGACGGCTCCGTCCTTGCCCAGCTGAATCAGCTGCGTTCTGTCGATACCGGCGATCAGATCCGGCAGATCCATTGCAGCCAGCCTCATTTTTCTCTTTTCTTCTATTACTGATTGCGGATATGACTGCATTTCGAATTTAATTCCCGTCCTCTTTTCAATTTCCTGAATTCCTACCAGAGCAGTCAGATCGGCTACTTCTGATTCCACGATACACGAAATGGTTACCGGCTTATCCGTTATCGGGAGTTTTAAACCGCCGGTATCCCCGTAATCCGGCTCAGGGGCCTTGGTAGCAGCCGTTGCATCCGTCGTACCTGAGGTAGCTGCACTGCTTTGTTCACCCGACTTGCCTGTGCACCCTGAAAAGATTGCCACTACAAGGATTAGTACAAGCATAACGGAAATAAAACGCTTCATTGATGTTCTCCTCCTTACGTTTTTTTGTGGTTTGGGTTGTGATCAGTGTATCATCGAAAACCAGATATAAAAATGTAATTTGATTAGGTGGTTTTGTAAATTGAATAGGTTTTATGGTTTGGCATAATGATTCACTTTTTTTCTTATCTGATTTGGCGTCAGTCCTTTATATTTTTTTATAAGCTTATTGAAATAGAAATAATCGTAGATACCTGTTTTATCGCAAACGCTTTTGATAGGCATATCCGTTTCCAGCAGCAGCTTTTCGGCGGCGTTCATACGTATCCTTGTCAGAAATTCGGAATAGGAGACCCCAAGTTCCTTTTTAAATAATTGGCTGATATAACTGGGATTAAAATGAAAGTTTTCCGCAACTCTATATAAGTGTAAATCTTCTTCGATATTTTCATTCATGTATTTTAAAATAGCAGTCAAAATCTGGTTGCTGCTGTTCGGCAGCGGCTGCAATTCTGCTACCGCCACTTCCTCATTGCTTTTCATCACATCGATTTTTTCCTTTACCCTTTCCAGGGTATCCATCAGATTTTCCACTTCCACCGGCTTTAAAATATAATCAAAAGCTCCCCATCTGCATGCCTCCTGGGCGTATTTAAACTCGGAATAGCCTGTGAGGATGATCACCTCGATATCGGTTTTTTCCATCATCAGTTTTTTTAGCAATTCCAGCCCGGTCATGCCTGGCATTACAATATCGGTAAAAATCACGTCCGGATGGTTTTTCACTATCAATTCATAAGCATCACGGCCATTGGCGGCGGTACCTATCACATCGAAACCGCAGCTTTTCCAGTCGATAACATATTGCATTGCATCCAGTATCCATTGATCGTCATCCGCGAATAAAACCCTGATCAATCTACGGCACTCCCCTCGTAAGGTATTTTAATCAATACTCTTGTACCTTGGTTTATAAAGCTTTCTATCCTCAGTTCATAAGAATTGCCGTAGCATAGCTCCAAGCGCTGTATGACGTTGGAAATTCCAAGACTTTGCTTTGCATTTTTGTAAAAGTCTTTTTTCAGTTCCTTTGGCAATACCTCGTTATAATAATGTACCTTTTCTTCCGGCATGCCGACTCCATTGTCGATAATCTCGAAGAAGAGCTGATCCTCTATTTTATGCCCTTTTATGACCAGACTGCAATTTCCGATTTTCTCCTGGACCCCATGTATAACCGCATTTTCAACAATAGGCTGGAAGATTAGCTTAATAATCCTGAAGTCAAGGATTTCATCATCTATTTCAATGGAATAATCGAACTTGTCTTTGTTTTTGATTTTATAAATACTCAAATAGCTTTTCAAATTTTCTATTTCAGCGTTCAGCATTACATAGTCGCCTTCTTTGATGCTGTATCTCATGACCCTGGTAAGGGCGATGGAGATTTCGTATATCTCTTTGACTTTGTAGCAGGTAGCGATACTTTGAATGGTCGCCAATGTATTGTAAAGGAAATGAGGGTTGATTTGACTCTGGAGTGCCATGAGCTGGGCGTCTTTTCTCACTAGTTGGGCTTCATACAGCTTTTGCTGGTTCTCAAAGGTTTTTTTCATAAGCTTATTGATCTCGTCCATCATATAGTTAAAATAGCTTGACAGCTTACCCAATTCGTTCCTGGGATTTTCTCTGCATCGTATTTTAAAGTTTCCTTTCACAACATCTTCCATTACCTGCAGAATACCTTTAATCGGTTTGGTAATACTGGATATAATCAGCCCTGACAGAGAAAGAATGCATATTGTTAATAAAAAGAATAACAACCCGGTTACTACCGTGATGCTGTTCATTTCTTTGAAATACTGAAGACGGGGTGTGACGGAAACGATTTTCCATCCGCTGTTTCCAATACTCTTAATATGCGACAAATAGACAACGTCCTTATAGGTAAGCATATTATAGTCTTTATTTTTTAAACTTCCGCTGTTTTCCAGGCATTTTTCCACAAGTTCGCTATCTGTCCGGGGATTTTTTTGTCCGGCAATCTCGTTGTAATTGTTGATTATGAAAGTATATGAGCCGTCCGTTATTCCGTACCGGGAACAAATCTCGTCAAAAAAGCTGCAATCCAGTATTAATATCATATTCCCGTAATATTGATCGGATAGCGGATAGGTTGCATTGTTGATCCTCTTTACAATGGCAAAGAAATTTTTATCTTTATATGCTTCCAGGGAGTCATATTTCATCACATGCGAATAATAGAATTCATTTTTCCCCAGCCTGACGTCCTTCAACTCATTAAGGGGGAGACTCATGGTTCCGAAGGAGTAGGGACGGTTTTTTGAATATATGTAGAAATCTCTTATATAGTTGTTTATGACCAGGCTCGTGCCATAAGTGCTGATTTCTTTAAAGGAAACATATTTATCATTGGCATCTTCAGTAGTAATCAACTTCTGTGTTGGAGGCAAATAGCAAATATTTTCCGCCGTAGTTTCAATAGACTCAAAATATTTCAAAACCTCATTCTCTATATGGGAAAACACCTGCTCGGTGGTATTCACCATCTTCATTTCCAATACATGGTAGAAGTTTAAAAACAAATAGATGCCCATGATGAGGATGCCTGCCTGAAACAGGATCATTAAGACCAGCATTTGCTTCCTTATCTTAAGATTTTTAAAATAGCGAATGACCATAAATCTCTCCGGCAAATTTCGTTAAATTATGCCAATCCGTATGTTTTTCTACACCTTTTACCATTATTCAGTTAGTAGGATAATTATATCATGTACTTCACATATACGTATACATGTTTCAGACAGCGCCTCAATTCGCAATATGAAATTTTTCTTTCCAAGGAGCGGCAGCGGCATTTGAAGCTCATTTTTCCTTCTCGCTGAGCTTGCCGTAAGCGACCCTCGCAATGTCAAATTACAAATTAAAGAGACCATGCAATACTGCTTTTATGCTGCGCTAAAATCGATAGAATAAGCTTCATTTTGCGAATCGAAGGAAACATAATAGTTAAAAATAGGTTAATATCGGGATTTATGCGGAACTGCCTCCGATTTATCCCGGTCTATTGCATGGTGCTATAGTAAATGTTTTTTAGAGGTGAGGTCGAAAAATGAACAAGGCAGTCAGAGTCAGAGTTATTATCCTTCTATGCGCCGTCGCGGCAGCAGGGGCATTATTTTTCTTGAAATTTGAAAAAGGTATCCTGAACGGAAGCCGTAATGCCATGCAAATGCAACCGGCACTTAAACAGGGCACGGAAAATAAAAATACCGATGCGTCAACCCAGCCTTCCGATGCATCCGGCAGGAATGTCGCCGCCAACAACCCGATAATGGCGACGGGCGTCGATGAAACTGCCCCCGCTGAATCGGAGGCGCCTGCTCTTGTTGAATATAAAGGCAACATACGGCATATTTTCTTCCACCCTCTGATCATCTACCCGGAAATGGCTTTTGACGGGGACTCAACGGCCCAAGGCTATAATGACTGGTTTGTGACTGTCGGAGAGTTTAAGAAAATTCTTGATTCCCTATACGAAAACAATTACATTCTGGTGGATATGACAAAGCTTTATGAAGTCGCGCAGCAGGATGGAAAAAACAACATCAAAAAAAAGAAACTGCTGCTTCCGGAAGGCAAAAAGCCATTGGTCCTGTCCGTTGACGATATGAACTATTATGATTACATGAAGGAAAACGGCAATGCGCATAAGCTGGTCATCGACGGCGACGGCAATGCGGCCGCCTACTACATGACGCCGGACGGACAGGAAAAAACCGAATGCGATAATGAAATTGTCCCTATTCTAGACAGCTTCGTGGCGCAGCATCCCGATTTTTCCCTTGAGGGGGCAAAGGGAATCCTTGCGCTTACAGGCTATGCGGGAATCCTGGGATACCATACGGAAGATAAGGATGCCGAAGATTACGAGAAAGAAAAGGAAGAGGCCTTGAAAGTAGTGAAGCGTTTGAAGGAAACCGGCTGGACTTTCGCCTGTCATGGCTACGGTCATCTGCATTCCAATAAAGTCAGCTTCGACAGGCTGAAAAGCGACACGGCGAAGTGGAAGGCTGAAGTTGAGCCCCTGGTAGGCCCTACGGGAGTCTATGTATACCCCTATGGAGAGGAAATCCCCATAAAAAATCCCAAGTTTGAAATGCTTAAATCGGAGGGGTTCAGCATTTTCTGCCCCGTAGGCAGTACAGGCTTCCAGATCGCCGTCCGCGAGTATGTCCAGATGGACAGGATGAATATCGACGGTACTGCATTCTATTACCGGAAAGAGAAGCTTTCCGACATGTTCGACGTAGACAGTGTGATCGACGCTATGCGGCCGGCAATGAAATAACGTAATATAAAAATTAATACAATATTGTTATAAGTATTCTTTGATCAGACCGAAGTAGCGCGCCATCCAGTAAGGATGCAGAAACAGCGTACCGTCCTCGGCCTGCATCCCGCTGCCGTGATCCGCCAGAAAAGGGTTGGCGTCGTACTTTCCTATGGGCTTTTCGTCATAGGGCAGGGGAGCCTTGAGTTGTTCCCGCATCCCGGATTCTTCAACAGCAGAAGCCCAATCCAGGTCGGCTCGATGGCTGTTAAATACAGGCCAATCGATGAGATCCAGAGGCAGCTCCGCCAGGCTTTGCACCGCCGCTTCCAGATCGCACGGCCTGCCGCTGAGGCCACCGTAAATAATGTTCCAAAGCGGTGTGCGTTCAATCCGCTCGTACTGCCAATGATGTTCCAGTCCGGTCAGGTAATACGCGCGCAAATCCGGGTCCTTCTCATAGCGGAGCAGCGGCACCATCGACAAAAAGGCCAATTCATCATCGATATGGGAGAAATGCTGCTCTATTTTATACCTGGCCGTATTCATGGCATAGTGATGTCTGGTGACAAGCTCCCGGTAAGCCGTCTGATAGGCTTCGTCACCGGTGACATGCTCAGCGGTCTTTAAATAGGATAAAATTTCAAGGGAATTGACGCCATGCTCAAACACCCATTTATGGTCGTGGTTTATCTTCTCAGGCGACCAGACGGCCCAGGTGGTGTGAATACCATCCACGTCCAGCAGCCGGTAACCGTTTTCCAGGATATGATCTGTAATCCCGCGTATCACTTTGCGCAGAATCTCTTTTTCCTCGTCGCTGGCAGCCAGATCATAATAGAGGGAGTATGCATAGAAATGACCAACCATTTCGTCGCTGGATGTATCCCCCTTCCATTCCCACTGCCCGTCTTCCGTGCGGTGCCATTCCGGATGTCCATTGCCGAAACCGGCCTCGCCCTTGCAACGGATCGCTCTTGCAGTAAACCCGGGAATATTGGTAATCCGTGTAAGCTTAAGCATTGCCTGAATAGAGCGCCGTGCCAGCTCCAATGCTTCCGGACTGCCTGTGACGGCATATCTGAAGGTCTGTGCCGCCGCGTAACATGCAGTCCACAGTCCGTCGTTGTCGGATATATCCACTTGACCGCTTGACAGCTCGCCTTCCCTTTCCAGCATACGGATCGTTACGAATCCGTTCCGGACATGGTAAGCTTCGACAGTGCTTTGATAGTGCGCAGCCTTTTCCTCCAGCGTCATCCATGAAGTCGCAATCCGGCTGAGGCCCTCTTTCGTGGCAGCCCATAGGGTACCGTCGAGAGGAGATACGGCGACAGCGTTCACTTTATGGTCCGGCAGCCATCTCTTATAGCCGTAATATTTCACCACGCCGTTGTTCAGGTGGATTAATCCTTCGGGAGCAGCAAAATAACGTGACCCGTCGACGCCGGTCACAATGCGCCGTATATCGTTGTTTGGCAAGCTCTTCCACCCATTTGCCATCATCCAATAGTCGGTACCGTCATAAATGCAAACACCGCGGTCCGTGCCGATCCAGAGATGTCCGCACCCATCGAAGGACAGACATTGGATACGATTGCTGACCAGCCCGGAGGTTTCCGTCCGGATCGTAAACCAATGCATCCGCTTGCCCGCAAGGGCGAGTAAGCCTTGATCGGTGCCGACATAGACATTGCCGCCGCCAAATGCGGCGATATTACGGCCTGTCCCTTGGACCTCCAGCACTTTGGCCCAGCCTTCCGGCTGCCCGCAGTATAGCGCACCGGTCGTCAACAGCCACAATCCTCCGGTGCCGTCGTCCGCCATTGCTGTTACATGCCCGGGGAACGTCCCGCTGACGCTTGCGGTGTCCTCGTCGATGCAGAACAAACGGTTCTCCGCAGCTGCCCACAGCCGTCCCTGCGTATCACAAAATACCATTGAAACGGCAGGTTGGACTTCCGCACCCTCCATGCAAATTGCCGTAAAACGATCTCCGTCCAGACACGCCAGTCCCAGAGCAGTCCCCGCCCACAACCTGCCCTTGCGGTCAAAGGCAATATCCAGGACATGGCGTCCCGGCAGTCCCTGCTCCTCGGTGTAGAAGCGTCTTGAACGCTGTGGGAAACGTCCCGTACAATAAAAATTAGGTTGTAAATTCATCGCAGCCTCCTGTGTCAAGAAAATTCGCTTTGCTCATGATCTTAAATACCATAAACCTTAATCACGCTCAAACCTTCAATAGGCACTACCTCAAATGTGAAGCCTCAATATAGTTGACCAGCCTGACGCCATTTTCCTTTAGCGCATAATCCATATCGGGATCAAGCATCAACTCGTATTCCCATACGCGCTGCCGCCATGTCGGCGTGATATTCCTTACTTCGTCACTGTCAACCGACGGATGGATGTAGGTCTCAACGATGCCCTCAGGCAGATTGGCCATTTTGTTTACCATCATGCGTTTAAAGCTATAATAGGTATCCCCCGGCCCGGGAGCAAATTGATGCGCCAGCAGATAATCCGGCAGAAAGATACCATTCTTGCCGGCATAAGCTGTAAGGCCGGCAAGGGTCTCAACGGCTGCTTCGGGAATCGAGTCGTTGAAGGAGTCGATTCCTCTCATTATTTTTCGTGGCAGCCTGAAACCCAGACCTCTGGGAATACACTGTGCAAATACCTGTGTAATGAAGCTTCTGCCTTTTGTTACGCCATAAAGACTACCCATGTGGTTATCGACATGGGAAATCCGCACGCCTGCTTCTTCCAGGCGGTTGAACTGCGCGGCAATTTCAGCGGCCACGTCCTCCTCCCTTACGTTTTCTTCAACCATTTCACAATTTCTGTGCATTGTACCGTCGCTGCCATGCAGCGAGGCTTTACCCGTCAGACTCGCCCATCGCCATTCCTGCCTTTCCCATTCGCTGGTGAAGGTCAAATGCAGGCCCACCGCATGTTCCCTGTTTACGGCAGCCCATCCGGCCGCTTCACTGAAGCCCGGCGTAACCGGCATAAGCGTAGCCGATGATACTTTTTTATGGATCATCAGTTGAATAATCGCTTTGTTATAGGAATGGCTCAGACCGAAATCATCGGCATTCAATATTAGATAGGTTCTGGTTTTCATTTACATCCTCCTCCATCGCTTAGGAATTGTTCTCCTTTTTTGCTGATGAAATTTCTTTATATTCCGTCGGCAGTATGCCTTCAAATTTTTTAAATGTCCGTATAAATGTCGTCCTGCTATAAAATCCAACCATGCTCATTGTTGCAAGGATGCTGCTATCTGTATTTTGGATGATTTCCTTTGCCTTGTTTATGCGTACTTTTGCAATGTAGTCGCTTATATTCATGCCGATCGCCTTCTTGAATATCCGCGAAATATATTTGGGTGATACCTGCATCCGGCTTGCAATCATATTAAGGCTAAGATCCTGCTTATAGTTATTATGAATATACTCTGCGGCAAGATTGGCGAGTTTATCCGATTTTAACGGTACTCTTTCCTCCGTCTGTTCAACCAGCCGTTCATAAAAGTTCAGCAGATGGTCCATACTTCCCTTGACCCCAAGGTTCAGGAGGGTATATGCATTAAATAATATATTTTTATCTCCGGATAATATACGGTTTAAATCCACACCCTCCCCGTCTGCAAATTTCATACCGGTGTTATATAGCTCTGCAAACAGCCCTTTCATGCTCTTATGGGAAACATCCCTGCTTCTGTTAAAGCTCAGTATGCTTTCGGTCACTTTTGTCAATTCTTCCATATTTCCAGTCCCAAGGCAATTTAAAACCCTTTTTTCGTCTGCCGGTGAGTAATACACGCTGTTCTCCTCTATGACCCTGTCTGCATCACAAACACAGAATCTGTCCTCCGGCGTTTTTGCCATCGCGGTAAGCGCCTGATTAAAGGAACCTCCCAGCTCATTTACCGTCTCACAGTTCTTGCCTAAACCAATTTTTACATTTATATTTAAATAGCAGGCGTCATTTTCAAAAATGGCCACAATATTCTGCAGACTGTCCAGAAGCTTTTCCCGGTCCCCTTCCTTGAAAATATCTACAATGCATACATACGTGTTCCTTGTATATTCAAAAACATAAACCCTGCACACCTGCTCAATCATAATTGTAAGCAGATTGATCAACGCATTGATAAAGCTTGGCCAGTCAAATTGCGTAAACTCCGAAAAGAATTCCTGTTTAAAATTGAATTTCACAACACAGCACGCCGTCCGTTTGTTGGTGAACCCATACTCTTCCATCAGCACGCTGTCAACGATATTCTTGTGCGAAAGCTCGCTGCCCTGAAAGGTATAGTCAAGCCATGTATTCAAATATTCATCGGAAATCGTTTTGATTTTTCGTTTAACATTTTGTTCATGGGTGACCAAACGATCTATACCTTTTTTTATATCATCAAACTCATCTCTCCTGTATTTGTTCTCATACTCGTCATCCGTTTTCTGCTGCCTGCCTGTCAAAAGCTCGTGGATGCTTTTGACAGGCATATAGATCTTTCTGCTGAACAGGTAGGAAAACACAAGGCCTATTCCAAATAGTACAAGGCAGGTCAATATGATAAAAGACCAGATACCCGCGGCAATTTTGTAGAATTCCCACAGGGGTGTAACTGAATAGTACTCCCATCCGAATTGTTCCAATCCCGAGTCAATGAGTATATACTTTTTCCCATTTAATTCACACTTGCTAAAATCCGTATCCTTCCCTGTTCCTGAAGCACGGTCGATAATTTTTAAAAAGTCCCCCCTTTTAAGGTTTTTATCCGTACTTAGAAAAAAGTCACTGCTCCTGTTGATTAGAACAAACTCACTGCTTGCAAACACAGCGCTTCCTTCAAAGATTTTATAAAAAGTATTTGCCGATATGCAGGAAACCATAACCGCTCGATAGCCATTCACCTTTTGACTGGCCACAATGGGGATGATATAACTGCTGCGCATATTGCTGACCTTGGTAATCCATGAGGGCGGCAGAATCTCCAGACCATCCACGTTCATAAGCTTATCCTTCCAGAACTCCGCATCATAATTTTCAAAGCAGTAGAACTTTCCGAAAAATTTGCTGTAATCGGTCACACCATCGGAAGTAAGCACGATCTTATCATCCAGGTATACAAATACGATGTCGATCACACCACCGACAAGATTCCTCATTTGACCGGCGATACTTTTCGATATGCTGCTGCGTTCGGTAAGCTCCTCTGCAGTAAGCGCGTACGTCGGCTTTAAGCATTTGACCGTTTGCGTATCCTGGAAAAACCCCACCATGGAATATTGTATATTCTTGATGTAGGTATTCATAATCTGGGCGGATGAACTTAAATTCATTTTCATTTTACTTGCAAAATTATGTTCCTGTATTTTTATAAAATCGATATAGCTAAAAATCCCGATAACAAATATCAGCAGCGTCATGGACAAAAAATATAAAAATATCCTGGCAAAAAGGCTGTTAAGCTTCCGTCCGACCTTTTCCATCCATAAACGCATTGCAGAATCATCTCCGTATCTTTATCACACATATTTAATGAACTACGATATAATAAAACAATAACATATTTGGCGAAATATGTATAACGTATTTAATATACATTTATCCTGCCCGGTACTGAGAGCAAAACAAGCATTAATTGATCGGCGTTTATGCGCCTTCCGGAAATAGCGCGAACGCTTCGGCGCGATACTTCCGGAAGGATAAATAAAATTTTTCGTTACAGTATCAGGCATGGAAAGCAATTAATTCTTTAACCTGCCTTCGGCTTTGTTATAGATCTCTTCTATTTTCAAAGCACCTGCCTCAACAGCTTTTTGTGCGATTCCTTCAAATTCGCTCAAGGGAGTAGTCCCCAGGATAAACCTATCAAGTTCGGGCAGTAGAATGGCATCTACAGCCATGTTGAGTTCCTTAAGCTCATTCTGTTCTTCCAATGTAAATGGCGGGTTCATCAACTCTTCAACGAATCCATCGGCGGTTTTCCAAAATTCATAAAAATTCTTATCTTCCGCGGACAAAAACGGTTCCTGATTGCCGGTATCGTATCGGAAGGCCAAACCCAGCTGGCCTGCTCCGAGAGACGACATATAGCTTCTCCATGAATCGGCGTCGTTTTTAAATTTTGCAATGTAATCCGGATTGGGAATGCGTTTGTCTCCTTCGATGGTATAATGCTCATTAAGCACTCCGAAATTTGTCACATCCGTACCTTCCTCGGAATAGAACCAGTCAATGAATTTCATGACAAGCCCGGGATCCTTGACGTTCTTATTCACAACAATCGCATCATCCTTGTTGTACTGTGAATAGATGAAATTTCTTTTCTGTCCCTTGCTGTTGGTTAAAAGCTCCATCTGGACAAATTTCTGTTTTGGGTCCGCAGCCGCAAGAGCCTTATTGTAGTTTAAAGCAAATCCGCCATTCTCCCACATGAACGTAGACTTGCCACTGGACATTTTTTCATTGAACTGCTGCGATGTATTGATGGCAAAATCGGGGTCAAGGATTCCCTCTTTATAAAGAGTGCTGAAATAGGCCAGTACTTCTTTAAACTCCGGTCTGACAGCCCCGTATACCCACTTGCCTCCCTCGATATCCTTGTCAAAATACATGCCGTTATCCTGGCCATAGCCCGATCCCATCGGATATGCGGCAATATACAGAAGCCGCTTTGTTTCCCATCGGCAAGTCCACGGGAAGGTATCGGGCTGTGCCTTTTTAAATTCCTTCAATACATTGTGCAGCTCGTCGAAGGTCTTGGGCATTTCAAGGTTCAAACTCTCCAGCAGGTCCTGCCTGATCAGCGGAGACGTGGCTGAAAGAGTGGCAGCGGATCTCGAAGACGTCACCAGATAGTAGTATTTTCCATCGGAGGAACACCTTGTGAAGTTCGGATCGTCTTTTGTGACCTTCATGTAGTTTGGCATTACATCAAAGTAATCGCTTACGGGCAAAAAAACATTTTTCCCGCTGTAGTATACGGCTCCCAGCCGGCTGGCGATCATTATATCGGGCATGTCTCCCGATGCGACCAACGTAGCTGCCTTCTGCTCATAATCGCTTGTTACTGCCTCAAGCTCGATTTTTATGCCGGTCTTTTTATAGATTTCACTGAGGATGGGGCTATCCTGCAAAAACGGCTGGGAAGGGTGTTCGCCCCGCATCATCGTAAGGGTGACTTCCTTGTCGGTCAACTTCGAAGCGGATACTTCAGACGACTTTTCGCCGGCGGCAGAGCTTTCCTTGGTAGTTTCCCCGGATTTTCCATCCGTTGAGGAGCAGCCGGTTGACATACCCAATGCAACCAACACACAGACCAGTAAAGACAGAACCCTCTTGAATCTTTTCATTTTTTCACGCCTCCTGTTTTTATTTTATTTGACATATGCGAAAAACTATAGCGCACTGGTTTTTTATCCTTTTATTGAGCCTATCATAACTCCCTTTATAAGGAATTTTTGTACAAACGGGTATAGGATCAGTATTGGGAGAACCGTAATGAGGATAACGGCATATTTGATATTGGTTTGTACCGACAGAATATCCTGGCCCACTCCAATCCTGTTTACCGCTTCTCCCATATTGCCGTCCACAACCATACTCCGTAAAATGAGCTGCATGGGAAACATTACTTTTTTGCTCAGGTATAAGATATAGTCAAAAAACCGGTTCCACTGCGCTACGGCATAAAACAGGAGCATTGTTGCCATAATCGGTTTGGAAAGCGGAATTACGATTTTTGTAAATATGCCGATATCATTTGCGCCATCGATGGTTGCCGCTTCATGCAGCGATTCGGGTATTGATTGAAAAAATGTCCTCATGATGATCATGTTATAAGTGCTCATGCCATTTACCAGCAGCACCGCCCATATGGTATCCTTCAGGTTCAAAAACTTCGCAACCAGCAGATAGGTTGGAATCATGCCGCCATCAAACAGCATTGTGAATAAAATAATCGCTATGAAGAACTTTTTGCCGGTCAGACTCCTTTTTGAAAGCGGATATGCACACAACGAAGTAAGTATCATGTTGATTGCCGTTCCAAGGGTCACATAACAAACCGTATTCAAATAGGCCCTTGAAATCAGCGGGTTATCGAATATGATTCCGTATGCGCTCAGATTTACACCGATGGGGAAGAGAAATACCTCATTCCTGACAACACTCATACCGTTGCTTATTGAAACCACTGCCATATAATAAAACGGAAATACGCATACAAAGATAAGTATACACATAAAAATCATATTTACTGCATCAAAGGCCCTTGAGAACACGCTATCGTTTATTTTCTTCATAAATACGCAAACTCCATTCCTGTGAATCACAAGCCTGTGGATTGTCAAAACATACTGGTATCGCTGATTTTTTTCGTTATGGTATTTGCCGTCAGGATGAAAATCATGCCGACAAACGACTGGAAAAACCCGACCGCGGTTGCATAGCTGAAATCTGCACCCAATAAGCCTCTCCGGTAAACATAAGTCGCAATGACGTCCGATGTCTCGTAGGTAGCGCCCCGATAAAGCAGAATAATCTTTTCGAAGGATACACTCATGACATTGCCGACAGCAAGTATCAGCATTATAGAAATCGTAGGTGCAAGATACGGCAGCGTAACATTCAACAGTTGTTTCCATCTTCCCGCACCGTCGATAATCGCAGCTTCATATACAGTCGCATCCACGCCCGTTATCGCCGCAAGGTATATGATTGATCCCCAGCCGACGCTCTGCCATATTTCAGACGTTACATAGACAAATGGAAACCATTGAGCTTCCATAAGGAAATTGATCTTTTGTATGCCTATCGAAAATAAGACGGTATTTATCATGCCTTCTCTGGCAAAAAAGTTGACAATCATGCCGCAAACAACAACGGTGGATATAAAATAAGGCATGTAGCTTACACTCTGGGCAAAACGTTTAAATCGGGGGAACTTCAGTTCGTTTAACAGCAATGCAAGTATGATGGGGGCAGGGAATGCAAAGATCAGCATGTATACATTAAGAAGGATTGTATTGCGGAAGCCTCTCCAAAATACCGGATCGAATACGAATGCCTGAAAATACTTGAAGCCCGCCCATGGACTGCCCATAATACCTTTATTGATATCGAAGTCTTTTACGGATAATAAAAGTCCATACATGGGCCCATACCGAAAGATCAGGTAATAAGTCAAAGGTAAGATCAACATGATCAGCAGGTACCTGTCTTTTTTTAAGCGGCTGCAAAAAACGCTTGAACTGCCTTCCTTATTCAAAACTATTCCCATCGACGGATCCGGCATATATTTTGCTCTCCTTTGTCAATAGTAAGCACTGGCGAAAATATAACTTCCGATAATCTTTTCCGGGGAACTACGCTTGGTAGGCTGCATAGGCGAGCAGCAAGCTTTAGCTTGCGACCAGCCCGCTCCATTCCCCAGAAAAGAATCGGAAGTAATATTTCCGGTGCTCCTAAATAAAAAACGGATATTCAGCGCTTCATCATGGCTTTTCTATATGAATTTTACAACACATGCCCTCTGTTTTCAACGAGTAGTTGGGGCCTTCATGTTTCAAATATCCACCAAACGGTGTCGCGTTTCATATTTCTGCATGTTTCATATTTCTATTCTCAGGTTCACTATACAAATCTATAAGAAAATTTTCAAATCCCATCCGTAAGAAAGTATGCCGGTGATTTGCGCCCACCCATGGCTTGATGAAAATACAGGAGCATAAATCGAATGTAGGGGCGCGCATTGCGCGTCCGCAGTATGCAATCTGAGCCAGTGTGCGTCTGGGGACGGTTCCTGACTCTTAAACATAACCGGCGAAACAATGCCTGACGGCAAACGGTCACCCCCTACATCCGATCTTTGCAAGGCACCCTTCAAGAGGCAAAAGGTTTCCTGCAGCTTTAAAGCTTCTTACAGCAGTGCAATGGACTTTACCCTATAGCGGTAAACACCCCCCGGAGTATTTACCGCTACGGTTTCACCTTCTTCTTTCATGAGCAATGCCATTCCTACAGGCGATAAAAAAGAGATATAGTCATTTACTATATCCCTTTCAGAAGGAGCTACAATTTTGTATTTGAAGGTCTCGTCATGGTCTATATCCTGAATTTCAACCTCGCTGCCGATGACCACGAAGGGGAAATGTTTTTCGCTCTGCTCCTGAAAGGTGACATGTTCCAATGCTTTATTAAATTTTTTCACATACTCCGCTGCCAATTGAAGGATATCCGCCCGTTCCTGGGTGGGGTGCGGGTAATAGTCATTCACAATGTCCCGGAAATCCTCCTCAAAATCCACAATGCTTTTCAACAGCTTTTCAAAGGCCTCCTGGCTTAGCACAAGTCTATCGCCCATGATTAACCCTCCTGATTCTTTTATATTTTATGGATTTGCCATAAAAAAGATTTTGACACCCTGCCCAAAAAGCAAAGTGCCATCTCTTAAAGGATACCATACATGGGTTCACATGTCAACTCTGCCACCATTTTACATTAAAATGCAGACAATACATTAAATAACTTCTGGTAAGGTTTCAAAGCCACAGAATGGTACACCTGAATAGGAAAGTGCGCTTTTTCCATCCTGTGCGACAGTGAAGAACCGTTCCCCTGCCGCAATAGCAAAAAGTGGATAGAGGAAACGCAAACTGATTCTTGACAGTTTTGGACTATTTCGGTAGTATATAAATATACTACGATAATTGTCCGGAGTGTTTTAACCGATGGAAGCGAAAAAACTATTTGACAGCGAATTAAAAGTCATGGAGATCATCTGGAACAAGGAACCCGTATCCGCAAAGGAAATAAGCCTTATTGCCGCGGAAACGGAGGGTTGGAACAAAAATACAACTTATACCGTGATTAAAAAGCTCATTGATAAAAAGGCTGTTTTACGAACCGAGCCAAATTTTATCTGTACATCCATTTTGAAGAAAGAGGAGGTTCAAAAGGCGGAAACAATGGGTTTGATTGACAGGCTGTATAACGGCTCCAAAAAAGCGTTTTTTTCCGCTTTTTTAAATGAGAAGAATTTGAGCCGGGAAGAGCTGGAAGAACTGAGAGCAATGATTGAAAAAAGGTGATGTTTATGCCGGAAAACATATTTTATTGGGTTTTGAATATGAGCATCCTCGGAAGCATCGCCGGGATTCTTATTCTTTGTCTCGGGAAAATAAAAAGGATCCCGGCCTTTGCCATCTATGCCTTGTGGGGTGTAGTTCTGCTTCGACTGCTTATCCCCTTTGGCCTTGAAAACAAATATAGCTTATTGAACCTATTATCCGGCTTTGCTGTAAAAACAGTAAAACTGCCGCCCGGGAACGAATTTCCGCAGCTCTCACTGACAAATTTCGCAAGGGCGGTGGATAGCTATTTTCCCATCGTCTATAAGACCGAATTGCTTGCAAAGGTTTTTAAAGCGGCGGCGGCAGTATGGTTTGCGATAGGTGCTGCTTCCGTGATTGCCGTCGTCGTCGTTTATCTTTTTGCAAAAGCGGAAATCAAAACTTCCATCGTAATCAAAGACAACCTCTATATCAATGACAGGATTCGTACGCCAATGGTCTATGGGGTTTTGCATCCAAAAATCATTTTGCCCGCCGGTCTTGACCTTACTACGAATACTCTGGAGTACATCCTTTCCCACGAAAAAGTACATATCCGGCGGAAGGACAATCTTTTTAAAGGGATTGCGATTTTAACGGCATGCATCCATTGGTTCAATCCGCTCGTCTGGCTGTTTTTAAAGCATTTTTTCAACGCGATGGAGCTGGCGTGCGATGCAAAGCTTCTGAAAAATTATTCCGATACGCAGAAAAAGGAATATGCATTGGCGCTGCTTGATTGTGCCGAAAAACAAAGCAGCTTGCTTTTTCCGGCTTTTGGAGGCACCAAAATCAAAAGGAGAATTGAAGATATTCTATCTTATAAAAAGCTGACCGTTTTCTCTTGCATATGCTTTACCGCTTTACTTGTTTCCGTTGCCGTCTTTCTGCTGACAAATGCACCGTCTGCCATATAATTTCAGGAAGTTTGCCGTGGAAAAAACCTATCGGAAATTTTACACCCTATCTTTGCCGGGATTGCCGGTTTACTCCATCTAACCGTTAATCACCAGGCTTCCGGGCAGCACAGAGCGGCGTACCTGAGTACAGCTCCGCGTAAATAAGTTAGGAGTATGTCATCGCGAGGAGCTTGCGACGAAGCAATCTCAGCTTTTAGCCGGAATGATCATTAAGATTGCCGCGCTCACTTCGTTACGCTCGCAATGACAGACGGGTTTATGCTGACTTATCTGGTAACAAACTGAGCTGGAGCTGTACTGAGGATGGAAAAGTGTAGGGGCACGTTATTAGCGCATCCACAGAATGCTATCTACGTCAAGCAGCTGCCCGGACGGCCAATGGCCACCCCTACACCGGATTCCTTTTCATATCAATAACATTAAAATCCCTATATTCCAAATTGAAGAATTGTACCCGTCTACTTCGCTTTTATCTGGGTTTTTGGGTCAATGGGCGCTTCAACCGTACCTTCAATTGTGTCCGGTATTCCTTCCAGGCGTATGAAGCTGTTTTTCGCCAGCTGCGCTGCATCCGTATCCTTTTTGATCAGACCCAGGTCCTTCATCTCCAGGATATTTCTCGTCAATGCTGTCTCAACGCCGGAGACGGATGGCAGGTATTTAAAATTCTTTATAACCTGGCTGTCGATTTTCAAATCACCTACAAGCCACTCATTATCCAGCTGGATCTGCGCGGCCAGCTCTTCGTTCTGATCCACCCACGCGGAGGCATTCTGGATAGCTCTAACAATTTTAGTTACATCCTCAGACCGTTCTTCCAATATTTCATTGCGTACCCAGAGTGCGCAGCAATATTCGTCCTTTAGCAGATCGGAGGTTGCAGAGTTAAACAGTTCAACCCCGACTCCTTCATTGATCAGAATGGTCCCCTGGGGGTCGCCGATTGCTATGGCGTCCACAGCGCCTTCCCTTAACGCGACCGGAAGATCCTCCTTGTTATAGGTGACAAATTCCACTTCCATCTTCTCCGCGGTGGTACCGATGCTTTCATTTGCCAGAGCTCTCTGGGTGACGATATGCGCCGACGATGCCAGCTTCTCTACACCGATTTTCTTGCCTTTCAAGCCTGTAAGTGAAGTGATTCCCGTCTTTGTACCAGCCAGTATCAGGATACAGCCGGTATGCACCCCCACGACGGTTTTTGCCTCCAGTCCGTTATCCAGCGGCGCAAGCATGGCTGCGATGAGGCCGAAGCTGATGTCCGCCTGTTTGGTGGTGAGCATTTCAATACCGGAGAGGCTGGAGGTCACATATTCATAATCCTTTCCTTCCACCAGGCCCTCCGCTTCCAGGAACTGCAGCTGCTTGGCAATATGAATAGGTATGCCGCACAAGCTGGCGCTGTACAGCACTTTGATGGGTTTTGCATCTCCCTGGCTGACGGTAGCGACCGTTGTAGCTGCCGTGGAGGATTCCTTCACCGTGGTGCCGGCCGCTGCTGTTGTTGTGGCATTGGTGCCGCTGGTGCTCCCGGCTCCGCAGGCTGACAGCGCCGCTGTCAGCAGAAGCAGCGCGCACAGGATACTGATTGGTCTTTTAAACTTTTTCATGATTTACCATCCTTTCAAATTTAGTGTAACGCATATTCCGGGGCTGGTCGCAAGCTAAAGCTTGCTGCTCGCCTATGCAACCTAAGTGAATCCGGTGTATGCTTACGCAGGCGATGCCTGCGCGCCTCGCTTTGAGCGTGGCGTTTGAACAACGTCAGTGGCAAATTGATACTCACCACTTATACCACAGCCTTTCCAATCGGAAACCTGCCGCCTAAGAGGTGGGGACTGATGACGTTGTTCAATAAAATGTAACCCAATAGTAAAATAAGGCTATATATCAAGCGTCACAGCGGACGTTTTGATTATTAAATATTACAAATAATATTCCGGCTGCTGCGTCTTGCCGGTAAAGTCCAGAATTTGCAGGATTCTCGAGCGCAGGCTCAGAAAGTCGGCGCTGTCTCTCTGCCTTCCGTAGGTTTCATTCCGCCCGATGGTGACATCGATGATCCGCTCGATTTTCGCCGGGCGGGGAGTCATTACGACCACCCGGTCGCTTAAGTAAATCGCCTCGTCCACGTCATGGGTCACCATGACCGTAGTCGTCCCCCGCTCCTTCCATATCCTCAGGATTTCATCCTGCATATTCATGCGGGTAAAGGCGTCCAGGGCACCCAGAGGCTCATCCAGAAGCAGGACCTTCGGGTTGTTCACCAGCGCCCTTGCCAGACTGGCCCTCTGCGCCATTCCGCCCGACAGCTGGTGGGGAAAGGATTTTTCAAAGCCTTTAAGTCCCACCAGTTTTATAAACTCATCCACTTTGTTTTTTTCCTGCTTATAGGTGTGCCTGATCCTGAGCCCATAGGCAATGTTTTCGTAAATCGTCAGCCACGGAAACAGGGTGGGATCCTGGAATACCAGCCCCCGTTCATGGCCCGGGCCCTTGATGCTCACATCATCCAGCTTGATTTCCCCGGTGTTGGGTGAAATCAGTCCTGCCACCAGCCGCAAAAAAGTAGATTTTCCGCAGCCGGAGGGACCGATGAGGCATACAAACTCTCCTGCCCGGATCTTAAGATCCAGGTTCTTCAAGGCAACGGTTATCCCCCCGTCCAACCGTTCAAATTCCTTGCTGATATTCACCGCGGTTATGGCACCCGACCCCGGACTCTCTTGTTCCACTCCGTTATTTCTTTTCAACAAATCGGCAACTACCATTTGATTACTCCCTTCTGCCAGCCCAGCAACCTGTCCCTTGCCTTGAATTGGATGGTGATGAACAGGTAACAGAAGACCGCAATGATCACCAGGCCCGCATACACATTAGCATAGGCGATCATCTCCCGCTGCCAGTTGATATACCAGCCGATCCCCGATTTTGACCCGATCATCTCCGCCGCCACCAGGGCAATAAAAGAACTGCAGGTGGCGTTGAAGAAGCCCAGGAACATGGAAGGCATGGCATCCGGGATGGCTATCCTGAACAGGTTCTGCATATTTGTAGCTCCCAGGGTGGAGGAAACTTCAAAATAGGATTGCTTCACGCTGAGGATGCCGGAACTGGTAAGGATGGTGAGCTGGAACCATGCGCCAAAGGCGATGAGGAACGCCGCCGCCCACCGTGGGGTGGGAAATGCGATCAGGGCCAGGGGAATCCAGGTAGAAGACGGGATAGGCCCCAGGATGCGGATAATGGGATTGATCCAATAGCTGCATTTTTTGCTCCAGCCAACCATGATGCCTGTAACCACCCCGATAACAGTGCCGGCAGCCAAGCCTTCCACCAGAAGACTGAAGGAGCTTCCCAGGCATTTCAGCAGGAATTGATAGTCCGTTATGAAAACATTCAGGACACGGTTTATGCTGGGGAAATAAAGCTGGGGCAGCAATAACAGTTTTACCGTTACTAGGTTCAACAGATTAAAGAATACAAAGACTCCTCCCAGAAACCACGACTGGCGGGCGAATTTCTTCCTTAGCCTTTCATCATATAAAGCTACCAGAAACAGGACAACCAATGCGACCAGCCCCACGGTCAAAACGCTGCGGAAATTGGTCAGGTCTCTGTATTTTGCATCCTGATGGTTGGGAACGGCTATATCGACAATCAACGTCGCCGCTATGGCAACAATGGGAACGAGGGTGCGGTAATCGAAATGAAATTTCAACGGGGCCTTTTCTTTTTTGGCACTTTTAACAGCTATCTCTTCAGCCATACTTTGCTCCTTTCCGGTTTTTCCATCGTCCTCCGGTCAATACCAGAATCTGCTTTTTTCATCGATTACCTTGTTGAAAAGATCAGTGGACAGGTAACGCTCTCCGGTATCCGGCAGAACCGCAACGACGGTTTTCCCGCGGTTTTCCGGCCGGTTTGCCACCTTTGCCGCTGCAAAAGCCGCCGCGCCTGAAGAAATGCCCACCAGAAGCCCCTCTTCCCTCGCCAGCACCCTGGAGGTTTCGATAGCCTCCTCATTCCACACCCGGTAGATTTCATCAACTACTTCCAGATCCAATACCTTTGGTACAAAGCCCGCTCCAATACCCTGAATCTGATGGGGTCCCGGGTTTCCGCCCGACAATACCGGAGATGCGGCCGGTTCTACCGCCACCACCTTTACGCCGGGCTTCCGTTCTTTCAGATAGGCGCCAGCCCCGGTCACCGTGCCGCCCGTCCCGACGCCGGCTACCAAGATGTCCACTTCGCCTTTGGTCGCTTCCCATATCTCAGGGCCGGTGGTCTTCCTGTGAATCTCCGGATTTGCGGGGTTGTCGAATTGCTGGAGTATAATTCCGCCCGGTATCTGAACGCTCAGCTCTTCCGCCTTGCGGATCGCCCCCTTCATCCCCAGCGCCCCCGGCGTCAATACCAGTTCCGCGCCCAGAGCGGTCAGAATGCTCCTCCGCTCCGCACTCATGGAGTCGGGCATGGTGATCACCAGCTTATACCCTCTGGCAGCTGCTACAAAAGCAAGCCCCACGCCGGTATTTCCGCTGGACGGCTCAATGATGGTGGAATCATGGGTCAGAACTCCCCTCTCTTCCGCATCCTTGATCATGGAATAGGCGATCCTGTCTTTCACGCTTCCCAGTGGATTGAAATATTCCAGCTTCAACAGCAAATCCGATTCATTGATTTTGGCAAGCCTCTTGAAGGCAGTCGGCCTGAGTATCGGCGTATTGCCGATCAATTCCGTCAGGTTATTTACTACAACGCTCATATGATCCCTCCATTCCATCGCTTTAATAGACTTCGCTCTCTTTTATGTTATCCCGCGGATTCTCCGCAAACCAGGCTTCGCTTAACGGGAGTCTGACATTGGCGGATATGTTCCTGACGAAATTGGTGTTCTTCAATACTTTCACCGCTTTCCTGGCCAGTTCGAAAGCACCGGAATACCCCATATGATTCAATGTCTGTCCGAACAGGGGGAAATTCGGTATCCCCAATTTACTCACCCAGCCGTTGGCATTGGAATGCCCGATATACAAATCGGGTTTAAGGCGTTTCAGCAGGTTCAGCTCCTCGGCCGGCTGGCCTGCGCCTACTTCCACCAGCAATTCGGGATCGCCCATGTCATCCAGGATGTCTTCCACAAAACGGTCGACGTTGTGAGCCTTGACGCCCAGCAGTTTCATCCCCAGGGAGGCGAAAAACTCTGCGGTGGTGAGGATTCTTGTCTCCCCGCCCCCGACAAATATGCTTTTCCCTGCCAATTCCTTGCGCAAAGGCTCCAGGGCTTCCTTCAACTGCTGGTTTTCAAACCGTATCAGCTTCTCCGCTTCCTCTTCCAGATGGAACCGTTCTGCAATCAGCCGGATCCATTGGTTGGTGTTGCGGATCCCGATGGGCAGGGTGTCAATCAGATATTCCGTCCCGAAGCGCTCCTTCAAATGTCCCAGCAGGTAATCGTCATGTGTGGCGCAGATACTGACGTTCAAAGCGGCTTCACTGATCCGTGCCAGATCCGCCAGCGAAGCATGCAGGGGCAGGACGCGGGGAATCAGGCCCAGGGCCGCAACCAGCCTGGAAAGCTCCACTTCATCCCCATTGCTGTTGGAGCCGACGTTGAAGATATTCACCGTCCTGCTGATCCGGTACCGCTCCGACGCATCCCTTTCCTCCCCGGGGATTGCTCTTTCATACTGTTTGATCGGCTCCACCAGATGCCGTAAGACCCCGTGGTATGCGGAATCATAGCCGGAAGCCACAAATTTGCTTTTAAAGCCTTCACAGTGCACCGGGACAATTTTTGCCGAAATGCGGCCCGACAATTCCGTCACCAGCGAATCGATATCATCTCCGATAATGCCGGGTACGCAGCCATTGGCTATGATAATGGCCTCCGGGTGGTATTCCTTTTCCGCATAAAGGATGGCGCTCCTGAGCTTTCCAAGCCCGCCCGACACCACGTCAATTTCATCCATATTGGTGTGGAGCCACACAAAATCTTCGTCTTTTTTTCCTTTGGAAGCCCTCATGGTCTTCCGCAGCCCGCCTGTGCCCACAAAGCTGGAACAGCATCCCAGCGGGGAATGAATGATCATCACCACATTGGTCAGGCTGCTGACGATGCCTACCGCCAGGATCAGCTGACATCCGGCGCTCTGGGAGAATTTCCTGTTTTGCATCTGCGCACACCCTGTCCGAAGACCGTCCTTTAATTTCCCGCAGGGTCCGCAGAATGCTACGCATGCTCCGATCCTCTCTTCCCGGGTCGGAGGCGCGCTTGTAGTTGTAAATCCATAGGTTAAGGAATCTGCATATTTTGACATTTTTCAACCCTCCTTTAATCCATTCGGTTTACCGGGCCGCCACCAGGGAAGAAATCAAATCCTCCACCAGGGATAATCCACCGCTGAACCCGGCATATTTTTTGTTAAGCACCACCCTGTTACTGACCGGAAAAGCGACGGCCAGAAAACCTGCGCCCAGTTTTTCCGCCATGCTCCGTTCAATCCCTGTCCCGACTACAAAAGCCGGGGACAAAGCATCATAGTATTTCTGATTCTTGTTGTAAGGCCAGCTTTTCCGGATATCCTTGAGGACATCGCCGGCATTGTGCCGGAAGAATACGGAGGGCTTTGTTTCGGAGGTGATGTCTTTGAATTTCCCATTGTATTCCTCCTGCTCCCCGGTATCGTCAATATCATTGATGGACACCAGATGCGGTACCCACCCCAGGTCGTTGGCAAGGAACCTGGTCAACGGAAAGGCATAGTAGCTGTCTGCCACCACAATGGCGTACCTCTGGTAATCCATGTCGGCGTAAATGTCCACAATCCGCTCCAGGAAGGAATAATACACTTTCCTTTCCACCGCCAGGACTAGTTCGACCAATTCCTCATCCACCTTCAGCAGCTTGCCGATCCTTCTCAGGAAAGCCTCCGTCCCCGTAGGCCCCACCGGGGCATCCTCCAGGATATACGGAGTCTGATGCAGGCTTTCAAATGTCTTTGCAGGAGATACTCCCGCCTGGGAGGAAAGGACCACATTCAGCGACGCCTTCCCGTAATTGCGGATAGACGCAATCCTCTCCCCTGTTCCGAAAAAGGTATTGGCTTTTACCCCGATCAGCCCCAGCAGCCTTTTGATCTCATCCAGGTTGCCCCGGTAAAACACATCATGCCCGGGCACTACCCCCAGAATATTCACTGTCTTTTCTTCTTTTTCCTCCGCCGGTTCGACCACTTCGGTGATAATCGCGTTCAAAACCGCGTCATACCCTTTAAATGTGTTTCCCAGGAAGCCCGGGGTATTCGCGCCGATGACATTCCTGTCCCTGAATCTGGCTGCCACTCCTACGGCGTCGTCCCCGATGATCTCCACCTGACATCCGGTGACTACGATATACAAGTCGGCCACCAGGACCCGCAGGGAATGCTCGATCTGTTCTTCCAGCCTCTTTTCTCCACCAAATACAATATTGTTTTCCGCAACATTGGAGGTGGGGATCATTGTTC
Source organism: Bacillota bacterium (assembly GCA_023426125.1). Taxonomy (GTDB): domain Bacteria; phylum Bacillota; class Clostridia; order Acetivibrionales; family DTU013; genus MnB-11. Next base: position 133,985 of record JAFABI010000113.1, read on the forward strand.
CACCGCAGTATCCTGTTCCCCGATAGCCTGCCGCCAGGTTGTAGGTGTTTGACAGGGATGCGGCGCATCCGCCTGCGGCGTGGACGATGGGAACCACGCCGGGGATGCCGGCAATGGTCGTCAATGCCCCGCCCAGGGCACATGAAAATTTAGCGCGGTCAATAAAATCAGCCAAAACGATTCCTCCATTCTTTGTTGGATCTTCATGCATTATTTGCTATTAAGAGCACTGAAAATATTACTTACGCTTTTTCTGCAAATGCAAGGCATTTGCGACCAGCCCCGGCGCTCCAAGACTGCATTTGCAGAAAATCTTAGCGTAAGTTGTATTTTCACCTGTGCTTAACGAACAAAGGCCGGGTATCGCTAAAGAATGGTCTCTAGCAATCCCGACCTCTGGTTTCCCAGTCAGCCAATCCGGAAAACCCTTCCCTTATTGCCCATAAAAAGCGGCAAATCAGCGAAGCGCTCTCCAAACTCCCGACATATGTCGTTTATTTATTGTATACAAAACATATATGAATAATATGTTTATAGATATCATATACCGAATTTCATCGTATGTCAACAGGAGAGTTGTGAAATGAACAGTAAAAATTTTTATTGTGAAAATTTTTATTTTTATGGGATGTAACGATTCGTAACTAGTTGCCTTTTCGGCGCCGCCGTTGAGATAGTCGAAAAGGCGGCCCTGATACCTTCCTTCTCCATACGGGCAACAATCATGTCATGTATCTTCCTCCAACTAGTATTGAAAATAATATTGTTATCGTTTTCTGGTATTCTGAATATTGTAGGTTTAATATATTCTAATGTCTTTCCTAATAAATGCTAATTTTACACAACAATATTCTTCAATAGTTGATAATTACTCCCAGAAAAGCTATTATTATACCAAGAACATAATTTTCAGATTATGCAACGTTTTTGACGTTTCATGTATCTTAATTATGATATGAGAGGTTTTTTATGATTCTTACATTAGCAAATGGTAGCCGGAATAAAGATTACGAGAACGCTATTGAGGTATCTTCAAGTGGTACAACTAATAATACAAATTATAAATATTATCCTGTTTCTCCAGGTTCAGTTAAAGGAGCTTCTTATTTTGACTATTATGTTAATGGTGCACATGCACACTCCTCAACAGACTGGTGGAACTTTGATTTCAGGTAATTTATAATTTCAGTATTTGTAACAAAACAGTGGTTGTCTAGCAAAAGTCGGACGAGCAAAGCTCGCCCCACTTTTGCTTACACCCCTAGTTTTTGTTTATAACGGGGAGGAAAAATGAATTGAATATTGTATTGGAAGCAAAGGATATTAGTAAAAATTATTACTCCGGTAAGTATACGGTCGAAGCTCTAAAAACAACGAGTTTTAGTGCCAGCGAAGGCAGTATAGTCGTCATCGTCGGTAAAAGCGGCTCTGGAAAAAGCACATTGCTTAATGTGCTGGGCGGACTGATAAAACCGGAGATAGGTCAGGTATTTATCGAGCAACAATCTATTTATGAAATCAGCGAATCAATGCGAACACGTCTTCGGAGCAAAAAAATCGGTTTTATATTTCAAAGCTTCAACCTCATAAACGAACTCTCAATTATTAATAACATCCGTCTGCCCTTTGATATTGCCGGATTGCCTTACGATGCGCAAGCAGAAAAAGAAATCGTGAATATGCTTGATATCAGCGAGCGTCTCCATTTTTATCCTGAACAGCTTTCCGGCGGCGAACGTCAACGTACCGCCATCGCTCGTGCGCTTTTGTTGAAACCGGCTATAATTCTTGCAGATGAGCCTACAGGGAATCTTGATCTGGAATCTGGAAAAAACTTGATGAATTTTGTTGAAGCCACCAACCGGGAGCGAAATCAGACTTATGTAATTGTTACGCATGATTTGGAATGGCTAAAGATTGCTCATCATGTATATAAGATGAGTGATGGCAGGTTAACGGCGGAAAGATGAGGAGATACATATGCAAAGAACAAAACAGCTTATACGGATTGCTTTCAAAAGCTTATTAAAAAGGAACCGTGGGAACATGCTTTTTTTAATATGCGTTATGCTCTTGATGTTTATACCAACCTTGCTCTATAATATTACACAAGGTGTGATGAATCAAGTAGAGCAATCATATAAGGCGGTTTTTGGAAATTTCACGGATATATATTATGATTCTGCACATATAGACAATCCTTCGCTTGACTTTTCAGAAAATGATCTTATGGTTCTTTTGCCTGATTTTCATTATATGCGTTTTGGCGTATTTTTTACAACCTACAAGCAGGATTTAAATGATAATAAAATACTTTATGTAGGATATGCCGATAAAGAGGCACTGTCCCTTGCCGAGGTAACAATTCTTGAGGGTGCACTACCAGAAAGCAATAATGAAATTGCACTGACACAAGGCATGTCTGCCTTATTTGATAATAAAAAATTAGGTGAGCAGGTAAGAATCGCCGGGTCAACCTATACTATTTGCGGGTTAGTTCAAGATTTTGGGCATCTTTGGCCAAGAGGCGAATTGCAAATTGAATGTAAGATCAGTCCCGTTAATGCTTTTGTCACTCTGCAGGAAGCCAATCGTCTTTTAAAGCAAACCGGAGAACTGACACGGCAAATTTTAATTGAGCGCCAACTCGGAATTTCAAATTCAATTGAAAACAACAAATCTGATTTTTTGCGCAATGTCAATAGTTCATTGGATAAGAATACGGAGTTTATTGTTCCCAATGAGTTTCGTGTTTTAATATATATCACATCTATTATCATAATTTATATGGTCTTGTCTCTCAACCGTCGTCGTTTGGCTGAACGGCTAAAAAGTTATAACCTGCTGGGGCTTATTAAACCAGAGATCGTTTTTATCATGCGATTTGAATTGATTTTTTTAAGCACAGCAGGATTATTAACCGGCATGATACTGGGATGTGGCGCAACGCTCCTTGCTCTAAAGCTTCTCTCTTCATTCATTGGACAACCCATCCCATTTATTCTTAATCTTTTTTCTATTACAGTACTGTTTATTATTCTATTTGCCGGCATTTACATATTGATATTGTTTTTTAGCCGCAATATGATAAATGAAGCATTACGTGAAGAACAACTGCAAGATAAAAAGTATCAACAAAAAGCAAAAAGAACACGTTTGCTTGGCTTTGAATTAAGGCAAGGGAGAAGTAATCTTATCTCCCTCACACTGCTCATAATATTTTCATTTTCATTGCTTTCTTATGGCGTATTTTATGGCAACTATTTTTCAAGAAATATATTTGAAGCACCAACCGGAACGCTTCCAAGAGATTATGATTTTCAATTTATAACACATCCTCAGCCGGCGCCTCCATTAGCTAAAGGTGAGACAGCTTTCTATTTTACGGACACCTTTGAAAAAATCGGCGCCTCCAACGAATTCATCGATAAGATATTTTCAGAACCTACGGTGAAAAGTGTTAAAGTATATAAAGAAGTGAATAAAATGCATGTACTTTTAAAAGAAAACCAGATGGATGATTATATTGATGCCTATGATTTCAATCTTGATGGTAATTGTAATGAATATCGCAATACAGGAATTGTTAATTTTAGTTTCGTTCGTGAAAATTATGGTTACCAGAATGATGATATCCTTGTTGGCAGCGAAATTTTAGCTTACCCGCCCGATGTATTAAAAATATTGGAGAAATCGGTAGTTGAAGGAAAAATTGATCTGGATAAAATAATTGCAGGCGAAGAAGTAATATTGCGGGTTCCGGCCTTCACAATAAAAAAAATGGAAAGCGGCGGCATAGCGAGGATACCGTTGCCATATACACAGGAAAGTGCCTACAACAGCACTACTTTCAAGGTTGGGGATAATATTCATCTATCAGGTTTACTTACGGATGAATATATCAATGGTCCTGTAACGGAAAAACAAGCCGGATCATATTATAGACATGATATTACTATTAAAATTGGCGCTATTATCAGAGATACGAACGGTTTGTTCCATTCATCGGGTTCATTTGGAAAACCGTTTTCAATTCTGACAGTTGACGAAGTATTATCAAAAATGGATATTCCGGCAACGTATAGCATTGTCAGTATTTATACCAAAGACGGATATGACAGCAGTGAATTAAGCCGGATAATCGCCAATTATTCTTATAAAGTTCCCTACATGATACTTGAAGACTGGCAGGCGGATATAAAGACGTATAAGGTTTTTAATTTAATGGTTTATATATTTGTTGCTACCTTATTGAGTGTTTTGGCATTGACGACTCTCATGGTTTTAATGAGCCATTTGTTTATTAAAACACGGCTAAGTATGAAAAATTACGCATTGTTAAGAATCAACGGATTAAGCTTCCGGCGTCTTATCCGATTGCTGGTATTACAGGTAGGTCTGATAATTATTACCGGCTGCCTGATTGGTATACCTGTTTCACTTTTAATTATCCAATTCTTCGGAATAAGAGCGCGAACTGAAATTTTCACCGAGCTCTTCTATTATTTTCCTATGATTAATTTACTGTATGTTTTTATAGGAGTATTAATAATCTCTGTTATTTCAATATTGCCTTGCATATTATATTTAAAAAAACACAAAGACAATATTTTATTTGATATACACTAGAACATTAATGACTATTTTTGTACAAAATACCTGTATATTTTTGAATAAGGGGAACGTAACATGAAACGAATAGTATTAATGCCGGTTTTATTGATAACAATGCTAATTACAGTAAGTTGTACTGAAAAAAACTATCCTCTAGCGTTAGTTTGGAATAACATTTTTTACTATATGTCTGTTGAGACTGTACTCACTGACGATTTAGATGGTAAAATAGGAGAAATAACCAAACAAGTTAAGCCAATGCCCCAAAAAAGCGGTGAAGCAAATTTTTTACCTGTTGGGACAAAATTATATAAAATTAAAGGCGAAAATGATAATGAGCTTATTGCCGTTGAGTATCAAAACGGATATCGCAAAGCGTCAATCATTAAGAAAACATCTGATTCTAACTGAACTACTACCGGCTGAAAGCCGGTAGGTTCGATCTGCGGCTGGAAGCCGCCTAAAAGTCACCGATGTTGAAGTTATCATTCCTTAAATTTTCAGCTATGTCCTGTGTCTTAATGTATTCAGCTATAACTTCATCTGTAACGTTTCCACTGCTTGCAGCAAAATACCCTCTTCCCCATAAATGCTTCCCCCAGAATTGTTTGTTTAGCTCCTTATACTCCATCAATAGTTTTCTTGATGTATACCCCTTGATATATTGTACTAGCTTGCTTACCGATAGATGCGGCGGTCCTGATACCAGCAGGTGTATATGGTCTTTCGCTACGGGACAATGTCAAGGGGACAGGTACATTGACATTTGAGTGTCAACCTGGCGCATGTCAACGCACCTGTCCCCTTGACATGCGCCAGGTATTGCCGCTATATGGCGCCGCATTCCTGAACAACCCGGCAATTTATCGCCTTTGTCGGGCATTTCGCCAGGCAGGTTGCTTCGGAGCATTGCTCAATGCATATCCTGGAATCCACCACTGCAAGATTCTCTACAAGCTTGACGGCCCCATGCCCGCAATTTTTCACACATATTCCGCAGCCGATGCAGGCTGCCGTACAAAGCTTTCTGGCTACCGGTCCCTTATCCCTGGAATTGCAGTCCACTTTTGCATGAAAATCCACCGGCAGCATTTGTATGACCTTTTTGGGACATACCGTTTCACAGATGCCACAGCCCGTGCATTTTTTAGGGTTTACCACCGGCAGCCCTTCCTCACTCATTGTTAACGCATCAAAGGCACAGCTTCTTACACAGGTGCCAAAGCCGATGCATCCGTGCTTGCAGCCTTTAGGCCCGCCCTTTACCAAATTGGCGGCCGCACAGTCCCGTATTCCCGAATAATTGAAACTTAAGGCCGCTTTCCCCGCACCTCCGGCGCATTTGACATGAGCGATCCTGGGTTCAATTTCCGCCGCAGTTTTCCCTGTAAGCCCGGCTACCTGCTTTGCCACCGCTTCCTTCCCCGGAACGCACAGGCTGGGTGAAACCTCCGGATTCAAAACCACCGCTTCGGCATAAGCCAGACAGCCGGCATAGCCGCAGGCGCCGCATTGCCCTTTGGGAAGCACCTCCTCCACCAGATGGATGAGAGGATTTGTTTCCACTGCGAATTTTCTATTTGCAAAAGCAAGAATCAAACCGAAGGTAAGGCCGACCAGCCCCATTATGATCAAGATCATCACCGATGTATTCATATTTGCCTCCCATCCCCTATATCGTTATCATTCCGGAAAAGCCGAGAAAAGCCAGCGCCAGCATACCTGCGACAATAAAAGCGATTCCCATCCCCTGCAGCGGTTTGGGTACATCCGCATACTCCAGCTTTTCCCTGAGACTTGCCATCAATATGATTGCAAGGGCAAAGCCTGCCCCTGACCCTAATGCATTGACAACACTCTTTGCCAGTGTGTATTCGGACTCCGCATTAAGGAGCGGCACCCCGAGGACGACACAGTTGGTTGCAATCAAAAGCAGATAAATTCCCCACATGCCATACAAAGTCGGAGCCTGCTTTTTTATGATCATTTCAAGCAGCTGTACGAAGCTTGCGATGAGGAGTACGAAAACCACGGTTTTTAAAAACACCAGGTTCAAAGGGAGAAGTACGAAGTTATACACCACCCAGGCAAGGATGGAGCTTAAGGTAATCACCGAAGTAACCGCCATTCCCATGCCAATGGAGGCGTTCAGCCGCTTGGAGACCCCGAAAAATATGCAGAGGCCCAGGAACCTTGTAAGGACGAAGTTATTGACAATTGCCGCACTTAAAAACAGGATCAGATATTCCTTCATGCTGCATCATACCCCCTTGTTGTAGTCTACTTTTTTCTGGTCGTAGAGCCTGATGGCGCCAATCATGTAGCCAATCAATATGAAGGCTCCGGGGGGCAATATCATGATCAGGGCGGGATTGTACCATGAGCCGAGAAGCTGGACGCCAAAGATGGTTCCGTTCCCAAGGATTTCCCGGATGATTCCTATGGTAAGCATTGCGATAGTAAAGCCGCAGCCCATGCCCAGCCCGTCAAAAAAAGACGGCACTACCTTGTTCTTTGAAGCAAAGACTTCCGCCCTGGCCAGAATGATTGCAAAGACCACAATCAATGACAGATAGATTCCAAGCGCTCTGTACAGCAGCGGGAAGAAGGCTTCCAGAACGAGCTGTACTACGGTTACAATGGTGGCAACCGAAGTAATATAAACAGGAACGCGTACTTTTGGGTTGACCAGCTTCCTTGTCAGAGAAACGACGACATTGTTCGCCGTTATGACAAACATTACGGATAAACCCATGGTTAGCGCATTGGCCGCCGAAGTCGTAACCGCAAGTGCCGGGCACAAGCTCAGAGCAAGGACAAAGATGGGATTCTGCTCAAAAATGCCCTTAATAAAAATATTCCACAAATCTTTTATTCTGCTCATTTCATTTCCCTCCCGTAAAATGTACGACTTCATCCACAGCTTCCCTTACTCCCTTTACAACTGCGCTGGAGGTTATGGTAGCGCCTGTCAGGGCATCGACATTTTGTTTGTTGGAAGGGTCTTTTACCACAATCAGGTCCTCGGATTTTTTCCCCTTCAAACGGTCCCTGAAGAAATCCTGTGAGGCTTTATCTCCCAGGCCGGGCGTTTCGTTGGCGGACAGGATGCTGTAGTCCACAACCCTGCCGTCGGCGGATACTGCCACAAGCATTTTTATGGTTCCGCCGTAGCCTTTGCTTTCACCCTGGATAATATAGGCGATGGTATTGTCCCCTTTTTTAGCCGCAAACCACTGCTCCTTTTCCGCCACCGGCTCAAACCGGTCCGCGTCGGCCACCAGGGCTTTCATTGCCTGCTCCTTGAGCATCTCGTTCTTTTCCACGGCAATGGGATAGGTGACAAAATATACTGCGGCGATAATTAACCCGGAGATGATACAGGCAGCCGTCAAATTCAATGCAATCGGGAAAATCGAAGTTTCCTTCCGGCTATGCTGAACATTCGAATCAGACATTTTTGAGCCCTCCTGTCCCATAGATTCTGGGTTTTATCACCAGATCAATCAAAGGGGTTACGGCATTCATAAGAAGAATGGAATAACATACTCCTTCGGGATAGCCTCCCTTTAATCTTATCAGCACCGTAATCAACCCTGCCCCTACGGCAAAGATCACCTGTCCTCTCTTTGTAATGGGAATGGTGACCATGTCGGTAGCCATGAAAAAGGCTCCGATGATCAGCCCTCCCGACATCATGTGCAAGAGCGGGTCGCCGGTGAAATAGCCGCCAGGTCCGAAAATCCAGGTGAACAGGCCCACGGTTGCTATCATGATCACCGGTACCTGCCAGTTGACGTACTTTTTATAAATGAGGTACAACCCGCCAAGGACCAGCAGGATGGTCGAGGTTTCGCCAATGCTCCCGTTCCTTGTTCCCAGGAGCAGCGCCTTATACATCTCCGGCTGGCTTCCGAAAGTCTCGATCAGCTTTGAATAACCCTCCAGCTTCAGTATCCCAAGGGTGGTAGCGCTGGTTACCCCGTCGACGGCGGAAGTCATCCCCGACCAGGAAGTCATTGCGATGGGCCAGGAGACCATTAAAGCGGCCCTGCCGATATGCGCCGGATTGAAAATATTATATCCCAGGCCGCCCATGGAATGCTTTGCTACAACAATGGCAATGAAAGAGCCAATGGCCGGCATGTAGTAAGGCAAATCCGGCGGAACGCACATGGCCAGAAGGAGACCGGTCAAAAAGGCGCTTCCGTCAAAGGCGGTTATTTTCACCTTCCGTATTTTCTGCACCAGATACTCGAAAGCAACGGCAGAGACAATACCCACGGTCATATTGATCAAAGCGGGCAGGCCGAAGTAAATCGCGGCAAAAATTGCTGCAGGCGCCAGGGCCAGATTCACGTTCCACATGATCCTGGAGATGGATTCCTTGCTTTTTATATAGGGTGAGGTTGAAATGGAATAGATCGTATCATGAACGGCGGTTTCCGAACTCATGTGCATTTACCTCCTTATTTGTGTGCATGCTCCCAATTCTGCGATTTGGAATACCTCAGGTACTGCACGATATTGCGTTTTGAGGGGCAGACATAAGCACAGCTGCCGCACTCGATACAATTCATCAGTCCGTAATTTTTTCTTGCCTCCTCGTGCCGGTTACGCTCCGAAAGTATGCTGAGCATACCGGGGATCAACCCGATAGGACATGCTTCAACACACCTTCCGCACCGGATGCAGGGCGATTCCTCCTCATGGCTCAGCGCCTCCCTGCTCATGGCCAGTATCCCCGCAACCCCTTTCACGACAGGTACGTCCAGCGTAGATTGGGCATAGCCCATCATCGGCCCGCCGTTGATAATTTTTTCAGGGGTTTTGCCAAAGCCTCCGCAAAAATCAATGGCATCCTTAAAGCTTGTTCCTATTCGTACAGCGAGATTCTTCGGCTCCTTCACAGCGTCTCCCGTTACGGTGGTAATCCTCTCGATCAGCGGAATGCCGTTTACCACTGCATTTGCAACAGCAACGATGGTTCCCACATTCAGCCCGACAATGCCAATATCGGAATGCCTTTTTCCCGCCGGGATCTCACGTCCTGTCAAAACTTTGATAAACATTCTCTCCGCACCCTGGGGATACTTTGTAGGAACTGCCGCAACCCTGACATTCATGCCTTTGAAGGCTTCTGTAAACGCCTTGACGGCCTCCGGCTTGTTATCTTCCACGCCAACGATGACTCTGCCGACGCCCAGGGATTTCATCGCTATTTTGACACCCGCTACGATACGGTCCGTCTGCTCGATCATCAGCCGGTAGTCCGAAGTCAGATATGGCTCGCATTCCGAGGCGTTCAGAAGGATTGTGTCTATTTTTTTCTCGGGGCCATAGGATAATTTGATATGCGTAGGAAAATTGGCTCCCCCCAGCCCCACGATTCCCGACTCCCTTATGATTTGATGGATCTCCGCCGGCTCCAGCTTTTCCCAATCCCGCTGCAGCGGCAAACCTTCCACCCACTCGTCAAGTCCGTCGCTTTCGATAACAATGGACAGACTCCGGCTGCGGTACGAGCTTTCATATTCGGCAATATCGGCTACCTTGCCGGAGATTGAAGCATGTACCCAGCTGGTTATGAACGCATCGTCCCTGGCGATGAGCTGTCCTTTTTTTACGTGATCGCCAACCTTGACAACAGGAATGCCCGGAGCTCCAATATGCTGGCTCACCGGAATAATCACCTTCCGGGGCGGTGGCAATGTTTCAATGGGCTTGTTGGAGGTCAAGCCTTTGCAATCCCCGGGATGTACGCCTCCACGAAAGCTTTTGGCCACTCGTTTTCACCTTCTCTGCTGTTATTACGGACAATTTGTCCCATGTCCGTTACTTTTCAATGCTGATGATGGTAGGTAAAGATCTTTCCTTTTTCGCGACCGACCGGTCAAAGAATTTTATGAATGCCGCCGCAGATAAGAAAGCGGCCACTCCTCCGGTGATCATCCCGGTATCCGTATTGATACCCGCCAAACGGCTGAATACGTTCCCTAGAATGACTCCGATGAAAACCGCCAACAAAGGCAAAACAAAAATAATGAACGCCCCTTTTATCTCATTCGACTCTTTGACCTGGAAGTTTACCCGCTGTCCCGGCTTTGCCACAAGGTCGTTTTTTACGGTAATAATTGCCGAATCATTCCCCGGGCATGCGCCGCAGTTTTTGCAGTCATTGTGTTTCCCTGCTTTGACCTTTGCCAGATTTCCGACGACTTCGATGACCAGACCTTCCTCAGTTTTCATCTTCCACACTCCTCAATGAACGAATAACGGAAACTTCGTTTTTTGCAATACGAAGCCGGGCATAGGTAAATAGACTTACGCCTGTGATATAGCCTTTGAAGTTTTGCCTGTGGATTTTTACTTTACGGCAGCAAAAAATATAGTTTTAAAACACCTTCAGAAACCATCGCAAAGCTTCAACGCGTTATTTCCGAAAGGTCAAGTTCAAATTTTTCCGCTGCCGTATTTTTAATTTGTTAATAAAATAACAATCTATTTAAATTTCCGGATAATAACAGTATACACAAAAAGGCTTGATAAATTATTGTCAATTATTTGTTTTTTTATGAATTTCTTTTGAAGTTTTTACTTCCCGTTATGAGAGCCATGACGGTTATCCGTGTATATTTTTCGGAAGCCGCTTTTCTGCTCAGTTATCCCCAGATATATTTTTCAGACCCTTTATTCGCAAAGGGCAATTTTATGGACAGGCCTCTCTGGTCGAAGGCTTTTGCCAGCTTCTGGCTAAAGTTGGGACAGGAGCAGGACCGGTTGGATGCTAAAACACTATAAATCGCATCTGCACGGGGTTCCGAGAAGGTCAGTTCCTGACCGTTGTAGTTGATGCCCTCGCCATAGGCCACATCGACGTCCAGGTACTGTTTGGCAAACGGAATTAGCGGCCCCGGCGCGGCTGAGGGGTTGGCGTAAAAGGACAGCATTTCAAGCAGAATGGAGATCTGGGGGAATATGTATACCCCGCCGGAGGTTGTGGGTATGGGAACCCGAAGATAAATGACAATTTTATCCCGTTTTACAGGGTTACTTCCGGCGACGCCTAACAAGACCTTATATGTATAGATCATTTTGCCTATTTGATTCGCAGCCATGTCGGATAATGTAGAAACGACATCAATCGCGCTACCCTGCGTATCTACATTTACAACTACCCGTACATTTACCCAGCTGCCGGACAGCGGCGTATTGCCTGTGTGTTTGATGTAATATCTCTGTAAATGCAAAATAACGTTGGTATCGAATAGTTTTCTGCCCGCTATATATTGGAGCCGATCGGTATCCAAAAGCTCGAAATACGCGTTCCCCGCTTCGCACGGATCCGTCGTAAGCCGGTTATATACGTCATCGCGGGTGGCAGAAGGAGCGATCAGCTCTCCTGCCGCGTTATAAAAACGCTGGTAGATATCGTAGATGACAGGAGCGCAGTTTCTGTCAAAATCCATAAAAATCTCCATTTACTGTTTGAATTTTGTCATAAAAGTATTATATAATAAAAACTGGTAAATGCAAAGGGGAAATTGAGCAGCTTCAATTCGCGATATGAAATCTATCCTGTCCTTCCGAGGAGCAACGCGACGTGGGAATCTCGCTTTTAAGGTTTGCAGAGATTGCTGTAAGCGATCCTCGCAATGATAAATCAAGACAAATTGCGAATTGAAATAGAGCATAAAAAACATCAGGAAGCGGAGCAGCGAAAGGAGGGGATGCGATTGGACATGAATTTTCATTTCTACGCGGTAAAAGTCATCGCATTGCTGTCGGGTTTCGATCCATTTGAGGCCATTGTGATTGCCGACTCCTCGCAATACACGGATGATTATTTCACAGATGAAGCCTATGCGCTTGAGGGCGTGCCTGCTTTCGCCCGGATGCTTATGCAGGGGGATAAGTTTAAAACCGTACCGACAGGTTTTACCGTGATGAACAATGGAATTGGTTTGCTGCAGCAGGTGAACCAAAAAAATTATATTATCCCGTTTCACTTCATTCCCCCCTATTATCGGCGTACAGGTCACGATTATAAGGTTATCCGGGCTCATCTCGGGGACAAATATCTTATCAATCAGCTTCTTGATAAGGCGGCCCGTTCGTATAAGGAGAGCGGGTCCGATGATGAGAAGCTGTCCGGCTTGATCCGCATGGGGATTACCCTGCATATTTTTGCGGATACATATGCCCATGAAAATTTCAACGGCTATTCTTCGGATGCAAACTCTGCCCGTGTGGTTTCGGCAAAGGAAAATCACCGGAAGGAGCGTACTCATGATTACGCCATCTACAACAATTTGCCGAAGGTGGGGCATGCCTGTGTCGGTACGGCGCCGGACGAGTCCTGCATCGAATTTGCTTTGGAGCAGGGGGCCGCGGGCGAAATCCGCTGGGGAAGGGATAATACCAAGGACTTTAAGGAGTGTGCGTATGAGATATTAAAGTATTTAACGGAAATAAAACGCGGCGTATCGCCTGACAATAAAGACCAGATGGATGCCATGCTGGATCTGGGATTTACCGAAGCATCGCCGGCGAAATGGGAGAATACCTGGGAGAACGCCTGGGAGGCTTACCGGGGAGCCTTGCCCGAATACCATGATTTCCATTATTCCAGGGTGCGGTTCAAAACGTGCCTGCAGCCGTTTAAGAGCAGCCAGGGAACCCTCAGAGCGAATCCTTTCTTTTATTACTATAACTACAACGCATATCTGATCCGGGAGACGGTGAAGCAGATCCTGACCGATCCGTAAAGGGAATGCGGGAAGCTGTAAGCCGCAGCCGGGCTGGAAGCTGAAAGGGGTGGCGGAGTTGAGTGAATTGTACGAAAGCCTCATAGATGAATTAAAAGACAAAGGGCAGTGGTCGGAGTGTTCCCTGTCCCAACTGCCGGCGATCGCAAGGGCGATGAGAGGATACCTGACGGACAAAGCAGGCTATCAGGTTCTTGAGAAGAATTCGGAGCAATTATGGGCGACGCTTCAGTTTTCAGAGCTAACAATGATGGGCATTCCGCTTACGGATACGAGAGTAAGGTTTTCCATGACGGATGACGGGAATATCCCGCTAACGGTGTCGATTATGCTCGAGGACTATCCCGGACTGCATTTCCTGGAAAGTCTTCTGCCCATAAAGCTCGGACATATCCTGTATTCGATCCGGGTTCCGGCCATCTGCTATCCCCCCGTACTGTCGGCTGCGGGGGAAGTTGAGCTGAAGGATGAACAATGGGAGCTCGAGGTTACCCATATCAGTGGGACGGGCTCTTTTACTGTGAATATATCCGGAGGAAAAGAGAAACAGGGCTATTCCCTCGAGGAACTCTGTAAACTGGTCGGAATCGGGGATTTTCTCCGGCATCTGCCCGATGAATTGACGGCGGCTTTTTCCCGCGTATTGCTGGAAGAGGTGGAGGTTGCCTATAATTTTGAAGACAAGAGAGTAGAGTCTTTTGCCGTCGCCATGGGGATCGATGCCGAATGGCAGGTGTTTCAAGGCTTTTGCATAAAAGACCCCGGCTGCCGTCTAAAGATCTCCTATTTGCACCTGGATGACAATTTGAGCTGCTCCAGCTTTTTTGTATCGGTGAAGGGTTCATTTGAAATCGGAGATGAATGTATCCCCGTAACGCTGGAGTACGATGAAGGGAATAAAATCTTCAGCGTATTGATACAGGGAGAAAAGCCGGTAGCCTTACCGGATTTAAGCCAATTATCCCATTTGATCGGGGACATTGATTTATCCTCCAGGCTGCCGGAAGGGTACCGGTCATCCGGTTTGCTCCTGCATAAGCTGGGGATCTGTTTTCAATGCGGAGGAAACGGCCTTTTGCGTTTCTTTTTTGACGTGGGGCTGGAAGCGGAATGGAAACTTTTTGGGAATTTGTGTGTCCATGAACTGGTTTTGCATTATGACCACGGAAGCGGCGAAGACAGCGTCATGTTCGGGGGGAAGTTCTCCGTGGAGGATACGGAATTTGCGGTGTCGGTACAGAAGGAAGCCGGGAAATATTTATTGTTTGGCGCGCCGGTGAACCCTCTGACCATCTCCGTTGAAGAAATCTGCGCGTTCCTGGGGTTTACGCAAATACCGGCGGTATATCCGGTCAGGTTATCCCTGCTGGATATAAAGCTGGAATGGGATACCCGAACCGATACGATGTATATCGGACTTAGGGAAGGGCATGGAAAGCTATTCCTGTACCGGAGAAAAGAGGAGCAAAACACAAAGTACCTATTCGGAATCGGGTTCAATGACAGGATCGCTTTGAAGGATATGCCCTTTGCGGGCAATTATGCCGGACTGCTGGAGGATCCCGGCATCGATAAAATGTATCTGCTGATTGCTTCCGAAGACATGAAGCCGGACTGCTCCTATCTGCCGGAGCTGAATGACGTGACGGCGGCAAAAGGCGTCTCCTTCCTGTCGGTGTTATCTGCGGCCGGCGAGGAAAGGGCCTGCGTTTTCCGTTTTACGCCGCAGAGCGGCGGCAAGAAGCTCCTTGCCGGACAGGCGGGAGGGAATTCCATTCTTGAGATCCATAAAACGGCGGGACCTTTTGTTTTGAACAAAATCTCTTTATCCTTCGCCGATGGCGTCGTCTGGTTTGCGGTGGATGCGGGAATACAGCTGAACGGCTTTCAATTTATTCTGGAGGGGCTGGGAGCGGGCTACAGCCTGGCGGATAAAACGGTGGCGTTTACCTTGAACGGACTTCTGGCGGATATCCGTACCGGGACTTTTTCCCTGGGAGGAAGCCTGTTGAAAAAAACGGCGGATACCTATGAAGGGTCGCTGCTGTTGCAGGCGGGATACTTGACGCTGACCGCATTTGGCGGGTATGAGAAGAAAAATTTCACCTCCGTCTACGCATGGGCCTGCCTGAATGCGCAGATCGGCGGGCCGCCCTGCTTCTATGTGACCGGGATCGCCGCGGGGTTCGGATATAACCGGGGGCTCTATATACCGCCCATTGAGCAGCTGGAGGATTGCCCCCTGATAAAAAGCATGTCCGGCGGTATCGGGCCGGAGGATATGGACAGCCTGCTTCCGGTGGAGCAGGGAGAGAGCTGGTTCGGTGCAGGCGTTGCTTTTCAATCCTTTAAAATGGTTGACTCGGTCGCTGTGCTTACGGTGGCGCTGGGAAAAGACACCGAAGTGAATCTGGTGGGCAGATCCTGCATGACCATCCCCTTCGGCGCCAATGAAAACGCAAGTCCCATTGCCAAAGCTGTCCTGCTCCTGCGCGGCAGCTTCCGCAAAAGCGAAGGCAGGATTGCTGTTGAAGCGGCGCTGGCAAGCGATTCCTATATTTTGTCAAGGGACTGCAGGATCGGAGGGCAGTTTGCCTACTATTCCTGGTTCAACGGCGATTTCGTGTTAACCCTTGGAGGCTATCGCAGCGGATATCGGAAACCGGAGCAGTATCCCGACGTACCAAGGCTTTCGCTGAATTGGAATTTAAGTGATTCCATCCATGTGCAGGGCAGCATTTATTTTGCCTTAACCCCTTCCTGTGTGATGGCGGGAGGAGAACTGGATTTGCTGTTCCATGCGGCCAACATCAAGGCCTGGTTTCACGCAAATGTGGATATTTACCTGGCCTGGCAGCCTTATTCCTACGATATTCAGGTACAGGTCAATATTGGCGTACAGGTGGATCTCTGGCTTTGCAAGGTGCGGGTGGAGGTAGGCTGCGGATTGCATATCTGGGGGCCTGATTTCGCGGGGGTGGCCAGAGTGGAATTGTGGTGCGTCAGTTTTTCCATCCCCTTTGGAAAACAGGGAGGGCCGCGGCAGAATTATATCGATGTGCCCACCTTTATCTCTTCTTTCCTGACGGCGCCGCAAAACCGGATAGAAGGCCGGATAGAAGCTGGGAACGCCGCCTTTAAGGGAAGCGATATCACCCTTGTGGGCGGGTTGATGAAGCAGCAGGAGAAAGAGGATTTATGGAAAATAAACGCGGAGGAGCTGAGGATCCAGGTCAAAACCCCGGTGCCCTGCAGCAGGATCGAAGGTCTGAAATGCGCTGGCCCGGAGACCAGGGACGGATTCACGCTGCGGACATGCAGGAATACGGCCGGCGGCGTTGTGAAAATCAGCCCTATGCTTACCATTGTGATTGAACGGGAGGATAAGGGATACGCCGGAGATTTTATTGCCGCGCCCATCGAAGAGGAGGTTCCGGCCGCCCTCTGGGCAGCGGAGGATTACTCCGGGGAAACCATAGCCGCATGGACGGGAGCGGTCATTACAGTGGCGCCGGGAGATTGTCCCTGTAAAAACTGCAGTACGGATATACTCCCGGAAGCGCCGGATCACATTTCGCTGACGAAAACGGCGGCTCCTGAACGCGAAGCATGGGAGCATGAGGAATATAACTGGATACAGCATTTGAAGGACGTGAATGCCGGAAGGGCGGCGGAGAACAGACAGGATATTTTGAAGGCGCTCCATATGGAGGATATCCCCATGGTTCTGGAAGAGACGGCCAGGGAGCCGGAAAATCTGTTCAGCGATTCCATTCAGGTGGCCACGACGGGAGAACGTTGAAGAAAAAGCGGAAAGCCGTGCAAATAGCGGCGGAATGGAGGCAGGATGAAGAATCTGGCATTGGCGGACAACAGTTTACCTCCTTTGAAGGCGGGTACATATTCAATCCAGGTGAAGCAGACAGCGGATGAATTGGGGGATGCGGAAACCAGCGGCAAAAGCTTTCAGGTGGGAGGCCCGAATTTCAGTTTCGGAGCAGAGGAAGTACATTCGGTCTATCCTCCCGACAATATGCACGGGCAATATGGCACTATACTCCCCCATGTTGTGTTTAACCGGAGGACGCTGCCATGGGAAGTCCCGGTGAAAAAAGAGGAGTGCCCCTTCCTGTGGCTCCTGCTGCTTTCCGGGGAGGAGGTGCGGGAGGTGCTGACAGGGACTGTGGGGGAAGCCTTTATGACAAAGCAGGATGGGGTCTATATCCCGGAAATCTGTGCGGGGAAAGACGAGCTGGAGGAACAGTGCCGGTATATCGATCTGGATAAAGAGCTTTTTCTCAACCTGCGCCCGGGTGAAGAAGAGCTTCCGTATTTGTGCCATGTGCGCCGGGCGGACGGAGGCGCGAAGCAATGGAAGAATGACGAAGCGGCGGAAAAGGAATGGTATTCGGTGTTATTCGGCAACCGTCTGCCGGGGGATAGCAAGGAGGGCGTTCACAATCGCGTTTATATCCTGTCCTATGAAGGTTATCAGGACGAGACATGCAGCCGTCTGGCCGGTTCCGGCGAATATTCTGCGGTGCGTTTGCTTGTGCTGTATAGCTGGCAGTTCTATTCCTGGACCAATGGCTTGAATATGGGCGGCCTGTTCCGGGCGCTGAGCACGAAAAAACCGGCCATAGAAGCGAAAACGGGTCAGGAACGGCTTGACAGGATCCTTGCCAACGGTTATATCCCCATGCGGCATCAGCTGCAAAACGGCGACCGGAGCGTTTCCTTTTACCGCGGACCTCTTGTGCCTCTTCCCCTGGAGAAAAAAACACCGGATGCACTGTCGGCGCAGGAGCTGTACAAATACGATCCCAATACGGGGATGTTTGACATTTCCCTGGCGGCCGCATGGCAGCTCGGGCGTTTGCTTACCTTAAGCAATACCTCCATCGCGGAGAAAATAATGAAACAGCGAAGAAAGAATGGGCGGTCCGCGCAAAAGCGGCTCACGCGGGGACAGCTCAACGACCGTATCCAGGCCGGCGAGGCGGAGAAGGAAATGAAGCTTGGGGCGCTCTTGCTGGACCTGCTGCGGGAAGGATGGGAGGAGAAGCATGAAGACATGGTACCGAAGGAATGATCAAGGGCTCTGCGTCACAGGGAAGGCTGAGGAGATAGCCGCGTCATTTACGGAAGATAAAGTCCTTATGGACTATATGGCAGATCTGGCCCTTCTGAAAAATGTACCCATCCAGAACCTTGTGGCGGACAGCAGCTGGCTGCCGAAGGAAACTCTGCTGTTGTTCCATATCGACCCGGATTGGATAGAATGCCTGTTGGACGGGGCCCTTAGCATCGGACGGGATACGACGGCGGACAGGCTCCATGACAGAGCCGTAAAGAAACAGCTATCGGAGAAGGCAAAGGGGCTTGCCGGTAATCGCAGAAACCACAGGCTCGGCCTGCCGCAAGCGGATGAAGCCTCCGGAGATGTCCTCAGCGGTTTCTTGCTGTATTCGGACATTGTCAGGGGATGGCCTGGACTTGAGATCCGATGCTATGCGGGAAAGGAAGGAGAAGAAAATCCGCTTCCCTATCTGCGGTTTGAGAAGATCAGTTCCGACATCCTTCTGGGGATCGTATCCGGCAGCGTGGACAGGGTCGTGTTTGCAGATCCGGACGAGGGGCTTCACATGGGATTTGATAAAGATCAGGAAGGAAAGCTGGTAAAAAGGCTAAAACAAATCACTCCGGCAGATACAGGGGCAAAGACGGTGGAGGTATCCTACCGGGATGAAGCAACGCGGGTGATCGATGTCCTATCCACGAAAAAAGCCATGGAAGATGCGTTGGACAGGAAGAAGGATATTCTCTCTCCAGGAGAATTCGGGCAGCAAATGATAAAGGAGCCGGGAGAATATACAAAAATCATTGAAGAGGTGTAGTCATGGAAAGGGTGTTATTTGTACCAATGATGCTGGAAGCATTGCCGGTGGGACAGAATTCCTGCAGGTTTGCAGACATGGAACCGAATTTCTGGCAGATGGATCTTGTTCCGCTGGGAGTAAACATAACCAACAGCCTGTTCACCAGTAAAGAGCTTCCTGCCGGGATTCATCTGCACTGGACCTTTCCGGATGCCCTGCTTCATGGCAAAGCCTCCGATGGGAAGCTCTGTTTCCCTCCATTGCCGGACCGGTATATCCTGCATCGCCTGTGGGCGCAGGAGGGAACTGTAAAACGCAGAAGCTGGCTGATAAAAAGCAACTTTTGCACCAATGAGAACGGAAAAACCAGCGAAGGCATGACCAGACAGACGCTTCCCGTTTTCCTGTTCAAGGATGGCTTATGGCAGGGAGGCGGAAAGAATGGGCACAGGTATGCATTTGCCGGAGGAGTCGCGGATCTGGACCCTATCGTGGAGGAAGAAGGTTTTTTTCTGGATGAGGTGACCGCCGTCGGTATGGGGGATCCTTTATTCTCCGCTTTTTACCTAAAAAGCAAGACCATGTTCGGATTCTACGATAGCTGTTCCGATGCGGCGGAAGGGCCCTTCACCTATTGTGTGGCGGGATACTATGACAGGCCTGAACAGGATCCATTCCACGAATATGATGAGGAGAAAGTAAAGGAACTGCAATGGAAATGGACGGAGACATCCGGACAGCCGGGACGCATGATTTGCCATGGCATGCTGCAATCGGTCCCGTGGAAGGGGCCAAACTATCCGTATGCGTCCGGTGTTCCGGCGGACGACCCGGAGATATACATCGGTAACAATTCCAATGAAGCCATGGCCGCCTATCTCAAAAATACGATGGTAAAAAAGGACGGCAGCGAGCGCCTTTTGCATGCCATGCAGAGCGATCTGCTCATGCAGGCGGAGGATCCGGCCAATCCGGACAGCCTGATCGAGCTGGAGGAAAATCTCCACCAACAGCAATTTGAAAGCATCAACGGCGGAAGCCGTTGGCTCATCCGGGAAGACGACCGAAAAAAAGAGGAAGGCAAGACAAAATCGGTAAAACTGCCGGAGGACATCGGGGGATCATTGGAGGATATAAACAATTGCCAGGCGGAATACGACAGGATACGGTTTGAGCTGGAAGACCTGAAGGAAGAAGGTTATGGGTACTGGTGCAAATATTTATACCATCACACCCCGAGCCCTTTTGACGGGCAGGCGGAGGAAGACGGATACCTGACGGGGATCAGGGGGATTCTCAAGGATACCGGGGAAAACCGGAATACTCTGGAAGATTTATCAAAGAGCATTGCTGCGAAAAAAGAGGAAATAGAAACAAACCTGAAGGACAGCGGATACCGCCTGATACAGGAGGAGACACGCTTCTGCGCGCCAGCCCCGCCTGCGGTTTTGATACCGGGGGCCGGACGTGCAAAGAAGCAGGGCTTCCAGAAGGATGAGAACGGAGAATTGCCCTGCCGCATGCAGCCGGTGTCGGGCCTTCTGGTAACTATTGACGGTGAAGAGACGGAGATCGCAGGCAAAGAGGTATTGGAGTGGACTTGCCCCCCGGAAGCCGGAGCGGCAGAAGGTGTGGAGGACCTGCTGTACGAGGCATTGCTGTTATCTTCCGATTTTACCAGGGAACTGGCGGAGGCTGTACTGAAGAAGATGGGAAAAGCCTGCAATGAGGAACAGGTTGCGGCGCTTATGGATGAAATGGGACAATGGCGGAAAGAGGCTGGCAAAGTAAAGGGGAATTTGCCCTGCAATATCGCGGACCGGGGCTATGAGGCCCCATGGTCGCCCTTATTAATGCAGTGGCGTATCCTGATAACCTTGAATAAGGATCGGGAACAGGAAGAAATCAATAACAATTATATGCTGCAGGAGATCGATTATGAGTACCTGGAAAACCGCGGACCCGGGACGGATACGGTGGAATTGTACGGGAGCACGCTCATATCACCCCATGCAACGATACAGGCAGGGTATCGGATAAAGAGGCTGGCGGACCATTATGGGACCGGGGGGATGTACTCCGGCATGTATGAATTGGGAGAAGCGGCAGCGGATTTTGATATCTTATCCCAGCAGTTGGAAGGCTTTACGGAAGGACACCTGCTGAAGGAAAAGTCCCTGTATGTCCCCATCTGCAATTATCAGGACGTGCCGGAGGAGCTGCTCCGTGAAATGAACCTGTATCTGGCGAATACCAGCGTGGTGCCTCAAAAATATGGAAAATTCGAAAATTTCCTGCCCATCCGCTCCGGCGTCATGGAATTGAAGGATTTGTGGATCGTGGATTCTTTCGGACAGATTAAAAAAGCGGATGTAAGTAAAGAGCATATTCACGTATCCGAGGTTATGCAGCTGGAGGGGGAAGAAGGAAAAGCCTTTTTAAGGCCCCGTTTCTTAAAGCCCTGCAGAATGAAGGTTGAGTGGATCCCCCGGAACGAGAAAGACCCCAGCCCGGTGATAGGTTATCTCCAACCGAATTTTCTTGACAGGAATTTACAGATGTATGATGAACAGGGAGCTTATCTCGGAATCGTGCAGCGGACAAAAACGGGGACGAAGTGGCTGGCCGGCAAGCCCGGTAATGGGAATGAACAGGAGGGCTCCCCGCATTTGCAGGGATTCCGGGAGAGCTTGCTGAAACTAAGCCCGCAAGAATACCAGGCTTTTCTGGATGCTCTGGATGAAGGCTTCGGGCATATGGCAACGGTGGACAGCGGGAGCTTCCGGAGCCTTTGCTTCGGCAAGGTCATCGCGCTTTCCAGGCTGCGTATCAGCCTGTCGGAGAGAGGGAGGCGGCTTACTGCCGAACAGGAAAGCGGGGGCTTCAGCAGCAAAGGGTATGAAAATACATGCTTTCCCATACGGGTGGGTGATACGAGAAAAGCAAGGGACGGGCTATTGGGTTTCTTTCCGGGGGATGATCCCGTTCAAATGTACCAGGGAGAAAAACTTCCATTCAAAAAAAGCGGTGAAACGCTTTCGGCCAGTCTGCACACGGGTTCTGCCGATATGACGGTGCTGATGGATCCAACCGGCCGGATCACCTTGTCTTCAGGGCTGCTTCCTGTGGTGAATATCCAGCTTGATGCGCAAAGCTATCAGGAACAGATCCGGAACATGGAAGTCCACCTGAATACGGCGCCGGTCCTGAGCTACAGCGATACGCTTTCAATCCCGGTTCCGGGATCGGATAAAGAGAAAGGCGGCTGGGAATTCCTGTACCAGGACAGCGACAGGCAGTGGAAAACCCTGGGAAGTCCAACGGAACCGCCGGCGTTGCTGCAGAGTAAAGACGCGGAGATACGGGAGGGATATTTGCAATGGCATTTTTAACCTTGGCAATGCCAGAGGACCGGAACAGGGTGACTGTTTCAGCGGAGAACGGATTGACGCTGAACGTGAGCAATGACTCCGGCCAGGAGGTTGTCTTTGAGAGGGATGTCTCTCCGGTGACGGGATTGTACGACGGCATCTACCTTACTTTTCAGCAGGGGGAAGGGGCAGGAGACCTGCAAGCCGATATATCCCATATAGGGCTGGGAATTGACGGAATACAGGGCTGGAGCTGTCAAATCTGCAGTCCCAACGGGATCCCCTTCAGCGGGAGCAGCCCCTTTTGGTGCATCAGGCCTGCAGCTGGTATGAAAGTAGAACCCGGTACCTCGTTTACCATCAACATAAGCAATATACAATGCAATTCAGTTACAGGGACGACCCCTGTGAAAATATCGCAGCAGAGCCAGGGAGAAACGGAAAAAGCAGCGTTGGACATTATAAAGTGCAGCATGGCGGCGGTCGATAAATTCGAAATAAACTCCAGGGACTACAATATCGGAGACCGGGTGACTTTTCAATGGGCCTTGCATGGCACGGACGTGTACAGCAAGGTATATCTGGACGGAACACTTCAGACAGGCGGCAGCTGCGATCAGCAAATCCATAATAGGGCTTATTCACTGACAGTCGAAAATGGATCGTCTTATATCGTAAAAAGTACGTTTACCCCCAGCTTTGTATTTTTCGAGTCCTTTGAAATCACAGGAGGAGATGGTGCAAAGAAGACGTTGACAGTAGCGTGGAAGACACGTAACCTTAAGGATTGCTATCTTCAGTATGAAGGTACGAAAGAAGCGGTGAATATCGCGGGCGGAAGCAAAACGGTGAGTATTGCGGATAAAGGAGAAAGCCTTGAAATCCAATTACTGATGACGGAAGGAGAAACAGGTGCTGAAATACCCGTTCAAAAATGTGTATATCAATTTCCTGAAGTGATTACTTTTCAGGCATACTATACCACCGAACTGATTCCCGTGGAAGCAATCGGGCAGATGGAAATCATACCTGCGGATTACATACCCTACGGGCCGCCGGATCCGCCACCCCCTCCCCCGCCGCCGGTTGTCCGTAACGTGCATATATCCTGGAAGTCAAGCAATGCGATCCGCTGCGAATTGGCAGGCGTCCCCGGTGTAAAGGCTGTGGAAGGCGCCGTCGACGTTCAATTGACATATGTTCCGAGGGGGCCCCTCAATGCCATCGACAAGTATGGTTTTGTGCGCGGCAAAATGAATGAGAAAGGCTAAAGGACAGAATATGGGATACCGGATTGAAAAGTGTGTTTGGGAGATTACGAAGGCATGCAATTTCAACTGCCTGCATTGCGGCTCCTCCTGCGGGGAAGCCGGCCGGGATGAACTGGGCACGGAGGAAATGCTGGAGGTATGCCGGCAGCTGGCGGAAATGAAAACAGGCAGCATCGGGATTACAGGCGGAGAGCCCTTCCTTCGGAAAGACTGGAAGCTGCTTCTAGGGTTCCTGGGCGAGCTGAAGCTTTCCTATGGCATCGTGTCCAACGGCATGCTGATCGAGGAGGAGACGGCAGAGCATTTAAAAAGCTCTTGCGTTAAAATGGTAGCAGTCAGCCTGGATGGGACAAGGGAGATCCATAACCGTATCCGCAGGGCGGATTGTTTCGACAGGGCTGCGGCTGCCCTTGGGCTGTTACGGTCTTACGGGATCCCTACGGGAGTGGTGACGACGCTGAATAGGGATAATTTTACCGTTTTGCATGAGATGCTGGAATTTTTAACAGAGCAGGAGGTAGAGGCATGGCAATTGCAGCTATGCTTTCCCATGGGAAATATGAAGGGAAACCATGACTGTCTCCTCCGCGCGGATGAAATAAAGAGAATCATTGATTTTGCCTATGAATGTAATCAGAAGGATGGCGTCGCCATTGGGCTGGCGGATAATATCGGGTATTTTACCATCAGTGAAGTCCATGCCCGAAAGAGGTTCTCCGCAGGGGAAGGGTTTCCCGTCTGGCAAGGGTGCAATGCCGGCGTCCGCGCTGTCGGGATCCTGAGCAATGGCGACGTTACCGCCTGTACCTCGATTCGCAGCCCTGAATTTGTTGAAGGCAATCTAAGAGAACGGAGCCTGAAAAGTATCTGGGAAGACCCGAATGCCTTTGCATGGAGAAGAGAGCTTAAGGCAGAACAGCTGAAAGGCTATTGCGGGACTTGCCGCTACCGGGACATGTGCCTTGGCGGCTGTACCAATATGCGCCTTCTGACGGAGGGCAGTATCTACAGCGAAAATAAGTATTGCGTTGTCCCGATGCTGTCGGAAAAGATCGAAAAAAAGAACAATTTTCTGAATTCTCCCTGAAAAAATTCTGAAAGCTTTCCAGAAGCTTCTCCATATCCAAGCTCCCATCCGGGGTAACATACCACCGGGGCTCAAAAATCGCACCGAGCTACGCAATCCCTTTTACTACAAGCATGTAGGCTTCCTCATCATAAGGAGAATACCCGAAGTCCCCGTAAAACAAAACATCCTTAAAGCCCGCCTTGCTCATAAGCTCCTTCATATCGGCAGACAAGAGCGGAAACAGCTCAATGGTGTTCTCATATTCCTCCGCGGTATTGAAGCCGTTAACCGTCAGCAAAGTATTAAACTTGACAAGTCCCTTTTTTTCATCGTAGCTGTAATTCCGGATGAATTTCAATCCAATCCCCTCATCCGCAATCGTCGGCAGACTGCTGATGTTGTGCTTGAAAACCCTGTCAAAATTGATGATTTGGAGGATCACGCTTCCACCCGGCTTCAGGCAGGATTTCATCTGCCGCAGCGCGTCCAATATGTCCTCCTTGCTCCCCAGATGCACAATGGAATTTCCGATGCAGAATACAGTATCGAAGCCGCCACTGCCAAACCTCTTGGCGATATCCAGCATATTGCAGACCATAACCTCGATATCCAGGCCTTCTCTGTGCTTCTTCCCCAGAGCCGCCTCAACCATTTTTTCATCTAGGTCCACAGCCGTAACCGAATACCCGTCCTTCGCAAGGGAAACTGAATACCCGCCGGACCCGCAGGCGATATCCAGCACTTTTTTGGGCGGTGTTCCGGCAGCGGCTTCTATAAAATCAACCTGCTCTTTTCCCGTAGGAAAGATATAATCATAATATTTGCTTATCTGTTCATAAAACCCCATAGGCTCCTCCTTCAACATTCCCTGACCTTTACCGGCCCTCTGGAATATTTATGCCCGGTATCCTGTATAGGTAAACATTTTGTTTTATCTCTATTTTTTAACAGCACTCCATCGTAGTAATTTTATATCGAATAATTGTGGAATATCAAGTATTATAAAATTAAAGCGGTTTAATTCCTTGTCATTCATATTGCTGCCCTGGCCCAGAACTTCATAATCTATATCAACACCTACAACCGCATTTGCTCCCATGCTTTCAGCTCTATTCACCATCTCTGAAATGGCATTTTGCCTGGCGTCAATCAGTTCGCCTTAAATGAACTAGCCCAATCATATTACCAGCAACGGAGCCCGTAAGCTCTAAAGGCTGAAATTTGTGCTCCGGCTTCAGCGCCGTTATAATTGATGTTCACTCTCAAAAATCTTGCTTTCGTCGGCTTTATGTCATAACTATCCCCGACATCTGTTGCTATACTTTCATCTGTCTTCGAAGCAACGGTCTCCCAGCTTTCAGCATCTATACTTGCCTGGATATCATATTTATAGTACCTTATGCCATCCACATAATTCCTTATTACAATTTTATCAACCAAATAATTGTTTGCCAGATCTACTTGCCACCACTGAGGATAAGAATCCGCAGACCATAAGCTATTATTGGTTGGGTTGGCATCAACAGCTTTTGTAGGCCCATTGATTGCAGATTGCTCGTTCTGGGATATTGAGGGTTTATATAAAGTAATCGGCACATCAGGCTCTTTTACATTTTCCCTTGCCGCAAATTTTCCAAACCTTGCATCAGTATCCTTTGATAGTAAAATAGCCTTTCCTGCCATCAATTCAATATCTGTAGCAGTGAGAATCCGCTCCATGTCGAGATAGCCGGCTATTGTAGAACCTTCAAACCTAAGCTGCATATTATACCATTTGTCCAAGATGATGTCTGCTTTAATACTTGCAAGTTCAATCCAACCATTATTACTTTTGTACAAGCCTATTTTACCATCTTTGAAGAGCAACGCATAAAAACGGTTATTGTTCATATAACGTCCACCTATGCCTATATAGCCGGAAGTTGTATTTGCAATTTCATTACAAGCAGCCTTAACGTTAGCAGAAACAGTGTAATCAGACCACATTTCCTGTCCGGTTGAAAGTATTGCATCCTTATTGCTGATGTCATTTCTAACAACATTACAAGCATTCGGGCCGGCAAAAACCTTCCATGTTCCTTTTTCCTGAATCCAGTTAGCCAAAGGATTTCCTGGCGTTTCGTCTCTGAAATCATCAGAGCACAATTCGGTCAACAGGTTGCGTAGCTTTGTCTGAGTCCGGATGAACCAGCTTGCCTGCTCTTGGTTGCCTCCGTCACTAGCCCGGGGTCCCCCGTTTTCCCACCAGGTACTTTCCTGATAGAGGGGAATGGTATTATATGTCTTCAGGTAATCATTCATGTGAAACAGCCTGTTCCAGTCTTTTTTCTCAGTAGCATGAAGCATTTCCCACGCAAGTCCTTTACCTATTACAGCAAATTGTGGTTCATCCGGTACTGTCTGGTTTACCCTTCCAGGGCTGGCATGTGTCATCAGCATGCGGTAATCTCCAAACATAAATGAAGCCTGCCTCATATATACATCAATAGTATTGTCCATTTTCCCCCAATCAACATTCCCGTATCCGGTTGCTATGGGTGTAAGGTTTACCCATGACATTCCATAAACAAGATCAGTAATATCAGGATACCAACGCAATTCACCGTAAATCTCTTTGCCGTCTATTTCAGCTCCGAGACTTGTAGTCAAACCTTCCAGCAAATAAGAACTGTAGGTATTCCATCTTTCAGCTTCAACGTTTTCTCCGCGTCTCTTAGCAATAGGTATAATTAATTCCAGCCCTCTCACAGCCCAAATATTTGCCACAGTATCATAAGCTGGAACGTGGACTGGCTTCCTCGAATGCTCAAGCCTGGAATTAAAAAGTAGCTTGTATTCTTCGTTATACCGCATGTCCAAGGGATACTGGGTAAAATTCCTTATCAGCCAGTAGAAGTCATTCTCCATTTTAGTATCGCCGGTTTCATTCAGATACCTTGAGAACTCAGCAACCAGGCAGTAATTTCCATCAATCTGTTCATCCATATCAGGCTCTCTCCAATAATTAAACACAATATGTGCTGCGTACTGGGTTTTGCCATAATGAATTTGATTTTCCAACATATACCTTAAAAGTTTTTCAATAGTCTCATAATCGTTAAGCTCAAAGCATGCATCTATCTGGCTACATGCATCACGGATAAACATACCGAGTCCATACACCCCTGTCAGGGACGTTAATGAAAAACCACTTTTGTTGACCCTGTTTCTCAATGAGTAAAGGGTATTATAATATAGATTGTTAAGGATATCTGAGAAAATCAGATTCTTTAAATTTTCTTTTGCATCGATAAGCGATGAAGAGGTATGGAAAGTTGCATACTCGGAATAAGGGCTCTCATTATTCCCTCCGTTTATATGTGAATGGCCACCCTCCCACGTCTTCACTTTCCAATAGTAGGTAGTGTCAGGCACCAAAGTCTTTCCTGTATATGTAATTTGACTTAGCTTGTCATCCTCGTCGCGGTGCCACTGCCATATATGTCCGGTATCCCACATATCCCCCATGTTATTATTTAAGTTCTTAAGGCTTGAAGCTACCAGAACCCGGAACCCTTTCTCATCGCCGCTCCCATTAAAAGCCCAATTAAAAACCGGTGTATTTATGTTAATACCCTTCGGATTTAAAGAGTTTTGAGTCATAAGATTTGTAGGTGGTGTATACATAATATCGCCTCCTGACAGTTTATCCATGTATATGTTTTTAATAGTTTATGATTTATGTCAGAATAATGAATGCTGATTTTATATTTGAGATTGATGCATTTCTCAAAATATAAAATCAGCTGTTATTAAACATATTAAACATAATCATATAGTTAATTAGACTTAAGGTACTTCTTTTGGGTTGCATACTGTGTGCGCTAACGCCCATCCTTAATGCCGCAGCACTGGCGAGGCGCTTACTCACAGCCGTGGAATGGGCGGAAACAAAGACCCATTGCGTGGGCAACCGGAAGGCATACGGAAAGGCCATGCGGAACCAGAGCCTTTACATGTTTGGCGACACCACCTTGTTCGTGCCAGTGCCAGCATCATTGACGATAACGCCTGTTACTTGCGGCTTCGTCTGGTTGCCTGTTATGTCGTAGTAGTCGCTGGCGCCGAGCACTGTTGCGAAGAACTGACACGTGTCTGCCGTCTGTGCATTCATCTTATTGTTCTTGGCGCTGAACTTCGTGCAGGTTGTGAATTGGACAGCCGGCCCTGACGGGTTCGATGTCTCGGTGATCGTGTTGTCATCGAACGTCAGACCAATCACTCTGTCAACATTTAATATCTTGCCGCGCGCCCCGTTGAACCAGTTATCAGTAATCACGATGTCGCGAATAGTTCCAGCTGTGTTGGCGCTGATCTCAATCTGATTGTCACCACTCCCTAGGTTCGAACCAGCAATGAAGCAGCCCCTCATGAAGATGCATCGGATTTTCGAGGTCGAGTCCAGCGTATAAATATAGAAATCTTTGTAGCTTGACCCGTCGAACTGACACCCCGGATTGAACCAAATATCCGAGATCCCTGAACCGTTTCCGGCGACTATCCGTACTCGGACACCAGCCGCATAGAAGATGCAGCCGTTATCGAACCGTATGCCTGCGATATAGTTGGTGTCGCCTGTGTACGGCCCGGTATTCGAGAGGATGTTGATGAGGTTGGAGTTGGAAACAGCCGAGTTGTTGACGAACTGGCACGACTTGAAGTCCAGATCGCCAGTAAAGCCGCCGTTCTGCGTGATCGCAACACAGGTGTTGTATGTCGTAAGCTGGTCATTCCATGAAGAGCAGCCGATGAAATCGACAAGGCGGACGTGTGATATATGGAAGCCTTGTGCGGCATTAACCACGAAGATATCTTCCACTTTACTTTTCTGAACCCCGATGAGCTTTCGATCGGCAACGTCGGAGCCGATTGAAAAACCCACAAGAATGGGTTTTGCGGTACAATCGATGCCAAAGGCCCGGATGACATAATCAGATATGCACTGTGTAGGGTCGCTATTACCCTCTGCACTGAAGAGCTTAGTCCCCGCGAACGTCCCTCTCGCAACAAGCCGTGTCCTAATAACCCCATCACCCTCAACGACGAGGTTGACGGCATGCGTTGGACGAACTTCCCATGTCGAACCGAGATAGTAATACCCATTTGCCAGCTTGATCGTTTGACGATCACCGTCACTAGCTGCTGACGCATCCACCGATGCCGAGGCGGCATTGAGCGCAGGAGAACTATCGAATGTGCTGTCTCCCGGTTTCGCTCCCCACCATTCCGGCCGATTGAAGCGGAGACCGATCACTTTTCCGGTGCCCGTGCAGTTGAAGATTTTGTTCGGCACGGTGTCCCGCCAGACCGGCGCATCGACGACGCCGCGAATGGTTAGCGTAACGCCGGTCGAGACGGTCAGTTCACCCTCATCCGTAAAGTAGTAGACCTTACCGTTCGGCCATGTCGCTGTAGAGGTGATGGTGAAGGATCGGTCTATCTCAATTTCAGTTACGGTCCCGGTGCCTGTGGGGGCGGGAATGACGTTGTGCGCGGCCTCGATTGCGGTCTGAGTTGAACCGAACCACCGCGCCAAGGTTCTGCCGTTGTATCGCCGTACCCAGCAGCCGCTTGCACCAGTGGGGTCGTTATTCGGCGCGATGTAAATCCCTTGCTGCGGATCCGAGGTTACCCATGCCGTCATGTTTGTTGCAACAAAATCGAATAGTCCTTCCCGTCCGCTTTCTCTCAGAACGGCTACCTTATCTACCGTCGGATTGACCGCCTTGAGCGCCGTGCGGTCGGTGACGTAGATGACGCAGATATCCAGTGTCGCAGCTCTCGCTACATTTGCCGCAGACGTTGCCGCGTTCGCTACCGCTGCCAATAATGTCACTATCAATAAAAGTGCCATTTTCCTTAATACTTTTTTCATACGAAACCTCCTCAATTTATTATTACATAACAGTAGTTACGCATAATTCTATGCTCTGAAAAATCAATACTTTAAGCCACCATATCGTTCAAACTGATGGTTGCAATGAGGTTTCTGTCGAGTAATTGCGGTTCTACATGCTCTTTTTCCCGAAAATTATAGATCCTTAAGCTCTCTATAGCCTTTTTTGACTACCTGCTTAACAGGTCTCCACGCCTTTCAATAAAGAACTAGTGCTGACTCCTTTTCATGTACAAGTCAGCACTAGAAGCTTTTAATCTTATTTCTTGCTCATATAGTCATTTACTTCCTTTATTGCTTCATTTCCGCCATCGGCAATAATATCGTCCGCCAATGACTTGAACATTTTATCTACAGGGTCATTTCCAACAATGATCCTTGCGTATCCATCCCAAATCAAATTCAAATTCCACCTGTTTTTTGCCGGCATATCCAGCCAGTCAATGTCATAATGGCGCTCATCCTTCACACTATCCTTTGACAAAATATCATAGGCCGAATTGATTTCATCCCTTATCTCTTGTGGAACAGTAGGATCAACTCTGGAATAGTCTACCATCCAATATGTCATGGCTGCAATTCCTTGAGTAGGATATTTTTCTTTCGTGAGAATTTGAATATTATTTCCCTCTGCTTTATAATCTCTTCCTTCCTTACCCAGCTGACCAAACCTAAGACCTTCGTCTGTAAGGAAATAATTCATCATACGGAGTATGCGGTCCATCTTTTCATCGGAGGTATTGGCGCCAAAGTATGTTCCTGTACCAATCAGACAGTCATTTTGTATGCGCAGTTCTCCTTTGGAATTCCTTGGAATCGTGAGTATCTTTATACAATCCGAAGCTTTTTTTCCGGGGTTTGCTTTTTCAAACTCCTTTATGATTTTATCCCTGTAATCATATGTAGTCGCACTCATAATATAAAGCCCGGCCATACCTGAATTGAATTTATTGCATCCGTCATCATTCTTGTTAATGGCAAAGTCCTTGTCAATGGCACCTGCCTTATAATATTTACGCAGCAGGTCCAGCCATTCTATATTCCGTTGATTCAGGACACCGGGCATCCATTTGCCATCTACCTGCTCCCATGAATCCATGGCATTTCCCATTGAATGCGAGATGTGATAAGGAAGATAATTTGCACTATCAGCAGTATAGCCTATGGTCTGCTTTTTACCTGAAATATTCTTGTCTACGAAAGTTTTGCACATATCAAAAAGCTGCTCCCATGTCTGGGGATCCTGTGTGATTCCGCACTGCTGCATCCAATCCTTCCTGACAAATAACCAATACGCCGGAATAGTTTCAGATGCACTGCGGTTATGTGTTCTGGGAACCGTATACATTTTTCCGTCGACTTTAAAATAATTGAAAATCTCATTACTCATAAACTTTTCCAATTCGGGATAAGCAGACAAATCATCCGGCAACGCCTTCAGCATTCCCTGTCTTGCCAGAGTATAATAATCGGAACTTGGCAGGGGTCCAGGGGTAAAATCAGGCATTTCTCCCGATGTGGCCATAAGCTTTACCTTCTGGACAAAATCAGACCAATCCAGATTTATAAAGCTGATATCTACATTAAACATATCACTCAGATCTTTGTACCAATCATCGTTTCCGTAATTACCGGCTCCCCAATAAGCCATGGATATTGACAGCCTCTTGGCTAATGGATCAGCCACGGCAGCATTACTTTCCTTTGTTTCCTGCTTTATGCTTTCGCCGGATGATGTGGTGCCCTCCTTTGTATTTCCACTACTGCCGCACCCTGAAAACACAAATGCCGCCAATAATGTTACCACCAATAAAAGCGCCATTTTCCTAAATACTTTTTTCATATGAATCCTCCTCATTTTTTATTATATAAAAATAATGGCATTAAATTTAAGTATACTCCATTACTTTATATTTCTTTATAATTAGCCCGCGCTTACCCTTTTAATGCGCCTATCATGATGCCTTTTGCAAAATATTTTTGCAGGAAGGGGTATATTATCATTATCGGTATTACCGATATGATAATGGCAGCCCTTTGAATTCCCATTGAGTATACGGGCTTCATTCTCCTGACTTGCTGATCCATAACTGTCGTAAATGATAGGCTTGATTCAACGACAATGTTTCGTATCAGGTAGGAAATAGGATAATTCTTTGAATTATTTATGAACAACACTGCGGAATACCACTCATTCCATTTATCCACAATATAGAACAGCATGATGCACATAAAGGAAGGTGCAATAAGCGGTACACAGATTTCAAATAGAATTCTGATATCATTTGCGCCATCAATTCTAGCCGATTCCTCAATACTATCCGGTATACCTCTTAATGCATTTAGCAGAATTATCATGTAAAAGGTATTGATGCCCTGCGGCAGAATCAGGGAAAGCAGGCTGTTGTATAATCCCAGATTCTTGATCAAAAGATAGTAAGGTATCAGCCCTCCTCCAAAAAACATGGTAAAGACAACAAATCCAAAGATCAATCCGATTCCCTTGACATGCTTTTTTGTCAGTACATATGCCAAGGAAAGAGTAAGAATCATGCTGTATAATGTTCCTGCAACTACAATGACGGATGAATTCATAAAGGAGCGGATTACATTATTATTGGATAAAATGTAATTATAAGAATCAAAATTGATGTTTTTCGGCAGCATCATCAAAGGGTTTTGCAGGTAATCGCCTTGCGTAGTTAATGACAATGTCAGTACATAATACAAAGGAAAAATCGTGATTAATGCCATCAATGATAATATAGTTAGGTTTATAGCATCAAATACTTTTATTTTTTTATGCCCCATTTATAAAACGCCTCCTAATATAAGCCCCGCTGCCCAATGGCTTTCGCTATCCGGTCAACAGTTATGAGTAAGAAAAAATTAATTACTGACTTGAACAAGCCTATTGCTGCGCCGAAAGAGAAGCTTGACCCTTCCTGTAATGAAATTCTATATATGTATGTATCAAGTATATCCGAAACGTCTGTAACCAGCGGATTATACAGGTTGAAAATCTGGTCGAATCCCGCATTCATCACATTTCCCATAGATAATATAAGCATTATGGTGACAGTAGGAAGTATGCCCGGCCATGTAACATGCAAAAATTGCTTTAATCTACCGGCCCCATCTATAACCGCAGCTTCATATAATTCATTATTGATTGATGACATTGCTGCCAGATATATGATCGATCCCCAACCTGCTGTTTTCCAAATATCACTTGTAAATATCAAAACCAGGAAGCGGTGCTGATTGTTAAGTATATCGAAGCTTTCCTTTCCCATGTTCTGCAATACTGTATTGGTTACACCTGTGCTGCTGAAAAAAGTAAATATTATTCCAGAAACCGCAACCCAGGATATGAAATTGGGAAATGTATATACCGTTTGAAAAAAGCGTTTCAATTTGTTCGCTCTTAACTCATTCAGAAGCAATGCAATAAGAATAGGCACAGGAAATTCGAAAAGAATTCTGCCGAAGCTTATAAACAAAGTGTTTCTCAGTAACTTATAAAAGTACGGCAGCTTAAACAAACGTTCAAAGTTATCCAGACCAACCCACGGGCTTCCCAAAATGCCTTTATTATACATGAATTCCTTAAATGCGATAATAATTCCGTACATAGGGAAGTAGCAGAAAATCAAATAGAACAGCACAGGGAATAATGCCAGCAAATATACATATTTATGCTGTAGAATATATTTCAGAATATATTGTCCACGACCATTTTTTTGCACTTGCCTTATATCTGTCAATGTTTCGCTATGCATCTAAATACCCCGCTTGAGTTAGATTTGATACTTACATTTTACCATCCTGCATTGACAAATAAAATGTTTGGATATTATTACTTTTTGGCCGAATATTATAGATGTCTCAATTTCGTGCAGACTCCCTTTTGAATTTGCCGGGTGTGATCCCATATATCTTTTTAAACGCTTTTCTCCCACCATGACTACCCTGTATTTTAAAATCAACAGTGATAAAACCAGAATCACTCCAATGCCTTATAACAAATTTATTAATAGTTCTTGATTGGCCAAGATCAACCTTAAGCCAATGAGTAGATCTAGCATTTGTTGAAATCCACATATCTTTTGCAGGTATGTCCCATTTCCCGTTAACTGCATGGGACGCTTTACAATGCGCATCATACTCGCTGTCTGCAGTTGCTTCAGTTTTACCTTGCGTTGCTGTTTGTTATATAAGAATAATTCATTTACTAAAGTAAATAGCTCACTGACCATTTACTTAGTGTTAAGGATGCATTTCAGTTTTATACTATCTTTTACGAAACCTTCAGGAGGATTGTAAACTCTTATTATCCTTGACTCTCCAGGAAGTAAGTCAAAATATTCGTCGGACAGTCTAATGCTGTCATCAAGGCCAAAGTGTACAGCATGAGCATAGCTGTCACTTTTTACTCTAAATACTGCTTCATTGCCATTTTTATTAAAATCATCAATCTGTAACCCGGCTTTGGTTATATTCATTTCCTTGAAGGATAGCTGTTTCAATACAACTGGAAGGATTCCCGAAGCTGAATCCGGACATACGAATATTACACCGTTTTTAGGATCATAGCTGCCTTTATCAAACTCAAAAATTACCTTCCTCGAATATGGAGCAATCTCCAGAAGTCTTTTCTCGGTATCTCTAACTTTTCCCTCAAAGGAGACATATCCGTATTCACACTCTGCCTTAATAGAATCAGAGGTTTCATTGATACCCATAACCTTTACTTTACCATTATTCTCTCTCATAATGATCTTTAAAACTTCAAATGCTCTTTTAACAAAATAGTAGGATATCTTGCGAGCCAAGTAATAATCAATTATTGTCCATCCTACTTCACCCCAGCAGTCAGAGTACATCCAAAATAACGAGCCATCACATTTTTCATTGAATCTCATAGCTTCAAGCGAATAACCATATATAATACCCTGACACAATCCGGCATATAATAGGTATCCGTCTATATCAAGCCTGGCCGGGTCGGTATAAAGCTTATTAATACCTGCAGCTACAGTATTTTTCTCAAAATCGTTGTTGTGAAGCTGCCATACATGGGAGTTCCTATCTATCGGCGCACCAGCAAGATATTTAACAACGGATGATTTTTTACATGGACCTATGTAACCATATTCAGCAACAAATTTTGCAGTAACTTTGTCATATTCTTCAGGGGTTATTCGCTTTTCCATGTCCTCATTCATCATAAAGTCAGGCCAAAGATGTTTTCCCCCAGCTTCATTTCCATTAGGCTCTTTCCCACCGTATGGAGAACTGTTCCAGTAAAATATCTCAGGACAGTTTCTTTGTACTATCCTTGGAGCAATCTTGTTGTAGCACTCACTTCCTCCGTAGATACCCGATATACCTTCTTTTCTCGACCATATATCATATCCCCATGCGTTTTCATTGTTACCACACCATACAACTATTGATGTATGATTTCTAAGCTTCCTGGTCTGATAATCAAGCTCCTTCTTCACCTCGTCTCTGAACCACTGCAAATTGTCCGGGTATGATGCACACGAAAACATAAAATCATGCCAGATCATGATTCCATTTTCATCGCACTTCCGGTAGAATATATCTCTTTCATAGAGTCCTCCGCCCCAAAGCCTTAGCATGTTGAAGTTCGCTTTCTTAGCCTCATTTATCAAGAGTTCATATTTCTCTTCTTTTATCCTGGCATAAACAGAGTCGACCGGTATCCAATTTGCACCTTTACAGTAAACCTTCACACCATTCACCTCAAATGTGAAGCTTCTTTCATCCTGCCCAATCCTATTTTGAAGTACTCTTACAGTCCTTATTCCATAGTTGAACTCCGGATATAAAAAGCTTTCTCCCTCTGCATTCGCCGAAACCGAAACAGTGTAAAGTGTCTGTCCACCCATACCATTAGGCCACCACAACTGTGGGTTTTCAATAACTGCATCAACCTTTATATAATTCAAACCAGACCTTAGAAAAGCTTCAGTTTCAATCGCAGTAATTTTTTTACCCTCTAGAAGTATCTCAACCTTCAAATCTGAATCTAAAGTTGAATACGGATGAAAGTTTTCAATTTCAATCTCGAATTCCAGTTCTGCATTTACCGATATATTCCTGGAGACCACATGAACAGAACGTATTGCATACTTATTGTATGCTCGCAGCCATGCTCCCTTAACAATCCCACATGTAGCCACCCTAGGACCCCAATCCCAGCCAAATCCATACTGGGGCTTTCTTACAAAAGCTCGCCTTTTGTCTCCCCTGTCGGGATGGCCATCTTCATCGTGAGTACAAACATATTTCTTTATCGGCGAAATATCATTTTCACTAAAATACTCGATACCGGTAGTAAGTCTGACCAATAAAGTATTGTTTCCTTCAACCAAATATTTCTTTACATCAGTACAAAAAGGATAAAAAGCACTTTTTTGATGTCCAACGTGAATACCGTTTAAAAAAATATCCGCTTCGGAATCAAGTGATTCCAGGGTTAATTCGACAAAATCCGATTCCAGCACATCACTGCTCACATAAAACTCATTCATGAACCACCATGATTTATCCTCTATCCACCTGCATAATGAAGCATTATCTCCTTCAAGAGGCTCAGGTATGATTCCATTTTCAACCAGGGGCATATGTACATCACATGGCAAATCCGAGAGCATCCAGTCGTCAGTCTTTTTCATTACAATAGAGCTTTTGTCAACTCCCCACCAAAGGTCTTCATGCCTAATCTTCCAACCCATTTTCAAATCAATTTCACGCATTTTTACTCCTCCATATACCAGGACTTTACTTATCATATCGCTTAATTAAAAGTAATTACAATCAGATTATAGCGTTACATTTTATAAGTATATATTTGATATTTGTCCTGGAAGTTTTCAGTTTTTGTTCTTTTAAGCTTATATTATATGTTGTGATTCCAAAACTCGTCATAAAAAACTTTTATCAAAGCATACAATTGCTTCTGCCCGGTTTTTTTACTTATTGTCTGAACTCTGGCAGTACCATCCAGATGTGCAACCGCAGGTACATGACTTAACTTTTCATCCTTGAATTTAAAAGGTATGCAGCCTTGCTTTATATCTGTCAATGTCTCGCTATGCATCTAAATACCCCGCTTGAGTTAGATTTGATACTTTTATTTTACCTTCCCGCATTGACAAATAAAATGTTTGAATATTATTACTTTTTGGTCGAATATTATAGATGTCTCAATTTCGTGCAGACTCCCTTTTGAATTTGCCGGGTGTGATCCCATATATCTTTTTAAACGCTTTGATAAAGCTGTAATAATCGGTATATCCAATACTGCCGCATATCTCCTCCAATGACATCCCGGTTTGAGACAGCAGCTCACAAGCCTTTCGCATTCTTATCTCTGCAAGATACTGCGAAAAAGTTTTACCTGTTGTTTGCTTGAAAACAATACTTAAATAGTTTGGATTTATAAAAAACATGTTCGAGACATCTATAAGCCGTATTTCTTCGGTATAATGGCTATTAACGTAAGTAATGATACCTTTTATTGTCTCTTTATATTTTGTAAAGTTATTTGCCAGCTTCACTTCTTCAATGCCTGTCAGCACATTCTTAAAATACTTCACAAAATCATTAAAATCCTTAAATTCGCGGATGATGGTTTCGGACGTCAAAAAATCATTAGCCCCCTCTTCTTTACCTGCGTCCTGATACATCATATGCTGCCGTATGCAATTGTATATGAAGCATAACTCCTCTATGCCCCATTGTCTCTCAATCAATAAGTCTTTCAGATTTTCTATATTGGCATATACGGGTGAAAAATCCAAATTTGAAATACCCCTTATCATATCATTGACAACGCCCATCGCTGAAGCGTAGTCTGGCTTCCTATAAAAATAGATGTTCCCTGAGCCAAATATGAATTCATTTGCTGCCGCAAGCTCAGCTTCGTGAATTGAAATATGAATCGAATCCAGCGCAGTCATTTCTCTGCTTACACCCAAGCATTTCAGATTCTTTGTACAATTTTTTAAAACATCCTGTAGACCGGACTCATCAATGTCATCATAACACATGGTCATAAAGTAACACCCATTACCTACAGGTATGGCTGTCAGGTTCAAAGCATTCTGGTTATAATTTGGGAAAAAAGCTCCTTCTTCCAGAAACTTCACGAAAGCAATTCTTTTGATATAGGCTGAATTACCAACTCCAAGCCGGTTCAGCAGGCACATGGTCTGCTCTTCGTTATTATCGCCCTGGGCCATTTGTTCCATAAGCTCAAGATTGCAAAAGCTTATCCTCTGTCTTTTTGCATTAAGCTTATCCGTCAATTTGCTTAAATTTCTCATAAGCTCATCTTTGTGAATCGGCTTCAGAATGTACTCATTCACACCTAAAGTAATGCTTTCCTTTGCATATGAAAACTCAGAATATCCGCTTATAACAACAAATTCAATATCATAGCCCTCTCCCTTGATCCTGTTTATCATTTCAAGACCGGACATTTCAGGCATTCTAATATCGACAAAGACGACGTCCGGCTTCAATTCATGGATTTTGTCAATTCCCTCATAGGCGTCTGCCGCATCTCCTACAACTACGAAGCCCACGTTTTCCCAGGAAACAGTTTTTTTCATTCCGTCAATGATCCATGGTTCATCATCAATAATCAAGACTCTAAACAACATCAACGCCCCCTTTTTGCGGAATTTTTAAAGCAACAAGCGTTCCTATGTTTTCCTCACTCTCAATGCTCAATCCATATTGATCCCCATAATAGTTTCTTATCCGGTTGTTGATATTCAGTAAGCCGATAGACCTTTTATTAGCCAGGCTATCCAGTTCGTCCTGTTGATCCTGCGATAAGGTAAGAGCAAATTTTTTCAAGGAATCCTCCTTGATTCCGATACCGTCATCCTTTACGATGAACTCAATGATATCGCCTTCCATATGACATATCCTTATGTACACATTCCCTCTTCCTCTTTTTGCCTCAAGCCCATGATAAACAGCATTTTCTACCAGAGGCTGCAGAATCATTTTTATAATGCTGCAGTCCAGAATAGAGTCATCACATTCCAAATTCATTTGAAATCTACCCTTGAACCGAATATCTATGATCCTGAAATAGTTTTTGACACATTCAATCTCATCCCTGATTCTTACAATATCCGACTGCTTAATACTGTACCTGAAAATATCGGACATGGATACCGAAATATCAATTATTTCATTTACCTCATAAACTTCCGCTATACTTCGTATGCATTCAAGCGTATTGTAAAGAAAATGGGGATTAATCTGACTCTGCAAAGCATTCAATTCTGCCTGTCTTTCATTCAATTCAGATTTATACAGCTTTTCCTGGGTATTGAAAATCCTTCTTGTCATTTCCTCAACCTGATCCAGCATATTATTAATACAAAGAACAACTATTCTAAGCTCATTATGCAATACCATGCCCAAACGTTCCTTCACATTTCCATAGCCGACTTTGGCAGCAAAGCCAGTGATCTGCTTGATAGGATTTGTAATTCCTTTGATTATGAAAATAGATATAACGATTGAGAATACAAGCTCCAGAATTCCAATGATCAAAGTCAGGCGGATAACGGGCGCTATATCGCCCAAAAGCTCTTTCTTAGGCAACAGTGTATATATACTCCAGCCCAATTCCGTAATATCTTTTCTCTGCATTATATATTCGCCTTTATCATATACTACGTCCTGAAGACTATTGCCGGTGGAACCTTCGATAAAATCTTTATCAAATACTGTATTGACCAGCTTTTTTTCATTACACGCTACGACTCTGCTCATATTATCCAATATCAGTATGATTGAGTTAGGCAGTAAATCAAACTGCTCAAACAGCCGCGTAAAGTTATTAATATTCAGAGTAATAACCTCTGTGCCAATTCTTTGTAAAGGTGCTTCCCCAACCTCCGTATCATAGATGGGTACGATGTAAAAATAAAAAGAAGTGTGATTCTTTTGAATTGAATGAGTATAAAAAGATTCTTTCACATCATTCATTACAAAATCATCCAGATCATCCAGTTTATCGACGTTTGCAAGGGTACCGTAACTGATATGCGAGTCTTTGAAGAATATGGTAATCCCCTCGATATTCTCTTTCAGCATCTTTGCATTTTCCATAAAGCTGCTCATCTCCGTTTCTATTTCCAAAAGCTCACTCATGTCTTTTGCGAGAAGAAATTTCTGCACTTGCTTATTATATGCAACAGCTTTTGCAATCCTATGAGTATCATCCGTATATTTATGAATATTTAACTCCATTTGCCTGATAATATCCTCAGAATACTTAATTGTCCTGTCTTCGGTAACGCTCATAATGCTTTTTAAAATAACCATTACTATGGTAGTAATCGATATCACAAATATAAGAATTAAAAGCACAAGCTGCATTTTAACCGTCATTTTGGAGATAGCCTTCAACAAGCGAATCACACCCTAAAAAATATATAAAAAAAAGGTTAGTATTATAATAATACATCCCTCAGAATAAATCAATCCACGATATTCTCATTACAAATCATTGAATATATCCTTCATCATCCATTAATGCAATATACTTTTATCTGCCCGATATCCAGCTTATCCTTTTCAAAGGACCAACGTATCCATACTCCGAAATAAACTTGGCAGTAACTTTGTCATACTCTTCCGGAGTAATTCTTTTTTCCATCTCCTGACTCATTATGCAGTCGTGCCAGTGATGACTGTCACCTGACTCCGGCCCGTTCGGATGCACTCCTCCATAAGGCGATGAGTTCCAATATGGAATTTCCGGACAGTTTTTTCTAACTATTTTGAGCATGTCCTTCCACTGTAGAAAAATAATGCAGATTTTCCACTTCTAAAGCAAATCCGATCCTGACTGTTGGCTCCAGAGATTTTACATAGGTATGAACCCATCTGATCCTGTCTTCTGAAGTATTTATGCCCCGGATCCTGCATAGGTAAACATTTTGTTTTACCGATATTTTTTTTACAGCATCGCGGTATTAATTTTATATTGAATAATTCCACAATATCAAGTATTATAAAATTAAAGCGGTTTAATTTTTTTGTTATACTACCTGAAATGAGGGTTTGTTTTAATGAAAGCAGCAATCGTAAATTGGACGGAAGATGAAATTCAACCGATGCAAAATGCGGAAACCGTAATGAACGCCATGGAATCCTGTCTGCGGCAGGCAGCGGCAGAAGGGGCAAACCTTCTGGTGTTCCCGGCATTGACCGGTTGCCTGTACCAGTATTTAAGCCAGTCCTGCCGGAGTATTGCGGAGCTGAAAGAAAAGGCGGACTGCAAAGCTTATCTGGAAAAGGCCTCCGAGCTTTGCAGGAAATATGGCGTGTCCTTGTGTCCGGGAAGCTATTGGGAAAGGATAGGCGAGGATGTTTTTCATGCATCCTGCCTGATTGCCGGAGGTAAAATCGTACTGGAACAACGGCAGTTATACCTGGCGCGCTGGGAACGTCAGATAGGCTTAAGCCGGGGCACCGCCGCCGGCCTTTATGAAATGGACGGCTGGAAGGTGGGGATTGTCCTATCGACCGATGTCTTTTATCCGCAGGTATCCAGGCTGCTGGCCATGAAGGGAGCGGATATCATCCTGTCGCCGGCAGCGCTTGCCGGCTCAAAAAATGAAGCCCTCCAATTGAGCGGAATGTGGCAGAAGGCACAGCAGAATTTGTTCTTTGCCCTCGAAAGCGGATATAACGGTTTCTTGGGTTCACGCAGCTTTTGGGGAGAATCGGTGATTCATGCTCCGCTGGAAATGACCGAAGATGAAGACGGCCTGCTTTCAAAGCGAAGTAATGGCAATACGGTGATTACAGCGGAACTCGACAATGAGTCCCGCAAAAAAGCAATACGCAGGTTTGATGTGCTATCCATGCTGAATCCGGCATTTTATCGGAAAATGCAGGGTTTCGGGGAGGTGAGGGAAAATGGTTGAAATGCTGCTGAAAAAATGGTTTTCCATGAAGCTCAGCCCCCGGCGGATTGACAGATCACTTTCCCGTATAGAAGCGGAAAGCACCGGCAAAAAAGCTTCCGGCAGTGAAACGATGACTGTCCGTGTGTCCTGCATCCAGAGGCAAATACGGCCTGCCGCTTCCGTCGGGGATTATATCGCAAAGCTGGATGCTTTCGTCCGGCAGGCGGCAAAAGAAGAAAGCCGGCTGGCGGTCTTTCCGGAGTACAACTTTTTTGACTTATTCGGGCTTATTCCAGGCTTCGCGCTCATCGACGGCTATTTGTCCGGGAAGGCAAAAAGCAAGGCACGGGCCGCTGACA
Organism: Bacillota bacterium; assembly: GCA_023426125.1. Taxonomy (GTDB): domain Bacteria; phylum Bacillota; class Clostridia; order Acetivibrionales; family DTU013; genus MnB-11. The sequence continues at coordinate 177,229 of JAFABI010000113.1, forward strand.
GGCAGCAAGCGGACGAGGCGGAGGCGGATGAATCCGGTTACTCTTTTTTTTACAAAATATTCAGCGCGACCTCTGGGCCCATCGAAGCGGCTTTATTACGGATCATGTCCGCCCTTGCTGCCCGTTATGGAATCTATATTTACTCAGGCAGTTATATCTCAAAGCGGGACGCCGCGCTGTACAATTCCGGCACCCTGTTCGGCCCGGACGGCAGCCCGGTTTTAACCCAGAATAAGCTTCATCTTACGGAGTTCGAAATAAAAATCGGTTTAAAAGGCGATGATTTCCTGCATGTATTTCCCCTCTTCGGTACAAAAGCCGCCATGCCCATATGCATGGACGCTACCTATTTTGAAACCTTCCATGCGGCCAGGTCGGCCGGTGCGGACATCGTCATGCTGCCCATTGCAAACATGGAGGAATACAGCCTGTGGAAGTCACTGCGCGGCATCTGGCCCAGGGTGCAGGAAGCTTATGTCTACGGTTTGAAAGCTTCTCTCAATGGCTGGATCGCAGGGATGCATTTCACCGGCAAGGCAGGCATCTTCGCACCCATACCGCTTACACCGGACGGCAGGGGCGTTCTTTCCATCTCCTCGCGCGATGAGGGTGATGAAGTCGTTTCGGCAGACCTTGATTTTGAAAAGCTCCATGAAGCCAGAGAAGCTTCCGAATACTACGGCGACACCAATGCGGCTTTTGAAAAAGATTATATCATCAATGCTTATCAGGAAGGGGTCAAACATGAAAAAGACATTGGCAGGTAAAAGATGGTTCATCATGCTGGTATATTCCCTTGGATACCTGGGCATATCCATCCTCGTGCAAACAACGGTCAAATGGTATCAATACTTTTATGCTCCCCCCGAGATGAACAGCAGCGGATTAAGGCTGCTGATCCCTCTGGGGCTGATCGGTTTTACCATGGCTATTGCCAGAATCTTTGACGGAGTGGCAAACCCTATCGTGGCCTATTTTTCCGACAGCAGCAAAAACAAACTGGGCAGAAGGATTCCGTTTATACTCTACGGTTCGGTTCCACTTGTAATCACCTTCATCCTCATCTGGTTTCCGCCAGTGCAGGGACAGTCCATATGGAACTTTATTTATCTGACAGTGATGTTAAGCCTCTTCTTTACCCTTTTTACCATTGTGGTCGATCCATACCTGGCGCTGATCGGCGATATATCCAGAAACAAGGAGGAGCGGATCAAGCTCACCATGGCCCAGGGGATAGCCCAGGTATTGGGCGTCATGATCGCAGAAGCCGGTTCCGGCGTATTGATTGGAATTTCAGGCTATACCTTCATGGGGATCGTTCTTGGACTTTTTTCTTTTGCCACCATCATACTGACGCCCATATTTGTCCGGGAAAACCCTGTCAACGAGCTGGAAAGGCAGCCGCTGGGAATATGGACCTCCATAAAAAGGACCCTGACAAACAAGAATTTCATTTATTACCTTGTTCCATACCTTGCCATCTGGTTCGGCATCAATACCCTGACCATCTCCATGCCCTACATTTCTGAAATCCTGCTTGGCTTCAAGCCGGAGTATTCGGGTTTTATGATTGCCGGAGCCTTTATTGTCGCTACGGCCTTCAGCCCCTTTTTACCCAAAATCACCTTAAAGCTGGGTAAAAAGAAAGTTATGATGCTTGCACAACTGCTGTTCGGCCTGGTGCTCTTCGGCGTATCCACCTTCGGGACTCTTGCAGGCACCCCGGTAGCCATCGCTGTTATCCTGTTTGCAGGCATCCCGCTGTCCGCGGCACTCATTGTGCCCAATGCAATGGTTGCCGACATCGCGGAGCTGGACGCCATTGAAAACGGGCAGAGGCGCGAAGGTATGTTTTTCGGAACACAGGGACTCATCAACAAGCTGATGGTCGGCCTGTCCTCAGTGGTAACGCCGCTGCTGTTCAACACTTTCGGATATACCCGGGAAACCCCTCTGGGCTTGCAGCTCTGCGGGCCTGTTTCGGGGGCGCTGGTCCTCGCAGGGATTTTCATTCTGAAGCGCTACTCGCTGACCGAAGAAAAGCTGGAGCAGGCAAACCGGGAAAGAGAATCGCTGCTTGTTTCTCCGGAGCGCTCCGGAGCCTCCGCGAAAATCCATCGTACCGATGGGTGAAGCATATTTCGAGAATGAAAGAGCATAGATCGAATAAGCCCCAAAGGCTTAATCAAAATGGGCCGTCTCAAACTTAAATTTTTGAGACAGTCCATTTTTTGTATAGGTTATGTGCGGGAGACTAAATAATAACATGCCTCTGTCTGGAAAATATGTGTTACCAAATGATAATCAAATCAAGGTGCAATGATTATTCAACCACTCCAAGCCGGGGTATTTACAGCATTTAGATATTCGCTACCGACAGACTATTTACTGTTATGGAATGGTACCTTAAACTGTGATTGTAAGGTCAACCGATCCCAAATTTCTACTGAGGTGACTCCGATGAATCAGGCACAGGCTATTGAAAACAATTGCATCAAGAAGGAAATTTCCAAAAGAAACAGAAGCGATTTCCGCAGGATTGCAAAAAAAAGATGGCTTTATGCAATGCTGATACCTGGACTATTGTACTTTCTTGTATTTAAATATTTACCAATGTGGGGATTACTCATTGGTTTTCAAGATTACTCACCATTTCTCGGCTTTTTTCGCAGCCAGTGGGTAGGACTTGCCAATTTTCAGAAATTTTTCTCCAACGGAGATTTCGTATTGTTATTAAGAAATACTCTTTATCTAGCTTTATTGAATATTGTTATCTACTTCCCTTTACCAATCATTGTTGCATTACTCCTGAATGAAGTCAGAAAGGACCGGTTTAAAAAAATAATACAGACTCTTGTTTATATTCCGCACTTTTTCTCATGGGTTATTATCGTTGGACTAACCTTTATATTCCTTAATGTAGACGACGGTCTTATCAATAACATTATAAAAAGTACAGGCGGAGAACCTATTTCATTTTTATTGAATCCCGCTTTATTCAGACCGTTGATTACTCTACAGGTAATCTGGAAGGAATGCGGCTGGGGAACTATAATATTTTTGGCTGCATTATCCAGTGTAGATGTAAGCTTATACGAAGCTGCTGTAGTAGATGGCGCCTCCAGATGGAAGCAGCTATGGCATATAACCTTGCCGGCGATCAGGAGTACTATCATCATTTTACTTATTTTAAGACTGGGAGCTTTTCTGGATACGGGCTTCGAACAGCTGATCCTTATGGTGACCCCCTTAACAAGGGAAGTAGGAGAAGTATTTGATACTTATGTGTATACCAACGGCATTCAGCAGGGAAATTTCAGTTATACCACGGCAGTAGGCCTTTTTAAGTCCGTAATAGGATTGATCCTGATTTTTGCTTCAAATAAATTAGCAACCAAATTTGGCGAAGAAGGAATTTTCTGATTATATTATTATTAGAAGCATTCCTGTAAGTAAGAAATTTGATCTTTGAAAAATTAAGTACCCTCACGTAAAATATGAAATGTGCTGAAACACCACAAATGAAGGCACAAATCAAATATACGGAGGGTAACTAATATGAATTGTACACAAAACAACAAGCTTATGCAAATCACACCTGAAACAATGGTTGTCGGAGTAGATATCGGTAGCGAGGTTCACTTCGCCAGGGCTTTTGATTTCAGAGGATTTGAATTCT
>JAFABI010000009.1 GCA_023426125.1 Bacillota bacterium
CCTGCGTGGAAAGAAACAGGCATGGCGGCAGACTATGGCGCAACGGGGGCAAGAGGGCTTTTTAAGCCAATCGCAACAGACAGGGCCATACGGTGTTTTGAAGATGTTATAACAAGGGATACCGGCAGGGTGGTCATAGGGGAGCTGGATTTCGAGGCAATGGGGACACTGGCTGACGATAAAGAGGATATGGAATTGTCTGAAGAACTGAAATCTGCCATGAGGAAGATAAGGTCAAACAGGAAAGCGAATGTTAGTGCGGGAACTGAAAAGACGTTGACCAGGGTCGTGTTAAAAGGGAAAGGCGAGGACGGATATAATGAAATTGAAATGAAAGTGGCTGAAGTGTGGGCGCAGGTATTGGGGCTCGAGGAGATAAATGCCTATGACAGCTTCAGGGATATAGGGGGAGACTCCATACTGGCAACGCATCTGCTAAAGAAAATGGAGCAGGTGTTTCCGGGAATATTAGACATATCGGACATATTTACATATGGGACAGTGAGTGAATTGGCAGGGTATATCGAGAGCAAGCTGGGGAAAAAGGAAGATGGTGCCGGGGAAAGGGATACGCAGGGAATAATGGACCTTCTAAGCAAAGGGGAAATATCTGTGGAAGAGGCAGGAGCCTTGATAAAAAAGCAGAGGCTGAGTAGTAATAAATAACCTTCAAAATAGAGGTGAGTGATGGAAATTCAGAAGAAGATGGAAGTTTTTATGATCATGTCTGAGATCATTAATCTTACCAACTGAGAAATATATTATAAAGAATCAGGCTTTATAGTGAAGCTTCGGGATGCCTGCTCTACAATCTGGCAAAACGTATTGGCGCCGATGCACCATGCAGGATATATTGTCTGGATCCAATGGAAGGGATGGTCAAAGGTATCAACCCTAATTTGGTGTTTACTGCAGAAGAAACATATGGAGTTTTCGAATTTGCCAATGAATAGAAAAGAGGTATGAAAAATATATGGATGCTTTGTACCGGTATATTATTGAGGCTTCTGCGGCAGGAACAATTGTCAAACAGACAGCTGTTGAAATAATAAGGCTTTTAAAACAGGGGGAAAACCGTGAATATGAGGATATAGCAATCATTGGTATGGTAGGAAAGTTCCCGATGTCTGACAATATAGAAGAGTTTTGGAGCAATATGGTAAACTATATAGACTGTGTGGGAGATTTTCCTCAGAACAGGAAAGAAGATATCAGATTCTTCTATGAATCTCTTAATAGCGGGACTGATTTTTTCTTAGGAAATTATCTGAGTCATATTGATGAGTTTGACAATGAATTTTTTGGTTTATCCTCCAATGAAGCAAATATAATGTCTCCAAACCAAAGAATACTTTTACAGCTTGTATGGCATGTGCTGGAAGACGCAGGGTATATAAACAGTAATCTTATAGGCAGTGATACCGGGGTTTTTCTAGGATACAGTACGGATTTTAATGAAAAGTATAAAAGTATTATCAAGAAGGCAAATATTCCGGATGATTCATTCCTAACAATGGTTAATATAGAATCATTCATAAATGGAAGGATATGCCACTGCTTGGATTTGAAGGGGCCAAGTATGTTGATTAACACTGCGTGCTCATCATCGCTTACTGCGATCCATTTGGCTTGTCAGGCGTTATTGAACAGAGAATGTGAAATGGCTGTTGCAGGTGGTATGAATATTAATATCGCTCCTATTGATAATGGAAGTTATTATGCTGTACAGTCGTCAGATTGGAGGACAAAAACCTTTGATGACAGCTCTGACGGAACCAGCATTGGGGAAGGCGGAGGCGTAGTATTACTAAAAAAACTTAAAGCAGCAATAAAAGACAGAGATAATATTCATGCTGTTATTAAAGGCAGTCATATAAACCAGGATGGGAATTCTATCGGATTAACCGCCCCGGATTCCAAAGCTCAAAGGGATGTTTTGTTAACAGCATGGAAGAGGGCTGGTATTAATCCGGAGACTATGTCATATTTAGAGGCTCACGGAACAGGAACAAAGCTTGGAGACCCTGTTGAAATTGAAGGAATCCGTATGGCATTTGGCAAACATACGGATATGAAGCAGTTCTGTGCAATAGGTTCAGTAAAATCAAACATAGGACATCTGGATTATGCAGCCGGGATTGCAGGTGTGATCAAAGCCGTATTGGCATTGGAAAATAAACAAATACCACCTACACTAAGCTTTCTAAGGCCAAATAGAAAAATAAGCTTTGTAGAATCTCCTGTATATGTAAATGATAAATTAAGGGACTGGAAAGCAAATACTCACCCTAGAAGATGCGGTGTTAGCTCCTTCGGCCTTAGCGGGACTAATTGTCATGTAGTATTGGAAGAAGCGCCTGCTGATAAAGAATTTATCGAGGTACTGGAACCAACGGCACATATATTTACACTAACCGCCAGAAATCCAGACTCGTTAAGAGAGTTACTGGAAAGCTATATAAGGCTTTTAAAAGGTAAAACCGGTTTAACCCTTATAAATATATGTTTTACTGCCAATACAGGTAGAGCGCATTTCAATTATAGAATTGCGGTTATTTGCAGAAGTTTGGACGATTTGATTAAAAAACTGGAACGCATTAGAAATCTTCCGGATACGCAGCAACATGAGAAGGAAGTTTACTACGGCGCTAATAACAATTCGAATGATAACTTGATCATGAGTATCAGGGGAGAGCCTTTGGATGAGGAGATCAGGCGGATCAACAGATTGGCATATGAAAAAGTTGCAGATTTGGCAAAGGCTGATAAAACCGTACATGAGAGTTTGTTGAATGATATCTGTAAACTTTATATCTCAGGAGCAGGTATTCCTTGGAATGAAATTTATATGGAACAATGTGCAAAGAGGATATGCCTGCCAATGTATCCATTTAGGAAAACACGCTGTTGGGTTGATTTGCCTACACCACCTGAAAAGCATTGTAAAACATCTTATTATACTATTAAGTGGAAAAAAACTGATATTGGAAGCAGCCGAAGGATTGAGACAGGGAGTTTTGTAATTTTTAAAGATGAAAAAGGCATATGGGAGAATATATATCAAAAGTTGTCAAGCCACAACATGAAAGTAATACTTATTGAAACAGGGGATAAATACGAAAAGCTTTCTGAAAACAGATACATTGTAGGTAAGAACCAGGATGACTATTACGCGCTTATAAAAGAATTACGAAATAATAAAATAACCCATATAATACATTTGTTCACCCTGATGAAAGATTATGAAGCAAACAAAATAGAAGACTTGGACAATGCGCTGTATAAAGGGATATACAGCTTGTTTTTTATTTCAAAAGCTTTTGTAAACAGCGATGTGAAGAATAATGTTGAGATTGTTCTTGTGTCGGAAAATGTAAATGAGATAACAAAAAATGAGAATATAATATATCCGGAAAATTCAGCTTTCTTCGGTATGGGCCGTGCAATAAGCAGTGAAATCCCTTTTTTAAAATGCACCTGTATTGATATAGACACAAGTACATATGCCGATATGATCCTGGAAGAAATCGGTGTTCAGGATGGTCACAGCCAGGTGGCATACCGTAATGGTGAAAGGTATATAGCAGAATTTACAGAAATTGATATTTCGAAAGTTGGCAGTACCGATATTGCAATTAGGGAGAATGGCGTTTACATAATTACTGGAGGAACCGGCGGAATCGGACTTGAACTTGCAAAATACATTTCGTCAAAAAACAAGGTTAACATATGTCTGTTAAGCCGTTCCGGATTTCCTTCAAAGAAAGAATGGGACGGAATACTGGAAGATGGGAAAAATACCAGATTGTGTTCAGGCATATTAAAAATAAAAGAAATCGAAATGTCCGGATCCGATGTACAAATATACAGTGTGGACGTTTCAGACATGAGTGGTGTAATAAACACCGTAGAAAAGATCAAGCTAAAATATGGCAAAGTTGACGGGATTATTCATTGCGCAGGGATATCAGGACAAGGTCCTATATCTGATATCAGTACCGGACTGCTGCAGGATGTATTAAGTCCCAAAATTCACGGAACATGGGTATTGGATAGAGTAACCAAAAAGGAAAACCTTGATTTTTTCATTAGCTTTTCTTCTGTTGCATCTGTGTTCGGCTTCCCTAATCAGGCTTCTTATGTAGCAGCTAACGCTTATCTGGACTCATATGCAAGTACTAGCAGGTTTAAAAGAACACATGCTGTGACTGTCAACTGGCCAGCATGGAAAGAGGTAGGTTTGGCGAAGGAAAGTAATACGAATAGTGACGGGGTATTTAAAGCTCTGAGTACTTCAAACGCGATATCGGCTTTTGACCGTGTATTTAATAAAAATTTAAGAAAAGTAATAATAGGCGAATTGAATTATGCCAATGAAGTAATCTACATGGAAAGCAGATTGCCATTTGATATATCGAGAGATATAAAAGAATCTGCGCAATTAAACAAAAAATCCCAGGTCATTAATAAAAAAAATGAAACCAAACCGAAGCAAATAATTCTGAAGGGGTGTAATGCACAAACCGGATGTACCAAGGCGGAGATGATTATTGCTTCTGTATGGGGGATTCTGCTCGGCATTGAAGAGGTAGATATGGATGACAATTTCTATAGGCTTGGGGGTAATTCTCTTCTTTCTGTAAAGTTTGAAATTATTATGGAAGATATGGGCATACCTGTAAAGTACTATGAACTGGAAAACAATCCCACAATAAGAAAATTGGCTGTGCATATAAAAAGCACATATGGGCATATGGTGGAAAATTGTACATTCGAATCAAATGTACAATTAGATCCAAAACATTTGAAGTATGAATATAATAACGAAATAGAAGATGCAAACGATAAAGGGCATATAAAAAGAGTATTTGGAAACATAGAGCCTTTTAATGACATATTCTTCAAGAGCTGTTTTTATAATTCATTGTTTCCTATAATATTAGGATTTGAAAGAAGTATTATGCAGTTTTTAGTTAATGATATTATATCTTATAAATACTTGAATGTTAATGATAAAGTGGCTTTTGACATTAATTATAGTCCTGTCAGTAACCTTGACCAGTTGCTTTACGACCTGGGCATTGGGTATAAGGGCAAATTCTGCTCAACCGATGTCATTAACAACATAGAATCTGCCATATCAAGCAGGAAGCCTGTTATTTTATGGGTAGACTGTTATTTTGAGTCCCAAAGAAAAGATATGTATTATAAAAAGCACTGGCCGCATACGCTCCTCGTTTATGGTTATGATGATTACTTAAGAAAATTTAATGTTGTAGAACAAAAGTCTTGGGATAGCCTGTCTTATGAGGAATGCTTCATTACCTATTCCGAATTGATTAATTCATATGAAGGTTATATTGAAAATTTCATGCGTAATAATAAAGATTACTCGTATCATGAGTTTTTTTCGTTAGAATCAGGACAGGGAGTTAATGTTGGGGATCTTGATGATAGATACATCCGAAGATGGGCTGATGCTATTTGTGATAATAGTGAAATTCAGTATATGAACCTCTTGAATATAAAGTCCTTCCTTGATGATTTACAAAATATTATATCTGACGAATGCTTTTTTAATAATAGTGAAAAACAGATTCTCGATATCATGAACAACATAAACAATATAAAAGCGGTAGATCAATACAGGGCTAAATATTTATTTCCAAAGAATTTGGATTTACTGGATACGCTTGGTGCTCTAACAACATATTGGCGGAACATAAGAGCGGTTATTGTAAAATACTCACATTCAAAGGAATATGATCAAAAAACTTTTATGCAATTATCAGCTGACATTAAGAAGTTGTATATACTTGAAGAGAAATATCTAAATGATTTATCCTGCATACTCAAAATTCATGATTAAAAGGTTTAATTAAATATAAAGGAGATAGCAATGGAAACTATTGGTGTGATTGGCGCAGGCCTTATGGGGAGGGGAGTAGCCCAAAACCTTGCTCAAAAAGGATACAGTACGACTTTGGTGGATGTTTCACCTGATATTTTAGAATGTGCCTATAACGAAATATATAATAATATTCGTTTTCAGGCACTTTACAAAAGTAAAGATCAATTGGAATCCATTTCAAGTGTTTTATCGCGTATAAGTTTTACGACTGATTACCTACTGCTAAACAATGTAGATTTTGTTATAGAGAATGTAACTGAGAATTGGGATGTTAAGAGGGAAATATATTTAAAGTTGAATGGTATCTGTTCTGAAAACTGTATATTTTTTGCCAATACGTCATGTATATCCATAACTAAAATCGGTTCAATGGTAAAAAAGCCTTCACGTGTGATCGGAACTCATTTTATGAACCCTGTGGATATGATGAATACTGTGGAAATTATTCTAGGCTTTCATACATCAGCAGATACAATCGAAAAAACCAAAAGACTCCTTGAAAAGATGGATAAAGGCTACATAATTGTAAACGATTATCCTGGCTTTGTTTCGAACAGGATATCTCATTTGTTTATTAATGAAGCGGTTTTCGTAGTACAGGATCAGGTAGCAAGCCCACAGGATGTTGATGAAATATTCAAGAAATGTTACGGACATAAAATGGGACCACTTGAGACTGCTGACCTCATTGGCCTCGATACGGTTGTGAATTCTTTAGATGTTTTGTTTGGAAGTTATAATGATACAAAATTCCGTTGCTGTCCCCTGCTGCGCAAGATGGTTCATGCAGGGCAGCTGGGGAGAAAATCAGGTCAAGGGTTTTATTCTTATTGAATACCGGAATACGTAAATCTAATATAAAGGCGGTATATCTATGGACGAAGTAAAAGTAAAGATAAAGGTATTTCTATCGCGATTTTTCCGAAAACACGAGATCAAGGATGATGAAGATATTTTTTCACTGGGTTTTATTAACTCACTATTCTCCATGCAGCTGGTTTTATTTTTAGAAAAGGAATTTTCCTTAAAAATTGAGAACAGTGATCTGGAGCTTGACAATTTTAAAACAATAAATTCTATTACGGAGCTTATAAAAAGGAAGGCTCCAATTTGAATCTATAACCAATTATGCTATGAAAGGGTAAAAGGTATGAAGATAGAGTTATCAGAAGAACAGATTAATCGACAAAAGGAATTCAAAGCATATGTTGATAATGAATTGATATCATATGCTGATGTGAATGACGAACAGGAATTCTTGGATCCGCAGTGCATAAAGACGCTGGCGTCAAAAGGCTATCTTGGCTCAATGATTTCAAAAAAATACGGTGGCATGGGGATGGATAATATTACCATAGGAATCCTTAATGAAGAAATTGGACGCGCGTGTTCATCAACACGGAGCTTATTGACAGTTCATGGAATGGTTGCATTAGCTGTAAACAGGTGGGGGACTGATGAGCAAAAAAGTTACTGGCTTCCTAAGATGGCTCAGGGAGAGATAATCGGAGCCTTCGGACTAACCGAGCCTGATATTGGTTGTGATGCCAAAAACATTGGGACAACCGCCATTCACAAGGAAGATTGTTATATAATATCAGGTAAGAAAAAATGGACTACAATGGGACAAGTTGCTGATTTATTCCTGATTTTTGCCCAGCATTACGGAAAACCTACCGCCTTTTTGGTTGAGAGAAATTGCCCGGGGTTATCAATTCAACCTATCCATGGTTTATTAGGTGCAAGGGCGTCAATGATAGCGTTGTTGCATTTGGAGGACTGCCGCATACCTGAAAAGAACCTTGTCGGCGGGGTTGGAACAGGTTTGACGCATGTAGCGCAGTCTAGCCTGGATTACGGGAGATATACAATTGCCTGCGGCTGTGTAGGACTTGCACAGGCATGTTTGGAGGAATGTATAAGGTATGCTAGAAAAAGGAAGCAATTTGGTGTACCATTGCGTCAGCACCAGCTTATACAGAAAATGATTACAGAGATGGTGGTAAACATTGAGGCCGCGAGACTTTTATGCCATAAGGCAGGATATATGAAGGATTTAGGCGAACCCGACTCAATAATTCAAACCTGGATTGCAAAATACTTTGCTTCAACAATTGTTGGAAAGGTTTCTAGCGATGCTGTCCAAATACATGGCGCTAATGGATGCAGCAGCCAATACCCGGTCGAAAGGTATTTCCGCGATGCAAAAATTAATGAGATTATAGAAGGAACGACACAAATGCATGAGCTGCTCATTTCTACTAATGCATTTAGAAGTCATTAATAGGAGTTTCGACAATGATTTATAAAGAACAGTAATTGTGGAGGAGATATATGAAAGTAGATGATAATAATACAAAGAAATCAAAACAGAAGATTAAATGCGTTGTATGGGATTTAGATAACACTATTTGGGATGGTATCTTAATGGAGAACGACAATGTCTCATTAAATGAAGGGATTATAGATATAATCAAGACTATAGACAACCGGGGAATACTTCAATCTATAGCAAGTAAGAATGAGCAGGATATTGCTATGCATAAAATTAGGGAGCTTGGCATTAATGAGTATTTTATATATCCACAGATCAATTGGAATAAAAAATCCGAGTCCATCCTTACTATATCAAAGCTCTTTAACATAAATATTGATACATTTGCATTCATCGACGACGAGCCTTTCGAACTCGAGGAAGTAAAATATTTTTTACCTGCGGTACTTTGCATTAATTCTAAAAATATTGATGGAATCTTGTGCATGGACGAATTTAATCCAGAATTCATTACCGAAGATTCTGGTATGAGACGCAGTATGTATATAAAAGATATTGAACGAAAAAGGTTAGAAGAGGAGTATTCTGGTTCTCATGAAGAATTTCTTGCCTTGTTGGATATGAAATTGAAAATATGTGAGGCAAAAGATGGAGATCTATCCAGAGTAATAGAACTTACAGAGCGTACCCACCAGATGAATACAACCGGATATATTTATACATATAATGAACTTGATTGTTTTCGCAGGTCTGAAAAGCATAAATTATTGATGGTTAGTCTTGATGATAAATTCGGAACATATGGAAAAGTGGGAATCGTTCTTCTAGAGTGTTTGGAAGATTTATGGACAATAAAGCTATTAATATTATCATGCCGTATTATGTCAAGAGGGATAGGAGCTATCCTTGTTAATTATGTCAGTGCTTTGGCAAAGGAGAATAGTGTTCGGTTGCATGCGGAGTTTGTGTCAAATGACAGGAACAGAACAATGTATGTAACATATAAATTTGCAGGATTCCATGAAATAATTAAAAAGGGGAATTTTTATATCCTAGAAAATGACCTTGCAAATATTCAACCTTTCCCCAAATATATTGAAGTGATAACCAACAATGAAATTGAGAATGAAAAATGAAACTTCCAGAGTGCTGGACAATTTTGAACCGTTTAATGAAATTTGGTTTAAGAGTTGCTTCTATCAAGCTTTTTTTGCAATATTACATCACTTTAATAAGCCCAGCTTGGCATACCTAGCTAATAATTTATTTTTATATGATATTGATGATTCAAATCCTATGTTAAAGCTAGAGCCTCAAAACATAGATTTTACTCCGGAAGAAGAGATTTTTAAATTGCTAGAAATTGGAGTAAGGATAAAGAATTTATCTTCTAATATTATTGGAGATTTAATAACGTCCATCAATAATAACTGTCCTGTTATAATATTCATTGATTGTTTTTATGAATCTATAAGATTTGATGCATATAAAAAACATCATTTCCCACATACCCTTTTAATATATGGGTATGATAAAGCAAAAAGAATTTTCCACATATTAGAACATAACTACATTGAGAGTATGTTGTATGAAAAACGTACCATAAGCTATTTAGATGTGCGAAATTCTTATAATGGATATTTGGAGAATTTGTATGGTATCCATAATCATGCTACTTATTTTGAATACTATCCCCAGGAAAGCTCATCTTCTAGTAATAGCAATGTTATTCGCGAAGAATTATGTCTATTTATTTATAAGAGCAGATTATTGGGAAATAGTGCGTATTCCGGATTATCCGGACGGCTATTCCGAAGGCATCCGGACAGTAAACCGGAAACATCAGGACACCTTATCGATGATTTGATTCTACAATAAAGTTTCAATTCAATCAATGATTTTAAATAATCGGGTTATCCATCAAATCCATAGGCCTTTTACTGGAGTTTAATTTGGCTCATCAA
>JAFABI010000015.1 GCA_023426125.1 Bacillota bacterium
CCTGCGTGGAAAGAAACAGGCATGGCGGCAGACTATGGCGCAACGGGGGCAAGAGGGCTTTTTAAGCCAATCGCAACAGACAGGGCCATACGGTGTTTTGAAGATGTTATAACAAGGGATACCGGCAAAGTAGTCATAGGGGAGCTGGATTACGAGGCAATGGGGACACTGGCTGACGATAAACAGGATATGGAATTATCGGAAGAACTGAAAACTGCCATAAGGAAGATAAGGTCAAATAGCAATGTGGGTGGGAGTACAGGAAGTGAAAAGACGTTAACTAGGGTTGTGTTAAAAGGGAAAGACGAGAATGGATATAATGAAATCGAAATAAAAGTAGCTGAAGTGTGGGCGCAGGTATTGGGGATTGAGGAGATAAATGCATATGACAGCTTCAGGGATATAGGTGGAGACTCCATACTGGCGACCCATTTGTTAAAGAAAATGGAGCAGGTGTTTCCGGGAATATTGGACATATCTGACATATTTACATATGGGACAGTGAGTGAATTGGCAGGGTACATAGAGAGCAAGCTGGGAAAAAAGGAAGATACCGCCGGGGAAATGGACACACAGGGAATAATGGACCTTTTAAGTAAAGGAGAAATATCTATGGAAGAGGCAGATAGCCTGATCGGAATACTGAGGAATTAACCCGTTGTAATCATTCCTGGATGTTTATAAAATTAATAAATTACCGGAGGAAAGCATGGAAGAGGCAAGGAAAATCATTTATAAGCTGGTTGCTGAACGGAAAATATCGCCCAGAGAGGCAGCTACAATTGTTAATAGATTTGTGAAGAGGAAAGGTGATGTTGTTAAAGGTGACATAGCAATTATTGGAATGGCAGGCAGGTTCCCGATGGCTAAAAATCTGGACGAGTTTTGGCAGAATCTTGTACTGGGGAGAAACTGCATCGGCTATTTACCCGAACAAAGATGGAAAGATATTGATGATTTCCTTAATTTAAATAGGAGCAAATATACCGCATATACCGTGGAAGACATATATGGTATTGGAGGGTATCTGGAGGATATTGACCAGTTTGATGCCGAATTTTTTAATATAGCTTCAAAAGAGGCGCAATATATGGACCCGTTACAGAGACTGTTTTTGGAAACCGCGTGGTTAGCTATCGAAGATGCTGGCTATAGTATTGACATTTATGGAACGAACACTGGTGTTTATGTTGGTAAGGACCATATGAGTGAATCCTTATATAAATGCATATCAACTGAATGGGAGCCATTTATCATTTCTGGTTGCTGGCCATCCATACTTGCAAGCCGCGTATCCTATATGTTTAATTTGAGCGGACCGAGTATGGTTATGGATACAGCCTGCTCATCGGGGCTGATTGCCGTACACCAGGCTTGTGAAGACTTGAGGCTTGGGAAATGCGGGTTGGCTGTAGCGGGCGGAATACATATAGAGTATAGAAGAGGTAAAAGTGGTCTGGATATGGTGGAATCAAAGGATGGTAAAGTAAGGGCCTTTGACAAATTTGCTAGTGGTACTGTATGGTCCGAAGGCGTAGGCATTCTTATACTAAAACCACTCAGCAAAGCTATTGCAGATCGAGATAATATTCATGCCATAATAAAAGGAAGCGCAATAAACAATAATGGGACTTCGAATGGGATAATTTCTCCAAATGCCAAAGCCCAGGAGGATGTTTTGGCAAGTGCCTGGAATGCAGCGTGTATTGACCCTGAAACTATATCTTATATAGAGATGCACGGGACAGGAACCGTACTGGGAGATCCTATAGAAGTAAAAGGCCTGGTAAATGCCATGAACAGGTATAGCAGCAAAAAGCAGTTCTGTGGCATAGGCTCTGTAAAAACCAATATTGGGCATGCTGTTGCTGCATCTGGAATCGCATCAATAATCAAAGTAGTCTTGTCGCTAAAGAATGAAGCTATTCCGCCTAACATCAATTTTGAAACTCCTAATCCTTATATAGACTTTTCCGATTCTCCTGTATATGTAGTCGATAAACTTACTGATTGGAGCACTGGCAGCTTGGAAAGAAGAGGAGGGGCAAGTTCCTTCGGCTTTAACGGTACAAACTGCCATATAGTTTTGGAGGAAGCGCCTAAAATTACTGATATAGAAAGGGGACAGGGGCTTAAATACCATATGCTAACTATCACTGCAAAAAGTTTGAAGGTCCTGGGCGAGATGGCAAGTAGATATTATAATTATGTATGCACTGAGAATAAAACGGATTATAGGGATATTTGTTACACTTCATGTACAGCAAGAAGACACCACGGCTACAGGCTGGCACTTATCGGTAAAAACAGAGAGGATATTAGAGAAAAATTATGTTTAATCAGCCAAACTGACCCTTTGGAATTTTACAATATTAGTAAAGAGGGTATACACTATGGTGAACACAAATTGGTTGTGAACAGCAGGGAGACACGGAAAGGCATACTGAATGAGCATGAAAAAAGAAATATGAATAATTCGGCAAAAGAATATATAATGAAGCTATTCGCAGTTGATGACGAGCAGTATGGAATATTGAACGAGATATGTCGGCTTTATGTGGCAGGTGCAGAGCTGGAATGGAAACAAATATATAAAGACCAGTATAAAAAAGTCTGTCTTCCTCAATATAGCTTTGAGAAATCAAGGTACTGGGCTAAGAATAATTTAAACGAGATGCTAAATAAAAGAAGAAGGCAGGCAGCAATACGTCCATTAGCTGATGAGGGCCTGCTTGACTCAATTTACATAGAATCTATTGACAAAGATATATTTGTGATGGAGTTGGATACCAAAACACACTGGATTTTGAGTGAACACAAGATTAGGGGATACTATGTTGTTCCAGGTACATTCTATCTTGAAATGGCAAGAAAATATGGCACAATATATTTAGGAAATGTTCCTCAGGAGCTGAAAAATGTGACTTTTCTTTCCCCTCTCACTTTATATGGAGATGATAAGAGGCAGCTACAAATAATTATTAATAAAAGGGAAAACCATCTGGAATTCATTGCTGCAAGCAAATCAGGATCAGGCTTTGAATGGGTCAGACATGCAATAGGAGAGATTCATCCAACGGATGTGGATAGGAAATCTCAAACTGTATCTATTCATGAAAAAATTACGGATAAATATGATATAGTTTTCAATCCATTTGAAGGGGACTTTGAGTTTGGGTATCGTTGGAGTTGTATTAAGGCGGTATATCCTATTAAAAATGATATATGTATATATCTTGAGCTTCCTGAAGAATATAAAAGCGACTTGGATGATTACTTCTTGCACCCCTCCTTGGTGGATTGCGCTGTAAACTGGTATATCCAGAGGACGGGAGAAGGGCTATACCTGCCATATTTCTATAAAAGTATAAAAATATACGGGCCTACGCCTGCAAAAATCTACAGTTATATAAGAAAGAGGAAATCGGAAGACAAGAACACCGATGAAGCAACTTTTGACATAACGCTGATGGACGAGAATGGAATAGCGTTTGTAGAGATTGAAGGATACTCCATCAAGAAGATAAATCGGGATGAGCAGCTGAGGTTGGCAGGAAATATGTACTATGAAATGGCATGGGTACCGGCGAAGCAGCCTGATGAACTGAAAATCCCCGAAGGAGCTAGAATTCTTGTTCTTAAAGGCGGGACGCCTGTAGGTCGGGAGATCGTGCAAAAGCTCAGGGAAAGAGGCATAGGGGTTATCGAGGTGGATACAGGCAGGGAATATGAAAGAAAAGCCGAAGACCGTTTCGTAATCAATGAAACTGAGGAGGATTACGGAAGACTGTTGAACGATATAAAAGAGAAAGGTTTATGGAAGGTCATACACCTATCAACGCTGACAGGGCGGGAGGAAATAGCTGATGAGGACATGCTGGAGGATAGCCAGAAAAAAGGCGTATATAGTCTTTTTTATCTGGCACGGGGTCTTCTGAACAGTAAAATGAGCAACGACCTGGAAATCATACTGGTTTCCGACTACACGGCTGAAGTCACAGGATATGAAGAGAGGCTCAATCCCCATAACGCAAGTTTGTTCGGACTTGGTAAAGTAATAGGGAATGAGTACGGACATTTGAAGTGCAGGTGCATAGATATAGACGGGAAAACAGGTACGGGAGACATCATATCCGAAATAATGTCCGGCGCAGGGGCATACAAAATAGCATTCCGCGATGGAATCCGGTATACAGAGGAATTCCGAAGAATGGGTATATCTGAAACATCCCGGTTAGAAGCGGAAATAATGGAGCACGGTGTGTATGTAATAACAGGCGGGACAGGAGGAATCGGGCTGGAGATAGGTAAGTACCTGGCTTCAAAAAACAAGGTAAAACTGTGCCTTGTCAACCGCAGCAGTATGCCGGAACGGGAGAAGTGGGAAAGCATACTGGAAAGGTTCGGGGACGGGAAGGAATGCCGGAAGATAAAAGCAATCGGATATATGGAAGACAGGGGGGCGGAGGTAAAGTGTTACAGCGCCGATGTGTCCGACATGGAGGAGATGAGGAAGGTGCTGGAGGACATTAGAAGCAGGTATGGGAAAATAGACGGGGTCATACACGGGGCAGGAATAGCAGGAGACGGTTTTATCATAAGGAAGGATGAAGAAGTATTCAGCAGGGTTATGAAGCCGAAGGTACAGGGAACATGGATACTGGATAGGCTGACGAAGGATG
>JAFABI010000083.1 GCA_023426125.1 Bacillota bacterium
GGGTGCTACGGGTGCTACGGGTGCTACGGGCGCTACTGGTGCAACAGGTGCCACGGGCGCTACTGGTGCTACGGGTGCTACGGGCGCTACTGGTGCAACAGGTGCCACGGGCGCGACGGGTGCAACAGGACCGACAGGCGCTACTGGTGCCACGGGTGCAACAGGACCGACAGGCGCTACTGGTGCCACGGGTGCAACAGGACCGACAGGTGCTACGGGCGCGACGGGTGCAACGGGTGCCACAGGTGCCACGGGTGCAACAGGTGCAACGGGTGCTACGGGTGCTACGGGCGCAACGGGTGCAACGGGCGCAACGGGCGCGACGGGTGCCACAGGTGCCACAGGTGCCACGGGTGCAACAGGTGCAACGGGTGCAACGGGTGCAACGGGCGCAACGGGTGCAACGGGCGCGACGGGTGCAACGGGCGCAACAGGTGCAACGGGTGCAACAGGTGCCACGGGCGCGACGGGCGCGACGGGTGCAACGGGTGCGGCGGGTGCAACAGGTGCCACGGGCGCGACGGGCGCGACGGGTGCAACGGGTGCGGCGGGTTCCACGGGAGCTACTGGCGCAACGGGCGCTACTGGCACTACTGGGGTGACTGGCGCGACGGGGGCCACAGGCGTGACTGGCGCGACGGGGGCCACAGGCGCGACGGGTGCAACAGGTGCAACGGGTGCAACGGGTGCAACGGGTGCAACAGGCGCAACAGGCGCAACAGGCGCTACTGGCGCAACCGGGGCCACTGGCGCCACGGGCGCGACAGGTGCGACAGGTGCGACGGGTGCAACAGGACCGACGGGTGCCACAGGGGCCACGGGCGCGACTGGGGCCACTGGTGCAACAGGTGCTACTGGGGCCACGGGTGCGGCGGGTGCCACTGGCGCGACTGGCGCTACTGGCGTAACGGGCGCTACTGGTGCTACTGGTGCAACAGGACCGACTGGCGCGACTGGCACGACGGGTGCTACTGGTGCTACTGGTGCTACTGGTGCAACTGGCACTACTGGGGCCACTGGCGCGACTGGGGCCACAGGCGCTACTGGAGCCACGGGGGCCACAGGCGCTACTGGAGCCACGGGGGCAACGGGCGCAACGGGCGCCACAGGACCGACAGGTGCTACTGGCGCGACTGGTGCAACAGGACCGACTGGCGCGACTGGTGCAACAGGACCGACTGGCGCGACTGGCACGACGGGTGCTACTGGTGCAACAGGTGCCACAGGACCGACAGGTACGACCGGGGCCACTGGCGCGACTGGAGCCACGGGGGCCACAGGACCGACAGGTACGACCGGGGCCACTGGCACGACTGGCACCACGGGTGCAACTGGCGCGACTGGGGCCACTGGCGCAACAGGGGTGACGGGCGCAACAGGTGCCACAGGTACGACGGGTGCCACAGGGGCCACGGGCGCAACAGGCGCGACGGGTGCAACAGGACCGACAGGTGCGACGGGCGCCACAGGGGCAACAGGTACCACTGGTACGACGGGTGCCACTGGTGCAACAGGATCGACAGGTGCAACGGGCGCCACCGGTGCCACAGGTGCTACTGGGGCCACTGGAGCTACTGGCACGACCGGGGCGACTGGGGCTACAGGTGCTACTGGCGCCACGGGTGCCACTGGCGCCACGGGTGCAACGGGTGCGACGGGTGCGACGGGTGCGACGGGTGCGACGGGCGCCACGGGTGCAACGGGTGCGACGGGTGCGACGGGCGCCACGGGTGCAACGGGTGCGACGGGTGCGACGGGCGCCACGGGGGCAACAGGAGCCACGGGGGCCACGGGGGCCACGGGTGCCATGGGTGCGACGGGTGCGACGGGCGCCACGGGTGCGACGGGGGCCACGGGGGCCACGGGCGCTACGGGCGCTACGGGCGCTACGGGCGCTACGGGCGCTACGGGTGCCACTGGCGCTACTGGTGCCGCAGGCGTGACGGGTGCCACTGGCGCTACGGGGGCCACGGGTGCAACGGGCGCCACAGGTGCAACGGGTGCAACGGGTGCAACGGGTGCCACTGGCGCTACGGGTGCCACTGGGGCCACTGGCGCAACGGGCGCCACAGGTGCAACGGGCGCCACAGGTGCAACGGGTGCAACGGGTGCAACGGGTGCCACTGGCGCTACGGGTGCCACTGGGGCCACTGGCGCAACGGGCGCCACAGGTGCTACGGGTGCAACGGGCGCCACAGGTGCAACGGGTGCAACAGGACCGACAGGGGCGACTGGAGCCACGGGTGCGACTGGTGCCACTGGCGCAACGGGCGCAACAGGACCGACTGGTGCCACTGGCGCTACTGGTGCCACTGGTGCCACTGGCGCAACGGGCGCAACAGGACCGACTGGTGCCACTGGCGCTACTGGTGCAACAGGACCGACTGGTGCCACTGGCGCTACTGGCGCGACGGGGGTCATAGGTACCACAGGCGCGACCGGGGCCACTGGCGCTACTGGTGCTACAGGTGCCACGGGTGCTACGGGGGCCACGGGGGCCACAGGGGCCACAGGCGCGACGGGGGCCACGGGTGCTACGGGTGCCACGGGGGCCACAGGCGCGACGGGTGCTACAGGGGCCACAGGCGTGACCGGTGCTACAGGCGCGACGGGGGCAACAGGGGCCACGGGCGCGACGGGTGCCACGGGTGCGACGGGTGCAACAGGACCGACTGGTGCCACCGGAGCGACGGGCGCTACTGGCGCGACGGGTGCCACTGGCGCGACGGGTGCCACTGGCGCGACGGGTGCCACTGGCGCGACGGGTGCCACAGGTGCCACGGGCGCGACGGGGGCAACGGGTGCTACGGGTGCAACAGGACCGACTGGTGCCACCGGAGCGACGGGCGCTACTGGCGCGACGGGTGCCACTGGCGCGACGGGCGCTACTGGCGCGACGGGTGCCACTGGCGCGACGGGTGCAACAGGCGTGACTGGCGCGACGGGTGCAACAGGCGTGACTGGCGCGACGGGTGCAACAGGTGCAACAGGTGCCACGGGCGCGACGGGTGCAACAGGTGCAACAGGTGCAACAGGTGCAACAGGTGCAACAGGCGTGACCGGTGCAACAGGTGCCACTGGCGCGACGGGTGCCACTGGTACGACAGGTGCAACGGGTGCCACGGGGGCAACGGGTGCCACGGGGGCAACGGGCGCGACGGGTGCCACTGGCGCGACGGGTGCCACTGGTACGACAGGTGCAACGGGTGCTACGGGGGCCACGGGGGCCACGGGGGCCACAGGCGCGACGGGTGCTACAGGGGCCACAGGAGTGACCGGTGCTACAGGCGCGACGGGTGCCACGGGTGCCACAGGTGCTACGGGGGCCACGGGGGCCACAGGCGCGACGGGTGCAACAGGGGCCACAGGCGTGACCGGTGCTACAGGTGCCACGGGCGCGACGGGGGCAACGGGTGCTACGGGTGCAACAGGACCGACTGGTGCCACGGGCGCGACGGGTGCAACAGGCGTGACTGGCGCGACGGGTGCAACAGGGGCCACGGGCGCGACGGGTGCAACAGGGGCAACAGGCGTGACCGGTGCAACAGGGGCAACAGGCGTGACCGGTGCAACAGGACCGACTGGGGCGACTGGTGCAACGGGTGCGGCGGGTGCAACGGGCGCTACTGGCGCAACAGGTGCAACGGGTGCAACGGGTGCAACGGGTGCAACAGGCACTACTGGGGCGACTGGTGCAACGGGTGCTACGGGCGTCACTGGCGCAACAGGACCGACTGGTGCCACTGGCGCGACGGGTGCCACGGGCGTGACGGGTGCCACGGGTGCAACAGGTGCAACGGGTGCAACAGGTGCAACGGGTGCCACTGGTGCCACTGGCGCCACTGGCGCGACGGGTGCTACGGGCGCGACTGGTGCCACGGGTGCGGCGGGTGCAACGGGTGCTACGGGTGCTACGGGCGCTACTGGTGCAACAGGTGCTACGGGT
Organism: Bacillota bacterium; assembly: GCA_023426125.1. GTDB lineage: Bacteria > Bacillota > Clostridia > Acetivibrionales > DTU013 > MnB-11. The sequence continues at coordinate 3,947 of JAFABI010000083.1, forward strand.
GCTACGGG
>JAFABI010000108.1 GCA_023426125.1 Bacillota bacterium
CAGTTTGAACTGGGAGGTGTCTCAACTCATTTTTACATAGAGATGGAGGTAACAAAAGATATAGGAAGGCTGAGTGCCTCGCTGAACCGTGTAATAAGGCAAAATCCCGTATTAAGGTCGATTATACTTAAGGACGGAAGGCAACAGATTCTAAAGGAAGTGCCTGAGTATGCAATAGAGGTAGAAGATATAAGCATGCTGGCCGCAGAAGAACAGGAGAGGCGGATTCTCAAGGAAAGAGAAAGGATGTCTCACTACATTTTTCAGACAGACTGCTGGCCACTGTTTGAATTTAAAGCTTTGAAACTTTCCGAGAATATAAATCAATTGTTCGTTGGTTTTGATTTACTGATTTCGGATGCCGCCAGTATGTATTTCATTGGGAAGCAATTACTGGAGTTTTATGATAAGCCTGAACTGGAGCCGGTTGAAACTCAGATGTCCTTCAGGGACTATGCGTTGGCATACCATAAGATAAAGGAAACAGAAGCGTATGCCAATGACAGGAAGTTTTGGCTTGACAGGATTGATGGCTTTCCCCCCGCTCCGGCATTACCATTAAAACAGGAACCATCCTGCATCACAAAGCCGCATTTTAGCAGAGTAGGTAAAAGGATCGAAAAAAGCAAGTGGGAGAAGCTTAAGAAAAAAGCACAGCAAAACAATGTTACTCCTTCAATGCTGCTTTGCTCGGCATATGCGGAGCTGCTTGGCTTCTGGAGCAACCAGCCCAGGCTGACAATCAACCTTGCGGCGTTTAACCGCTATCCCTTCCATGAGGATGTAAATAAAATAATAGGCGACTTTACCACTGTAATGCTGGTAGATGTCGATCTTCAGAAAGGAAGTACATTCTGGGAAAGAGCAAGGCAGGTGCAGGATACCTTTTTAAAGGTTATGGAGCACAGGCATTATGACGGGGTGGAATTCATAAGGGAGTTGTCCGCAAGAAACGGTTCCGGAACAAAGGCAATAATGCCTGTGGTATTTACAAGCATATTGTTTGGAGGAACGGAGGGAAGCTGGTACGAACTTGGGGACATCAAAATGGGCATAAGCCAGACATCCCAGGTTTATCTGGATAATCAGGTAATGGAAATCGACGGGGGGCTCCGAGTAAACTGGGATTATGTAGATGACTTATTTGAGCAGGACTCGATAGGCTTCATGTTTGATCAATATATATGTGTTTTGGAATCGTTGGCAGATGGCGATGAGGTATATGAGTTTGAGCTGGATCAGAAAGACAGGAAACTGCTTGAGAAATATAACGATACAGAAGAGGAACTTCCTGTACAAACACTGCACAGGCTATTCATGGAGCAGGCAAGGCGCAGCCCGCATAAAACAGCGGTAATATCCGAAAAAGGAAGTCTCTCATATGAGGAACTGGATCGCAGGTCAAACTATGCAGCACGGTACCTGAAGGAAAATGGGACAGGCAGGAATGATTTTGTAGGTGTAAGAGCAGAAAGGGACCCTGAGACTATAGCAGCGATTATAGGCATATTAAAGGCGGGAGCAGCCTATATACCAATAGACCCCGGATATCCGGAGGAGCGTAAAAAATACATATTGGACAACAGCGGCTGTAAAATGATATTGGAACCTGGAAGCTACATGACTGAAAGCATCACATCATATACGGGATATGATGCCTGGGAAGAAGAGTATCCTGAAGATACAGCATATATAATATACACCTCGGGAAGCACCGGCAAGCCAAAGGGCGTAATAATCACCCATCATGAAGCGTGCAACACGATAATTGGCATAAACCGCAAATTCAATATAAATCAAACCGATAAGATCATAGGACTTTCATCCATGTGTTTTGACCTGTCGGTATATGATATATTCGGGGCTCTCAGTGCGGGTGCGACGCTTGTAATGGTGCCGGATCAGAGAGATATGGAAGATCTGCGGAAGGTTGTTGAAAGGGAAAAGATAACGGTATGGAATTCTGTTCCTGCGATTATGGATATGATGGTGGAAAGCCTGCCTGAGAATTATAGGAATGAGAGTCTGAGGCTTGTAATGATGAGCGGAGATTGGATCCCCCTGAAGCTTCCGGAGAAAGTAAAGGAGAAGTTTGCAGAGGCAGAGACGATAAGCCTTGGAGGAGCAACTGAAGGGGCTATATGGTCAATATATTATCCGATAGAAAAGGTATGTGAGGAGTGGAAAAGCATACCCTATGGCTGGCCGCTTGCAAATCAGAAGTTATATATATTAAATTACAGGATGGAGCCATGCCCGGTAAATGTAACGGGAGAGCTTTATATCGGAGGAGTGGGAGTCGCTGAAGGATATATAAACGATGAGGGGAAAACTACAAAAGCATTCATAAACCATCCGGTTTTCGGAAGGATATATAGGACCGGAGATTATGGCGTATTTAGAGAAGAAGGATACATAGAGTTTCTTGGAAGAAAGGACAGCCAGGTAAAGATACGCGGATACAGAATAGAGCTGGGAGAGATAGAAACCTGCCTGTTAAGGCACGAAGCTGTAAGGCGTGCTGTAGTAACAGACAGGATAGATGAATGGGGAAAGAAGTATTTATGTGCGTATATAGCGGCTGACAGGGAAATGACCTCGTCAGAGCTCAGAACATATATATCCGATGAACTTCCTGACTATATGGTGCCCTCATACTTTATGCAGATGGAAGAGATACCACTGACATCAAACGGCAAGGTGGACAGAATATCACTTCCTGAGCCGGAGGGAGGCATAAGGAGCGGATCTGTATATGAAGCTCCAAGGAATGAAACGGAGGAGGAACTGGCACGGATATGGTCGGATGTCCTTGGCATGGGAAAGGTGGGCGTAAACGATAACTTTTTTGAGCTTGGAGGGGATTCATTAAAAGCCCAGCTTTTGATAAACAGAATACAGAGCCTGTTTAATGTAAAAATCTCCATCAGGGACTTCTTCGCACAGCCTAC
>JAFABI010000110.1 GCA_023426125.1 Bacillota bacterium
ATGTGACAGCAAGGTATGTTCGTGGTATCAATTACATAGCAAAAGTAGCAGGCGGAGACGAGACATACTTCCTGTACAACGGCCATGGCGACGTAGTCCAGACGGTGACCGCAGCAGGAGAAGTGCGGAATGAGTATGACTACGATATATTCGGCAACCCGATGCTGACGATAGAAACAGCTGCATGCTCCATACGGTATGCAGGTGAGTACCTTGACAATGAGACGGGGTTGTATTACCTGAGAGCCAGGTATTATGACCCAAATATAGGAAGGTTCATCAGCGAGGATAGTTATTGGGGTGAGGATGATAATCCTCTTAGTCTTAATTTGTATACCTATGCTTTCAATGACCCCATACGCTTTATCGACCCTACAGGGCATAATGCTGAGAAAATTGATAAGATCATTAAAGAAATTGATAAGCAAAAAAGTATCTGGTGGGCGGAAGAAAATGGAGCCGGAAAAGGCCAAGCTAAATGGACTGCCGAACAGACAAAGGCCCATAACAAAGCAGATAAATTACGTGAAGAATTAGAGCAGTTGGAGCAAGAAAGGAAAGAAAACCTTCAAGGGAATGGTTCATTAACAGATTATAAGAAAAATGAAGTAGAGTCAATGATCGACCTTGTGCAGTCAGACCAGAAAGGTACAAAGGGAGCATGGGAAGCATATAAGCTGGCCAAAGCTGCTGAAAGTGTGGAATATAGCGGTGATATCAGCAGTGAAAAGCAGACGGAAATTAAGAACAGGGCAAAAGATTTTGTATACGTTATATCGGGTTACAATATTTACGGAATAACTGAAAGAGACATAAGCCAGGTAGTAAAGACAACAGCGGAAAAATTTGCAGATTCGTATTTGAAAATGCAAATTGAAAAAGTTACGTTCATGAATCAAGAAACAGCCAGTAAATATGTCGAACGTAAGCCCATATTTGGAAAATGGACTGTTGTTGATACTTTTGTAGAAGGAGTCAGTGATTTCTTTACAGGCGATAAAAATCCAAATGATACAAGATGGATGAGAAAATTCTATTATGAGCAAATTTGGGGCCAAAGACTTAACAAAATGCTCGGGGATGATTATTACGGATCTTTGACCAGGATGGATTCCGACTCATGGGAAACGCTCATGGAAAACAATTATTACAATTGGCTGAATGATGAGGCCGGATTGGAGAGCTCTGAAGCGTTAGCGGCTAGAGATAATTGGAACAGTGGGCAGTTCATTGTCGATATTGCAGTGGCAACCGGGCTCACGATTGCAGCGGTAGAGGCGGCGCCAGCAGCACTTGCATTCGGATCTGCTGTAGTAGATTGGCTGCTTATAAAAGGAAGCCAGACAACCGCAGCAATAACAGGTACTTTCAATAATGGCAGTGTCCTTGTTACAAATATAGGCGTTATAGTGAATAGCGGTACAGCAGCACAGATTTCAGCACAGGAAGCGCTTTACAGCTTACAAATTGCAGCAGCTGATCTCTCGTTGGCAGTAAGCGGTAATCTGAATGCATATGTAAATATGGCAAACAGTGCCACTGGTTCTTCTGGAGGTGGCGGTTCTACACAGGGGGATGTGCCTAATAAGGATGGGAAGAAGGGCGGAAAGGAACACCAGGATAAGATAAAAGAGATTAGAGATACATATGAATCTTATGGATTTGATGTCGATGTTGAGTATCGTGTAAAAACTCCAGGTGGATATAAAGATAGTCGATTTGGCGATCTGATTGTTAAAGATCCTAATACTGGAGAAAGCTGGATAGTCCAAGTAGGAAGGCAAACCCAGGCTGGAAATCCGGTTGCAAGGGAAGTAAAGGCGATAATAGACTTAAATGCGAAAGGGTATTATGTTGAATTTGTACCGTATAACTGATTAAGGAGGCTAAAATATGGGAAAACAAATTAGATATTTTATGTTAAATGAGGATCAAGTTAAGCTTGTAGATTTTGTTAAAGAATTATCCGACATGATTGTTGATAATAAAGGGATTGCTCTAGCAGTTGAGCATATTTATGTATCTAATAGGTCTTCATTTTATATTCTATCGCAACAATCGAAGGTTGCTTATAGTGATAATGGTTTCATTGAAGCGTTTAGTTCGGACGTTATTCAGCTATCTAAAAACATGATAAGAAGACAGAACCAAGTAGAATATGGAAGGTTATGGGTTGAACTTAAGTACTATGATAGTTTAGGGAATATTGTTACAAAAGATAAATGGCTAAGTGATAAATATAATATGTATAAGAAATGGATAATTAAAAATTGCAGAATAAGTAAAGAAAAAGACTTTTACATTGGCGAGGCTACATATAAACTCTACAAAAGCGGCGAGTACAAGATGATGGCTACGCCTGTAACGGAAGTCGAGTTTGATTAAAACAGGATAAAAGATACAGACTAACGTGAGATGTTTCTATCATATTCCCAGATATTTGCTAAAAATACGGCTTGGAGTGTCAAACTCCGGCCTTTTTTCTTGGGCTCTTTTTACCGCTCCATCAGGCACGGCTCCACCGTTGCCATATGGTCGCTGAGGGCGTTGCAGGCTACGGGCGAGAATTGGCTGTATTCCTGCTAGAAAAGAAAGAAAAGGTCAAGTATCAAGTATGTGAATGCTACCATGACCTATTCGGAAAGGAAGAACCAGAACGCTCTCCAGAAGACCGATGCATTTGACGCTAAATATGTGGTAAAGGTACTTTTGAGCAAGATGAACACCCTGCCGGATGCACAGACCAATGACCTGTATTGGGCACTGTCGTAAATGGTGATAAAAAAGGCGTTCGCTGGTGAAGGACTGCTTGATTCTGGGAAATCAGGAGCATAACTATATAAGCCACTATTATCTGTGCTATCGGAAGTTCTTTTCGTTGTTTGACTGCAAGATAGCCCTTGAGTTCTGGGAGCGCTATCCCACCGTCAAAGCTGAAAGGCGTGACAGTTGAAGGACTTGGAGCATTCCTTGATAACGCAAGCCATAACATGTACTCAGATAGAGGCCCATGAAATTTTCGGGTACATCGAAAATGATGGCGACACTACGGGTAGAAAATTAGGAAATGCGGGATTTTATCGTTATTATAGCCATACGTCAGATAAAGGGGAATACTACAACCTATACCTACGACAAGTCAAACAGGATGAAAACGGTATCCTTTGGCGGCAGTATAGTCACATACGAATATGATACCAACGGCAACAGGAAGTCTGTGACCTATGGAGGAGGAGTGAGCGAGGAATATTCTTATGACAGGAATAACAGGCTTCTGACCCTCACCAACAAAAAGCCCGACAGAAGTGTGATATCCTCCTACAGCTACACCTACGACTTGGCAGGAAGGCAGACAGGCAAGACCGACAGCTTCGGGACCAGCAGCTATACCTACGATGCAGCAGGAAGGGTAACCAGGGCGGAAACTCCCGGCAAGACCTCCATCTATGCATTTGACCGGTCAGGTAACAGGATATCCATGACCTACGCATCTTTACAAACCACCGGCTTTATAGACGAATTGAGTAACAGGGCCGTACAGTATAAGGTGAAGAAAAGCCAGTATGTGTATACGGACACAAACAGGCTTGTAAAGCTGGTAGAGGAGATGTATGATGAAAGTAGTGCAAAAGTACTGACAAAAACGGTACAATATGTATATGACGGCAACGGCAACCAGGTATCCGAATACGCAAGCTACGTACACCCCAGCGACCTCAAGCTGAGGAGGACAATCAAAGCCAGTGTGTATGGTGACGGACAGCCGTCGAACCCCGACCCGCTGATAGACAGGACGCTGACCACCTATGACGGCTTCAACAGGCTGAAGAAAGTGGAACGCATGGAAGCCGGGGTAAGGACGCTGGCGGAGTATGTATACAACGGCGACGACCTAAGGGTGCGGAAGACTGTAAAGAAGTCGGATAGTGCCTACACCCCGGAGGTCACAAGCTTCCTGTACGACAGACAACATGTGATACTTGAGATGGATGACAGCGGGAATGTGACAGCAAGGTATGTTCGTGGTATCAATTACATAGCAAAAGTAGCAGGCGGAGACGAGACATACTTCCTGTACAACGGCCATGGCGACGTAGTCCAGACGGTGACCGCAGCAGGAGAAGTGCG
>JAFABI010000013.1 GCA_023426125.1 Bacillota bacterium
TTCATATTAGTCACCCTCCGTATATTTGATTTGTGCCTTCATTTGTGGTGTTTCAGCACATTTCATATTTTACGTGAGGGTACTTAATTTTTCAAAGATCAAATTTCTTACTTACAGGAATGCTCCTTCATCAGATAACATTATTGTTAATCGGGATGTCATGATATAGTATTATACTATATTGGTTTTGTGTTATCAATGTAGGAAACTTCCTTACATAGATATATCAGCTATGTTTGTTACTGTTCACACCCTCCCCAAAGCAGATCCAAAAAGGTCAGAGCTAGAAAGAGTCGCATTTAGGGCTACAGTTCAGTCTAAATCGACGTTTTAAGCAACTAATACGGCCTTCGATTCCTGAGCGCCATCGTTTTAATCGTCGAAAAGTCGGGGTTTTCTCAAACTTAGCTCGCTCTTTGGACTTTCTGCCGATCTTAGGAATGCAAACATGCTTTACACCAGCTTCGTAGGCTAATTTCTCATTGCCGGAATCGTAATACCCCCGGTCAAGTGCCATTTCTGATGGGGCCTGACCGAATAAAGCAATGTGCTTTTGTAGAGCGTCATTCACCAGTACTTTGTCGCAAGGGTTACCTTTGTATAGCTGGTAGCCTGTTACAATCCCGCCTTCAATCTCTTGGATTTGAAGCTTGTATCCGAATTCAACTCGTTTCCCAAGCTTCCCTTTAACAATGGGTCGGGCATCGGGATCTTTAAGACTGATAAGACGGTCAGCAAGTTTTGTATTCCCGGCATTGACGGATTCGCTCTGCTCTATTATCTTATAGACCTTTTTGGCAATGTCCAGCAAGTTGCCACGGATCTTTCGGTCATTCTCCGTTTCAGGAATCAGCTTCTTTGCCAAACGGTCTGTCTGGGCCAAGACTTTTCGGGCCTCTTCCGCCATCTGACCAGTGATTTTCCGAACTTCCGTCCGGGCATCCTCTGTTCTGCGGCGGGGTACCTTGTTGATGGACAACAAGTGATCCTTCATCTTACGAATTGATATCGTACTTTGTCGGGAAGCCTTCCCACATGCTTGTTTTATGCGGGTGACTGCTTTTATTAGCTTTTTTACGCCTTCGTAAATCAGGCCCGCATCCGTAGGGTGGACGATATTGGCCTCCACTACCGTTGAATCAACCCGAGTCTTTTGGCCTTTCAGAAGCTTTTTCTGAACCAGGGACTTCAGCAGTTTTTGGTTCATTTCCTCGATGACGTCCTCGCCATACTTGGTAGTTATTTTCATCAAAGCTGTAGGGTCTGGTACTTTCTGCTCGATCGGTATACGGCAGAAAAACCTATACATGAGGTTATGAGTAACTTCAGGAGTAATATCTTCATAGCTCAGTCCTGCGTAATGCTTGAGAAACATCATTCGAATGTATACACGAACAGGTACTGATGGGCGTCCACGCTGGGTATTAAACCGATCAACGATGGGATATTCGTATGATTCGTCCTGCAGGAGTTTATCAATTTTCTCAAGTTCGGGAGTAAGCTTGTATGCGGCCTCTGATATAAGCACTTGAGCAACGGTTGGTTGGATCCATTCTGGATAATCGAGTATCAGCATATCTATCGCCTTTTGTAATTTTTGTATTATGCTGTATAATTCGACATCCGAAGTCGGAATTCCTGCCTCAAGCTCACAATATTCAAGGTTTTCAAGGATCATTTATCAGGTGAAACTAGCTAAAAAGGAGTGCACCGTCAGTTCCGAAAGGTAACCAAAACAAAATCTGTCTTCACTTCTGACACCTCCATAGAGAAGATGTTATACCTGGCTTCCATGTATGTGATAAAGAAATGGATTCAACGGTACCGAAACTGGGATCAGGTCTTAATCCAACTGATGATAATGATTGACGGGCGGTTGCAAAGGTATCTATAAAACAACCCCCACCGCCCATGAGGGCTCGTCCCCATTGCCAGACGGGCTAGACCCTCAAGAATGATGGGCATAATTAGTTGGTCTCCGTTATGTAAAATTATTGCCAGAATTATTCAGGAATTTACATAACCCCTGATAAAACCGGCAATAATGCTGATAGTATGCAGTATTAGCTTGAAAACTTAAAAGCTTAAACTCTTACCGAAAAGTACTTCCGGTTCCCATACACAAAAATTATTTCAGACTCATCAGATCCGGCTTTTTCTATGGGTGCAATTACAAATAAAGCTCTACCTCATTACCGGGTTGTTTTACCAGTGGTACAGTATCTGTGCCTGGAACTATAAAAACATAGCCCAAGGGCGGAAGCGATATTGTAACTGAATTATCTATGACAGAATACGAGCATTTGTAAGTAGCCCCAGTAACAACCAAATTATACATATCCACTTTTGCTACACCCTCCCAATCCGTCGGTAAAGTCCATGTTTTGTTGTCATAACCCAGTTCACTGTATACCAGTATTTCCTTGGTTGTTTTCCATGCAACAGGTATAAACACATCATTATTGGATCTTAACAATCTGCCATTTTCCTTTACTGTATAATCATTGGCATTGATTGTAAGTGCCCCTGTATAATTTGTAGTGTTGTTGCTGTATGATACAAAGCTACGTGTGTTCTGATAATAGGATTGAAGCATAGTAGTTGCAAACTGTTTTTCAAAGTCGGTTACAAAGGTACTCTTTGAAAATAGATCTTCACCCCACATAGACTGTCCGAAAAGGAATCCTGTTTCTGCAGTTGTGGAATTATACGGAAATGGAACTCCACCACATGCCAGCTGCTGGTGGATGCTAATTTGCTGATCTCTGCTTAAATCAAACAGCCAAGCCATCGGAGATAAGCCTATAAACGGATCCGGGTGCCCCGTAGTAAAGTGTTCATTTGTAAAATCAACTCCTTTGTCCCTCCAGTAGCGGATTATCTTCCTCTGGGCTTGTGCTTCCATGTCTTCTGTAATTCCATGATATGCACTGGTTCTCGTATGATATGCATCTATATGCACAGTACCAACTGATGCAAGCTGAAGCATGTCGATAATTCGGTCAATGCGCCTTTTAGCATACCCTGTATCCCATTCCCGAGTGAAACACACCTGGTAAGCATATATTCCATTCCACAAGCCAAGCTGATAAAAGCTGCCATCCGAATTTCTTGCTATTAAGTCGTTCTCTACATATATTGACCACAAGGGACTGTCCATGTATGCATCATCCATATTTATATGTACCGAAATCTTAGTATTATATTTGGCTGCCTCATTCTTAAGCCATAAATAGCTGTCCAATGCGGTTGCATCCTCTGGACGTTTCAATGCAGGATTTACCTCTTCCCAAGCCGGGTACTTGTCGTCATGTCCATTATATTGCCATCCGACAAGATATATGATTTTGGGAATGCCCAAGGTTATATTGTCAACCTCTATGATTTTCTGCAAAGCTTGTTCAAAGGTCAACAGCACATTAGTGCCACCACACTGGTCGGGGTCAGCCAAATGCATTTTCATTGTAAGTGTCTTGGTATAATCATTTAAATATGGCCGTTCGGGAGCATTTGTTTGTGTATAATCATAATAATCACCGGATACAGTCACTATATCATCTCCAGGGTTAATGATAATCCTGTCAAGCTCTGGACATGGAGCGGAAGTGTTATAAAACTTTATTGTGTTATTACCGGAATTAAGATTGATTGCTATGGTTGTATATTGTACATATTTGTCCCAGGTAGCCGCAGGACATGTCACTACAACTGCTATACCGTTATTAACACTTACGTAAAAATCTCTCTGTTCTTCAGTCTGATAACAAATTGTCATTGTATAAATTCCTGCAGTTTCCACATACACATTGTTAAAAGTAAGTGTACCCCCATTACCAATGTGACCTACGCATTTTTCTCCATAGCAAATACTCTTGCTACAGATTGATGCTTCACCGGACAGGGTATTTTCTGATGCCTCCGCCTCATAGGATGCTGGACCTGCAGTATCAATTTCTAGAACCATATCCGTCATCTTCATATTATTCTGATTCATATTCTTCCTTTCTATTCTTTTGCTATTCCAGCAAATCATTTCTCGAATTGCAATGTCACTATCTCTTTTGATTTAATTTCAAGCTCAAATCGGTTTTTGGAAGAAACCTCACCGACCAAGTCTTCGTTTAAATTAAGCCGAGATACCTTTTTAAAATCTCCCAGTGCTGAACTTACATTGACAGTTACTTGTTTTATACTATCTGAAAGATTTAAAAGGCGAATGATCATAGAACCAGATTTTTGGCCCTTCTTTAAAAGAGTAATGATAACATCCTCATCAGATACTTCTATAAACGGGACAGTGAAGATGTCTTTCTCTGCCGGGGGAGTATAATTCTCAATAAACGTTTCATCACTGCTGCGTTTATATAGTATTAGCGGTTGGTTTGCAAAGTCCAGCACATTGCCATAATCAAAATGCTCACCATGAGGAAGGATTGCCATCTCAAATTCAATGTTGGTATGCAGCTTTGAAAGTGAAGTATCAAAGCCTGAAAGGACGCCTTCATCAAGCCGGTCAATACAATCTACAGACCTGAACAGAGTTAGTGCCAATGTGCTTTGCTGATCTGTCATGAGTTCGTACTCATATATACCCTTTGCAGCAACAGTTAATCCGTGCCTATCATTTGAGGCGTCACAAAAATCCTGCATGGGATGACATGTGAACGAAGGATTCTTATCTATGTTCCATCTCTCCAGAATTTTTATACTGCGCTTGACAATATCAAAGGGCTGTCCGCTAGTGGAATATGGATTTTCCAATTGTGTCGGGAATAAAACACGAAGCTGGTGGTCGTCACATCTGTTGGTTATAGAAAGCCTGACATCAAGCCGTCTATTTCCCTTTAGAAGCCTAATCAGGCATCTTACATCCATAGGTTTTGTTACTTGGGAACGCGCTGTGTTTTGAGCAGCTAACCCTACTGGAATATCAACTGTGTATTCGATTTTATATTCACTACCAAGCTTTGTATTATACATCATGGATATCTTGGCATTTACTGGCATATTTGTAATTATCTCATTGTTTTCAGGCTTTTTATGCAGATAAAAGCTTCCGCACTCCCCGCTGTCTTCCAGTAAAAGTAAATTGTAGTATTGCCTCCCTGTGCTCTTATCGATCAGGTTAATCGTTCCGTTTGAATTTATTGCAACATGCAAATACTCGTTTTCCATTACTCCAAAAGTATAACTGATAAAATTACTATTGTTGATTGCTTCATTGCATTTTACCACCTTTAAAAATAAGAAACTGATTCCTTTGCTATCAGGGATATCTAAAAGCAGATGATATCTCATACTCGGTAATATGCTTGGATGGCCGTACTGGGGGTTATACCTCAAAGAGCTGAGCTTTTCTTTTTTTATTATAGTGTAATCAACTTTCTGACCATTTACATCAAGAATTTTAAAGTGCTTAATATTTTGTGCATCTGGTATATCAACAAAACTGCATACTGCACCACAGTGACGGGTTGAATTAGGATAATAAATGTATATATAGTTATCCCCTTGTTTCAGGCTCATCATATATGCAAGAGCATTTTCTATGAGCTGTTCGCTGATTGAAATACTGCTATCATACCTGGCCATTGTCTGCTTGTAGACAGAGTCTACAGAACAACAGCCAAGGCTGTCATGAGCATGGTTTTCCAGTATGTATTTCCATGCCATATCTATACCCCAGTCGCAAAATTCATCACCTAATAACCAGGATAACGTCGAAAGAGGTTCGGCATACTTTTCAATTAAATGTTCTGCTTTATAGTGTTCAAGCTTATGATCCGCCCTGCATGAATGGGTAGACTGCAAAACTTCGGTATCCGGACTCATAAGCTCCCCTTTAAACTTAATGAGATCAATATTGTTAAGTCTGTAGTATTCTTTGATTTCCTCAGCATACTTAGCCGGTGAAGATTGTCTGACACTGCAATCAGGATAAAGCTCGTTTATCATCTCTATTACATCAAGTATATCTTCCTGTGCCCAGGAATGGTCAATTCCATTCAGCCAGAACTGCACATTGCTATACCCGGCATGTTCTTTATACTCCAGCAATCCATTTATTCTATTGACTAATCCCTTCCTTTCAAATAACTGCCCTTCTATTACATACGAGTAATTTTCCTTTTTTACAGGGAGTGCAGTAGCTTCTCCATATCCAAGACTTTTGTGCATTATCACACTGCTGCCATCAGGTGAAATCCATTCAAAAACAGGCTGGGCATCATGTTCTATACCCCGCCATGCAATAACATCAGTGATACCAAACCCTTTTAAAATCTGTGGAGTTTGTGAAGCATGACCAAATTCATCAACCATATACGCAAACAGCATGGGTTTCCCCATTATTTCACTCTGTCTGATGCCATATAAGAGATTTCTGACCATTGCTTCGCCTGACACAAGAGTCTCAAGGGGCTGTGTATACCAAGGGCCTATAAGTAAACGGTCTTGTCTTACCAATTCGCTTATACGACCCTTCATTTGAGGACGTACTGCAAGATAGTCCTCAATCATCATATATTGTCCATCAGTTACAAATATATATTCCGGTTCTCGTTCCATTATATTAATAAGCCTGTCTAGCATTTTAACAAGTCTTATGCGGTATTTTTCCAGAGACATATACCATTCTCTGTCCCAATGGGTGTTTGAAATTATATATATTTTCTTATTTTTGGTCATAATCTATCCCATTCCTCTTAACGTTAATCAGTAATAATCAGCAAAATACCGCGAGGGTATACATACAAAGGTTTGACTTATTCGTATAATTCTAATCAAATAAGTTTGAGTTTATTGGATAGTGACCCCACTCATTTATGCATCGTTTCATTTCAAGAATATTATCAAGCTTTGCGCCCACAGCGAGTGAATGGGATGAACCCATGATATAACCTCCACCTGGGGCAGCATATTTGAAGGCGTAACGAGCGTCGTTTCGAACATCTTCTACCATGCCAGCATGTATATTTTCATGCCATATTCCCCCCCACAGGCAAAGCCTGTCGCCCACGAGTTCCTTCAATCTCTTTATATCCATCCCTCCACTGGCCTGTATGCCCTCATAAGCATCATTATTCTCAGCAAGCTCATCTATAACAGACCAGACATTACCGCAAAAATGTCTGAGGACGTATAAGTCAAGCTTCCTGGCTTCCTCATATATCTTTTTGTGCCAGGGATAGATTATGCTGCGATATATGGCAGGGCTTGCCATCAGACCGGAAGTATTGCCAAGATCCCCTATCGACAAAATGCCATCCACACCCATCTGAGCAATCATATGAAGATGTCTAATTGCATGTTTAGCTTGTAGCTCAGCAACTTTTCCACAAACTTCAGGCTTGAGAAGCAGATTCATCCAGCTTTCCTCTTCTGTCTTGCCAAAGCGTGCCCATTCAATTCCATTATTTGGTGCTATAATGAAATGAGTATCTCCCATCTCCTTCACCACATGCCTAATAATTTCATACTCAGGTTTGTCAGGATCATAGGTTGGTATCGGTTCCAAATCGAGTTTGTCAATCATGTCCTGAACCTCATCCAATTCTATATCACGCTGGATATCAGCAGTATTTATTGGAACAGGCATAAGATCATGTGTTATAGAAGAAAACCGGTATATACGTCCATTTTCATCACGGTATGTTTCGGCATCAACTTTCTGCAACGGTTTTGGATGATAATCTTTAGGCGGTGCAAAAAATACAGTTATTAAATCCATATCCAGCGCCCGGGTAAGATCAGGAATGTCACGTTTATAATGCTCAATTACTTCATCGCGCCTACCTTCCCAATAGGCTTGCATTTCCATGAATTTAGCATGTACAAGAGATTTCCGCCCTAAAACTTCCTCATAAACATTATAAATCTATACCATGCTCCCCCCAGGGAATACGATCCGGTTCCCGGTGCTCAAGTGCTGCTATTACTCTTTCTTTTGGTGTCATAATATATTGTACCTTTCGTCTTCTAATTACGTTGAATTCACTTATAGTCTTTCTATTAGGTCGGTCGCAGTTTAAAGTGGTCCTAATTCTTTCCCTTGATGTATTTGAATGTCTTTTAACTTAAGAACTGCCTTAAGGATAATCCCTTAAGGCAATTCCTTATTTAAAAACAAGCCAGCTATTTTCCTAATCTCTTTTTATTTTCCTGATATAACTTGCCGTATAATGCCTCATAATCTGCCAATCCTGCTTTTTCTGCTTTGGCTATCATTTCTGCATAAACAGTTTTCACTGCATTTTCATCTTTTGCAAAAACCATCTTCGATACATATTCTTTTTCAATTTCGCCTAGCTTCTGTCCGATAACAATTTCTTTGGCATCTGCCGGGAATATGACCTCAATTTCTGGTTTGTATTCGACATACTTGGCAAACATTTTGTTGAGTGACTCCATTTCTTTATCTTCAGGATTCCAGAATGCTTGCATGGCATCAAGAGTTTGACTGAAAAACCCCCAGACTCCAAGTCCAGTTTTAACTCCAACGGGTGACCAATCTTCAAACTTCATTTTTACATATTCTGGGAAATGCGTTGGTTTTCCATCTACCATTTTGAAATGGGGACCATTTACAAGGTCACCGAATTTATCTCCCTCAATTCCATAAGTATGGTCAACATGTCCTTCGTAAGAAGCCATATATTGAACAAACCTTATTACCCTGTCAGGTTTTTCCGCTTTCTTTGTAATAACAATTGCCTGCCATCCTGTCCCAGCACGGATTTCTTTATACGTTGAAAACGGAGGAACAACCGTATACTTTCGATCCGGATTATCAAATAATGCCCTTCCTGTTTCTGCTGCCGTCCAGGTATAAGAAACAATATTTCCATCCGCTACTTTTCTTGCTTGAACATCTCTGGAATCAATAAAGGAATCTCTCGTCAGGAGATTTTTACTCACGAGCTTATTCAGGAACATGATAGTATCCATATATTGTTTTGTATTGGGTCTCCATTTTAACTGGTCATTTTCATCTAAACCCGTAACTCCAAAATAAACACCCACATGGCCTACGCTTCCATTTGTAAAACAAGAATCACCACCATAAAAAGGTATCTTATCCGGATGCTTCTCTTTGATTTTTACCAGAGCCTCTATAAAGGTATCAGGAGTTGATATATCAGGGCTTCCGATTTCCTCTAAATAATCAGGTCTTATAAGCATAACTGCTTGGTTAGTTCCGATTAATGCGTTGTATTTTTTAGCCGCTTCCATGTAGTTTGCGAATTCAGCCCAGTTAACATACTTATATGTCTTTCCATCTTTGTACTTGTAGTTGCTTAAAATTTCCGGGGGCAAGATTTTTTTAAAGTTTGGAGCATATTGATCAATAAGCTCATCATAAGAATACAGCATTCCTCCATCAATCATTTGTTCAATTTTATTATCATTCTTACCCAGTAAGATCATATCCGGAAGATCATTGCTTGAAATCATCAATGAGAGTTTTATTCCATCGTCTGAAGGCGGTTTGATAATATTCAAAGTGACACCTGTCTTTTTGGTAATCAGCTTCGATATAGGATCTTTTCCCCACAAATCTGCAGGGGCATCAGGGGAAAATGTAAAGTTTGAATAAAGGGATAGTGTAATCGGGGATGTGTCCTGTTTCCATTCCAGTTCGTCTGAATCACTCTGGGTATCAGTAGTTGTTGTTGTCTCTGTTGCAACCGTTGAGGTTTCACTGCTTTGTGTACCTGCATTCTTCCCACAAGCTGAAAACATAGTCAGGACTAAAATAAAGGATATTAACAAGGCACCGCTTACTTTGATAATTCTCATAATTTACCTCCTTAAAATCGTTTAAATTATTAGTGTATTTTCCTATCACAGCATCTATTTCATACATAACAGCAGGATAACCTAAAAACTATTCTCCCCCCTTTCCCTTTATTATGAGGCATTCCTACTATTATGTGATAGCTAAAATCATGCTTTGATTGCTCCAACCATCATCCCCTGCACAAAATACTTTTGTATAAATGGATATACCAGCGTAATGGGAAACACAGCTATGATCATGGTTGCAAATCTGACAGCTTCCAACGTTACCGAACGCATTTGCCCACCTGATAATGTGACAGCATCGTTCAATTTCTGTTGAGTTTCTGTATCGGCAACCATCCTGATCAAAAGGACAGGCAAGGTAATCATCTTTTCATTCGTCATGAAAAAGGCAGGAGCAAACCAATCATTCCAATGTCCTACTCCGACAAATAAAGCGAGTGTTGCAAGGACTGGTTTTGATACTGGCAAGATGACCTTCAAAAAAATATAAAAGTCATTTGCACCATCAAGCCTCGCCGATTCCTTAAGTGACTCTGGAATATCCCTGAAAAATGCCATAAAAAGTAGTGCGTTGAACACACTATACAGTGCCGGAATAATATATACTAAAAAATTGTTAATCAAACCTATTTTGTTTAGCAAAAGGTAATAGGGGATTAAACCTCCACTGAAATACATGGTAATGATTCCGAGAATAGAATATGTTTTCCTGAACAAAAGGTGTTTTTGGGATAAACCATAGGCAACCATAGCAGTAAAAAAAATTCCTGTAGCAGTACCTAATATTGTACGTAATACAGTCATCATAAAGGTCTGCGCAAGTGTGTTATATTCAAAGACAATTTTATAATTATCTAATGTAAATTGCCGCGGGAAAAAATAGATCCCGCCTTTTTGAGCATCAGTACCAATGTTGAAGGAATTTATAAGGCAGTAATAAAAAGGATATAGTGTTGCCAGCAAAACAATCGCTGCCAGAATTGTGCATGTTGTATTAATAATATAATCTTCCATTGTCAATCTATTCATTTTTCTTGTGATCAGCGCAATCATATTCCTAGTCCCCACTCCTAAAAGATTTTTTCACCACTAAACTTACCCGACAACCAGTTTGCAGAAAATACAACTAACACGGATAAAACAGATTGTACAAAATTTATAGCTGTAGCATATGAATACCTTGAAAGGCTCAACCCTGTATCCAAAGTATAATGCTCTATAACATAGGATACTTCCCTGTTAAATACATTCCCTAAAAGATATGATTGGTCCAGACTCCCTCTGAACAGTCCGCCTAGAGATAATATGGCTAATACGAAAAACAGGCCTTTCAGTGATGGAAGTGTTATATGCACTATTTTCTTGATACGGCTGGCTCCATCTATTATTGCTGCTTCATATAATTCAGGGTTTACTCCAGATAATGCAGCTAAATATATTATCGCACTAAACCCCACCCCTTTCCAAATGCCAATGATTGTTGCGATAATGGCAAACAAGGACGGTTCGCCCAAGAAAATGATGGGTTCTTCTACTAATCCAATTTGTACAATTATTTTGTTCACTATTCCACGGCTATCCAGAAAAAGAATCCACATCGTAGCAACAACAACATAAGAAATGAAATGCGGAAGATAGCTGCAAGTTTGTGTAATTTTCTTGAATCTAGCAAACGGAACTTCACTTAAAATCAATGCAAATATAAGTGGTGCCGGAAATCCGAATATTATGGCGAATATACTTAATACAACGGTGTTTTTCAGGGCCATGAAGAACCGGTAATCTGCAAACAGTTGTACAAAGTGTTCAAATCCTACCCATGGACTCTCAACAAACCCTTTTACTATGTTATAATCTTTAAACGCTATGATAATACCAAACATGGGAATATAGCAGAAAATAAGAAGGAAAACAATTCCCGGTAAGGTCATCATCTGTAATACTGACTGTCTCTTAAATGTGTCTATTAATGAAGTTTGAGATTTCTTCAACTGCTGTCACCTTCTCCAATATAATTTTACGTAATGCAGATTCTATGCTTAAATTATACAGTTCTGTATTGCTAGGGTAAATGAAATATTTTCACTTTTCCTTAAAATATTTAAGAAACTTTTGTGGCCTGGAAAAGGAGCAACTGAGCATTGGCCTATCTTTAAAATAAGGAAGTCATTTGCATTAAAGAATTACATCTGCAACCATTGATACTGCATTGGCTGAGTATTGGAATCATATAACCAAATACGAACTAAAGGAAAATGGAATGAATTTTGCTAAAGATATAGGTTTAGTACGAAAGGCGAAAGTTATAGTCTTATGTAGTGGTGAAAATTCTCGGCGACAATTAAGTGGTAAACATTTGTTCATTGAAAATAGAGCAACGAAATGATTTTCTACTTTGTTAGGGTCTTCAAACCTATAAATGTAGATGAGGTCAAATCGTGGCTACAAAATGCATAATGCTATCATTAGAGAAACTTTTCAAGAACGCCGGAGACAAAGATAGAGATTTTATGCGGGATACACAGACCCTTATCTCGAAGAAGCTTATGGATGCTGAAGTTACCGCAAAAATAGGAGCAGAAAAATATCAACGTACCGATGATCGGAATAACCAGCGGAAAGGTAGTCGGACAAGACACTACGATACCAGGCTGGGAAGTATTTATCTTCAGATACCAAAACTACGTCAGGCTTCATATTTTCCAAGCTTCCTGGAGCCCCGTCGCATGTGGGGAAAAGCCCTGGTCAACGTTGTGCAGGAGGCTTATGTTCATGGAGTCAGCACCCAGAAGGTGGATGAGCTGGTTCAAGCTCAGAGTACCGTATCCCGCATGAGTCAAAAACTTGACGAGCTTCTCCAAAGATTTGTGCAGCGACCCTTGACAGTCCAATATCCATATTTATGGTTGGATGCTACATTCCCCAAGGTGCGGGAGAGAGGTCATGTTGAAAATATGGCCATGGCTGTTGCAGTAGGTGTTAATGAAAATGGAGATGAGATCCTGGGCTTTGATATAAGCATGTCGGAAAACGGTCCTTTTTAGACGGACTTTCTACGTCGTCTTGTAGGGCGGGGTCTAAAAGGGGTTAATCTGGTTATCAGCGACGCCCATGAAGTCCTTAAAGGTGCGATTAACGGGGTTTTGGGTGGCTGTGCGCGGCAGAGATGCAGGGTCCATATCATACGGAATGTATTGTGCCAGGCACCTCGAAAACAGCAGGAAATGGTATCGGCAATTGTTAGGACGATATTTGTCACACCGGATAAGCAATCTACGAAAGAACAGCTGCATACTGTAGTATCACAGTTGAATGTACGGTTCCCAAAATCATTGGATATTTTAGAGGGCGGTTGTGAGAATGTGCTTGAGTCTATGTCTTTTTCTCAGGAGCATTGGGCACAGATCAATTCCATGAACCCTCTGGAACGACTAAACCGTGAAATTCGCCGGAGGACGGATGTAGTGAGCATATTCCCTAACTGGCCAGCTGTGATGCTGATGGTGGGTACGTTACTAATCGAGCAGCATGAGGAGTGGCAGATCGGACGTAAATACTTTAGCAAGGAGTCGATGAACAAGGTGGTAAATCCAATACTGGCACCTTAAACACTAGCACCAACTTCTCTGTTGCATAAATAAGGCTTGCTTTTTTAGCAGATTCTCGAGGAGGTTTTTATTGCTACGGGACAGGCAGCGTCCGCCATGCTGTACTGGAAAAATGCGGGGGATATGGTAAGCTGAGCTTGCTTCTTCCCTTCATCCCTCGCTGGAAGAACCGGTGCATGGCGGAATGTGGATGTCAAGGAAAAACCCGATTTTGGCCCTTGACAGCCATATTAGCGGAAATATTAAGAACCTAAAGTAGAAGTCAAATTACACCTCTTGACAAGACGTTATCAGGCGAAACAGCTAATAGAGGAATTATCTTCTGAGTAACAATAACTACCTAGTTTTACCTGATAAATGTTCCTTGAAAACCTTGAATATAGTGAGCTTGAGGCAGGAATTTCGACCCTGCATGTCGAATTATACAGCATAATACAAAATTTACAAAAGGTGATAGCAATGCTGATACTCGATTATCCAGAATGGATTCAACCAACCGTTGCACAGGTACTTATACCAAAAGCCGCATACCGGTTAACTCCGGAGCTTGAGCAAATAGACAAAATGCTTTTGGACGAATCCTTTGAAGAACCGATTGCTGAAAGATTCAATACACAGCGAGGTCGTCCAACCGTTCCTGTCAGAGCCTATACCCGGCTTATGTTTCTCAAACATTACACAGGATTGAGCTACGAAGATCTGGTCCCGGAAGTTACGCACAACCTTATGTACCGGTTCTTTTGCCGAATACCAATTGAACAAAAAGTTCCGGATGCAACCGCCTTGATGAAAATTACCACCAGGTATGGTGAGGAAGTCATCAATGAAATGAATCAGCGACTTTTAGAGTCCCTGGTACAGAAAAAACTCATCAAAGGCCGGAAGACGCGTATTGATTCAACGGTTGTGGAAGCCAATATCACCCACCCTACGGATGCGGGCCTGCTGTACGAAGGCGTAAAAAAGCTAACAAAAGCAGTCACCCGCATAAAGCAAGCTTGTGGGAAGGCTTCCCGACAAAGTACGAAATCGATCCGTAAGATGAAGGATCACATGCTATCGATCAACAAAGTTCTCCGCCGCAGGACTGAAGATGCACGTACGGAAGTACGTAAAATCACCGGTCAAATGGCGGAGGAAGCTCGAAAAGTCCTGACACAGGTGGACCGTTTGACAAAGAAGCTAATTCCCGAGACGGAAAATGATCGTA
>JAFABI010000018.1 GCA_023426125.1 Bacillota bacterium
GCTGCGGCTTGTGTTTAGAAGCAGCAACGCTGCAAATGCTGGCAAGCGTTTTACAACGCTTGGACCGGGAAAAACAAAAAAATCCCCATCCCTCAAAATTTAAACAGAAAACCTACTTTGAAAAATAATTGCTGGCGCTTTATTAAACCGAAACTAAAACTAAAAATGCATAAGAAAAATAATACTTATCATTGTTTCACTTTTTATAAATGTAGTATTTATTTGGCACTATTATTTATTAGTTTTGATTTACTGTGGCCTTGATCGTGATTTACTGTGACGAACTCAATATTTTTTATTATCGCTGAATTAATTTTTGTGTTTACGGAAATAACATTGAAGCATCCGTATGAATTTGCTATTATATAATTATCTTGCCATTGGAGGTCTGACTTATGGTGATAAGCTATATCAAGCTGTGGAAGCTTTTGCTGGATAAAAAACTGAAAAAGACTGATTTGCTTCAGATTGCTGACATCAGCACGACCACACTGGCAAAGCTGTCAAAGAATCAGTTGGTCAGCATGGATGTAATGAGCCGTATATGCAAAGCCCTTTCCTGTGATATAGGAGATGTAATGGAAATGATCCCGGATAACAAACCGGTAGAATAGGAGGATGGTATGCAGGATGAATTACCATACACATCCTCGATAAAGGACATGCCCTTTATGTTTTCTGAAATACGAAGGACTGCAAAGTTATTGTGCGAAGGAAAAACGGGCGAAGATATAGTCCTGTTGTCGATGGAGAAAAATATTTACCAGCTTGAAAGAGAAAAACGCAGGCGCGATGTACCCTTACGCATGGTTAAACGCTTAGAAACGCTCAACAAATCGCTTATAGAAATAGTCGCAAATGGGCGTGACAATGACGCAAAGCTGGTTGCTTTCCTTGCTCTGATGAAAGCAGATCGATTGTTATTTGAATTTATGTATGAGGTATATGCGGACAAGTTCCGTTCCGGTTATAATGAAATAACCGAGAAGAATTTCCTCGAATTCATTGAGCGTAAAGCACAGAATAGTGATGTGGTATCTAAATGGACGCCAAACAATCTTGTCCGTGTTCGTAACACCTATAAAAATATCCTCTGCGAAGCAGGGTTGGCGAAACGGGTTGGTGATCTTCTTTTGATACAAAAGCCTTTAATTGATTCACAGATGCGTAAACTGATGGATAACGAAGGCCTTGCTTATACCAGAGCCATGCTTTTGGAGGTATAGTGGATGCTGACATTAAACAAACGGCTTGATTTGATTGAGCCTAAAATATTGGAAAAAAGCTTCCGCACCGGGCGAGGCACGGCAAATGAAGTCAACTTTTGGATTTTTGACTATGACCCGGAAGATGAAATGGCTGTGCGCGCTCATATTCATTTTCTTGTAAACCGCATCAACAGCAAACACAATGACATACGTATCGTTAAATTTGATCTGTATAACCTGATGTTGAATGTGCTACGCGGTAAGGATTATCTTGATAAGGTATTGCAAATGGAGCAGGCTAAAGGGAGCGAAGCTATTATCAACCCTATCAAGAAAACTCTGCGGCTGACCCTTGATGGTGACTTGATCATCAACAAAATCGTGGAGAACCTTGCTCCCGAACACGATATAGTTTTCTTGACAGGAGTTGGGAAAGCGTGGCCTATTATCCGATCCCATACGATCCTGAACAATCTTCACAGCAAAGTGGACAGAAACCCTTTGGTGATGTTTTTCCCCGGTGATTACACAAGTGAACTCAGGCTGTTTGGTGAAATTACCGACGACAACTATTACCGAGCTTTCAAACTAATCGAAAGGTAGGAACGGCAAAATGAAAATTAACGACATGTTTCAAAAGAATATTGGCAGGCCAATTCAGGGCGTTGTGAAAATTGGTCAGGACTCCACCGCTACAATCACCTCTGAACTGGACGAATATGTCGTAACAAAAGAACTTAACCGGCACTTTGACAAATTCTTTGAGAGTTTCCGCAAGGGGACGACTCAACGCCGCACCGATAAAGTAGGTGTTTGGATTTCCGGCTTTTTTGGTAGCGGTAAATCCCACTTTCTTAAGATTCTTTCCTATCTGATTGGAAGCAAAACCTATGACGGTAAGAAGGCAATTAGCTTTTTTGAAGACAAAATTGCTGACAGCCGCATTTTGGCTGACATACAGGTGGCTACTGACACCAGTGCCGATGTTATCCTGTTCAATATTGACGCCGAAGCGGATTCTGATTCCAAAACCAATAAAGACCCTATCGTCAAGGTCTTTATGAAGATGTTTAACAAAATGCAAGGCTTCTGCAGCAGTATGCCGTGGATTGCCGACCTAGAACGCCAGATGGTCAAGGATGGCAAGTATGAAACCTTCCGTACTCGCTTCAAGGAACTCTCCGGCAACGATTGGGAGAATGCCCGCGAAGATTTCTATTTTGAGCAAGACAATATTGTACAGGCTTTGGCTGATACCACGAAAATGAGTATGGATGCCGCTGTTAATTGGTACAACAAAGCCGAGAGCAATTATGCATTAGACATTAATACATTTACGCGTAGGGTTCGGGAGTATATAGAAGCAAAAGAAAAAGAAAGTGGAAAAAAGCATTTCGTCCTTTTTCTTTGCGATGAGGTCGGGCAATACATAGGCGGCTCAGGTTCTTTAATGTTGAATCTGCAGAACATCGTAGAAGGGCTTGGAATCGAATGTGGTGGCCAGGCGTGGGTCATTGCAACCGGTCAGGAGGACATAGACTCCATTACGAAAGTAAACCGGGACGCTTTCTCAAAAATTATTGGCCGTTTTGATACAAGGCTTTCTCTTTCTTCTGCGAACGTGGATGAGGTTATTAAGAAAAGGTTATTGGCTAAAACCGATAGGACGGTTGAAAAACTGCGCCTGTTATATGCCAATAAAGTTGCCATCCTTAAAAACCTGATCACTTTTTCGCAGGATACGCCTGAGAAGCAGTTGTATAGCTCTGCGGAGAATTTTGCGGATGTATACCCGTTCATTCCATACCAATTCAATCTATTGCAGGCGG
Source organism: Bacillota bacterium (assembly GCA_023426125.1). GTDB lineage: Bacteria > Bacillota > Clostridia > Acetivibrionales > DTU013 > MnB-11. The sequence continues at coordinate 3,038 of JAFABI010000018.1, forward strand.
TTTTCAATGGCATCCGCACACACGGCGCGTCCGGTAAGCATTTGTCCGAAGGCGAACGGTCATTGCTCAATGCTTTTCAGGAAGCCGCCATGCAATATGCAAGCTTTGAAGAGGGCATACTGATACCATTTGATGCATTTTATCGAACAGTGGAAACCTTCCTTGACCATAATATACGCAAGGTCATTCTGGACGCAGAGGAAAGCGCCGCACGTGAAGGTGGGGCTTTGCAGCCTTATGATGTTGAAGTTCTAAAAGTTTTGTTTATGGTTAAATACATCCCTAATGTTTTGCCTGCGAACCTTGAGAACATTACTACTGTGATGCTACAGAACATTGATCAGGATAAGATTGAAGCGAAAAAGAAAGTAGACGCTTCCCTGCGCCGTTTAGAAGAACAAAAGCTGATTATAAAAAACGGCGACCAGTTTATCTTCCTGACCAACGAGGAACAGGATATAAATCGTGAGATCAGGGAAATCCGCATCGAAAGAAGCGAGATATTAGACAAGGTCGGCAGCGAGATTTTCTCTGCGCTGTTTGGACTCAACAAAAAATACCGTTACAGTGAGCGGTACGACTTTTCCTTTAATACGGTCATCGACGACCGACCTCTTGGCGCTCAGAAAGAAGAAATCGGCATCAAAGTTTTGACTCCGATGTATGCGAACGGCGGCGCTACCGACATGGAGTTGAAATCTATGTCTATTAGGGAACGCAATGTGATTGTCGCACTCTCTTCCGATATGTCTTTCATAGAAGAAATGGAACAATCCCTGCAAATTGAAACCTATATCCGGCGAAATGCTGGAAAACAATCTACAAATACTGTGGAGGACATCAAGACGACCAAGGCGCGCGAGAGTAAACAGCGTGCCGACCGTTGCCGTGAGTTAATTATTGAAGCGCTGAAAAAAGCCGACATCTATGTAAACGGAAACCGTCTGGATATCAAGGAGAAACAGCCGGACCAGCGGATCAACGACGCCTTTAAAGTGCTTGTGGAGAGTATTTACACCAAGCAAAATTATATCGCTGACCCTTACTACACCACTGATAGTCTGCGCGAAATTTTACTGGCAAAGAATACGCAGGTCACATTGGAAGGCATGGAGCCCACTGAACCGAATCATCTTGCCGTTATGGAAATGTCGGATGTCATAAGCCGCAGTTCATTCAGAAACATGCCTATTACCCTGCGCAGCCTGATCAATCAGTTCAGCAGGATTCCTTATGGCTGGAAGGACATGGATATCGCAGGTATTGTGCTGACGCTGCTCAAAAAGCAGGAAATCCGGCTGGAACTTTCTGGTGAAAATATTGCGGCGAGCGACATGCATGTCATTAACTACGTTACGAAGCGCGAATACCTTGACCGCTTGGTGGTGAAAGCACGGGTAAAAATTACTCCCGCACTGCTTGCCAATGCCAAAAAACTTACCAAAGATGTGTTCGGCAGAAGCGACGTGCCCGGTGACGAGGACGGATTGATGATCCGGATCAAGGAACTAGCCGCTGCTGAGCTTTCCGGCAAGGATGACAGCATTAAAGACTTGCTCCATGAATACGACAACGCACGCTATCCCGGCAAAGAGGTGCTGGAAAGCGGGAGAAAGCTGTTAGAACAGATCGAGCGCATCAAGGACATCAAGTCATTCTATGATTACCTGCAGGATGAAAAGGACTCCTTGCTGGATTACGAGGAAGACGTACAGGATGTCAAAAAGTTCTTTAAGAACCAGCGGATCATATTTGATAAAGCCCTGCATATGCTTACCATTTATGAGGGCAACCGTTCCTACGTGTTAGATCCGGAAACAATCAAACTGGTGGAGGATATAGAGAAGATTATCCGCTTGCAGTCACCCTATTCGGAAATCCACAAGCTGCCGGATCTAGTGGAACAGTTTATGTCCCGCTTTTTGCAACTATTGGAGGAAGAAGGCAAGCCTATCCGTGCCGGCATTGAAGCAGACAGAGAGGCCACATATGCCGATCTGGAGCGTTGTTCATTCAAAGACAAGTACTCTGGGATCGTCCGCGCTGAATTTGCGGCATTGTTGGACAGGCTTACCCATGCCAACAACATTTACGAAGCCATTGCCATGCAAACCGAGAGTGACCGCATGAAGCAACGATTTATTCAAAGCTTTGACGATGAGGAAGCCCGTCTTACGGCAAAGGCTGCCGGGGGCGAGGGTAAAACTCCGGTATACCCTGTCCGTAAAACCAAAACTGTGAGTGTAAAGACATTGTTTAGCGGTACAAACCAGTTTTCCAGCAAACAGGACATTGACCGCCTGCTGGTTGAACTGCGCGCCAAATTGGAAGCGCAGCTTGAGGATAATACAACAATCCGTATTATCTAAGTAATAGTATAAATTTAGGAGGCTGGATCGGGATGGACAAAACTGCAATTAAAAACTTCGCCGTAGCAACGCGCAGGAAGCTCATTGAGGCCGTCCGGCAAAAGGCGTTTCAGTTATACGTATTTCAGGACGGCGCTTTGCCGCCCGATGAAGCTTATTATCGTTTGCGAGCTGACGGCATTTTCCTGAGCACTGAACAAAGAGAGGCGCGTTTGAAGCTTGTGGGCGAGCTAGCTGCGTTAGATCATAGTTTGGATAACGAAAAGTCATATCAGCATGTGATGGAAGAAGTGGCTTATACATGGTTTAACCGCTTGATTGCCCTGCGCTTTATGGAGGTCAACGATTATCTGCCCTCCGGCATCCGCATCCTCTCCAGCGTGGATAAAGGGCGTATCGAGCCGGACGCCATGCGCGAGGCCGAGCGGCTTGATTATGTGCACCAGGCCCAAATAGCTGAACTTCGTGCCGATACCGGTTATAATGCATCGGAAAAGCTGTATAAGTACATACTGATTTCCCAATGTAATGCGCTGTCTTCCATCCTGCCGGGGATGTTCGAAAAGATAAACGATTATACCGAATTACTCCTGCCCAATGCCCTGTACACCAAGGGCGGCATTGTGCATGATCTTGTGAATGCCATCGCAGAGGATGATTTTCGCGATCAGGTACAGATCATTGGCTGGCTGTATCAGTATTACATTTCGGAGAAAAAGGATGAGGTATTTGCAGGGCTGAAAAAGAACATAAAAATTAACAAAGAAACAATCCCCGCCGCCACCCAGCTTTTCACGCCGGAGTGGATCGTCAAATACATGGTGGAAAACAGCCTGGGACGGTTGTGGCTGGAACAACTTGAAACGCAAAAGTCATTCGACTTGAATTATTTCGATTCAGGCAATTTCTCATTGAGCGAAGACAAAGATCAATCTGTTACGAAAAAGCAGCAGAGTTTGAAAAGCAATTGGAAGTATTACATCGAAGAGGCAGAGCAGGATGGAGAAGTAAAAAAACAACTTTATCAACTGCGCATGAGCAATAAAAATTACGACATAACAAGTATTAAACTGATAGACCCCTGCATGGGCAGCGGCCATATTCTCGTCTACGCTTTTGACGTGTTCTATCAAATATATCTGAGCCAGGGTTATGCAGAGCGGGAGATACCGAATCTCATTCTTGAAAATAACATTTATGGGCTGGACATTGACGACCGCGCCGGACAGCTTGCCTATTTCGCGCTGATGATGAAAGCGCGCAGCTACAACCGCCGCTTTTTCAGGCAGGAGAATATACCGAATACCAATGTATATGCCATACCCGAAACAATTTCGGCATACCTGGCTGGTTCGGATACGTTTTTTGGCGCGAAAATGACGGAAAACGAAAAGAAAGTCTGCCATGACAACCTGATGTATCTGGTTGGGCTATTTGAAAATGGCAAAGAGTACGGATCTGCTCTGAAAATCGAGCGTGAGATTGATTATGCGTGTTTGAAAGCGTATATACACGACTATTCCTCTGAGCAAACTACGTTTGAAGAAACCGGGATTTTGGAGCAGGTGGAACTCCTGGAACGGATAATCGACGTTGCTTTTGTGCTGTCGCAAAAGTACGATGTGGTGGTAACGAACCCGCCGTATATGGGTAGTAGTGGTATGAATGACATACTCACAAATTATTTAAATAAAGAATATCCAATAAGCAAGTTTGATATGAGTACAGTTTTTATGGAAAAGACATTGGATATGTGTTCGCCATATGGTATGATGTCGATGATAAACATTCCAGTTTGGATGTCAAAATCAAGTTTTCAGGATTTACGATATTCGTTATTAACTAATCATTCGTTTTCCACAATGTTGCATTTTGGACGAGGCATATTTGGGTCTGATTTTGGGACAACATCGTTTACGATATATAAAACCAATGTCAAGAATTATAATAGTGTTTTTATGCAGTTATTTGATCAATTAGGTGCGGTTGATAACCTTGCTATAAAAGAAAAGTGGTTCTTTGAGAAAAAGAACTATTATGTGGCTCAACAATCGAAATTCTTAAATATAGCGAGTTTTCCTATTGCTTATTGGGTGAGTCCTAAAATATTGAATATTTTGGAGCAATTTCAGCCTTTACAGCAATATGCTGATGCACGAAAAGGATTAACTACAGGAGATAATGATCGTTTTGTACGATTATGGTTTGAAATATCACAGGTTAACTTTAGTATCTACTCAAATAGTGATGAAAAATGGTTTCCCATGACAAAAGGCGGCGATTTTAGAAAATGGTATGGTAATAATGAGTATGTTGTAAACTGGTATAATAACGGTTTTGAGATTTGCAATTTCAAGGATGAGAAAGGAAAACTGCGGTCGAGACCGCAAAATGTAAAGTATTACTTTAAAGAAGGAGTTTCATGGAATGATACAACTGCAACGGGAAAAATTGCATTTCGGTATCAAGATTCAAATTATATTCCGAATGCATCCGGACCATGTGTATACTGTGAAAATCACAGTCAACTAATGTATCTTTTTGCCCTACTTAATTCACGTGTATCACAATGCCTATTAGAGGTTCTTGCACCGAATATGAAGTTTGAGGTAGGGCAAATGGCATTGGTTCCGATTATATTGGACAAGAAGAATATAGATTCATTGGTAGAGATAAATCTAGTGATAACGCGTACAGATTGGGATTCTTTTGAAACATCATGGGATTTCAAAACACACCCTCTTATAGAGTTTGGTATTTCACTTTATAGTGGATTGGGCGAGGGAAAAAATATGCCTGTGAGTGAGATCGGGAAACGAGGAATCAACTTTATATATGAGAAGTCCGCTCCAATGAATGCGAGAATTGAGACAGCATATAAGATGTGGAACGATTTTGCAAATGAGCAGTTTTCCAAGCTCAAAGCCAACGAAGAAGAACTCAACCGCATTTTCATCGAAATCTACGGCTTGCAGGACGAACTCACTCCGGAGGTTGAGGACAAGGATGTGACCATCCGCAAGGCCGACCTTGGCCGCGACATCCGCAGCTTCCTTTCCTACGCCTTGGGCTGCATGTTCGGGCGGTACAGTCTGAACGAACCGGGGATTGTATATGCCGGCGGCCAGTTTGATATGTCGCGTTATAAAACCTTCCTGCCTGAGGGAGACAACATTATCCCAATCGGCAGCGCAGACTATTTTGATGACGACATCGTGGTTCGTTTCACAGAGTTTGTCCGAGCCGTGTATGGCGATGCAACGTTAGACGAAAACCTTAACTTCATTGCCAACGCCCTCTATCCCAACGGCGGCGGTTCAGCGAAGGAAAAGATCCGCCGTTATTTCCTCAGTGATTTTTATAAAGATCATGTGAAGATATACCAGAAGCGGCCTATCTATTGGCTGTTGGAAAGCGGCAAAAAGGACGGATTCAAAGCTCTTATTTACCTACACCGATACGACAAATATACCATTGCGCGGGCCCGTACCGATTACCTGCATCCGCTTCAGCACAAATACGAAGCGGAAATTAAACGGCTGGAGATGCTTTCCGTTTCAACTGATAATTCCCGTGAAAAAGCCGCCTACCGCAAAGAAATGGAAACATTACAGGGCAAAATTGAGGAATGCCGCGTTTACGATCAGGTGGTGGCGCACATCGCACATCAACAGATTGAGCTTGACCTTGATGAAGGTGTTGTGGTAAACTATGGGAAGTTCCAGGATGTGGAAGTGCCTAGAGACAACGGCAAAACTGAAAAGATGGACTTATTAGCGAAGATCTAGGATTAAGCAATCGTGTAATCTATGTATTTGAAGGGAGAGGCTTTCATGGCGCTTGAAAAAATATATTTAGAGAACTTTACAGTATTTGACAGGGTAGAGATTGAGTTTTCGCCGGGTATTAATGTTTTTATTGGCGAGAATGGTACCGGAAAAACACATATGCTAAAAATTCTTTATTCTTTTTTAGAAAGTGATACGCTTTCACAAAATTCAAAATTATTATTTTTTGAAACATTATGTAAATGTTTTCTTGCAGACAATTTTAGGGATTTATTTAACACAGCGGATAAAGAACAATTGACTAAAATAAGCGCCAACAATAAGCAATATAATTATCAGTCATGGTATATCGATGATAATAGCCATAAAGATAAACAAGAGGCACCATTTGAAAATTTAGAAATCAAACTGCAAATAGAGGGTCAACGCTCTAAGGAATCCAGTCCGACTGTATTCATTCCAGCGAAGGAAATGTTAACGCATGCAGGGATTGAAAAGGATTATATTGAACGTTATATTCCATTTGATAAAACTCTTATAGATATTTTTGTGAAATCGGGAATATCGGAGTTGCGCATTCTTTCTCCCGAATCTCAGACTATACTGGATAATATAAAACAAATCATCGGTGGGACGGTATTATTAGAAAAAAACAAATATTATATTTTGCATGAGGATTATAAAATTAGTTTTCAATATGAGGCGGAGGGATTTAAAAAGCTGTCAGTCCTTTGGAGGCTGATAGAAACAGGTATCCTGTCGAAAGGAACCGTGCTTTTTTGGGACGAACCGGAAGCGAACATCAATCCACAAAATATCGCTATGTTAATGGATATGCTTTTTGCGCTGCAAAAATCTGGTATTCAAATTTTTATTGCCACACATAACTACGTATTGGCGAAATATTTAGAATTGAAAAAGGCAAGCCATAACGATATTCGATTTCATTCATTTTTTAAACTTGATAGCAGGATTGCCTTAGAGAGCAAAGAAACATTTAAAGACTTGCAAAACAATGCAATTGCTGAGGCATACAACAAGTTATTGGATGATGTCTTCAAAGATAAAACAGGGGGTTGATATTAATGACCGGGGGAGTATATGTTGAAGAAAGCGGCGTATATCAAATAGACTGCACTCAAGCAATTTGGGCTACAGATCAGGTACATTCACAATATCACGCAGCAGGTACGTTTCTTTGTGATGCTGATTTTATCGCTGAAACATCAAACTATATTTATATCATTGAATATAAAAATGCAAATATACCAAACGCCGCAAATCCTGCCGGTTTTAATCCTTCCGCGCAGGATAAGGTTGATAAAGTAGCCCGGAAATTCTATGACAGTCTGCACTATTTATCAACTAATAATAAGAATAAGCCGGTCAAGTATATTTATGTTGTTGAGTATCCAAATGCGGGTTCAACAGACAGAAGATTACTCCGAAACAAGATAGCAGACCGGCTGCCTTTCAGGTTACAGCAAGGAAAGGCAAAATCTATTATTGATGGATTCGATGTTGTTTCAATAGCAGAATGGAATAGTCATCAAGATTATTCACAATTGCCCTTAACGCTGATAATGCAGGGAGCGACTACATAATGAACCTAACTGAAATAAAAAAATCTCTTGGACGGCAGTTTGCACGTGAACTGGTGCAGGGCAGCGTCCGCAACATCATCTTCTGGTATGATGAGGAAGGCGTGTTTGACAGCGATATCGACAGCCTGTCGCTTGAGAATGTGAAGATTATCAAGCTCTATGATAAAAACATGTTTGCCGTAAAGCTCTACATAGAGGAAACCGATACGACGAGCAACCTGCTGGTCTATTCGCCGTTGCCGCGCCCGGATAACCGGGAGAACTGGCTGACCGACACTATCAAATACAGCCAGACCTTCTCGACTGACGAAACGTCGTTGAACCTGCTTAATTTTAAGATCGACAGCGCTTTGCGCAGTGTTGTGGCAAAATACAAGACGTTCTTCCGCAACGGCGAACGGTGCAGGAAGTTTGAAAGCTATGGCTTCTCACCCTATACCGAAGCGAAAATAGATATTGGCGTTTTGTCTACGCTCTGCAGGCTGCCCGCCCCCAACCTTGACAATGTTGTCCGAACGTTATTGATTGAGATGGTAAATGGAGAAAACGAGGTCTATGACAGTATATGCAAATTAGGCAATGCAGATGCTTTATGGTCGTTGATACAAAAGGCGTATGGATATGAGTTTCCGGAACAGAGTCTTGAAAGGCTGGCAATTCTACTCTTGTGCAGCCACTTCTCACATAGCATCAACGGAAATATGCCCAAGGAATGGCAAGTGTATGTATCGGCTAATTCAAACTGCTTTGTATTTGTAGACAACCTTATGAAAAACAGCCAGCTTTGGGACGATTACAACAAGCTGGCCGGATTTGTCGCCGAAAAGCTTGGCATGCCTGAGCACGTATCCAAGTGGACGATTGACGTGATTTTGGATTGCGATACATTTGAAGATTTTGACAACAGCATCATCCGCCGAATAAGAGAATATGTCGAACAGAGTGTCGGCGAGTATGAACATTACCGTAAAATCATTCATAGCCGAAAGAACCGGCGTTATTACAGACAATATAAAAATGAATTTGAAGTATTGCTTTATGGCTGCGAATATCTGGAGTTGGCGCAAAAGTACAAAGAATTGCCGGGTAAGTCTGCGTCAGAACTCTTTGACAAATACACAAAGTCCTATTACAAGCTTGATAACAGTTATCGGCATTTCATTATCAGCTATGACCGCCTGGATGGGCAAGATGGCTTTGCAAAGCTGCGTGAAATGGTGGAAAACAGCTATACAAACTGGTATTTAAACGAGCAATCCATGAAATGGTGCGCGTTTTGGGATGCCGAAACCGTCTGGCAGGTGCCGGGTGTAACGCCCCAACAAGGCTTCTATGACAAATACGCCCGCCGCTTTGTTGTTGACAACGAACGGCTGATCGTTGTCATATCAGACGGTTTGCGCTATGAGTCGGCGGTAGAATTGAATACGATCCTCAATCGGGAGCAGAAGGGTGTAAGCGAGCTGGATGTAATGCTGGGGGCTATCCCGTCTTATACGGCGTTGGGTATGGCTTCGCTTATGCCGCACAAACACATCTCTATCACCGATAGAGCCGATATTGAAATTGATGGTATCTCTACAAAAGGTACTGAAAACCGCGGCAAGATACTCCGGCTTGTTAAAGAAGAATCCGTTGCTATCACCTACGACGATTTGATAAAGCTGAACAAACAGCAGATGTCGGAAAAGTTCTCCGGTGTGAAGCTGATCTATATTTACCACAACATGATTGACGCGCGGGGCGACAATGCCGCCACTGAGCATGAAGTATTTGAGGCGACAGACAAGGCATTCAGAGAACTGTCCGGCCTTGTGCGCAAGTTACGCAACGATATCAGCGCCATTAATATCCTGATAACGGCGGATCATGGCTATATCTACCGCCGGACGCCGTTGCAGGAGCGCGACAAGACCCCAAAAGAAGACACAGCAGGCATCGAATCAAAGCGAAGGTTTATACTGTCTAAAGAGAACATCGAAAAACAAGGAACGCAGAGTTTTCCGATGGACTATTTGACGAAGGACGAATCCGGACTGCACGCTGTTATTCCTCGTAGCGTCAACTGTTTCAAGGTACAGGGCGCTGGAAGTTGTTACGTTCATGGCGGGACAAGCTTGCAGGAAGTTGCGGTGCCGGTGATTCGTTTCAAGAGCGATAAGAATCTGAGCCGCTCCATGAGCGCCAAAAAAGTGTCACTTGGACTGACCAACCTGTCTCGCAGGATTACAAGCGTAATTACGCATCTGACCTTCTTCCAGAACAAGCCGGTAGATGAAAAGCATCTGCCGTTACGTGTAACTGCATATTTTGTAGACATGGCCGGGAACCGGGTTTCCAACGAAAATATTATCATTGCCGAAAGCGCCAGTGCAAAGCCGGGCGAGCGGACTTATAAAGAGAAATTCACACTGAAGGATATGGCCTACGACAAGAGCAAAGAATACTATCTCGTTATGAAGGACGAAGACGAGCTTGTGAATACTGAGCTTGAGCGGATCCCCTTCATCATTGACCTAGTGTTCGGCGGCAGCATTCAATTTTAAGAAGGCGGTACCAATAATGGGCGAAAATCTGAACACCATTTTGCAGGAAGCCTTTGTGGGGAAGATCGTCCGAAAGGACCTGACGAAAAAAATTAAAGAGGGCGCGAATGTTCCGGTTTATGTGCTGGAATACCTGCTGGGGATGTATTGTGCCACAAACGACGAAGACGGAATTGAAGAAGGCGTCCAGCGCGTCAAGAGTATTCTTGCCAATAATTTTGTGCGCCCTGATGAAGCAGAGAAAATCAAGTCTCAAATCCGTGAATTGGGCAGCTACACTGTCATTGACAAGGTGGAATCGAAACTTGACCCGGATAGCGATACCTATCAGGCGGGGTTTTCCAACCTGAACCTTAAGAATGTATTAGTTGCCGATGCTTATATCAAACAATATGAAAAACTGCTATCTGGAGGTATCTGGTGCATTCTGCGCATGAATTACAACCGTTTGGAAGATCGATACGACGAGTACGATACCGAAGCACCCAGGGGCAGTAGGAAAAGTCGTGTCAGCCCCTTTGAGATACAGGACTTAACTCCGATCCAGCTTCCACACATGGATATGCAGGAGTTTTTTGATGGCAGAAAGCAATTCACAAAAGACGAGTGGATTGATGTTCTGCTCCGGAGTGTCGGTATGGAGCCAACCCAGTTTAAGTACCGGACAAAATGGCATCTGCTGGAGCGCATGGTGCCATTGGTGGAGAATAACTACAATCTATGTGAGCTTGGTCCGCGTGGAACAGGAAAATCCCACGTTTATAAGGAGATTTCCCCCAATTCCATCTTGATTTCCGGTGGGCAAACCACCGTTGCCAATCTGTTTTACAATATGGCAAATAGGACCATCGGACTTGTCGGCATGTGGGATTGTGTAGCTTTTGATGAAGTTGCAGGCATTACATTCAAAGACAAAGATGGCATCCAGATCATGAAGGATTTTATGGCATCAGGCTCTTTTGCGCGCGGCAAGGAAGAAAAGAACGCCAACGCTTCAATGGTGTTTGTTGGAAATATCAATCAAAGCGTGGATGTGCTGATGAAGACATCCCACCTGTTTGAACCGTTTCCGGCTGCGATGGCTTACGACAGCGCGTTTTTTGACAGGATGCACTATTATCTGCCTGGCTGGGAGATTCCTAAAATGAGGCCGGAGTTTTTTACGAACGAGTACGGTTTCATTACCGATTATCTGGCCGAGTTTTTGCGTGAAATGCGAAAGCGTTCATTTGGGGACGCAATTGAACGGTATTTCCGGCTGGGCGGTGATTTGAACCAGCGTGATGTAATTGCTGTGCGCAAAAGTCTATCCGGGTTTCTCAAGCTGCTGTATCCGCATGGTGAGTTCGGTAAAGAGGATGTGGCTGAAGTATTACAATATGCATTGGAAGGCCGACGCAGGGTCAAGGAACAGCTCAAAAAGATAGGCGGCATGGAATTTTATGATGTCCATTTCTCCTATCTTGACAATGAGAGCTTTGAGGAACATTTCGTATCCGTGCCGGAGCAAGGCTCGGGCAAGCTGATCCCCGAAGGCCAAGGCAAACCCGGCCATGTGTATACAGTAGCCCGCGGTGATACTGGAATGCTGGGCGTTTACAAACTTGAAACCGAGGTTGTGGGCGGCAATGGAAAGTTTGAAGTCACCGGAATTGGCTACGACCGCGAGGCCAAAGAAAATCTCAAAACTGCACAGAACTACTTCAAAGCCAACAAGAAAATGATCAGTGGTTCGATTAGCATTGACACCAACAATTTTTTAATGCACGTCGCTGACTGTAAGGGCGTTGGCTCGACGCCGGAACTGGCGCTTTGCGCTTTTGTGGCGCTCTGTGGTGCATCGCTTCGCAAGCCGGTTCAGTCGCAAATGTGCGTACTGGGCAATATGAGCATCGGCGGCACGATCAACAAGGTCGAAGAACTTTCCAATACATTGCAAGTCTGCTTTGACGCTGGGGCAAAGAAAATATTATTGCCCATGTCTTCCGCAGTTGATATTGGAATAGTACCTTCGGAACTTTTTGCGAAATTCCAGACTTCGTTTTACACAAGCCCGGAGGATGCTGCTTTTAAGGCATTGGGGATAGAGTGATGGAGATACAGATTCCACTCGAAAATGCAAGCTTTTGCATGATTCAGATATATAAAGAGACGGTTTTATGTTAGATTTACATTATCTGAAAGATTAGCTGAATTATATCAAATATTAAAAAACTGCTTTTGAAAAGGATTTATATAATTCAATTGGCAGCTCAAATTATTATGAGCTTCTAGTTACCAATATAAAGGTGAGTAGGAAAGCTTCTTTCCTATATGCTTTATTAAGTTTTCTGGTTTATAAAGCGCCGCAATATTTTTCAAAGTAGGTTTTCTGTTTAAATTTTGAGGGATGGGGATTTTTTTGTTTTTCCCGGTCCAAGCGTTGTAAAACGCTTGCCAGCATTTGCAGCGTTGCTGCTTCTAAACACAAGCCGCAGC
>JAFABI010000037.1 GCA_023426125.1 Bacillota bacterium
TTCCGATAATCTTTTCCGGGGAACTACGCTTGGTAGGTTGCATAGGCGAGCAGCAAATGCAAGGCATTTGCGACCAGCCCGCTCCATTCCCCAGAAAAGAATCGGAAGTAATATTTCCGGTGCTCCTTACTTTATACCGCTTTTTGTCCTGACATAGGTTATTTTATTTTCATTTATTTCATTCAACGCAATGGTTACCGGTTTTTCAGAAACACACCGGGTGAGCTTGTGAGAACCGTCTGAAAGCTGCCTCGCTCTCTTTGCAGTAGCTACAACGAGAGTATACCTGCTGTCCACCTTGCCAAGCAAGGAACTAAGCGGGGGGTATATCATCAATTTCAACCTCCTTGATTTTCTTTGTCATTTCCTCTACTAACTATGTGTTCACACCACACCGGGGACATTCTCTGTTCAAACGGGGACATTCCCTCCTTATACAGATTACCCTAGCCTCAGAGGGTGTGTCCCCATACCTTTATCCCTATTCTTCTTCAATCTCATCGTTTTCTTCTTCAACTTCCGAATCCTTGACATTCAACCGGTGTGCGACTGTTTCCGGCTGTACCGCCGACAGGATGATATGGTCGCTGTCCGTGATAATGACAGCCCTTGTTCTTCTGCCATAGGTCGCATCAATCAGCATCCCCCTGTCCCTGGCTTCCTGGATGATCCGCTTGATGGGGGCTGATTCAGGACTCACGATGGCAACAAGCCTGCTGGCCGATACGATATTGCCAAAGCCGATGTTAATCAGTTTCATAAAAACCTCCTAATTTTAATGTTAGGGGACACACCTCTGCCGGGCAGGATGAATGTCCCCTTATTCTATGTTCTGGACCTGCTCCCGCATTTTTTCAATCTCACTTTTTATTTCGACGACATTCCTGGTAATGGAAAGGTCATTTGCTTTTGAGCCGATGGTGTTGATTTCTCTGTTCATTTCCTGGATGATAAAGTCCAGCTTCCTGCCGATGGGCTGCTGTATGTTCAAGGCTTCCTTCACCTGATTCAAATGGCTGCCCAGACGCACGATCTCTTCGTCTATGCTGCACCGGTCGGCAAAAATAGCTACTTCCACCGCCATTCTGTTTTCGTCCATAGTTTGCTGATCAAGAAGATCTTTTATTCTGGTTTCAAGCTTGAGCTTGTAATCCTTAACTACGTCAGGCGCACGCAGGGCTATGTCTTTGAGTATCTTCCCGATATATACGGTCCTGGCGAGAAGATCGGTTTTCAGCCCTTCCCCTTCGATTTCCCGCATGGCGATCAGAGAGGAAAGCGCATTTTCTACGGCCGTTTTCAGCATAAACCAGAGTTTATCCTCATCTTCTTCCGCCTGTTCCACTTTCAGGACATCGGGATACTTGGAGATCAGAGAGACGGAAATATCGTCCTTTAGCCCGAATTTGTCCCTGAGGGCTTCTACCGCGTTTATATAAGTCTTTGCAAGTGCCTCGTCGAACATGACACATTTTGAATCATCGCTAAAATTATTGTAGGTTATGTAGACATCAATCTTGCCCCGTGATACGGCTTTCCCCACAATATCTCTCACTTTCTCTTCGAGAAACCCTATCTGTCTGGGCATTTTTACGAAAATATCGGAATACCTGTGGTTTACCGTCTTGATTTCCACCTGAAACTCCTTGCCGTCCTCCTGGCAATCTCCACGGCCGAATCCGGTCATGCTTCTTATCATATAAATTAAGTCCCGCTTTCCAATATATATCAATTATTAATATAGTATTATAACACAAATGGATACAATTAAAAGCCTGTTTTGATTATTTTTAATTAATTTTTATTATCTTATTCGCATTTGCTCGTATTTACTCCGGATTTCAATCGGGCTGCCTTTGGTACTACATTCCCGCAGTTACGTTTTTGATTGCCTGCAGGACTCTGGATTTTTCAAAGGGTTTTACGACAAAATCGGAAGCGCCGGCGGTTATGGCCTCAATCACCATGGATTGCTGCCCCATGGCCGACACCATAATGATCCTGGTTTTGGGGCTGGCCTTGAGTATTCCCGGGACTGCCGCTGTCCCGCTCATTTCAGGCATCGTTATATCCAGCGTCATAATATCGGGTTTTTTAAGTTTTGCCTGTTCGATGGCCTCCAGGCCGTTGGAGGCTTCGCCGATGACTGTAAAATCTCCATTTTCTTCGATCATTTTTTTGAGAAGTGTCCGAATAAACATTGCATCATCTGCTATTACGAAAGAAAGCTTCTTCATTTGCCCATATCTCCCAGCTGGTACATTAATATTGACAGAACTGCCGATCCTGCGGTTTCTGTCCTCAGTATCCTGGGTCCTAGGGTCACAGGTTTGATTCCATATTGCCTGGCTTTCCCGATTTCACTTTCGGCAAAGCCTCCTTCCGGCCCGATAAAAAAACAGATATCTCCAGCTGCATGCCGGCTTATATATTCCCTCAGTCCTACATCAGACTCTTCTTCATACGGTATCAGGCGAAGGGCATATTCCTGTGACGCAGCTAAAGCTTTTTCCAGTTCAAGGGGCATCTCCACCCGGGGTATTATACCTCTGTTGCACTGTTTGGCAGCCTCCAGGGAAATCCGGCGCCACCGCGCGGTCTTGTTTTCCATGTCTTTCAGGTCTTTAAACCGCACAACGGTCCGTTCGGTTAAAACCGGGACAATCTTTTTTATCCCCAGCTCAACGCATTTTTGAATGATTGTCTCCATTTTGTCGGATTTGGGGACACCCTGAAAAAGAGTAATATCGATGGGCGGTTCCGTCCGGTTGGGAATAATCTCAAGGATTGAAGCTGTTATCCTGTCTTTTTCCATGCTTTCAATGCTTACGGAGTACTCACTGCCGCTTCCGTCGGACACAAGGAGCCTGTCGCCGGAAACAGCCCTCAAAACATTTTTTATATGGTTCACATCATCGCCTGTAATGACCAGTCTGCCTGCCTCCCTGTCGACATGCCCGCGGTCTGTAAAGAATCTTGACATTTAAAAACAATCGCCACCCATTCGCTCATTGGATAAAATAAAATTTAGCCTTTCTATACTATAATACATACCCATAAATAAAACAAGTTATAAGGCTCATTAAAATTTCATCCTTGCTTCAATTTATCCTCAACCAGCGATACCAGGGGATACATATCATTGTAGTGTTTCTGGATGAACATGGCGTCCCGCCTTTTATAAAGCTGTTCTGCTAGGGAGTCTGCGATGGGCATCAAAATCCTTTCATGGGCGCACAGCACCGGCGAAACCCGGTTTATATGGCCTGTAGCCTGCCTGTTCAGGCAGCCGCAATGATTGTTGCAGCGGCTTTTTACCGCACAATTTCCGCATTCCGCTTTATCCATTTCATTGATGTGGTATAGATTGTTTCTCAATTCACCGTTGATCCCCGTGTCAACATGCCCAATGGCATAATCCGGATCTCCCACAAACTGGACACAGGGGTACAGCACACCGTCAGGCGCCACTGAAATCTGTTTTTTTCCCAATTCGCACCTTTCTTTGCAATAACTGTTCCTGTGAATATGGGAGCTGATTTTGACTTCAAAGGGGCTTAAATAAAATTTTTCCTCCCGGAGCGTCTTTTCCAGATACAGCTCTGAAAGCTCCAGGTACTGCTCCTTGAGAAACTCGAGCGTTTTTTCATTCCACTCGCCCGCATAATTCAATGAGCATATTATATAGCTAAAGCCTTTGTTAAAAAGATACCTGACCGATGCGGCATAATGCCGGACAGTATCCGGATTAACGGTCATTAGCGCCGGTGCATAGGGCTGATAGGAAAGAAGCGAATCGATCCTGGCAGAAAGCAACTCAAAGGTGCCGGACCCTTTCTTGTCCTTCCGATGAAGGTCATGCGCCTCAAGGACGCCGTCGTGGCTTAGGGCGACAAACACACCGTACCTCGCGGAAAATTCCAGAAAGCCGGTATCCAGCAGAAGGCCATTGGTGGTGACTTTAAAGTGGAACAAGCTTCCGTCCTTTTGTTCCCTGGCTCTGCAATAGCACACCAACTCCTGCAAAAGCTCCCTCTCCAGAAGAGGCTCGCCTCCGAAAAAGATAATGCCGACGGAACCTTCGCTCTTCAGCGCCGCCAGGTCAACTGCCTTTCTAGCGGTTTCAAAGCTCATCGTCTTAATCTTTCCGGTATTGACATAGCAATAGTCGCATGCCATATTGCAATTGCCGGTGAGGTGCAGTGTATAATGCATAACTTCTTAGATTACCCCCTGGGCTTTAAGCCATTCCAGAAACTCCTTCACCTGTTCCCTCAGCAAATTTGTCTTTATCTCATTCACTTCCTCTTCATATCTTTGGTTTGCTTCCTGGAATTTTTGATCTTTCTCCTCCTCGGTTAGTTTTTCATTTTCGGAGATTTCTCTGAATTCCTCACGGTATTTGTCGCTGACTTCCTTGTCAAAGCCCATAGGATCATAGAAAATAGCTACCGTAGCATTACCGCTTCTGCCTTGAAGTCCGTCTTTAAGTCTTTTTGCAGTATCAATGGCATCATAGCTTTCAACTGTAGACATGCCTCCCTGATCTTTATCCTGCCATGCAATGATATCCTCTTTGGAAACAAACTCATATGCAACACTTTTGCTGCTATCGTATCCGTCCGGTTCCAAGGAGCCTTTTACCGATTTCAGGGCTGCCGTACGCTCTTCCTCAGGGGTATAGACCAGCGAAGTAAGGGGCATTTCTACTCCGTTAATCACCGGTCCGCCTTTTTCCAGTACTAGCCCTTCCCGTTTAACTTCTTCCGCAATCACCTCGTAGGCTTCAGCCTCGGACAGAAAAGCCGGAGGCGCTACCGATACGCAGCCGAAGCTTCCTCTGCCGGCGCCGTGCTCGAAGATGGGAGCAACCGTCACAATACTGTTTGTTTGCCCCATGCCAGTTCCTTCTTTTGCATTCTCCGTTCCGGGCACACCGGTATTTCCAGCTGTCTTTTGCCCGCAGCCTGACAGCATCAGCATCAGCACCGAAGATAGAGCTATCCCGACCTTTGCATTGCCTTTCCACCTCTGCGGCAATATTTTTAAAATGTTGGGATCGTGAAGCACAATATACTTTTCAGGATAAGTTGGAATTTTATAGCTTTTCAGCGGTTTTACTTCCATGTCCTTCCCTCCCGTTCCGGTATCGTTATGGCACAACTCAAAAAGTAATCTGCAGTAGGGACTACCATTAGCCCCCCTGCTTTTTGAAACACGCAGTATTTGTTTATCAAAATAGCTTCGATAGTTAGACCCCGAAAGCTGAGCATAAGTTCCATCTACGTACGGAAAAGGATTCAGGTAGGAGCGGCCACGGGCCGTCCGGCTTTGTCACCATGAATTGTGTTTATACGGACGGTCATGCTTCTGCGGATGCGCAATGCGCGCCTCTACATACCAGGTGTGCCAACATGTGATATGGGCTTTGGGTTAGAAAAGATCCAGTATAGGGGGCGGCCACGGGCCGTCCGGCTTTGTCACCATGAATTGTGTTTATATGGAGGGTATGCCTATGCGGACGCGCAATGCGCGCCCCTACATACCAGGTGTGCCAACATGCGATATAGGTGTTGGGATAGATAGTATCCAGTGTAGGGGCGGCCACGGGCCGGCCGGTTTTGTCACCATGGATTGTGTTTATACGGAGGGATGTGCTTATGTGGACGCGCAATGCGCGCCCCTACGTACCAGGTGTGCCAACATGCGATATAGGTGTTGGGATAGATAGTATCCAGTGTAGGGGCGGCCACGGGCCGTCCGGTTTTGTCACCATGGATTGTGTTTATACGGAGGGTTGTGCTTATGTGGACGCGCAATGTGCGCCCTACATACCAGGTACGCGCCCCTACATATTATGGCATTGAAAAACAATTGCCACCCATTCGCCCAATTCCATGGATTCTGTCAATGTAAAGCCAAGGGAAGTATAGGCATGAAGCACTTCTTTTTTTCTTTCCTTTATGATTCCCGACGTTATCAAAAAGCCATTATTTCTAACAAAACCGGAAACCCCGGGAGATATGCCGACAATTACATCTGCGATGATGTTTGCTACCATGACGTCTGCTTTTTGCCTTTCAAGCTGGTCCAAAACGGCACGGACGGCAGTTACCTTGTCTTCCACACCATTTATCACGCAATTTTCACGGGTTACCTTCACAGCGGTTTCGTCGATATCGGCTGCCAGCACATGGCTTGCGCCAAGCTTTACAGCGATTATGGAAAGTATTCCCGAGCCGCAGCCAAGATCAATCACGCTGTCACCCGGTTTTATGTACTTTTCCAGCATTTGTGCACAAAGCCTGGTGGTTTCATGAGTCCCTGTGCCGAAAGCCATTCCGGGGTCCAGCTCGATAATTTTTTCATCCGGCTTTGGCGTATATTCCTCCCAGCTCGGCTTGATAACGATGTTCTCCGAAATTCCAAAGGGCTTGTAATATTTCTTCCAGGCGGTTGCCCAATCTTCATCATCCACTTCGGCCATCCCTGAATAGCCTTTCCCCGTATCAAGAAAACGGGAAATAAACGCAAGCTTTTCCTTGATGAGCTCCGCAAGCCCTTCGCCGCTTGAATCGGCCGGGAAATATGCTTTGACGGTCACATCCTCATCCAGTGAATTCATAAAATCCGCATCCGCATAGTCCAGAGAATCCGGACTTTCCAGCTGCCGCCTTATTTCATTGGGATCCTCTATGGCAACTCCGCCGGCGCCAATGGAGATCAGCATTTCAGACACCGCATCCGATGCCTCTTCGGTCGTTGTTATTTTTATCTCAATCCACTTCATCGTTAATCCTTTTTATTTCCGTTTTTCCATACAAACCAATGCTGAATGGCAGCACGCCCGAGTTGAATAGGAGGTGCGCTCATTTAGCGTCGGCATTCTGCGCACGAGTCAGGGAATGGTTCCCTGACTCACCGGACGGCCAATGGCCGCCCCTACATTGAACGCCTTTTACGGCCAAATTCCTTTTAAGGCTACATTCCCAGCGCGTCCTTCATTTTGTCAAAAAAGCCTTTACGCTGGTCATAGATCTCATCGCCGCTGATGTCTGCAAATTCTCGCAACAGGGCCTTCTGTTTTTCATTCAGCTTTTTAGGCACGTCAATTTCAACCTTGATATAATGGTCGCCGCGCCCGTTGCCGCGAAGGAAGGGAATGCCCTTGCCTTTCAAACGGAAAACCGACCCTGTCTGCGTACCTTCCGGTATCGTATAGCGCACTTTTCCGTCCAGGGTAGGCACTTCCATCTCTGCGCCCAGTGCCGCCTGAACAAATGTTATGGGAATTTCGCAAACCACATCGTTCCCCTGCCGTTTGAATATCGCATGCTGACGCACCCTGACCGTTACATAAAGGTCGCCTGCCGGCCCGCCTTTCATACCCGGCTCGCCTTCACCCCTGAGGGAGATTGTCTGGCCGTCGTCAATACCGGCCGGAACGTTGAGCTTTATCTTTACATTCTTTTTAACCTTTCCTTTGCCATTGCAGGTAGTGCACGGATTTGTTATCACCTTGCCCTCGCCGCGGCATACGTCACAGGTTTTCACATTGACAAACTGTCCGAAGGGGGTACTCTGCTTGACCTGCACCTGGCCCGTGCCGCCGCAGTGCTGACAGGTGCTTGCATGGGTCCCGGGCTTGGAGCCGGAACCTCCGCAGGTAATACAGGGTTCCATCCTGTTGATGGAAATTTCGCGCTCAATGCCAAATGCAGCTTCTTCAAAAGAAAGCTCCATGGAATATTTCAGGTCAGCCCCTTTTTGCGGACCGTTCCTTGTTCTGGACGACCTGCCGAAGCCTGAACCGCCGAAAAACGATTCGAAAATATCCCCTATTCCGCCAAAATCAAAATCCCCAAAACCTCCACCAGCACCGCCGAAGCCGTTGGGATCCACGCCTGCATGGCCATACTGGTCATAGCGGGCTTTCTTTTGCGGGTCGCTCAATATTTCATACGCTTCATTCGCTTCTTTAAACTTTGCTTCCGCAGTTTTGTCATCCTTGTTTACATCGGGATGAAACTGCTTTGCGACCTTCCTGTATGCCTTCTTTATTTCTGCATCCGATGCGTTTTTATCTACTCCAAGGACTTCGTAATAGTCCCTCTTGGACGGTGCCAATACTACCAACTCCAATCATTATTTTAAAAGCTTCTGCTCCATATCCGATATATTATAACATATGCAAAAAAAAGATAACAGTTAAAATTTATTACCACATACAGGTATATGCCTGTGGAAAGGGCGGATGTGGAATCCGCCCCCTTGCTGTCAGATTATGCTGTTTTCCCGTTTATTTCTTGTCGTCGTCCACTACCTTGTAATCCGCATCGTACACATTGTCCTGACCGCCGGGATTTCCTCCCGCTCCGGGATCTCCTCCGAAGCCTGCCCCCGGGTTCGGACCTCCTTGGGCACCGGGATTCTGTTGATAAATCTTGGCGGAGACATCATAGAACGCCTGTGTCAATGCTTCGGTGGCTTTTTTGATCGTTTCCAGATCGGTGCCCTTCAGCGCTTCCTTCACGGCGTTGATCTCGGACTCTACTTTTGCCTTGTCCTCTGCGCTCAGCTTGTCTCCCAGGTCCTTAACCGTCTTTTCCGACTGGTAAACCATTGAATCCGCATTGTTCCTTACATCGATTTCTTCCTTCTTCTGCTTGTCTTCGGCGGCATGCTTTTCCGCTTCCTTGACAGCCTTCTCGATATCCGCGTCGGACAGGTTCGTAGATGCCGTGATGGTAACCTTTTGCTCATTGCCTGTGCCAAGATCCTTCGCAGATACATGGACGATACCGTTTGCGTCTATATCAAAGGAAACCTCTACCTGAGGTACGCCTCTTGGAGCCGGAGGAATGCCTGTGAGCTGGAATCTGCCCAGCGTCTTGTTATATGCGGCCATCTCCCTTTCGCCCTGGAGTACATGGACTTCAACACTTGTCTGTCCGTCGGCGGCAGTCGAAAATATCTGGCTCTTTTTGGTAGGTATGGTGGTATTTCTATCAATCAGCTTGGTGAATACGCCGCCAAGAGTTTCGATACCCAGGGACAGCGGTGTAACGTCAAGCAGCAGAAGATCTTTTACTTCGCCGGTCAATACGCCCGCCTGTATTGCAGCTCCCACAGCCACGCACTCGTCGGGGTTGATCCCTTTGAAGGCTTCCTTTCCAAGGTATTTCTTGACCGCTTCCTGAACGGCGGGAGTCCTGGTGGATCCGCCCACCAGCAATATTTTATCAATCTTGTCGGGTGTCAGGCCGGCATCCTGCATTGCCTGCCTTGTCGGTCCCATTGTCTTTTCCACCAGGTCGGAGGTAAGCTCGTCAAACTTGGCCCTTGTAAGGGTGAGGTCAAGATGCTTCGGGCCGCTGGCGTCGGCAGTGATAAAAGGAAGGTTGATATTGGTGGTGGTTACGCCGGAAAGCTCTATTTTTGCCTTCTCTGCTGCTTCCTTGAGCCTTTGCATCGCCATCCTGTCATTCCTCAGATCAATTCCGTTTTCCCGCTTGAAGGAATCGGCAAGATAATCCATGACTCTCTGGTCGAAATCGTCGCCGCCCAGCCGGTTATTGCCATGGGTGGCAAGAACCTCAAATACGCCGTCTCCGATTTCCAGTACGGAAACGTCGAAGGTACCGCCGCCAAGGTCAAATACCATGATCTTCTGGTCGTGCTCCTTGTCAAGGCCGTAAGCCAACGCTGCCGCCGTAGGCTCGTTTATGATCCTCAAAACCTCCAGACCTGCAATTCTTCCCGCATCCTTTGTCGCCTGCCTCTGGGAATCGCTGAAATACGCAGGCACCGTAATTACTGCCTGAGATACGGTTTCACCCAGATAAGCTTCGGCGTCCGCCTTCAGCTTTTGCAGGACCATTGCGGATATTTCCTGAGGCGTATGCGCCTTGTCATCAATTTTAACCTTGCGGTCGGTGCCCATGTCTCTTTTGATGGAGATGACCGTTCTTTCCGGATTGGTGATTGCCTGTCTTTTTGCCACCTGGCCTACAAGCCTTTCGCCTGTTTTTGAAAAGGCAACCACGGAAGGCGTGGTCCTGTTACCCTCCGCATTTGGGATGACCACCGGTTCTCCGCCTTCCATAACCGCTACGCATGAGTTGGTAGTCCCCAGATCTATTCCTATTACTTTTGCCATATTTTTACCTCCCAGTATTTTTATACTATTTGTTTATATTATGTTCATTGATTTTGATTTTCTTTGACCTTTCCGGTCTTCTCCAACCGGTATCACATTTTACCGTTCTTTGGCAGGAATCAGTTTGCAACCTTGACCATGCTGTGCCTTATAACCTTGTCCTTATAAACATACCCTTTTTGGAACTCTTCTACTACCATATTCTGTCCGCAGTCTGCGTCTTCAACATGCATTACGGCATTGTGCAGCTGGGGGTCAAAACACGCTTCGGAGCAGTTGATTTCTTCTACCCCGATATTTTTCAAGGAATCCTTCATCTGGCGGTAGACAAGCTCAACGCCCTCCTTCAGCGACTGGGGCCCATTATCGCCGGAGCAGGCCTGCAATGCTCTTTCCAGGTTGTCCACAACCGGCAGGATAGCAGATACCACATCGCTCACTGCCTCTGAATAAAGGGACTCCTTTTCCCTTATTGTTCTCTTTTTGTAATTGTCAAATTCGGCAACGGATCTCTGGAGTTTGTCAAGGTATTCCTCATTTTTCTTATTCTTTTCTTCCAGTTCGGCCTTCAAGCTTTCCAGTTCTTTTACCATCCCGTCCGCCGGGGCATTTTCGCAATTGCAGACGGTTTCCTTCGCAGCGGTGTTATCCGTCACATTCTCGTCCATATTCATTTTATCTTCCTTTGCGTCCTGATATTCTTTTTTCCCTTTCATTTTTTGCTTCCATTTCCTCCTGTCCTGAGACTTTTGTATTCAATTTGTTAATCGTCATCCTCCAGATAGGTTCCGAGCAATTTGATAATCTCCCGGTTAATCATTTTTCGGATATGGTTCATTGAAGAAACTACTCTGGGATATTCCATCCTGGTAGGGCCTATGATTCCGATGGAACCAATGAATGTATCGCCTAGATTATAATTAGTGGTAACAAGACTGCAATCCCTGATTCCGGTAATGTCATTTTCCGAGCCGATCCGGACGGTGATGCCGCCTTTTTCAATGGAATCGGCCAGCAGCCTGCACAGGTTTGCCTTCTCCTCCAGGATATTCATGAATTCCCTTGCCTTGATCACGTCTCTGAATTCCGGATAGTTAAAAATATTGGTGGTCCCGTCCAGATAAACCTCCGGGTTGTCGATAAGGTTTATACATTCGGCCACGCCTTCCAGTACAGGCAGCAGAATATCCTTCGGTACGCCGGTTTCTTCCTCCAGCTCGTTTATCACCTTTCCGCCGATCTGTTCCAGGGAAAGGCCGCTCAACTTATCGTTCAGCATGTTTGAAATGCTTATAAGGACATCCGGCTGGACATTGACCGTCAGCTTCACCAACTGGTTCCTTACAATGCCCGCATTGGTGACTACCACCACCAGAGCTTTTCCGCTTTCGATGGGCACTACCTGCAGCGCCTTTAATATGCTTTTCTTCATCTGCGGCGTAATGGCCATCGACGTGTATCTGGTAAAGCGGGACATAACGGCGGAAGCTTGCCTGATCAGCTGGCTCAGCTCGTTGATGCGGGTTTCCATCGCCATCCTGATGGTCTCCACTTCATCCTTGCTTAATTCCCTGACTGTCATCAATTGATCGACATACAACCGATAGCCTTTATCCGACGGGATTCTTCCCGAGGATGTGTGCGGCTGCTCAAGAAATCCCATTTCCTCCAGGTCCGCCATCTCATTCCGGATGGTTGCCGAGCTTAAACCCAGTTCGTGCTTCCGCGCAATCGTACGCGACCCTATAGGCTCCGCCGTGTTGATGTAATCGTCGATGATGGCCTGCAATATTAGTCTTTTTCTATCGTCCAAAAACATCTCTTCACCCCAGTCCACGAAGGGATTGCCAAAAGTTCAGAAACCAGACGCCGGAAACTATAGCATATCTTTATTCTTTGTTCACTGTCCTTTCGAAATTCCCTTTCCAGTTTGTTAGCACTCTTGCTATACGAGTGCTAATATATTAAAAATACCACCTTGGGTTTTTTTTGTCAATAGTTTTATTTACTTTTTTCCTGACTTTCTCTGACCTTTGAAAAATCAAATAAAATCATATGAATTCCTCAAAAACCGCATTGGCTATATCCAGTCCGTAAGGCGAAAGCCTCAGCCTTTCACCCTCCAGCTCCAGCAGCTGCTTTTTCAACAATTTGTCAATCTGCTTTCCAAAGATGCCAAACACATCCTCACCATATCTTAATTCAAATTGTTTTGTACTGACGCCCTCCACAAGCCTCAGCCCCAGTATCATGTATTCAGCCATGGACTCTGTTCTATCTATCAGCTGTACATTCTCCGCAGGATTCCCGTTATTCACTGTAATGTTTATATAATCTTCAATATCGTAAATATTATTATATCTTTTTCCTCCCAGATAGGAATGCGCTCCCACCCCAATTCCAAGATATTCTTCAGCCTCCCAGTACACGAGATTATGCCTGCACTCATATCCCGGAAGTGAGAAGTTGGATATCTCATAATGGATGTAGCCGCGCTTTTTTAATTCATCCACGGCATACCAGTACATCCTTCTGTCCAGTTCGTCGTCCACCGGCTGAAGCGATCCCGCCCGGAGCATGTCGTAAAAGGGCGTTTCTTCTTCGATCTTAAGGCTATAGCAGGAAATATGCTGAAGCCCCAGCCGGATTACCAAATCAACTGTTTCACGCCAATCGTTGACCGTTTGCCCCGGAATTCCGAAAATCAAATCCGCATTGATATTTTTAAAGCCTGCTTTCACCGCAGCTTCATAGTTGGCCATGAAGTCCTCTGCGGAATGTATCCTTCCCAGCTTTTTGAGGTGAACGTCCTGGCATGCCTGTAAGCCCATGCTCAGGCGGTTTATGCCGATAATCCTGTAGGAAAGCAGCTTCTCATAGGTCAGCGTGCCGGGATTGGATTCGATTGTAATTTCCGCCTTGCTGTCAATTTTAAAGTACTGCTTGCAGGCATTCATCAATTGATAGGTGTATTTTGCGTCGGGCAGGGACGGGGTGCCTCCCCCAATGAAAATGGAACTGATCACGCAGTCCCTCATGTGTTCCGAAGAATTGCGGATTTCCTGCTGAAGGGTATGGAAATATGCTTCAATGAGAGCTTCCTTCCCTGCCTGGGAATTGAAGTCACAATAATGGCATTTTGATTTGCAAAAGGGTATATGAATGTAGAGTCCGATTTTTTTATCCATAAAGATCATCACCTTTTTTGTCAAAGCTTTAAAGAATGCTCTTTATCCCATGGCAACATTATATGCTTAAAGCCTGTTTCCTTCAGCAATCCGTAAGCTTCCTTCAGCCCTCTTCCGGCGTCCTTGCTGCAGTGGGCGTCACTCCCCACACAGACGTTCGTGCCGCCAAAGCCATGGTAAAGCTCCAGGAAGGCCTTTCCCGGCAAGGTTTCTCCCAGCGGAGAATAAAGACCGGAGCTATTGACTTCCACGATTTTGCCTGACTTTGCGCTTATCCGGGCAATCTCATATTCCGCATCCTTCACCATTTGCTGCAAGCTCTCCTGCTTATAATATGCGTCTCCCAGATACCTTTTAAACACGCCCACATGGCCGATGACATCAAAAGCATCCACTTCAAGGCTGTATCTGAATTCCTCGTAATACCGCTCAATAATATATTTCAACTTATCCGGGTCGTTGATGGAGGGCATGTATACCCGGTTTGATATGGAGAAACCATCGATCATATGTATGGAGCACATGGTAAACGCGTAGCGGAATTGCTCCAGATGCTCAAGTATGACCTCCTGGGCTTTCTTGTTATAATCTATTTCACAGCCGGCATAAAATTCATACCCTCTGTCTTTTAAAGCCTCTACTTCCGCGAAATAAACCGGAGGGTTCAACAAGCCGTATGAACCGCATTCCGGCATCAGATCAAGGTGCTCGGCAAAGCCGATACCGGCAATTTTTCCTTCGTCAACTGCGGCGGTGTATTCTCCAAGGACGGACAGACCGTCCGCCGAATGGGTGGAATGTATATGCGAATCGTAGTACATTTATTCTCCCTGAAATTAAAACTACATTGAAGCGTCCGCGATATTTCTTTAAGGCGCATAAATGCCGACAAATCAATGTTTTTTTTACTGTATTTTTCTTTCCTGTATTGCTTTCCTGCCCGGTAAGCAGGATATACTCCGCGGGAACCTCCGGAATGCATATATTAATCCAGCTTGAGTACGGTCATAAACGCTTCCTGCGGCACTTCCACCGAGCCTACCTGGCGCATGCGCCGTTTACCTTCCTTCTGTTTCTCCAGCAGCTTTTTCTTTCGCGTGATATCCCCGCCGTAGCACTTGGCAAGAACGTCCTTCCTGTATGCCTTGACGGTTTCCCTTGCGATGATCTTTCCTCCGATACATGCCTGAATGGGAATTTCAAACTGCTGCCTGTGGATGGCATCCTTCAGCTTCTCAGCGATCCGCCTCCCCCTTGCATACGACTTTTCGGTATGCACGATGAAGGAAAGTGCGTCCACGATTTCCCCATTCAGCAGGATATCCAGCTTCACAAGCTCCGACTCCCTATAGCCGATAAGCTCATAGTCAAAGGACGCATAGCCTCTCGTTCTGGACTTGAGAGCATCAAAGAAGTCGTAGATGATCTCGTTGAGCGGCAGTTCATAGGTCAGGATTACACGCTTTTCATCTATATAGGACATGTCCTTGTAAATGCCGCGGCGTTCCTGTGCCAGCTCCATTATGCTCCCCACATATTCCACCGGCGTCATGATGGTAGCTTTGGTTATGGGCTCTTCCATTTTTTCGATCAAGGTAGGCGGGGGCAAATTGGTGGGATTGTCTATATTCAGCACTTCGCCGCTGGTGTCTGTAATTTTGTAAATAACGCTTGGCGCAGTGGTTACCAGGTCCAGGTCATATTCCCTCTCCAGCCTCTCCTGTATGATTTCAAGATGAAGCAGGCCGAGGAATCCGCATCGGAAACCGAAGCCCAGTGCAACGGAGGTTTCCGGTTCAAAGGTCAGGGCGGCGTCATTCAGCTGCAGCTTTTCCAGGGCATCCCTGAGGTCGCCGTACTTTGCGCCGTCTGCCGGATATATGCCGCAAAAGACCATGGAATTTACTTTTTTGTAGCCGGGCAGCGGTTCGGCAGCAGGATTGTCTGCCAGCGTAATGGTATCGCCGACCCTTGTATCTCTGACGTTTTTTATACTGGCTGCAATATATCCCACCTCGCCGGCAAGCAGCTCCGTACAGGGCATGTACTGGCCAGGCCTGAAATAGCCTACCTCCGTTACGACGAACTCCTTTTTGGTATACATCATCTTTATGGTGTCTCCCTGCCTGACTGTGCCTTGCTTTATCCGCACATAGGCGATTACACCTTTGTAGGCGTCATAAAAGGAATCGAAGATCAATGCCTTCAATGCCGCCGATTCATCCCCTTCGGGATGTGGAATGACGTTTACGACGGCTTCCAGTACATCTTCAATATTAATCCCGTTCTTTGCAGAGACCAGCGGGGCGCCGTGCGCATCAAGGCCAATGACATCTTCGATCTCCTTTTTCACATGGTCGGGCTGGGCACTGGGAAGGTCGATCTTATTTATTACCGGCAATATCTCAAGATTGTGCTCAAGGGCAAGATATACATTGGCCAGGGTCTGGGCCTCTATTCCCTGCGCGGCGTCAACCACCAGTATGGCGCCTTCACAGGCAGCCAGGCTTCTGGAAACTTCATAGTTGAAGTCTACATGCCCCGGGGTGTCTATAAGGTTGAAGATATACACCTCGCCGTCATTTGCCTTATAGGCCATCCTTACGGACTGGGCTTTAATGGTGATTCCGCGCTCACGCTCAATGTCCATATTGTCCAGAATCTGCTCCTGCATTTCCCTCAGGGTCAGAACGCCGGTTTTCTCAATCATCCGGTCAGCCAGTGTGGATTTACCGTGATCGATATGGGCAATGATACAAAAATTTCTTATCCGATTCTGTCTTTCGCTCGCCATTCATAATCCTCTCAAATTCATCCGTAACATTCGATCTTATACCAAATAGGAAGGAATGTAAGCATCGTTGTAGTATTTCCAATGCGTAAATATTATAACACTGATATTGCATAAAATAAAGATGTGTCAGATGAGTTCATGTTGTACCAGGCAGCATTTATTGGTACAATAGTGAATAACTCTACTATATTCATTTAAGGGGTGAAAAGTATTGTTAAACAAGGCTCTGATAACACTTAAAAAAAATCCAATGGTTATTCTCTTTTTTATTTTGGCCTTGGTCATTTCGGCAGTACCGATGATTTTTCTCTTGCCGGATATAAACAGAATCATGACAATTTCCAATGGAATACCGAATAGTACTGTCAATACTCCCGAGATAAATCCGACGGAAGTGATAGAAATGCTGCTTGCATCCATGAAATTGCTCTTGTTTTCACTGGTTACCTGTGCTTTTGATGTTATTTTTGTTGCTGGATTTGGAAATATGCTGGCGGCAGCGGTAAATGAAGGGAAGGCTTCATTGAAAATTTTCCTTTTCGGAATAAAGAAATTTTTCGGTAAAACCTTGTTATCTGTCCTTCTGCTGGCTGCAATAATTTTTGGATTCAGTCTGGTCATTTCTGTCATAGCAATTCCCTTCACACTCACAAATGTATTGGACAGTACGCTTAACCCTGAAGCGATGCTTAAAAGGCAAAAAGTGATACAATTGATAACCGGTGCAATAACGGTTTTTCTGTATCCGTTTGCGGTATTATGGCTTCCTGCTATTTTTCTCGACAGAAATGACAGTGTTTTAGCTTGCTTCAGGAATGCGGTCAAGGCCGGTGTAAAGAAATATGTGACACTTCTAGCCGCAATAGCGGTGATGATGCTGCCCGTATTCGTTATGTTTGGATTCAGCAAGAATATATATTCCACAATAGAACCGTCGTTTTACATAGTGATGTATATATATCAGGCTGCTGTCATGCCGATCCTGCTTACATATTTGTTTACACTCTATAATAATTTGAGGCAGCTTCGCCCAGGATACCACAGTGGATAAAGAAACCGAATTTGTTAACCTTGCCCCAGGTTACTTCAGTACGATCTTTAAGAAGGAATACGGCAAAAGCGTTATTGAATTTATAACTGCGTTCGAGTTCGCCATGTCAAGGGGACATGTCAAGGGGACAGGTACATTGACATGAGGATGTAAATCGACTGCAGGGGCGCGTATTACGCGTCTCCTTGACACCCGGTCATTGCGAGCAGAACGTAAGTGGAGTGAAGCAATCTCAATGATGCTATCCTTGCTGGAAGTTGAGATTGCCGCGTCGCAGGGCTCCTCGCAATGACAGCCAGGGAGCTATCCACCTTAGCTCGTACATATCACTTCACACGTTGCTATCTTGGGAGGACGGCCAATGGCCGCCCCTACAGGACCGCGGGTATCCTCCAATGATTGTTGCGTATTTCTTCCATTTTATGTAACTCTTTATACAGCGCTTCTAACTGTCAAGGGGACAGGTACATTGACATGAGGACGTAAACCGACTGTAGGGGCGCGTATTGCGCGTCCGACGGAGTCAGGGGACATTCCCTGACTCCGTTAATAAGTGCACATTCTTCCCATATCGTGTATATCCCAATATGCCTTGAAGTCTTTAAAAGATACCGGCAAGGAATTGCCGCAGCTTTTCCAGGTCATTGTTGACATACTCCAGGTCAAACTGGAATTTCTGGTTCATAAAGTCTATTTCAAGCTTATTATTGTTACTGCTTACGTTCAGGATTCTTATGCCGCGGCCTGTGCCGATAAGGCTGTTGACGGAATAATCGGCAGTACCTATTCCTGCGGTAAGAAGAACAACAAAGATGACTACCGAAATGACATACCTTTGCCTTAGATTCCTGAGCTGTTTGTATTTTTCCACCCGTCCCATGGTCCCTCCGGATATAACGAGGCACTAAAATATCCCCATACTATCTGGTGCTATAGCGAAGCAACCCTTGACCTGCAGGCATTTGTGCGCATTTCTGAAATAGTGCCGATGCACTGTCGCCTCTGTTTCAGGAAGAATAATTTAAAATGTTTCGCTGTAGTACTCGCTTAAAGTATGCCCAAAATCCTGCCAAACATAAACAAAAAAAGGACGGATGAACCGTCCCTATGCAGCCAAGCACAGGTCATTTTTTATTTATAACGGTATTTACAGCTTCAGCCAGGTACTTTGTGCTCTCCAGGCATTCGCTCAGAAGGTTGCCGTCCCCGCCCACCTCGATAATCAGGCTGTCGTTGGTGATATGCTGATTATACCGGTTGCTGCTTATCCATATGGGTTTGGCAAGCCCCGGATACTTTTCATTCAGAACCTGCTGCAGCTGAATGGCAAATTTCAGATTTTCCTTCCATTTGGGGTGCGGCAGTTTCTTGCTGTCGGTTCCAACCACAAACATAATCTGCGCGGCATTTTTGCCGTTTATCTTTGTTACCGCCCTCAGCTTTTGGCCATTCCCCAGCCCGTCCCGATGGATATCGAACAATACCTTCAGGGAAGGATAGCTTTTTACCATTGTTTGCAGTGTCTTCAGCGAGGCGCCGTATGCAGCAGGATGATTGGTATCGTGCACCGTACCGTTGTGAATCACATCTATGCCATATTTTTTAAGATTCTTTGTCAGCTCCGCCCCCACTCTGACCACATTGTACTGCGGATTCTTATTATAGATGGGTACATCCGCCTTGCCCAGATCCTTTTCATTCAGCACATAGCTTTCGGATGTATGTGTTTGGTAAATTAAAACCTTTGGGCCTTTTTTATCGAAATTTATTTTAAAGGGCTCCTTCAGAAGCTCATCCAGATTGATTGCAAAGGAAGAATAATTATGAAGCTCAATTTTATCCTTCTTAACAATGTCGCTTTTATCTTTTTCCTCTTCCTTTTCCTGTTCGTATAAAACGTAGCTTATCGGTTCATTATCCTCGGGCACCGGAGTCGCTTGAACCTCTGGCGTGGGGGCAGGAGCTTCGGGGGTAGGCGTACCCACAGGAGCGCTGGCCTTCGGAGTGCTTTCCACCGGCGACGGGGCC
This sequence comes from Bacillota bacterium, assembly GCA_023426125.1. Classification (GTDB taxonomy): domain Bacteria; phylum Bacillota; class Clostridia; order Acetivibrionales; family DTU013; genus MnB-11. The sequence goes on from JAFABI010000037.1 coordinate 19,221, forward strand.
GGCACGGGGACCGGCGGCTGGTCTTGCAGCGCAAGCTTTTCCTTGTACTCTTTGTTGTAATAACTTAAAAACAGGGGTGATTGTACATTTAGAATCGTCAGCGGCGTATCCAGGTCAAAATTAAAGATGGCCCTGACAATGCTCTTTATTTCTCCTGATACGGAAATGCTGATATTCCCGCTGTTATATATGGTATTGATGATCGGGAGGGATGCATTCATCGCAGTCTTAAAATTTTCTGCGTCGAGGTTTTCGACAAAGCCGTCATCCATGCGATAAACCAGATTGCCAATGGTGATGCCGATCTGAATGGCAAAAAAAGAAAGGATGATCAATAATGGAATCATTAGTATTTTTAATGCCGTCTGTTTCAGTGATTTGCGCTTGTATTTGATCTTCATTTTTCCTCCCATTCCTTCTACAGAGGCATCAAGCCGGATTTCATACCATCACATTCAGATTAATACTCATAATTCAGGACTAGGCTTGACACACTAATGTATATTTAAAGTTAACAGTATACTGCCATGCAATTGTAGCTTTTCATTCGTATATCCGATGCCATATTCAATCATATTCATCCGGTTTATACATTATGACAATCCAGGAAAAGGAGCCGCCTCCGGCCGCGCAAAACCGGCCCATGGAAAACAGGATGGAAAACAGACTCCCTGCTGGTAAAAATAAAAGCCTTGATTTGCGCCAGACTTACAGGTATAATGTTCTGGCGAGGTGAAACGATTATGCAGCAGCTTTACTTTATATTGGGGGTACTTGCAGCTTTTTGCCTGCTTGGCTTTGGACTTAGCCTTTCCATAAAGAAACACAATGCAAAAATGGCAACGGTGAAAAAGAAAAAAGGCCGCAAAAAATATATGCCTGAGTACAAGAGACCCGGAAGATAGGCAAACAGGCAAGATACCCAGTCTACTGAGCAGTAAAACAGCAGTCAGAAAATAAAAATCCCGGGAGGCGTAAAAGCGTCCGGGATTTTTTGTTAAGCAAAAACCATCTGTCCTGCATGGGATTCGTATAAAAAAGGCTTTGATGCATGAGTGGTCATTGACCGTAAGGCATTCAATGTAGGGGCGGCCATTGGCCGTCCGCCCGTGATACTACGCACAAACTATGAAATGGTGAAGGTGCGACAGACAAGAACCGCCCCCTGGCACATGGAGTTGTGTTATCACACAGATTGCATTTCTGCGGACGCGCAATGCGCGCCCCTACACTTTTCATGTTTAGGTGTGCCGTTCTGTGGCATAGGCATTGATATGCAAAAGGCATTTGATGTAAGGGGCCATTGGCCGTCCGCCCGTCGATTTAATCCTGGACCGAATGCCGTCCCTGGCCGGCAAGAGTATTCACTCCCCGCTTTACGATCCGCTTTTCCTCAAGAACATTCTCCCGCTCGCTTCTCATATTTTTGAAGGCGGCTGCAAGCATCAGTTTTATACGGTTCAGCTGGTTTACCTCGCTGGCGCCGGGATCATAATCCACGGCGACGATATTCGCCCCGGGATACCTTCGCTTAAGCTCCTTGATCATCCCTTTGCCCGTAACATGGTTGGGCAGGCAGGCAAACGGCTGCATGCAAACGATATTGCCGGCGCCGCTTTTAATCAGCTCGATCATTTCCGCCGTCAGAAACCACCCTTCACCGGTCTGGTTGCCGAGAGAAAGTATTTGAGAAGCTTCTCCCGCCAGTTTGTAAATGGTTTCCGGCGGATGGAACCTGCGGCTTTTGGCAAGGGCTCTTTTCATCCCCTTGCGGTAGAATTCGATGGCAGAAATCGCCAGGTTGTTGATCAGTTTTTTCTTCAGGGTTCCGGACAGGTACCTGTGCTTGAAATTCGCGTCATAGGCACAATAAAGCAGAAAGTCCGTCAAATCAGGCATTACAGCTTCTGCGCCTTCCCTTTCCACGATGTCCACCACACTGTTGTTGGCCGTTGGATGGAACTTAACGAGGATTTCGCCCACCAGGCCGACTTTTGGCTTAAGGGTATTCTCTATTTCAAGATTGTCAAAATCTTCTACGATCTTGTTGGCATTCCGCCTGAACAAGCCCCACTTCCCACTTGCCACCGACTCCCTGCATTTTTCCACCCAGCTCTCGTACAGTAAATTTGCCGAGCCCTTGATCTTTTCATAGGGTCTTACCCGGTAAAGCACCCGCATAAGCAGGTCGCCGTAGATAAGCCCCATCAGGCATTTGTTCACCAGCCCGGCAGATATTTTAAATCCGGGGTTCTTTTCCATACCGACGGCATTGAGGGAAATAACGGGAATGTGTTCCATTCCTGCATCCTTCAAAGCTTTCCGGATGAATCCGATATAATTCGTCGCCCTGCAGCCGCCGCCGGTCTGGGAAATCATTACCGAGGTATTGGTCAGGTCATACTTTCCTGATTTTAACGCCTCGATGAGCTGGCCTGTAACAATAATGGACGGATAGCAGGCGTCATTGTTCACATGCTTGAGCCCTTCGTCAACAGCTCTTCTGTCGACGGACGGCAGTACTTCAAGCTTATACGAGGAAGCCCTGAAGGCCTCTTCGACGAACTGGAAATGGATCGGCGACATTTGAGGCGCCAGAATAGTATGCTTTGCTTTCATTTCTTCTGTAAAAAGCACTTTTTCAAACAGGGAATGCGGCACATCTCCGCCGCCCTCCCGTTTTCTTTCCTCCAGGGCTGCCATGAGGGAACGGATCCTGATCCTTGCCGCTCCCAGGTTGTTGATCTCATCAATCTTCAACACGGTATAGATTTTCCCCTTGTTTTGAAGGATTTCCTGGACCTGGTCGGTGGTCACCGCATCCAGGCCGCAGCCGAAGGAATTCAGCTGTACAAGCTCAAGGCTGCTTTCCGTTGAAACACAGCTGGCCGCCGAATAAAGCCGGGTATGGTAAACCCATTGGTCGACCACCCGCAAAGGCCTTGCCGGCCTGCCGAGATGAGCAACGGAATCCTCCGTAAGGACCGCCATTCCATAGCCGGTAATGATGTTGGGTATCCCGTGGTTTATCTCGGGATCAATATGATACGGGCGTCCGGCAAGGACGATGCCGGTTCCGCCTGTCTTTTTCAGATTGCTTAAAACCTCTTCCCCTTTATTCCGGATTTCTTGCTTGAATTTTTCTTCCTCCCGCCATGCCTTTTCTACGGCCTCCCGCACTTCCTTCCTGGAAGTCCCGAAGCTGCGGAACTCCTCAAAAAGTCTTTCCGCAAGCCGTTTTTTGTCATGATACGGCAGAAAGGGGTTAAGGAATTGAATGTCTTTTTCCTTCAAAATGTCCATATTGTGCCTGATTACTTCCGAATAGGAGGTGACGACAGGACAATTGTAGTGATTGTCCGCACCGTTGTCCTCTTTCTTTTCATAAGGTAGGCAGGGATAGAAAATTGTCTTCACGCCCTTTGAAATCAGGCTCATAATATGCCCGTGAACAAGCTTTGCCGGATAGCACACCGATTCCGAAGGCATTGTCTCAATGCCCAGCTCATAAAGCTTCTTTGAGGAGCGGGGCGATAATTCCACACGGAATTTCAATTCCGTGAAAAAAGTATGCCAGAAAGGATAATTCTCATACAGGTTCAATACTCTGGGGATACCGATGGTGCCACGGAGCGCGGCATCCTTTTCCAACGGCTTGTAAGCCGTAATCAGCTTGTATTTATAATCAAACAGGTTGGGTATGTCCCCGTTTTTGACCTCCTCCCCGGAGCCTCTCTCGCACCGGTTGCCGGAAGTAAATTTCCTGCCGTCCTGGAAAACGTTTATGGTAAGGAGGCAATTGTTGCCGCACAGTCCGCACCGTTTAAGAGAAACCTGTGATTCAAAGCTGTCAAGCTGTTCATAGCCAATAAGCGTCGTTGCATGATCTTCCTCATATTTTTCGCAGGCGATGAGGGCGGCGCCATAAGCGCCCATCAATCCCGCAATGTCCGGCCTTACCGCCTCTCTTTCCGATACCAGTTCGAAGCTTCGCAGTACGGCGTCATTATAGAAGGTTCCTCCCTGAACGATAATCCTGTTTCCCAGTTCCCTGGGATCCCTGATTTTGATTACCTTGAACAGGGCATTTTTGATGACGGAATAGGAAAGGCCCGCGGAGATGTCGCCGACCGTCGCGCCCTCCTTCTGCGCCTGTTTGACACGGGAATTCATAAAAACCGTGCACCTGGAACCCAGGTCTACGGGCATTTTTGAAGACAGGGCCTCCCTGGCAAATTCTCCCGCGCTCATGTTGAGGGAATTGGCAAAAGTCTCGATAAATGAGCCGCAGCCGGAAGAGCAGGCTTCATTGAGCATAATGCTGTCAATTACACCGTTTTTCACATGCATGCATTTCATATCCTGCCCGCCGATGTCGAGGATGAACTCGACCCCCGGCAGGAACCGGCCTGCAGCCTTGTAATGCGCAATGGTCTCTATCTCGCCGATATCCACCCGAAGAGCGGTCTTTATCAGGCTCTCGCCATAGCCGGTAACCGTGGAATTTGCTATATACGCGCCTTCGGGAAGAAGCCCATACAGTTTTTTCAGATTGTTTACAACGGAGTTCAAAGGGCTGCCTTCATTGCTTCCATAAAAGGAATAAAGCAGAACTCCTTCCTTATCGGTCAATACCAGCTTGGTCGTGGTAGATCCGGCATCAATGCCGAGAAAGCAGGCTCCCTTATGATCTTCCAGGCTTTTTCGCATCACCTTGCTTGCAGCATGTCTTGCCTTGAATTCTTCCAGTTCCCGGGGGTTTTCGAAAAGCGGCTTCAATCTTTCCACTTCATGGACCGAAACCTCATTCAACACCGGAAGCTTTTTTTGTAATCCCTTAAACGTCGTATAGGGCTGGTCCTTTGAAGACAATGCGGCGCCCACCGCGATAAACAGCTGGGAATTCTCCGGGAAGATCACCTGGCTTTCCTTTAAGCCAAGGGTTTCAACAAACCTTTGCCGCAGCTGGGAAAGGAAAAACAGGGGACCGCCCAAAAAAGCGATATTACCCCGGATAGGCTTGCCGCAAGCCAGCCCGCTTATGGTCTGATTCACCACCGACTGGAATACCGAAGCGGCGATATCCTCCCGCGCGGCTCCCTCATTTAACAGCGGCTGTATATCCGTTTTGGCGAATACGCCGCACCGTGCCGCAATGGAATAAATCACCTTGTAGCCTTTCGCCAGTTCGTTCAGGCCTGAAGCATCCGTTTGAAGCAGCGCGGCCATTTGATCGATGAACGCGCCGGTGCCGCCTGCACAGGTGCCGTTCATCCTCTGGTCCATGCCGCCGTCGAAATAGGTGATTTTCGCATCCTCTCCGCCCAGCTCGATGGCGACGTCCGTTTCAGGGATCAGGCACTCCACGGCGGAAGTCCCCGCAATGACCTCCTGAATAAAAGGCAAGTCCAGCCATTGGGAAACGGAAATGCCTCCCGAGCCGGTGATCATTACGGTTGCATCCTCATCAATGAACTCATTGCATGCGTTATCCACCAGCTCAAAAATCGTTTTTCGTATATCGGAAAAATGTCTTTGATAATTGCTGTAAATTATCTTATCATTTTTATCCAGTACTACCAGCTTTACCGTGGTGGAACCCACGTCAATCCCCATGTGCAAAAGCTTTCTCATAAACCGTACAGCCATACTGCGGCTGTAACTCCAGACCCCCTTGGAATCGTTTAATTAAAATAAAACCTGCTGTGGCAGGATGTCTCTATCATTTAAAAAATCTTAAGGGCGCCGGGCCCCATCGAATTTTAAGCGGCTCCAGCGCAGGCTGAACGCCTCAAAAATAAAAAGCATCAATACTAGATTGATACTTTTCATTGTTCATTACTATATTAGCACAGTTCACGGCATTAATAAAGAGAAATACTATTTCATTACGATTACCGCCATGTTAACTGGTGACAATTCAAGTACTGTCATTGCGAGCAAAACAAAGTGGAGAGCGGCAATCGAGTAAATGCTATCTGAGCCAGAAACAGAGATTGCCACGTCGCTTTGCTCCTCGCAATGACAACCGGGGTACCTGCTCCTATTTCATTGTACCCATTTTGCTAAACGGATAAAAGCGGAAGATGGCCTTTCCGTTAACAGTGCTTTTATCAACCGGTCCGAAGCTTCTGCTGTCGCTGCTGTTAGGCCTGTTGTCCCCCATTGCATAGATCTGGCCCTTGGGAACGACTATGCTTTCATATTCGGGATTACCCATTCCTGTGGTTGTTACGCCGTTTAAGTATTTTTCTTCCAGGACTTCTCCATTGATATAGACCTTATTCCCTTTTATTTCGATCTTCTCGCCTTCGAAGGCAATCAGGCGTTTGATCAACTGTTTGTCGCCGTGCGGGCTATCAAAAACGATGATATCGCCTCTCTTAAGACCGCCCAGCTTTGTGCTGATTTTCTCTACAATCAGGTTGTCGCCCTCAACAAGGGTCGGCTGCATTGAAACATCATGCACAAGCGTCCTTTGAGCCACAAATGTAACGATCAGTACTCCGATCAGGATTGCGATGCCTATGTGCAAAATCCAGTCAAGAGCTTCCCGTACGTTTTTCGATTCAGCCATATATAACCTCCTGAAGTCTTACTCCACTGTTCTGATGTGCAACTCCTTCAATTGCTTTGCTTCCACCGTATCAGGAGCATTTGTCATCAGATCCGAGGCATTCTGGACCTTGGGGAAGGCAATTACGTCCCTGATGCTGCTTCTTCCGGCCATCAGCATGATAAGCCTGTCAAGGCCGTAGGCCATGCCGCCGTGAGGGGGTACTCCGTATCTGAAAGCTTCCAGCAGAAAGCCGAATCTTTCCCAGGCCTGTTCTTCCGAGAAGCCCAGGAGCTTGAACATTTTTGCCTGCAGCTCCTGCATGTGTATCCTGATGCTGCCGCCGCCCACTTCGACGCCGTTTAATACTACGTCGTATGCCTTTGCACGCACCTTGCCGGGATCGGTGTCAAGGAAGCCGATATCTTCATCCATCGGAGAGGTAAAAGGATGATGCTTGGCTACCCAGCGTTTTTCCTCTTCGTCATATTCCAGCAGCGGGAACTCGGTAACCCAGAGAAATTTGAATACATTCCTGTCCAGCAGCTCAAGACGCCTGGCAAGTTCCAAACGGAGAGCGCCCAGAGAATCATAGACCACTTCGTTCTTGTCGGCGATAAAGCAAATCAGGTCTCCCGGTTCGGCTTTGACCCTGTCCAGGATGGCTTTGACTTCGGCCTCACTGAAAAACTTTGTTATAGCCGATTTCAATTCGTTTTCCTCAACTGCGATCCATGCCATTCCCTTTGCCTTGTAGATCTTTACAAATTCAACCAGGCTGTCGATTTCCCTTCTGCTGAATCTGGCGCCGCAGCCCTTTGCATTAATAGCCCGGACGCTGCCTCCGTTTTTTACCGCGTCGGAGAAAACTTTGAAACCGCAGCCGGCCACCAGGTCGGATATGTTGACCAGTTCCAGGCCAAACCTGATATCCGGCTTGTCGGAGCCGAACCTGTCCATGGCTTCCTGGTAGGACAGCCTGAGAAAGGGAGTTTCAACTTCAATATTCAAGGCTTCCTTAAAGGCCTTCTTAAGAAAGCCCTCATTTATGGCCAGGATATCATCGACATTGACAAAAGACATTTCCAGATCGATCTGCGTAAATTCAGGCTGCCTGTCGGCCCGGAGATCTTCGTCCCGGAAGCATTTTGTTATCTGCATGTACCTGTCGTAGCCCGCTACCATCAAAAGCTGTTTAAACAGCTGCGGTGATTGGGGAAGGGCAAAAAATTTGCCGGGGTGGACCCTGCTGGGTACAAGATAATCCCTTGCGCCTTCCGGAGTGCTCTTTGTGAGCATGGGAGTCTCTATCTCCAAAAATCCGTTCTGGTCATAATAGTCTCTGGCGAGCTTGGCTACTCTGTGCCTCAGCATCAGATTCCTCTGCATATCCGGCCTTCTTAAATCCACATACCTGTATTTGAGCCTTACCGTTTCATTGACGTCCGAATCCTCTTCGATCTGCACCGGCGGCGTTTCCGCCTTGCTCAGGATTCTCAGCTCCTTTACCATGATCTCGATCTCGCCGGTTGCAAGCTTGGGGTTGACTGTCTCAGGCGCCCTTTTGGACACTTCGCCGGTAATTGCCAGGACATACTCGCTTCTTATGCCTTCCGCTTTCGCAAACATTTCCTTGTTGTTTTGCGGATTGAAAACCACCTGGATAATTCCGCTCCGATCCCTGAGATCGACAAATATGACTCCTCCAAGATCTCTCCTCTTATGGGCCCAGCCCATGAGCGTAACGGCTTCTCCCGTGTTTCCAAGTCCCAATTCGGTACACCTGTGTGTCCTTTTCATTCCGTAGATGGATTCTCCCATATGTTCCTCATATCCTCCCTGTTTTTTATCTTCACTTTGCCGTTTGAAAAGTTTGCTGCCATTTATCCTTGATTTTTCATTCTGTCCATGATGGAGTCGACGCTGATATCCTTTTGTTCTCCGGTCTTCATGTTTTTCAGCACGGCTTTGTTGCTTTCTATTTCCGCATCTCCCAACACGATACTATAGGTATAGCCCATTTTGTCCGCGTATTTCATTTGAGCCTTCAAGCTCTTTCCCATATGATCCTTGTCTGCGCTTACGCCCTGGCATCTGAGCCTGTATACCAGCTGTTGGGCAAACATGTCGGCTTTGGAGCCGATGGTGGCTATATACAGGTCCATGTGGGAAGGCTCGGGGATTTGAATTCCCTGGCTCTCCATCTCAAGAAGCAGCCGTTCTATGCCCAATCCAAAACCTATCGCAGGCGTCGGAGGACCTCCGCAGGTCTCCACCAGCCCGTCATACCGCCCGCCGCCGCAAATTGTGCCCTGGGTGCCCACATTCTCCGAAACGAATTCAAAGACGGTCTTTGTATAGTAATCCAATCCCCGAACAATGCCTTTGTCCACATTGTACCTTATGGCCAGGTTTTCCAGGCCAACCTTCAAGCCTTCAAAATGCGCCTGACATTCCTCGCACAAATTGTCCAGCAAAGCCGGTGCATTTGCCGCCAGTTTTTTGCACTGCTCCTCTTTGCAGTCAATGATCCTCAAAGGGTTCTTTTCAAACCGGCTGCTGCAATTGCCGCACAGCTGGGGCAGAACCGGCCTGAAAAATTCCTTCAGTTTTTCATTGTATACGCTTCTGCAATTGGGACAGCCGATACTGTTGATATTGAGATTTACTTGATTTAAGCCCAATCTTTCAAAGAGCATGGATAAAATACTTATAATCTCAACATCAATGGATGGCCCCCCGGATCCGAAAGTTTCCACGCCAAACTGGTGAAACTCCCTGTATCTTCCCTTCTGCACATTCTCATACCGGTACGCGGTCAGGTTATAGTAAAGCTTTATGGGCTGGGGCAACGAAGCCATCCCGTTTTCTATGTAGCTTCTCACCACGCCGGCAGTGCCTTCGGGACGCAGTGAAATACTTCTGCCGCCCTTGTCGGGGAATGTATACATTTCCTTTTGTACAATGTCGGTAGTATCCCCCACGCCTCTTTGAAACAACTCGGTATGCTCAAAGACGGGAATGCGGATTTCCTTGTATCCAAAACACTTGCAAAGCTTTGCCGTCACTTTTTCAATATAATGCCATTTGTAGATCTCATCCGGTAATATATCCCTTGTACCCTTTGGCGCTTGCGTAAGCATAACCTACCTCCTTAAATAAAAAAATTCAAACACCGGTAAAAATACAACATTCGCATAAATCTTTTCAATTTCCAATGGGGGCATGCCCCCATAACCCCCTCGCTGCGGGCGAAATGTATTCGCCCTGCGCTGCACTTCGTGCGCCACGCCTAGACGTGGCGTTTGAACAACGTCAGTTGGCTGGTCGCAGGCAAGGCCTGCTGCTCGCCCATGCATCCTGGGGGATTGCATCCCACCACTTATACTACAGCGAAAACTTCATTGATTTAATTTGGATGTTTCCGCTGTAGTACATGACAGCTTTTTCAATCGGTAACCCCCTCCTAAGAGGAGGGGGACTGATGACGTTGTTCAAATGCAGTCCATTGCAGCCGGAACTTTCTAAAAAACGGGAAGCAATCTGTTCCATGCTCCTAAATAAAAAACTCCCGTCTGACATACAGTCAGGGACGAGAGTCGCTTTTTTTCCCGTGGTACCACCCTTATGAGCTTGTATAAGCCCTCTTTAACCTGTTAACGCCAGACAACGGGTCGAACTAATCGCCAAAGCTTTCATCCGACCGGCTCAAGGGTGTTCATCTGCCGGCCTTTCTCTGCGGGCACTTTCAGTCCGGGATGCCTGCTCCCTGAAGTAAGTACCGGCTGATCTTCCCTTTCACAGCCATTTCAAATCAATAATTCTGTTATAACGACCTAATTCAAAGGAAATTTGTCGGTTGTAGACAAATTTCCTTACCGCAGCGGAGTTTCAACGAGGCGGGAGATATGCTCACCGCCTGAAACCCACTTCGGTACCCGCCACCTACAGAGGTGGGGGACATTTTTGAGCCTCGTTATTATTCTTTAATAGTTATATTCTAATTATGCGGGCAAGGTTTGTCAACAAAATGTTTGTTTCTACCACAGAGCCTGTATCAAGAAACATTTTCCGCCATAATGGCTTCAATGTTATCCAGCAGGTATTTCTTGCCCTTGTCGTTCATTACAACAGCGTCATACGTTCTGCCGTTGTATTCCCTTTTCTCCATTTCAAAGCCGTAGAAAATGGAGCTGTCATTGATAACGGTCCTCGTTTTGCCGCCATCAGCCTTCTCCTCGCTTAAAATCCCCATTTTTTTAAGCCGCCTGTTAAGCTCGACACCCGTAAGCTTCTTACTATAATACAGATCCAGGCATTCGTTTATACGCTTTGAGAATTCATTCACTCCAATTTTCCCTTGTGGAAACTCGACCCGCTTTTTTTGTTCGCCGGTGATAACAAAATCCGCAGCCTTATGGTTGCTGTATACTCCTTTGGATACGTTTCTCAGCATATCAGCGATAAAGTAAAAGCAGCGGATCATTTTGGGATCGTTGAGAAAACTGTTCTCCCCGATTATCTCTCCTGTCAGGGGATCGACGCCCTTTGCTATCTTCTCCAGAACAACGATGGAATTTTCAATTTTTTCGATTTCGCTATGCATGCCACGCCTCCTTCGAACTGTAAAATTGTTTAAATTCGATTAATTAATTTCTTTTTTTACATTATATACCAATATTTATGAAAAGTCAATCACATTCGAACGTTTGTTTGAATTCTTTTATCTTTTTTGTATAAAAAGGCCGCGACTTTCATTGGTCGGATTGGCAACCCCACTCCAGCAGTAGTGGGGTTAAACACCCCGGATGCGTACAGATGAGACTTCAACAATCTTACAGGGAGCTCGAAGCTTGCCTTTTCAATGGCAATGTAGTTTAAAACAGCATCTTTTTTCTATAAATCATTTCGTCGATCCGCGCAATGTATTCCTCAACGCCTTTTACATTAAACGCCCGTTCGATCCTGTTTTCCTCCGGATAGACGACTTTTGTTATCGCGCCTGCTCCTGCGGCTATGATGGATTGCTTTTCCTCCATGATCTGGATATTATAAATGCTCTCATGTCCCGGCTTGCAGTATCCGATATTTTCCAGATTGCCCAGCATGTTTTTCTGCCGGTAAAGGTAATATGGATGCATCCCCATCCGGCGTGCATATCCGCGCGCCATGTTTACCATTTCAACCGCTTCAGGCTCCGATATCAAGGAATACTCATCCCTTTCCGCGTTTAATCTGGAAGCCCTTTTTAAAGCCATGGTATGAACAGTGATACTTTCCGGATCCATTTCAAATAGATGCTTCATGGTATTCTCAAACATACGTACGTCTTCGCCGGGAAGTCCTACGATCACATCCATGTTAATATTGCAAAAACCCATTTTCCTGGCCAGTCTGTATGCAGCCGCCAGTTCCTCTGCCGTATGGTTCCGGCCGATTAATCCGAGCGTCTCATCATTCATTGTCTGCGGGTTTATGCTTATGCGGTTTACTGAGCTGTTTCTTATCAGCGCCAGCTTTTCTTCATCTAGGGAATCCGGCCTGCCGGCTTCAAGGGTGAATTCAGAAAGAGCGTCCAGACTGATGCAGCCTTCAACCGCAGACAGCAAATCTTTTAGTGCTGCAGAGGAAACCGCCGTGGGAGTCCCCCCTCCGATATAAATACTCTGGACTTTCAGCTCCCGTGTCCGAAGCATTTCGCCAATGCTTTCCAGTTCATATTTAAGCGTTTGCAGATATTTGTCCACAAGACCGGAATATTTGCTGATGGAATAGGAAGTAAAAGAGCAGTAGAGGCATCTGGAAATGCAAAACGGAATCCCTATGTAGAGGCTCACACAATCCGGCCGGCCGGCTTCGAGCAAGCCTTTTTCAACTGCTGCAACTTCATACAGCAGCTCCGTTTTTTCATCGGATAAAAAATAATAATTCCTTAACCGGTCACGAACGGCGGAGCCGGAAAAGCCCTTTTCCATAAGTTCACGAACAATCTTTGCAGGCCGTATGCCAGTCAATATGCCCCAGGGAAGCTTTTTTCCGAGGGCGCTTGAAAGCAGGCTGTAAACGGCTCTTTTCATTTCTCTTTTGAAGGCTTTCCTCTCCGGTATTTGCGACCTGTCAGGAATTCCGTCCGGTAGGGGCAGGATATACTCCGATCTGCATTCTCCATGGATGTATTCAATTTGATATACACATGATTTTTCCCCTGCTCTCAAGTCTCCCAGCAGAAGCAGTTCTGCCGCATCCCGGGTGAAGCCGTCCTTTGCAGTCCCTATTTCGTCTTCATTAAAAAACAGCTTGATCAAATCCAGCAGTTCCGGTTCGAAATCAAGCTGGTGGAAGTTTATATAAAGCACCTTAATCATCATTCCTTTACACAGACACGGGGACGGTTTTCATGTCTTTCATCCGTTCTCATGTTCTCAAGCTAAATATAAGGGTTGTGCGCCCTTTCATATCCGATGGTGGTGAAGGTGCCATGCCCCGGGTAGACCTTTGTATCATCCTTCAGCACCATAAGCTTGTTTTTGATGGAATCCATCAGTTGGTCCTGATCTCCGTCTCCCAGGTCCGTCCTTCCAATACTCATCATAAACAAGGTGTCGCCCGTAAAAACGCTATCGCCGGCTTTTATGCAAATACCGCCCGAGGTATGCCCAGGCGTATGGAGGATCTCCAGCTTCAAGCCCCCTACATCCAGAATGTCTCCGTCCTTTAAAACCCCGTCGGCATCCTTGAATACCCTGTTGAGGCCGAAAAGGCCGGAACCGTTTAAAAACGGATTTGACAAAGCCTTTGCATCCTTTTCATGTGCCAGAACCTTCGCATCCAGGACAGTGCGCAGCTTATCCACCGATACAATATGGTCGATATGCGCATGTGTGAGAAGAATATAGTTGACCTTTAATTTCAACTCTTCTACCGCTCCGGCGATTTCCGCGGCTTCCGCTCCCGGATCGATGACCGCTCCCTCTCCGTTCTGGCCGATTATATAGCAATTGGATGCGAGCATTCCTGTCGCAAGCCTTTTAAATATCATTTTTAACATCACACCTTTCATAAGTAGCAATGGAATATGCCGATCCCCTGTCAGAATTCCTTTTTACTGTCCAGCAGCAGTGTAACCGGCCCGTCATTCTGCAGTTCCACCTGCATCAAGGCCTGAAATACGCCTGTTTCCGTCTTCACCCCCAGGCTCCGGCAGCGCTCTACAAACCGTTCATACAGCACCTCTGCGGTTTCAGGCCTGGCCGCCTTGTCATAACCCGGCCTTTTGCCCTTTCTGCAGTCTCCGTAAAGCGTGAACTGGGATACCACCAGAAGCTCCCCGCCAATTTCCGCAAGCGAAATATTCATTTTGCCGTTTTCATCTTCAAAAACCCTCAGGTTTATTATCTTGTCTGCCAAATATTCGATATCCCTATCGTTGTCCTCCCGGCCGATTCCCAGGAGCACAACCAGTCCCCGGCCGATTTCACCTGTGATCCGGCCATCCACACTGACCATTGCTTTTGCCGCTCTTTGTATGACTGCCCTCATTTCCAGCACGTATTCCTTTCCTATACTATTCCATTATTCGTACGCGCAATGCGCGCCTCTATACTTTTCTATCATACGTACCTGTGTTATATGCCAATATTATCCTATTCCATCATGCGAACGCACTATGCATTCCCCTGTACTTTGCCTTCACGCGGATCTGCTATGTATCGGCATTGCTCTTCTCCATTCTGCGGACACATTATGCACACCCCTATACGTTGCCTCAGATTGAAATCCTATTGCTTGCTTCTGGACACTTCAAATACGCTGTCCACTTTTTTCAGCTTCTTTATGATTTTTTCCAGCTGCTCGGTGTCGTTGATTTCAAGGGTGAGATTGATGATAACCAGCTGGTCCTTGGTCGTTCTGGCATTGATCGCCTTCAGATGGATCTTTGCCTCGGCGATGACATTGGTCACCTCCATCAACAGAGAGGCCCTGTCGTTGGCCATAATGTTAATGTCTGCCTTGTAGGCCACATTGCTGGCTGTATACCATTTCACCTCGATCAGGCGCTCATCGTCACTCAGGTTTCCTGTAATGTTGGTGCAGTCGGACCGGTGCACCGACACTCCTCTTCCTCTTGTAATATATCCTATAATGTCATCGCCCGGAACAGGGTTGCAGCAGCGCGACAGCCTGACCAGGCAATTCTCTATGCCTTTTACGATTATACCGCTTTCCGGTATATTCTTCTTCTTTTTTTCGGCTTTACCCGGGAGTTCCTCTTCCTGGACATCATGCTCGGGTTCTTCAACCTTTACGGTTTTCCTGTACTCGTCCCTCAGCCTTGTAACCACCTTGCTGGAAGTGATTCCGCCATAGCCTACCGCCGAGTACATATCCTCCAGCGTATTGAAGTTGAATTTCTTTAAAACAATATCGATCCACTCGGTTTTAAAAAGCTGGCTGTAGGTCATTCCCTGCTTTTTCAGCTCACGCTCGATGTTTTCCTTGCCCCGGAGAATGTTTTCCTCCCTGTTCTCCTTTTTAAACCATTGGTTTATCTTATTCCTGGCCTGGGAGCTTTTTGCGATTTTCAGCCAGTCGCGGCTTGGCCCGTGGACATTGGAGGAAGTGAGAATTTCGACAATATCCCCGTTTTTCAATGTATAGCTTAAGCGTACCATTTCCCCGTTGACCTTGGCGCCCATCATCTTGTTTCCTATGGCACTGTGAATGGCATATGCAAAATCGATGGGAGTCGAGCCTGTGGGAAGGTTCATTACATCCCCCTTGGGGGTAAAGACAAAGACCTCGTCGGTAAAAAGGTCCACCTTGACGGTTTCAATAAATTCATTGGCGTCCCTGGTTTCCTTTTGCCATTCCAGCATCTGCCGAAGCCAGGAAAGCCTGTTGTCCATGTCGCCGCTGGCCGAATGCCCCTCCTTGTATTTCCAGTGTGCGGCAATACCTACTTCCGCCACCTTATGCATGTCCCATGTCCTTATCTGGACTTCGAAGGGCGTCCCTTCAATGCCTATGAGGGTCGTATGCAGCGACTGGTACATATTGGGCTTGGGCATTGCGATATAGTCCTTGAACCTACCGGGCATAGGCTTGTACAATTCATGCACCATTCCCAGGACCGCATAGCAATCCTTGACCGAATTGACAATGACCCGGACGGCAAAAAGGTCATAAATCTGATCCAGCAACTTGTTCTGGGCCTGCATTTTTTTATAGATGCTGTAAAAATGCTTGGGCCTTCCGTCCAAATGAGCGTCGATCCCCAGTTCAGCAGCCTTCGCTTTGATTTCCTCCAGGATCTGGGTGATAAACGCTTCTCTTTCCTTTCTTTTCTTGGCAATACGCTCTACCAGCTCATAATAGCCCCTGGGATCGATATACCTCAGGCATATGTCTTCCAGTTCCCACTTTATTTTTGAAATACCAAGGCGATGCGCAAGGGGCGCATAGATTTCCAGAGTCTCCCGCGCCTTTTCCAGCTGCTTTTCGGGAGGCATGTATTTGATGGTGTGCATGTTGTGGAGACGGTCGGCCAGCTTGATCAAAATGACCCGGATATCCTTCGCCATGGCAAGGAGCATTTTCCTGAGATTTTCCGCCTGCTGCTCCTCTTTGGTGGTATAGGGTATCCTGTCCAGCTTGGTAACGCCGTCCACCAGTGTGACGATTTCTTCGCCGAATTGCTCTTTTAATTGTTCGATGGTGCAGTTGGTATCTTCTACGGTGTCGTGCAGGATGCCCGCAATGATTGCAGTACAATCCAGTTCAAGGTCGGCAAGCGTATGGGCAACCTCAAGGGGATGGCTGATGAAAGGCTCTCCCGACTCCCTCAACTGTCCGTCATGCACTGTCTTGGACAGCAAATAGGCTTTTTCAATTAATGCGAAATTACACCCCGGGTTGTACTGCCTGATCTTCTCTACAAGCCGGTTAAAACGGTTATCCATCCAACTCCCCCGAAAACTGCCTTTATCCTTTAAAAGCACTGAAAATATTACCGAAGGACGAGTCCCTGATAATCCTGAGAACCGTCCCCTTGATTCCTTGCTTAGAACACTTGGTACTGCTTCGCGTCAGCTAGTCGCCAGCCAGGAATGAAAAAGGAATCCCCCTGTAGGTGCGGCCATTGGCCGTCCGGCAGCCGTTTGACGCGGATTGCATTGCCGGACGCGCAATGTGTGCCCCTACACGATCGCCATGCTCCGCTTTTATCAAATTTCTCTGGTAACGAATATATGCGGGGCTGTGTTAGAACTGCACCAGCGAATCCACCTTATAGCCCTTGAGCCTGTCTCTGCCGTTGAGGAAAGTAAGCTCAACAAAATAAACAATGCCTGCTACCTGGCCTCCAAGCATCTCAACCAGCTTTATGTTGGATTCCGTCGTACCGCCGGTAGCCAGCAGGTCATCTACGATTACCACCTTTTGTCCCGGTTTTATGGCATCCTCATGCATTTCGAGGATATCCGAACCATATTCCAGCTGATATTCCGCACGTATGGTTTTGTACGGCAGCTTGCCTTTTTTCCGTATAGGGACGAAACCCTTCTTCAGCAAATATGCCAGAGGCGTCCCAAAGATAAAGCCTCTGGACTCCGGCCCCACGATCAGGTCAAAATCTCCCGCGGCCTGTACGCTTGCCTTCAACTGGTCGATACATTGGGTAAAAGCCTCCGGATCCTGCAGCACCGTGGTTATGTCAATAAAATCGATTCCCTCCTTGGGGAAATCCATCACGTGCCTGAGCTTATTCTTTAAATCCATAATCCGCCTCCCGATCTTCCGAAGTTATCATTATCAGGCTTTGAAGCCTTAATCTCCTATCGTCAACAGTTTCCAAAACGGCAAAATCCCCGTCATTGTCAGCCAGTGCCGCAAGCGTAGCTCCCGTCAGCCCGCAGTAATCTCACCGGTTTCGGATAGCATTCTCCCCTTAAGTCCCTGCAGCTCACGATACAAAGCGGAGTCTTCGAGGTTTACCTTAGCTTTTCCGCTGTCCCTCAAGGCGACCCTTATGCCCCTGTCGCCGGCAGGTTTTTTTTCAAGCAGCTTCAATTCCTCAAAGATCTCAATGCATTTATGAAGCTTGAACTGGTTCATACCGACCTTATACCTGTCCGCAATTATTTTAGGCAGCCTTGACAATTCCTCTGCCGTCAGTCCCAGGACATTCCCTTCTGCAGATTTTTTTATCCTGCCTCTAATGTACTGGTATACTGCCGCCAGATCGGCCCTTTCCGGGATTATTTCCTCCGGCCTCATGGTATTGTCTGCGCGCCCCAGGGCGTCAATAGTTATATTATAGTCATTTAAACCGTTAAAAACAATAGCTTTATGGAGTTTGAGGTCCTTGAGCACCATCTGGACCTTCTGCATATTGTTCCAGGTGTTTATTTCAAGGGTAAAAACCGAATCCAGCATGTCGGAAACCAGAAAACTCCCGGCCTGCTCCCCCATATTGAAGGCGATGGCGTCAATGCAGAAGGAACTGTCCTCCAGCTTCAATTTCAAATGCTTTCCATCTCCCACGGCCTTTATTTCCCGCAATTTCAAAGCTTCCAGCGAAAACACCGGACAGGGATTGCCCTGGCCAAAGGGCGAAAGCAGCTCAAGCTCAATCACATTGGTTAAAGTGATTTCTCCACTGTTCAGACCGGTATCGATTTTTATCCGCGGAAGCAGATCATCTTCCGTCATGATGGTATCCGCATAATGATTTATACGTTCCCGGAATTGTTCCAGATTTGCCATGTCCAGTGTAAGACCCGCTGCCAGTTCATGCCCTCCATACTTTTCCAGAAGACTTTCACAATGAGAAAGGGCCTGAAACAGGTTAAAGCCTTCCGTACTTCTTCCCGATCCTCGTCCAACACCGTCTTCCTCGGATATCAGTATGCAGGGCCGGTAATACCGCTCGGCGATCCTGGAGGCGACAATGCCGATAATGCCGTGATGCCAGTCTTTTCCGGCGACCACAATCACTTTTTCCCTTTCCAGGTCTACCTGGGACTCAACATACAAAATCGCCTGCTGAAGAATTTCCGCTTCTGTCTGCTGACGGTATTTGTTCGCTTCGTTCAATTCTCCTGCGATCTCGTCGGCCAGCTGCCGGTCACGGGTTGTAAACAGCTCCACCGCCCTGGCCGCGCTTCCGGTCCTGCCCGCCGCATTTATCCTCGGACCCATGGCAAAACCGACACTGTAGGTATTCACAGGTTTGTCCTTCAGTCCGGCGACTGCAATCAAAGCTTTAAGCCCCGGGTTATCCGTTTTCTCAATGGCATTGAGCCCGAATTTGACGATGATGCGGTTCTCGTCCAGAAGCTGCACCACATCCGCTACCGTTCCCAGGGCAGCCAGATCCAGATAGTTCAGATACCTTTCGCCTAAGCTCAATACCTGGCATAACGCATGAACAAGCTTGAAAACAACCCCTACGCCTGCCAGTTCCTTGAACGGGTATGTACAGTCCGGCCTGTGCGGATTAATAACGGCATATGCGTCGGGCAGTATTTCCCTGCATTCGTGGTGGTCTGTGACGATAACCGTTATGTTGCTGCCGTTAAGCCGTTCTATCTCATGGATTGCAGTTATACCGCAATCTACGGTAATCACAAGGTCGGCGCCAAGCTTCAGGACATTGTCCACAGCGCTGTCGGACAGGCCATAGCCTTCCTCAAACCTGTCCGGGATATAAAAACCGGCATCCGCGCCGGCGGACGCCAAAAAATCAAGCAGAATTGCCGTGCTTGTTACGCCGTCTACATCATAATCTCCGTAAATGAGTATCCGTTCCTTTTTTTCAATCGCATATACGATCCTGTCTACAGCCTTCTCCATGTCTTGAAGGAGAAAAGGCGAACGCAGGCTGTCCAGGCTTGGGCTCAAAAAAGCCCTGACATAGCCGGGATCCGACACTCCCCTGCTGACAAAAACCTTTGCCAACAGGGGAGAAATCCCTGCTTCCGAAGCCAGCCGAACTATCTCGTTATCGTTGTATTCCCTATGTATCCAGAGTTTGTCAGGCATTTTTCCTCACCAATACTGCTCCCGAAATAACCGCTGGAAAGATAATATGTCAAGCGTTGGCGATTACTTTTCCAGGGTGTATGAATGCCGGTAAAATAATGAAGTTCTGCTGTAGCATTAAGAAAAAAGCTCGATTTTTATCGAGCTTTCTATCCTAGTATTTTTTTTACGATCTGGTTGATTACCCTGCCATCCGCTCTGCCCTTAACCTTCGGCATCACTTCCTGCATTATCTTCCCCATATCCCTGGCCGAGCTTGCCCCGGTATCCTGAACCGCCTGCCTTACAATGACCTCGATTTCCTCCTCGGTCAACTGCTGCGGCAGATACTGCATCAACACTTCGATTTCAGTTTTCAGGTTATCTATCAGTTCCTGCCTCCCGCTCTTTTCAAACTCCGGCAGGCTATCTCTTCTTTTCTTTACTTCTTTTGCGATTATATCCAGTACACCATCGTCGTCAAGAGTTGTTCTACCGTCCTTTTCAACCTGAAGCACCGCCGACCTTGCCATCTGGATGGTGTTCTTTTTAATAACATCCTTCTCCTTCATGGCAGACTTCATATCTTCCAACAACCGTTCCTTAAGGGACATATGGTACTACCTCCCTTAGACTTTATTTAAATTTCCTTTTCCTAGCCGCTTCAGATTTCTTTTTTCTTCTTACACTCGGCTTCTCGTAATGCTCTCTCTTTCTTACTTCAGCCAAAACGCCCGCTTTTGCGCACTGACGTTTGAACCTCTTAAGAGCACTATCGAGAGACTCATTCTCTTTAACTCTAACTTCAGACATGTATTTCCCTCCCCTCGATGGTAGCAATTGTGCCAGGAATAAACTACGTCCATTGCTGCGAATTTTTCTGGGAACCAAGCTAAATGTAGCACACACTATATTATATATTACTTGCCAAAATAAAGTCAATAGAATATTGATTCAATTTCCAATGAGAGCATGCCCCCATACCCCCTCGCTGCGGGCGAAATGTATTCGCCCTGCGCTACACTTCGTGCGCCACGCCTAGACGTGGCGTTTGAACAACGTCAGTTGGGGATTGCATCCCACCACTTATACTACAGCGTAAACTTCATTGATTTAATTTGGATGTTTTCGCTGTAGTACATGACAGCTTTTTCTATTGGTAACCCCCACCTAAGAGGAGGGGGACTGTGACGTTGTTCAAATAATCTTCGGTCCCAGCACAACCCCACCAAGCAAGTGGAAATGGATGTGGAATACGGTTTGTCCCGCATCCGCACCGCAGTTGTTTATCAGCCTGTAGCCGTTGGAAGCTATGCCCAGCTTTTCGGCAATTTTTTGGGCCGCCAGGAAAATATCCGACAATACACCGGCATTTGCAGCTGTCAAATCGTTCGCAGACGCAATATGTTCTTTCGGTATGATGATGACATGAACTGGGGCCACGGGATTTATGTCATTAAACGCAATCACCCTGTCATCTTCATACACAACTGACGCCGGTATCTGATGGTCAATAATTTTACAGAATATACAGTTCTCCATATAAATCCTCCTTACTTCGGGACAAGGAATCTGTCCTCCTGTCCCAGGCGGCTGTGGGCAGCCACCCCTACTTTATTTGCTCGCCGGCCACTTTTACAGCCAGCTTCAAAGCTTCATCGATTTTTGAGACATCCTTTCCACCCGCCTGGGCCATGTCAGGACGTCCTCCGCCGCCTCCGCCGGCAGCTTTTGCTGCTTCACGGATGATATTTCCCGCATGCACGCCGCGTTCAACGGCATCCTTTGAAGCCATAACTACAAAGCTCACTTTGTCCCCCAGTCCCGAGGCCAGTACGACTACCCCGCTGCCCAGCTTGTTCTTAAGCATGTCGCCGGTGTTCCTGAGGGCTTCCATATCCAATTGGTCAAATCTTGCAGCAGCCACTCTCATCCCTTTTACCTCGACGGCATTCGCCAGTACATCCTCCACAGAACCGCTTACCAGCTTGCTTCTAAGCTTTTCTATTTCCTTGCCTGCATTCTTCAGCTCTACATTTAAGGTTTCAATTTTTTTGACACTGTCCTGGGGGTTTGATTTTAATGCTGCAGCAACCTCATTGAGGATTTCTTCCTTTTCGTTATAATATTCAATTGCGCCTTCTCCGGTCAGGGCTTCAATCCTTCTCACGCCTGCGGCAACTCCGCTTTCACCAAGGATCTTTACAAGACCTGCCTGCGAGGTAGATGTCAGGTGTGTGCCGCCGCATAACTCAACGCTGTAACCGTCAACCCTGACTACCCTTACGACGCTCCCGTACTTCTCGCCGAAGAGCGCCATCGCCCCTTCCTTCCGCGCTTCATCAATGGGCATTTCCCTGACAGATACAGGAATGCTCTCAAGTATTCTGGCATTGACTTCCCGCTCCACCCTCTTCAATTCCTCACGGGTCATTGCGGAAAAATGGTTGAAGTCGAATCTCAGCCTGTCGGGTCCGACCAGCGATCCAGCCTGGGTAACATGAGTCCCCAGCACATCCCGGAGCGCCTTTTGAATCAGGTGCGTTGCCGTGTGGTTCCTGGCTATCGCAAGCCGCCGTCCGCCGTCTACCCTGGCAGAAGCCGCGGCAGCTTTTTCAATAATGCCTTTTTCAACAATCCCCGAATGCAGGTACTTTCCATCGGGTGTTTTCTTGCAGTCGTTCACCCTTACCGTCCCGTCTGCAGTTTCAATAAAGCCGGTATCGCCTACCTGACCACCGCTTTCGGCGTAAAAAGGCGTCCTGTCGAGGATCACCGTGATTTCATCGCCTTCCTGGGCATTCTCAACCGGCTCGCCATCCTTTATAATGTACAGTATCGAAGCTTTCGTCAAAAGCTCGCCGTAACCGGTAAATTCCGTCCTGTCAACCTTATCAAGCCCGGCGGCGGATTCCTGGCCCCAGGCGGAAGTTTCCCTGCTTTTCAGCGCTTCCCTTGCCTTTTTCTTCTGTTCCGCCATTTCTGCCTTAAAGCCGTCTTCGTCGATTTCAAGGCCGTTTTCTTCCGCGATCTCCCGGGTCAGGTCCAGCGGGAAGCCATACGTATCGTGGAGCTTGAATACCATACTTCCCGGAAGTACTTTGCCGTTATCTGCCTTGACGGAGGCCATAAATTCGTTCAAGATGCTCAGGCCCTGGTCAACGGTCGCATCAAAGCGTTCCTCTTCGATTTTAATTACCTTGCGGATATAGTCGGCTTTCTCTGCCAGCTCGGGGTAAGCGTCCCTGGATTCGTTGATAACGACAAGCGCGACATTATATAAGAAGGGCTTGTCTATCCCAAGGAGCTTTCCATGTCTTGCAGCCCTCCTCAGAAGCCTTCTGAGGACATATCCCCTTCCTTCGTTGGAAGGAAGGATGCCATCTGAAACCATCATGGTGGTGCTTCTGATATGGTCGGTTATAACCCTGATGGAAACATCCTTTTCATAGACTTTGCCATATTCAACGCCTGCAATGCCGCATACATTCTCCAGGATATTTTTTATGGTATCCACCTCAAAAAGACTGTTTACCCCCTGCATGATGCAAGCCAGGCGCTCCAGCCCCATCCCCGTGTCGATATTTTTTTTCTGCAGCTTTGTATAAGTGCCGTCTTCGCCTTTGTTGAACTGGGTGAACACCAGGTTCCAGAATTCCATATACCTGTCGCAGTCGCAGCCGACGGAACATCCGGGCTGTCCGCAGCCTTTGTCGGCCCCTCTGTCGAAATAGATCTCGGAGCACGGTCCGCAGGGGCCTGTGCCGTGTTCCCAGAAATTATCCTTTTTGCCAAGCCTGACGATGCGGTCTGCCGGAAGGCCGATGTCGTTTTTCCAGATGTCATAGGCTTCTTCGTCTTCTTCGTAGATGGATGCAAAAAGCCTTTCCTCGGGAATCTCAAGAACCTTCGTCACAAACTCCCATGCCCAGGGTATCGCCTCTTTTTTAAAATAATCTCCGAAGGAAAAATTGCCCAGCATCTCGAAAAAGGTCCCATGCCGCGCAGTCTTGCCAACGTTTTCGATGTCGGGAGTCCTGATGCATTTCTGGCAGGTGGCCACCCGTTTTCTGGGAGGTTCCTCCTGGCCTGTGAAATAAGGCTTCAAAGGCGTCATGCCCGCATTTATCAGCAGGATGCTGGGATCATTGTGCGGCACAAGGGAAAAGCTGGGCAGCCGCAGGTGATCCTTTCCCTCAAAAAACTCCAGATATTTCTCTCTTATTTCATTCAGTCCCAATTTTTCCATTGATTCAACCTCAATATCCAATTTTCTCATAATTATAACGACCTAATTCAAAGGAAATTTGTCGGTTGTAGACAAATTTCCTTACCGCAGCGGAGTTTCAACGAGGCGGGAGATATGCTCACCGCCTGAAACCCAATTCGGTACCCGCCACCTTTAGAGGTGGGGGATATTTTGGTCGCCTCGTTATAATAATATTATATAAGTAAAACACCGGGTGTCAAGGTTATTCGCAGAAACCAGGCACCGGACGGGAAGATATTTGATATAGGTGAGGCCATTGGCGATCCGGTATTGGCCGCCTTAAATTGCATTCTGCGGACGCGTAGCGATGCACGCCCCTGCTTGTGCCGTATGCATGCAGTGAAAAAGCACTCGACGTGGTATAGACATTAGGACGTAAAGACTTGATGTAAGGGTAGCCATTGGCCGTCCGACCGTCCATTCAAGGCTTAAGATGCAATGGCATCCACAGCCTTTTTGACAATCGTCCTCAGGACTGCAAACACCGGTACGGCCAGCAGCATCCCGACTATACCGAAGAATTCCCCTCCTGCCAGTACCGCGAAGATGGTTGTGACAGGGTGCATCCCCAGCTTGCTCTCGATTATTTTCGGAGAAATGTAGGAGTTGTCCAGCTGCTGCACCACAATAAATACCAGCACCGCCCACAAAAGCCTCAGGGGTGAATCGGTCAGAGCCACCGCAGCAGCAGGTACGGCACCGATATAGGGCCCGAAGTAGGGGATTATATTTGCCAGTCCCCCGATCATTCCCAGCACAAGGGGATATTTCACTCCGGCGATCATCAATCCGATGGTTTCAAGGCTTCCGACAATAAAGGCGGTCAAAAGCTGTCCCTGAATAAAACCGGCCAGGATCAGGTTGATTTCCTTGCCCAGACTGATGAGTACATTTCTGAAGCGCCTGGGTACAAGGGCGAAGAATAATTCCTTAAAATGCTCAGGCTCTTTGATAAAGTAGTAGGCAATGACCATGGCTATGGTAAGGTCAATGACCAGCTTGATGCTGTTGATAACCGAGGATAAAAGAATTTTCAAGGCCTCCGTCGCATATCTTTCCGCAATTTCGATCCCATTTTGCACTTCATTGAAAATGACGTTTTTAATTTCAGGAGACCACTTGCTGGATTTAAGCGCTGCAATGGTATTGTCTATCATTTTCTGGTATCCATCCACGATATCAGGCAGCGTATTCATCAGGTCCTTTGTATTGTTGGCAAGCTGCGGAATAAAAAAGAAGGCAGCCGCCCCAAGAGCGAGAATGAAAAAAAAATATACGGCCAGAATTGCGGCCGGTCTCGGTATTTTCTTCCTCTGCAGCCGTTCGGCAAGAGGTTTGAATATGTAAGTCAGCAGCACAGCTAAAAAAAAGGGGGTGATGATTTTCCCTAGTTTGACTCTGAATGTGTAAAAACAGTAGATGGCAAAGGCCACTCCGATGAAAAGCACAACATTTAAAACAATTTTTTTACCATGCACGTTTGCCATAACCTCTCCCCAATCAGCAATAATTTTCATGTTAATTTTAAAAGACCGGGTGTAAACACCCAGTCTTTACGAGGATTTGAGAGAATATACTCCTAACTGAAGCCGCTGTCCGGTCGGCGTTTTGGAGTCCGGAGTATAAAATTTTTGGACTCGTTAAAATATAACTTCCGGTAATCTTTTTCAGGGAACTACACCAGCCGCTCCATTCCCCGAAAAAGAACCGGAACTAATATTTTAGCCGATCCTTATCTGAAAACATCGACTACATCGCTGATAATGCCGCCTGACTTTCTTAAAAGCGCTTTGCCGGTCCTCATCATTTTCCTTCGGTTCCTGGGCTGCATCATATTGTTGTTCATGATCATGCTGACCGATGCGCCGATAATACTCCCTACCACCAGGCCTCTTGTAAAACCGCTGTTCATAAAATCACTCCTTTCGAATCCAATGATTATTAATATCTGTCCTTTAGCATGTTTCTTATTCCCCCACCTGTATTTTCCATTTCTTCCACCGCTTCTTTTTCAACCAGAACATTCTCTTCACCGAATTCTACTTTTCCAAACAGCGGAAGAATTTTTCTGCCCTGCAGGATATCCTGAAACAGGCCGTCCGAAACCTCAAAGCCTTCAATCCGCCCTGTCTGCCAGTCGAAAATAACATCCCTGACAATTCCGAGTTCTTCCCCCGACCTGGTAAAAATCCTTAAGCCCAGAATACTTCCCTCGTCTTTAAATTCGGCAGTATAAGAAGCTTTTCCCAGTGATTCGACACAGTCCGGACCGTCGATAATGAGCGCATCCGTTCCAAGACTTAAAATACTTTTGAGCTTGACCACTTTCTTTCGGATTTCAAGTCCTCTGTGCTCTAGAAGAAAAGCTCTGACCTCCCTGTTTTCAGGGCAAAATATGATGTCCTTCACTACACCCGCCTTTTTGCCATTGTTCACGCAAACCACCGGCAGGTTCAAAACCTCGCTGTATTTTTGCAGCAACCCGGAATCACCCCTCAGCCAGGAATTACCGATCAGATTTTCTCGTTCTACTATCGTAATTGAACGAAGGTTTTTGGACAATTCTTCGCAAACATCAAAGAATCCTTGCCATTTGCCCGCCACTTGTCTCAAAAACACAGTTCTTTCAATATAGGTATATTATCTCTTGTAAAAAATAAAAAATACATGGTTTGGATTTGACTTATATCCTTCATTCAGATAAAATTTATTCGTACTGCGGCGAAATGAAGCATAATTTCATCGGCGTACATGCGCTTTCCGGAGATCTTGCCAGTACTTCGGCGCATTACGTCCGGAAGGATAAATTTACGGTATTTTTGCTGCGGCATAAAAAGCTGTAATAAATTGTGAGGTCAATAAATATATGAAGAGAATTTATGAAAATATCGGTTTGCACATCCCTGAGATCATGCTCCCGGCAAAAGGCCACAACCTTTGCAAATGGGCTGTAGTGGCCTGCGACCAGTACACTTCCCAGCCTGATTACTGGGAGGATGTAAAAAATATCGCCGGCGACTGTCCCTCTACCCTGTATCTTACCTTCCCGGAGATCTACTTAAAGGACGCCGACGCAGACCAGCGAATAAACAATATAAATTCAACCATGGAAAAATACCTGAAGGAAGGCATTCTTGAGCTTCAGCGGCCTGGCTTCATTCTCCTTGACAGAAGCACCGGGCACTCCGCTTCAAGAAAAGGCCTGATCATCGCGCTGGATCTGGAAAAGTATAGCTATGACAAGGGCTCGCAAACTCTCATCCGGGCAACGGAAGGCACTGTCCTGGACCGGATCCCCCCCCGTGTCAGGATCCGTGAAAATGCGATGATCGAGCTGCCCCATATTATGGTGCTTATCGACGATCCCGGCAAAACCGTTGTGGAGCCTCTTTTTGAAAATACGGGGCGGTTTGCCGGGTTATATGATTTTGATCTGATGAAAAACGGCGGACACCTCAAAGGCTGGAAAATCGACGACGAAGAAAGCCTGCAATCCATCGCCGCCGCCCTGGAAAAGCTGGCGCAGCCCGAAGCCTTCCACCGCAAATACGGCACCGGGCCGGATAAAGGCGTCCTCCTGTTTGCCGTAGGAGACGGCAACCATTCCCTGGCCACTGCCAAAGCCCACTGGGAAAATATAAAAGCCGCATGCGGTCCGGAAATAATGGATACCCATCCCGCCAGATACGCCCTGGTTGAGCTTGTAAACGTTCATGATGACGGCATCGTCTTTGAGCCGATTCACAGAGTTTTGTTCGGTGTCGACAGGGCCGCTGTGCTCGGTAAGCTTGCCAGCTATTGCAATGCCGAAGCCGTGCTGTTTGACACGGCGGAAGCCATGCAAAAAGCCGCGGCCGGCTATAGACATGACAGGGGGACGCATGTTCTTCCCTTTATCCTTGAAGGAACTTCCGGCCTTTTGCTGGCAAAAGCTCCGGTCCACAACCTGGAAGTCGGTACCCTCCAGGCTGCCCTGGACAAACTTTCTGCCGGCCACCGGCATATTGAAATCGACTATATCCATGGCGAGCAGGTGGTTACGGAATTAGGTTCCAGGCCCGGGAATATGGGCTTTTATCTCCCGTCCATGGATAAGCATGACCTTTACAAAACCGTCATACTGGAAGGGGTCCTCCCGCGGAAGACCTTCTCCATGGGCGAAGCCGATGAAAAGCGGTTTTACCTTGAATGCAGGAAAATTGTGTAATTTTTCCGGTTACAAGCCGCTCCCGCCGCCAGGCCGGAGCGAATAGCTTCCGTATTTACGGGCTGCATCATAAAAGGCCAGGATGTTTTCCGGCGGAGTGTTGGTAGGAAGACCGCAGCCGAGTCCCAGGATATAGCCCCGGGGGCTGTCCCAAACCTTGCGCAGGCAGTCGGCCACCGCGTTTTCCACATCCTCCGGCGAGCCCAGCAGCATGACCTCCGCGGGCGGAATATTTCCCAACAGCACCGCCCTGGAGCCACCTCTCTCTTTGCCTCCAGCAGATCTATCCTCTCATCCAGGCTAAGGATTTCCGCCCCGGCGTCCACCATGGCATTCCAGATTTTCCGTGTGTTTCCGCAGATATGCAGGGAGGTGAGTCTGCAGCCCAGACGGCTTATTTCGTCCAGGCACGCCTTCAGGTATGGAAAGGCGAATTCATGAAATTGCTTTGCACCGATCAGAGTACCCGACGCCGTCGGCTCACCGATGCTAAATCCTACGCCAAGCTTTGCCGTCTCACGGATAAACAGCAATGTGGCCTCCAACGACAGCCGGAGCACCTCATGGGCAAATTCCGGATTCTGATACAGGTCGCGCATGAAGTTTTCCGTCCCCCGCAGCCCACCCGCCGTTGTAAAGGGACCGGGCATCCCAACGACAACCGGGACTTCATTTCCAACCGCCTCCAGAAGCCTTTCGCTGATTTCATAAAACATCGGAAACCGGCCTGCGGAGAAAAAGGGAGGCAGCGAAGTATTTTCCAAGTCTTCCTGACTGAGGATCGGATGGCTGACCGGATAGGGATTGCTGTTTTCAGGAAAGTTCAGCTTCATTCCGAGAATTTCTGCCACGCCTCCCACTCCCACTATAGCCCCTACCTCTTCGGTGCCGTAGGCCTTGTATGCGGCGATCTGAGCTTTTGTATTGATTTCCGCGGACAGGTGCATGTCTACCACCCTCGCACCCACAAGTCCTGCGGAATGGTCGCTCATGAAAATACCTGTCGGTATGCGGTCGTAGGGTTTTCCTTCATAAAACGCCTCGATCCGCTCCCTTGCGGTCATTGTATCCTTAAATTTCATTGCTTCCTCCTTGTTCTCACCCTTTCACCGAGCCGGCGGCAACGCCTTCGATGATCTGCTTCTGCAGAAAGAAATATACGATCAGCACCGGGATGACAAGATAAACGATGCATACGCTGATTTTGGTCCACTCCACGCGGTACTGGCCGACAAACAGATACGTTTTCAGCGGCAATGTCGCCAGCTTGACATCGGTCAGCATCAGAAGGGGCAGATAAAAATCGTTCCAGACACCAAGTCCCGAGATGATGATCACTGTTGCCACCGCAGGCTTCAGCAGCGGAAGTATGATCCTGCGGTAGACCTGGAAATGGGAAAGTCCCTCCATAAATGCAGCCTCGGATATTTGAACGGGTATGGTGCCTATGAAGCTTGAAAGCGTCAGAATCACCAGCGGCAAACCGCTCGCGGTGTAAATGATGATCAGGCCCGTGAGGCTGTTGAGCAGGCCCGCATTCTTGTAGATCACATACAACGGAATGACAACGGCCTGGACCGGCATGAAAAGCGGCAAAAGAAATGCGATATAGGTTCCCCGTTTGCCTTTAAACTTCATCCGGGCCAGGGCATAAGCTGCCAGAGAACCGGACAGCAGCTGGGCTGCCACTGAACAAACCGTCAGGATCAGGCTGTTCCGGAAGGCCCTGAAAATATCCGCAGTCTGGAAGACGGTTTCATAGTTCTTAAGGATCCACTGCTGGGGAAGCCCGATGGGAGAATTCAGGTAATCCGCCCGGCTTTTAAAGCTGACAATCACAATCATGACAAAAGGATATACCGCGCAAAAGGTAAGGATCAGCAGGAGAATCCGCTGTCCCCGGCTCAAAGCGTTTGGATTCCGCCCCTTTTTCATCCTGCCAGGTCCTCCTCTCCCTTTTTCAATATGGAAAGCTGAAGTATCGTAATAAGCATTACGGCTGTAAACAATACCAGAGAAATCGCCGTGCCGTAGCCCAGCTTGTTGTACAGAAAGGTATAGCTGTAAAGCGTTATGGCCAGGGTCTCAGTGGCGTAGCCCGGTCCGCCCTTGGTCAGCACATAAGGCAGGTCGAAAAATTTCAATACACTGATGGTAGACAGTATTAAATTTACGGTCACTGCAGGTCTGAGCAGCGGAAGGGTGATGGCCTTCAGCTTGATCAGGCCCCTGGCGCCGTCGATGTCCGAAGATTCGTACATTTCCTTCGGAATCCCCTGTATGCCCGCCAGATAGATGATCATATTCCAGGAGGTCCACTGCCACATACTGACAAAAATCACCAGATAAATTGCACGGTTCGAGTCTCCCAGCCAGCTGAATTCCGAAAGGAAAGGGAGATTGAGCTGTCTGGACAGGATCGGCAAAGGTCCGTTTACCGGATCAAACATAAGCGACCATATGAAGCCGACGGCTACCGTGGCGATGACCGTAGGCATGAACAGCAGCGAACGGAAAAAATTCCGCAGCCTGAATTCCTTATTGAGCAAAAGTGCCAGCAGAATTGCAAAAACGTTCTGGATGAAAACCAGGAAAAAAAGATAAACCAGGTTGTTTAGCAGCACCTGCCCGATCCTTTTTTCACCGAAAAGCTCCCTATAGTTCCGAAAGCCGGTAAAATTCCATTGAAAACCGATGCCGGTCCAATCCGTCAGACTGATATACAGATTGAAGACAAACGGCCCGGCATAAACAAACAAAAGAAACAGGATGGACGGAGCCAGGTAGAAAAAAGGATGCCCAAGGTCAAAAGCCTTCCTTCCCCTTTTTCTTACCGTGCTGCAGAAGAGCAGCCCTCTTTTGAGGACTGCTTCCGTACCGTGTGCTTTATTACCTTTCAGATTTTCTGCTTCAAATGTTGCGCGGGAATCTATGCTCATTTCGTATTCACTAATTCTTTCTTCTAATCCTTATACAGATAGCCTTTGCCGGCAAGCCCGCTTACCGCCTGCCTGACGGTAGGCCTGCTTATCTCATATTGCTCACACAGTTCTTGTTCCGAGGGAATTTGGGGTTCTTCCCCATATTGTAAGAAGTTGTAATAGGCCCCGGCAATATTAAGGGCACTGGGAGCACTGTAAACCTTGCCGTCCACCGCCACGGCCTTGAGTGCATATTCGGTGAAGTTCTTCAGAAACGGCTGCCCGGTCAGATCCTTAAGATAGCCTGCCTTGACATAATCTGCACGGGATTCCGCACGGATGGTCGTCACGTCAATGTCGCTTCCGGCCAGGAAACGTACCTTCTGGTCATTCAGGTATTCCTCGGTGGTTGTGGTGTTTGTCTGGGCAATCACCGTAATATTGGGATATTTCTTCCGGAACTCGTCGATAAGCACCTGAGGATAGTTTTTCTCCGCATTGGACCGCCAGGTGGTATAATAAATCTCCGCCTTTTCTTCCGCCTGCGTCGTCTGAACCGCCTGTGTTGCCTGCGACGGCACGGTACTTCCGGAAGCCTCCCTGTCCGCATTCCCCGAACTGCCGCATCCCGCAAGCACTACCGGCACAAGCACCGCCGACAAAATAAAACCAATCCGCTTTTTCATTTGCACTGCCTCCTCGAAATTTTCTTTATAAAAAACAAACCGGAGACTACATTTTAAAAAATATAGCCTCCAGTTCTCCGGTCAGCAGTTAATGTATTCCTATATGTTTTATATGATTTTATTATAGACCTGCGCGAGGGCACTGTCAATACACCAGGTAAAATTTATGTCGAAAAATAAAAAAACAGAGTAAAATTTTTGTAAAGCTATCTTCTTTTCACAGGCACATAGATCTCCATCGTAGCATCCGGTCGGTAATGGCAGCGTTCATCGTAAAACTCAAAATCAAGCTTGCTATCATCATAAACATAGCCGCTGCCGGGAAACCACTCCTCAAAAATATACTTCCAGGAGGATTTTACAACCCCGCTAAGCGGATTGTCTTGATAAGTCCCGGCTTTGGTTAAATCCACCGGCAGCGTGGTAAACACCGCATATTCCGCTTCCGGTACCTCCACCCTCAGCATGTCTGGCGTTACCTTTGAAAAATCCTCGACGATGACACCGAGCAAGTATGTTGCAACCGTATCTTCCGAAGATGAAATACAGAGTCCCACCTCGCCATGTTTGGGAGGATTAAGCTGAGAATACATTTTACTTTCCAGATTTTCACCGATATAGACATCCCAATAAGCGGCTATGTCCTTCATGAAACCGCTTGCCTATCTCCGTATACGGTGATTATATTGTATCAACAATTTGGAGGTTTTGCTGTTCCCGGTTTGCTCAATTGATTACTGTTGGGGAATTATTTTTATTCAGATTAGAGCTTTCTATAGATAATTTCCACTATCATGTTAGCCATTTCTTCCGGTGTTTCTCATTCTACACATGCTGGACAGAATCATCAATCAAAATCCTCAATTATTTCAGGCATGATTTTAGCAAGCTTCACAACCTCCTCAATGCTGCAGCAAGGAGGCATACCGCTCTTTAATCCAATGCTTCTCATATAGTGTCCAACCTTGTCAGCCACTTCAACAGGGTTTTCCGCCTTGATTTTACGTACGCAATCATAGCCTATTTCATATAGGTATTGTAACGTCTTCTTTGAAACGCCTAGCAATCTTAACAAATCACAGCATTTAGCCAAATATAAAATCGTTGTATAATTAATACCTGTATTGTCTGATAAAACCTTTCGCTGATCTTTTGTCTTACTGTGACCCAAAAATTCGAATGCATATATAATCCCGGCGTTTTTAAGCTGGCTTAGCAATTCTTTATCCAAGCCAACTATTGAATTACCAATCTTTTTTCTTGTAAAAGCCTCTTCTGCATATTTAATATCGTACATCTTAACTTACTCCGCTTACATTATTTTCTCTACAGATATCCATAATCCGTTTATATAGTCATACTGGATAAAGTGAATTCTGTATAGTGATTCGCTATATTCTTAATAATTTAAAATCATATAAACGTCTATCTAGTTTCACCTGATAAATGTTTCTTGAAAACCTTGAATATAGTGAGTTTGAGGCAGGAAATTCGACCCTGTATGTCGAATTATACAGCATAATACAAAATTTACAAAAGGTGATAGCAATGCTGATACTCGATTATCCAGAATGGATTCAACCAACCGTTGCACAAGTGCTTATACCAAAAGCCACATATCAGTTAACTCCGGAGCTTGAGCGAATAGACAAAATGCTTTTGGACGAATCCTTTGAAGAACCGATTGTTGAAAGATTCAATACACAGCGAGGTCGTCCAACCGTTCCTGTCAGAGCCTATACCCGGCTTATGTTTCTCAAACACTACACAGGATTGAGCTACGAAGATATGGTCCCGGAAGTTACGCACAACCTTATGTACCGGTTCTTTTGCCGAATACCAATTGAACAAAAAGTTCCGGATGCAACCGCCTTGATGAAAATTACCACCAGATATGGTGAAGAAGTCATCAATGAAATGAATCAGCGACTTTTAGAGTCCCTGGTACAAAAAAAACTCATCAAAGGCCGGAAGACGCGTATTGATTCAACGGTTGTGGAGGCCAATATCACCCACCCTACGGATGCGGGCCTGCTGTACGAAGGCGTAAAAAAGCTAACAAAAGCAGTCACCCGCATAAAGCAAGCTTGTGGGAAGGCTTCCCGACAAAGTACGAAGTCGATCCGTAAGATGAAGGATCACATGCTGTCGATCAACAAAGTTCTACGCCGTAGGACTGAAGATGCACGTACGGAAGTACGTAAAATCACCGGTCAAATGGCGGAGGAAGCTCGAAAAGTCCTGACACAGGTGGACCGTTTGACAAAGAAGCTAATTCCCGAGACGGAAAATGATCGTA
>JAFABI010000045.1 GCA_023426125.1 Bacillota bacterium
CATGGGCACCAACCTTATTAATGTTACTCTTACCGGCCGAGGCTCTTCCAGAAGCATTACGGCAGAGGAGCTGTATGAGCTTGCCCAGGATAACAGGGATTCCATTCTGGCCGTCTCGCCTACCGTGGGCGTAAGAGCAAGCTTGAAATATGGCAATGAGACGCTTTCCTCCACCTCTGTAACAGGAGTGAGTGAGGATTACGGCATCATTCGCAAGCTGGAGGTAGGTGAGGGACGATTTATTCAATACATTGACGTCTTAAGGCGTCAGAATGTCTGTGTCGTTGGAAGCTACATAGAGAAAACCTATTTTCCCCAGGGGGCCATTGGAAACGTTCTGAAAATCAATGGCTACGAATACACCGTCGTGGGTGTCCTTGCAGAGAATGCCGAAAGCGAGGAGGGCAGCGGCGACGATGCCGTGTTTATACCCTACACCAACGGTGCAAAGCTTTCCACTATGGGGGAGCCTGTCAGCTATTCCTTCAGCGCGGTAAGCGAGGATACGGTACTTAAAGCGAAAAACGCCATACAGAACAGGCTTTATAAAGCCTACGGCGATTCCGACGCTTATACTATTTTAAGCATGACGGAGCTTTTAAAGGAGCTTTCCACCCTCACCGGCACCTTTGTCGTCGTGCTGTCGGCCATAGCGGGCATTTCACTTTTGGCTGGCGGTATCGGTATTATGAACATCATGCTGGTTTCAGTAACGGAGCGGACCAGGGAAATCGGCATCCGTAAATCGGTGGGAGCCAAGAGACGGGATATTATGGCCCAATTCGTCATCGAGGCGGCCACCACAAGCCTTATGGGCGGAGCGGTAGGAATTTTACTGGGAGCAATTGGAGCAGTGGCCGCAGGAAACCTGGTCGGCATGACTGCCACTCCCTCGGTAAGCGCCATAGTACTGGCGGCAGGCGTGTCACTGGCAATAGGCGTTCTGTTCGGCTTTCTTCCCGCCAATAAGGCCGCAAAGCTAAATCCTATCGATGCTTTGCGCTATGACTAAAGCGGGCTCTGCCCGCAACCAAAGCGGGCTCTGCCCGCAAATAAAGCGGGCGACGCTTATCAGCTATAAGATACTGACAGATAGGAAGGACTAACAGCAACATGAAAGAGAGGTATATACCTATGAAACGAAAAGCATTCCGCCCCTTCGGCAAAAAGCCTGTGCGGTTTTTAACCAGCCTTGTTCTGGCTGTGTCCTTGTCGGCGGGAATCGTCTTCGGCGGCGTAAAGGTTCTTGGCGCAACCCAGGGAAGCGGACAGAGCCAAACCCAGGTGTCGGTGCAATCAGCCGAAAAAACCCTTTATACGGACAGTCTGAGGCGCATGATGGATTTGGGCGTCTTTACGCCAACCACCACACAAGCCATGGATACGGACAGGAGCATAACAAGGGAGGAGCTGGCTATTGTGCTTATAAAGGCAAACGGCCAGGATGAAGCGGCTAAGCTTTATAAAAACACCACTCTTTATTCCGATGTTCCGTCAAGCCGGTTTTCCAACGGCCATGTTAATGCGGCTGTGAAGCTGGGCTATATGACGGCTCTGGCCGACGGCAAGTTCCATCCGTCCCAGACGGTGAGCTTTACCCAGGCTGCGGTTATTATGGGGAAGCTTCTGGGATATGACGAGAGCAGTCTTTCCGGCTCCTATCCCGGCAATTACATCACTCTTCTTGAAAACCTGGATATACTGGACGGAATAAGCTATACACCGGCGAAAGCGCTTTCGAGAGGCCAAACCGCCCTTTTATTGGAGCGGGTTTATGATACAAAGCCCAAGGGCGAAACAAGGCCCTATATCGACACTCTGAGCAATTATAAAAGCGTAACCGTATTGGAAAATAATGTAACTCATCCTGACCTTTCCTACCGCAGAATCCTTACGGAAAAGGGCGAGTTTTATTTCGCCGATGCACTTTCCGCTCCTGAAGCAGGCAAAAAGTATATGCTGCGAATCGAAGAAGGGCAGATAGTCAAAATGGCTCTCATGGGTCTTGCGGTAACCGAGATTTCCCTGAGCAAGGCCGCATCCGGAAAGGTTGTTTCCAATGACGGCACAAGCCTGACCCTTCCTTCCGACGCAACCTACTACTATGGCGGCAAAACGGCCTCCTACAGTGATGTTCTGGGAGGAATCAAGGCCAATTCCTCACTGGTCTTGGGGAAAAACAGGGACGGCACCGCCTACGGCGTGCTCTTTGATCCCCTTTACTCGGATCCTGTGGTCATTTCCGGCGACGAACAAGGAAAAAGCCTTGCTGCCCGTTTTGGCGGCAAAGCTATTGACAGAGGCGGAAAATCCATCGACCCAAATCAAATTGAGTCCGACGACGTGGTTTACGAGGTGACGGACCTGTGGGGCCGGTATGGTTATGTGCTGGTTTACAACAATGCGGTATCCGGAACGGTAACGTCCATTCAGCCCAGCAAAATCTCTCCCAAATCCGTGGAAGTGGACGGCAAGTCCTATGAGCTGGCAAGCAGCTTTCCTGTAAGCAAGCTGACGGCGTCGGGAGGTATTGAAACGGGGGATTCTGTGAAGCTTCTTTTAGGCAGCGACGGAAGCGCGGTGGATATTGTGTCCTCCAAAACCTCCGATAACGGAAATTACGTTCTTGTACTGGAAACCTATACAAAAAAGTCGGAGGATGCGTCGGATTACGGCAAAGCCTACGATTATGTCACCCTTCTTCATACCGACGGAGCCAAGGCCACCTATTTGCTGGACGGAGGCATTACCACCCTTTACAGAGGCTCCCTTGCACTTTATGAGGTGGTTTCAAAGGGCAAGGATTATGATACCGTAAAGCTTACCAAGCTGGACGGAAACACACGGGACAGCTACAGGATAACGCCGGGAGAAAGAAAGCTCAACGAATCCTACGTGGCCATGGATGCGGTTATATTTAATATCACCAACACCTACACCACGGAAATACAGGCTACCGTGCTGAAATTTTCCGATTTGACCTCCGGAACGCTGGAGGAGGGGAGAGTGAAATACATTCGCCGGACCGGTGATTTTCAGGATGTGGATGTGCTTTTAGTGGATGATGCCCTGGGCGAAAACATCCGTTACGCCTATGTTACCGGCATTCGCAGCAGCCTTGCCGGAACAGCCGGGACAGCTGGAACCTCCGATATGCTAACCCTTCTTATAGAGGGTCAAACCTATACCCTGTCCGGGGCTAATTTCAATGTAAACCTCAACAGTGTGGTGCGTGTGAGAATGAGCGGAAATCAGCCGGTGTCACTGGATTACGCTCTCCAGCCGGCAGCCACCGGTACCTTAATCGAGGCGGTGGATGCGTCCAGGATTCGAATTAACGGCACCGTGTACAGCTTCCATAAGGATGCGTCCGTGTATCGGGCAAGTGACAGCGGAAGTGTTCAAACCCTAAAAATTAGTGATTTAACC
>JAFABI010000092.1 GCA_023426125.1 Bacillota bacterium
ATCAGCATTGCTATCACCTTTTGTAAATTTTGTATTATGCTGTATAATTCGACATGCAGGGTCGAAATTCCTGCCTCAAGCTCACTATATTCAAGGTTTTCAAGGAACATTTATCAGGTAAAACTAACTAGCTGTTTTCGGACATGTGCATTAAATAAATATTTTGTTAAAATGCATTTTTTAGCTTATTTTTACTATACCTACAGTGGTCGACCTGCCTTATTTACCCTTTACTAATTATTCTTGTAGAGCTATTGTCAAAAAAGTTTGGTAGAGCTTTTAGCCTTCCTTCTTATTCTCGACGTGTAATCCAACACATCCTTCGTTGTTTTTCTTTTTCAGACCATATTTGACTAATTGGCGTATGATATCAAATATCACTGCAAAAATAGGCAAACCAAATATCAATCCGACAAACCCGAAAAGGCCGCCGAACACCAGTATCGAAAAAATAATCCATAAGCTGTCCAGACCTGTAAAGCGGCCCAGTATTCTCGGCACAACAATGTTGCCATCAATTTGTTGCAGGATTGAGATAAAGATAGTAAAATAAAGACATTTTACGGGATCAATAAAGATAATTAGTATGCAGGCCGGAATAGCTCCGATAACCGGACCAAAGAATGGAATGATATTCGTTACACCAACAAATATGCTGATTAAAAGCGCGTAAGGAATTCCCATCAAAAGGCAGCCGATATAGCATAGGGTACCCACGAGAGCAGAATCCAGAAGCGTACAACGAATGAACTTGCCAAATATTCTATCGGCATATTTTACTTCATTAAGCACCCATTGGGCATGCTCCTCTTTGAAAATTGCATAGACAATCATGCGGGCATATCTGCTCAGTTTTTCACGGCTGCACAGAAAACAGACTGTGCTGCAAATCGCAATAACGAAATCAGAAACCAGGGACCAGATACCAGCCAGGCTCGCAGCGAGGCTGTTGATGATTGTTTGAATTTTAGGAATAATGTCGGAGGTTGCCCAGCTTTTTATCGATTCAGTAGCCTGAGACAGTCCGCTGTTGACAAATTCCAGTACGATGGGGTTGTCTTGAGCAGCTTCTCTCAGCCATGCGATTCCCTTATCCGCCATCGATGGTATGGCGGAGATGATGCCAATCAGCGTTACTGCCAAATCAGGCACGATGATCGCAAGGGCAAGAAAGCAAAATCCCAATACGAAGCAAAGGCCCAACAAAATGCTCAGTGCTCTTTCAGGATGCCGTTTCAGTTTTAGCTTGCCAAATAAAACCCCAAGGATTCTCTCGATAAATTTACAAACAGGGTTGAGAATATATGCTATAATACCGCCGATTACCCACGCCCCTATTATATCGAATAATTTTTGGTGCAAAGTCCATGTAATGGCCATAT
This sequence comes from Bacillota bacterium, assembly GCA_023426125.1. Taxonomy (GTDB): domain Bacteria; phylum Bacillota; class Clostridia; order Acetivibrionales; family DTU013; genus MnB-11. The sequence continues at coordinate 1,383 of JAFABI010000092.1, forward strand.
ACGCCAGTAAAAAAATCAGACCAATACATATCGATGCCGCCACAAAAATACGAAGGTACTTATCTTTTATTGATTTCATTTATCCTTTACACCGATCAAAGCTTCATTTTTTTCATTTCCTCCAGAGTAAGCATGCACTATATCTTCGTCAGATTCAGAAGACAGGGCATAAAATCCTGCGGTCTGGCAACCGCTGCCGATAATAAACTCTGCGATTTCCCGCGCGGCCCGGGGATTTCTGAATCTGATCTGGCTATCATAGATTTCTTTAAGTCTCTTCCCATTTTGTGAAAGCAGTTCAAGAACCATGTTGGAAAGCCTTTTGATGTCCTTGCAATAAACCCCCAAATTGTGCTTCACGACAAATTCCGGATTTTTTTCTTCCTGGCCTTTTAATGCGCCGACGACAATGACAGGCTTGCACAGATTGACTGCCTCCATCAGAACATTGGGGCTGGCCCTGATAACCAGAATATCCGCCGCAAGCATGTGTTTTTTAATATCTTTTGTAAAGCCGTAAATCTGTACGCGACCGCCGATATAAAGCGATAATTTTTTATCCAGATATTTTTTCAGGGATGAATTGTTACCTGCCATGATAGATATATGGCAGTTACTGTATTTCAAAAGGTTTCTGGCCATTTTCAATATCCGCCATGACCCCTGACTTCCGTTGACCAGCAGAATGGACGCCCCTTCTTCAGCCAAAATTTTCTCTCCCTTTGGAACAGCGGGAGAAAAATCACAGAAATCTTTTCTGACAGGGAAATCAACAAGTCTAAGTTTTTCCTCTCGAATCCCCAATGAAAGCATCGTTTGTTTGGATTCCACACTGGGGCATAGCGTATATTTTGCCCGCTTGTCCGCCCAAAGGCCGGTAACATTGTCAAGGTCCGCAATAAATGGAATAACGGGGATATCCAATTTCTCTTTCTCCAGAATATTCAGAACAGAGCCTACAAAAACTCCATGTACCGGGACAATCACATCCGGACGAACTTCCTTAAGGCACTTTATCAACTTACTCTTTATGTCTTTTGAAACGAGAGCGTTGACCAGCCGTATGGAGTGATTTCCCGTCCGATAAAAGATACTCCACAATGCAGGCATGTTAACTGCGAGCGGATTATATAGTCTGCTTGATGCCTGCAATATCAATTTTCCCAAGGAGAACCCGTCTATGATGGAAATATGTACATTAGGATTCAGCTCAGTTATTTGTTGTTGTAGAGCTTCTGTTATGCTTTTATGACCATATCCGGTTTTGTCCGCAGAAATAAACAGAATACTGCCAGGATTACGATCCTGCACTGATAAACTACTTTTACCGATTTCGCCGTCCCTTTTCCTGCCGCCATGCGTAAGAAAGTTGATGATCCTTGGACGATTATAACGCTGTATAATCACATAAGGCAGATTAAAAGCAAGCGCAATCAGAATCATGGTAGCAGTTTGGATAAAGTTACTCCAAAACGCAAACAGGAATGACGAAAAGATAATACCCCAATGTGTAAGCTCAGCGCGGCAAGATTCGATAAGATATTTATGCAGATAATCTTTATCATATCCCGTTTACAGTTAATGGATGAGTTGTGGGGCATGGAGTCCGAGACCGATGACCACACGCTGGATGTCCATATCAACCGTTTGCGGGAAAGGTTTCGTGATTGGCCGGAGTTTGAAATTGTTACGGTGCGCGGCCTCGGGTATAAGGCGGTAAAAAAAGTATGAGTTGCTTAAAAGATTTAAAAAAAAGATGGAGCCTAACCATTTCACTGGTATTGTTCGTTTTTGCCGTCATGATGGCTGCATTCTTATTGGTTGGGCTGGTTACAGCGATACTCTATTACGTAGGCGTTATATCGTTTGAAAACCTTGATGGTACGAGCATATTTGAGCGTTGGTTTTTCTTCTTGATGATCTTGCTGTGTATTGTGCTCGGAATGGCGCTCACTTTCTTTTTCAGCAAAAAAGCGCTCAATCCGATTCGCAAGGTAATTGTCGCTATCCATAAGGTTGCACAGGGTGATTTTAATGTACAGGTGGAACTCAAAGGAATCGGCGAATTGGAGGAGCTGTCGCAAAGCTTTAATAAAATGACAAATGAACTGTCATCCATCGAAACGCTGCGCAGCGATTTTGTCAATAACTTTTCCCATGAATTCAAAACGCCTATCGTATCGCTGCGTGGGTTTGCAAAGATGCTAAAAGAGGGGGATCTCAGCGAAGAGGAAAGACAGGAATACCTTGATATTATCATTGCTGAATCGGAGCGACTGGCCGTGCTTTCTACCAATGTGCTCAGTATGTCAAAGTATGAGAACATTGAAATCATTCCCGACAAAACACCGTTCAGGCTGGATGAACAAATCCGGAGGGTAATCCTGCTGATGGAACCGAAATGGTCGCGGAAAGAGCTTTCGGTCAATGTAGAAATGAACGAGGTAACTTATAAAGGGAACGAAGATTTCACACAGCAAATCTGGATCAATCTTCTGGACAACGCCATCAAATTCTCTTATCAGGGCGGGCTGATCAGCGTGAGTCTCATAAGTTCGAATGACGGTATCCGCTTTACCATTCAGGACGACGGGGCCGGTATAGATGAACAGACGAAAGCACGCATTTTCGATAAGTTCTATCAGGGCAATACATCACATGTCATAGCTGGAAACGGCCTCGGTCTTGCAATCGTTAAGCGAATCATGAAGCTGTGCAGCGGCACGATCGAAGTGCAAAGCGAGTTAGGAAAAGGCAGCATATTTACGGTTTTTTTACCAGATGAACCTTAAGCAGAGCCGTAAAACAAAAGGCACATCCGAATCAAATCTCATAATTCAGTTAGTTCCGATTGCCGGTGATAATTGTGGGATGCTGCCGGAGGAGCTTGAAAACCAGTGTCGAATCTATCTTCGCATATCATAGCATACCTCACAATACACAAATTTGTACCTTCCGATTAGAATTAATTCTTTCGGATCATCACTCGTAATATAAATAACTCTTTTTCCCGACAATACCGGATCATTGCACCGCAATTGGGAAAGAAAGCCTGTAGCATTTGCCGCAGGAGGTCTTAAAAACAAAGCCGCTGCCTGTCGCTGAAACAGGAATCGTTCTTTTATCCAATGTGACAGTGGGGAGTTCCTTAGTTATTATACAGCAATCGGATCCATGATGGGACAGCAGAGATGCTTCCGATATTTTCCCATACTTCCATTCCATATCGATTTCGAATCCTCCCCTGGCGACAAGTCCTGTTACTTTGCCGGATTTCCAGTTCTTTGGAATTGCCGGAAGTAGTTCAATCCCACCTTCGTGGCTTTGCAGCAGCATTTCTGCAATAGCGGCTGTTGCCCCAAAGTTCCCGTCAATCTGAAATGGCGGATGACTGTCCAGTAAATTTTTCATTGTTGACTTTTTCAACAATTCATTAATGTTCTCATAGGCTTTCTCTCCATCCTTCAACCTTGCCCACATATTGATAATCCAGGCACGGCTCCAGCCTGAATGGCCCCCTCCGTGCTTCAGCCGTCTTTCCAGCGTATTTCTGGCGGCAGCAGCAAGCCGCGGTGAATTTCTCAACGAAAACTGCTTCCCAGGATACAAGCCAAAGAGCTGTGAGATATGCCGATGCCCGGGCTCCGCTTCCTCATAATCCTCAGACCACTCCTGTATCTGACCATATTTGCCTATTTGCGGTTCAGGGAGTTTATCTGTCATCCTTTTCACTTGTTCAGAGAATTCTCTATCCTTGTTTAAAAGCTCCGCCGCTTTGATGAAACATGCAAATAATGCATGCAGGATCTGGCTGTCCATGGAAGGGCCTGCGCATAGGCATCCTTTTTCACCCGTTTCAAGGATATAAGTGTTTTCCGGAGATACAGAAGGGGAGGTGACCAGCCGGCCCTGGGAATCCTCGATCAGGAAATCCGCAAAAAATTCCACTGCTTCTCGGATGGTTTCATAATGCTCACTTAAAAACAACGTATCCAGTGTGAATTCATAATGCTCCCAGATATGCAGGCATAGCCATGCAGCACCCATCGGCCAATAGGTGGCAGGGATGTAAATATCCTGTGGTGCAGTATCTCCCCAGATGTCCGTATTGTGATGAGCGACAAAGCCCCGGCAGCCATACATGACCCTGGCGGTTTTCCTGCCCGGTTCCCTCATTCGCTGTATATGATCGAATAGCGGATAGTGGCATTCGGATAAATTACAAATTTCTGCAGGCCAGTAATTCATCTCCGTATTGATGTTGATTGTGTATTTGCTATCCCACGGCGGCAGCATATCCTGGTTCCAGATGCCTTGAAGATTGGCGGGCAGGGTACCCGGTCTGCTGGAGGATATCAGTAAATACCGTCCGAACTGATAATATGTACAGAGCAGTTCCAAATCATCATTTCCAGCCTTGACTGCCTCCAGCCTTTCTGAAGTGTCAAGGCCGCATACACATGAATGCCGGTAGCTGCCGACATCCATTGGGCGGCTGTATTCCGGCGCGTCTGTGATATCCTGCTCAATTCCCGCCTGAGACGGCCCATCCGGAATCGTTGGCTTATCTGACAGGCTCAAGCTCACCCTGCTGAATAATGAACGATAATCCCTGCGGTGATCCGCCTGTAATCGGTGAAACGTCTTATTTCCGGCATCCTTGATATAATCGAAGCACTGAGCTTCGTAATCCTCATGATAAAAACTGGTGGCAGCCGAGATGAGCAGTGTAACCGAATCTGCATTCAGGATAACCAGGCTTTCTCCTATTGTTTCTACCAGACCGCCGTTAGCAATTACACGCACCATGGTACAGAACCTCACTCCCCGTTCAGAACCACAGCTTGCGTACATGCAGATGGTATCCCCGTTATAGGCCTTCACCGTATCCAGGTAACGTCCTCTTCTGAGATATGCTGTAAAGCTGATACTGTCAGGTTGATCAGCACAGATTTGAGTTACCATGACCTGATCCGGCACACTGGAGAAACAGGTACGTTCATAGCGGATGCCATTGCGTTCAAACCGGACAACCACTTCGGCAGTATCCAGATCCAATTCCCGGGTATAATGCGTAACCAAATGCTCATCAAACTCAAAATCGATATGCAGCACTCCCATGGTCTGATACGGCCTCTGGCTTTCAGGCACGCCGGAAAAGGCCAGAGACGCCAGTTTTTCGGCTTCGCTTATTCTCCCCTCAAACAGCAGCTTCCGCATCCGGGGAAGATTCTTCAATGCATCCGGGTTGTTTCTGTCTATTGGAGCACCATACCAGATACTATCCTCATTCAACTGGATTCTCTCCCTCGCAGCAGACCCGTAAACCATACCGCCCAACCTCCCGTTTCCGACAGGCAGAGCTTCGTTCCAGTCCTTCGCCGGCCTTTTAAACCACATCAACAGTGCATTATTGCTCTGATACATACTTGCCTTCCCCATTCATAATAGAATTTTTATAGTCTCCGGGCGACATTCCAAACTGTCTTTTAAAGAGAGATCCAAAATAGGACTGATTGGGAATGCCCACCATTTCTGCCACTTTCGAAACTTTGTTTTTTGGATTGCTTAACAGTTTGATTGCCTTTTCCATCCGTACCTCCAGAAGATAGTCGTTGAAGAATTTCCCTGTAGACTTTTTAAACAGATAGCCAAGATAGTACGCAGATATATAGAGTTCAGCAGCGATGGTCTTGACGCTGATGTTCTCGAAATACCTGTGTGCTATAATATCAAGCATTTTCTGCACAAGCCTGTGATCATTGGAACCTTTCGGGGAGTCAAGGACATCCAGAACATGAAAGTACAGGTCGGATATAAAATTTTTCAGTTCTCCGAAGGTTTTAATAGAAGGTAAATGAAGGCTGGGGTCCTTCTGATTTCCGTACAGCATCTCGGGATTTTCATTGATCATGGTCAAGACATAGCAGGTTTCGGAAATCAGGCCTGAAAATAGATTGATGATCAGGTTTTTGTCCAGACATTTGCTCCGCTCCAGAAAGGAAAGCAGTTCCTCCAGCAGGCTTGATACCCGTTTGGTGTCCCTGTTTTTCAAGCTGTTGAGGATCTGCTTGGTATAGAAATTGGTCTGAAGAATAAAATTCTGAACATCGTCACCCTTCATCCCGTTCTCCGCCAAGTAGTTGTCGCAGTTTACAAGACGTCCTTTATCAAAAACCAAAAGGCTGCCCATAACCTTTTGAATAGCCTGGTAGGACGTGTTTAGATCTTGAAATGTCATTACAGGCTCACAATAACAAATAATAACATTCAGATTGAATGTTTCATACATTCCATCCTTCAGTTGGCATAAGTCGGCTTCCGGCCGGTATTCTCCGCTTCCTGCGGCTTTCATGCAAATATACAGCTCTTTGCCGGCCGGGTCGGACCATGCGAAAAAACCTTTGTCCTCAAGAAGATGGTTGATGTATTGTTCTATTCCGTCTTTACCGTCAAAGGGTACATCATTGTGGAGGACGGCAAGGGTATATGGCCCGCCTGAAACAGCAACACCGGTCTCTTCCAGCTTGTTTATCAGATTCACATCCGAATCTTTGCTGTTCAACAGCTCCATGAAGTATTTCTGCTTGGCTATTTCTTTACCCAGTGCCACCTGCTCATTCAGTAAAGATGTAATCTCCCGGTTTTTATCCCTCTCCTCCAGTTCGGCAGTGGCCTTTTTTATCACCTTTTCGAACTCATTTTCATTTATGGGTTTTAACAGATATTCCGCTGCCCGGAAACCGATGGCTTCCTTTGCATATTTAAAATCGTCATATCCTGTAAGAACAATAATTTTAGCATCCGGGAGGAAGGCTCGTATTTCCTTTGCCATGGATATCCCATCAAAAATTGGCATCCGGATATCGGTGATAATGATATCGGGAGCAACTTCGCGTGCGAGTCGAAGTCCTTCCTGTCCATTCGCGGCCGTTCCGGCCAACAGGATATGATAACGGCTCCAATCAAGTAATTCCGCCAGGCCCTCCCGGACCCATTGCTCATCCTCTACGATAAGAAGTTTGAACATTTTGAACCTCCTCGGTATCAGTCAGATACCTACGTGATCAGAATTTTCCCGGTGCTGTTTGTCCGGATGGTTCTTCCCGGCTTTTAGGGAAGGCGAGTCTTACTGTCGTTCCGATCCCGGGCCGGCTGAAAATATTCAATGCATATTCCTCCCCATAATATTTGACAAACCTCTCATTTATATTTTTCAATGCATACCCATTCTTTGACTTTCTTTCAATGTTTCCCTTCATGATTGCATCGATCATTGCTTCCCCGACTCCGATACCATCGTCAATAACGCTTACTTCCAGTCTACCGTCCATCTCCTTTATGCATACGAGAATCGTCCCGTGAGAGCCTTTCGGCTCGATGCCGTGATGCAGCGCATTTTCAACCAATGGCTGTAAAAAGTTCTTAATGGTCACAAAGGATAAGACAGAGTCCTCATAGTTGTAAACGATATCAAAGACCGCACCAAACCGGATTTTCTGTATATCAATATATGCCTGCAATTGCTCAATTTCCTCCTGCATTGTAATAAAACTGCTTCCCTTGTTCAAAACAAGCCGGTAAAATTTAGCCAGGGAGTTAGCAATGTTGATGATCGTTGGAGCCTTTGCTTTTTTTGCCATGAAGGAAATCGTCGTTAGCGTATTGTAAAGAAAATGGGGATTGATTTGCGCTTCGAGAGCTTTCAGTTCCGCTTCCTTTTCAATCACTTCCATTTTATAAACAGTCTCAATCAGATTTCGTATTTGATGAATCATCAGATTGAAGTTTATTGCAAGCTCCCCGAACTCATCTTTTGATGAGATGGGCAGACTGGTATTCAAATTGCCGTCTCTGACCTTTTTCATTGCTTTCAGCAGGCATTTTAACCTTTTGAGCAGCAGACTTGTCATAATGAATATGGCACATCCGAGGATGAACGATAGTATGAGAACGGTTATAGTGATCTGCACCCCCGTGTGTTTCACCACATTTGTATACAGGGATGTCGGCGAAATACTGACCAGTATACAGTCCATTTCATCTATGGGCATTGTAGCCACAATGGATTGAACCCCATCCACCGTCTCAATACGGCTGTTTAATCCATCCTCTTTCACAATGTTGTCTATATTCGGAAGGTTGACCTTTTGGTTGTATAATTCCGGAATATTGTTTGAAACCACAATGCCTTCCTTATTCATGATAAAAGTACGGTCTGTTTTTCCGGAAGACTTGTTTATCAAGGAATCGAAAAGTTCTTTTTCGTCCACCTCGATCTGGAGGATGCCAAGAATATCAGCGCTTCGGAAAGATACGATTTTCTTGTTGAAGGAATAGTTCCTGGTATTCCTGTTCTGCTGTTTGTATTGGGAACGGGGCAGCCCCAGAGGGTCGTTGGATATCCTCCACATCATCAGTTGTTCCCTCTGATCAAAAACTTTATACCAATGATCATTTGCTACGCGGCTGATATTGTAAAAATCATCCCACATTTCCGGAAGGGCTTCATTCTTGAAAAAAATGCGGATACGGCTGATCATTTTGTTTTTTGCGCTTATTACATTGATCAGTGCCGATATATCCACATTCAGGCTTTCTATTTGACTTGCCTCTCCAAAATAAGGGCTTTCCAGCAGAGAAAGGATCGTACTGTTGTACACCAGAAAGTCTGCTATGTTTTCCAGGATAACCACCTTCTGGTGTAAATTATCCCGTGTCTGCTTCAGATTCTGCTGCATGACCGACTGTGTCTGGCTGATGATCGACAGGGATGTTTGCCTGTAAATATAGATACCAACGCAAATCATGGGAATAAACAGTATCACATAAAATGCAATAATGAATTTCCACTTTAATCCCAAATTATTCACATGAGCAAATAACTGCCGCATTATGTCCGCACCTTAAATTACTTTATTTGTTCCATTACTGCAGACCGTCAATTTCCTTCATTATACCATGAAATCAAGTAATAAATCTCTACCGCCATAGGTAAATTGAGGAAGGCTTTACCAGCCTTCCTCAGCAGCTCTTCGTATATTAATATCCTTTCCTCTTTAAATCCTCCAGGTGCTTCTGATACCTGAATTTTTCAAGCTGTTCCACCCCAAGCTTCTCTTGCGTTTTCATCGCTTCATCCCAGATTTTATTGAACTCGTCATCCGATTTAGCCATAATCAGCTTTGGTACAGTTTTTGCCCAGTCTTCGTCCGTTTTTGTCTTAATAACGTTTTCCTGGGTATCGCCGGAGGGATCGAGGCCTTCCAGACCCAGTGGCGCAGAGAATATGGTGTATTTGCTCAGTTCTTTAAATGTTTCAAGCTGTTCCGGCTTCGCCAGAGCATTACGATACAGGGTGTTAAATTCACTTCTCCACAAGATGGCTTTCGATTCAAACCCATATTTTGCAGTCCATGCGTTTCCATCCTTGTTGTACTCATCAAGAACGGACTGCTTGAACTTGGGAATTCCGTCCACCGTCTCATAGGTCTCTCCTTCTGTGCCAAAGAAGTTATCCATCTGCCCTTCGTCAGACCAGAGGTATTCTATGAAGCGGATGGCTCTGTCCGGTTTTTGGCACTTCGTGGTTACCATGGTGCAAACCCAGCCCGCACCGGAACCTGATTTATAGACCGGGTCCTTACCGTCAACCTTCAGCACGATATTCCCATTATACATGTAGACTTTGTTTGGATCTCCGGTATTCTGGGCGGCAGCCTGATTATGGGAACCGTAGATATCATTGACAAACCTGCTTGCCATAAAGTATTTTCCGTTATCCAGCTTTTCCTTATACTGGTCTGCCTTATCTGTAAACAATTCCCTCGGGAACAAGCCCTCGCTGTAGAGCCTCCGCATAAACTGCAGGCCCTCTTTCCAGCCTGGTGTTCTGCGGTCGAGAAGCAGTCTGTCCCCCTCAATCATGCCCTTGGCAAATTCGGGATTGAAGCTCTGCGGAATGTAGCTGGTAAAACTCAGGTTGGTATCCCACGGATCAGCAGGGCTTATGGGATTTTCCGTACCAAAGGGGATCACCTCCGGATACTTTTCCTTTACCTGCTTCAAAACCGACACCCATTCATCGGGCGTGTTCATTTTGGGGCTGCCAAGGGCTTCATAGATGTCTTTGCGGACAAAGAACGGTCTTGCATCGTTTCCCTTAATTTCAGCCTTGTCATACGCATCCTTTGAATTGAAAAAGGAAGGCAGATAATACAACTTGCCGTCATCCTGCTTGTGATAATTGATAATATCCGAAGGGATCATGGGCATCAAGCCGGGTGCATATTTTTCAGCGAGTTCGTTAATGGAATAGATCATACCGTTTTTAATCAACTGTTGGGTAATGGGGTTGTACCATTCCAAAACCATGATATCCGGCAAATCTCCTCCGGCAATCATGACATTCAGGTATTCCGAATCGTTTCCGGTGGGCAGTGTGATGTCTGCCGTTACACCAGTCTTCTTCTTCATGATTTCCGCAACGTACTGTCCATCCTGCCAGGGATAATTCGTACCCCAGCTTGCATAAAAGTATTCATTCAATGTGATGGGGGAAGTATCCATTTCCCAATCCTTTTGTGCAGATCCGGATCCTGTCTGAGTTGTCGTCGATGCATCAGATGAATCTCCGGTCGTTGTTGATGCGTTTCCATCGGTATTGCTGCTGCCGCAACCGCCGAACAGCAGAGACACCGAAACCATCACCAGTAAAACCAGAACAATTGATTTTACCTTCGCCTTTCTCATTACAAATCCTCCTATACTTTTTTATTTTGGCTGTCACACCCTTTATGACAGCCATATTTATGGCTTTACAGCCTAAATACCGGACTAAGGACAGAGATTCATGAACACCGGGTAGGCTCCCTCGTCGCCGAGGGTCGCCCCCCTAAGAACTGAGCATACGACTTTCACCGTACTCAGCTCAAGCAATTTAAAGTCTCGACGCTGCCGCGTCTCAACCGGCGCTGTTTAACAGCTCAGGATGAATCTTGCTGTGGCATTCGGGATGTACCATTTCCTTTTTGTTTCCATCGGTTATGTGTAACTTCCATCCGCTTGCCTTGTTGATTTCATCCCCACATAGGGTACAGCAACCTTTTTGTTTACTCCACATCTTTTTAAGCGCTTTTCTTCCCGACATCCCTTCAAACATTCTTTCACCTTCCCGCTCTTCAAAATACGCCTGCCATTCCGAATCGTACGGGTTTGCACCTCGTCTTATCTTGGTGTGCCGTATTATCTTCGTATCTGCGGCCCTTACCAGTTGGATTAAGTCGCCCTCCTGCTTCTTTACCGCAAATACCCAATGCCTTGCCCCGATATCATGAAAGTACTTCGTACTTATCCACCATTTACCCTTATTATTATGTCTTCGTTTGCACCATCTCCATAGCGCCTTGTATATCTGGAAGTCTATATACGAGTAAGTTTCTTTGGCTACTAGGTGTCTGTGGTAGTTTGTCCATCCCCGTATTTTGGGGTTTAGCATTCCAATAAGCTGCTCCTGCTTCAATGTCGGATTATCTAGGATTATTTTCCTTATACCGTCTAAGAAGCTTTGAACATTCTTTTTGGCTGGCTTGGTCAGTACTTTTCCTTTATACTTTCTCGTGTTTTGCCCTAGAAAATCGAATCCATCCTTTACGTGAGTCATCAGTGTCTTTTCCTCGGATAGTGTCAATCCTCTCTCGTTCATGAATTCTCTTATCTCCGGCAAAACCTCCTGCCCCAGGAGTTTCTCGCTCTTGCCTGTGACGATGAGGTCATCGGCGTAGACAATTGTATGCACTCTATTGTTGATTTCTTTCCTGTTTACTACCTTCCGGTTCATATACTTCTTTCTCAGCATACTTGCAAGTCCGTTCAGTGTCAGGTTGGCCAAACATGGGGATATGATGCCTCCTTGGGGCGTCCCGGCTTCGGTTTCGCTGTATTCGTCCTTGAAAATGATACCTGCTTTCAACCACTTGGTTAGCACTCTTTTGTCCATAGGTATATTCCTGGTTAACCATTCGTGACTGATGTGATCAAAGCACGCCTTGATGTCCCCCTCGATAACCCATTCTGCGCAGTCCTTGTTTGCTGCCATTGCTTTATAGACCGCTTCAATTGCATCTGCCGTACTTCGTTTAGGTCTGAAGCCAAAGGCCTCGTCATCCAGAATGGTTTCCGCTACCGGGTCTAATGCCATAAGATGCAGGGCCTGCTGCGCTCTGTCCATCATAACGGGTATACCTAAAGGCCTTTTCTTCGTACTGTTCTTTTTAGGTATGAATATTCTTCTTAATGGCTGCGCCTGGTATCCTCTCCTTTTAAGTCCTCCTACAGCCTCCTTTTTCTGTTTGTCGGTTTCCCAGATAACCCCGTCCACTCCGGGAGTATTCTTCCCTTTGTTGGTGATTACCCGGTGTACTGCCAGTACTTTTGCGCTGTATGAATGTGTGAGTAGCCATTGCAGTGCCTTAACCTTGTTGTGTTTCTTCTGCTTTTGCGCCTTTACAATACGCATTTGAAGTCTCTTAACTCTTGCCTTATGTAATTTAATTTCCTTACCGAAGGCACTGTCGAAAGGTGCACACACCTTTGGGGCGTTCATTTGCTATTTCCTCCTTGGGAGATTCTTCAAACTCTCTTGTAATAAATCACCTATGTGATGATTAGCTATGCTTATCATCACTTACGTGGAAGTCTGCACACTTTCGTGTCAGGGCATTTACCCCTATCCGCCCCATTACAGGACGGCATTCGCTTTCTCCACGATGTTCTACCCGCAGCTCTTTGGCTCACCTTACGGCTGCCTACTCCTTCCGGAGAAGTTTACGGGCTTACCACGTTTCCCGCAGATAACTTATCAGGTGACTTAGGTTCTGTCTCTCCGCCGGCAGCCTTTATGTCCGTGTGTCCCGAGGTTAGAGCGGGATTAACCGGCTGCATACCGTTTTGGTTCAAGCGCTTGTCTCAGCATCTTTCGCTTGTCAATCATCACGACGTTTAACGACAATTCACTTAGCTTAACCATATCACCCCACAACCTTGCTCCCTAACCGCCTTGATGCTGGCAGTACCACCTCCGCCTCACGGCTTCGGTTTCAAAGGGCTACGTTGTTGCAACATCTTAGTCGGGACCGTTGCCGTATCCATACCTGTTGCTAGGTTACTCTTGACGGACCAAGAGGTTCGTTGTATACTTGAAACATAGTCGCACCAAGCCTTTCGAACATTTATCTGCGTGACCTCGTGTCGTAACTACCCTTTGATTGATCCTATCATGACGCCCTTTACGAAGTATTTTTGAAGGAAAGGATAGGCCATCATAATGGGCAGTGCAGTAATAACCATTGTCGCCAGACGCATGGACTTGCTGCTGGTTCTTGAAATGCCAAGCGACGCGGCCTGGCCTCCGGAATCGGAAGTAGTATTAATGAGCCGCACAAGGAGCTGCTGCAATGTCTGCAGCTTTTTCCCGCCAAAAAGCATCGCATCGAACCACGAATTCCATTGTGCAACACCATTATACAGTGCAATGGTTGCAATCACCGGCATTGATATAGGGATGATGAGTTTGATGAAGATAATGAGATCATTGGCTCCATCCAGCTTCGCTGACTCATCTATTTCAGCCGGCACAGTCCTGAAAAAGGACATCATGATAATGGCGTTGAAAGCATTAAACAAGAGGGGTATGATATACACCAGAAAATTCTCTCTTAAGCCCATGCCTTTAATAAGCAGATAATATGGGATCAGTCCTCCGTTGAAATACATTGTGATCATCATGATCGTCACGATCTGCTTTCTGGCGATCAGATGTTTTTTCGAGATCCCATAGGCAAAGGCTGCCGTAAAAAATACACTGGTCACTGTTCCCAGAACTGTACGCAAAACGGATATAAAAAATGCGTTGGTGAGAGATTTTTCATTCATCACCAATATGTAATTATTGAAGGAAAGCTTTCTTGGCCAAAAGTAGATGCCCCCCTTAGCCAGGTCTGTCGCGTCATTGAAGGACGTAATGATGATATAGTAGAACGGATATAATGTAATAAATGCCAGCATCAACATAAAAAGTGTATTTATGATTTCAAAGGTGTCCAGCCTGAAACGTCCGCCTTTCGAACCTGCCATCATGAGCTCCTCCTAAAATAAGCTTTCGCCGGTTAATTTCTTTGATGCAAAATTTGCTGAAACGAGTAAAATTGCTGCAATGCACGAGCGGAACAGGCCAACGGTTGTGGCATAGGAAAAACGTCCCATGGCAAGCCCAAGATTGTATGTATAAATATCGATAATATCAGCGGTGTCCTTTGTCAGTGAATTCTGCATGAGAAACAGCTGGTCAAAATTCTGTCCGAGCAAATAGCTGATATTCAAGATCAACAGCATCAGTACGGTAGGTTTTAAAGCAGGCAATGTGATGCGAAGCATTCTGTTGAATCTTCCAGCTCCATCAACAATAGCCGCCTCGTATAGCTGAGGATCGATTCCTACAATTGCAGCAAAATAAATAACAGCGTTCCACCCTAAATTCTTCCATATGTCACTTGCAATAACCAGCATCAGGAAAGATTTCTGTTCACCGAGGAAAAAAATGGGCTCCTTTATAAGGTGAAGGTTTACCAGCAACTCGTTAATCAGGCCTTCCGTTGGTGAAAATAGAATATACATAAAGCTTACAACGAATGCCCATGAAATGAAATAAGGCAAATAACTTACAGTTTGTACGGCTTTTTTCAATCTTTGATTTTTCATTTCATTGAGAAAGATCGCAAACAAGATCGGCAACGGGAAACCAATAATCAGTTTCAGCAAGCTTATCTTTAAAGTATTGACTACCGTATGATAAAAGCCGGGATCCAGGAACATTTCCTTGAAATTATCCAAGCCGACCCACGGACTTTGGAAAACACCTGAGAAGACATCATACTTTTTGAATGCAATGATCAGGCCATACATTGGTATGTAGTTAAAAATGAACATCCAGAGTAATGCAGGAATTACCAATATCAGTAAGTACTTCTGGCCAAGTATCTTGCTCAAGAGCTGATTCCTGCTTTTACTCCGATTGGTTTTGAGTTTACTTGACAATACATTCTCGACTCTACCCATAGTTGCCCCTTATCTGTTACGGATTATTTGTGCAATTCGTGGTACAATTAAATTATAAAGGCGCAACAAATGATCTGTATATAAAAAAAAATACAACTATTATTAAAAAACAAAAGAAAAAAGAAAATAGGGCTTATATGTGTGCTCTGCCCTTATCCCGTCTGTAAAATTCAAATCAAAACTTTCACCGATTGTGGTAAATTGACCGTTGCCTATATAAGAAAGACGCATGCCCGTATTGGGAAGTTCAATGGGATACCATCTTTTCATCACTATTGAGCATATTACAAGATATGAGGTAATTTAAGCCGTAATAATTGACATGCTGTAAAGAAATACTAGAAATAGTAAAAGCAAAAGGTGTGATAATTTTTGAGTTTTGGATTGATTTCTATATTTATTCCTATATTGGTCATACTGCTGGCAGCACTTACAAAAAGGATTATTCCGTCCCTTACCATAGGAATTCTTGTTGGTGGGATATTTCTTGGAAAAGGTAACGTTATTGATGGTACGATTTTAGCCGTGGAGCATTTAATCAAATCCTCCGCCAGTGAAGAAAGCCTTTATATTGTTTTGTTCTTATTCGTTTTTGGGGCTTTCGGCGAGATAATGAAGCTATCGGGAGGTATCAAAGGCTTTTCTGAGCTCGCCAATAAGTATGTAAAAACAGAAAAGGGTGCGTTGGGTACAATTTGGCTTGTCACTCTTTTCACCTTTATTGACTGCTGCTTTCATGTGATTTCATCCGGTACCATCGGGAAAGCATTGATTGATAAGGTCAAAGGGAATAAATATAAGCTGGCTCATATAGTAAATGTAACGTCCTGCCTTTTAATCATACTGATACCCTTTGGTACGACCTACATCGGGTATATTGTTGGTGTAATCGCTTCGTCTTTAAACAAAGTAGGACTTAATGAATCACCCTATAATATGTTTATCAAAAGCATACCCTTTAACTTTTATGCCATTGTTATGCTCCTTATCAGTATTGGCGTAATTCTGTTTAATTTCGGCTTTACTAAAATCAATACGAGTATAAGTAAAAAACAACTGGAAGAAAGTGAGCACTCCAGCCACGAAGCTCATGAGCAATGCAAGTTTGAAGAAAAAGCCCCTCCTCGCCCTTTTAACCTTATTTTACCCCTTTCTTTACTAATCGCTTCAACATTTTTCTTCTTTTGGTATACGGGAAAGGGTAAAAGCTCCGGTTTTATTAACGCTATTATGAATGCCGAATTTGAAAAATCCATCCTACTTTCGGGAATTTTAACCATTGTCCTGACTTCGGTTTTCTATATTTTGCAAAAAATACCCTTGAGAGAAATTGAAAGCCATTTTATATCCGGTGGTAACGAAATTGTACCTCCCATTATTGTACTGATACTAAGCTGGGGGCTTTCTTCCATCGTGGAAAATCTAGGGTTTGTGGACTTTGTTACCAACATAGTTGGAAATAAAATTCCGGCATTCTTAATTCCTGCAGCTATTTTCTTGACCGGATGCGCAGCATCATACTTTATGGGATCAGCCTGGGGAACGTGGGCCTTAGTCATGCCGATAGCCCTGCCGCTGGCAGTAAGTACGAATTCAAGTATTCCCCTTGTTATTGGCGCCGTATTAGCCGGAGGGTCTCTGGGAGATAATGCCTCACCCTTGGGGGAAACGGCAATACTTTCTGCCACAATATCTGATATACCGATAATGGAGCATGTCAAATCACAGCTGCCTTTAAGCCTCACAGCAGTTGGTATATCAGCGATGCTTTTCGTGATTACTGCAGTAGTTTTGTAATACTAAATCCAAAATGTATTTAAAAGGATCAGCAGGAGTACCATTTTTCCGTACTTCGAAATGAAGATGTGGGCTTATAATATTTCCGGTGGTTCCAGCTGTTCCGATTACATCCCCTTTGGGACTTTTTGACCTTTATCTACCTTTAGAATTCTTCTTAACATTGACAACAGTTATACCCTTGTTGAGGTCGCCTTTGATGAAAAATTACAACTTCCACAGGCCTGAAATGATACTGGGTACTTGGTCTTTCATGAATTTAATGCACTAACAAAAAATATCCCCTATACCATAAAGTATAGGAGATATTTTTTATTTTGCTATCTGCCGAAGGACAGATTTTTTTATTTCCCCAGCAGGTTATACAATACCTGCGATATTTCCGCCCTTGTTGTTTTGCCGAGCGGAGTGAGCTTTCCGGCATTGCCGCTGACAATTCCCGTTTCCACCAGCAGAGTCATGGCATTGACAGCCCATGAGTCGATCTGCTCTGCATCTGTGAAGTCTGAGAGGGTCTTTTCCGTGCTGACCTCCGGGAGCTTGCCGATGACCTTGAGGGCATTGTACAACATGGTGAACATCTCTTGACGGGTGATTTCCTTGCCCGGTGCGTACATATTGCTGCCTACGCCTGCTGTTATGCCCAGCCGTTTTGCAGCTGCCAGGTAGCCTGTATAATAAGCGCTGCCCGCATCTGAGAAGTTGTCTGCCGGATTTGTATCCGGATCTATGCTATAGGCTTTCATCATCAGTACAAGGAATTCGCCGCGGGTAAGTTTTGCGTCAGGGCTGTAGTTTCCATTACCCGTACCTGCAGTGATCTCCCTTGCGGCAATAAAGCTTACGGCTTTGTTGTACCATGCGTTTGCCCCCACATCATTGAAGCCTACTTTGTTATACCCTACTGCATAATAGCTGAAATGTATCACAGTAAATGTCACAGTACCTGCTGCAGGATCAAAACGTCCGTTTGGGACGGAAACCATATTGCCATTGCCGTCTATATACCAGATAACGATGCTTTCGGGATTAGCAAGTTCATCCGGCGCAGGATTATATGGTATGGATACAGTAACAGGTGCATTGGGATTGTCCCATTCTACTGCCTTGCCGTCTACTTTTATTTCAAGATTGATAACCGGTTTGTTCCCGATTTTTTCTTTATACCCGGTATCAAGAATTGAAGCATCCACCGCCGATATATTCAACACTACACTTTTCGCCCCGGCTGTATCCTCTGTTTTCAGCATATTTGAGGGCAGTGTAACAGAACCTGTTGCGGTAACAACTTTTACTTTTACATCTGCTTCATCGGATGTCAATGCGGTTTCAGGCAATTCTACCGAATAACCTTTTGCCCCGTCTGCTTTTGGCACATCTATAGTGACAAGTTTTATACCTTTGCTATCCGCCGATGTGCTTTCAAGTGCCTTTTCCAGATGATATTCCTCGATCGGAACTACCGCTGCAATACCTGTCGCTGCATCTACTTTCGGAATTTCCAATACTTTTACAGCATCACCTTCTACTTTGATTTTTTCAACTACAGGAGCCGGATTTGACGGCTGCGGAGTTGGTGACGACGGGGCCACTGGTGTACCTCTTACTGTCACCCCTGCCGATTCATTTCCGGTTGAATCAACTGTCTTCAGTGTTATGTCGTAGGCGGTCCCATTTGCAAGCCCGGTTATGATCACACTCTGTATTCCTTTGTTCACATTCTGAACAGTTATTCCAGATCCGGTCACAATTACATGGTCAAAGTCTGCATCCGTAGGATCGGTCCAGGTTATCGTCAGCTGCCCGTCTCCGGTTGCTACTGTGGCACCTGCCACCTCTGCAGGTGCTGTTGTATCCGGGCCGGCTGTCGGTGTGCCGCTAATACTTACTCCTTTTGATTCGTTTCCTGCCTGATCCACTGTTTTAAGTGTAATTTCATAATTCCTTCCATTCTCAAGTCCTGTGATTACCGTTTGCTGAACCCCTTTTGCCACATTATGTGCAGTTATGGCCGCCCCGGTCACTGTAACATAGTCAAAGTCGGCGTCTGCCGGATCTGTCCAGGTGATTGTCAACTGCCCATCACCTACGGAAACCGATGCCCCTTCAACCTCTCCGGGTGCTGTTATATCCGGGTCGGCTGTTGGTGTGCCGCTAATACTTACTCCTTCTGATTCGTTTCCTGCCTGATCCACTGTTTTAAGTGTAATTTCATAGGCGATTCCATTTTCAAGTCCCGTAATTACCGCCCTCTGAACTCCTTTAGCCACATTCTGCATGGTTATGGCGGCACCGGTCACAATTACATGGTCAAAGTCGACATCCGTAGGATCGGCCCAGGTTATCGTCAGCTGCCCGTCTCCGGTTGCTACTGTGGCACCTGTCACCTCTGCAGGTGCTGTTGTATCAGGCACTTCATCCGCCTTTGGAGTTCCGCTGACAGCTACTCCATCTGATACATTTCCTGCAGCATCTGCTGTTCTCAGCGTTATTTCATATTCGTTTCCGTTTGTCAGTCCGGTAATAGTTACACTCTGTATTCCCTTGTTCACATTCTGTTCTGCTATACCATCCCCGGTAATGATTACATGGTCAAAGTCTTCATCGGCAGGATCGGTCCAGCTAATTGTCAACTGTCCGTCTCCGGCTGTTACAACGGCATCAGTCACTTCAGCCGGGGCCGTTGTAACAGGCAACTTTCCATAAAGCTGGAATTCATGAATCCTGACCGCTGTATACTGGTTAATAGTTGAATCTTCAATCCTCAGTCTGAAGTATCTTCCCAACACAGATGTCCCAAGGGTACGGTCAACTACCATAGCTTGGCTTGTACTGTTGTCTATATACTCCACCTCGGTCCAGTTATTGGAATTTGCAAGGTAGCTGCTGCTGGCCAGCTGTTCTGCCGTTGCATTTTTATCCTTCAGGACTTGAAGGGCAAATTTTTCAGTGTTGAATCCGGGAGCCCCGTCACCTTTTTCACCGTGTACCGTTCTCCATCTGCTGATTTCGTAATCACTTCCAAGATCAATTGCCAGCCATCCGGTTTTTGCTGCTGCAACACACCATTTGGTCAATTCATTTCCGTCCAGAGCCATGTCCTTGGTTTCACCCGTGCTGCCATTTCCTGATGCTCCTAAGATGGCTGCATTCTGAGAGACACATAATATTGTTTCATCGGTGGGTGTACCGCTTACTGTCACACCTGCCGATTCATTACCAGTCGTATCAACAGCCTTCAACGTTATGTTATAGGTAATTCCGTTGGTCAGCCCGGTAATAGTCACACTTTGTATTCCTTTACTTACGTTCTGAGTAATTATACCTTCTCCGGTCACAGTCACATGAACAAAATCTGCATCAGACGGATCTGTCCAGGAGATAGTCAGCTGCCCATCATCGGCTGTAACAACTGCATCAGCTACATCGGCCGGTGCTGCTGCGTCAGATACGACAGTCACCGTGCATATAGCCGCCAGGCCGTTATGTGTTGTGGCAGTGATCGTTGCAGTTCCTATACCCACTGCCGTTATTTTCCCCGTCTCATCTACCGTAGCGGCAGCAATATTATCACTTTGCCATACAACACTCTTATCTGGAGCATTGTCCGGTTTTACCGTTGCAGTCAGGATTGCAGTTGAATTTTCCACAAGAATAAGACTGCTCTCGTTCAAACTGATACTTACAGGGAGTACACCATTATAGAATGGCGCATATCCGATCCTGTCAACCTTTTGCTTGAATTGTTCATATGTCTCAGTACTATGATAATATGTTTCAATATCAGTCTTGGCATTCCAAGACTTTTGCGCCATCGCCCTCAAAGGCTCATATATTCCTGCCGCAACCTGCTCCTGTGTTTGCACATTAGGTTTATCACTCCAGATGGCGAAGGATGCTCCTTTAAAGTTTTCCGGATATGGCTGCTGCCATTCCCACTGATCTCCCGTATTGGTGGATGGAAACATTCCCGGATGCCAGCTATTAAAAATCTTTGATCCGGTGGGATATTTATACCCTGCATTTTCTCCTAATACATAATAGAAATAAGCATCGTTGAAATTGATCAAGTCGTGACCTTCTTCCAGAAACTCCTGCACACTCGCCATATTGGTATCCCATCTGGTCCAGTATGTAATCTGGATAGACTTATCAAGTTCAATGTTTTGTGTAATACCCTTGCGGTATACTCCGTCATTCCATATTCTTGGTATGAAGCCTTTTTCCTTTACATAGGCCGCCATATCATTGATATAATCCACATATGCATCCAATCCAGTTGCATCGGGACCATATTTATTTATTGCATACTGTTCAATGACCGGATAACTGCTGAATTTTGAAAAATCAATAAATTCATCGGCACCGATATGGAAGTATTCGCTATCTTTAAATAATTCCGCATATTCAGCAATCAAATCTTTAACAAAATTTCTAGCTTGCTCATTTGTAATATCCAGCGCAGTATTAATTTTTCCCCCTTGCGCATTGGACAGTTGAAGTTCCGGATGGGTCACCAGTGCCTGTTTCATATGTCCCGGAGTATCCAATGAAGGTATGACCTGAATTCCGTATGTTTTTGCCACAGCAAGAAGCTCTCTTATATCCTCCTTTGTCAGGTATTGTTCAGACATCACCTCAGGATGAGATTCGCATTCTATCCTAAACCCTTCATTTTCCGAAAAATGCAATTGAAGAGTATTCAGCTTCATCCACGACATCTCCCTGATTCTCTGAATAAGCCAGTCCCTTGTATAGAATTTTCGTCCGATATCAATATGCAGGCTTCTCTCTGCAATATCTGGATAATCCACTATTGTTCCGTAATAAATTCCATCGTTGCCTATTATAAGGTTCATAAGCGTGTGTCCGGCATACAAAACAGCATTTTCACTGTTTGCACTGATTATTGTCTTGTCGGATATATCGATTTTATAGCCTTCGGTGCTATCCGTCTCACTAACCTGTGTCAGGTTTACAACAATATCTCCTGCCTTTGCTTCCGAAGCTGCTCCGAAAATAATAGGCATAGCCTGTTTGCCTGGCAGCTCTTTGTCGGCAAATTCCGAAACAAGAAGATTTACTACTTCTTCAAGTCTTGCATTATTTGTCGCCATGCTGTTTGTTACTACCAGCATCCTAGAAGACTCATCAAGCATCCATTTTCCATCCATGCTGCTGGCATATTCCTTAACCGTTGGAAGTGTTTTTTTATTCAAGCCTGGTTTCCCATCGAATTTTACAGCAGCAGCATATTTAACATTTTCATACCCATAAAATTCAATTTCACTTAACATGCATCCCATAAATGAATACTTCAATTCCGTTACATCAAATTTGAAATAACGTCCTTTTACTGAAGGGAAAGTAGTAGAGTATTTATCCTCATTATTACCAGTTACATTTTTTATTTCTGTAAAGTCTATACCATCATTCGAGTATGAAATACTAAATTCCGTTGGCATGTAATCTTTACCATACGCGTAGAATTTAAATGCATCCACATCAACAGCCTTTCCCATATCAACCGTCACATGTGCGGGTATACTGGTTGTACTCGAATAGTTTGTAAAGGTTCCATCAACTACTCTGTCAACATTACTAAATTTATCTGCTATAACTACCTTTCCTTTAGACAACAGCCCATATACAGGAATCTCTACAAATGCCCCATCGAAAACCTTGCTGTCGGACATGTATTTAACAAATTCTTGTAGCTCAGGGCTTCCGGTAACATCCATACCCGTATTTGTCAAATCAACATAAGCCAAGTCAGGAAAAGCTTCTTTAGCACCGTAAATCAAATTTCTGATTGGAATACCGCCAAGTTCTAAACTCTTCAGACCAGCAGATCCAGTAATATCAATTGTTTTCAGATTATCCAAACCCATAAAAGCATCCTTCATTATATGTAAAAGGTTCGGGCAGTCTTTAAGAATCAATGTCTCTATATTGGGTGGGAAGAAATTGCTGTTAAGAATCTCGATATTTACATTACCTTTTATAATAAGCTCCGTAGATCTTGTAAAAAGTTTTAACCCCGTAAAATTTTTAATATTCAGATCGCTTAAATCAATTGGACCCGTATACATGGCCACGGTAGCATCATCTACGGTCGATCCGTTTCCGACATTGTCAATAACCCATTCATACAGCTCAGAATCCGGGAAATCGGATTCATTAAGTTCTTCCGCGGCTTTGACAGCAAAATTGCCAAATACTTTAATCTTCGAATTGGTCTTATGTACTGCCTTCACCTTAACAGAGGTTGCATTTTCGTTGCCGGCAATTGTAAGAAGTCCATTGTCATCAATACCAGTGCCAGTTATATAGCTACCTACCAGACTCCAATCAAAATCAGACACGTCCATAGGGATTCCTTCTTCGTTAACAACCAACTGCAAGGATTTGCCGCAGTACACAATCCCTTGTTTAGGGTTCATAATGTAGGGCGTCTCCCCAACAGTAAATTCAGTTACTTGGGAAACATTGCCGCTATAGTCCTCCAAGATCACCGAAACTTTATCTCCATAAGAAAATTTACCCTTTATACTGTCGTAATTTGCAATGCCATATCTTAGAAACCTATTGGCCTTATAATTACCATTTACCTTTATGGTAATATATTTCCAATCACCAATTTCCGGATACGGCAATTCGGCAGATGTGTTTTCCTCGTTCAAATACAAAAGTTCCCCGTCATAGCTGGCACATATTTCGTCTTTTAACTTGCCACGCACGCTTGCAAGAGGATTCCCATCCTCAGTTCGTAAATTCAGAGTATAATAGAACCCATCCTGTTCGTCAATACTAAACAACACCGCATTTTTACCGGCATCTACTACTTGAGTATAGCTCTTTGGTTCATTCTGGCATTCAATAACCAGTTCAGCCTTCAATGCAATACCAACGTTGTCCGTGTAGGTGGCAATCACTGTTCCTCCCTCAGCTTTAGTAACAGTCAGTCCGTTAATCCGGGATGCATTCGAGCAATCAACTACCGCAGCCTCGGATTCAGTACCGTCAATGCCAACTGCTTTTAATTGCAGTTCCTTCAGTTTGATAATATCCAGTTTTTTGATATAATATTTGCTGTCATATATCCCACCCAGACTAATAATGGAATCATCATCCATTTTAGCATAAACATTATACTGATTCACTGTATCATAGGGAGCTATATCCCAACTCACATAGGCCTCGCCTGTGGTCAGCAGCTTATCGACATGAAATCCTGTTGGTTTTACCGGAGTATTGCTGCCACCGTCGGTAATTGTAATTTCACCGATATTCATCTGATAATCTGTTATTTCAACGTCTGTATCGAAAATCAACCCGAAAGCAGCTATTGTATTGCCAGCATAGCTGCTGAGATCAACAATAGCCTTTTGCCATCCCATTGTCTTTTTATTTGCATTTTCGACAGCAATCTCAGTAACATCAGTGGTTCCGTCTTTAAAGATGAGACCCAGTTTCATAGATGAACCATCATCCGCTGAAGACTTGTTGTAAAATATTTGGGCTTTGCTGTCAGAATCAATTTCAAGTTCGGTCTTGTATAACCGTAAAAAATTGCGTCCATTGAGTGTTCCGTTAACCGCCAGTGAGTTTCCGCCGTTATACCCACCAACCTGCTCATATGAAATGGGATTTGGGCTTCCGTCGTAATACAGACGGGTATATTTAGTGCCATAATCAAAGTCCACGCCCAGACGAGAAGCATTTTCTTCCACATCAATCCACCACTGCCAGGTAGGAAGAATGCTCTGCATGTTCATGTTAGACCACTCACTATCATTGCTCATAAGTCCATTGCTAAAATACTGCAAACCATGACCGGTACTAAAGTTAGTGGTAAACACCTTTCCTCCGATGACAGAGCGTTCAGCTATGGCATAAGCAATACCTTGCATTTTTGACTCAGTAACACCAGTGGCATATTTACGGCTGGCAACATTGTCCATATTTCCGGCAGTCGTCGGATCCATATCCCAACCGGAAAACCAGATGCGTTCACGGTCAAAAGTAAGCCATTGATATTCATTCTTTGCCCTCTTATTGTTGCTGCCATTGCTATTTCCATTATCCTCATCCAGTCCGTGATGTACGAAATCAGTCCCCAATACAGAAAAACTAGAAACAAAATTATTTTTACTACTTTCTAATTTGCTGAGATCATTAGGAGCGCTTACAGCCACTTCCCAGCGCGCACCTCCACCTTCAAATCCAAAGAACAACGTTTCAAAAGGATCCAGTCCGACATTTTTCACAATGCTTACCGAACTATCTCTGGTATTTGATCGGTTCCAACCATAATCCAAAAACCATGAATTAGCATTGATTCGTTCCTGGCTGTCTTTTAAATTGCTGATTGAGAAGTCCCTAACTTCGCCTGCGGCATTATACCATTGTACATACAGTCCGTTGTTCACTAAATAACGAGTAGCCGCCTGCATTTCAGCATTACCTGAAGAGTGTAACTCTTCATCATTGATGAATACACCATCAAACCCGTAATAGCCAGCCATTTCCACGATCTTTTTAGCGACCATCGGAATACCGTTTTCATCTAGCTTTTTGAAAGTTGCAATGGTTTCACCAGGCCGGGAATTATTGCCTACATACAAGCACGCCAACGAAAGCGCACCATTTTTGTGGGCGGCATTTGTGTAGGCCGGATTAGGTATATTCAAGGTACCACAGTGAATACGATTAACTTCATCGTAAATGTTAAACTCCATATAATCCCATGTGGGAGTCCCATGCCAATAAGAATAAAAATCCGTATACTGCCAAAAGTTATACAGATATTGGCTGAATTTATTGGTGTAGGCTGTGCTTTCAAAAAATGAATTGCCGTAATCACCTGACAAATTAAAAAACCGGGTTTTATCACTTAGATTAGGGTTTGCTTGCGTCAGAGTATATGTATCAATCCGTTTCTGAAGCGGAACACGGGCACGCATAACATCCGAATACATGTCTGTTTCCGGTGTCCAACTCAGCAGGTCATATTGCCTGTATCCATGCTGAACCGGCTGATTCTCTCCGGGAGCCTCCTCCCCCTCGTAGCGCAGCGTATCGCTGGCCTGCACAGGAACCACAAACATCGAAAAAACTATAGATGCTGTCAGCAGTATTACAAGGCATCTTTCAATCACTCCTATGTACTTTTTCATACTAGCTCCTTTCTCTTTCTAAATTATTTTTTTATGCTTAACACCAATATAATAGAGAAGATTTCTTCTAACGGATAGTTAAATAACATTAGTTCATAGTATAGATTTGTGATATATGTCTATTTTTTTAAATAATAAGGCCTATTTTTTGTGCAAAACAACCAAATATTTACTGGATTTTACTGTATATAGTATTTGTTCGTACTTAATCCCTGGTAACGGTAAACTCACCCTGCCATACTGCTTTTCCGCTTTTAGCCAGCTCAAGTATAAAATCTCCCGGTTCGACGCAAAAGTGCATGCTATTGTCCCACAAGGCAAGCTGTTCATAGCCTGTATCAAGTAAACAGTATCTTTCCTCCCCGGGCTGCAAAAACACCTTTGTGAAGTTCTTCAGCTCTTTTATCCTTCTAACGGTGCTTGCTTGCATATCCCTGATAAAGAGCTGGAGCACGGCGTAACCCGCGCAACTTCCGGTATTTTTTACACAAACCCGAAGCTGCACAGTATTTCCCTGTTCAAGCCCCTGAACGGAAATAGCTCTGCGGTTAAGCTCCGAATTTTTTATTGCAAATTCCGTATAGCTGCGTCCGAAACCAAAGGAAAACAACGGGGTATTGGGCTGATTGCTGTATTTCATGGCATCATAGGAAGACTTGTAATTGTAATATACCGGCAACTGCCCCGCACTCCTTGGAATGGAAACCGGCAGACAGCCTGAGGGACATACTTTACCCAGCAATATTTCGGCCAGCGCCTGACCGCCCATAGGTCCCGGATAAAAAGCACAAAGGAGTGCATTGCTATGTCCTGCCTCATATTCAACTGCATAGGGCCTTCCCTGGATCAAAACAGTTATAACCGGTTTTCCTGCTGCGAACACTGCCCGGGCAAGCTTCCGCTGCACGCCTGGAAGGGTCAGCCCGGCACAGTCCACGCCTTCTCCGCAATCCATCTGAAGAGAATCTCCGCCGACAGCAGCACCGTTAATATCAAATTCCGCACCAGAAAATCTGCTGGAGGAACCACCCAGCACCAATATTACCACATCACAGGAAGAAGCAAGCTCAACTGCCGCTTCTATACCTGTCTCATCGGTCCCGCATACCGTACAGCCTTCTGCATACTTCACCCGAATCGTCTCAGGACAAAGCTCCTTTAGGCCTTTCAATAGCGAAATGCCTTCTCCTTCCCTGAGGGGCGGACTATAGTCACCCAGCTGATTGTAAATATTGTCCGCGTTGGGACCGATGACGGCAACTGAAGTAATCGTTTTAAAATCCAGCGGAAGCACTCCGTCGTTTTTAAGTAAAACAGCAGACTGCCTGGCCAATTCCAGGCTCTGCGGGTTCTCCGCGTATGAGAAGCCGGATGGCTCCATTTCCTCCAGGTAGGGCTGCTCAAACAAGCCCAGTGCAAATTTCAGCTCCAATACCCTCAGGACTGCCTCATCCAGTTCTTCGGAAAGCAGCCCCTTCTCAACCGCTTTTTCCAGCCCAGTAAACCCTTTGTCCCACAGGCTTATATCTATGCCCGATGATAATGCCAGTGCTCCCGAGCTTATATAATCACCGGTCAGAATATCCAGCCTGTCAATAGCCGTCCCGTCGGCCATTACAACTCCGGTAAAATTCATCTCCCTCCGCAATATATCCTTCAGAAGCCCTTTGTTTGCATGGCAGGGTATGCCGTCAATCTCATTATAAGCTGCCATTATACCCTGCACTCCTGCCCTGCAGGCAGCATAGGCAGGAGGCAGATGAATTTCCCTCAGCTCACGCTCACCTATCCGGGCGGCACTGGCATTGATGCCTCCGGTTCCTTCCCCCTGTGCGCAGAAGTGTTTTGCAATAACAGCCATACCCCGGCTCATACAGCCCTTCACCGCAGCTTCAGCCAGAACCCCACACAGATAAGGGTCCTCTGAATAACATTCCTCACTCCTTCCCCAGCGGGGATCCCTTAAAACATCCAGCATGGATATCAGTGCAAGATTGACTCCCAGCTCCTTCATCTGTTGCGCACATACTTCATATGCCTCCGACACCAGCCCGGGATTCCATGCGGCACCCATGGCCAGGTTCACCGGAAGCAGATAGCCGTCCAGTGCCTGATGCCCGTGAGGACACTCACTGCTGAGCAGCATTGGGATTCCAAAGCGTGAATGCTCAATGACATACCTCTGAGCCAGGTTATAGGCCTTAATTGCCAGGATTCCTTCCAACCCGTTTTTATAATCCCTCTTTGACCATGGGTCTGCACGGTGCAGGCCGTATAAGGCTCCCATCCCGCCCCAGTACTCAACCTCTTTCCTGAATTCTTCGGCCAGCTCTACATTCCGGCCAGCTCTTATATAGCAATCAAAGCCGTACAGTCTTTGGTTGAGCTGGCCTGCCTTTTCACGTATTGTCATCCTGCCCATTAAATCCCGGGCTCTTTCCATTGGCGGCAAGCAGACGTCCTTATACTTTTCCATCAATTGTCAAACTCCACTTTAAAGGTTTTTATTTCATAGGGCTTGATCTGAAAACTGAAATCCTTCTCCCTGTGCGATATTTTGCCCATATCATTCTCAAGCAGGTCACATTCTGCTACAGACCTTATATTTCTATGCAGTGTGACCTTAACAGGCCCTCTGCAGTTCTGATACTCGTAAATCCTCAGTATAAGCGCCGGTCCTTCCTCGGCACGCTTTACCGTTTCCAGCATTACATAACCCCAGGCTGCCGAAGCCAATGAAAAACCCAGGCTGCCAGAACCTCCTTCCACAGCATATACAGGCTGGTTCAACTTATAAGCTTCGTATACCGTCCCCCCCTGGCGCCAGCCTCCTGCATGGGGAAACAGCGAGTAGGTGAAGTAGTGCTCTTCCTGGTCGGTTTCGGGGTTTGGCTCTATACCTGACTTTATAAGTGTCAGTGCCAAATCTCCCTCGTGTACCGAATGTCCATATTTACAATCGTTCAACAGGCTTACTCCATAGCCGCCCTCCGATACGTCGGCCCATTTTTGTCCGCAGCTTTCAAATCTAGCCTGCTCCCAACTGGTGTTTCGATGCGTTTTGCGGGTCACATTGCCGAACTGTATATCAAAAGACGCCTCATCGGTATGGATTTCCAGGGGAAAATGCACCTTAAGCAGATGCTGGTTTTCATGCCAGTCGACATAGGTAACAAAATCAATGCGCCTTGTATGGGCGTAAAAATGAATCTTCTGAACAAATACCGACCCGGAAAACCTTCTTTTTATTTCCAGAGTTGCCCTTACAGGCCCGTTTTCGGTCCACTCCATGGATTCAACCTCAGCGACGTCCCAGTATTTTTCGGTATAATAAATATCTATATCCCAGTTGTCATAGTAAATAGGCTTATCCTCATATACACGCATGAGGTTTCCGCATTTGCCCTCCCAGAGCACCTGCCTTTGATTTTCCCTGTCAAAAAGAGAAGATATTGTACCATCGTAAGCAAATTCCACCTGATAAAACGGTGTTTCGATACTTCTTTGTGTTTGTACAAAAGGACTATCCGTCCCTACCACACATATCTTGAAGCTCTTATATCCTTTTGACGGCAGACCTTTGACATAGACTACCGAGCCCTCCAGAGTCTTCTGCACCGGATATACCTGTCCGCTGCCATCCATCAGACCCGCGGCTTTTATTCCATCCAGCAGAACCACATCGTCTCTTTCAAAACCAAGGGTATTAAACAGAACTATCTCATCTCCCCTGCCGGCTAATGCGGTCAGCCTCTGATTTATCAGCCCTCCTGCCTTTTCGGCTATTTCAGCATATTCCTTCCCGGTCTGTTCATAAACTTCCTTAATGGATGAACCAGGCAGAATATCGTGGAATTGGTTCAGAAGCACAGTTTTCCACATGCTGTCCAGCTCCCTGGAAGGATAGCCAAGACCCGCCGATTCTGCCATTACCGACAACAATTCCAGATCCATCAGCATTAGTTCGCTTTTCCTGTTGGAACGTTTGTTTCTGGCCATGGAGGTATAGGTTCCCCTATGATATTCAAAATAGAATTCACCCTCCCATTTGGGCAAATATTTGCTATCTTTAACTCGTGCCTCCAGCTCTTCAAAATATTTGCGGGAAAATTCCTGCCTTACTTTCGGTATCCCCTTCACACCTTTATCCATACGTTCTGAAGTTTCCAACATGGTACGGGTTGGACCACCTCCCCCGTCACCATAGCCGAAGGCAATCAGAATATCTTTATTTATCTCCTTATTCTGGTATCTGGACCAACCTCCCATTATGGCATCCGGGTGCAGCATTCCGTTATAGGTCGTAAAAAACCGTTCTGTGGACTGTCCCACTCCCAGTGTACTTATAAAATGCGTCAGCACCTCAGAACCGTCAATGCCTCTCCACAGCAGTGTATCGTAGGGTACCTTGTTGAACTGATTCCAGGACAGTTTGGTCGTCATGAAATAATCTATACCGCACTTTTTCATTATCTGAGGCAGTGCTCCGGAATATCCGAACACATCGGGCAGCCACAGAACCCTGTTATCCACACCGAATTCCTCTTTAAAAAATCTTTTGCCGTGGATAAACTGACGCACCAGAGATTCTCCGGAAGTAAGATTGCAATCAGCCTCAAGCCACATTCCGCCCTCCGGCTCCCACCTGCCTTCTCTTATACGCTGCCTGACCTTTTCATAGAGCTCAGGATAGC
Source organism: Bacillota bacterium (assembly GCA_023426125.1). GTDB lineage: Bacteria > Bacillota > Clostridia > Acetivibrionales > DTU013 > MnB-11. The sequence continues at coordinate 32,167 of JAFABI010000092.1, forward strand.
GATCTTTAAGAAACTGGTACAATTGAGGCTGGCTGGACATGAATTTGTAATCCGGGTATTCCTCCATAAGCTTCAGTACTGTTGCAAAGCTGCGGGCAACCTTTTCATTTGTCTGTTCGACAGTCCACCACCATGCTACATCTATATGGGTATGTCCGATACAAGTTGCAACAACATCGCTATACCCCGCCATTTCATCGTAAATTTTTAACTTAATATACTCACGAGCTTTATCCACCGAAGTGGAAAAAGCCGGTGACGGTACTTTTCTGAAATCCAGGAAATTTATGGTGTCATTGAGCACAGTTTCAATTTCCATCCTGTCTTTATCTTCCTTATTCATTCTCTCAAATGCCCACACAGGCACCTGCAGATCATAGTAAAGCCCCAGGACCTGACTGTCCATTGCTGCTGCCTCTCCCATAAGCCTGAATTCACTATGCAGTGTGCCGGTATACGCCTGCAGGTCAATCCTGTATTCTTGTCCTGCCTGAGCACTTTCTGTTACAAGCACCTCACGGTGGTTCATATCAAGCCCCTGTGTAATTTCCCCGTCAACAAAAAGTAAAAACTGCGGGTTTTTACCGTCGTCCCATTCGTCAATCTGTGTATGAAAAATCAACCATAAAGGCTTCCTGTCAAACTCATCCGGAACTGTAAAATCAGTGCGGAACCAATAATGCTTATCCGGCCCGTACCAGTGCATTGTCCGGCTGTCAAAGGACTGCCACGGTGCTGCGGCATTATCCGCATCCTGCGGTCTTAAAAAATTACCCTCTTTGATCTGCCAATTAATCATCTGCTGTTTGCCAGCTTTTGAATGTTTTTTAAGCTGATCACATATCACCTGAATCCGTTCTTTTGCAAAGAGCATTACTACACCTCCAGAGGATATTTTTCCATATAATCCAGCAGTTCTGCCACAGTAGTGAATGCCAGTCCGGTAACTGTATCGGCGCAGCCGTAGTAGACGGCAATCCGTCCTGTTCCCGCATCAGTCAATGCAGCACAGGGGAATGTTACATTCGGCACGTCGCCTACGTATTCATAAATAGTCTGAGGACCAAGTATATAGTTCCTGGACCTAGCCTTTACCTTCCATGGCTGGTCAATGTCCAGCAAAGCACATCCCATGCGATACACAAATCCATTGCAGGTATTGATAACTCCATGATAAATTAAAAGCCAGCCTTTATCGGTCTCTATTGGAACAGGACCTGGCCCTATTTTTTTGGATTGCCATGCCGAAGTATCGCTGTTTATGACACCCATGACATATCTGTGCTTCCCCCAATAGGTCATATCCGGACTCTCACTGTAGAAAATATCTCCAAAGGGAGTATGCCCAGTATCGCTGGGGCGGCTGAGCATGGCATAATTACCGCCTATTTTTCGAGGGAACAGTACGCCGTTCCGGTTATATGGCAAAAAAGCATTCTCAAGCTGATAAAATGTTTTAAAATCAAAGGTATAGCCTATTCCGATGGTAGGACCGTGATAGCCGTTGCACCAGGTAATATAATACCTGTCTTCAATTAAACAGACCCGGGGATCATAGCGGTATTCCCTTTTTACGACCTCCTGATCTCCCAAAAATTCAACAGGCCAGTGATTAATCCTCCAGTTAATGCCATCCTCGCTAAATCCTGCAAATATATCCATACTCACCGATTTTGAGTCGCATCTGAAAACTCCTGCGTACCCGTTTTCAAATGGAACAACCGCAGAATTGAATACACTGTTGGAATCAGGTATCGCATCCCTTTTTATAATGGGATTTTCAGTATAGCGCCAGACCGGTGAATTGTAAGTATCCGGTTTTTCCTGCCAGGGAATATTTTTAAGATTTTTTCCAATTATTCTGTTCATAACATAACCTCATTATATTCGATGATTAAGATTAATTCAGTAAATATAAAGGACAAAATCCGAACATAAATTGTATACTTTTGCCCGGATTTTGCCCATCATAAATCAATTACCCATTAATTCACACTGTTGCCTGCAATATAAAATATTATCTAAAATATTCATCAATCTGTTTTTGAGCTTCTGCCATAATTTTATCCATTCCTGATGCTTTCAGCTCTTTAACAATTTTAGGCACCATAACCTCTGGGTCTGAAGCACCTGTTATAAGCTCACTGCTGTATTTGTCCCACACCGCTTTGCAGTTGGCCACCTCTGTGGAAAGGTTGCTTATATCCAAGGCATATCCCAGCGTAACCGAAGCGGCCGCTTCTTCATTTAATTTCTTAACGGCATCCCACTGATTTGCCGGATTAGGTTCAACCGCCGCCATGTTGAAGAAGGTTCCCTGTGAATATGCAGGCAATGTCCATGTATCGCTGGTTCTCTTTATTACATTGTCGGAAACCTTTTGCCAGTCTGTTCCTTCAATACCGTAAGCCAGCATGTTTCTGAGCTGTGAATCGGTATTTACGGCCTGCAGGAATTTCAGGGATTCAGTCTTATACTTGGCATTTGCGGAAATTGCGTTTAAAGAACCCTGTATAGTGCTGGTTGTGTATATAGGACCAAACTGCTGTGTCATTACATATTTTTCGACACCTTTGTCAACCTGCCAGCTTGCTTCGGCACCAGGGAAGGCCTGAGCACTGAAGAAAGGAAGTTTTTTCGGGGCTTCGCCCAATGTAGGTGCATCCGGGTTGATGATTCCATCCTTATACCACGCATGCAGCTGCTTCAGATCTTCCATAATATCTGACTGTTCCAGAACTGAAACTACCTTTCTTGAACCGTCGTCAACCTTTACTCCGATTGCTTTCAAACCAAGGGTGAGATCATCATACTGGTTGAACGTTCCCGCAAAACCGTCACTCTTTATCATCTGCAACGGATAATAGCTTTTGCCTTCTCCGGCCTTTATTGCGCGGAAGGCCTGATCAAGTCCCTTTATTGTTTTAATGTTCTGGTAATCGATATTGTATTTTTTTACAATAGAATCATCCCATACAAAATATTGAGTCATTGACGAATCCTTGTATGTTGGAACGGAATATATTTTTCCATTAAGCTTTGTTCCGTTCCATACCTTTTCAGGTATAAAGCTGAAAAGCTCGGGAGTGTCCTTCTGAACTGCTTCGGTAATATCAGCAAGCGCACCGAGGTTTATAAAACGGTTATAGTTGTTATTGTTAACGAACATTATGTCAAATGCCTCACCGGTATTGACAATGGTGTTCATTTTTGTATCATAGTCACCCCAACCGGCAACCTTGATATCAACTTTAACTCCATATTTTTCTGCAGTATATTCATTGATTTTAGCCACTCCGTCAGCCAGGTTGGCAGGCTGTGTACCTATCTGCCACCACACAACCGTAGGAGCGTTTTCTGCCGGCGCCTGCGTAGATGTACCGGAACCAGTTGACGCAGTACTTGTACTTCCGGTTGATTCCGAAGTACTTCCGCTGTTTGAGCCGCAACCAGCAAAGCTGAACATTGCCAAGCTCAGAGCACAAGCAATAGAAAAACCTTTTAACATCTTTTTCATTGCAAATTCCTCCATTATTTAAATTATTTTATAATTAAATCCAGGTTTCCCCAAATCTAATTTCACAGAATCAGAGAGTTTATTCCTTTAAGGCTCCAATAGTCAAGCCTGAGGCGTAATATCTCTGGAAGAAAGGATAGGCGCAGGCAATAGGAATAACTATAAGAACGGCTATTGCCATACGGGCCGATTCTTTAGGCATATTTGCAGACATTTCTGCCGCACTTATTCCCAAAGCTGCAGCATTTCTAGACAGATAATCGGCCTGACCCATTATTTTGTTTAATAAAGCCTGCAGCGAATACATGTCCTGATTGTCTATGTACAGCATAGACTGAAACCAGTCATTCCAATATGCAAAACTTAGAAACAGGCCGATGGTTGCCAATACCGGCAGTGAAATGGGAAGCACTATGCTGAAAAATATCCTCAGCTGCGGGGCACCGTCAATTTTGGCCGATTCTACCAGCGCATCCGGTATGGTAGCCCTGAAAAAGGTCTTGCATATTATTACATTGAAGGAACTGACCGCCAGAGGCAGAATCAAAGCCCATACCGAATCTTTCAGGTGAAGCTGGCTCACATTTATATAGTAGGAAGATACCAGCCCTCCGTTAAATATCATAGGTATGAATACCAGCCAGGTCATAAACTTCTTAAGCCGGTACTGGGGACGGGATAATACATAGCCCATACTCGTGGTGAGAAATACGCCGATAACAGTACCTGCAACGGTTACAAAAACTGAGATCCACAGTGCCTTTAATATCATATTTGCCTGGTTGTAAAGAAATATATATCCATCCAAAGAAAAAATCCTGGGTATCAGCTGATATCCGTATTCCTGTATTGACGATTCCTTTGTCAGGGAAATTGACACTACAAACAGAACAGGAACCACTGTAATTATTATCAGGCAAATAAATATGATATTAAATATAATATTGGTTACAGGCTTAACCCTGTTAAGATTTTCGAAATTGTTTTTATATAAATATCGATTTGACATTTTCATCTCCCTAAATCATTGCACTGCCGGGATCAATTTTTCTGACAATTCCATTGGCCAGCAGTATTGTTATACAGCCCACTACCGACTGGATAAGCGCGGTAGCCGAAGCCATGCCCGTAGTTCCTGTTTTCATCATTGAATATACATAAACATCAATTGTGTAAGTTACGTCAAACAACGAATTTGATGCTCTCGGAACCTGATAGAACAAACCGAAATCAGAATAAAATATCCTTCCTACACTTAGAATAAACATGATGATTATAACAGTCTTCATTAAAGGTAACGTTACATATTTCACCTGCTGCCACTTTGTCGCTCCGTCTATAACCGCGGCTTCGTAATAAGTCCCGTCGATTCCCGTAATCGCCGCAAGATAAACGACCATACCATAACCGACACTCTTCCAGAGGTTCATAAATATCAACAAATACGGCCAGTATTCAGGTCTCATATACCACTGCACCGGCTGCCCTCCCATACTCTCAATGACTTTATTGGCCAGTCCCTTATCATAGCTGAGAAACCCGAATAGGGCCGCCGCAACAACAACCCAGGAAAGAAAATAAGGCATAAACATTGCAGTCTGATAAAACTTTGCCATCCTGCCGCTGTAAAGATGGCTTATTGCCAGGGCAAGAACTACCGGAATTACAATTCCCAAAATGATAAAAACAGCATTATATGAAAGAGTATTGCGGATTATTATCCATATATCGCCGAATATAAACAATGACTCAAAATTTTTAAGACCGTTTTCTCCTGCCCGGGAGCTTTTGAAAACACTTGAAATAAAATTGCCCGAAATCCTGAAATCCTTAAAGGCGATAATTATACCGAACATCGGCAGAAAGCAAAAAAGAACATACCATAATGTGGTCGGTGCTGCCAGAAGAGTGAGTTCCGTATCATCCTTCGTCCATTTTGGTCTATACATTTTCGCAAACTGTGATTTGCTATTCATATAAAATCCTTTCCGTTGATAGAGTGTTTCGTTGTAATTTGATTATATAGTTGTTTTAAGGGTTTCATCCAGTCAACAAACAATATAGAATAATATAAAAACGTTAGATTGCATAAAAATCCCTCCTGCAGCAATGTAAAAACAGGAGGGATTGTAATCATTTAAGTAATATGCTTATGGAGCGGTATTTTCATCAAACCTGCGCAGACTTGTAGGGGAAAATCCGAAATAATCCTTGAATTGAATGTAAAAATAATTGAGGTTCAGGTAGCCCACCCCAAAAGCTATAGAGGCTATTTTCTCAGACGTACCTTCGATTCTTTCTTTTGCAACGGTAAGCCTGTAACGCATAAGATACTCTGAAAATTTCATGCCTGTTTCCTTGATAAAAATCTGTCCCAGATATGTGCTGTTCATTTTGAATTTATCGGCTACTACTTTCAGATTTATGTTCTTATTATATTCACCTTTAACAATCAGCAGCACTTTATTGGTCAGGTTTGATAATGTTGAATATTCCCTATTTAATATGAGATCAACATTTTTTTCTTTTATTCTCTTACTTTCCAATGAGCCTTTTAAATCTTCCACAATTATGCGTTCAATTATCCTCTGCAGTTTTCCCCGGTCAATGGGCTTTAAAAGATAATCCTTGACACCTCTCAAAAAAGATTTGCGTACAAATTCAAATTCGTCATAACCACTCATCATAACATATATCGTAGGGAGGTCAAGCGCATTCAGCTTCTCGATTATGTCATACCCGCGTGCATCGTCAATGCAAACGTCAAACAGTGCTATATCAGGCTTCAGCTCCACAGCTTTTTCCACTGCTTCATGATAATTCAATGCGGACTCTACCCTTGAAAACCCATAGCTGCTCCAGTCAATAAGTCGTTTAACTCCATCGATGATATAGGGTTCATCATCTACTATCAGCAACCGGTACATATTCATTCTCCTTCTTTAAAAATATAGTTATTGAAATAGTTATACCAGCCTCAACATTGTTGCTCATTTCCATCTTTAACCTGCTTCCGTAAAAAAAGCTAAGCCTTGAATAAACATTTTTCAGACCTATGCTGCTGTTGTCGGAGTTATCATTTTCATTGCTGCCAAGCCAGCTGTTTATTTTGTCAAATCTTTCCCTGTCAATTTTTTCACCATTGTTGACTATTTTAAAAACAGTCTTTTCTTCATCCATCTTTCCGCTTATCAGAAGCAAATTATAATCGCAGGATCTGTCGAAGCCATGGACAAAGAAATTTTCCACCAGAGGCTGCATCCAGAATTTAATGGTCTCCATTGCACGTACATCCTCATCCACATCAATCTGGTAATAGAATGTTCCCCGGAATTTGAACTCCATTATTTTAAGGTACTTTGTAAGCATATCAAGTTCATTTTCTACAGTAATTACATCTTTGTTTTTTACCACTTCTCGCAGCATGCTGCCGAGATTATAGACAACTTCGGCCACACTGTTATCGTGGTTTACCAGTGCATGAGACCGTATAACCTCCAGGGTATTATACAGAAAATGAGGGTTTATCTGCTGCTGGAGGGCTTTCATTTCGGCTTCCTTTTGCTTCAGCTTTAAAATATATTCCTTCCGGATATGCTCCTCCAACTGCTCCGACATATCATTGAGCTTTCCGGCTATTATACCGAATTCATCCTTTCGTCTTTTTGTATCGATTTTAACAAATTTACCTGATTTCGCCTTATCTATAGCCCGTGTAATTAGATTGAGATATCTTGCGTCATAAGACATACGCATGGCAATCAGCAGCGTTATGGAAACAAAAATAAATAAAATTCCAGATAAAACAAACAAAAATACCGAACCGTTTTGAATCACAATGTCACTGTCTTTGACCAGTGAGACCATTTTAAAACCATACTGCTCGGAGGTATAAACACTATAATATATTTTCCGTAAAAACCCGGAATCCAGTTTTCCGCCGGTTTTTACACTGTTATAGATATACCTGAATTTTTGCTGCAGTTCAACATCCGTATCAGAAAAAAGTTCCCCATCCTTGCTCATTACTGCAACATGGACAATGGGATTTCGGTTCAGATTGCCAAAAATTGATTCCGCCCTGATGAGAAAACTTACCTCTCCCAATGTAACAGTCATATCACCTGGCTGGGAGATCTTTTTTATATAGCTGTAGCCCTGTGCTATATCGTTTTTCATTGCCGTTTCATTGGGAATGCGGAATTTTACCTGTGAATTTCCATTGCTTTCATAAGAAATAAAATTTGAATTTTTAGAAGTCAGAAATAATATCTGGGAAATAGAGTACTGATTGGAACTCACAAAGCTTTTAATGTCCTGAATAAAACTGCTGCCCGTATCCTCCGCACTCACTTCCTCCATTCTTCTTTTCATATAGGTCTCGGCATTATTTCCAAAAAAACGCAGAAAATCCTGCAATACCATTCGGTTTTGATCAGAGTAAAGGCTGAGGAAATACCCGTCTATTTTCTGAATATTGAGTAATATGCTATCCTGTGCATTTTCAAATTCTTGCAGCGTTTCCTGCTTGATTCGCTCCACATGACTGTTTAATATAAGCTGGAAAAGTACAATACCAACAACAGTACAAACCAAAAGCAGCGACAAAGTATACACAATAAAAGGCTTACGGTATACCCGCTTCTTTAAAAACTCCAGCATGTGCATTTCGCCTTTCGCTTAATTTGTCTCATATCATATATCTTATTTCTAATACGTTATATTAAACAGTATATATTTGTTATATTATAGTATAATAACATCATATTCAAGCGGGTATTTTTGGGTTATTCTCTCTCTCCGGTATATTTCATGCTATTATATATATATTAAATATTATTCACCGGAAAGGGAGGTATTCAAATGAAACTAAAAGAAACATTTATAATTTGTATTGCCTTGCTTTTTATGCTGTCTGTATCCGGATGCAGTAACAACCTCCCTCCGGACTCTGCTATTAATACCGGTAAAAAGTCCGTCTCATCACCCGTGACATTAAAATATTTCACGATCGGAACTCCGGACGCGGATCTGAAAATAGTAAACAATGAATTGAACAAATTGCTTGAAAAAAATATCAATATTAAAATAGAGTATAATAAAATCAACTGGAGCGACTATGGCCGGTTTCTGTCAAACATGATCAATTCCGGAGCTGATTTCGACATTGCTTTTTCAAGTGAAGGCGATCAGGCGGATTATTCCGCAAACGCCAGAAAAGGTGCATTTATGGCACTTAACCCCTACCTTGATACGCTGGGAAAGGAAATGTACTCCGTCATCAATCCCCTTCTCTGGGAAGGCGTTAGAATCAATGATAAAATTTATGGTGTTCCTACCAATAAAGAAGTGGCCGTACCCGAATGGTGGATTTACAAGAAAGACCTTGTTGATAAATACGATATTGATATTTCCGGATATACCACCCTTGAATCTTTAGAAACCCTTTTCAGGCTCATGCAACAGAACGAACCCGAATATACCGTCATGGAGCTGGACCAGTCTTCACACAATTTTTTTGTATTGGAAGATTATGAGTATATCCTCAACAAAGATATTCCCCTTATGGTCCGATCTACAGACAAAAGCCTTAAAATTGTCAATATTTTTGAAACGGATTTAACAAGAAAAACCCTGGATACACTGCGCAAATATTATAAAGCAGGCTATATTAACGAGGATGCTGCGGTAAGATCAAACCCAGGACTTATAAAAGGCCAGCATGTCTTCTGGAGGGCCAGAGGAGCAGGACCCTATGCAACTGCTTCATGGTCAAAAGATACGGGTTATGAAGTGGTTGCACAGCAGGTTTCTTCTACTACTGTAACTACAGAATCAGCCCGGGGAGGAATAATGGCGGTCAGCTCCCACACTAAAAATCCTGAGGCCTGTATAAGATTTTTAAACTACCTGAACACAAATCCTGAAGTCAGAAATTTGCTTAACTACGGTATTGAAGGCATACATTATGATTTGACGGAAAACGGACAGGTGTCCGTAAGAGAAGACAGCGGTTATGCCGGTGTCACATATACCCAGGGAAACTGGTTTATCTTAAAAACACTGAAGGGTGATCCTCAAAACAAATGGGAGGAATTCAAACAGTTTAATAATTCTGCCATAAAATCGGAAGCCCTGAATTTCACTCCGGATGTTTCCAATCCTTCAATCAGTTCAAAACTAGACTCTGTTTCCAAGGTGACAAGGAAATTCTATCCGGCATTGATGACCGGAACCATTGATCCCGCCACCTGGCTTCCTATCTTTCTGAAAGAATTGAAAGGGGCTGGCATTGATGATTTAAAAGCTGTTTTTCAGCAGCAAATGGATCTGTGGAAATCAAAAAAACAAAGGGGTCCATAAGCTCTTTGACCTGAATAGCTTCCCACCGGTCTCCCAGGCCGCCGCAGATGAGCATCTTGGTATACGTAGGTATGATCGCCTTTTACAATATACTTTTAAATTTTAGCTTTATGGACTTACATAGTCCAGAGGATTTGTCAGTTTTCCATCCTTCCTCACTTCAAAATGAAGATGGGGTCCGGTAGAAAGACCGGTACTACCGACTTTTGCAATTGTATCCCCTGCCTCCACTTTATCTCCTTTACTGACCAGAACCTTACTGCTGTGGGCATACAAGGTTGAAATACCACCTCCATGGTCTATAATCAAACAAATCCTGTGCCACTGAAGTATCCGTTTTTTTCGCTATACTTTCCACTTCAACCGGTGAACATTCTTTTTCATTTGAGTTAAAATTCTCAGCAGATTGCTCCAAATTCCCCTTGTTCTTCTCATCTGGCACGGGTGTTCGGTCTTCTTGTCCATCCTTATCACTAGTTTTCTTATCTTCGTTCATACCTAACCTCCCCTCTATTTACAGCAGCATAATTACATTTCATGCCCATAAAAAATTAAAGCATGCCAAAAACGCTGCTGATATTCCGTTAGAAAAGCATATTGCTTGTAGGATAAAAAACGCCAGCTTTAATAGACAACTCCGCAAACTTTAGACTAGTTACATACAATGGTAATTTCTTTATACAGCCATTGACGGTAACAAATCCGTGAATTTAACGTATTGTTTGTATTTACCTGCATTGAAACGAAAACAAAGAAAAGAGAACAAATGAAGAATTAAAACCTTAGAAAAGCGTAAATTAAATAGTTCCAAGTAAATGCCGGATGTGGGGCTAACATTGGGTGATATTTTTGACAATGCCACTATCTTTTGAAAAAACACCTTTAATTTTTTTAATACTTTACTTAAATTCACCGTGGTTTTTCTTTGATTGAAAGCATACTTGAACATTCCTTCATATTTATATTGACAACCGAACTGAAAGGAAATATAATATATATGAACACTTGCTCATATATTCACCCAAATAGATAGAAGGGGAAGAAAAATGAGAGTTTTAAAGCAGGCAAGGCTTGTTAAGTTTAGAAAGGAAGGCAAGGTTGTCTACTATTCGCAGGAGGATGAGCATATTAAGCATATATTTGACCAGGGTTTACTGCATATTTCAGAGAATAAGAAAGAAGGGGTTTAAATGGCTGCAAAAATTAAGAAGGAATTGTTGCTTGAAGGATTGGACTGTGCAAACTGCGCAGCAAAGATTGAACAAAAGGTCAATAATTTGGATTCGGTAAACACCGCCACTGTAAATTTCATGACAAAGACCTTAACGATTGAAACTGAATTGACCGCCAAAGTCGATGAAATCATCCGGGATGCCACGGATATTATAAAAAAGCTTGAACCGGATGTTACAGTGAAAGAAAAGATTATCGCACAAGGTGAAAAAAAGACTTTGATACTAAACGGACTGGACTGCTCCAACTGTGCTGCTAAAATTGAAAAGGAAGTTGGAAATATTGCCGGTGTCAAATCCGCTGCCGTTGATTTTGTTTCTAAGAAACTGACCATTGAGTTTAGCAGTAAGCATGAAGAGAAGAGGATCTTCGAAGAAGCCTCGAAAATTGCCAAGCGTATAGAATCAGGCATAAAAGTGGTGGAAGATGATAAAAGCAGCGAAAAAGAAGAGGAAGAAGGAATCAATAAGAAGGAAATCATCCGGCTTGGGATAGGTGCGCTTCTTTTCGGAGTGGGAGTGATATTCAGCTTTCCCTTCTGGGCAGAGCTTTCGATATTTCTCATAAGCTATATACTGGTAGGCGGAGAGGTTGTTTTAAAAGCTGCAAAGAATATCGTAAGAGGTCAGGTATTTGATGAAAACTTTTTAATGAGCGTTGCCACCATTGGAGCCTTTGCTATTCAGGAATTCCCGGAAGGTGTGGCGGTTATGCTCTTCTACCAGGTAGGAGAACTCTTTCAGGATATCGCTGTAAACCGTTCCAGAAGATCCATAAAGGCGTTGATGGATATCCGGCCGGACTATGCCAATCTGAAAATCGGTGATGAAGAAAAGACCGTATCCCCTGAAGAAGTAAAAATCGGAGATATTATCATCGTAAAACCCGGCGAAAGGGTTCCATTGGATGGCAAAGTCCTGGATGGCAAGTCCATGATGGACACCTCTGCTTTAACCGGGGAATCGGTTCCCCGCGAGGTGGAGGAAGGTAATGATGTGCTGTCCGGCTTCATCAATAAGAATGGTTTGTTGACCGTAGAAGTTACAAAAGAATTTGGTGAATCCACAGTCGCCAAAATTCTTGACCTGGTCCAGAACGCAAGCAGTAAGAAGGCTCCTACTGAAAACTTCATTACCAAGTTCGCAAGGTACTATACACCTGTTGTCGTATTCGCAGCACTGGCGCTAGCAGTAATTCCGCCGCTGGTAATCCCTGGAGCTACCTTTTCCGATTGGATTTACAGAGCCCTGGTATTTCTGGTTATCTCCTGCCCCTGTGCATTGGTTATTTCTATCCCCCTCGGTTTCTTTGGCGGAATTGGCGGAGCCTCCAAAAATGGCATCCTGGTTAAAGGAAGCAACTATCTTGAGGCTTTAAACTCAGTTGATACCGTTGTTTTTGACAAAACCGGTACCCTTACAAAGGGCGTATTTAAGGTAACAAAAGTTATGGACTACGACGCTACACCAGATATAACGTTATTGGAAGCTGCCGCCTATGCGGAAAGCTATTCCAATCACCCAATAGCCCTATCCATCCTCAAAGAATATGGTAAAGAAGTCAATAAAAATGAAATCGAAAACTATGAGGAGATTTCAGGTCACGGAATTAAGGTTAAAGCACGGGATCATGTGATCCTTGCAGGAAATTCCAAGCTGATGAAGAAGGAAGATATAGACTATGATGAAGTAAATACTACAGGAACGGTGGTTCATGTTGCGATTGACGGAAAATATGCAGGGCTTATTATCATCTCCGACGAGGTCAAGGAAGATGCACCGAAGGCAATGAAAGCATTGAAGGCGATTGGAATTAAAAAGCTGGTCATGCTTACCGGTGACAGCAAGTCGGTAGGTACAGCGGTCGGTCAATACCTTGGCTTGGATGAAGTCCATTCCGAGCTTCTTCCTCACCAAAAGGTAGAAAAGCTGGAGGAACTGGACAAGAAGAAAGCTCCTAAAGGGAAACTGGTATTTGTGGGTGACGGCATCAATGATGCCCCTGTCCTTGCAAGAGCAGACATCGGCGTTGCCATGGGAGGACTTGGCTCGGATGCGGCTATTGAAGCTGCCGATGTCGTTTTAATGACAGATGAACCTACCAAGCTGGTTAGTGCCATAAAAATTGCCAAAAGAACCCGGATTATCGTCTGGCAGAACATTTTCTTCGCTCTGGCAGTGAAGGGTGTTGTGCTTCTCCTTGGTGCAGGCGGTATTGCCACCATGTGGGAAGCGGTGTTTGCCGACGTAGGTGTTGCCGTCCTTGCGATACTCAATGCCATGCGGGTTATGAAGGTTGAAAAACTTTGACAAAGGGCAGCCCAAAAGGCTGCTCTTTCTGAATATATGACAGGGGGTATCCATATGCAGCTAAAAAACATACTGTCTCTGCTTCTGCTTTTAACCTTTGGCTTTTCCTATTTGGTGAAGCTATTCATCCTTTCCAGAAGAAACAACATCCATGCCGATGTGTTGGGTAGAGCGAATAAAGATGCGAAGATACGGGCTGCCGAAGGTTTTGTCAGGTTGGCAACCTTCGCATGGCTTTTCGTATGGGTCCTGGAAATCTTCTTTGAAAAAGCACTGGAAAAGTTTGATGCTCTATGGCACCACAATGCTTACACCGAGTATGCCGGACTCTTTATTACGACCCTTGGCCTATTGGTATTTATTATTGCCATGGTTCACATGAAAACTTCCTGGAGGGTAGGCATCGACAAGCAGACCAAAACGTCACTGATTACTTATGGTATTTACAGATTCAGCAGAAATCCGGCCTTTGTCGGCTTTGATCTAATGTTTATCGGTTTATTTATAACCTATACCTGTTTTCTGACTTTGCTTATTATGTTGGCAAACATCCTGGCCTTCCACCTTCTCATTTTACAGGAAGAAAGGCATTTAACCCTTATCTTTAAAGAGGAGTATATTGACTATAAGTTAAAAACCCCCAGATATTTTTTGAGATAAAGGGCTTTATACAAACTTCATGTTTTGTTGCCATATATAGACCTGAAAGGCAAACCAAATTTCGGCGGTGTATAAAATGAATTTAAGCCTCAGAGTAAAACTAACCTTAACTTTTCTGTTCGTTGCATTGATTTCGGTTTTTATGACGAGCATTATGGCAAACTTCCTGCTTGAAAAGCAGTTTAGACAATATATCGTTCAAAAGCTGAATTATACTTGAACATTCTTTCATATATTTTGAGTTTCCCCATTTTTAATAAGCATATAAATTACACTCGTTGATACCAAAGGTTTTGAATATATTTAATTGTTGTGATGGTGGATGTTTCACAGAATACAAGAAAGCAGCAATGCCTTCTCTGGTTTTTTGTAAGATATTGAAAATGCCATCCCCTAATGCATAGTATATAAATTTAGATTTGCCATATATTCTTTTTGAGCACTCGATTATTTCCATTATGAAGATACTTGCGTCCTGCTTTTCTGAAAATGTGCCTATCAAACCAATGAGTATTGTAAGCATTGAATTGAGCGCGCGTATAGACGTAAGACTCTGAACCCTGAAATCTTCAAACCCAAACTGCTGCTTCTTGAAACGGTAATATTCTTCAATACGCCATCTCATAAGATAGACTTTTGTTACCGCTTTGGCTAACCGGTCATCGGAGGACTTTAAGCTGCTGATCAGCATCATGGGAATTTCTCCAAACCCGTAAACGGCTACCAAAGTAAGCTCCTTTAGGGGAGCAATGGGGAGGTTGATCGGAATTAAGCTCATCTTGCAGTCGATTTTCCTACCCTTTTTATCTTTAAAGGTTATTTTGTATCTACCCTTGTACCTGTTTGCAAGTTCAAGTATGTTTATGGTTTCTCCTTTATACCTGACATCCCTGTTTTTCTTTGCCCTAATAATGAAATTTTCCTTTTGCTTTAAAAAATACTTGTAGTAGGCACAGGAGTCATACCCTCTATCCAGTGTCCTTATCCCTGACCTGCCAAAATGTTTGGAGATACATTTAAGCCCTGTCAGTACTTCCTCGTCCTCACTGACATAATCCCGTTCCGTGCTGGAATAGACTCTTGTATATACAGGCATAGGCATTTTATAATCTTTCGTAAGTGCCGTAATCTCCAGCAAGTGATATCCTGTCGTTATTTCTCCAGTACTTCCATCACGAACTTCGCATAAGGAATCCAGCATTTCACTATAGGGCTTTGAAATGTCGGAGTTATCGACGATCAACACAGACATCTCCTTCGTATTCCTTTTGACAATATCCATATAGTTTTCCATAATGATGTCGTTTTCATTGAATCTGCCGAGTCCACGGGACAGCCTATCAATTGTTTTTTTAAGAGTTATTTCTTCCTTCAGAGCTCTTGATATATTGCTAAGATGCGTGGACTGTGATTCAAGCATGCCATAAAGCATCTGGAATACCAATTTGTACTTGGGTCTGGACAATCCCTTTGTTATTTTTTTTGAAAATTTTCTAATTTCTCTTTTCAACTGATATGACAACTTGTTATAATTAATCATGCTAAAGCTCTCCTTTGCTTTGTGTTTTGTGTCTGCAAACTTAAAATACCATACAAGGAGGGCTTTTGCACTACTTTTGCATGTATCTCTGAATAACTTTTTAAATCTGTTCATTAATTGCATAAAATCATGGGCGTTCTGTGGATAAAACTTCGTTTTTTTGCTTTGTTAATTTTACTTTTTGCTTCCCACTTTAAAAAATGGGGAAACTCAAATTCATATATATATTGACATTTACTAAGCTAAAACATATAATATTTTTTTGTACATCAACACACTGGGAGGAGGATACAATGGATAATAATAACCAGGAAATTGTAAAATGTGATTGTACTGCAATCCACGATGATATAGTGGACAAGGTTAGAGAAAATATTCCGCATGAAGAGACCCTTTACGATTTGGCAGAGCTTTTTAAAGCCTTTGGTGATACTACCAGAATAAAGATTCTTTACGCATTATTTGCATCTGAAATGTGTGTATGCGACATAGCAGTTCTTCTTAACATGACGCAGTCTGCCATCTCCCACCAGCTTAGAGTTTTAAAGCAGGCAAGGCTTGTTAAGTTCAGGAAAGACGGCAAGGTTGTCTACTATTCGCTGGATGATGAGCATATTAAGCATATGTTCGACCAAGGACTCCATCATATTTCAGAGAAATAAGATAGGTTTCAGAGCTATTAAAAAAGAAGACATCTATTGTTTTTTACGGATCGATAATGGAATAATGTGGAATTAATCTAATAACAGAGCAGTGCAGTTTTACCTTGCCATTAAGATAGGTACCTAAAATTAAGCCTATAACTGCACCAGCAAATCCAATATACATATTCCCAATTTCAAAGGATTCCGGCAGCAAATCATAACAAACCGTAGCAAGCATAAGCCCGCCGATAAAACCAAGTGTGGCTCCCTTTGCCCTATCCCCTCTTTCCGTGATAACGGCTATCAAGCTTACCACCCATTGTTCAGGAAATACTTCACCGTATTCATGCCTGTTCAATTCCATATTTTACAGGTTTACGATTTTCCAGCATTATGGTAAACTACCCAGGAAGCTAAATCTTCCATTTTCGGAAGAACGGGGGACGAATTACCCAGGGGTGAAGCCTTAAAACGGCAGGGTATACTCTTTTACCTAACCCGTCAACTAACCTCGTAAGCTATCAAAAGAGGGGGTCAGCTCATGCATAGAACAAAGAAATTTTTTGCAGGGATAGCAACAGCCCTGTTTCTCACTCTTATCTCCGTTCAGGCTACCTTTGCCTACTCTGAAGGTGCAGTTTTAAAGCAAGGTATGTGCAACTCCGATGTATCGGAACTCCAACAAGACCTGAAAGATCTTGGCTTTTTTAGCGCCAATCCTACCGGCTATTTCGGGGACATCACCCAAAACGCTGTGATCAAATTTCAAAAGCGTTACGGCTTAAAGCCTGATGGTATCGCAGGTAACCAGACCATCGGTAAAATCAGCAGCTTGTTTGGCCGTACCACTGCAACAACGGCTTCAAGAGGAAGCGTTTCGAGAGAACAAACAGCCAAAAGCACTGAGATTGAGCTTCTCCCGTGGTTCGGAAAAGTGGATGGCATTTACAAAATCGGGGATGTGGCAACTGTCACTGATGTGGGTACTGGCCTTAAAATGCAGATTAAGCGCACCTTCGGAACCAATCATGCGGATGTAGAGACACTGACAGTCGAAGATACTGCTACCTTGAAAAAGGCAGCTGGCGGCTCCTGGAACTGGACAAGGCGGCCTGTCATTGTAGAAATAGATGGTTACAGGATTGCAGGCTCCTTAACCGCTATGCCCCATGCCGGAAGGGATGACAAGCCTGCTATTGCCAATGTAAGCGGGCGAAGCGGAGGTTATGGGTATGGACAAAATCTGGATGCGGTAAAAGGTAACGGCATGGATGGGCAATTTGATATTCACTTTTACAAAAGCAAAACGCATGACACAAATAAAGTAGATAGCGCTCATCAGGCAGCCATACAAAAAGCTTACAAATCAGGACTTTAAAATTTACATATGATACAAGTTTAGCAAAAGCAAATGTATTGGGAAAACAGCGAGTTATAGATTTCCAAGGTACTCCAGTCAATACTCAATAAGGACAGTGGAAGCGTGCTACATCGTATGATATAATACGATAAACAAGTTGGCTATTTGTTTAACACGAGGACAAACAATAATTTGCAGGAGCAGTCCAACTCCGTGCAGCAGGGAGCCTATTTGCTCTTTTGCCCCACATGCTCCAAACAGACAGGTTATTTTTATTCGATGATTAAAGGAAGGCGGTTTCTACTTGGAATTCAGTGATAAATTGCAGCAGTTGAGAAAGCAGAATAATTTGACGCAGGAACAGCCTGCGGAGCAGCTGTTTGTTTCCAGAACGGCTGTTTCCAAATGGGAGAGCGGCAGAGGCTACCCCAATATCGAGTCGTTGAAAAGCATCTCGAAGCTTTTTTCTGTTTTAATTGATGATTTGCTGTCGGACGAGGAATTGGTCACCCTTGCAGCAGCCGAAAATCGTTCTAATATGAAAAAGGTCTTCATTTTCGCATTTATAGACATACTGTGTATTCAGACCTTAACATTGAAAACAGTGTCAGGTCTACAACACCTTTACCTTTCCAAACATACCCTTGCCTGATAACACCTTCTTCTACAAAATTATTTCTTCTTAAAACATTTAAAGACTTGGTATTTTCAGGCATGACAAACGCCTGGATTCGGTTTAGGCCAATATCGTTAAAGAGGTAATCTGTCATTGCTTTCACTGTTTTTGTAGCGATTCCTTTACCCCAGAAGTGATCGTTCAGCCTATAGCCTATGGTTATCATATTCACCTCATTATCATAGTCAAACATTTCCGCTACACCGACAATAAAATTGGGGTTGTCATTTAGCGTAATTCCAAGGAGAATCCATTTTTTCTTGTTAAAATCCCGTTCAAAGTGCCCAATCATATTCGCAACGGTATCCTTATTCTTTTTGAGCATGAAAGGAGAATATACAAAAAGCTTTTCATTGCTGTATATTTCAAAAAGGCCGTCAATATCTGAAGGAACAATTTTCCTCAATGTAATCTCGTCCGTTGTGATATGTGGAAACTGGTCATATGGATTTTTACTCATTCAATTAACCTCCTGTGTATTATATAAATGTGGTGAAGTAGAAAATTACAATTTACACTAAATAAATACTCAGAACAACTCTCCATATCAATGAGCATGCCATGAATCACTATGCGGTGCTAACTCTTTCCAATAATCTATCAATTTCTTAATATATTCCACAGTACTACCATTGGGATTTACATACTGAACAAGCGACTAGCTAATCCCTCGCGTTTTCGATTCGTCTTAGTTTCTCAGTGTCCCGAGCTGGAGATGAACCGAAGAAGCGGGAGTACTCTCGATTAAACTGTGAGGAACTCTGATAGCCAACTTGATATGCGGCACTGGCTACTGCATAGCCCTCAAATGCAATGAGGTTTCTAGCCTCCAAAAGCCTTAATTGCTTTTGAAATTGAATCGGACTTAAACCCGTTGCCCGTTTAAACTGACGGTGAAAGGTATTTATAGCCATACTTAATTTTGATGCCATCTCACCGATGTCTATTGGCCTCGTATAATTATCGTGAAGCCATTTTACAGTCTGAGAAATCTTAGAGAAATTACTTTCTCGCAGGCCAAGTTGCCTCAGATACCATCCTTGTGGTCCCATCAGAACGCGATAAAGGATTTCCCGTTCATAAGCTGGTGCAAGAGCTGGAATATCTCTTGATGTTTTCGTTAATCGCAATAAGCGCAGCCATGCCTCCATAAATTCAATGTCTATTTCACAAGCTGCGAAATGTTCAGAAGAAGTTGGTATTAGATCTTCAGGAAGATCTCTTAATAAACTCTGAAGAACATTCTGATTCAACTCAAGACCAAGGGACATGTAAGGACGGCCATTATGGTCTGGATGTACACTCGCCGTTGCGGGCACATGTACCGGTAATACGTAATATGAAGGCCCTTCCAGGGTAGTGCTACGCTCCCCAATTGAAAGAATCTTTGTTCCTTGAACCGTAAAACCAATCTTAGGCTCGTAGAGCGCTGCGAGTTGATGTGTGGGAATGTCTCCCTTAATCATGCTCAGCCCCGGTACTCCGGTTTCAATTGGTCGAGTGCCTGCTCTTTTCATTAGATCAATAATTTCATCTAAAACTTTATTCATACACATATTCTATCACATGACTTCCTATTCCTCAACACAATTCTGAAACCCTTCGGCATTTTTAGGCTCTTTTTATGATAAACGCATGGGATAATCCAGGTGTTTTCGAAAGAATCATCGGTAGTTTTAGGCAATTAAAAGGCATTATTGAATCTAGATTATTTCAGCAGAAACGATTAAAATTGAATCAAGATCGAACACAAAAAAAGGAGGATCTTATGAAAATTGCAATCGTAACAGGTGGAAGTAATGGCATTGGAAAAGCAACCGCGCTTGAGCTTGGCAAGCGCGGAATTAGCGTCATTCTCACATACAATTCCTATAAGGATAGGGCAGAAGCTGTCGTTAAGGAAATTGAGAAGAATAAAGGAGTTCGGACCGTGGATATGATCTCTCGGACAATAAAAAGTAAGGGTTCCAAGCATCCCAACCTCCGCTTATACAACAGCGGCTATCCCAACGCTTGGAACCCTTTATCTTCCAGCGATTTCAATTTATCTATTTTTCTACCCTCGACATCAATACTGCTGTCTCCACATGCCTTGCATCGATAATCCGGATAACTTTTACACAATTGTATCTTTCTATGATGCATTTATATAATGACTATCTTTTTCTTCTCTTTCTGTAACTACAAGGTGTCAACTTGTTACTAATTAATTTCCAAAAGCACCCATGAGTTTAGTCCCAACTCTATAAGTTTATCTATATGGTCAATCATAAAAAGCGGGATGTTTAGTAGGTTTCCGTCCTGCTTCAGATTCCTTAGTGAAAATCTTAGACGTATTTTGGTCTCAGCTTCATATTTTTGTCCATATAACGTGAGACTTCTGCCATTAATATTTTGATCGGCTTTTACTTCAATTGGAATGATATCATTCCCTCGTTGAATAATAAAATCAACTTCCGCCTGCCCGCCTGATGTCCAGTATCTGGGTATTGCTTCATACTTATCTACCAGACCTTGCAATATAAAGTTTTCGGTCAATGCACCTTTAAATTCTGTAAAGAGACGAATACCTTCATTGAATGCAATAGGGTCAAGAAGAGCGAGCCTGCGCAACAGTCCTGTATCTACGGTATACAATTTAAAAGCTGTCAAGTCATCATAAGCAGACAGAGGAAGTCCGGGCTTCGTACTTCTATAAATCTTATATGACATCCCTGCATTACACAGCCATGTCAGGGCATCCTCATACTCCCTTGCTCTCGCACCCTCTTTTACCGCACTGTATAAGAATTTCTTGTTTTCTCTTGCAAGCTGTGAAGGAATGGAATTCCATATTAATCCTAGCTTCGCAATATCTTTTATTTCTGCATGTTTGGAAAAATCAAGCTCATAGGCATTTAAAATATTTCTTGATGCCGTTTGGACCAGTCCGATATCCCTTTCTTCTGTCCAGGAGCGGACAGCTTCCGGCATCCCTCCCGTTATGAAATACATTTTAAGCTTTTCATGCAATTGGTTGAAAAATATTTCAGGGATTGGTTCAATTACTTCAATGCCTTTCATATACTCCACCAAATTTTCATCACCGTTGGCCATTAAAAATTCAGTAAAGCTCATTGGATAGATCGTCATAAAATCAACTTTCCCAACAGGAAAGGATGAAGGTTTGGACAGTGCGATTCCTAAAAGTGAGCCTGCACAGGCTATATGATATTCCGGTGCCTTCTCGCAGAAATACTTCAGTGTATTGAGCGCCTTGTTGCACTCCTGCACCTCATCAAATATAACTAAAGTTTTTTCCGGCAAAATGGGTGCGCCATTCACCATCATTAAGTTTTGTAAAATTCTTTTCACATCTTTCGTTGTTTCAAAAAAAGATGCTAATTCTTCCTGCTCATCAAAGTTAAAATATGCAACATTATCATAGCATCGTTTGCCAAACTCATTTAATATCCAGGTCTTTCCAACCTGGCGGACACCTTTTAATATCAAAGGCTTCCTATATTTTGATTGCTTCCATTGCTGTAAATCATCCAAAATTAATCTTTTCAAAACACTCACATCCTATAATTAAGTCTAGTTTATGTGAATAGATTCACACAAACTAGACTTAATTATATAGCAAACAGCCAATTTATTCAAGCAATGAATCATGCTATAATAATATATTTCCCATTGTATTTCGTGCTGTTAACCGTTATGGTCCCATCCTCATTTTTAATCAATCTGGCCCTATTCCTTTTTTCTTCCTGCACCTTTTCAAACTTTTCTTTTGATATGATGGCCGGGGGGCTGTTGGCGACATAATATCTATTCACTATTCCATCATTTTTTGATCTCTTCTTCGAGAGGAAATTCACCGAGCAAGTCTTTTGCAGCATACTGTCACCCATATATTTTTCATTACTCAACATTTTATCAATAGTATCCGTATGCCAGCTTTCTTTTCCTGTTACGGTTTTGATATTATTTCTCTCAAGGTACTCTTTAATCTGATTTAGCGTTTTTCCTTTCAAGTACAAATCGAATATTTTTCTACAATAGCTGCTTGCTCCGGAACAATAACTAACTCATTATTTTCACAGGTATATCCCATAAAATTTTTATACTTGGTCAGGATTTTGCCACTTTCGAATCGTCTTTGATATCCCCATTTAATATTTTCACTCATATTCCTAATTTCTTCTTGAGCTAACCCGCACATAATTTCTATCAACAGTCCGCCTTTTCATCCAGTGTGTTGATATCCTCTTTTTCAAAATACACGGCAATCTTCCTTTCTTTTAATTTTCTTATACTATTCAGACTATCCAGGGTATTTCTTGAAAACCTGCTGACTGACTTTGTTATAATTAAATCGATCTCACCTTTCATCGCTTTTTTAATCATCTTATTGAATTCACTTCTATCATTAAGCCCTAACCCGCTTTTCCCTTTATCGGCAAATACACCGGCAAACTCCCATTCAGGATTCTTGCGGATCATCTTTGTGTACCATTCAATCTGAGAAACGTAGCTTTTCATGCCTTACATCGATAATCCGGATAATTTTTTATGCTAAAATTATGTATATATTTGGTTAAAACTCCAAAATCATATCATACCATTTAGAACCGCCGTGTTCAGATTTTGAAACACCCTTATTTCCAAACCCAAACTTTGAATAGTAATGAATGAGCTTCTCTTTACATGTTAAAATAACACCTTTGCGACCAGCTAATCTTGATACGTTTATCAAATGATTCATTAATTGTGCCGCAATTCCTTGATTGCGATAATCCAAAATCACATCAAGCCCAAAAATAGTCTGGTAATCTCCATTTGGAATGTGTAGAGCAGCATCAGTAAATAGTTCATCATAGATCGCCGTTTCATTGATTATACACCCATTGATAAACCCAATTATTTTTCCATCAATTTCTGCTACAAAAAAACTTTCTGGAAATGTCTTAATTCGTTGTTCGAATGATGCCTTCGTGGCAGCCTCTGCCTCTGGAAAACATATTGCTTCCACTTCTGTTACCGCATCTAAGTCTTCTATAGATACTCTTCTAATTTTACTATCCATTACACTAATCTCCTTTTGCCTAAACATATATAAATAATCTTTAATTCGTCATATAAAACAAATGTCACCTTCCTCTAAGTGTCACTCCAGATGCTGCTTGAAGCTGATGAGGCCTTGGCGGATATCTTTTGCATAAAATTAGACAGCGAACATTTTATTAAAAATTTCTGCAAAAGCAATAAGCAGGAAAGAAAAAATCAAAATTAAAAATATAATAATTATTATTTTTTTTGATACTATTTTGGATCTATTACCTAGTTTGTACGAGGAAAAACCTATAGTAGCTCCTAGCGCGTTTATAATAATATCTTCTACATCAAAGCTACCAAGATAGGTTATCATTTGAAAAATTTCTAATGATAATATAGAAATCAAAAAGATACATATAAATTTAAAATATTTAGTACCGAATATCATAGGTATTAGTACGCCAAAAGGTACAAAGGCTAATAGATTCCCTAAACTAAAAATCCACAATTCTAAAGTAACAAATGATAAATTTTTTGGAAACCATAAAGGTATTCCAGTAGGAACTATTGAAAAACGATATTCTTGAAGAGTGTTACTTATTTGTGGCCTATCGAATCCAAAGAACATAAAATAGATTATAGCAATTGTGTAAACTATCATTAGTATTACTTTAATTCTTTTGCTTGATAATAAATTATGTTTCTTTACATCTATGTTTTTACTCTCTGCTGTTCCATTAAAATGATTTGTCATCTGTTTTATCTCCTCAAGGGTCACTTTATCACTTGAGCTCTAAGATCAATCAGAACCCTTTTTATTAAGATTTATGCTCGTTCCAGCAGGCAAACAGGCAATAATATATCCTTCACCAAATCGCTCAATCACTTTATCTTCAGCGATTTATCAATTCTAATCGTTACCGTAACTGTGTCTTTTGTCATCCAATCCGCTCCACAATCCCCCCAGCCGGACCCCTGGTTACCATAATAGGCATACCTGCTGTACTTAACTTATCGGTATCCCTAAATATTGTTCTCCTGCTTACCTCCAACTTTTCAGCCAGTTCACTGGTAGGGACTGCTTCGCTTTCCAAGAGAAGCATGATAATCGCAATAAGACGTTCGATTTTCAAAAAAAAGTTTCACCTCAAATTTAATTATGACAGACTTGTGTCATAATAGCTATGATAAAGTAGAAATATCTTTAGAAAAAAATTCATTGGAGGTTTGATATGTGTAATTCCAAAATTGAGGAAAAAGAGGCTTTTCGTCTGGTAGGTTTTGGAACTGAATCAGAAGGATCATAAAAAATTCATTCAGAACTATTTGCGAAGCAAAAAACCGAGTTTTTCAAAGGTATAGTCCAAAGCGGAAAGATAAGTTCCATACCTGAGTAACTGCCTAACCTTCTATGATTATCTGTAAATACCTTCGAAGCAGGCTACGCCTGCCTGCTGCTTGTCCATGCATCAAGGGCAGGAACTCCCTTAATATGTATAGGTGCCCCTGATTCATAATTATATTTATCCCTCTGTAGCTTTAGAAGGGAAGAGCGCCGAAAAATGATTGTCTTAACCGGGTCGCAGAGCAAGGGGTCAAGAAGCACCGAAAGGGAACTATACCCGAAATAGGTGAAACTCCTGTTTGCTGAAATGCGTAGGGAAGCGCGTTACCCCTGGCTCATGCTTAGGAAACGAGTGCGGGTTCGAATCCCGCCAGAGGGACCAAAAAGACAGGATTGTTTTTTACGAAAGTAAAAGGCAATCCTGCTTGCTTTTTGTCCAGATTTTCAAGAAATTAGCTTGAAATCGTCTGTATATCCCCTATATAAACTCGCATATAATTGCCTTTACGGTTTCTGACAAGTCCACGAAATATCAAAACGCAAATATAATTGCCTTTTAAGATTATTAAGGAAGGAGATTTTTTAATGAAAACAGTATTGGATTGGCTTTCCCCAACGTACAAGTTGGCGCTGCTGGAAATGCGTTCTGATATATAAGCAGAGGTGAGACAGAAATGAGCGGGACAATCCTGCTGATTTTAACCCCTCCCTTGCGAGACATTAAAAGTTAAAACAACTAAATACGGCAAACAAAGCGAATTAGCAAGCTGATTCGTTTGTTTGCCATGAATTATAAACGACATTTTATTTTTGCGGTATTAGCCGTTCGGCATATTTTTATTAAATTTGGTTGTCGTATTGCCTGCTTTTTTATATAATATTTTCATAATAGATACTAGGATGTACTATTCAAAAGCCCATGTCTTTGAATCTTTTCATTATTTTTATTACGTTTTAATTTTATGAAAAATACACACATGACAAAACAAAAAAAATATGCTAAATTATTATTAGTCCGTTTTCGGACTAATAATAATCAGTTAGGAGATTTTATATGATCAATGATATAAAAGAAAGCATCGAGGATTATTATGATGTGTATTTTGGTATGGGCGCAATTTATGAAAAGCTGGCAAAAATGCATGGACTTTCATCCATCTCACTTTTTGTGCTCTATATGCTTCAAGAGTATCCAGACCAATGCACACAGCGCTTTATTTGTGAAAAGCTTTTTTATCCCAAACAAACAGTCAATACGATTTTGTATTCCTTTGAAAAAAAGGGATACATTTTGAAGGAGATTGCAAATTATGACAAACGCAATAAGCACATTTCGCTGACAGAGTCCGGGCAGAAATATGCCGGCAGTATTCTGTCAGATATGATTCATATTGAAGAAACAGCCTTTTTGAATATGGGAGCCGATGAAAGGAAGGCCATGCTTCGTGGTGAGAATGCCTTTCTTGAACAGTTGACCCTAGCCTTTAATTCTCTTGAGCAGGCAAATCACACATCGGCTATACAAAACCGAGATCCTCTGGATGATTAGTAACTGGCTAATAACCAGGGTGAACACCGGAAAAGCTGTCATTCTATCAATCAAGCGTTGGAACATCACGTTCAAGGGGGGCCACTAAATGAAATATCTATTACAATTTTTAAAGGGTAAAAAGAAGATGCTGTTCCTAATCATCTTCACATCGTTGCTGCAGGCATTCGGAACCTTGTTGGTTCCTTATTTTGTTGCGGAAATCATCGATAAGGGCATTGCAGAAAAAAATATACCGGCCATAATAAGCATTGGATTGCAGATGCTGGCTGCGGCAGGCGTCACGGCCTTGGTTTCTCTTTTGGGCAGTTATCTGTGCGCCGATCTCGCAGCTATGGCGGGAAGGTACATGAGGGAAAAGTTATTTGATAAGACGCAGCTGCTCTCTATCAAAGAGTTTAATCAATTCAGCACGGCGTCTATGATCACCCGTGCCACAGGAGATATCACAGTCATTCAGCAAACCATGATTATGGTGACGCAGATGATTTTACCCACGCCGCTTGTTGCGGTTGCGGCGATTGTCATGACCGCTGCCATAAGTCCAAAACTGATTTATATCCCGCTGGCAGGCATGTTCCTTTTTTTTATCGGGATATTCCTTCTGTTTAAGAAAACAAGTCCGATATCGAAAACCATACAAAGGAGAATGGATACCGTCAACAGGATTGTTCGGGAATCCATCATGGGGATTCGGGTTATCCGCGCTTTTGACAACACGGAATACGAACGGAAAAGGTCGGACGATACTTTTACGGAGTATGCCAATAATATTATCCGTTTAAACAGAACCTTTGCCGCCTTTAGCCCGATGGTATGGATTATTATGGGGCTGACCATGGCGGCAGTCGTCTGGTTTGGCGGCAGCCTCGTGCTTCAGAATACGATACAGGTAGGAAGCATTTCTGCCGTAACGGAATATACCATTATGACGCTGATGTTCCTGATGATGTCGGCCATGGTGCTCGTTTATTTACCGAGAATGACGGCCTGCCTGGACCGAATACAGGAGGTATTGGATATCGACCCGGAAATAGCGGATACTACAGAGACACACGGACAGTTGGATACGAGCAATCCGGAAAAAATCACGTTTCAAAATGTTACTTTTACCTACAAAGGTGCTGAAGAGCCTGTTCTGGAAGATCTCAGCTTTACCTGTTGGGAGGGCAAAACCACCGCCATCATCGGCGGAACCGGTTCAGGTAAAAGTACCATTGCTGCATTGATGCTGCGACTGTACGACATTCAAAAGGGAGAGATCCTACTGGAGGGAAAGGATATCCGTGATATTACACAGCATGAGCTTCGTGAGCGGATCAGCTATGTGCCTCAAAAAGCTTTTCTATTTAGTGGCACGATTGCAGATAACCTGCAAATGGGAAAAAAAGATGCCACCATGGAGGAATTGCAGCATGCCGCAAGAATCGCCCAGGCGGATTCCTTTATTGGATCTCTGGAAGCAGGCTATGACAGCCCGGTGGCCCAGGCAGGCATCAACTTTTCGGGAGGGCAGAAGCAAAGGCTGTGTATCGCACGCGCACTGGTAAAAAAGGCACCGGTTTATGTGTTCGATGACAGTTTTTCCGCACTGGACTTCAAGACGGATGCTGCCCTGCGTGTCGCATTAAAACGGGAGATGCGGAAAGCTGCTGTTGTAATCATCGCCCAGCGGATCAGCACCATCATGGATGCGGACCAGATCATTGTACTGGATGCGGGCAGAATCGCGGGGATCGGCAGGCATCAGGAACTGCTGAAAACATGCAGCGTATACAAAGAAATTGCTGACTCACAGCTGACGGAAAAGGAGGCGAACAGAGCATGAAAGACAACAAAGATAAGAATAAAAAGCGGCCCATGAGCACTTTTGAAATTGAAGATGTCCCAAAAAACTCAAAAGCGGCGGTCAAAAAGCTGCTGAGCCTATTGATACAGCAAAAATGGGCACTGATTATGGTTGTATTTGCTACTCTGGTGAGTATCGGCTTATTTGCTATAACGCCACTCATTTTAGGTAGGGCTATCGACGCATTGATTCAGGGAATCAAGGAGCAGGGGTTTGGCGGTGGATTTACCATGCTGGCGGATATCCTGCAAGGGCCTCTGCTCCTGTTTCTGGGCGCCTACCTGGTAAGTTCCTTCTTTTCCTTTATACAGGAATATATCATGGCCGGCGTAGGAGAAAAACTGGTACTATCCCTGCGTAAAAAGATGAGTGAAAAAATCACCAAACTGCCCTTGCGCTATTATGATTCCCATCAAACAGGAGACGTGTTAAGCAGAATAACCAATGACCTGGACAGGGTGGCAGAGGTTCTGAAAACAGGCTCGCTACAATTTATCAGTGCCGTATTTAACATTACCATCAGTATCCTCATCATGCTGTCCCAAAGCCCTCTGTTGACGGTGCTGATTTTAGCGGCCATGTCCGTAAGCGTATTCGCCACCAAATGGATTTCGGAGAAAAACTTTGAAGTCGCGGCTGAAAACCAGGCCGTTTTAGGAGAGCTGAATGGAACTATTGAAGAGTTCTACACAGGCAATCTCATTATCAAAAGCTTCAATCAGCAGGAAACAGTTACAAATATCGTCCGGGAGATCAGCCAGAGACAGTACACCGCCAATAAAAAAGCGCAGTTCGTCATGTACGCGATTTATCCGGCCATCCGTTTTCTGACCCAGCTTGGATTTGTTGTTACTGCCATTGCGGGCGGTATATTTGCTGCTAATGGCAGCATGACGATTGGTACTGTGCAAGCGTTTTTACAATATGTCAATCAGATTTCCGACCCCATTACCCAAGCCTCTTACTTCCTGAATTCTTTGCAAGCAGCATTGGCGTCTGCGGAACGTGTCTTCGAATTTCTTGCTGAAGAGGAGGAAATACCGGATACCGCTTCGCCAAAGCATATCACTGTCCCCCAAGGCGCGGTCAGCTTTGAACATGTGCGCTTTGGCTATGCTCCCGACGCAATATTAATGCAGGATATCAGCTTTTCAGTACGCCCGAATGAAATGGTTGCGATTGTCGGACCTACCGGGGCCGGGAAGACAACGCTGGTCAACCTGCTCATGCGGTTCTATGAGCTAAATGGAGGCAGGATTCTCATAGACAGCACGGATATCAGGGATCTTCCCAAAAGCGAGCTTCGGAAGATGGTTGGAATGGTGCTTCAGGATACCTGGCTCTTCCAGGGCACCATTGCCGGGAACATTGCCTATGGGAAAATGGATGCCACCCGCGAAGAAATCGTACAGGCGGCAAAAGCGGCAAGGTGCGACCATTTTATCCGTACTTTGGAAAAAGGATACGATACCGTCATCTCCAGTGAGGACGGCAGTGTATCCCAGGGGCAGATGCAATTATTGACCATTGCCAGGGCGATGCTTGCCAATCCGGCTCTGATGATTCTCGATGAAGCGACCTCCAGCGTTGACACCAGAACTGAAGTGGAAGTGCAAAAAGCAATGGCTCAGATCATGAAAGGAAAAACGAGCTTCGTGATTGCCCACCGGCTCTCCACCATAAAATCAGCCGACATGATTCTGGTCATGAAGAACGGCACGATTATTGAAAAGGGAACCCATGAAGAGCTACTGGCCGGGGATACCTTTTACGCGGATTTGTATAACAGTCAATTTAGCAATGGAGCAATAGCGGCAGAGAGTTAAAATACTCCCGAGCATAATTTTTGCTGAATGTAGACTGTTTCCCGCAGCTGATGACCCTCAAAGGGAAGAAGAAGCACATTGTTTCATTTGACATCGTAGCATCCTCCAACCTTATTTGGGTTATCAGTGCTTTTCATGGTAATAAAAAAGGGCTATGCTTTTCATTGTTTTGAAAAACATAGCCCGCATATTTTATTTCTAACTCTATTTCTGAGAATCAAGAATAAACAAAGATGCATCATGCCCCATGAATATTTTACTTCCGGTATAAAAAGTTTTAGATTGAATATCTCTGTATCCTATTTTTGTCATAATATCAGTTAACTCTATTTGATCAAATCCGTTATGAACCATATCCGAAACTATTTTTTCATTTTTATCAAAATCTACAATTAGTAAATGTCCGCTTTCATTTAGAACCTTATATAATCTTGATAAAACTAATTCAACATCATTAATATGGAGCAAGACCTGAGCCATAAAAATACAGTCTGCATGTAAATCCGAAAGACTATCTTTTTCAAAGTCAAAGCATAATGTAGATGCATTCTGTATATTAGAACCGGAGATTTTTTGCTTTATCTGATTAATCATGCTTTGCGATGTATCCAGAAAAAGTATAGAATTAAAATCGTTTAACAAGCCCATTCCTACAAGACCCGTTCCACACCCAAAATCAATAGCATTCTTGCTTTTAGCATCAACTAAATATTCACGAATGGTATTTGATGATACCTTTGCAATTTGGATTCTTTCAGAAGTGTCATATATATCAGCTATCATTTCAAACTTATCCGTATTCCCCATTATTACCTCTCCAATCGGCGGTAACATATCAGCCATATAAATCATTCCCTATACCTACATTATGTGCGTAATCTTTTCCTCCGTCAATATAACACAGGTAAAATTTTTAAAGAATTACCCTTGTTTATATGACAGAAGCAACTTTTTCTTATATTTTTCCACTTATCTAGCCAAAGACGGAATTGACCAAAGGTACAAATGCTCAGTTGGAGGTGAAGCTTAGTATCTTCAAGGACATACCGGATTACTTACCATTGAGGTTGATGGTGATGTTGATGCCATAACAGGCTATGTGTACCCATGTAACAGTATCAAACGTATCCTCTGATTATATAAAAAATCCTCTGATGAAAATTCGCCAGGTCTTGACTTGAACTTTTTTTTGTAATCTTAGTACCCCTCTTTATTCTGTTTCGTTCATCGCGGCGAGTGACGCTCGTTGGGATTGGCCTGAAGTTGCAGGGTTTGGGGCGGCTTGCCCTGCTTGCAGGTTTGTGAAAGCCTGTAAAGGTTCGATGTATGCATATGGATTCTATATCTTTGCTGCTTTTGCCAGCTTTGCGGTAACACTCTTATTTGTAGCCTTGATTTTGCCGTCGAATTATTCCCTGGGTGTCAATGCCGGGTTTGTTATTATGTTAGTACTGTTAGGTGTGATTTTACTTCTGGGTTTTTGGTCGCGCAAGAACGAAAATGCCATTTCAATGTTTGTTGTTGACAACTTTGAACTTTGCATTGGGCTTGCCGCTTTGACGGTCATTGTAATTTGTATATTGTCTTATGTGCTGTCGGTATTTTTCTTCAAGAAAAAACATGCGTAATTGTATCCGGTGTAAAACTGAGATGATTGAAAAAAGCGTAAGCAGCAGGAGTATGATCCCGGAAACAAAAAACCACAACGATACTCCCCTGTTTTCAGCAACTGGGCCTGCTATAAGCAATCCCAAAGGCATAGTCGCTGAACTGAGGCTTCCGATCAGGGAAAAAGCACGCCCCATCCGATCCGGGGCGATGGTTTCCTGCATATAGGCGATATAGGGACTGCTTTTGGTAAACCGGAATTAAGTACTGGTGCAAATATAACTTCCCGTATAAGTTTCTGAAAATGCAGTCCATTGCAACCTACACTTTCAGAAAAACGGGAAGTAATATTTGCAGTACTCCTAAGCCACCTCTCTTTTGATTTCTTTCACAAAGCTCAGATAAGTTAACATAAAATACAAAGAATATATCATTCCGAACCCAATAAGAGCTCCTATCATATAGCGAAACATCATCGGTTTATTTACATAGGAATTAAAGATATTCCCGATGGAGTTGAACAGGGATATGGAAATAGGAATCGAAATAAGCAGCGGTACCGCAAAATGTATTAGCATCTGTTGCAGAATCATACAATCAATACGATACTCAGACATACCCAACTGTGACATTCTCTTATATTGGCAGCGATGCTTAACCAAATCTCCAAGCTGTTGAATAGCCATGATTGCAGACATCACGCAAGCAAAAATCAATCCGATATAAAACATGGTAAAAGATACGATAAGGACAGCCGTAGCGTTATCTGCTTTTAGCCCCCCCTTTACACTCAACCTTTCATGAATATTCTCCCCCACGGCTATTTCCAACAACTTTTCGATGTTGCTTCTGGTAGTTTCCGTAGTTTCCTCCACTGTCGATATTGCCATAACAGTATGGTTAACTCCCAGATCCGAGGCTATTTTATCCGGGATAACAATAACAAAATAAACTCCATTCATTCCCTCAAGACCAAAGCCTTCGGTATACATAGCACGCAATGGATAGGTCTTGCCGTTTATGATCATATCCGTGCTATCCAGCTTCGATACCTCTTCCTTAACATATCCTACACCATGCAGCAGGTATCCTTCCCGGCATTCAACCGGCTCGCTATAACCCAGCATCTTTCGAAGCTTTGCATAATCACTGTACTTCATATAGGTGCCCCAGTCTGATTCTGTTACTTCTCTCTTAAAAAAGCCACCGACATCAGCTAAGCCTACATCGTATATATTATATTGATATTTCTCACGTATCCCCTCATGATATTCCAGGTAATCAATGACTTTGTTAAAGTCTTCCTTCTCGTTAGCACTGGTACACATGACATCAAAAGGTGCCCTCGATATAAATAGCTCATCCAGGAAGCCCTTCATCAGCATTCCTGTTTGAACTGCAAGAAAGGTTAAGGTTATCAGCACTGCAAGATTCCCCAGAGTGAATCTCATTGTATTCATTTTGGCTGCCAGTGCTCTGAATATAATCATACGGTTTCCTTTGTACTTGCGGCTTCCGCGGAGGAAAAGACGTACCATCGCCGGTGATATACTGATATAACATCCGTAGATACAGGCAATGACGCTTACGATACTGATGAACAGATTTGAAAAAGTAGCTAATTCCGGTTTAACAACCGTTATATAATACATAAAAACCAATCCGAAAATTCCGATAAAGCAAAATGCAATAAAAGAGATTATATTTCCGCTGCTTTTTTTATAAATTTCCTGTACTTCACTTTTCTTTTCGGAGCACATCAGATCATAAATGCTCATTTTTCTCAGCTTACGACTGTTGGAAAGCAGTGACAAAAGCATCATGCCAGCTGCATAAGCTGCAGTAAGTCCCAGGACTTTCAGTGAAAAGTAGAAAACCGGTTGATAATCTACCTCAAACACTTTCATGATGATAACAGATAAAACCTGAAAAAGTATGGTGCCGAAAAAAATGCCCATTACTAACGAAGCCAGGCATAGCAATAAATTTTCAACAAAAAACATACGGTAAATATATCTGCTTTTCATTCCAAGAAGCATATAGATGCTGAATTCTTTTCCCCGCTGTTTTATCATATAACGAATGATATAATTTATTAGCCATCCTATAACCAAAACAATTATAATAGCGATCAGTTTATTTACTTCCCGGAAATCTTCCATTGACACACTAAGCTTCATAAGATCCGGGGAATAGCAGATTAAGTTGAAGGCATAGATTAGCGTAAAGGAAATCGTTAAGGTCAGGATATAGATGCTGTAGTCCCTAAGAGACCGTTTCATGTTCCGGATGGATAATTCAGCCAACATCCTTAACATCACCTCCCAGCACCGTAACTACATCCAGAATCTCTCCAAAGAATTGCCGCCGGCTCTTTTCTCCCCTCTGAAGCTCATCGAATAACTTGCCATCGCGAAGGAATAAAATCCGGCTGCAATAGCTGGCAGAGAAAATATCATGGGTAACCATTATTATCGTGGCATTTCTTTCTTTATTCATTTTCGAGAGAGTATCTAACAGAATCTGGGATGATTTCGAGTCCAGCGCCCCGGTGGGTTCATCTGCAAGTATCAGTCCGGGTTTGCATATCAGGGCTCTTGCACAGGCACAGCGCTGCCTTTCTCCACCGGAGACCTGATACGGAAATTTATCAAGCAAATGACGAATTTCCAGAACTTCAGCCACCTCCTCCACATTTGAAGCAATCTGATCGCGTTTCATTTTTCCGATGATTGGTGCAAGTGCAATGTTTTCCCCTATCGTCAGGGTATCCAGCAGATTATAATCCTGAAATATAAAGCCAAGATTGCGTTGTCTGAATTCTGCGGTTTTTGATCCGGGTAATGCGGTTATATCGGTACCTGACAGATAGATATGACCGGATGAAACCGTATCAATCGTAGAAATGCAGTTTAATAAAGTAGACTTACCGCTCCCTGAGGCGCCCATGATAGCAAGAAACTCGTTTTCCCTTACTTCAAAGGACACATCATTGAGCGCCTGGGTAATAACACTTTTACTGCCATAATACTTCACAACATGCTCAACCTTTAATAATTTTTCCATATGTAACATTCTCCTAGCCAAATATTATTTACCAGACAATAACATCTTCAGGATTTAATGTCTACTTACAATTCTGTAAGCTGTCCACATGGAAATGATATCATTATTTTTGTTCTGCAATTTACTTCCGATTCAGCCGAAATTGTCAGTCCCATTTTATCGCAAAGATTTTTACAGATAAACAGTCCCATACCGGTAGCATTCAATTTTTTCCGGTCACTCCCTGTGAAGCCCCGCTCAAAAATGCGTGGTAAATCAGCCTTCGATATTCCGATTCCATTGTCTTCAACCATCAATGAGATGTTATGAGCTGTCTTTTCCGCTGCAAATTTTAATACCGGATTACAATCCTTATGATATTTGACTGCATTGGAAATAAGCTGATTGAGTATAAAGGTTACCCATTTTTCATCAGAATAGACAACACATACATCCGGAACTAAATCCTCTATAGTAAAGCCGAAGCTTTGCAGAATTGTCCGGTTTCGCAGCAGTGCAGCATTAATTGCGTCTGATAAACTGAATCTTCGTATGAAATAGTCCTTTTCCACCAATTCGCTCCGTGCATAATAAAGCACCTGCTCCAGTAAAAAATCAATTGCTTCCATTTCCCTGCTGATTTCCTTCGTTACCGCTGCAGGATTATTAAAACACAAAAGCTTGATTGCAGATACCGGATTCTTTACCTCATGAATCCATTCTTCTATATAGCTTTTATAGTCAGCCTGGCTTCGCTTACATTGTTCTACCTCTTCATTCATTGATTTACAGGCTGTTTTCAGCAATGCATAATATAGTTCTTCCTGAACGTTGTCAGGTTTTGTAACCACGTCACTGATCATATAAGATTTTTCCAGTGTTTCCATCATCTTATTGCAGTGATATGTACGTTCCTGAAGCCGGAAATACCCTACGCCCAGATATATCCCAAAGAGGATAAAGCCGCTTATCCAGATAAACCCAATCATTAAGATATCGCATCCATAAAGCAGGAACAGTAACCCAATAAAAAATTCAAAAATCATACTGAATGTTATAAATATCATCTTATCCTGTATATATCGGATCAAAGTCATATGCTATATCCCTCCTGCGGAACAGTCCTGATAAAGTCCGACAGTCCAATCTCGGATAAGCGCTTACGAAGCCTTGACATGTTAACATTTAAAATGTTATTGTCAACATATAATTTATTTTCCCATAAAGCTTCTATCAACTCATCCTTGGTAACAGTCCTTCCTCTATTTATAAACAGGTAATATAAAATACGACATTCATTTTTCGATAATTCTATCGTATTATTCTTTGTCCGTAAATTCATTGCCAGCACATCCAGGTATACGTCCTCTACATGCAGTACATGTGCTTTTTCATAACGTTCAAGGATTCTTCGGATACGTGCAAGAAGAACCGGCAAATGGTATGGTTTACGTATAAAATCGTCTCCTCCCAGCAAGATGCCTCTAAGTTCATCCTCCTCGCTTTCCCTGCAGGTTACGAATATAACAGGTAATTCGGAAAACTTCCGGATCTTTTGGCACAAGTGAAACCCATCTTCCTCCATCAGATTAATGTCAAGAAGTATCACGTCCGGATTACTGCTGACAATAACCTCGTTTATTTGAGTAAACACGGAAGGAGTAATCGTCTCAAAGCCGCTTTGTTGTAGAAATGCGGACAGTTCCCTGCGGATACTGTCATTATCTTCAATAATCATTACTTTGTACATATGACCCCTTCTTTAACCACCTTTTATTATTAATTACGATACATTACCATTTCAATTGTATATCCTTTTCCCATACTTTTCAATAAACGTTATAACGACCTGGTTCATAAGGAAATTTTCTATGCCATGCCTTAATCCCAAAGGAGCAGGTACAGGAACAGGAAACGTCAGAACTGGTATTCCCTTAAAAGAACTTCTTTGTTACTCGAAAGCAATTTATATAATTCATTGAAAGCATCAATTTCATATGTTATAATTGCTGGAAGTTATGACTACTATGAGAGCTGGTAAATAAATGAGATTACGCACAAATTTCCATATCGAACGGGACTTTAATTTGTTTTTGCTTGCAGGGCTATTCTCCGGAATTGGCGCAGGTATCAATACATCAATATTCAACAACTACTTAAGCGATATATTCAAACTATCCGAGGATATCAGGGGTTTCCTTGAGGTGCCTAGAGAAGCGCCAGGCTTCTTTATTATGTTAATTCTGGCGGCATTAAGTTTTTTCGGTGATGTACGGATTGCGATGCTCGGCATGGCAGCAGCGGGGCTGGGTATGCTTGGACTCGGTACGCTGTCGCCGACCTTTGCGCTCATGATTATTTGGATGATGATGTACAGCCTTGGTACACACATGATCATGCCCGTCACGCCATCCATCGGCATGGCCCTGTCCAATCAGGAATCTTTCGGAGCTAGGCTTGGAACAGTCAGTGCCTTCAGCTTATCAGGAAGTATCATTGCCTATGTTTATATCTTTCTAGGTTTTAATTTCATACATATGACTTATCAGACCGCGTTTATTACCGGCACCGTTTTCTATGTGTTCGCTGCTTTTGCAGTGGGGATGATGAAGAAGGGCGGACCGGAAGTCCGAAAAGTAAAATTTGTTTTTAGAAAACGTTATTCGCTCTATTATGTACTGGCTGTTATCAGTGGCGCAAGGAATCAAATTTTTCTGACGTTTGCGCCCTGGGTACTGATTAAGGTGTTCGACGTAAAGCCTCAGATGTTTGCTATCTTGGGTATGGTGGTTGCCCTTATCAGTATAGGCACGCGGAAACTGATCGGCAAATTGATTGACAGCCGTGGTGAGCGGTTCGTCCTGATATTGGAAGCTATTCTGTTGTTCGCCATCTGTCTCGGCTATGCATTCTCGGACAGAATTTTCTCCGCCAGCGTCGCCGTGGTAATCATTGCCGGCTGTTATGTCATGGACAACTCCATGTCTGCGGTCGAAATGGCGCGGTCGACATACGTACGGAAGATTGCCGTCGATCTTGCCGACGTGACCCCGACGCTGTCGACCGGCGTAAGCCTGCAGCACATCACGTCAATGATCATTCCTATTTTCGGAGGTCTTTTGTGGTTGAAAGTCGGATATCAGGCCGTATTTATGGCAGCAGCTGTTATCGCGTTCCTCAACTTGGTTCTTTCGCGAAGAATTAAGATTGTTTCATAATCTTTACTCAAATCAAACTTATCGGTATTTCCCATGGTGCTTTCTCCAATCTGTCTTTATCTTATCCTATCAGAGCATTGGCATACAGTCTATCCTTCTTGCTATTTTCCCTCAGAAAATCCGATGTCATCGTTTTTTATCTCTTCAGTCTTTATAATCGCCAGGAGGTCAATCCACACTGCAGTCATTGTTCCACCGCTTCCAGAATGTCTGGCTGTTTATGTTACTTTATGTTTGCATATACCTGCTCGGCCGTGAAAAACCCATCCTTTATAACCGTCTGATCAATATTATCCTTAAGGGCAAGGATCGGCTGGTAAATCTTGCAGCGGACATTATTTGTCCCGTCCGACATAACTTCATAAGGGCCTATGTCTTTGCCGGCGGCCATTTTAACGGCAATCTCAGCCGCCCCTTCCGACAGGATTTTAATCGGCTTGTAAACCGTCAAGCTTTGTGTCCCTTCAACGATTCTTTGACAGGCGCCCAACTCCGCGTCCTGCCCTGTAACAAACACCTTGCCCGCAAGCCTGTTTTCGCTCAAGGCTGTTATGGCGCCTTCCGCCAGCTGGTCATTGGCCGCAATGATTGCATTCACCTGCTGGCCGCTGTTGAGGATTTTACTTACATAGTTATAGGAGCCTTCGTCACGCCAGGCGTCTATCCAGGTCTCTCCGACAACCTTTATATCGCCTTTGTCAATAAACGGCCGAAGAGCGCTATGAAACCCATCGTTGAGCATGAAGGAATTGTTGTCCCTTTGCGTGCCGTTTAGGATCAGATAATTTCCTTCCGGTACTTGTTCCGTCGCGGATTTACTCATCATATACCCTACTCTCGTGTTATCAAAGGATATATAGAAATCAACGCCGGCGTCCCTTATCATGCGGTCATATGCAATCACCTTCACGTTATAGCTGTGTGCATATTTAACAAAGTCTTTAAGGCTGTCTTTGTCGTAAGCAACGATGACGAGCACATCGACACCCTGGGCTATCATCTCCATGCCGATCTTTCTCTGGCGATCGCTGTCCTCGTATGCATCCTTCACAATGACTTGTGCGCCAAGGTTTTCAGCCTTCGCCACAAATATATCCCGGTCCCTCTGCCATCTTTCCACTGTCACCGTTTCATAGATGAATCCTATCTTCAATACATTATTTTCATGCTCGAAGGTCTTGTCCGATTTACATCCACCGGTGAACAGTAAAAGCACAGCCAATGACAATACAAAGAACTTCTTCACAGCAACAAACCTCCCAGAATCATCTTTTGATAGACTGACGGGGATATCCCCTCGCGCTTTTTGAACAATTTGCTGAAATAGTTGGGGTCGCAGTATCCTGACAGGTGACAGATTTCCTTGATGGAATATTTACTTTCCTTCATCAATTTTTTCGCATTTTCGATTCGGACGGACGTTAACCTTTCGATGAAATTTTCACCCGTTTCGTTCTTATACAGCCTGCTTAAATACTGGGGGCTGATATACAACTCCTTGGAAACGTCATCCAGGGTCAAATCCTGGTTGAATCTTTTACTTATTATTGTATCGGCCTTTTCAACGATTTTTCCGATATTGCACTTCTTATTGGTGCGGATGGTACCGGCGATATGCCTTATCTCCTCCGTACATATCCGCTCAAACTCTTCCTTGGACCGGCAGCATAATATCTGTTTAATATACTGACCGGGTTCGGCATTATCGTTGATTCCGTTTTCCATGGCGACCTGGTGGACCGCTACCATCATCTCTATAATTCTGTAATGAAGATTCTCCTGTTCAAAGAAATTGGGATATCTCCGAAAGATATCGGACAAAACCTTCAGACATCTCTGCACATCGCCGTTTTCCATGCCGATGATAAGCTTATGCTCTTCGGTTACAAGCTCAAATCCTATGTTGTATATATTGGGCGCGATATCATCGATATGTACGATCATGCCGCCTTCACTGCAATTGAGCGCCTTTAATGCTTCCTGATAGGATATCAGTATATCCTGGTCGTTGTGAATTCTGCCTATCCCAACCCTGAACTCGATATCATATTTTTTCTCCATTAGGTGCATGATATCTTCTATACAGGTTATGGCCTGTACCCTCTGCTGATACAGGTCCTCAATGCTTTGGGCTACATAAACGACGACCGTGTCAAACATTATCGGGCCTACGATGCACTTGCACCTGTATTTCAAATTATCTTTAATAATGGTATAAATCTTTTGATTATCAAGGCTATCTCCCAATTGCGTTTCGCAATTGCTGCTTTCACCTCTTTTGTTGAACATCAGCACGAAAATGAAGCCTGTCTCGCTGCCTATATCAAAAAATTCCCTTTTGTACTTGAGGATATCGGTTTTCCGTGCCTGGGCAAAAAGCAATGAATAAATGAAGCTGTGCTCTACGGCGGTGAGCATTTTTTCAATCCTCTCTTTTGCCTCAAGCTCCCAGTAATATTTACGCCTTTCATCATCAAGCTGGGTCATTATCTTTTGTATCGTATCTACCAACCTTTCCTTTTTAACAGGTTTTATCAGATATTCGCTGACTCCCAGTTCAACAGCCTGCTTCGCATATTCAAAATATTCGTAGGCAGATACGATAACTATCTTTATGTCGTTATGGGCCTTCTTTATTTCTTTAATTGCATCAAGGCCGTTAATACCCGGCATTTTGATATCCGTCAGAATAATATCCGGTTTTATAGTCAGCGTTTTTTCTATCGCTTCTCTTCCCGATCTCGCAGTCGCTATAATCCTTATGTTGCTGAATTCGTTTTCAACAATATGCCGTGCGGATTCAATCATTATCTGCTCATCATCACATACCATAAGGCTGTACACAAGAATCACCTCCCTCTTGTGTCAGTTGTCCGGCACAGCAAGGTATCGTTAAAACCACCTTTGTGCCTTTGCCCGGAGCGCTCTTCACCTCTATCACATCCTCACAGCTGAAAAACAGCTTCAGCCTCTGCACCACATTGTATATTCCTATCCCTGTCGTATGCCCGGATATTTCGCTTTCAGATTTACAGCAATTCAATATCTTTTGCCTTGTTTCCTCACTCATTCCGGCGCCGTTGTCCCGGACGCTCATACGAACCGCCGTACCACTTTTGTCAAGCAGGATATGAATCACGCCTCCTTTCTCCATGTTCCCTATGCCATGGATCGTGGCATTTTCCACTAAAGGCTGAATGATCAAAGGCGGAATATCAATATCAAGAAGACTTGGGTCAATGTTGTATTCAAATTTTATCATGTCTCCGAACCGTACGAAAAACAGGTGCTCGTATGCCCTTACAGTATCGATTTCGTCCTTGATCTTGACTTTTCTGTCCAGACTTTTAACATTGTACCGGAATATCCTTGCAATATTGTCAAGAAAGCTCGACGTCCTGTCGGCGCCTTCGATCATTGCAAGCTGGACACCCGCATTCAGTGTATTGAAAAGAAAATGCGGATTGATCTGCATTTGCAGTGCCTTCATTTCCGCGTCTGCCAGCAGCGACTGCATCTTTAAATTTTCGATCTGCTGTTCAAAAAGCTGTGCTTCGGTGTCGGCCTTATTGTGCAGCTCGCTGATGTAATTCCTTATGCTGTGCTTCATCGCATTAAATGCGTTGGCCATTATGCTAAGCTCGTCCTGTGAATACACTTCGACATCCTCCGTGCCGAAATTGCCCTTAGACATTTCCTCCGCTGAATGCGCAAGCTTTATGATCGGTTTTGTCATATTGTAGGTCAGGTAGGAAATCACAAGCATATTCAGCAATATTACGGATATAATGAGAACCAGATTCGTGGTCCGCAGTTTGTTCAGATTCCCTGATATGCCAAGGTATTGCGTAGTATTAACGTTTAAAATGTTCAGATTCAGGCGGTCCGTATAGGTCCGGATATATCCGGTTATCTGGTTGGCCTCGGCATACCTCGCAATATACTCATCTGCGCTGCCCATTCTTTTGGCCTTCACCGCCGCTTCCGTTTCATTAAAATAGGATTCGGCCATGTATGCGATATCCTTGTAAATCAGGTCATTCTGGCTGTATACCCCGTGCAGCTCATAAAACATGCTCTGCGCCTTCTCATTGAAAATATCCTTATATCTGTAATAATTGAGCAAACTATCCGAATCGGCGGTAACGAGGTAATTCGTCAGATTGGTATTTACGTTATGCATATCGCTGAGAAATTCTCCGATTTTAACGTTGGCGGCAAACATATCGTCCATCTTTTCTATGATGTTGCTCGACAATCCCAGAATAAATACGCTTGTAACACTGGTAAGAATCGTGGTCAGAACAAAGATTGCAATAATCCTGGACTTTATGCTGTTGAATATTCTATTCCAAGTCTTTTTCATTGAATTTCCCTCTGCTTATTTCTGGTTGATATTTATAGCTGTATATATATTGGGAGCGATATTTATATAACTTGACTGAAATGAATCTCCGGCGTTGCCGCATAAAATTTCAACGCTCTTATATCCGGCCTGATATCCATTTCTGTCCAGAACCCCAAAAATGATCCCCTTTTTGATATAATGCCTGATCTCAACTGTGATATCCGTACCAACGATGACGACTTTTCCTACCAGATTGCGTTCTACAATTACGTGGGCCGCCGCTACCGTATCCTTGGCGTTTGTACAGAAGATCACATCGACATCGGGATGCTCCGTCAATATGCTTCTTGTCAGGTCCTCCGCTCCAAGCAGATCGCTGTTCCGATACAATGTGCATAATAGGTTTATTTTTTCCTCACTTTCAATGATGCTTGTTATGCCGCTCATCATAATATCGCTCTGTGACATGGCAGTTTTATCGGTTTTGCTCAGGCTCTCATCCGATAAAATCACCGCCAGATTAATGGGCAGATCCTTGTCTGCCGCCTTGGATATAAGCTTTGCCGCTTTTACTCCAAAATCATAAAAATTGGTTCCTACATAGGAAAGCCTGTTACTGTCGACAGATTCAACGATCCCTACCACGATATTGATGCCCGACCTGGCTGCACTGTTAATCGCATCCGAATATCCGGGTGAGCTTTTACCGTTTACAATGATGCCGTCAACCCTGGATTTGTTTGCTATATTCACATATTCTACTGTTTTGTCAAAGCTGTCCGGGTTGGATATGGGATTGTATTCGATTGCGGCGTTATATACCTTCCCGGCTTCAAATACGCCTTCTTTGAAGTTCTGCCAGTATTCATCGTCTCCGGAATTTACTATCAATGAAAAATGATATTTCGGATTCTCACCAAATACATTTGCGGAGTCTCCGTCATAGACTTTATTGACCATGTTAAAGTAGTATACGGCCACCGTTGCCGATGCAACCACAATGGCAAATAAAATGGTTAATGATATTTTGTACAGCCATTTCATTTTGTTACCACCTCTGCTATCTCGAATTATAAATGTAACTATTTGTTATCTTTTCTCCATTATACCATATATTAGAAATAAAATCCAAAATAAGTACAGGCTCACTGTCATATCCGTCATGAAACTGAAAAAACAACCACACTAAGCTTATTTTCAGCACGGTTGTCTTTTCCCTTGTTTTAACCGGTTAGATTCAATTAAATTCAGCTGATCCTGGACTTTGATTTGGAATACATGTCAAATGCGACAGCGAGCAACACGACCAACCCTTTTGCAACCGACTGCAAAAAGACATTTAAACCTATGATAGACATGCCGTTGTTCATGACGCCCATGATAAAGGCGCCTACGACTGCTCCCCATATAGTGCCTATACCGCCGTAAGCGGAAGCGCCGCCTATAAAGCACGCGCCTATAGCGTCAAGCTCAAAGTTCATTCCGACATTCGGCGAAGCTGCCATCATTCTTCCTGCGGTTACTACGCCTGCAACACCCGCTAAAAGTCCCATGTTCGAATACACGAAGAACATCATTTTTTTGGTGCTGACCCCGGAAAGCTCCGCCGCCTTAATATTGCCTCCCATCGCGTAAAGATGCCGCCCGGGTATTGTCTTGGTTGTTATAAACGCATATATCACATATAAAACGGCGAGTAAAATCAACATGATGGGTATGCCTTCATCCATCGCCAGCCAGTAAGAGAAAATATTTATAATAATAAAGAACGAGACGGCTTTTCCGATAACCGACAATAAAGACGCGACCTCATACCCGCGCGATTGTTTGCTTTTCCTGTTAAAAATCAAAAACAAAAC
This sequence comes from Bacillota bacterium, assembly GCA_023426125.1. Classification (GTDB taxonomy): domain Bacteria; phylum Bacillota; class Clostridia; order Acetivibrionales; family DTU013; genus MnB-11. The sequence goes on from JAFABI010000092.1 coordinate 76,153, forward strand.
ATAAATAAGGGATAACGCGAGCCCGACAATAAGCACCGTTACATTCAAATGCTCCGGTTTGTTTTGCAGACGCAGCAAATCGCCGATGCGCAAAAAATCCGGGACGGTTTTTGGCGCAATATCGGGAACCGAACCCGTCCCGATCGCAATATAAAGATCAGGGAGCGGTAAGGTCTTTCCATTGAGTATGATATTATTAAGCCCCCGGAAAACAAGCATGCCTGCCAGCGTAGTGATAAACGGCGGTACCTTTACAAACGCTATCCAAAAGCCCTGCCACATGCCTGCCAGGAGGCCGGTCATAAGGCTGATGATTATCGCCAGCCAGGCGGGCAGGCCAAGCGTCGTAGCCATCATCCCCGACATCGCGCTTACCAGGGCGACCAGCGAACCGACCGAAAGGTCGATGTTTCCTCCCGTCAATATACACAGCATCATTCCTATGGCAAGTATCAGAACATAGGCGTTCTGGCGCACCAGCATCGATACGTTTCTCGGCCAGATCAGCTTCCCCCCCGTTACAACGCCAAAAAATATGATAATAACAGCCAAGGCAAAAATCATCCCGTACTGCCGCATGTTACGGTTCATATATTCCTTTACGCCGTTCATATAGATTCCCCCTATCACCCTGCTGAACTTTTTATAATGATAGACATGATATCCACCTGGGTAGCTTCGCTGGTCTTCATTTCTCCTACGACACGACCCTCGTTGATTATATATAGGCGGTCGGTAATTCCTAAAATCTCGGGCAGCTCCGAAGAGATCATAATGACGCATTTTCCAGCCTCCGCCATTTGTATGATGATCTTGTATATCTCATACTTCGCACCGACGTCTATTCCTCTTGTAGGTTCGTCCAGTATCAATACTTCAGGGTTGGTGAATATCCATTTGCTGAGCACCACCTTCTGCTGGTTCCCTCCCGAAAGGTTGCCCGCCTTTTGAAACACGCTTGACGACTTTATGTCAAGCCGTTCCCTGTAATTTTTCCCGACGACGATCTCTTCATCTTCGTTTACGACGATGCCCCTTGTAATTTCCTTTAAATTGGCCAGTGTAATGTTCTTTTTAATGTCCTGTATATGCACCAGCCCCGCCGTTTTCCTGTCTTCGGTAACATAAGCTATCCCGTTGGCTATCGCCTGGCTTATATTGTGCAGGGTGATCTCCCTGCCAGCCTTGACAAGTGTCCCGCTGATCCTTTTGCCGTACGCCCTGCCAAATACGCTCATTGCAAGTTCTGTCCTTCCCGCGCCCATAAGGCCGGCAAGTCCGACGATCTCACCTTTTCTGAAGTTCATGCTTACATTGTTTATAACAACCCTCTCCTCATTAAGAGGGTCATGCACGACCCAGTCCTTGATTTCAAAGCCTATCTCACCGATCTTTGCCAGATGCTTCGGGAAACGGTCTGTAAGCTCACGGCCTACCATATCCCTGATTATCCGGCCTTCACTGACATGCACGGAGTTATCCAGGGTCTCGATCGTCTTTCCGTCCCGCAGAACGGTTATGCTGTTGGCAATCTTTATGACTTCATGAATCTTATGCGAAATCATGATGCAAGTAATGCCATGCTCTTTATTAAGTGTTTGCAGAAGCTCCAGAAGGTGGTTGGAATCTTCATCATTAAGCGCCGCTGTCGGCTCGTCCAATATCAGCAGTTCGCAGTTTTTTGACAGCGCCTTGGCTATCTCGACAAGCTGCTGCTTGCCGACGCCTATGTTCTTTATCTGCGCGGTATACTTCTCATGAAGGCCAACTTTTTTCATAAGCCCGATAGCTTCTTTGTTGGTTTCATCCCAGTTGATTACACCGTGCTTCGCTCTTTCATTTCCAAGAAATATGTTCTCCGCGATGGTCATGTAAGGACTGAGTGCCAGCTCCTGGTGTATTATGGCAATTCCCGCCGCCTCACTTTCGCGTATGCTTCTAAACCTGCATTCCGTCCCTTTGAATAGGATGCTCCCGGTATATGAACCGAAAGGATATATTCCGCTCAGAACACCCATCAGCGTGGATTTTCCGGCTCCATTCTCCCCAACCAGAGCATGTATCTCACCTTTTTTGACTTGAAAAGTGACGTTACTAAGAGCGGTGACGCCAGGGAACTCTTTCGTGATATTTTCCATTTCCAGGATATATTCCGACATTCGTCTGCTCCTTTATAACTAAAAACTTGACTTTTCCGCCCCCCGGTAGTAAAAATAGCGGCAGCAGGGCTGCCGCCATTTCCATACTGAAATTTATAATTACTTTGCATCCGGTATATCCGATAGCTGATAATATTTGCTGTCGATTAACAGCTGCTTCCAGTTGTCCTTGTTGGCAAACTGGATCTTGCAGTTGTATGAAGGAACATCGATCACGCCGTTGTTATATTCGCCGTTTACCGGGACTGTCTCTCCTGCAAGTATCGCGCCGGTCATAGCGATGACCTGGTCTGCAAGAGCCCTCGTATCTTTAAAGATCGACATCGATTGCTCACTGCGAATGATCTGGCCTACGTTGATTTTATCGCAGTCCTGTCCGGTAAGTATCGGGAAAGGTTTGGCAGCCGAGCCATAGCCGGCGGATTTCAGGGAAGCAACGACGCCCTGCGCAAGGCTGTCATTCGGAGATAGAACCACATCGATGTTTTTGTCCGCATAATAAGCCGTAAGAAGATTGTCCATCCTGTCCTGTGCGCCTTTGGCCTCCCAGTTTGTGATGGCAATCTGGTCAGGGAATTTCGTCTGGCCGGATTTGACTGTAAGCACGCCGCTGTCCATGTAAGGCTGTAGAGCGTCCATAGCGCCCTGGTTAAACAGCTTTGCGTTATTGTCGCCCGGGTCGCCGCCGAAACATTCCATCGAGAAGGGACCTTTTTGGCCTTTGTCAAGTCCAAGCGTGCTGACGATGAAATCGCCCTGCATCTTGCCAACGCCATAGTTGTCAAAGGTGGCGTAGAAGTCGCATTTGTCGGTGTTCGTTATCAGTCTGTCGTAAGCGATTACGGGGATATTCGCATCTCTTGCCTGTTTGAGAACGCCGCCCAGCGCACCGCCATCAATGGAAGCGATGACGAGAACGTTGCATCCCATAGTGATCTGGTTCTCGATCTGGCTATTCTGCACATCCTGCTTATTGTCGGCATACTGAAGGTCGACCTTATAGCCCTTAGCCTCCAGGGCAGCCTTAACGTTGGTACCGTCCTCGTTCCACCGCTGGAGCGATTTGGTCGGCATTGTAACTCCAACGAGCTTGACCGTATCCTTGACAGCTGTCGTCGGCTCCGTAGTGTCCGCCGCTGCCGAAGACGATGGCGTATTTGCGGCTGACTGGCCGCAGCCGGTAAACAAGATCGCCAGCATAGCCAGCATCAATACAAATATAATTGACCTCTTTTTCATAGTGATCCCTCCATTTTTGATTCATTATATAAATTTTATTTCATATTATGACAATCAAGAATAGAGAAAATTATCGTATGCAGGTAATTTATTATCGAGAAAAGGAATTGTTTATAATATCTGGAAAATATTGATGTTAAAAAAAACCATGTAAGTCCCCAAAATAGCCCTCAAAAATACGTCCGAATCCCATTCAGGCTATTGTTTATCCATCCCTTTCAAAAACTCGTCGTCGACGACCGTTAGACGCAATATGCGGCTTCCCCCGGAAGCCCTGGTATAACACTTAACAGATACGCATTCCAACCCTTTTTTAAATGCTGTCCGTCGAACCGTCCCTGTGGGTTTCGGCACCGGAGAAAACCAGCCTGGCCTTGGGCAGGCTGATCCGGATGCTGGTCCCCCTTCCCAGCTCACTGTCAATGGCAATGATGTCGCTGCCATAATAGATCTCCAGCCTTCTCACCACATTCACCACCCCGATCCCCCGCTTTGAGTTCTGGCTTAAGCTCTTGTTGCCGATTTGTGTGAGAACCTCGTTTGTCATCCCGATTCCGTCGTCCTTGATAAGGATTTCGAGGATGTCCTCCTTTTCACGTATGCCCAGCTCAAGGAGACCTTCGCCGATTTTGGGCTCCAGTCCGTGCATGATGGCGTTCTCTACAAACGGCTGGATGATCATGCTGGGGACGCAGAAATTCAGGACTCCTTCATCCACATCGATTTTATGCCTGATCCTGTTTCCATGCCGGGCCCTCTGGATATAAAGATAGTTCTGGATGATTTCCAGCTCTTCCTTCAAAAGCACCTTCTCGTTGATCTTCCGCAGGTTGTATTGGAGGATATTGGACATGCTCTCGATCATCAGCCTGGTCTGACTGGCCTCCTCGATTTCCGCCAAAACGGTGATGCTGTTTAAGGTGTTGAACAAAAAATGAGGATTGATCTGCGACTGTAGAAAGTTAAGCTCCGACCGGTCCAACAGGTTGCTCATCTCCAGGTTTTTTATTTCCTGCTCCTTTAGCTGTTTTTCGACGGATGCCTTTTCCTTGATTCTTTCGATGAGTATTTTGATCTGAGAGAGCATATAATGGAAGGAATCGATGAGCACATTGATTTCCTCGTTGGTGCTAGATTCCTGCTTGTCCACGTCCAGATCCCCTCTGGCCACTTTTTTCAGCCTCTGCACCAGTTGATGAATGGGTATGGATATCTGCCTTGAAAACAAAACGGCAAAGAAGATGCAGAGGATGGTGATAAAGATGGTCAGAATATAGGTCAGATTTTCTCCGGTTTTGATCTTCTCCCCGAATACCGAATAGTACCCCTGGATGCCCGTCAATTTTATCAGCAGGGTATTTTTAATTTCATCCTGGACATAGCCCTTTACCCTGAAAAGCTCCTGGACGGCCTGATTGATATAGATAATGCTGACATCCTCGTCGTACATCTTCCTGATTTCCATGGATTTTTCATCGAAGGTTTGAAGCAGCTTATCCATGTTTCTGAATTTTACATAGACATCCTCGGTGCTGTTTCCCTTCAGCACTTTTATTCTGGAGACAAGCCTTTGCATGCTCAAGGAATAATCCTCCAGGTATTCCCGGTTTCCGCTGTGGGAGTAATTGTCAATCTGGCTGTAGAGCTTGTCCATGTCAACGGACACCGACTGGATATTCACCGACACATTGACCATATCATATAAACTGGCATAAAAGGCTTTAAAATTGTAGATAAGAAATATGGTCAGCGAAAACATCATGATGATGATGATCAGAAAATACACAATCAGCTTTCTTCTTAACGAAGATCCCTTCAGGAAATTCAATTTAGCCATAAGCCCACCTTTGTCCGCATCCTTTCCCTATACCCGCTCCCGATAATGCTTCGGGGTCATCCCCGTCGTTTTCTTAAACAGCCGGCAGAAATAGTTCACATCGGGGTAACCAGCCATGCTGCTGATTTCCGTGATGTTTTTGTCCGTTGTTTTCATCAGATTGGCGGCATAATTCATTCTTTTTTCCGTCAGGTATTCGACAAAGCCCTTCCCCGCCTGCTCCTTAAAAATCCTGCTGAAGTATTGAGGCGTCAGTCCGGCCTCTTCCGCCGCCATTTCCAGCGTGATATCCCTGCTCAGGTTCCTTTTGATATAATCATGCACCTTCTGAACCTTGCCGTCATCCTTGCCTGGCCTGGTCTGGGCAATCTGGATAAGGCCGGACACGTTGGTCCTGCACCAGATATAAAGCTCGTCCCGCTCCTCTACGCCGTTGATTTCTGAAATAACTCCCGCAGCAGCGAGACCTTCGATGCCGATGCCAAGCTGCAATAGGGTTCTCTTTAACACAATGACCAGCATGCCGATATACTCTTTTAAGATTGCAGCGGTGGTATTCCCGCTGAAAATATTGCTGATGATCTCCTGGGCCAGCTCCTTTGCACGGGGGAAATTACCCATCCGCAGCTCCTCCAGGAGTTCATTTTCCAGCGCCATGGGATAAGCTTGCAGGCTTTTCATCGAAGCATTGCCATGAAGGCTGAAATGGAGGATCCGGTTGCTTTTGACGGCTTCGCGCACACAAAGGCTGGCTTCATTGAAGGAATCCCTGAAGCTTGTTATGGCACGGTAGGGCGCACCGATTCCAATAGCCACATCGATTCCCGCAATAACCTTGATGCGGTGCTTTAATTCTTCCGCCACTGCCACCGCCTCTTTGACGATGGGTTTTTCATCTCCTTCGTCTTTGACTAAAATGAAGGCAACGATGGTGTTTCCCACCGGGCTTCCGAAGATACATTTTTTAAAAGCAGGCAGGTGCTTTTCCGCCACGTTTTGCACCTTGTCCCTGACGATCTTGTTTTTTATGGACTCATTGATATTTTCTGCGGAAACCTGACTGAAGGAAATGAGCATAAAGTAGCCGGCGTCGATTTCCCCTTTCAGAAAATTCATGTAGCTCTTGATCTCGTCGGCGTCCACCTGCCCGCCGACAATGGCGGAAATCAGTTCCCTCTCCACAAAGGGTTTGACGATCTTGATCTTGCTTTCCACCTGCTCGGAAATACTGGCGCTGTTCTTCTCCTCGCCCATGGCGTCCAGCATCCGTTTGATCTTCCGGATGACCTCGTCCTTTTTGAAAGGCTTCAGCACATAGCCCTTTACCCCCATTTCAAGGGCTTTTTGCACATAATCGAAATTATCATAGGCGGAAATGACAAGAATACAGGTGCCGGGCAACTGGTTCAGGATCTCCTCCGAAGCCTCGATGCCATTCATGCCCGGCATCTTGATATCCATAGCGATGATGTCAGGCCTTGCTTTCCGCGCCATTTCAACAACCTGGCTTCCGCTCTCCGCTTCGCCGACGATCTCGATATTTGAAAAATTCTTTGATATCAGTGTTCTGAAGGCGTAACGGGCAAGCACCTCATCGTCGGCAATCAGCATTTTATATGAAGGCATCTCTCTCACTCCCTTTGGTCATTCAAGGTCCAGCTTGTGGCAATTTTCCACCCGGCCGGTCTGCACTGCGATAATCATCTGATTATTATTGCCATTCACCTCGAAGGAAATGTTAAAATCCACCGAGACCTCTCCTTGCTCCAGATAAAGCGCAAGGATGGAATCAAAAAAGCTTATTACCGACAGCCGGAGGATATAAACCGAACTGTAACCATTTTCATCAGCCAGTCTTACACTGAAGCGGTCTCCGTAGCTTACCTTTATGACGGCAAGATATTTGCGGAAAATATCCAGCTCGTTGGAAAGCGTCACGGAAGTGATATTGTTGATGAAATACCGGAAAACATCATTGGCATTTTCCAGCAGCGCCAGGGTTCCATAGGCTTCCTCAACAAAAGCCAGCTGGGTGGAATTGACCAAAACACCCTGGAGGATGTCGTTCATCCTCTTTTGCTCCATGCCGTCCCCTCCTTCGTCAGCCGTCTCCATCTCCGGCCGGTGATTGATAAGCCAAAAAGAGCAGCGTGTTTCTGCTCTTTTTCAAGACTCATCTCTATTATACCTTTCTGTTCAATAAATGCCATACTCCTGTAGTGTTTCCCACATGGCCATAAAATTTTCCGGCGGCACGTCGCTCTGTACATTATGAACCGATGCGAATACAAATCCGCCGCCGGGGGCCAGGTCATGGATCCTTCGTTTGACCTCCTCCCGCACATCCTCCGGGGTTCCGAAGGGAAGGACATGCTGCGTATCCACGCCTCCGCCCCAGAAGGTCATATCCTTGCCGAATTCCCGTTTGAGAACCCGCGTGTCGATTCCGACGGCATTGACCTGGACCGGATTCAAAATATCCACCCCTTCGTCAATAAGGTAAGGGATTAAAGGCATCACCGACCCGCAGGTATGATAGAAGATATACACCTTGTTTTTCGCTCTCTTCTTGATAAACTCAAAGAGCTTCTTGTGGTACGGGTGTACGATTTTTTTATACAAATCCGCCGAGCACAAAAGACTGCTCTGGGTAGCCAGATCGTCCGCTTCCGAGACAACCAGCACGTTGTCTCCCACCGTGTCAAGCGCTTTTCCCCAGTACTGCATTTTCAGCTGGGTGATTTTATCCATCAGGGCATGAGCAAATTCCTCATTGAGCATCATGTCGCAGAAAAACTTTTCAAAACCGCTCATCCATAGGGCCGTTTCCCAGATCCCCGCGTACTGGCGCCCCAGGATATACGCCTTTTTATCCTCAAATACATATTTATCCGCCCTCTGCTTGAGGGTGGCAAATCTTGCGGCGTCCACAGGATCGGGCCAGGGGAAATTATCAATGTCTTCGATGGTTTCCGCATTTTCCAGGGGCCGCTTCTGCATGTCATAGTAATGCCCGTTTTCCACAGGCATTTTCCATTCGATCCCCCACTCGTCGGTCATCTTGTAATAGTCCCCGTCTCTTTCCGCATCCCTTGCAAGGCCTTTCACCGAAGGTGCGTCGGGATCCACGCAGCGGACGTCTATCTTGAGCCGCCGGATGATATCTTCATCCACTCTTGCCAGCTGCTGCATCACATCGAAAATTTCCATTTCCTTTTCAGGCATGCCGAGATATTTTCGCAGTCGGGCATAGCTATGCTTGTTTATTCCCGTCAGGACACTGCCGCCCAGATCAAAAGGTATGCGGTCAGGCTCCTTGTGCTCCAGTACCGCTTTTACCCTTTCAAAGCTTGTGTATTGCATACTTGCTGACCTCCTTTTCTGTTTCCCTTTTTTTCTTTTCTGATTTTGCCGAACCTGTCAATCAGTACTGCCGTTAAAAGCGTCGCACCGATGACAAAGGTCTGCCAGTATACGTCGACGCCGAGCAAGGTCAATGCGTTTGTGATGAGGGCCATCAGCAGCGACCCCAGAAACGCTCCGATGACGGTTCCTTCTCCGCCCTGCAGGCTCGCTCCGCCGATGATGACCGCCGTGATGACCCTGAGCTCCAGGCCGCTTCCCGCGGTAACCGAAGCGGAGCCCAGCCTTGCGGTCATGACGACTCCGGCGATACCTGCCAGCAGGCCCACAAGAACGTAGTTTAGGATCTTTATTTTATCCACGGGAATCCCCGACAGATGGGCTGCCTTTTCGTTGCCGCCGATGTAGTAGTTCTGCCGGAAAAACCTTGATTTCCTTAAAAGGATGTCCCCCGCCACGATCAGAATCACCGCATACCAGATGGGCGCCTGTATCCCCAGGAAAGACTCCTGCCCTATGGCCTGGAACCCCCGGTCCAGCCCCGAAATGTTCTTGCCGCCCGTAAGGATCAGGGTGAGTCCCCGGAAAAGGCTCAAGCTGGCCAGGGTTGTTACAAAGGGGTTGATACCGAGCTTTGCAATAATAAAGCCGTTGAAGAGGCCGATGGCCGCCCCGATGCCCAGCCCGATCAAAATGGCGAACAAAGGGGGCACACCCCATTTCATCGCCATTGCCGTGGCAGCTCCCGTAAAAGCTACCACCGAGCCCACCGACATGTCGAAGCCGCCGCTTACCATCAGGCTGGTCATTCCAACGGCAATGATGGCTTCAATGGATAAGCCCAGCAACAGCGCCAGCAGATTGGAGGTATTCAGAAAATAGGGGGAGGAAAAGCTCATGATGACAAATACTCCGAATACAATGGCAAATATCATAAATTCTCTTTGTTTTGTGATCTTCTTTAAAAAATCCATAGGTCATACCCCTTTCCCAGTGCTCAGGACGCCGGCGGCCAGAGCAATCACACTTTCTTCCTTTGCCTCGTCCCTGTTCAGCGCTCCTGCAATCTTGCCTTCCCGTATTACAAGTACCCGGTCGCTTACTCCAAGGATCTCCGGCAGATCCGAGGAAATCATAATGATCCCCACCCCTGTTTTGGCCAGTCCCCTCAGCAGGTCGTAGATGTCGCTCTTGGCGCCTACATCCACCCCCCGGGTAGGCTCGTCGACAATCAAAAGTCTGGGCTTGATGCCAAACCAGGCTCCCAGCAGCACCTTCTGCTGGTTTCCTCCCGATAGGTTTCCCACCATCTGGCCTGTGCCGGGAGTGACCACGCAAAAATCGCCGACACAGGCTTTCCCATTCTCCTCTACCAGCTTTTCGCTGATAAAGCCGTGAATGCTGAAATCCTTCAGATGGTTTGCGATGAGGTTGTTTTTAATGCTGAAATTGAGATACAGGCCCTGGGTTTTCCGATCCTCGCTCATGTAGCCTATCCTGTTCCGGATGGCATCCATGGTGCTGCCGATGCTTATTTCCTTTCCGTCAAGCAGCAGCGTTCCCGCCTCTGCCGGCTCGGCGCCGAAGATGGCCCTGCCGATTTCAGTCCTGCCCGCACCTACCAGGCCTGCAAGGCCGACAATTTCTCCGCTTCTTACCTTAAAGCTGATATCGCTGAAGGTATCGGCGCGGCAAAGCTTTCTTGCTTCAAAGAGCACCTCTCCGATAACCGCCTCCGGTTCCCTCCGGCCATAGATATTTTCAATTTTTCTTCCCACCATTTTTGTAACCAGAAAATCTTCGTCGATATCCCTGACATTTGCATCGCAGATATATTCCCCGTCCCGGAGCACGGTAATGGTATCGGCAATTTCAAAGATCTCATGAAGATGGTGGGATATATATATAAAGGATATCCCTTTGTTTTTAAGAATCCTTATGTTCTTAAACAACTGCTTTACTTCCATTTCCGTCAATGAGGAGGTGGGCTCATCCATGATCAGCACCTTCGGGTTGAAGGACATGGCTTTCAATATCTCCACAACCTGCTGGTTTGCAATGGACAGCTCCTTTACCAGTGTCTCGGGATTGATATAATCGATATCAAACATGCGCAGCATTTCACGGGTCTGCTGATTCAGTTTTTTCCAGTCAATGAGGTTAAAGGCTTTGGTGGGCTGACGGTTGGCAAAGATGTTTTCCGCCACGCTTAAGTTTGGCACAAGGCTCAATTCCTGGTACACAATGCTTATGCCCTTTTCATTTGCATCCTGGGCGGAATTGAAGCTTACTTTTTCTCCATCCAGAAAGATTTCCCCCGCGTCAGACCTGTAAATCCCTCCCAGAGTCAGCATCAATGTGCTTTTGCCTGCGCCGTTCTCACCTACCAGGGCATGGACCTCGCCCTTTTTAATTTTCAGGTTTACACAGCTGAGAGCCTTGACCCCAGGGAAAGTTTTCACAATCCCTCTGGCTTCCAATATATATTCTGACATTTTAACACCCGCTCTCTCCTTTGGGTAATCCAAACACACCGCAGCCCAGGATATGACCCGGGCTGCGCAAAGCATAACGACTGTTTTTTTATTAATTGCTGTCTCTCATGAAGTATTTTGCGTTGTCCTTGTCTACAATAACGACACCGGTGTCCACCGTCGTGGGAATACCCAGTACGTCGGCAGCTTTATTGTCGGAGGTGATATCCACCTTGCTGTTGGCAAGATTGTACAGGATCTGTGTCGCGTAATAAGGCATCAATGCGGTCTGCTGAGCGACCGACGCGGATATGGTCCCCTCTTCGATCGCTGACACCACGTCATTCCCTCTGTCCATAGCAATAATTTGCACTTTTCCCTGCAGTTTCGCTTCTTTAACCGCCGTAGCCGCTCCTGAGCCACCGGCTGCCTCCACGCATGCGATACCGGCCAGGTCGGGATATTTCTGAAGCAGGGCTGCCGCCGCCTGTGCCGCTACGACAGGGTCGGACTGTGTATCAACAATCTGTACGATTTCAATGTCGGGATATTTTTTAAGCGCTTCCTGGTATCCGGCAACACGCTCCTCCAGGTTCGACTGTCCGGGCTTGGTCATGATGGCTACTTTACCTTTTTGGCCGATGAGTTCAGCCAACTTGTCCCCACCCATTTTGCCGGCATTGACGTTGCCCGTTCCTACAAAAGCCAGTCTTCCGGAATCGGGAAGGTCGGCATCGACGGTGACAACGGGAATCCCCGCATCCAGAGCCTTTTTCACAATGGGATTCAGTGACGCTTCAAAGCCTACGACAACGATACCGTTGGGTTTTTTTGCGATGGCTTGCTCAAAGGCGGCGATCATGGCATTCATGTCGTATTCCGCTGGCCCTACATACTCCGTTGTTACGCCCAGTTCTTCTCCAACCTTTTTCATACCCATTTTGTGATCATAGAAATAATCCAGGTTCCCCAGGGCTGAGACTTCAATGTACAGCTGGTCTTTTTTGCTGTCGCCGGCGGCAGCGTTGTTATTACCTGACGTACTGGGGCTCTGTGAGCATGCGGCTGCCGAAAACACTATAAGCAGAGCCAGGACTAGAACCACTAACCTTTTCATAAATGAATTTCCCCCTTGAAATTAATTTGTATTGGCTTACACCTCAATGTTACTATAATTAATTCTTCCAATTTCATTAAAAATTTAATAATTTTAATAAGATTTTAAACAAAGGCCCCGGAGGATACTTTTCCCACCGGCGCCTTATCTTAAAATTTTACTAATTCTTAATATTATGCTATTCAGAGAGCCGGGGCAAGCCCCGTCAAATTAAGGTAAAAAAAAGGAATCACAAGACGCATGTCTCGTGATTCCGCTCAAACTACCTGGATAAATGGTTGTTTAACCCGTCATTCCCGCAAGACATCTTCTACTGTTTCTATGGGTATGACGGACAACTGATTCTTCACTTCAGCCGGCACGTCTTTCAGGTCGGCGACGTTTTCCTTCGGGATAAGCACTTTGGTGATGCCGGCACGCTGAGCTCCCAGTAATTTTCCCTTCAGCCCGCCAATGGGCAGGACGGCGCCCCTTAACGTTATTTCTCCCGTCATGGCAATTTGCGGGTTCACCCTGATCCCTGTAATGAGTGACGCCAGCACCGTAAATAATGTGATACCGGCAGACGGATCATCCTTTGGAACAGCCCCTGAGGGGACATGCACATGCAGATCTCTTCCTGAATGACTTTCAGCTGTTCTCTGACATGGATTCTCTATAAAATCTGTTGGCCTTTTCGGAAAATTTCTCAGATATCTGCATATTCAGTTCTATGGATTCTTTCTGCTTGAGCAGGCAATCCATAAAATGCAGGCTTCGTTCCTTCAGGGATTCTCTTTTGAGAAATTCATACTTTTCTTCATTTACCTTTTTTACCCGGGCAGCCGCTGGCAAGGGAAACCGGCTGCAAACCTTGTTTTTGGCGTGTATACATCTCAATCGGATGCCCGGACTGTTCTATTTTTCCCCCGGAGAATAAATGGATAATATCGGACATAATCATATAACCTCCTGATAATTTACTAATCCTCTCGAAAATGCAAGCTGCTTTCGATGCCAAACAGGTTTACCAATAAATTAAAAATGCGGACCTCCGATTTCGATAATATGATTGTCAGGATCATATATTCGAAATATTTTTTGCCAAGGTAATTCTATAATTCCGTGAATTATTTTTACTCCTTTCTGAAGAATCTTATTGTATTCATCTTCAATATTCTCTACTTCAAAATAGATATCTATATTGTTATACCCTTGCTTTCCAGTATGAATGAGCTTATTTATTTCCTGTTCAGGCATAAGCTTATCCGCTTGATGTATTGAAAAGCGATCTTTAAAAATCACCATATTCCCCCAATCATATAATATTTCCAGCCCAATCATATTAATATAGAATTCCTTTGATACTTTTATATCTTCAACCAAAACAATTGTATCGACATGTTTCATTTCCATTCACCTCATTAGCAGAGTAGGCAAATCTTACCACTGAATTTTTAAGCGTTGATTTTATCTCTAAACAGATTATATTAAATATACGCATTCAGAACAAGCGTTTTCTTTTTTTTAGTATAAAAAGGGATTGCACAATAACTCCTTATTTTATCAGGTATTTTTTTCTGTAAGCATAATCAACAGTATAGAATGTGGTCAATGCCTTGAACGTACAAAAAAGATGCGGCATCAATCCGGGATCCCTTTGGCGGCACATACGTCTGCGTGTTATTCATTATGTTCATACAAAACAATACTCTCAATATAGTTTGTAAATCTCCTCAGTTCCTTCTCCTGGTGTGAGTTTATTTCGCCGGCCTCATACATTCTGCGTATTTCAGAACGTTCGGCATCCAGTACCTTAAACCGCAATTCTTCCTTTTGTTCTTCAAGCTTGTCATTATACCGGTGACCTGTACGTTTGAATATCTGCAGCATTTTTTCATAGTCCAGAAGCACGGCATAAACATACTCCGGCTGTTCCTGCGTTTTGGCGTATTCCTCCAAGCCCGCAATAGCCGCATCCATAGCTCTCATCTGAATATCCCTTACGAAATGCAGATTATTCAAGCCGGCACCACCATTCCTGTGATGTTTCCCACCTAAGCGGCCAAAGCCGCGCATGGCCCGTTTCAAGAAAAACATGGTTCCCGAACGAAAACTGTAGTCCAGGGCTTCTTCCCGGTAATCAAGAAATTTAGTCAGGGTGTCGAAAACCGTTATGTCTATTTCATTATTGGCCAGAAGATTGCTGATGTACTTTCTTTGTATGTCTAAAGCCAGTAAGTGTGCCCCATTTATCTTCCGGCTATAATGTTCCACATGCTGTTCATCGGATTTCTGTCCCGAAAGGTTCCTCTGAAAACTAACGGTGTATTCGTTTATCAGTTCCATAGCCGCAAACTCATTTTCCGCATTTGATTCTGCTTTGATTTTTTTAATTGCCGATAGCAGAAGCCTATTTTTCGCCCCCGTCAAACCTTCACGCTTCAGAGCATCTGCGGCAGGCACTTCCGTTTTGCAGAGCAAAGGCAAAAAAACCGTCGCAAGAATTAATAACAGCAGAATGACTCCCGCAGCAATAAAAATGAGCAGCGAACGCGCCGGAAATACTTCTCCGTTTCCTAAAAAATCCGGCACAGTAAGGACGCCGGCCATGGTCACCGCACCGCGCACACCTGCGAAGGTTGTAATCAGGGCTGTCCGTATTTCAGGCTTTTCAGCATCACTTCTTTTCCCAAAATAATAATTATAAGCTCTGCTCACAAAGGACCAGACCAAACGAATGGCAAGAATTGCAAGTCCGATGATCACTACATAGTCAAAAGCCAGCCAGTTCCCCACTTCAGGGCTGGAAATGGTCTCATACATTGCCGACGGAATATTCATCCCTAATAATAAGAACACGAATCCGTTTAAGACAAATAAAACGATCGACCATGTGTTTTCTGTGAGCAGTTGTTCTTCGGCCATATATGTTTCCGTATGTTCCCTGACAATGGAATTAATGATTCCTGCAGCTACGACGGCAATGATTCCCGAAGCATGCAGGATATCCTCGGTAACGATATAGACGCCAAAGGGAGTCAGGATCTGCAGCAGCGAATGGAACACCGGATCATTTATCCCGTTTTTGCGAAGCAGAAAGCGACCGAAGGTTAGAAGCAGCCCCAGGAATATCCCGGCGACAGCCCCGATCAGGAATGTATAGGAAAAGTCCAGGACTGCTTCCCGGAGTGAAAAATATCCGGTAACAGCCGCTGCTATGGCATATTTAAAGGCTACAAGTCCGGAGGCGTCATTAATCAGTGATTCTCCCCTCACAAGAACCATCACCTTTTCAGTTACCCTTATCCTTTTGGCAATGCCATTAACCGCGACAGGGTCCGTCGGCGATAGAATCGCTGCCAGGGCCAAGGCTGTAGCTATTGGAATGCCGGGTATGAGCCTGTTGATTACATAGCCGCAAAGTATGGTGGTCAGAATGACAAGGATGAAGGCATTGCCAAAAATCTGAAACCTCATCCCCCATAATTCTTCGCGTGAGAAATGCCGGCCATCATTATACAAAAGCGGTGCTACAAACAATAACAAAAACCATTCCGCACCGATTTCAAAAGTGTAATCCCCTATAAAAAGCGCTATAATTATCCCAAATACAATCTGAGTCAAGGCCGTAGGTATAAATGGAATATAATGACCGACAACGTTGGAGATCAAGAGACCAAGCATCAATAATAAAATAATTGTTAATAAGTCCACGACTATGTCCTCCGTTTATAACCAGTTATATAACTTAGTATGATTTTACCCCTTTTAACATAAATTCTGCAATAGACAATCGAAAAAGGTATGAGCTCAAGATGCCGCGCCCTTCTGGTAAAATACGTGCCTCATCAGGCGCACAATAACTGGAAGTTGAAACTCTGTTAATAAATACCCAGTAGGCTTATAATATATTGTTTAAAAGTTTTATGATTTCATCTATGGTAGGCAATACCAATTTTGTCATTTATCCCTTTAGCTATAGCGAGATGGGTCATTACAAAGGACATTTTAATCCCCCCAAATATCAGTCCCTCAATTTTCATGTTTTTACAGCTAATCTTTGAGTTTGTCCCCCTTTGAGTATATGGATACGACAAATCCAATATAAATCCTTCTATATATTGTAAGTGATTCCATTTTAAATCCCTTCATATCTATTCCTCAAATTCATGTTTGCGTTCTGCAAAGAAATTATAAAAATATCTTACGTTCTCAAGTTCTGTCCATTTTGTTGCTTCCAAATTTCTTGAATCAAGATTATAGATTTTCGCATTCAACGTTCCTAGCATAAATGGAGAATGTGTAGAAATAATAAACTGACATCCTAATAGTCTTGCCATTTTATTTATTTTTTCTGCCAATAACACTTGATTGGCAGGAGACAGGGAAACCTCCGGTTCATCCAGTAGATATAATGCATCCATCTCTAGATAATCATCCAGCATCTGTAACGTTGTTTCCCCGTTTGAATATTTCTCCTGAGCAAATTTCATATATTCCATTTGTTTCTGCATTCTTTTTGAAAGACGAAGTGCATTAACCTGTTCTTTAGATAATCCTCTTCTGATATGTTCGTATATATATCCGTCCCCCAGAATTCCTTCCTGCTGTATTTTTTTGATTTCGTACAAGATATCTTCACTTTTAATATATCTGCTTTTTTCAGGTATTCGGTTAAATTGTTTACCAGGCTCGTCCTCTCCCAAACCATAAACGCATTCATTTACAAAATCAGAATAGTATGGTTTTATCCCATATTTATTGCTGGTGGCATATTCCTTTCCTTCCATTTCAAGCTTATTTGCTATGATATTAAGCAATGTTGATTTTCCGGATGCATTATTACCATATAACACGGTAACGGATTGAAACATAAAAATTTTTTCAGTTTTATTAGCAAATACATGATAGGGATATATATTGGGATTACTAAGTTCTTTCTTCGATAGCATAAAACTACTTAAATATATGATGTTCCACACCTTCATTCTCTATTTTGTTCCTATTATACCTTATTTTTAACCTGACGAGATATAAACTAGTCCATTTTTGCAAAGAAATATCGCAGAAAACGGGTAGATAACGAAATATATCCTATTACCAAGGCTTATCGTTGATATAGCACTGTTATCGTCTCCACATGCCTTGAATGTACAATCCAGATAATTTTTAAACAAACCATTGTTTACATATAGTAAATAGTATTCTTTTAAGACAGATTATTATTAACAATTATTCAATCCATTCCCAGACGCAAGAAGCCCTGCGATAAATTACTTTTATGCAGGACTTCCCTTATATCATTTCATTAAGATTAAGTTGCCGTATTGCCTGCTTGGTATTAAATCAAGTCAGACTTTTGCAGCAATCTTCTGACAATCACTGCAACCTCGGCTCTAGTAACCTCGTCTTTGGGTGCAAGCATTTTTCCACTCTTGCCGGATACGATTCCTGTCTTGATGCAAGCTGCTATACTTTCTTTCGCGTAAGCTGCCGCATGTTCCGAATCTCCGAAGCCGGCCAGCAATGTATCAACGTCACCTTCCGCAAGTCCGGCCTTGAGCCCTGTGATTTTCATAGCTCTGGAAACCATGACCATGGCCTGTTCACGGGTGATTTTGTCCATGGGACCGAATCTGCCATCGCCATAGCCGGAGACTATACCATACTGACTGGCTGTCTGTATGTATTCACAATACCATTGCGAAGCGCTCACGTCAGAGAAGAAATTGCTTCCCGTACCGGGCTTCAGTCCCAGGGCCCTTACCATAACAGTTGCAAATTCTGCGCGGGTGATGTCCCTGTCAGGTTCATACAGGTCATTGTCCGTTCCGGTTACCACCATTCTGGACCCCATATCGTTAATGGCTTCTTTAGCCCAGTGACTGGCTGCATCCTTGAATTCCAGCGGATGCCATACCACGGAATAGGTGCTGTTGGTCAGACTGTTGATGACAGCATAGTATGTATCATCAATAAGGGATATCCTTGTGGGTACATGCCTTACGCTTCCGTCCGGTTCCACCACGATGCCCGTTGTGATTTTGCCGGGATCTACGCCGTCAGGAATGGCGATCGCCCTTTCCACATAGGCATTGAAGCTGTTGATTTCAATGGTCTTACCTCCGCCGCTGTACGTTATTGTAAAGTCCATAGGCGGGGCCGCAATAGTAAACGCACCCTTTTGTGCGGATCTTTCCGCCACTTGTACCGTTTCAGCCGGGGATTTTGCAATCCCAATCCGTACCTTGATGTCCTTCAGCTCCACACCCTGACCCAGCTGTGCTGCCATCGCTTCAATATTGAGCTGCCGTGCCGGCAGGGAATAGGAGGCTGTTTCTGTTTTTATCTCCAGAACTGCCGTTTTATCTTCCATGCTCTTGACCATACGTCCGTTGACTTCCCCGATAACGACATCCGCCTCTGTATGGACAGGGATAGTAACCACCGCATTATTGCCTTCTGTGGCAAGCCTTTGCTCCAGCTTTGTTTCATCCACCGCAATGGTAGTGACGGTTTTGCCGCCTTCTTTTGAGGTAGTGGCCGTACCCGCATTTTCGGCCTTTCCGTTAACCAGTACATTCACACTGGTTTCACTGGGTTGTGGCTGAGGTGATGGCTGGCTTCCTCCAGAGCTTCCTCCGCCCGAAGGTATGTAGGGTGTGACTGCATCTGAAGCCGCTGAATCTATGCTGTTGCCTGCCGCATTGACAGCTTTTACTGTAAAGCTATAAGCCGTCCCGTTGGTCAATCCTGTAACTGTTATGGCAGTGCCAGTTCCGTTCACAGTGACACCTCCGGGTGTTGCAGTCACTATATATCCGGTTATCGGACTTCCACCATTGTCGGCGGGCGCTGTGAAGCTGACAGTTGCTTGCCCGTTTCCCGGGGAGGCGTTTACCCCAGTAGGCGCACCGGGTACTGTCATCGGTATTGCACTTACTTCAAGTGAATTGGGGCTGTTCCCGACGCTATGGATTGCGTGAATTACAAAATAATAGGTTACTCCATTGGTTAAACCTGTGACGTCATAGCTGTATACTGAATCCGTAACTGTAGCCGTGGGTGCCGCATACACGGCTGAGGCTGTTCTTGCGTATACCGCATATCCTACGGAGCCTTCTACCGGACTCCATATCAATGTGACATGTTTGTCACCCGCGACTGCCGATTGCAGCACAGGCGCTTCTGCTGCAACAACCGCCTGTGTCACTGTAAAGGTCATATCCGTCATACTGTCTGCCGATACCGTTACGGTGCCTGTATAGGTTCCTGCCGCAAGTCCGTCCTTTGCCTTTATGGTGAAAGTGGTAGCGGGTGCTCCGGCATTCAAGGTTGTCGTTAAAGGCTGGGTAATCACAAAATTGCCGCTCCCGTCGCCGCTCAAGGTTGCTGTCAGATGATCAATGTCTCCTGTTCCAATGCTGGTCAGCATCAGCGTCCTTGTCTCCTGCGTCCCCGCAGCATAGCCTGCCGCAAGCCCGGTCAGACTTTGATCGGAGATCTGTTCAAGCTCATAGGTCGGCATCGAAGCTACCGGACCATATTTCATCACCGTGGCTTTGCTGGACTTTACAAAGTCTGCATAGGCCACATAGGGCGTACCCTCATCCACATACAGGGAAATGTAATTCGTATATCCCGCAGAGAAGCCGGCGATTCCCACAGGTTCCCAGCCGCTTCCGTTATATTTCATCACCGTGGCTTTACCCAAATTTCCGCCATCCGAGTAGGCCACGCAGGGCGTGCCCCCATCTACATACAAGGAGCTTTGCGATATCTTTCCCTCCGAGAAGCCGGCACCACCCACGGGTTCCCAGCCGCTTCCGTTATATTTCATCACCGTGGCTTTGTCTCCATTTGCTCTGTCCATATAAGACACATAGGGCGTATCCTCATCATCCACATACAGGGAGATGTAGTCGACCCTTCCATCCGAGAAGCCGGCACCACCCACAGGTTCCCAGCCGCTTCCGTTATATTTCATCACCGTGGCTTTTTCGGATTTATTGTGATCCATATAGGCCACATAGGGCGTACCCTCATCATCCACATACAGGGAGGTGTACCACACCCCTCCATCCGAGAAACCGGCGCTTCCCACGAGTTCCCAGCCGCTTCCGTTATATTTCATTACCGTGGCTTTACCCAAATCTCCGCCATCCGAGTAGGCCACATAGGGCGTGCCATCGTACACATGCATGGAGAGGAAAGACGCCATTCCCGCCGAGAAGCCCGCGTTGCCCACAGCCTCCCAGCCGCTTCCGTTATATTTCACCACCGTGGCTTTATAGGAATTTTCATCTCCTCTGTCTGCATAGGCCACATAGGGCGTGCCCTCATCCACATGCAGGGAGATGTACGCTGCCTCTCCATCCGAGAAGTTAGCTTCGCCCACATTTTCCCAGGTATTATCGATATATTTCATCACCGTGGCCCCTTTGGAATTCTTCTTATCTATATAGGCCACATAGGGGGTGCCCTCATCCACATAAAGGGAAATGTCCTCCACCATTCCTCCCGTGAAGCCCGCGCCGCCCACATTCTGCCATTCATATGCACCGCCGGGAAACGGCGCATCCGCCGGCATATCAAAGGCATCGCTGTCCACAGTGACCGTCCCGGCAGAGAAGGTGATTGCGCCTGTGCCTGCCGCGGTCGTGGTGCAGGCCAAACCGGTAAAGGCTGCTACGCCAGCCGACGCTGTAAAGGTGGTTGTTCCCCCGATGTTCCAGCTTCCGGTGCCGTTTTTGGCCGCCGCCGTCACTGTGGCTGCCGCTGAGGGACCGTCGGCGCAGATATTGCCGTATTGGTCTTTCAGTGTTACTACCGGCTGAGTGGAGAAGGCATCGCGGCTCGCCGTTCCGGGCACAGGCTGGGTGGTTACGGTGATGCCGGCTACCTCACCGGCCCGAATGGTCTGGGACACGCTGGAATTCTCATATTCCACGGCCGTAATCACCACATTAGCAGTGGCCGGGGTGCGCAGAGCCGTATTTTCCGTACCGCCGGGATGCAACGTGACGCGTCCGCTTCCCACCGTATATTGGCTGCCGGCGGTAAGGGACTGCCCGTTGAAGCTGACGCCGGTAATCACATTTTCGAAATCCGCGTCTGCCGCAAAGGTTATTTCAATTTCATGATCCACATCGTTGTTGGTGGTATCCGCCGTCAGCGTCTTGCCCGGTTCCTCGGTCCCGGACGCTTCTACCTTTCGGATCACGCGGCTGCCGGTATCCGAAATATACAGATTGCCGGCCGCGTCAACCGCCACTCCGATCGGACCCTGCAATTGAGCAGAGGTCGCCGCTCCTCCGTCTCCGGAATAGCCTGGCGTCCCTGCCCCCGCCACCGTGGTTATGATTCCGGCAGTATCCACCTTCCGAATCTTGTAATTAGACATATCTGTAATATATAGATTGCCGGCCGCGTCAACCGCCACCGAAACCGGATTATTCAATCGGGCCGAGAGCGCCGCTTCTCCGTCTCCCGAATAGCCCGAAGTGCCTGTCCCCGCCGCCGTGGTTATGATTCCGCTCGTATCCACCTTCCGGATTACGTTATTAGCGGTATCTGCAATATATAGATTGCCAGCCGCGTCAGCCGCCACTCCACGCGGGCTATTCAATTGGGCCGAGACTGCCGATCCTCCGTCTCCGGAATAGCCTCCCGTCCCTGTCCCCGCCACCGTGGTTATGATCCCGCTCGCATCCACCTTCCGGATTGCGTTAACAGCGTAATCCGAAATATACAGATTACCGGCCACGTCGACCGCCACTCCATACGGCCCCTGCAATTTAGCCAAGGTCGCCGCTCCTTCGTCTCCCGAATAGCCGTACGTGCCTGCTCCCGCCACTGTGGTTATGGTCCCGCTCGTATCCACCTTGCGGATCCGATAGTTACCGGAATCCGAAATATATAGATTACCGGCTGCGTCAACCGCCACTGCGCACGGATAGTTCAATTGGGCAGAGGTCGCCGCTCCTCCGTCTCCGGAATAGCCTCTCGTCCCTGTACCCGCCACCGTGGTTATGATCCCGCTCGTATCCATCTTCCGGATCCGGTGGTTATAGAAATCCACAATATACAGATTGCCAGCCGCATCTAACGCGATCCCATACGTACTCATGAATTGTGCCGAGGTCGCCGCTCCTTCGTCTCCCGAATAGCCTGACGTTCCTGTACCCGCCACCGTGGTTATGATTCCGGCGGCATATACAGCCGGTGCCGGTATACCAATAAATAACGACACGGCCAGCAATACAGCCATCCATTTTTTGAAATTGAAAATATGCATGATTATTTCTCTCCTTTTCTTATTTCATTATCGATTTTACTTTTCCATACTGATTGCTGAAGCTTTGAGCTTTTGGCGGATGACGCTCTGTCCCCCTCACCCGCTTCGTGCCAACGCCTGGAGCACCCGCTCC
The DNA here is from genome assembly GCA_023426125.1 of Bacillota bacterium. Classification (GTDB taxonomy): domain Bacteria; phylum Bacillota; class Clostridia; order Acetivibrionales; family DTU013; genus MnB-11. The sequence goes on from JAFABI010000092.1 coordinate 98,754, forward strand.
TTTCGTACCGGCTTCAAAATGTAGTCGTCTACCCCGATATCGAAGCCGTACCGGGCGTAGCACTCGTCTTCTGAAACCAACACCACCTTAAGCCCCGGCATCTGGTTTTTCAGTTTTTTTGCCAGATCCAGCCCGGTCAATCCGGGCATGAGAATGTCGATAAATGCGATGTCCGGTTTCTCACTCCCGGCATACTCAAGGGCTTCTCTGGAATTTGCATGCTGGCCTACGATCTCTACCTTGCCTGTGTCCGTCAGAAAATCAGCAAGCTCCTTCAGACACCACTGCTCATCGTCCACCAGCATTACCTTCAGCATACGGTCACCCCCTTTGCTACGATATATTTCATATCCGATATGCAGATATATATCATTGTATCGGGAGCCACTAGCAAAACTCTAGCGAAAAGCAAAAAAGACAGCCATTTTTCGCTGTCCTTCAAACATTTTTTATAATTTTTTCTCTTATTTATTCGTTTTTCCCACCGCAGGTATTGCCGGCCCTATTTCTTCAAACAGCTTTTTATATTTGAGAATAAAGCTCTCCCGGGAGATATCAGACCAAAGCCAGTCCTCACCCTCCAGATATTCGCCGCGGTAAAGGCTTATGGCTTTTTGAGCGGCCTCGCGAGAGCCAGTCCGGCAAAAATCCTCATGTACTTTTTCAAAGGAACGCAAATCCCAGTCTGAATCCCCTACCCTTACAATATACCGGTCGTCCGAATACTCAATCTGAATCTGCGTACAGTTGGCTTCACTGAGATTCTTCCTCAATCTGTAAACAGAAGTCTGTAGATATGCCAGGGCCTGTTCCGGCCCGTACCCGGACCACTGCTCCTCACAAAGCTTGTATTTCGTCACCCATTTCCCCTCATTTTGAAGCATATATGCCAGAAACTCTTTGGACTTTGAACGCCCCCATTTCACGGGTTTTCCTCCCACAAGGACTTCAAAGGAGCCGAAACACCGGATCGAACAAGGCATCTCCTGATTGGATAGCTGAGTGCTTAGCTTTCGCCGCAGCTTGACGATGGCTTTCCTGATCCGCTCCGGCCGTATGGGCTTGAGCAAATAGTCGATGGCATTTACCTCAAAGGCCTGGGATGCGTAGTGGTTATAAGCTGTAACAAAGATGATCTCCAGCGCCGGATTTGCTGAGGTAAGACGCTCCGCCAGCTCAATGCCTGTCATGTCCGCCATTTCAATATCCAGAAACGCACAGTCAGGTTTCGTCCGGGACAGCTCCCTAAGGGCGTCCAGCGGGCTTGTGTAGGCACCTGCCACCGTTATCGCCTCCTGGTCTTTCAGCAGTTCTCTCAATTCATCTAAAATAATTGGCTCGTCATCCACCAATAGGACCCGTAGCATGCCTTATCTCCTCCTTAATCAGGTATTCTCACCATTACCGCTGTTCCTTGCCCCTCTTCGCTCTGTATCTCCAGGCCCTGTCCGTAATACAGGATCAGCCGGCGCTGAATGTTTTTCAGTCCGACCCCGGCTTTTGATGTTGCTTCGCCAAGGATTTCCGACAATCTCCCGCGTGGAATGCCCACACCGTCGTCTCGTACCGCTATCACCGTATAGTTTTCGCCCTTCTGTACGCTGAGACTCACCGTTCCGTTTCCGGGTCTCTTCATAATGCCGTGGCGTATGGCGTTCTCCACTAATGGCTGAATTGTAAGCAGCGGAACAGAGATGTCGATGGAGTCGTCGATATCATATGCCACACTCAGTTTACCCTGGAAGCGTTCCTTCTCGATGGAAAGATACGCACGGACAGTGGCAAGCTCGCTTTCTATCGGCGTCACACCGTCATAGTTCTCAAAATTGAAGCTGCCCCGTAAATAGTCCGACAGGTCGTACAGCAGCTCTTTTGTACGCTGAGGGTTCTTTGTACTGAGAGCCGTGATGACGCTCAGAGAATTGTACAGAAAATGGGGCTTGATTTGCGCCTGTAAAAAAGCCATCTCATTCTTAAAGGCAGCCTGAGCCGTTTGCTTTAGTTGGAGCACTGTTGCCACCCTGACACGAAGCTCCTTGGCAACAAAAGGCTTGACAATAAAATCGTTTGCCCCTGCAGAAAAACCCGCTTCAACGTCCTCCGGCATATTCCGAACCGTCAGCATGATCAGCGGCAGGTCATACAGCGAATAATTTTCGCGGAGCTTTCTACAGGCCGTATATCCCGACATGCCCGGCATCATCACATCCATTAACACGAGATCGATGTCATTTCGGCTGCGAATACGTTCAATCGCCTCGTGAGCATTTGAGGCCGTGATCACTTCATATCCGTCACTTGCCAGCACAGCTTGCAGCACCCTGAGGTTTGTGGGCTCATCATCCACAGCCAGTACCTTAAAACGTTCAACTAACACCTGTTTTGTCATTTGTCCGTCTGCCGGCAAATCTTTCGCTTCTCCCAACACCGGCGCGGAAAGCCTGTGCAGGGATTCACGGTCGCATTTAGGCAGCATGATAGAGAAGCAGCTGCCTTTACCGGGGACCGACCACTCCAGCCGGATCTGACCACCCATTCGTTCCATCAACTGGCGTGAAATATGCAATCCCAGTCCGCTGCCGCCATATTGGACGGAAATATTCCTATCCCCTTGTCTGAACGCTTCAAATAATGCTTTTTGTTTTTCTGACTCGATGCCGATTCCCGTATCCTCAATCATAACCTTGACACAGTGTTTCTCTTCCTGCGCTGATACCAGGATGGAGCCCATTGGAGTAAATTTGACTGCATTGCCCAGGAGGTTGAGCAGCACCTGGATCAGCCGGTTTTCATCCGCATGCACCGCAGAAAGCTCCTGGGCAATGTCTACAACGATGTCAACACGAGATTGCTCATTTACATGCCTGATTACATCAAGGGCAACCGAAACGGCCGAAGCCAGATCAATTGCCGCCAGATCGACCCGCAATGCATTTTGCTTGATTTTTTCCATATCGATAATATCATTGATCAGTGAAGAAAGTCTTCGTGAGACAGCCAGCACCACCTTCAATTCTTCCTCCTGCTGCTGTTTCAGGCTGCCGTATCTTCCTTCAATCAACAGCTCCGAGATGTTAATAATTCCATTCAGAGGCGTCTGCAATTCATGGGAGGTGTTCACCAGAAACGTATCCTTCACCTTGTTGGCTTCAATTAATTCCTGCTCGGCATGCTTTCTTCTTCTGCGGTGAATCAGCAACGCCACGATCAACAGGGTTTGCAGCGCCATAAAGGCAAATCCGCTGCCAATGTATATTCCATACCTCTCCCAGATTCCGAATTGCCTGTACAGGATCTCGCTGCCTTTCGGAAGGCTGCTTTCCTCTACGCCCCAACGCTGCAGCTGCCTCCAGTCAAAGGCATAAACACTCGATACCCCGTCTCCAGCCGATTGGCCCGCGGCAGCTTTACCTTCCAGCAATCCGGACACTACCCTGGCCGCGGCCCTTCCGGAAGCTTCAAAATCACGCACATACCCTCCAACAATGCCTTCCTCCAGAAAATGCTTCACCACTGTATAGACCGGTACATTTGTTTCCTGTGCAATGGTACGAACGACGTCTTCGGGAATATAGCTGTCCCCTTCCACATCCGCGGCCCAGCGAATAAATAGAATCGCCGAATCCTCCTCTGCCCTACGCACAGCCTCGAGCATCTGAGAGTAAGGAAGCTTATTTAAAAAAGCAAACTCCAGCTGATCCCCGTAGTTTTCTTCCAAAAGGCGCATATGGTCTACAATCTGCCTTTCTGCTGCCGAATCTCCGACTACAACATAGAGTTTCTCTGTCTGGGGCCTTGTAGCGAGAATGAGAGGAATATTGGGTTCTATGTCAGTCAATTGGGGAATAAAAATATATTTTGAAGAAACCCCATCCCCAGGTATCGGGTCCGCTCCCCAGCTCATAATGATTGGAATGTCAGGAAACGCTTGTTGTCCGTATTGTTCCAGAACCTGAAGCATATTAAAATCCACAAGGATAAAATCAGGCTGGTGGTACCTGTATTTTGCTCTCAAATACTGCATCATGTTCTCCCAATAACCGGGATCATTGGAATGGCGTCCAGAATCCATATATTCGTAAGAATAACTAAATCTATATTGGGAATTTTGCATCAATGCTTCTTTCACACCTTTATCAAACTGCGTGTGTGCCGGATAGTCTGAAGCAAAAGGATGAATAATCAGGACTTGCTTCTCTTTCGTGCTTTGCGCATGAACCGGCAAACGATATATATATACAGAGGATAGGAGAACAAGCAAAAGGATAAAGAACGAAGGATTTAACCGTATTCCACTTCCTGTGAAGTTCATCTTTCTCTTAAAGTGCAATTGCTTCATTATATAATTTACCTCGTATAATATTTCTTGTAGGGTTTGATAGAAGAATTTCCAGTTACTCTCAATAGCAAATATAAGTCATCTGTTTGCCACCATTCAAATTCATCTTAATTTTCATTTCTGACCGATTTGTTTTCTCTTCATCTTTTGTCAACGGGCTTCGGAGATCCTTGGGCATCAGTCACTTTTTTCACCTCTCCCGGAATCCTGCTGGCGTTGGAATACAGAGTTACAAGCCGGGTGCCCACGCTACATTTTTCACCAATTTCTTTTATTGCTGTATAGCTTTCCTCACTGCATCCTTCAAAAGCATTCTATACTGTTTTCTGACATGTAACTCATAACAAACCTCCGATTATCCGGTATAACTATTCTAATCATATTATATTTTACCAACATTTGCATTATCAATATACAATCTTCGTATTTTTATGCCGGATGAACCTAAAAACATAATTCTCAACTTTGCTTTTCCATTTTGTTCCTCGCTCCACCCAAGGCTCATTGCCTTCAATTCCTTACAGTTTATTATATATATAATCTCAATAATCATTTGGTGTATTGGTTTAAGAGGTTAATTTAGCTAGTTTATATAATATTCATTATGAGCGTATTAACACTCCAACCTACAAATACTTGCAAATATTGTCGGGTATTTGTTCTTAACCTATATTATACTTAACGTGAAAGGAGAAGTATATGGATACACTGGAAAACATGAAAAAAGCGATTGATTATATCGAAAGCAGTCTTGACCGCGAAATTGAATATGCAAGGATCGCACAAATCGCATTATGCTCTCAATATCACTTTCAGCGCATGTTTGGTTTCCTTATCGGCGTACCGCTATCCGAGTATATAAGGCGACGTCGTTTAACCCTTGCCGCTTTTGACTTGCAGAATGGTAACGAAAAGATAATTGATATTGCTTTGAAGTATGGCTATAATTCGCCTGATTCGTTTTCTCGTGCATTTATAGCAATGCATGGAATTATACCGTCAAAAGCAAGAGAAAAAGGCATATCCTTAAAGGCGTATCCTCGTATAACATTCTCTTTATCACTAAAAGGAGTTGTTGAGATGAACTACAGAATTGAGCAAAAAGATTCATTTGCCGTTGTAGGTATAAAGCAGAGATTTTCTCATGTTGAGGGTTTGGGTGAAAACATAGGGAAGATGTGGCGAGAGACACCGGCTGAAACAATCGGGCAAATCGCCGGGCTTGGGGATGGGCTGGTGGGTGTATACAGCGGAATGTATGAAGACAACACGACTGATTACTACATTGCTGCCATAACGGAAAAAGATTGTCCCAAAACGATGAGCAAGCTGGAAATACCAACTCTTACATGGGCAATATTTGAAATAACCGGCCCCATGCCTACAGCAATGGCAGATATATGGGGACGGATTTTTTCCGAATGGTTTCCTACATCCGGTTATGAACACGCAGAGGCACCAGAAGTGGAGTGGTACTCAAACGGTGATCTGAGCTCGTCTGATTACAAAAGCGAAATATGGATCCCAGTTATTAAGAAATAATGTTCTTTACCGAATAAGCAAACTACCATTTACATTGCACCTTGACTACTTTTCGAGAAAATAAAAATACTCGACGATTAACATTGCAAATTAATGTCTGCAAGTGTAGACACATAAAAATGTTGCGTTGTTGATTTGTAAGCTACATTAATACTAAGCCTGCAATTCACTAGATTTAAACTGCTGAAGAGTTTTGCTCTTCAGCGGTTTAAGAGGGTATGTTAATAATCTTGTGTATGGCGTTTTATGTCAACGCCTATTGACAACTACATTTTTATTTGCTACTTATAATTCTCCTGCAAGGGTCCACACAGCCTTATATCCATCTGTGTCTGTGCTGTCAATCCAAAACTCCTTCTGTAAAAGCCCTGTTCCAATTTGTATAAAGAAATTTTTGAAGTATGGTTGTATATCTGCGCCCATCTTCTGGATGTATAACAAAAATATAAGAGCGTTGAGTTCCCTTATGATATGTAAGTATATATATCCTGGCATCTGCCAGATATTCAATCATTTCATTCTTGGTCTTATCCCACTGCTCCCATGTACGACGAGCTCTCTGGCAATAATAAACGACATTCTGGCCTCTATTATAATAGTCCACTATTTCCGAAGGACAGATGTACTTCTCTGAATCTTTACTCCCTTTAGACTTTGTGCCAATCGTTCCATTATCAGGATCACAAAAAACAAGTTCTGGCAGCTTCAAAGCCTTTAGTGCATTATCATGCCATATTTACCATAGTCTCCAATGTCACCAGTGTATTGATTTTTCATGGTATACCTACTTTATCTTTTCGATAATGGACTGTACCCTTTACAGATCATTATGCTTTAGTCTATGCTAAATACGGCTCAAAGCTTTCTTTTTTTTATAGAAACGACAATTCAGTTCGTGCAAGGCAAGCAGCGGACCCTGATTATAAGTTTCACCAGGATACAGCTTTTTCATTTCAAAGTACCTGTCCAGCATCCAGGGAATGACGCCTTCTTCCCCTCTGAAGCCAAGAACCAGACAAATTAATGATTGCGCATAAGGGCTTCGGATCTGCGTAAATCTCTCTTTCAGCACAGGAGTATAGTCTTTATTACTTTTAGCAAGAAGATCTATTGAATTTTCGATAAAGATATCATGACAACTGCGTATCAGCTTTTCTACCACCATAGGTAGGAGGACTTCTTCAAACTTCAGCGCTTTCTTAACCAATACACCCCGATTGACCATCTCTGTTTTTTTTCGCAAGAGCTGAAATATCATCTCAGAGTTTTGTTCTGCCTGAATCATTTCCTTTTCACGAGTAATATGATCAAGACGTTCATCACTTAATATCCCTTGTTTTATCACTATTTCATCGGCTATATCTTCCAGTCCTTCGTATAAAAGAGTGCTGTAGATAAAACGCTGAATCGAGTTTTCCATATATGGATTGTCCGAAAAAAATTCATTCGTTAGTAGTTCCTTGTACATTTTCAAACCTCACATTTTTAATAACGAAATATTTTTGAATTTTTATTGTTAAAAATATTATATCATATTGTACGACAAGTCTCTAATATCTTTTCCATTGTTCAGGATTGCGGGAATTTTCAATTCCTGCAGCACGTCGAGGATGATTGCCGTCTTTTCTTCCTGGCTAGAGTTTGTCATGCTGCCGAACGTCAGAAGCAACGGTTTCTCGTGGCTTTCAATGAACCTTTCAAGGCTCTCACCAGGTTGCCAGTTGACGGTCTTGTTCCGCTCCCAGAACCCAGCTGCGGGCGTAGCTTCCTGTTCATATGAGCCAGGTTGAAACTTCCTGTATCATCGTTGTTCATATAACCTTGCTTTCTACTGCGCTAAAAGTTCCAAAATTGATACGACTTAGCGATTAATTTTACATCAGGATTCTAAAAATCTATCTACCTCAAAAAAGAAATAGCAATAACCACAGCTCCAAGGATAAATCTATAGACTGTAAATATTCCAAGCCCCTTTTTCTTTAGATACTCAAGCAGGAACTTAATGCTTATGATGCCAACTACTGCTGCTGTTATCATGGCAGTAAAAAATGGCACCTTGTCAATAGATGTATGAATTAGATCCTTTGCATGATATAAACCATCTCCCAGAATAATCGGAGTTGACATTAAAAAC
>JAFABI010000087.1 GCA_023426125.1 Bacillota bacterium
GGTAGCAATCCCCAACTGACGTTGTTCAAACGCCACGTATAGGCGTGGCGCACGAAGTGTAGCGCAGGGCGAATTCATTTCGCCCGCAGCGAGGGGGTATGGGGGCATGCCCCCATTGGAAATTGAAGGGACGCCTCCGGTTTTTGGACGCAATTAAAGCCCCGGTTGAGCCGGGGCTGTTATAAGGAGAGTAATAATAAAAGGAGGAACGTCAATGAAAAAGTTTATACTTTTATATTACTCCCCAAATGTTATGGAACAATAAAGAACCTGTGAATTTTTTGTTAACATGATGCAGGATTTCCGGACTTGCCGGAGTACTTAAGGGAGACTTGTTCGGAAGGATAGGTTTATGGTATGTAGGGGCGGATTTAGGCTCCGCCCTCTGTAAATGGCATTAAAATTTGAGCCAACCGCTTTCAAGCCCTGCAAATAAATTTAAACTTGTTCGCGTCGCACAATCTTTCTATCGCCGGGGCCTTTTTATCATACTGCACGCCCAGAAGGGTATAGCCTTGCGTTATCAGGCCTTCCCAATAGTGCTTGACTTCGCCCTTGCTTTTGTTCTGCGATTTGATAAATTTGCCCAATTCCTTTACGTTATCCACTTTATCTACCGCTGTAGCCAATAAGTCACGGTAAAGGGATTTTTCGAAGGGAACCTTGAGAGTATCTTCCTTAAGACATTTTTGCGTTTCTGCAAAATCTTTTACAGCGATAATGTACTGATTCTCTTGCTTCTTTGCTTTTCCAAATCCAAACACGATATCGTCTCCTCACAAAAAAAGTTATTATTTTAACTATAGCAGAAACGGAAAGGCTAATTATGAACAAAATGTGAACAATCTTGCCAAAGGGCAAAGTTTGTAGGCATTGCTAAAAATGCTGCTGTTTTTTGTGTAATTTGTCCGTACTTTTTTACTGCTGAGCTTTATGTACCAAATATTACCATGTAATTGTTTTATTTTAGCAAGTGTGATATAATGAACAAGTAATATTGTTTTTTCAACTTGCCTGATTCCGGTATTGGTTAATAAATTCGGATTTATAGAGCGGGAAACTCAATTAATTATGAGTTCTCGCTTTTTATTTTTGAGGCAATTTTACATAGCAGAATTTGCCTGTAATCAGTGGGAACCGGCAGTAAATAAGATAGAGTTGACATGGAGGGAATAATGGTTAACGAGAAATTGCAAAGATTGATTGATAGAGCAGGTAAGATGGCGACGCTAAACATGTGGGGAGAAAGTGCCTATAAAATCAACATGGCGATTTTACGTATCGACGGGAACAATTCTGCCGCCTGCACAAGGCTTGCCAAGTATTATAAGCTGAATGACAACATTGAAGAGGCAAAAGCCATGTATTTGAAGGCCCTGGAAATAAACCCGAACAACAGGGGCGCAATCAATAACCTGGATGATATGGAGCGGGATCAGCACAAGAAAAAGCACGCTTGATAAACATGCCAGAGGGGGATAAATGAATATGAAACAATTAAAAATAGGAAATATAACAGTCAGGCTTCCGATTATTCAAGGCGGCATGGGCGTAGGAATTTCTCTTTCATCTCTGGCGTCTGCAGTAGCGAATGAAGGCGGAGTAGGGGTTATCTCCACCGCGGCGATAGGGATAAATGAAAGTGATTTTTTCTGCAACTTTCTGGAAGCCAACATCCGAGGGCTGAAGAAGGAAATAAGGAAAGCCAGGGAATTGACAAAAGGTATTCTGGGAGTTAATATTATGGGAGCCCTGTCCAATTATGCAGACATGGTCAAAACCGCCATAGAAGAAGGAATCGATATTATTTTTTCGGGTGCGGGCCTTCCGCTGAATCTGCCTCACTTTCTGGATGGAAAGGGAAAAACGAAGCTGGTTCCGATTATTTCTTCCGCAAGGGCTATGGGAATTATCGCAAAAAGATGGTTTGAAAAATACAGGTACCTTCCCGATGCAATCGTTGTTGAAGGGCCAATGGCAGGCGGACACCTCGGCTTCAAGGAAGAGCAGGTGTACGATAAGGAGTTCATGCTGGAAAAGCTTGTAACGGATGTAATGGAAGAGGTAAAATTGCTGGAGGATAAGTATGAAAAGCCGATACCCGTTATAGCTGCAGGTGGAATATACAGCGGAGGGGACATACGCAAATTCATGGAATTGGGCGCTGCAGGAGTACAGATGGCGACACGCTTTGTGACAACGCATGAATGCGATGCTTCCATAGAATTTAAAAACAAATATATTGAATGCAAAAAGGAAGACATCGTCATTATAGACAGTCCGGTAGGAATGCCCGGAAGGGCTATTGGAAACAGCTTTATCGATGCGGTTAAAAGAGGCGGGAAGCACCCGTTGAATTGCCATTTTCACTGTATCAAGACATGCAATGCCGAGAGCAGCCCGTATTGCATAGCACTGGCGCTTATTAATGCACAAAGGGGCAAGATGGAGCACGGCTTTGCTTTCGCAGGCGAAAATGCATATAAAACAAGGGAAATCATATCCGTAAGGGAATTGATGGAAGCACTGCAAGCAGAATATAAAGCTTTATAGCAAGGGGTTCTATAGTGTAGAGTCTCTTGCTGCAGGGGCGGCTGCCCACAGCCGCCTGATATGGCGAATAAAACAACAAAAATATATGGAGGTGTGCAGTATTAAAAAAATTGAACTGCCAATGAACGAGGAAATAAGAGACAGGGAGATCCGCCTGATCGATACCGATGGCACAATGCTGGGTGTTCTGCCTACAAAGGATGCGCAGAAGCTGGCATACTCAAAAAATCTGGATCTTGTAAAAATAGTACCGAATGCGGCTCCGCCGGTGTGCAAAATCATGGACTACGGCAAAAGCGTATTTGAGCAGGCCAAGAAAGAAAAGGAAATCAGGAAAAATCAGAAGGTCGTTTCGCTAAAGGAAGTACGATTATCCGCGAAAATCGAAGAGCATGATTTTGCGTTTAAAGTCAAGAATGCGTATAAGTTTTTACAGGATGGAGACAAGGTGAAGGCGACGATCAGGTTCAGAGGCAGGGAAATGCGCTATACCTCCGCCGGGCAGGATGTGCTGGCAAAGTTCACAGATGCGGTCAAGGATGTGGGAGTTGTGGAAAAACAGCCCAGGCTTGAAGGGAAAAGCATGATAATGATATTGAACCCGAAAAAATAATGAATAACTGAATGGAAGATGAAGTTCCGGAATAATAATGGAAATAATAAAAAGAGAGACCTTGCGGGTCTCTCTTTTATTATTTGTTCATTTTTGTAACCTTCAACCTGGATAGCGCTCTCTGAAGCGCCGCTTGTGACTGCATGTACTCCACGCGGCTCACATGGCTCTGAAGGCGCTCGCGAGCCCTTTCTTCGGCAGCCCTGGCCCTGTTTATGTCTATTTCATTCGGCCATTCCGCAGTATCCGCCAGTATGACGGTCTTATCCTTCATGATTTCCATATAACCTTCCGAAAGTACGGCTTCAAGCCATTCACCATCCTTAAGGATTTTTATGGGCCCGATGGCTACGGCTACGATCATGGGCATATGTTCCTTCATAACACCCATTTCGCCTTCCGGGGTCTTGAGAACGATCATTTCCACATCGCCGGTATAGAATGTTCTAGCCGGAGTGATGATTTCAACATAAAATGTGTTCGCCATTTTACCCTCCATGTCCCTGGTGCCTACATATTCCTGGCAGCTTCGTATACTTCGTCGATGATGCCTTTCATAAAGAATGCGGCTTCCGGGACATCATCCATTTTCCCGTCCACGATTTCCTTAAAACCCCGGATGGTTTCTTTAACAGGAACATATTTACCGGGATATCCCGTAAAGTTTTCGGCAACGAAAAACGGCTGGGACAGGTATCTCTTTATTTTTCTTGCCCTGTAAACGATCAGCTTGTCTTCTTCGGTCAATTCGTCCATACCAAGGATTGCAATGATATCCTGGAGTTCCTTGTACCTTTGCAGGACTTCCTGTACACGGCGTGCAACGTTATAATGCTCTTCCCCCACGATGACGGGATCCAATATTCTGGAGGAGGAATCAAGAGGATCAACTGCAGGATAGATTCCTTCCTCCACAATCGCTCTTGACAGAACCGTGGTTGCGTCAAGATGGGCGAAGGTAGTAGCCGGCGCCGGGTCGGTAAGGTCGTCGGCAGGTACATAAATGGCTTGAACAGAGGTGACCGAGCCCTTCCTTGTGGAGGTGATCCTTTCCTGGAGCATGCCGACATCCGTTGCCAGGGTAGGCTGGTATCCGACGGCGGAGGGAACCCTTCCCAGAAGGGCTGAAACCTCTGAACCCGCCTGTATGAACCTGAAGATATTATCAATAAAAAGCAGCACGTTCTGGCCCAGGGTATCCCTGAAATATTCGGCGATGGTCAGGCCGGTAAGACCCACCCGCATTCTTGATCCCGGCGGCTCATTCATCTGGCCGAACACCAGGGCGGTTTTTTCGATAACTCCCGAATCTTTCATGTCGTGCCAGAGGTCGTTTCCTTCCCTGGACCTTTCACCGACACCTGCAAAGACAGAATACCCGCCATGCTCGGTAGCGATATTCCGGATGAGCTCCTGTATCAAAACGGTCTTTCCAACGCCTGCACCGCCAAAGAGGCCGATCTTTCCACCTTTTGCATAGGGTGCAAGGAGATCGACGACTTTTATCCCTGTTTCAAGTATTTCCGTAGCGGGCGCCTGGTCTTCGAAGGAAGGCGCAGGCCTGTGTATGGGCCAGAATTCGGTTGCGTTGACCTCCCCGGATTTGTCGACAGGTTCTCCCAGGACGTTTAAAACTCTTCCCAGGGTCTCCTTGCCTACGGGAACCTTGATGGGACTGCCCGTATCAAGGGCGTTCATACCGCGGACCAGGCCATCCGTAGACGACATGGAAACGCAGCGTACCATTTGGTTGCCAAGATGCTGCATAACTTCGACAACGATATTTACACCGTTATTTTCAATCTTGATTGCGTTATAAATCCTGGGAAGCTCCCCGTTCTCGAACCGGATATCTATGACCGGGCCGATGATCTGCACTACGCGGCCGATATTCTCTGCCATTTGCTTCACTCCTCTTTAAAAGCATTATAAATCATTTTCCTACTGCAGTGCTGCCGCACCGCCGACGATCTCGGATATCTCCTGGGTGATGGCTGCCTGCCTTGCCCTGTTGTAATACAGGTTTAGGGATTGGAGCATATCATCCGCATTTGCCGTGGCATTGTCCATTGCACTCATCCTTGCGCTTTGTTCACTGGTAAACGCCTCAACCAGAGCGCCATAGATGATCCCCTTCACATATTTCGGAATAAGCACGTCGAAAACCGCCTTGACCGACGGCTCATAGGTGAACATTTCATCGATCTTGACATTCCTTGCTTCACAGATTGCGCCGTAGCCGATATCTTCCGCCAGGGCTTCACAATCCAGCGGAAGCAGCTTCAGCGTTTGGGGCACCAGCTTGATGGTAGACACCATATGGGTGAAGATCAGATACACTTCATCCAATTCGCCGTTTTTAAACTGGTTCAGAATGATATCTGCAATTTCTCTGGCCCGGTATACCGTAGGATTCTGGACCGGGTAGTCAAAATCGTGGTACAGCTTGAAGTTCCGCCTGTAAAAATAATTCCTTCCCATATGGCCTGCAACAAAAAGTACGGGATCTTCGGCTTCCTCTATTTTTTCTTCGGCCAGCTTCAGGATGTTGTGATTATATCCCCCGGCCAGGCCCTTGTCGCCCGTAAGAATGATAAAACCCACCTTTTTATCGGCTTTGTCTTTTCTCACATCAAAATAGATATTTTCGATGGTTCCGCTGTGTACCAGGATATCTCCGATGGTGCTTTTGACCTTGTTAAAATAGGGCAGGGTCTGCTCCAACTGCTGCCTGGCTTTTTTCAGCTTGGCTGCCGAAATCAGCTTCATGGCTTTGGTGATCTGCCTGGTTTCCTTTATGCTTTTCATCCGGAGCTTAATTTCCCGCATGCTTGCCATAGGTTTTCGCCTCTTTCCAATGGAGATAAACTTCAATTCCGGTCTTTCTTAGGAGTACTGCAAATATTACTTCGCGCCTGTTTCCGCCAGCCCGACCTCCGGTTGGTGAGGATGGCCGTTTGGGTAATTCCCGCTGCTTGTAATGCAAGGGCGGTCATTGGCTGCCCGGATGGCTGTTTGACATGGATAGCATCCTGCAGATGCGCAATGCGCGCTCCTATGTTTTATGCAACACCCCTGGCAGCCTTGAATTCTTCAATCGCCTTCTTCAATAGATCTTCCATCTCCGGCTTTAGCTCGCCGGTCCCGGAGATGGACTCCGGTATCTGGGAATAACTCTCTTTTATATACTCCAGCAAGCTCTTGTTGAATTTCTTGATATCCTTTACCTGCACATCCATAAGATATTTGTTGCTGGCAATATAGAGCACGATGACCTGATCCTCTACAGGCATCGGGGAATATTGCGTCTGTTTCAGGGTCTCCAGAAGATGCTCGCCCTGAACCAGTTTGTCTCTTGTAGCTTTGTCCAGATCGGAGCCGAATTGTGCAAAGACTGCCAATTCCCTGTATTGTGCCAGGTTCACCCTCAAAGGGCCTGCAATCTTCTTCATGGCTTTGATCTGGGCGGAGCCGCCGACCCTGGATACCGAAACACCCACATTCACCGCAGGCCTTTGGCCTGAAAAGAAGAGCTCGGTTTCAAGGAAAATCTGGCCGTCGGTAATGGATATTACATTGGTGGGAATATAGGCGGAAATATCACCTGCCTGCGTCTCAATGATCGGCAAAGCAGTGATGGAACCGCCGCCAAGCTCGTCGGAGAGCCTCGCCGCCCTTTCCAGCAGCCTTGAATGGAGATAGAAAACGTCTCCGGGGAAAGCTTCCCTTCCCGGCGGCCTTCTTAACAGAAGGGACATGGCTCTGTAAGCGACTGCATGCTTCGACAGGTCGTCGTATATGATCAATACATCCCTGTGATCGCTGTACATGAATTCTTCGGCCATCGCGCAGCCCGCATAAGGCGCTATATACTGAATTGTGGACATTTCACTGGCTGTGGAGGATACGATGATGGAATACTCCATGGCGCCGAATCTCTCAAGGGTATTGTAGATTCCCGCCACAGTGGAGGCTTTCTGTCCTATGGCAACATAGATGCAAATAACGTCCTTGCCCTTCTGATTGATGATGGTATCGACTGCAATGGCTGTCTTTCCCGTACCCCTGTCGCCGATGATAAGCTCCCTCTGGCCTCTCCCGATGGGAGTCATGGCGTCAATGGCCATAATACCTGTCTGAAGCGGTCTGTTAACGGATTTTCTGTCGATGACGCCCGGGGCAAGAAATTCAACGGGACGGCGCTTTGTGGTCTTTATTTCTCCCTTGCCGTCAAGGGGAGCGCCCAGCGGATTGACAACCCGGCCTACGAGAGCCTGGCCTACCGGTACGTCAACGGCTCTGCCGGTTCTTTTTACCGATGTGCCTTCCTTTATTTCCGTCTCGCTTCCCAGAAGCACGCAGCCAACATTGTCCTCCTCCAGATTCAGAGCCATACCGCTGGTTCCGGTTTCAAACTCCAGGAGTTCGCCGTACATACAGCCTCCAAGGCCATATATCCTGGCGATGCCGTCGCCTGACTGTAGCACATAGCCTACATCTTCCGTTTTTGACTTGAGGCTGTAGTTTTCAATCTGCTGCTTTATAATCGAACTGATTTCCTCGGGTTTAAGATTCATCGCAATTCACCTCGTATCGTATTAGGGCGTATATATTATATATGAATAATTTTCATTTCAGTAAAAACCGCTCCAGTTCTTTTAATCTGCCTTTTACCGTTGCGTCGGTCATTTTTCCGCCGACCACCACCCGCACCCCGCCCAGAAGACTTGCGTCGATTTGGACCTGGGCTTTGACGGAAGCGGCCCTGTAAAGCTTGCCGTATTTCTCCGTAATGACCTTTACCTGCTTTTCCTCAAGAGGCGTGGCAGAAATTATGCTTATATTTAAAACGCTGCGTTTTTCATCCGCCAGCTTCGCAAATTCCTCATAAATTCCGGGCAGATATTTTATCCTGTCCTTGTCCAGTAAAAGCGATATAAAATGGATGATATCGGTTTCCAACCTGCCGTTGAAGGCGTTATTTACCGCAGCTTTTTTTATGCGTGTTTCGTTCTGCGGATTCAGCAAAAAATCTTTGAATCCGGGTTCATGTCGATAGATTTCTGTAAAAGTCCCCAGATCCTCCAAAAATAAGTCGATGGAATCCTTTTCTGCTGCGATGCCGATCAATGCTTCCGCATACCTGTTTTCAACAAGCGACATTATGCAGCACCTGCCTCGTCAATAAATCTGTCCACCAGCGCCCTGTTGGCCTCGGTATCCATATTCGCTTCGATTACCTTGGAGGCTGCGGCAAGCGCCAGACCGGCCACCTGACCCCGGATTTCCTTCAGCATCTGCAAACGCTCCTGCTCAACTTCTTCCATGGCTTTGGCAAGAATGCTCTCCGATTGCTGCCTGGCAGCGGTGATGATCCGGTCGGATTCCTTCTCGGCCTTTATACGTGCTTCTTCAATGATCCTTTCACCTTTGTCTCTTGCCGTATTCAATTGATTCTCGTACTGAAGCTTCAGTTCGCCCGCTTCGGCTCTGGCTTTCTCAGCACTTTCAATGGAATCTTTAATGGACTTCGTCCGGTTTTCCATGAACTCCGTTACCCGCTTGAACAAAAGCTTCCGTAAGACCACGTAAAGTATGATTAAATTCAGCGCAACCATCAGGACTTTATACGCATTGAGGCTGTCGAACATCTATATCCACCCTTTCAAGAGCCTTATAGGATTAAGGTTTTTTAAGTATAAAAATTTTCGCAGGAGCTGCTCCTGCACGGGACTGTCTCAAAAAGCAGATTGCCCAATGGACAACCTCTACAAATTAGGCTGATCGATGGCCTAAATCATCTGCTCGCCCATGTGTCCCGGGAGGGTATATGTTGGTATCCCCACCTGTAGGGGCGCGCATTGCGCGTCCGCATATTTTGAGACAGTCCCCAGATTGATCCTTACCGGTGTCTGTTACTACAGTGTTAATTTCATTTTTTATGCGCCTCGCGGAAAACAATCGCAAACACTTTAAAGCGTTATTTCTGCAAGGAATAATTCCGGTAATTGACACTGTAGTACTTTGCCAAAATTAAATCTTTCCTATCAGCATTATTGCAATAACAAAGCCGAAAATAGCGGTTACTTCAGCAAGAGTAGCAAAAATAAGAGCTGTAGACAAAATTTTTCCTGAAGCCTCAGGGTTCCTCGAAACTCCTTCAGCAGCCTTTGAAGATGCTATCCCCAGGCCTATTCCTGCTCCGATTCCGGTAAACATGGCAATACCTGCGCCAATTGCGATCAGTCCACTTACATCCATTCCATTCACCCCCTTATTCAATAGCTTCCGCTATGTATATTGATGACAAAAATACAAATATATATGCCTGCAGCAATGCATCAAACATATCAAAAAAGAAACTGCCCACAGGGATAAGCGTCTTTACAGGCAATGGCGCCGACAGGTACAGCAGCTCCATGATAATATATCCGGCCAGTATGTTTCCAAAAAGTCGGAGAGACAGGGATAAGGTTCTTGTGCCGTAGTCAAGAATATGAAAAGGCAGCATTACCGGGGATGGCTTCAAAAAGCCTTTGAGCCAGCCTTTAAAGCCCCTGTATTTGATGCCGGCCACAAGTACAAGAAATACTGTCATCAGCGCCATCGCCAGGGTGACATTGTAGTCCTTGGTTGGCGGCAGTATGGCAAATTCCGGCAGGTGCTCGAAAAATTCCAGCCCGGTTATCTGGTACAATTCATGGGCGGTAGGGAGGAGGCTGAACAGGGATACGGTATTTGCAAAGACAAGAAATAAAAGAATTGTGCCGAAATAGGGGGCGAAGTCTTTCCAATGATGTCCCATATTGCCTTTTATAATGTTATTGATGGTTTCCACAACCAGTTCAACTACGTTCTGCTTTCCTTCAGGGACGGTTTTCAGCTTGCGGGTAAAGATATAAGCAAGTACAATGATTACGGCCATTATGAGCCACATCATGATGATGCTGTCTGATACTGGAATATCCAAGCCGAAAAGATGGATGTAAAAAATGTTGTTTGCCTCAAATACATTATGTGATTCCAAATCACAACACCTTCTTATTCAAAATTGTTACTGGTTATCTTCAGTACTTCCGTCACACAATTTATCATTATCACAAAAGGTACAAGCAAAATCCCTGCCACCATCCCGGCAAAAAACCACTGATCCACAAAAAAAGCAGCCAGCAGCAATGGAAATAGGATGATTTGATTTGCCAAAAACCCCAGCATGCCACTCCTGGCCGAATGTGTTTTCTGTGCCGAACCAGCCGCATCGGATACTATCTTTGTAAAGATCCATGTATAGCTTCCGAATTTCATCACGCTGAAAGCACTACCCAAAATTAAACCGAACCAAGTATACCAGCGGTGCTCCAACCACATTAAAACAATTATCGACAATAACGTGCAACATATTAACACTCTTTTCGCTATAAAATTTGCAAGTTTATTTTTTAACAATTTTATCTACCCTTCCCTGGCATAAAAATCATTAAAGTACCGGGTGATTTATGCCGATAATCAATTTGAGCAACGGGCTCTAAAACAGATAAAATGCACCTTCGCAAATTTATTTAAACTTAATATTACCACAGTGGTTTTTATTATTCAATACCTGAAATATCAAAATGACAGATTTTTAACAAAAACCATTATTTTTCACAACAGGAGTGTTTGTATGGATATTGGCACGATTTTAGGTTTACTTGTAGGCTTTGGGGCAGTGCTTCTCGGGTTTATTTCGGAAGGAGGGAGTCCGGCGTCCCTGGTTTCCGAAATATCTCCTTTTATTATAGTTCTGGGTGGGTGTTTTGGAGCAACGATCCTTACATTTCCGCTCTCGGAGCTTAAAAAGGTACCTGAAGCGGTGAAAGGGCTGTTCCTGACAAAGAAGAGGGATCCGGTCGCCATCATAAACCAGTTGTCCGAGCTTTCCGAGAAAGCGAGGAAGGACGGATTGCTGAGCCTGGAGCAGGATGCCCAGAACAATGAAAACGAACTGATAAAAAAAGGCCTTGCTCTTGTCGTTGATGGCATCGAGACAGAGGTCATCAAAGATATTCTTGTACGTGAGACTCAGCTCCATGAAAGCATCCATGAATCTGTTGCCAAGATATTCGAGGCAATGGGCGGTTATGCGCCTACCATGGGAGTTTTAGGTACAGTTATGGGGATGGTTCATGTATTGGAGACGATGGATGCGGATCCCAGCGGCCTGGGACCCAAGATAGCCGTCGCGTTCCTTGCGACCCTCTTCGGCGTAGGCTTCGCCAATCTGCTGTTCCTTCCTTTTGCAGGCAGAATCAAAGCCAATGCGGAAGGGGAGAAAATGGTCAACGACCTGATCATCGAAGGCTTGTTGTCCATCCAGGCCGGTGAAAACCCCAGGATCATCAAAGAGAAGCTCAATCTCAACCTTCTGGAAAAAATGAGCGGCAAAGGCGGCAAGGGCAAGGCGGACGCCAACGTAGAGGCGGAGGGTTGATCCATGGTAAAAACAAAAGTTGTAAAGGATACTTCCGAGCGCTGGCTCTTAACCTATGCGGATCTCATGAACCTGCTGCTGATTCTGTTTATTCTGCTTTATACCATAAGCAAAGTGGACGTATCCAAATATGAGACAGTGGCAGCCTCGTTGCGGGGTGCTTTTGGCGATGCCTCCGTCAACCAGGTCATTGGAGATGCGGGGGGGGCCCCTTCTTTGATCAATCTTGAGGGGCAAAATCCTTCGCCTGTTGTGGAGGCGCAGATGGAAGAGCAGCAGATGGAGGAGATCAGGGAGAATATAACCGAGGTTATTGAGATGGAAGGCCTGTCCGGCGAAGTTGACGTCACCGTTGAAGAAAGGGGAATTGTTATTTCAATCGCCGAAAAGGTACTGTTCAAAAGCGGCAGTGCGGATCTGGACGCCGATTCGAAGCTGACCATCGAAAAGATAGGGAAGGTCCTTCTGGCTATTCCGGGAAAGCAGATACGGGTGGAAGGGCATACGGATAACGTTCCTATCAGCACCTCTCGGTTTCCGGATAACCAGGAGCTTTCAACAGCCCGTGCCAACAGTGTATGGAGAATACTGGTGAACAATGTAGGTATCAACCCGAAGAGTATTTCCGCTACCGGATATGGGGAATATAGACCGAAAATGCCCAATGATACGGAAGCAAACAGGGCACAGAACAGAAGGGTGGACATCGCAATCCTTAAGGATATCTTCGACAAATCGGAATCCGGCGTGGAATCTGTGACGCCGCCCGGTGAATGAAAATGCCATCAAGACGACGCCGGAAAGACAATAAACAGGAAATACACGGGGACTGCGACAGGGGACGGTACTTTTCTCTGTCGCATTTTTGCTATTGCTGTGAAACTCCTATCCTGTAGGGGCGCGCATTGCGCGTCCACAAATGCAATCTACGTCAAACAGCTGCCGGACGGCCAATGGCTGTGCCTGCAAACGAGTTTCCCCACTTAGTGGTGTGCTATCACATGTGTCATTGCGAGGAGCCTGCGACGCGGCAATCTCGGCCGTATAGATACTTTACGCAAATTCCCCGGGTCTGTTCCTGCTCAGGCCGAATTCATACAGAAGCGCATCGACGATGCGTTTAGAGGCCATACTGTCGCCGTAAGGGTTTACGGCTTTTGCCATTCTGGAATAGGCTTTGTCATCCTCCAGCAGCTGACCGGCAAGAGAAAGGATTGTATCCCGGTCGGTACCGGCCAGTTTGACGGTACCGGCTTTTATTGCCTCCGGCCTTTCCGTTTCGTTTCTTAAAACCAGTACCGGCTTTCCCAGGGACGGAGCTTCCTCCTGCAGGCCTCCCGAATCCGTCAATATCAAATAGGATCTATCCATAAGATTGTGCATGTCCTGCGCGTCAAGAGGGGCTATAAGTTTTACCCGGGGATGGGTTCCCAATATTTCGCGGGCGGTTTCCTGAACAGCAGGATTCAAATGCACCGCATAAATGATTTCTACATCCGGATATTTGTCTGCAATATCTCGCAGTGCCAGGCAAATGCTTTCCAGCGGCTTGCCCAGATTTTCACGCCGGTGGGCGGTCACTGCAAGAACTCTTTTTCCCTGGAAGCTTGTTTTGTTCAAAACCGTATTTTCGAAAACATAATCTTTTTTAACGGTAGTTTTTAAGGCATCAATGACTGTATTGCCTGTTATGTATATCTTTTCAGCTTTTACACCCTCGGCCAGCAGATTATCCCTGTTTGTCAGCGTTGGCGCAAAATGCAGGTCCGACAGTGCACCGGCCAGCTTACGGTTCATTTCCTCAGGAAAGGGAGAATACTTGTCAAAGGTTCTCAAGCCGGCTTCTACATGTCCCACGGAGATTTTCCTGTAAAAAGCCGCCAGGGATGCGACAAAACAGGTGGAGGTATCGCCGTGGACCAGGACGATTAGCGGCCTTTCCCTGTCAAAAACGCCGCTCAAGCCTTCCAGAACCTTGATGGTTATTTGCTCCAGCGTCTGCCTTTCCTGCATGATATTCAAATCGTAGTGGGGAGATATCTTGAAGATGTCGAGGACCTGATCCAGCATTTGACGGTGCTGCGCGGTGACGCAGACAACAGATTCTATTTCCTTATACTTTTCAAGCTCTTTCACAAGGGGGGCCATTTTTACCGCATCCGGCCTGGTGCCAAAAACAGTCATTACTTTAAGCTTATTCATTTTACCGTTCCTTTGGTCGTATTTTGAAGTATGGCGGCAGGATCCGCAGGCGGATCTTTACCGGCATTTTCCTGATCATCCGTCTTTTCATCCTGCTCGGCGGCTTCCTCTTCCTCAGTGGAACTGTCGCCTATTTCGTTCATATATTTCGCTCCGCCTACTACAAATACCGCTACAGCCAGAAGAAGGATGATTGCGCTTATTGCGCCCCGGTCGGCAAGCACGATGGCGCAAAGCCCTAGGGCCGCGCTGGCGGTATACATTACAACCACCGACTGCCGCTGGCTTAGCCCCATGTCGATCAGCTTATGGTGAAGATGGCCTCTGTCTGCCTCCATGATGGATTTGCCGCTGGTTACCCTTCTCAGTATTGCAAAAATAGTATCAAACAGCGGCAGCCCGAGTACCAGCAGCGGGATGGCGATTGAAATGGCGGCATAGGTTTTCAGGCCGCCTTGAATCGTGATGACTCCGAGGGTAAAGCCAAGAAAGGCCGAACCTGTTTCTCCCATGAATATTTTCGCAGGATTGAAATTATAGGGGAGAAAGCCGAGGGTTGATCCTGCAAGCGCTGCAGTTATTATCAGAGTATATATTTTTGTTGCAGGGTCCAGATCCGTTCTCAGGTAGGATACGAAAAACAACGAAAGGGAACAGATGGAGGATACGCCTGCAGCCAGGCCATCCAGGCCGTCGATAAGGTTTATGGCATTTGTAATGCCTACAATCCAGAGGATGGTGAGAATATAAGAAATAGCTTCCGGGAATCTGGTATATCCTATGTCGGAAAACGGATTTGTTACCACCTGTATCCTTGTATCGGATATGAAAACGACCGCAAATGCCGCCGCCAGCTGAAACAACAATTTTACCCAGGCTCTCAGGGTTTTTACATCATCCAGTACTCCCATCACAGCTATAATTGCAATACCCGCCAGCATTCCAATCATTTCTCTGCCGGGAGTGAATATTTTTACGGGAAGCACCGCACTGAACAATACTGAAACCAGATATCCTACAGCAATGGCAGCGCCGCCCATCAGTGCTATCGGTTTTTTGTGCATCCTCCTGTCATCCTTCGGCACATCCACCGCTCCCAGTTTGAATGCCAGCTTTCTTGCAATGGGAGTGGAGGTGAAGGCGATAATGAAGGCAAGGACAAAGGTTATCAAATATTCCATAGTAAGCACAACACCTTCTCGCAAATTTCACACGTTATAACGACCTAAATTCTGAATGAAATTTTTCGGTTGTAGAAAAATTTCATTTCCTCTCCTCTGCGGAGTTTCAACGGGACTGGTCGCAAGCTAAAGCTTGCTACTCGTCCATGCATCCAGGCTGGTCGCAAATGCCTTGCATTTGCTGCTCGCCTATGCATCCTCGGCGGGAGATATGCTCACCGCCTGAAAACCAATTCGGTACCCGCCACCTATAGAGGTGACGGGTATTTTACTGCCTCGTTATAATTGTAACCAAATAAATCAAATTTAATTTCAAGCAGGGACATCCCACCAATCAAATACGGATATTCCCTCCAAAGAAATAGGGACATTCCTTCCAAATCAAACGGGGACATTCCCTCATTATATGCTATGACCCGTAACTCAGCGGGTATGTCCCCGCATATCTTCCATCCTTACCACCCTGATTCCTGCTTCTTTAAGCAGCTCCATCGCCAGTTCGTCAGGGTAGTCGCCTTTAAAAATTATTTTCTTAATGCCCGCATTGATCGCCATTTTTGCACACAATACACAGGGCTGATGGGTCACATACATTGTTCCGTCTTTTACGCTTGTACCCGAGTAGGCTGCCTGCACCAACGCATTCTGTTCCGCGTGGATTGCCCTGCACAACTCATGCCTTTGGCCCGAGGGGATTCCCAGCTCGTCTCGGAGACAGCCGGTCTCGGTACAATGCTTGCAGCCCACTGGAGCACCATTATAGCCGGTGGCAAGGATACGCTTGTCCTTTACAATAAGAGCGCCCACCTGGCGTCTTATACAGGTAGAGCGGGTTTTTATCAGATCGACGATCTCCATGAAATATTCGTCCCATGACGGTCTCATGCATTAGCCCCCTTCTACCGGTGCTCTGTCAATGCCGATTCCTCATTACCATCGGCCAATACAGGCTTTACGATTGACAGAATATTGCCCCGGTACTGTTAGACTTTAATATTGCCTATTTGGTTCCAAATAATCTGTCGCCCGCATCACCAAGGCCTGGCACTATATAACCGTGGTCGTTCAGCTTTTCATCGACGGAGGCGCAATATACCTCCACATCGGGATGATCCCTGTTGATTTTTTCAATTCCGGCTTTCGCCGCAATCAGGCACATAAGCTTAATATTACCGACACCCTTTTCTTTTATAAAACTGATGGCTGCAGATGCCGAACCTCCTGTGGCAAGCATTGGGTCAAGAACTACGATTTCTCTTTCGGCTGCGTCGACAGGCAGCTTGCAGTAGTATTCCACAGGCTGTAAAGTGTCGGGATCGCGATAAAGGCCAATATGACCCACTTTTGCCATGGGCAGCAAATTCAGCATTCCGTCCACCATGCCGAGACCTGCCCTCAAGATAGGAACGATTCCAAGTTTTTTACCCGAGATGACCTTTGTTTTGGCAATTCCGACAGGAGTCTCTATTTCTACTTCCTTTAACGGCATGTTTCTTGTTACTTCATATCCCATAAGCATTGCAATTTCCGACACAAGCTCCCTGAATTCCTTAACGGTGGTGTTTTTGTCCCTGAGAAGAGAGATTTTGTGCTGGATCAAGGGATGATCAAATATAAATACTTTTTCCATCATTGCGCAGCCTCCATTTTTTTTATTATTTAAGGTATTTTGCCTCAACTGCCGATATCTTGTCCACTCTGATCTTATGCCTGCCGCCGGTGAATGAGGTGTTGAGCCAGGTCTCCACGATGTCCAGCGCAAGTCCCGGGCCTATGACCCTGGCTCCAAGGGCGAGGATGTTGGCGTCGTTATGCTCCCTGCTCATTCTTGCCATATAGCAGTCGGTACAAAGAGCGGCCCTGATTCCGGGAACCTTGTTTGCGGTTATGGAAATGCCGATGCCTGTTCCGCAAATAATGATTCCCTTTTCACATTCGCCGCCTGCGACTGCTTCCGCCACTGATTTTCCAAAATCGGGATAGTCTACCGAGGTTCTTGTGTCGCATGAACCGAAGTCTTTATATTCAAGTCCCCTGGAACTTAAATATTTTGTTATTTCCGTTTTCAAATCATAACCGCCGTGGTCGCTTCCAATTGCAATCATCAATCTTTCCTCCGTTTTATATTTTATAGTATTGATTTATCAAGTTCAACTTTTTTTTATTCTATCTTTAATTCGGATCTGTCATTGCGAGGGTCACTTACAGCAAATTCAACCTGCTTTGAAAAATGAGATTCCCAGGCTGTATGGGCGTACAGCAGGCAAAGCCTGCTTCCAGCCCACGTCGATTGCTCCTCAGAATGGCAAAGAAAATTTCACATTCCGAATTGAAGTAATCGCTCCGTCAGCTTGTCCACAGCCTCCTTGATTTCCATGGCACATCGGCTGTAGATGGGAAGCGCTTTGCCATAAGGGTCGGATATGTCAAGGCTGCGGAGGTTGTCCCGGGAATAATAGGTCCGGGACTGCCCGTTTTCGATAAATTCCTTCAATGTGTAGGTCTTTCCTATGGCTTCCGGATATTCGGAAAGGATGGATTCCTTCTGGGAAAGAGTCATGGTCAGTATCAAGAAGGCTTCGAAGACCGCCTTTTCATTCAATGCGGAAGCGGCATGACCGGATATGTCTATTTTCCAGTCGGACAGCATAACCTCCCTTGAATGGCTGCTGGCGCGGTCTCCCGGATAAGCGAAGATCCCCGCCGAGGATGCGTGAAACCTGGAAGATAGCTGAGGATCCTTTGTCAGCGCGGTTTTCATAAATCCCTCCGCCATCGGGCTCCTGCATGTATTGCCTGTACATACGAATAAGATTTTTTTCATGTGCAACCCTTTCAAAAGGGGACATTCCCTCCAATCAAACAGGGACATTCCCTCCAATCAAACAGGGACATTCCCTCTAATCAAACGGGGACATTCCCTCCCTATATCCTGTGACCCATAACTCAGTGGGTGTGTCCCCGCACCTTATATTCCGTGACTGTAACTTAAGCGGGTGTGTCCCCGTACCCTTTATACCTTCACAATATTGTAGCCTGAAGCCTTTACAAGGCGGTTCATAACGGCGGAGCCGATCCCCTGGTCGCCTATGGACTCTGCAAGTACGACCTGTACATCCTGGCTGTCAAACTCCCTTAATATATAAAACAGCCTGGAGGCTATGGTATCGGGCTTTTTTCTGCTTCCCATGGTGATCGCCTCCATACCATGGTAATTATCTATGGTTTCATCCGTTGCAAGGACGGTGGTTTTTATACCATCCCCGGTATTTTGCCTGTATATTCTTTTTATTTCTTCGCCGACGTTTTCAAGCCTTCCCTCAAAGACAATGATCCGGGCTTTCGGAGCGTAATGCCTGTATTTCATCCCGGGTGATCGGGGAATATGTATCCCTGCTTCATCCTCCCTAAGGGAAGGGCAGGTATCAACTCTGCCAAGGACGGATTCCAGCTGTTCACGGGTTACTCCCCCCGGCCTTAGAATAGCAGGGATGGGCGAGGTAATATCAAGGACCGTTGATTCAAGGCCTACTGCCACGCTGCCGCCGTCGATAATAACATCCACCTTTCCCTCCAGGTCGTCAATGACATGCCGGGCGCAGGTCGGGCTGGGTTTTCCCGAGCTGTTGGCGCTTGGCGCCGCCACGGGGATGCCTGCGGCTTTGATGAGCGAAAGTGCGATGGGATGGGAAGGCATACGCACGGCAACGGTGTCAAGGCCAGCTGTAACAATATAGGGTATCGCTGAGGATCGGGGTATGACCAGCGTCAGCGGTCCCGGCCAGAAATTCTTAATGAGTATCTCCGCAACTTCGGGCTTTGAAACGGTAAGCCTGTCCAGATCCTGGCTATCGGCGACGTGTACGATCAGCGGGTTATCGGAAGGTCTGCCCTTGGCCTTGAATATCGTTGAAACAGCGGATGCGTTGAGTGCATTTGCGCCAAGACCATACACCGTTTCGGTGGGAAAAGCCACCAAACCGCCGTTTTTGAGTACTTCTGCCGCATACGCCAGCTTGTCCGGTTCGGGGCTATGGATGTTGATTTGTATGATATCCGTTTTCAAGATTCCATTCTCCAGCATTTAGTTTAATACTGATACTATTATACCACAAATTATCCCTGCCACATTCCCTAATGAGGAAAGTCTTCCAAGATAAAGCCTTTTTGATTCGGGAACCAGTTCTCCATAAACGATGTAGAGCATTGCCCCGCCGGCAAAGCCAAGGCATACGGCGATGAAGACGCTGGAGATTCCGCTGAGCACCGATCCGAACAAGGCCCCCAGGCCCATTGGAACCCCTGAGAGAACCGTCAGGGCAAAGGCTTTAAGCCTGGAAAAGCCGCCGGCTCTCATGGGCACCGCCATGGCAATCCCTTCGGGGATGTCATGAATCATGATGACGGCCGTAATGGTGAATCCCAGGCTGGCGGAGGCTTCAAAACCGGAACCCACGGCAAAGCCCTCCGGAAAATTGTGCAGGGCAATGGCGATGGCCATAAGGATTCCGGCCCGTAGCAGTCCTTTATTCTTTCCTGATTTAAAAATACGGGAATTTTTTATTGAATTTTCAATAACGACGATGGTGATTACCCCAAATATAACGCCGGAAAGGGTATAAAACACCCCGCCGTTTTCAAAGGCTTCAGGTATCAGCTCAAAGCATACGACTGCCGTCATCAGGCCCGCCGAAAACTCCAGGATGACACACATGGCCCGGTTTGTAATCTTGTTCACAAAGAACGCGGCCAATCCTCCTATACCGGTACCGGTAATCCCTGAGAGAAGGCCCAGGAGGGTGATATTCATAATGTGATTCATAAACGCCTCGGAAAATAAGCTTTTAACTTATTCTATTCCGAAGGCGCCGCCAATATTATACCAATCAATCTTCCTCGTCGCTTCCGCTGCCAAGCTTGTCGGACTGGTCGGCCGTAATGAGGGAATCAATGATTTCGTCAAGGTCGCCGTCGGTGATCTCATCGATCTTGTAAAGCGTCAAGCCTATGCGGTGGTCGGTGACTCTGCCCTGGGGGAAGTTGTAGGTCCTTATCCGCTCGCTTCTGTCGCCGGTCCCTACCTGGCTTTTGCGTGCCTGTGCAATTTCCGAATTCTGCTGCTGCGAAGCGGCGTCATATAGTTTTGAACGCAGGACTTTCATAGCCTTGTCTTTGTTCTTGAACTGCGATCTTTGATCCTGGCAGGTGACTACGATTCCGGAAGGCAAATGCGTTATGCGGATGGCCGAATCCGTTTTGTTAATGTGCTGCCCGCCGGCTCCCGATGCTCTGTAGGTGTCAATCTGCAAGTCATTGGGGTTAATATCCACGTCAACTTCATCCACCTCCGGCAGGACCGCCACGGTAACGGTAGAGGTGTGAATCCTTCCGCTGGATTCGGTGGAAGGGACCCTTTGGACCCGGTGAACTCCGCTTTCATACTTCAATTTGCTATATGCACCCTTTGCTTCGATGGAAAAAACGATTTCCTTGAAGCCTCCGATCTCCGTCTCGTTTGCATCCAGTATCTCGGTCTTCCAGCGGTTTCGCTCGCCATACCTTGTATACATCCGGAAAAGTACGCCGGCAAACAAAGCCGCTTCTTCACCGCCTGCACCGCCTCTGATTTCCACAATTACACTGCGGTCGTCGTTGGGATCTTTGGGAAGCAGCAGAATTTTCAGTTCCCTGGAGATCTGCACCAGCTTTTCTTTGCAATCTTCGAATTCCGACTGAACCATTTCCCGGAAATCCTTGTCCAGCGTATCATCCAGCATTTCCCGGGCTTCTTTTATGTCATTGTTTACCTTTTTGTATTCCCTGTATTTGGCAACGATCTCTCCCAGCTCCGAGTACTCCTTCATCAGCCTGCGGTATTCCTCCTGGTTGCCCAGCACCTGCGGATCGCTCAGTCTGTGGTTTATCTCTTCGTACCTGTTTTCTGCCACTTCCAACCTGTCAAACATACTACACCTCATGGAATTATTTTGGATATGCCCTTTGCAAGCTTAAATCCAGGGCTTGCAGCTAAAAGCCGCGGTGACTTTTTTAAGCAATCAATATTATAGCATAGATACATTTTTTATTCCAGATTCAGATAGATATCCTTAATTCGTAACCTTTTGAACTTGAAGAAGATGGACAATTTCCATTACATAATATAAAATTTAAGGGTATGCAAATGAGCCGTAAGGGGCAATAAGGGCCGGAAGGCCTTTAAGTGCCTGTTTTCCATTGGAAGAGAGGCGGATGAGGATATTGGATGGGCATGTCGAAAGCCGGCTGCTGAGTTTTTTCTATATTGCAATCGCAATGGCTGCAATCAATCTGATCGTGCAGAATCTTGACCGATTCTGGCTTATGCTGCTGCTTTCGGGCATCTTTGCATTGATGTTCAGCATCCGCAATATCCTTTTTTATCCTCAGGACGGAATGCATATATGGGCATATGCATCTTTTGCGGCCAATCTGGCGGTGACTTATTGGATGGGCAGCCTGGACCCGGGCAGGACGGTTTTTTTCTATTGCCTGATCCTGGTCTGTGATGCGGTAATCGGCACGACGCTTTGGTTTGCGGGAGTGCTTGCCGTAGGCTGCTATTTTGTTTATTTTTATGTCGGCTATATTTCTACCGGGCTGATCCGGAGTATTCCTCTCCAACAAATTGGCTATGAGGTTCTTGCTTTTTCAGGTGTTTTCTGTCTGATGTGCCTGGTTAAATACTCCGTCAGCCAGCAGGGGAAGTTTAAAAGCATGATGTTTGCCCTCAAGCAGAAGACAAAACAACTGGAGGACGCATACCAGAAATTGAAGAAAACCTCGGGCGACCTGGAAGAGGTCACAATTCTCAGGGAGCGCAACCGTATTGCGCGTGAAATCCATGATACCGTCGGACATACGCTGACGACGGTGCTGATGGAACTGGAAGCCGGTGAAAGATTGATCCCGCGGGATCCGGCCCTTGCCCGTGAAAAGCTTGGGCTGGCCAGGGGCCAGGTTCGCAAGGGCTTGAACGACATCAGGGAGTCGGTATCCATATTGAAAACCGGCCGGGAAATGATGGGGCTGAAAGCTTCCATCCAGCTCTTGATTGAGGAAACCATAAACCATGGGGCAGTATACTTCCACGATGAAATCGGTGAACTTCCTTCCCTGACAGAGCAGCAGGAAAAGGCATTGTACCGGGCTTTGCAGGAGGGGATTACAAATGGGATCCGGCATGGGGGAAGCACGGCCTTTGTCTTCCAGCTGGAGTATGAAAACGGCGCGGTCCGTTTTTTTCTGCAGGATAATGGAAAGGGTACCGACCGGATTGTTTTTGGTTTCGGGTTAACCGCCATGCAGCAGCGTGTGCGGGAGGCCGGCGGTGAGTTCCACATCAGCTCCCGGCTGGGGGAAGGGTGCTGCATCGAAATCCGGATTCCGGCAGGAAGCGTGGGTACGGCGGGAAATAGGCCGGCGGAAGGAGGAGTTTGAATGATCCGTATTTTAGTAGCGGATGACCAGTCTTTAATTCGGGATGGGCTAAAAACAGTGCTGGACCTTGAAGAGGGCATAAAAGTAGTCGGAACTGCACGGGATGGAAAAGAAACCCTGGAAAGCGCCAGGTATTTACAGCCGGATGTAATTCTGCTGGACATCCGCATGCCATCCGTGAACGGGGTTGACTGTGTAAAGCAAATGAGGCAGGCCGGTTTGACGGCAAAGGTGCTGATGCTGACCACCTTTGACGACGAAGAATATATCCTTGAGGCGTTGGCCAATGGAGCCAACGGCTATCTGCTGAAGGATATTGAAATGGATAAGCTGGTCGAAGCGATCCGGGATGCGGCAGCAGGCAAAATGATCCTGCCTCCTTCGGTTGCCGCAAAGCTGGCCAACGGGCTGACCAAGCTCTACAGCCGGCGGACAGATGAGAATCTGGCGGCGGCTCTGAATTTGACGGAACGGGAAGCGAAAATTGCTTCCATGATGGTACAGGGCTTTACCAACCGGCAGATCGCAACTGCATTGCATATTTCGGAAGGGACAGTCCGCAATTATATAAGCGGGGTGTATGGGAAGATCGGAATCGCCGACCGGACACAAGCCGTGCTTTTTTTAAAGGAACATATGGGTGGTTGAAAAGCCCCTTTATTCATTGTGCACAGTGCTGTTTTTTTGACATATCGGCCAGCTGCAGTGCCATATAACGCATTAATACCTGTAAACACAGTTGTTTTTATGACAGCTGTCATTCTTTTTATGACAGAAGATATGACTGGAGAAACTACCGGCCGAAAGAAAAAAAGTTTAGGATGGAAGCATCAAAGGGGGATTCCGGATGAAACCGTTGGCTGTTTTCCGCTACTATTTGTTAAATAAAAGAAAATCCATCGCAATTTTTTGCGCCATTTCCCTCAGCGTTTTTTTACTTTATTTCGTGCAAATGCTGATTGATTCGGCACTTTCCATCAATTACCGGACCTTTGTGCTTCCGCAGAAATATTTTGCCAGCATCACCGCAAGGTCAAAAGTGATTGACGCCAGGCTGATGGGACAGCTAAAATCGATGGAACAGGTAGAGAAGCTGATACCCTGGATATCCCGTTATACCAATTTTGACAGCAGTATCGGAGGCAGGATCGGTACCAAGGTAATCACGGGAAACCAGGCAGACATTCTTCTGCTGATGAAGAAAATGGGATTAAAGCTGAAAGCAGGCAGATTACCTGAACCGGGGACCAGCGAGATTGCTTTGCATGAATTGGTTGCAGTAAATAAGAAGCTCAAGGTGGGTGACAGGATCGGCAACAATCTGGTACAAGATGAAGTCATCGAGGGAGAAAAGGTAATTTCCGGATTAATCCAGGGGGAGAGCATCATCTCCTTTGATTCGCTGGAATACTGGATGGAGAAACATAAAAACGGGTATAAGGATTATTCACTGGGAATTATTCTTCTCCCTAAAGAAGGCGCCATGAGCCAGCTTGAACGGAGTTTGAACCAACTGGACACCATCGGGCTGGAAGTCCGAACCTATACCTCGGTGGCATTGCAGGCCGCAAAAGAAACCGAAAGCATCCACATGCTGCTGACGATGATCAACATGATGGTGATTGCCATTGTATCGATCTGCACCGGCTTTATCAGCTATATCTATTTTGCCCAAAGACAGGGCGAGTTCGGTATTCTGGGAGCCATGGGCTATACGCGGCAGGAAATCATCCGCAAGGCGTTTTTTGAAATTTTCTGGATCGATCTGGTAAGCTTCGGTGTGGGAATATTGCTTTCATGGGCGGCCGGACTTGTCCTGAACCTGGCGGTTTTCATGCCCAAAGGCCAGCCCCTTGTCCTCTGGGAACCGGACTATGTTGTAAAAGCCGTCTGCGTCCCTGTTTTTGCCATCCTGTTCAGTGTGATTCCAGTCTGGCGGATGCTTAAGAGACTGGACCCGGTCAGCACGATCGAAAGGGTGGTGTGAGGGATGTATATTGAAGGAAAACAAATCAGCCTTATCTATGATACCCATAACGAGCAGCCTACCATGGCGTTTCAGGATGTGGACCTGCTGCTGGAAAGCGGAGAAATGACCGGAATCATGGGGCCTTCGGGGAGCGGTAAAAGCAGCCTTTTGTATGTATTGTCGGGCTTGAAAAGGCCCAGCTCCGGAGCCGTTTTTTATGATGACGCCGATATCGAAGGATTTTCCGAGGACGAAAAGGCCAGGATCCGGAGGTGTAAATTCGGATTTATTTTTCAAAGGCATTTTTTAATTGATTACCTGCCTGTGCTGGACAATGTTCTTGCGATAGTAAACAGGAAAGATGAGTGCTATCGAAGGTATGCCATGGAGCTTTTGGAGAGATTGAAAATCAGCCATCTTGCAAACCGCAAGCCATGGCAGCTGTCCGGCGGGCAGCGGCAGCGGGTTGCGGTGGCCAGAGCCCTTGTGCACGAACCGGCAGTCGTATTTGCGGATGAACCCACGGCTTCGCTGGATCATGAGAATGGCAGCGAGGTTATGCAGATCCTTGACGAATACCGGGAAAAAATAAAAACCTCCCTTCTGGTGGTCACCCATGACCGTTCCATTCTGAAGAATGCCGGCCAGGTGTTGGATATCTGGGATGGACGGCTGAAAAGGCAGTGATGCATCGTGAGAAATAAAATAGCCTTTCTTTTAATTTTTCTCATTTCCATTGCCTTTGCAGTTCCGCCTTATCTGGGAGCAATAAAGGATGCAAGGCCTGTACATGGCCAGGACGGCTGGGAGGTTGTCACCCCGGAAGGTGCGGGAATGGATCCCGATACCCTGGCGCAAGCCGGCGGATACCTCAAAAAAACCGATGCCACTGCTTTTATCGTTTTATCTAAAGGAAGAATTGCATGGGAGCAATATTTCCGGGGACAAATTCCAAAAGACTATGCTTTTGCCTTTTCAACCGCCAATTTGATGTTGTCCGCAGTCACCGGCATTTCCATTGCGCGGGGGGAATTGCCGCCGGAAGGCCGGTTAATGGATTTCTATCCCGAATTTTTTACGAAGGCCGGAAACGCCGGTTTGTTGGAAGAAACATACGCCATGACCACCGGGAAGATCACGCTGCGCCAGATCCTTGCCAATACTTCCGGGCTTAAGAATCCGGAGGAGGAATATTTCCATCAGGTTCACTGGATAGAACGGATGCTGTCGCAAAAAACAGCCGGAGAGCCGGGGGAAACCTTCCTGCCCGCACCGCTGGCTACCTATCTCGTCTCGGGAGCCATTACCCGGAAAACCGGAAAAAGAACAAGCGAGCTGGCGCATGAAAGGATATGCGGACCTGCGGAAATGAACAGGGTTATCTGGCACAGCGGCCCTGAAGAATACGATATCGGCGGACAATACCTGTATATGCGGCCGCTGGATATTGCCAGGCTGGGACAGCTCTACCTGGACGAGGGGCAAGAGATAATTCCAAAAGCCTGGGTACAGGAAACGTTGGCCTGTGGGTTTGGCTTAAGCATACGAAACATCAAGGGTTATCAGGTTTTTACCACGGAAGGGGAAGACACGGCGCCAAACCTCTATATGGTTCCGGAGCGTGGTCTGGTCGTCGTTGTGACGTCTTATCCCGGGATCTTTAGAGAAAGCCTGTCTTATGAGGACGTGGAAAAAGTTCTGACAGATTATTTACTTCAATGAGGTGAGAGATGGTACAGTCAGAGGAAATGCAGCCCTATGAGCAAATCAAGCAATTGGGGGAGAGAATACGGGGAAATATGGCAAAGGTCATTGCTGGAAAGGAGGATACAATTGAAAAAGTATTGATCTGCCTCTTCTGCGGAGGGCATGTGCTGCTGGAGGATGTGCCGGGCGTAGGGAAGACGGTTTTGGCCAGGAGCCTGGCCAGGTCTGTCCGCTGCGATTATAAACGGATTCAATTCACCCCGGATTTGCTTCCTTCGGACCTGACGGGAATCAACTACTATAACCAGAAAATGGGGGAGTTCGTCTTCCGCCCCGGTCCGCTCTTTGCAAATATTGTTCTGGCGGATGAAATCAACCGGGCAACCCCGCGGACCCAGGCGAGCCTTCTGGAATGCATGGAAGAACGGCAGGTTACCATCGATGGTGAGACGCACCCCCTTCATGCTCCTTTTTTTGTCATCGCAACGCAAAATCCTGTCGAAACCCACGGCACCTTTCCGCTGCCCGAAGCCCAGCTGGACCGCTTCACCATGCGGCTGCGGATGGGTTATCCGGCATTTGCGGACGGGCGCAGCATACTGGACCGTTTTGAGCAGGAGAATCCCCTGGATACCCTTGAAAGCGTAACCACCTGCCGGGAGCTGGCGGAAGTGCAGCGGCTTTTCTGCCGGGTGAGGGTTTGCGGAGCCGTAAAGGATTATATCCTGGAGATTATTGAACAAACCCGGCAGGATGAAAAAATCCTCCTGGGGGTCAGCACCAGGGGGAGCCTGGCTTTAATGAAGGCCGCGCAGGTGTATGCCGGTTTCCGGGGACGTCCTTTTGTCACACCGGACGATGTGAAAAAAATGGCTGTTCCGGTACTATCCCACCGTATCCTTTTAAAAACTCCTTCCTTCAATGGCCCTTTACAGCAGACAGAACATCGGATCGGCGAACTGCTGGGGCGTGTCCGGGTGCCTGTGGAAGCACTCGAATGGAACGAAAGCCGGCAAGCGGGAGAAGAACCGTGACGGCGGCAGCCTTGCTGGTGGTTACCGGAATCGTCTTCTGGCTTTATGGAGCCTTGACAGCCCGGCGGGTATTGGATCAACTGCATTATCATTGCAGCTTCAGTGTACAGGAAGCCTCGGAAGGAGACGAAGTGATGCTGGTGGAAACCGTAGAAAATTCCGGATTTCTGCCGGTACAATGGCTGAAAGTACAGATTTTCACCTCGCGGTGGCTGGACTTTGCCCGCACCCGTTCGGTGGTGGCTCAGGGAAGCCGCTATGTCAACAGCTCCTTCAGCTTAAGCGGATTTGAAAAAATCACCCGGCGGTGGAAAGTCCGGTGCCTGAAGCGGGGGATTTACCGGATAGAAACTGTTTCTTTAACCGGCGGCGCTTTGATTTTGGCGGAAAACCGCTCCGTTCCGGTCGGCGTGGGGGCGGAGATCATTGTATTTCCGGCGCCCATTGACCTTGAGCAATGGGTGAAGCCTGTGAACATGCTGTCAGGGGAACAGATTGTCCGGCGCTTTGTTCTGGAGGATCCCTTTCTTGTTTCCGGCGCCAGGGAGTACCGGGATTCAGACCCGATGAACCGCATTCACTGGAATGCATCGGCAAGACACAACAAACTCATGGTGCGGAAAAATGACTATACCTCCCACATGAACCTGAGAATCCTTCTCAATGTACAATCCCGTGAACAGGAATCCATTGAAGTGCTGGATAAAGAAGTCGCGGAAACGGGAATCAGGGTGGCGGCGGGAATGATTCGCAGGGCTATGGAAGAAGGTGTCCCGGTAGGTCTTGCTACAAACGGGCTTCCAACGGATGAACTGTGGAAAAGCGGTTCTTTTTCCGGAACTGAAGGGAAGCTGTCTGTTTCAGCCATCCGGTCGGGGCAGAACCATGCCCGGAATCTGATGACAGCCCTGGCAGGCATGAGGCTGGAAACTCTGGTGGGTTTTGAAGAGCTGATCCTTTCCGTTTCCCGGGAATCGGCGGGTGACGAGGTGGCCGTCATTACCGCCTATGCGAGTGCCCGCCTGGCTTTTGCGATCCACCAGCTAAAGCGGAACTGCGGGCGGGTCCGGATTATTTTCACCCAGGCTTGCTATATTCCGGAAGAATTGCTTGCCATTGCAGATATTCATGTCCTGGGGGAGGCGGTGGAGCAATCATGAAGAAAATGGAGCGCTTAATCAAGCTGCTGCTGCTTGGGGGGATTTTTTGCAGTGTTTATTCGATAACGGAGGCGACCGGGGCAATTCTTGACCTGACCTATGAGCCGGACTTTCTATATGGTTATCTCGCTTTAATCCTGCTGGGCTCTATAATTGCTATTCTGTGTGCAAAATTTTACATACCCTTTTTAAGATTCATTGTATTTGCGATACTATTTATGTTGTCCCAGTGTATTTGGCTCTGGATTGTTTTTCAAGCATCTTCGGAGCTTGACCGGATTTTTTGGCAAATGCTCAAGGGCGGGATTTTTTTCATCAGCGGAGCATTGCTGCACCGCGGGACAGCATTATTCAAACAGCTTGGCAGCCTCTGGCCGGGCCTTTTGTTTGTTTCGGGTCCTTTGTTGTTAAGTGAGCTGTACTGGAAGGCGGCATTTCTGAAAGAGCGCTTGATGGTTATTTCCGTATTCTTTCTTCTGTTTGCCATATTCAAGCAAGGACTGGAACAAACCCATTTCCTTTTTACCGCCAGAGGGGTGGATTTGCCGGAGGTGCGCAAAAGGGTTGTCTACCGGGGGCTTTTAACGGCTGCCTGCTTGTTTGGCTTGATTCTGGCAGTCACAAATTTAAAAGGTGTTATCTGGTTCTTGATTTGTGCTATTGCGGAGGGCCTGGAAAAGTTTGTCCTATGGCTTTTCAGCCTGTTTCCCAAACACAGGGAGGGAAGCCCTCCGCCCGAAGGCTTCGGCTTTATGCCCTTTGACCCGAGACCTTCGCCTTATCCGCTGGTAGTGTTCCTACTTTATTTCGCCAGCAGTTTTGCAGGGCTGTCTTTGCTGTACTGGGTGCTGACCAGAGCAGGCCCGGCTTTAAAAAGGCTTGTCAGGATTATTCTCCGGTGGCTTTCGGGATGGTTTGTCAGTAAGAAAAGTCCGGAAGGCGAGGGTGGGGAGGAATTTACCGACACGGTGGAGGCGGTGGAAAAGAAAATGGGCAAAAAGCCTGCCGGGAGGAGATTTTCACTTCCGGATCTGCTGCAACGCCTTAAAGCTGAGTCCAATCCGGTCTATAAGGTCAGGATCTGCTATCAGATCATTCTCATTGGGTTGTCGGAACAGCTAAGGAATATTTCAACCGCAGATACCACCGGAGATATTTGCAGAAAAGCTTCTGCCGTAATGAAAATGTCCGAGGAAAAGGAAATGTTGGAGAAAGCGACCGGCCTCTATGACAGGGTCCGTTACGGAAGCGGGATACCGGAGGAATCGGAAGTGGAAGAGATCCGACAATTTGCGAGCGCGTATGTCATTGCGAGGAGTGCAGCGACGAAGCAATCTCATGGAATGCAATAACAAAGAGATCGCCGCAAGCGACCCTCGCGATGACACGATTGTCACGCCTTCGGAATAAAAAAGCGGTATGGGTTGAACCATACCGCTTTTTCGCCTTATGACCTCATTTTACCACTTCGATGTATCCGTTGAGCGTCTCGGCATATATGTTAACCCTTTGAGGGGCGTTGTTGTAAGAACTGCTCTGTGCATCCACAGCTTTATCCGGGCTGAAGGACTTGCCGGGATTGCTGTATAAAAGCTCCGGTATCAGCAGATTGATACCTCCGTTGGTAGTTCTTGCCTGTACCTTGTAAGCCCTGTTTTCCATATCGTTCATATTTGCCTTGATATCGCCGTTTTTCGTCTTCAGCTCCATGGTAATATCGGCCGAACCATCGATATTCTGCACGTTTTCAACGGCAATTTTCCCATTGGCAGTGATGGCACTCAGCTTCTCCGTCTTGATGTTCTTTATGTCAATGATGGAGTTCTTGGTATTGATGTTGACTTCCTTGCCGATAATATAGTTTGCAAATACCTTGGCGTTTTTCGTATCGATGGATATGCTGTCGCTGTTGACGCCCATCAGATCGATCATGGCATTTTTTGTGATGCTTTCAAACTGCTTGGACAGGGTATCCTCCACGCTGATCTTTCCATTTTTGGTTTCCAGCCTTATTTTGTTAAAGTTTACCACCGGAACAAATACTTCATGAGATACGCTGATGAATTCCGTCTTGTTCAGCTTCAGTGTAACTGCATTTTCACTGCCGGAGAAAAGAATCACATCGTCGGTTTGGCTTTGCGGACTGCGGATTTTCGATTTGATAATAATTTTGTTTTCCGCGTGCTTCTTTATGGAGATCTGGCCGTTTATACCTTCAAGATCCAGGTCCATCCCATCCTGTGCGGCTGCTTCAAAGGTTTTTTCCACTGTATTGTAATTGCCGAAGATACTGAAAGAGCCGGTATCTACAACGCTGCCGACATAATCGACGATCTTGTCCACGATTCCGAAGGTGGTCGTTGCAACGTTCTTCCCGAATTTCTCCGCTTTTGCGCTGAAATCGTCAACCATCTTGTCAAAATCCTTTTCATTGACGTTCTTTGTAATATCCCTTTTCCAGTCGTTTATTCTTTCCCTTAGCTTATTTACTTCATCGTAATAATTTGGCTGCTGCCTCTGCTGCCTGTTTGCCGTATTTTCACCGGCTACCTGTTTTTTGCCCCCATCCAGGGCCTCCAAAAGCTTTGCCGCTTCGTCGCTGTTTATTTTGCCGTCCTGGAGCATCTTCAGAATCAGCATTCTTTCTTCATTTAAAGACATATCGCTATCACCCTCCTGATTAATCTTTTTCCCTTTGATTTTGTTTTGCTATTCCTTCAACATTTCAAGCGCCTGTTCCACAGTCAGCTCACCGCTGTTGAGCTTATCCAGGACTTCCTTCTTCCTGCCGGGGATTTCCGGCTCCGGTTCCGACTTATAACCGAGAGCTGCGGCCACGTCCTCCAACTTGTTTTTCACTGTCGGATACGATACCCCCAGTTCCTTTTCCACTTCCTTGATATTTCCCCTGCATTTTATGAAAGCGTCGATGAATGCTTTTTGATCATCTGTAAGCCTGCAGAATCTGCACAGGTGGAAATGGCCCTCAATTGTCGTATCACACGCTTTGCAGTAAATTCTCGTTACTTCGGTATTTCCGCCGCAGATTGGGCATTTTCCCAATGCTTCTCTTGTCATAAAACCACCTCTTATATTATTTTAATCTTTTTATGATTTCCTATTAATATTTTTAATATTCAAATTAATAATATTAATTTATATTACTTATAATAATATTGTTTCTAGAGAAAGTCAATATATTTTTATGAAATAATTAAAAAAATTAAAAGGATCATTAATATTATTAATAATCCTTGAGAAAATACTTAATTATCATGTAAATATGCTTCTTTCATGTCCGGTATTTTTCCATCAGATTTCCCTTCGGCCTTCCAGCGCTTTTGCCAGAGTTACCTCGTCCGCATATTCCAGGTCGCCACCCACGGGAATGCCGTGGGCGATCCTGGTAGCTTTTATGCCTAACGGCTTTAATAGCTTTGAGATATACATTGCCGTGGCTTCGCCCTCCACATCCGGATTGGTGGCAAGGATGACTTCCCTGATGGTATTGTCCTTCACTCTGGCAAGGAGTTCCTTAATTTTTATATCCTCCGGTCCTATGCCCTCCATGGGCGATATTACGCCGTGGAGAACATGATACAGACCTTTGAATTCCCGGGTTCTTTCCATCGCCACCACGTCTCGGGGATCTTCCACGACACAAAAAATTGTCCTGTCTCTCGTGCTTCCGCTGCATATGCCGCAGGGATCGTTCTCCGTCAGGTTGTTGCAGACGGAACAGTATTTTACTTTCAGCTTGGCGTCACGTATCGCGTTGGCAAGACCTGCCGCCTTTTCCACAGGAAGGTTCAGGACATGGAATGCAAGCCTCTGGGCAGTTTTATGGCCTATCCCGGGCAATTTTTCGAATTCTTCAATCAGCTTTGCTACAGGGGCCGCATAATAGCTCATAGGTTAGAACAAGCCTCCCAGACCGCCCATACCACCCATACCGCCTGTTATCTTGGACATTTCCGAATTGACCATCTCATCGGCCTTGCGCAATGCTTCATTTACAGCTGCCAGGATCAGGTCCTGGAGCATTTCCACATCTTCCGGGTCAACGACCTCCGGCTTAATGACGATCTCCTGTATCTCCTTTTTGCCTGTAGCAGTTACTTTTATCGCGCCTCCGCCTGCGGTTGCTTCAACGGATTTCTCCTTAAGCTCCTCCTGCATGCGTTCCATATCCTTTTGCATCTTTTGCGCCTGTTTCATAAGATTCCCCATATTTCCGCCGCCAAAGCCGCCTCCGGGGAAACCACCTCTAGCCATTGTCAAATCCTCCTTGAATCTTTAAATAATTACACGCTGTAAAGCCATTTATTAACCTCATTATACAGTATTGCACAGTTATCCTACAAGGGTATAAATACTTTTCATTATTCCTCGAATATTTCCAGGGGGACACCGGCTTGTTCAGCAATGCTCCGGGCCTTCTCCACAAATGCATCCTTCGGTTCGCCGGCGGTTTGCTTTTGCACCTGTCCGAGGGCATCTTCATCCACGCATTTGATTTTTACCTGCAGGCTCAATACCCTGCCTGTTATTTCTTCAAGAACTTCCATATGTTCGGCTTTTGTAACAATGGTTTTGCTGAATTTATTTTTTTCATTGAATACGATGCCCACCAGGCTATCGGAAAGCCTTACCGCTTTTGTATCCAGGAGGAAGGAGTGGAGGGCCCTTCTGCCAATGCTTTTCAGTTCGTCCAGAACTTTTTGCCATTCGGGCATGTAGTCTGCTTTTACTGCCTGGCCTGGTGCGGGCGATGGTGTTTCAGCGGCTTTCACAGGTTTGGGGGCTTCCGAGGTATACACCTGTACCGGTTTTACTTGAGTTTCAGCCTTTCCACCGGTATTAACAGGAGCTTGAAGCATACCGTTGCCAATTTTTTTCTCCAGGGCTTCCAGCCTTTCCAGAATACTGCCGTCCGCCTGAACCGGCTTGTTTTCACATAAGTTGACCAATGTGACCTCAAGCATGATTCTGGCGTTCGTTACCCATTTGAGGCTTGTTTCCAGAGAGGAGAGCTCCTTGATTATATAAATTACTTCCTCCCGGGAGGTTTTCTGACACTGCTCCCTCATTACGCCGATAACCTCGGCAGACAGGTCGAGTATCTCCCCGGGCTCGGCGGTCACTTTGCAGATGAGAAGGTTTCTGAAATAGTGTACAAGGTCGGAGGTAAAATGGGCAATATCCTTTCCATCCATTACAAGGCGGTCGACGCTTGCAAGGATGCCGTTTACATCCCGTTTAAGTATGTCATCCGCCAGAGCCGCGATAAAAGTGTCGGTGACGATACCAATAACCGTTAGCACATCATTATAGGTAATTACCGGCTTGCCAAGGGAAATGCACTGGTCCAGCAGGCTTATGGCGTCTCTCAGAGCGCCGTCGGACATTTTGGCAATAAGCCTGGCGGCGTCCTTTTCAAGGGTTATACCACTGGACGCGGTAATTTCCGTGAGTCTGCCCACGATGCTTTCAACGGATATGCGCCTGAAATCAAACCGCTGACAGCGGGACAGGATTGTAGCCGGCAGCTTGTGAGGCTCTGTAGTTGCCAGGATGAAAACCACATGGGCCGGAGGTTCCTCAAGCGTCTTCAGCAGGGCGTTAAAGGCTCCGGTGGAGAGCATGTGGACCTCATCTATGATATAAACCTTATACCTGGTTCTGGAGGGGGCGTAAATTACTTCGTCCCTGATTTCACGTACGTTGTCGACACTGTTGTTTGATGCTGCGTCCATTTCCAGCACATCCATACTGCTTCCCGACAGTATCTCGGTGCACGCTTCACACTTGTTGCAGGGATCTCCGTTGTTAGGATTCAGACAGTTTATGGCTCTGGACAAGATGTGCGCCATGGTAGTCTTTCCCGTGCCGCGGGTGCCGCAAAAAAGATACGCATGGGCAATACGGCCGCTGCTTACGCTGTATCTGAGTGTTTTGACCACATGCTGCTGTTCGACGACATCTTCGAATACCGAAGGTCTCCATTTTCTATATAGGGCGATGTATGACATAATTACCTCCAATAGTACAAAAAGCATCTAAAACGTAGAACAACTTAAGTATATCAAAATCGACACCATTTAAAAAGATGGAGGATAAAATAATAAGCAAAAAAGACTGCCTTCTTAAGACAGTCTTCCTCGCTTTGTGTCTATAAAATTTAATTGACCGTGCACCCGTTTTCGACATGCTTCTACAGGCGTTACCCAGATAGTTGGCTCTAACCAGGCATCCTCGCGGCACACGAAAGTTACTGCTTACCGTTGCTTTCTTCCGAACCTGGCGGGGTTCACAGGCTTCCGTTGCGCAAGACCCAGTTATCATTGCCACTTGTATGGGTCTGACCCTACAAAATCAAGCCTGGAACAGGAATTCAACCCTGCTGTAGCGGATTGCAGGTACAGGGCACCGCTGCCTCCCCGTCTAGCACGGCCAAAGGGTTAACTTGTTCGATGGCTCAAAAGCCGCCATGCGTCAGTTCAAAAATGGCCTTCCGTCACGTACCCTACTATTATACTCAATATGCCTGTCCTTGGCAAGATATTTCGCAAGAGAAGGTGCAAGCATATTTTGGCAAAAAAAATAAAGCACCTGGATAAAAATTTTTTAAAAATAATTCCGTTTTGTCGGTGCTTTACAAACTAAAATGAACTCAGCCATAATCTATATTAAAAGGAGGAACAAAAATGAAAAAATTAGTATTATTGGCTGTGGCAACTTTATTGTACCACATTTTAGTAAAAATTTATATTAAAATTGTATGACAAATTTTAATAATTCATGAATAAAAT
The DNA here is from genome assembly GCA_023426125.1 of Bacillota bacterium. Taxonomy (GTDB): domain Bacteria; phylum Bacillota; class Clostridia; order Acetivibrionales; family DTU013; genus MnB-11. Next base: position 35,178 of record JAFABI010000087.1, read on the forward strand.
ATTTTCATCCGCTCATTCCTTACCAACATAGGGCTCACTTTTATGAAGCTCCGCTTTTATTTTATTGCTCTCTGCCATGCTTGCATAAAAGCCGGTGTATTTTCCCAGGATCTTTCGGTCATATTCATTAAGCTCAGTTGGCGGACTTCTTCTTCTCTTACTCATCATGACCCTCCATGTCCCCGCCGTGCTCAGGGAACCCCCGGCCGGCATACATAAAGCATTGAAATTCGCGGTTAACTTTTTTATAGGCTTACCTTTGTTTTCTTTACCTGACGAAGTATAGTTAGCTTATGATGAAAACCTAATTAATATTCACACTTGAAGCTTAAATCGTTGGCACTATTTTGAAGTTTTCGGCAGCAATACCTCACTTGCTCCGTATCCTGAAACATAAGGGGGACTATTCTTGTTTCTTCCCTTCCGGAGCAAAGTCAGATTAAGAGTAAGGGCGGCATGAATGTGGTATAAATATATCAGGTGGTGATGCATATGAAAATACGATGGTTTTTGCCTGAAAAATATAGTAAAAAATGGTTTTTGATTTTTATTGCCTTTGCCCTCGTTTTGTTCTGCCTGTTTGCGGGAATAAGGCTTCTGGGTGTTAACTCCCGTCCGGATATTTCCTGGATACCGGGGTTATTCCTTTTCAGTTTGCTGATTTCATTGCTGGTATGCGCCTTTGGATTTTTCGATCTCAGGTTTGTTTTCTCCCTGACAGCTCTGGGCATTATAACTGGAATAATATTGATGGTTTTTACGATAAGCGGTAACAGGGGCGGCTGGGAAGACCTGATAGGAGTCCTGCTGTTTCTTGAATTCTCCGTTTTTGGACTGGCGGCCGGCATCCTTGCGGAGCTTTGTGCATTTTTTGTCAGGCGGCTGAGGGAGAAGAGGCGGGAATAACATTTTGCCGGCATAGGGCCCGGATGATCCGGGGGGAAATCCTGTCCCACATAAATCTTGAAAAAGCCTCCTTATAGTGTTAAAGTAAATACAGGATGAATGTGGCAGGACATTGATACTTGTAGAAAAAAATTGCTGAGAACGGATTAAATACTTGAAAGAGGTGCTGGCATTTGAAGGTACGTAAGGCAATAATTCCGGCGGCGGGGCTGGGTACCAGGTTTCTACCTGCAACCAAGGCCCAGCCGAAGGAAATGCTTCCCATTGTCGACAAGCCGACGATTCAATACATCGTCGAAGAAGCAATCGATTCGGGAATCGAAGATATCATGATTGTGACAGGGCGTGGGAAAAGAGCGATTGAGGACCATTTCGACAAATCCTACGAACTGGAGGACATTCTCAGGCAGAAAGGCCAGGACGAACTACTCAGCCTTGTGCAGGATATTTCCAACCTGGTGAATATACATTATATCCGTCAGAAGGAACCAAAAGGACTGGGACATGCAATTTACTGCGCCAAATCCTTTATTGACAACGAGCCCTTTGCAGTGCTGCTGGGGGACGATATCGTTGATTCCCGGGTGCCTTGCCTGAAGCAGCTGATCGATGTGTACGACGAATATAACACGACGGTTATAGGTGTGCAGAAGGTGCCGGAGGAGGATGTTTCCAAGTACGGAATTGTGAATTGTACGCACATTGAAGAACGTGTCTATAAGATCAAGGATCTTGTAGAAAAGCCGGAAAAGGAAAAGGCTCCGTCAAACATAGCCATTCTGGGCAGGTATATCATTACCCCGAGGATTTTTCAGAAACTGGAAAGTGTCCAGCCCGGAAAAGGCGGGGAAATTCAGCTTACAGACGCCCTGAAGGGGCTCCTCGGCTCGGAAGCCATGTATGCCTATGACTTTATCGGAAAGCGTTATGACGTAGGGCATAGGCTGGGATTCCTTGAAGCGACGGTGGAATTTGCCCTTAAGCGTGAGGATTTGCAGGATGATTTTTCCGAATATCTGAAAAGAGTCGTACAGAGTCCAAAGGATATTTGCCGGGAATAAGAAAAAATGAATAAGATGGTTCAAAATTTGCCAATAATACCTGTATATCAAAACATACGGGTATTTTTTTATGAAGAGCTTCGGGAATACGGTCAAACTTATTACGCTGGCTTTTGCCGGCATATTTCTTCTAAACATGCTTATTATGCATGTGTTTTTTGACACCGACGTTTTCAATCCTGTAAGCAGCGAGGGGACGGAAACCAGGATCGCAGAGATACGTTTCAAGCCGGGAAATACAGCGGGTGCGGCTGCAGTCCAAGATGAAGAATATCCCCGCAGCACTTCCGCAGCACCGGAAGACGTTTCGCAGGAAGACATCCCTGATATGCTTCCCGAAGGTTTTGGCGATGAAGCCGAAGCTGAAACGGCCGGGCCGGATTCCACTTTCTTCATGACAACCGGTGAAGTTAGCTTTTTGGAGAATCTCAGCATGCTGGACAAGCTGGAGGCACTGTCGCTGATTTCAAAAGTCGGCAGGGAAGAAGCCGACAGGATTTACGACCTGGCCGCCGACGGAATCACTTATTCCGAAATGAAGGATATAGAGTTCATTCTGAAGAGATACCTGGACAGGGATGAAATGGAGACCTTGACCAACCTTTTGAATAAAAGCAAAAAACAGTATTCGGAAGCGAAGGACTGATCCGGGGAAGCCAGGAGGCGATTGACAATCGCTCCTGACCTGCAATATACAAATAATCGGAATTTATACAGTCTTTGCAACTGCTTTAAGATAATCTCATGGTGACCCGCGGCCTCCGGATAACGTGGAATTCCTGTTATGCGGCCCAAGCGCCTACCTGACCTCTTCAATGGAGTACTTCTGCGTGCCCAGACCGCGTTTTTCCAGTTCATCCAGCTGAATAAACGGGTTTTTGCCGTGGAGCCTTTCCAGCAAGTGGCCTTCACTGCCCAGCTCATGGCCTTGCGGTACGCCTGAAGGGATGAGGTTCTCCACTTTGATTGCATCAAGACATGCTTTCTCTATGGCGACAATGTCATTGGACGCCATCACGCCTATATCAGGTACCAGCGCGGGTGTGGAGAGGCCCCAGCAGTCACACAGGGCCGTAATGCTCAAAAGGAAGTTTATATAGAACACATGGCCGGGTTTGAAGACCTTCAGCACCTCGTCGGTACATATAGCCATACCGGTTTGAAAATCATGATAGGCATTGGCGGTCATTTTCATGGCCGAAACAGGACATACCTTTACACAGTGCTGGCAAAGGGTGCAATGATGATAGAAAACCCTATACTTGCCATTCTGATCGAAGCTGTTTGCCCCATGGTTGCAGCTGTTTACGCACAGCTCACAATGGGTACAGGCATTCTCATCCCATTCGATCCCGCCTTCCAGTCCGTGAATCTGCTGCCTTGTCCTGTCGGTAACGCAGCCCATGGCGATGTTCTTACAGGCGCCGCCATACCCGCAGGCGCCGTGGCCCTTAACATGGGACAGGTCGATCATTACCTCGGCATCCTGTATGTTTCCGGCAACATCGATATCTTTTAAGCCTTTAAAGGATACTTTCCGTTCATAAAAGTATTTGCCGGTGACTCCGCAGGTCGGAATTACAGGCACTCCGAGAAAATCTTCATTATAGCCCCTTACTTTGGCTTCCTCCACCGTCTGGTCGGTTATGTATACTTTCGCACCATAGCTTTTCAGCTTGTCCACCAGAATTTTGACGAACAGCGGGGGAATGGTGGTATAGCCGATGCCTCTCCCGACGTGCATCTTGATGACGGTCCATTTGTCTTTTACAACGTCCTGCATGCCCATCCGATCCACAAGCCGGCCGAATTTTGCCGGCAGAGTGGCGTCTGAATCATATTTATCATAATTCACCGATGAAAATAATATTTTTGCATCCATATGCATCCAACCTCCAGTGTTAATTAATTCGGCAAACAGCCGTACATAGTTTATTCTAATAATTATAGCACTGCGGATTTATAAGTAGAAGACCCATGAAATATTTTTATGGGAACGGGGCACGGATGAATTTCCGGCAATGAAAAAGAAAAGGGGCTGTCTCAAAAAGCGGACAGCCCCTGGTAAATAGGTTGTTCTGCGAATTATGAATCAATTGCCCTGAAATTGTATGTGATGTTATTACCCTTTACCGTTACCATGACATAAACGGCCTGTTGCGTTTTGCCCGGCGCCAGACCGGATACTTCATAGCCTGCGGTTGAGATATACCTGATCCCTCTTTCCATATAGCTTTCGTTCTTATCGCCTTTGAAAAATACCCAGACGTTTTTGCCCGTTTCTTGCCTGTATTTTGTCAAAGTATCCTTGAACAGCTGCATTTCCAGCTTGTCGGTGAATTTGTCGGGGGAATTCTCCAGGAGGATGAAAGCATTGCTGCCCTTGAAGGAGTCCAGATCCTTCTGGAATTGCTGCCACTGTTTGGAATCGCTAAGCCTTAAGCCTTTGCTCCGTACGTCCATTTTGAAGAACCGGCTGTTTTTGATGTCTGTAAAGGAATACTTATAGTCCACTGCCTTGGTGCTTTTCAAATCAACTGTGTTTACCGCCACCACCGACTTCTTTTTTATCAATTTGGATACCGATTCATGGGAACCGGTTCCCAGTATTACCGATACATCGATATATTTATTGATTTTATCGGCGTAGATCCACATCAGCTGTTTTTCAAGGTCGTTCGCCGGCTCTCTGGCTTGACCCAGCAAAGCGAAACGGAAGGAATCCGAGGTTGCTTTGGTAAATGCCTCAGCTTTATAGGCTTCATCCACAGGGACGGTGTCTTTGGGGATTTTCGTCGGGTCAATGGCCGGGTACGTGCTGTTGGTGATGGTAAGGTCGTCGAAATAAACCGTTCCCGCTTCCGCCACGGGGTTAACCTGCACAAGATACAGCCGTGTGAGCCTTGCGGGCATCTGTATGTTTTCCAGGGTAGTTTCGACATATTTCCAGCCTGTCCAGTCCAGGTTCTTCACGATATCTACAAGCTGCTGCTGGCCTTTTGCATCGATGATCTCCGCCCTAAGCCAGTTGGAATTCTCGTGGTCGTTGTGAACATACAGGCCCAGCCTGGATACGCCGGCTTCCAATGGGAGGCCGGTTTCCGGCAGCACCATGTATGCGGCTCTTGTGCCTTCTGTTACAGTAAAGTCATAGGTGAGCTTGCCTGACGTATTGCCGGCATATTTTTGTTCCGCCGAAATCTCATAGGAGCCTGTAATAGTATTGGGATAGGAAGTGAAGCTTCCGTTGGCAGCCTCAAACGTATCCCTAATTGTCGTCTTATCCTCTGAGACAGATACGGCGCAGTAAGCATGGGTATCCCCGATGGATGCGTCTATATAGCCTGTGCCTTTGGCCTTTGCTGTGAAAACCGTGCCGTTGAATTCTCCAATATTTCCATTAACCGTCCATTTCACGTCCACAGGATCGATCACTGCCGAATAACCGTTTTTATTCGTGCCTTTGATAGTAAAGGATTTTGTCTGGCCGATGGCCAGTTTTGCAGTACTGCTGCTTAAGGCGAACTTTACGGGAGAGGATAATGCGCTGATAGGGAGAGTAGCGGTAACGTCGCCTACTTTGGCGGTTATTTTGCCTTCTCCTACCGTGGAGGTCTTGAGCATATTCCCCTGGAAGGTGCCTTTGACCCCAGAAACGCTCCACTGTACATTTTCAAGCTTTACTTCCACGGGATTGAAATATTTGTCGTAGCCTCTTACAGTAAACGCCCTTGTGGCATTTACAAATACATTGCCGTCTTCCGTGTCTATGACTAAGCCGGAAAGTTCCGAAGGGGGGGCAATGGAGAAAATGCCGATGGCATTTGAGATACCTCTGGCAAGTCCGTCGGAAGGACTGTTCATGACCACCGACGAAGTAGTGCCCAATTCCCTGCCAACCATGGTTGTGGAACCGCCACCGTCAAGGTTGAGAGCATTGTAGGCTCCGATACCCAGCATGAATTGCGCGATTTCCGGCTGCGTCATACCGATGCTGCCGGTCTGCCTTCCGTCCACGGTCACAAATAAAAGCTTTTTGCCGTCCTTGGTGCTTGCGATTACGGTTCTTGGCTGTTTTGCCGAAATATAGGAGGTATCATAGGAGAACTTTTCGGGTATTTTCCCATCCTTGACGAGAATGGCGCCTCCCGAAACGGACATATTGATATTCCCCCAGTCCGGATTGGTGGCAATATTCATTTCCACCCGGTCCCCGACCAGGAAGTTGTCCGTCAGCTGTTTGCCTCCGGCAGCCCTGGTCACAACGACATAACCGTTTTCCGGTATCTCGATGGCCGACTGCGAAATGAGAAACTGGGTGACCGTCCCTTCCACCACCACCATTTCAACGATATCCGGCTGTGCTTCTGAAGCGCCGATGGAAGTGGGCCTGAGCTTTCTGTCCATAATGGTAAGGTCGGTAAACTGCGATCCGTTTATCTTGTTGTACCGTGCAGCCGGAAGGATGGTCCCGTTGGGGGCTACAAGGGAAATATCCGTTTTCCAGTAATTTAGCAGCGCCTCATTCATTTTTGTAAGTGAAAAGGATGCCATGGTGTCGCTGTATTTGTTGTGCTCGCTTGTTGCGCTTACAAACTCTCCGCCCTGTATGACCGGACCCACGGGATAGCCTGTGCCGCCGCCCATGGGAGTAAAAAAGCTTGCATTTATGGCAGCCACGGCCCCGGCTTTCTCAGCCAACGCCCTCGTGGAAGAAAGCTGACCGGTGGAACCGGTATTTGTCAATGCATCAACCTTTATGTACTGATTTGACAGGTCAACTGTCATGACATTGATGTTCAACCACCCGTTTGTTGTAAATTTTACGATGTTTTCGTTGGTTACACCCTGGGTAATTGTCTGTTTGCTGCTGGTCTGATATATAATGTTCGTGTCTTCCCCCCACACGCCGGCGCCCGGTGCCATGATGGAGAAAACCAATACCAGAAAGCAGGATAAAATTCTTCTTTTGTTCTTCATTGCAACCTCCATTACTTTCTATGCCAGCCCTCGATGCCGGAGCGTGTGACAGCTCCGAAGATTGTGCTTTTAATTCTTTTATGATCCTTTGACATCGTATGCAGCAGATCCTTCATTTCCTGGCGTTTTGTTCTGCCGTTGGCCTGGCAGGGATTTGGCACGATCGTAATACCTGAGCTCCTTATGAATGCCTTAATCTGTTTTTCTTCCACATAGAGCAGCGGTCTGATAATATGTATGTGCTTTCTTTCCAGATAGGTCACTGGAGAAAAAGTATGAATTCTGCCTTCGTAAAACGTGCTTAGCAGCAGCGTCTCGATGACATCGTCCCTGTTGTGGGCCAGTGCCACCTTGTTGCAGCCGAGTCTTACTGCGGCATTGTTCAATGCCCCGCGCCTCAGGTTTGCACAAAGGGAACAGGGGTTTTTTTCCTTCCTTTCCTCAAATACAATTCTACCTATAAGTGTTTCCTCAATTGTATAATTTACTCCGAGTTTCCTGCATAAATCAACAACGGAGGAATAATCCGCATCAAACATGCCCATGGTAAGGGTAACAGCCTCAAGCGTGAATCTCACCGGATAAAAATCCTTTAATCTGTTGAGCGCGAGAAGCAGCGTCAGACTGTCCTTGCCGCCTGAAACACCAACGGCTATCCTATCGCCCTCGCGGATCATATCAAAATCCTGAATAGCTTTCCTTACCTGTCCAAGAATCCTTTTTACGGCAAACACCCCGGTTTTTCAGTTTACATAATGCGCCAATCCCTTATAACTTATTATAGTTTATCCAGTTAGACGTATCAAGTTAACGTTTTGTTACAAAAAATCCAAACATTTTTAATATAACGGCCGGTATTTATTTCATGGCGGGGGTGATCCTGGAAATCGCTGTTTTTAATACCCTTTGACCAAAGCGGGTTTTTTTGTTATCATAAAAATGAAATCAAGCGGCGACCATGGGCATGCATCCTTGCGAGAACCGAAGAAATGCGGAGGATCGGGCATGTAAACCGTTTAAAGCATCGAGAAGCGGTATTGAATAAGTGCTTGTAGTGTAGTAAAATATTTGTTGCACTTAAAAAGGGCAGGGGACACACCCGCTGAGTAGCAGGGCACCGGATAAATGGGGGAAATGTCCCCTTTGGAAAGTATAACGGGGTGTAGCGCAGTTGGTAGCGCGCTTGGTTTGGGACCAAGATGCCGCAGGTTCAAATCCTGTCACTCCGACCAGACAAGACAGGATTGTTTTTACGAAAGTAAAAGGCAATCCTGTTTGTTTTTTGCCCTGATTTTTAGGGAACCGACCTGAAATGGGCTTAGATAGCCACTGTAAACTTACATATAGCCGATTTTAAGGTTTTTGGCAGCCCTGGAGGAGGATTTAAAACGTGCGATCTGCGCGATGCTAAACATCTCCAAGCTTGATCCGCAAGCTGTGAAAGAAAACCTGGAGTGCATTCAAGTTTCATTTGACGGTAGCATGGCGCCTGCGTTTATTTATCCAGAGGAATGCCCGGCGCTGAGCCTATGAAAATGGTTAATTTTCTGATACAATGAAATTATCCCATAGGTGGAGGCGCTGGATAAAAAACTCATTGCTCCGCAAAATAAGATTTGCATGGAGGATGGTAATATGGGATATCCGTGCTGTAATGAAAAATGGAGCAGGGGGTATTAACACTCGTATTGCTTTCCGTTTTGCGCGCCTCTTTGGCCTGATTTGTTTTATCCGCAATGCTGGATTGCTCAAAACACATTGTGAAATCATAATATTCCATATTAATATACGGTTGAAAGTGAGGTGAAGACATGAGCCATATTTTGCTCGTGGAGGATGAAGAAGCCCCCGCAGCGCTGATTCGGCAGCATATAGCGGAGCTGTCGTCCGAGCACATATTGGCGGTGTTTTCAAAAGCCGCCGAAGCTCTCCACTATGCAAGCAAAAACCGGATTGATTTATTCATTCTGGATATTCAGCTTCTGGACTACAGAGGAACCAAGCTTGCAAAACAATTGCGGTCCATGCCGGAATATCATTTTACACCCATCCTATTTACTACTGCGCTGGCTGGCGAAGAAATGGCGGCTTACAGGGAGATTAAGTGCTATGCTTTTCTCGTAAAGCCGTTTAACAAAGTAGAATTTCAGGACGCCTTCCGAGAGGCCCTTGCAATGGGCGCGCACATGCAGCGTGTTCCTGATACCCTTCGTATTGAACAAAAGCAGTTCATTTTTGAATATGAGATAAAGGACATTCTCTATATCGAATCCTTTGGGAAAAAGATTATCATTCATACACTGCGAACCCCAAATATAGAGGGGATGGACAGCATATCCGGCTACTCGCTCGCCAAACTGCTGACACTGATGCGGGCGGATGAATTAATCCAGTGCCATAAAAGCTTTCTGGTCAATCCGGACTGGATTTGGAAAATAGATAAAGGGGCTCGTCTGGTTTACCTAAAACATTGTGAGACGGCGATTCCCATTGGGGAGAAGTACCAGCAAAATTTGCTTGGACGGGAAAAATCATGATCGCTGAAATACTCATTCAAAGTTTATTGGACGGGTTTCTTCTGGCTCTCTGCTGCCTTGGTCTTCTGGGACGAGAGCGGGGAAGGCTGGACCTGCTGCTGCCGCTGCTTCTCTCCGGCGTTTGCTTAGTAGTCCGCCAAGGATTGGGATACAGCAGAGCAGACCTCGCTTTCGCGGTACTGCCTGTGGATTCGATCGTCTTTTTTTTGTTTCTTTTTTTAGCTGTGCTGCTGATAAACAGTCTATGGTTCCGCAGGGCGGAAGGGCATGCCTTCTTTGGAACCGTAGCTGCGTTCGCCCTATACCTTCTTCTGCGTGAGTTTTGTTTGGTGGCGCTCTATCTTTCCGGCGTGGAAGAAACAGTATGGTATCTATATGTAAGCAGGGTGCTTTCACTTTTGCTTTGGCTGGTGCTATGGGCTGTTGGCGTGCTTCGCTGGCTGAGAGAGCAATTAGCCGATGGAGATATACCTGTCCGCTTTTTAGTCGGCAACACAGCAATTTTACTCCTCTTGCTTCTCTCGGTGTTTCGCTTTGACCTCGCCTCAATGTTTCGCTGGCTGCCTGTGACGGCAGGGGTGCTGGCTCTGTTGATGCTCGGGGATGGTGTGGTCATTTTGATTGAGCAGCGTCACATCCAAGCACAGCGGAGAGCCCGGCTGCTGGAGCAGTATCTTCCTCTCGTGGAGGAATTGATTGAACAGGTGCGGGCCCGGCAGCACGAATTCAACAACCAAATGATGGCTGTTTCGGCGGTGTTGGCTACCGCGAATAATCTGGAAGAAGCCAGGACAGGTGTGGCATCCCTGCTGCAAAACACAAAGCTGGAAGGGGTAGACCGGGAGCTTTTGAAATGCGACAGCAAGGTCATCTGCGGGATGCTTTTTGGAAAAGTCAAGCAGGCCGAACTTAAACATATACGGCTGGACGTATTGATAGCAGGTGCTTTCCTCCATCGTGCCCTTCCCGAAGCTGATTGGGTGGAAGTTATTGGCGTTCTAATGGACAATGCCATAGAAGCCTCATCATCCGGGGATGTGCTCTATGCGAAAGCTGTTGAGGAAAATGGCGGCCTCCTGTTTACTGTGTCAAATCCTCATCATGCATTGTCGAAGGTGGAGTTTGTTCAAATGTTCAGTCGGGGTTGGACAACAAAAGCGACGGGCGGCCACGGTTATGGATTGTTTAATGTCCGCAGCGCGGTGGAACGTTGCGGCGGAAAGATTATCGCCCGTAACGAAGCCATTGAAGGAACACAATATATTACAGTCGGGGTAATCATTTCGTAGAGTAACTGCATATTGAAACGCAGAAGTTTTATCGGTGAAGCCCTTTTGTTCCCGTAAAACCCCTGTTCATTCCCACATCATTGCTTTTATAGGAAAGAATATTATACTGAAATTAGGAAGGATGTGAGGACATGTTTCGGAATATCGCTTTGGAGAGCAAAAAATTAGCGAGGCCGGTGCTGACTGCGCTGGGAGTGTTGACAGTGCTGACCTGTGTGCTTTCCTGTACACTTTATCGGAGCTATATGCTCTATTTTGATATCGACGCCTGGGAGATTGGCACGGAATATTTAGGGCTCCTGTTTCCGCTTTTTGTCACTATCCCGGTCTGCTGGGAACTCTACTATGAGCGGAAAGGTCATTTCCTGGTCTATACGCTCCCTCGTATGGATAAGCGGCATTACCTGGGCGCCAAATGGTGCGCCTGTGCGCTGGCGGCATTTATGCTGCTGTTCATACCTTACTTTCTCTCGGCGGTTTTCGCCCTGTATGTGAAACAGCCTGCCGAGATTCTGTTCCCCGAAGAATTTCACGGTCATATATTTAATTACCTGTATACGGAAATGCCCCTGCTGTACGCTTTACTGCTCTCACTATGGAAGGGATTTCTTGGCGTGCTGACCATGACCTTTGGCTTCGCGCTTGCGCTCTATGGAAACAACATTTTTGTTATCCTTACCGGTCCGTTCATCTATGTGATTTTGGAAAACTTTATATGGTCGGTTTTGGGGCTGGAAAGATATCGCTTTGTGACCGCTTTCGAGCCTTCCAGCCTTGCAGACAGCGCTATTCATGCCGGCTCCTTTGTGGCGGGGCCGCTGCTGATGTGCGGAGTAATTGGGCTCATCGCCCTCTACTATGCCAAGCTCAAAAAACGGGCCGTATATCCGGTATGACACCATGATACGTCGCCTGTTTTCGGAAATCGGCAAGGGCAAGTTTCTTTTTCTTTGGGGCCTGTCGCTGCTCTTTGGGCTCAGCGGCAGAACAGGAGGGAACACTACCATTCCGTTACATGTTTTGGCTGTGCTCAACGACCAATACTATTTCATCTTTGCCGTTCTTCCTGTCTTTTTGTTTCTATGCGCCTCGGTCATGGAGGATGACGGCCCTTTTGCGCTCCTGCGGTACGGCACTTATGGACGGTATTTTTTTGCCAAGTGGCGAGCTCTTGCGATCCTTTCAGTGGTCTTCTGGCTGGGGCAGATGCTGGCCCTTCTGCTTTCCGGCCTGGGACTTCCCATCGACGGTGGATGGAACATCGGCGTGGGACAGCCAAAAGAAGAAATTTTCCTCTTGCTGCAAGGAATTTTCAATACGCCCATAGGGGCAGCCTTCTGTTCGACGGGATATTTACTGCTGGGCTACTGGATGACCGGATTGACGACACTGTGGCTGGGGCACTTCTGTCAGCGCTCCTTGGCCGTTAAGCTCCTGATGGGGCTCTATGTGCTGGCAGTGGCGTACGTCAAGCTGCCCATCATGCCCCGCCCGCCGTTTGTGTTTTTTACCGGCCTCAACCACTGGGTGTTGCTGCTCCATAACCTTACCGAACCCTGGCGCCCAATACTGACCGCTGGAACGACTTTGGGCCTTGTCACCGGAATGGTGTGGTCGGTCCGCTTAAAATGGAGATGGCGGCCCAACATGCCACAGCATAGGCAAACGGGTCTTGCCCGCTATTACCGCCGACTTCTGTTTTCCAAACAAAATGTTCTGATGCTGGCGGCGCTGATTCTCTTGCTGGCGGCCTGGTCCTGGCTGCGCGGCGGTCCGCCGGAAGATGGAACCGACTGGCTCCTGCGGCTTTTCGCAGGGCACGGCGCCGGATACTTTTCCCCAATGGATTTGATGTTTCTGCTGGCGATAGATATTCTTCCTCTCTGGGCGCTATGCAGCTTCTTGGAGAGGGTGGCGGGAGAACGGTCCGCCTTTTTGACAATTCGCTTGACCCGACGAAGGGAGCTCATGCAGGCAATTTTAGGTACTGCTTGCCCCTGGATTTTACTTTACGGCTGTTTCTTGGTAATGGCAGCGGTGATTCCGCCCCTGATGCCGGATTTATCTGTCGATGTATGGCTGACGCTGGCAGCGGTGGGTTTGAAACTACTGGACATAGGGGTTCAATTTCTGCTGATACTGACCGCCCTCTGTCTGACAGGACAAACCACGGCTGGATTTGTAGCCGTGGTGGTGCTGCACTTTCTCTGTGTCCTGCCAATCCCATGGTTCCCCGTGGGACTTTCCAGCCTGATTCGTCTGGCGCTGCCACAGACAGGCGGCATTATTCCGCTGCCGGCTGCTGCCGCGCTGCTGGCTGTACTGGCCTGCGGACTTCTGATATGGATTTACGGCAGGGGCACAAAACAACTTTTTGACCATTAAGGAGAATTCATATGAGTACAATTATTTCATTGGAACAGGTGAGCAAAAGTTTTTCCGGCCATCGTATTTTAACCGATGTTTCTTTAGCGGTAGAAGAGGGAACCACGGTAGGCATTGTGGGAGCCAACGGAAGCGGTAAGTCTGTCCTTTTCAAAGTAGCTTGCGGCTTTGTAAGCCCAGACAGCGGTAAGGTATCGGTCCGTGGCAGGCCGCTGGGTAAAGACCGTGACTTCCCGGAAAATGTGGGCGTCCTGATTAATACCCCCGGATTTATCGACCTCTATTCAGGACTGCAGAATCTGCGGTATTTGGCGGGGATCCGCGGCGTGATTGGAGAACGGGAGATTCGCACGGCTATGCAGAAGGTAGGGCTGGACCCCGAGGATCGGAACAAAGTGGGGCACTATTCCCTCGGCATGAAGCAGAAATTGGGAATTGCACAGGCCATCATGGAAAACCAGGATATCCTGATTTTGGACGAGCCCTTCAACGCCTTGGATTATAAGACTTACAACGACATAAAAGAAGTCATCCGGGTTCTTCATGCCGAGGGCAAAACAATATTGATGACTTCCCACAATTATGAGGATTTGGAAACTCTGTGTTCTCAAATTTATGCGCTTGATGAGGGACGCTTGGATGTGCTGACCGATGAGGAAAGGAGGGACACTCCTTGTGGATACTCCACAAGAAGGCACAAGGAGCGTCCGCAAAACAACAATTAAAAATCTACAAAACAAAGCACACCCGTATGAATTTACGAGGTGTGTTTTGTGTATTTTCGCCAAATTATTTATTCCATTTCATCAAGCAAGCGTAGGGCGGATTTCGGAGCTTTTAACTCGGAAGCAGTGTATTTTATGATTTCTTGCAGCCGTTTCTCTGCCTGTGATACTTTTCAAGAAGCTCTTTATTCTCAAGTCGAAGTTTGAAATTCTCAGCCGAAAGATTTTTGTTGTCCATACGAATCATCCTCCGTTAACATTATTTCAATCAATATTCCTGACAAACGGTTCTGTTTTTTCTTTGTTGATAAGTATATGGTACTTTTCTGGACGGCGGTATGCGTTACCATGAACCTCACGTCTTCGATAATCACGTAGCTCGTCCATTGGAAAGCTTGCCATATAGATACTCTCGGCTTCTCCCGCTTCCACGATTAGCGTGTCACGCGAGACACTATCCTGCGGGCGATAAGCAATCCCGTCAAAAGCGGATGAATGTCCGTTGCAGTCGGGCTGCCCATATGGATAGTTGACAGTAGCAATGCCTACCATATTTTCATACGCACGGGCTCGTAGCTGCGACAAACGATTGATTTCCATCGGACAGGCGTTTGGCACAAGAATAACTTCTGCACCTTTCATCATAAGAATCCTTGCACTCTCCGGGAACTCTCGGTCATAACAAATCATCGCCCCGATTTTGACCAAGCCTTTTTCCGTGCCTAAAGCGGTCACATAAAAATCATCACCGGCGGTCAGTTGCCGCTCTGTTTTATCAAATACACAGGTGTGAACCTTAGCGTAATGCAAAACGATTCCGCCCTGCCGGTCAATCACGACAAGGCTGTTGCGCGGCGATGGTTCGTGCTTTTCCAAAAAGGTGATGCCAATTGCTATATTGAGCTCATTGGCGAGTGCTTTGAACCGGGTGATGTATTCGCTGTCCAATTCGATTGCATTCTTTTGGAGCTCTTCTCGGTTCGAAGTGAGGTTGTAACCGATGTTCCACATCTCGGGGAACAGGGCGATATCCGCACCCAGCTGCTTCGCTTTCTTGCAGTATTCCAGTCCCTTGCGCAGATTCCCATCCTGTGAACCTGTGGGGAGAATTTGAAGTAAAGCGACGTTAAAAGTTGTCATAACACATTCCTCTCCAGGCATTTTGCCACACCATCTTCGTCGTTTCAACCGCATAACCCATATCCGCTATTTTGCTAAAAGCCCAATGCGAAAGATGAAAGAGCATAACTTTCATTTTCCGTATGAGCATGGCGGTCATCTTTTTGTAGCGGTATCCATCGTCATTTTGATTATTTTATCAATTCTCTTTTTTATAAAGTCAAGTTTTACGAGGTATTTTAGGAAATATGGAACATGGACAATTGCTTTATTCGCGCGTCTTTGCGTAGAGGGAAGAATATTGCCCAGGACTGCAAGATCCCTGCCGGCTTGATTATATGCGTCATAAATTTTCAGTATAGCCGGAAATATCTCTTCCTTTTCCCTGTCCTTGCCATGGCCGACTAAAGCCCCGGTTCTTCGGACTAAAGCCCCTACAATTTTTGTATCCATAAATCTGGAATATGTTTTGAAATACGTTTCAGCTGTCCTTGTCGTTTCTGCCGAAGCATTATCACAGGTTATCAGATAAACAAAATGCTTGGAACAGATGCTTGGGTCTATATCATGAAACGGAATGCCGCTCTTCGTTATTTTGAATCGATTGATTTCGGATGTGAAATACAGCCTTTCCAGCAGGATCTTTAGTAGGCTTGACAAGTCCAGTACATAAATAGGCGTTGCGAATATAATGATGTCCGCCATTTTCATTTTGGAAAAAATCATTTCGGCATCGTCATTATGTATGCACTTTCGGCGGTGTTTTTCGGTCTGGCAAACCTGACAGGCGATGCAATGGTTGATTTTCAAATAGGCAAGATTAATGTTTTCGCATACCGCACCCGCTTCGGCAGCTCCCTCGAAAAGCTTATCGATCAGGAATTTGGTATATCCATTGTCACCTCGGAAACTTGAATTAATCGCTAAAATCTTCATACCGTCCTCACTTTTTTGTGTAATGTCAAGGTCTTGCTCCAAACCCATACTTTAAAAACTCAATCGTTTTGATAAAGATTTCTTCTCATTCCTTATCAGTGCTGATATCCACAGACGGACTCATATACGGCAGCTTTTTCCGATCCGTATCCGTCGATTGACTTATATAAAATTCAACTCCCTCTGTTACCTTGACAAGACAGGAATATATAAAATCTCTATCGAATTCACCGCTCAGAGTTCCCGCTTTCAGCGCCCGGTTGATGGCTTCCTTTAAAAAAGCTTCAACGCAATCTCAATAATTTTATCCTTCTGTTCCTCAGACAGATTCAAAAAAATCTTCTTAGGCATATATACCTCCTGATTGATTTGAAGTTATTCTACTAGAGTGCTGCTACTCATGCATCAATAATAATTTGTAGATCAAATTAAACCTGATATAATTGACCATATGGTAGCTACCAACTGGTAACTTAAATATATCGCAGTTTGTTTACCATGTAAAGGAGGTCCACAAAACAACAATCAAAAAATCCACAAATCAAAGCACACCACACATGAATATTTTGCATGGCGTGTTTTGGTTATCTTTGATATAGTGTCGGGTCTTTCATCTTCAAATATTTCCGAACTTCCTCTTCAGCCAAAAACGATGGAAGCTATAGGTAAAGCGTGACATTTACAAGCGTACGGTTTATTACTATAATAATAAGTATATGTAAAGGGTGGTTTGCTTATGGAAGAAAAGATTCTTGTAGTTGATGACGAAAAGGGGATTGTAAATGCCATCGCTTATGCCTTCCGAAAGGAAGGCTATATTGTTGAAACAGCAAATAACGGACAGGAGGCGCTGGACAAACTTTCCGGCTTCTGTCCCCATCTCATGATCCTTGATGTGATGATGCCGAAAATGAGCGGCCTTGAAGTTTGCAGGAGGCTGGATACGAAAAAGGATCTGGGAATCATCCTGCTTACGGCGAAGACGGATATTGTGGACAAGGTTTTAGGTTTGGAATTCGGAGCGGACGATTATATTACCAAGCCCTTCGATATGCGGGAATTGATCGCCAGAGTCAAAGCCATACTTCGAAGGCTTCAAAAAGGTTTTGACAGGGAGCAGCTTCAAAAAATTGAAGCAGGCGACCTGGTCATCATTCCAAAACAGCGAAAAGTGCTTCTTTGCGGCGAGGAGCTTGAAATGGCTCCCAAAGAATTTGATTTGCTGTGCCTTTTGCTGTCGAATCCCGGAAGAGTCTATGAAAGGGACGAGTTGCTTAACCTGGTGTGGGGGGCAGAATACGTGGGAGGCACAAGGACGGTGGATATACATGTCCAGAGGCTGAGAAGCAAATTGGGGGAGCGATATCACCACCTGATACAGACGGTATATGGCATCGGATATAAAGCACTCGGAGAAGGGTATGAAAATAAGTATTAAAATAAAATTAAGTGCATTCCTTGCTATACTTTTGCTTGCGGCAGTAGGTATTCTCAGCGTATTGGTGCTGCAGGGGATACGGGACAACCAAAAACAGCAGTATGAAGAGTACCTTGTCCAACAAGGGGAGATTGCAAGCAATTATATAAAGCAGACCTATCTTATGGAATCGATAAAGGATCCGAAGGAATTTCTTGAGATGCGGTCTCAAGAGCTGGCAAAACGGTTTGAATTGATGAATGGAATGCATGTTATACTTTATGACATGTCGGGAAAGGAAGTGTCCAATTCCAGGCCGGCTGCCGGTAAACCGGATATAAGCAGCCTGCTGGAATATGCCCTGCTGGATAAAAATACTTATCTGGAGGAAGGCAATGACATAATTTTTCTTTCGCCTCTTTACAATTCAAGTGAACAGATTGGCGTTATCCAGTTCAGTTATTCCATTGAAAAAAACAAAAGCTTTTATGAGGGGATCAAGTATCTTTCTTTGTCTGCAGGTATTTTTGTTTTTGCCATTTGCTTCCTGGGCGCATACTTATATGTTTATCCCCTGGCACAAGGAATTTTAGAATTGAAAAATGCTGCGCGGAGAATTGAAGATGGAAATTACACAGACGTTATCCGGCTGAAAAGAAAGGACGAGCTGGGGGAGCTAAGCCAGGGCATTTATTTTATGGGCCGTAAAATCAAGAAAGACATGGATAAAATGAAAGAAGAGCAGGACAAGCTCAATCTGGCTGTGGAAAAGCTTGAAATCCTGGGGAACCGGCAAAAGCAGTTTATCGGAAATGTTACCCATGAATTTAAAACTCCTCTTACAGTCATTAAAGCCTATACCGATTTAATGGGTATGTACGCGGAGGATAGGGACTTGCTGGCAGAAGCCAGGGAGAATATCGACAAAGAGACCCGGCGCTTATCTGCCATGGTGGAAAAGGTGCTTGAGCTATCCTCCCTGGAAAAATATGATTTTGAATTGCAGAAGGAAGAAGTCGATATCTATGAGGTACTAACTGAAATTTGTGAGCACATGAAGGGGAAAGTTCAGAAATACGGCCTGCATTTACATACCGGTCTTGAACATCACAGGATTACAGCAGATAAGGAAAGCCTTATGCAGATATTCATCAATCTGATCGATAATGCCATAAAGTATAACCGTCCGGATGGGGAAATATGGGTTGCCTGCAGCAAGAAGGAAAATTGGCTGCATGTCCTTGTAAAGGATACGGGAATAGGAATTCCACCGGAGGAAAGAGATAAAATCTTCGAACCTTTCTATCGGGTCAATAAGGACCGCTCAAGCCAATCCGGCAGTACGGGTCTGGGGTTGGCCCTTGTGAAAGGGCTGATCGACAAGCACGGAGCGGAGATATCAATTCTTGATATGAAGGAAGAGGGAACGGCTTTTGAAATTAAGTTTCCAATCCGGTAAATTGTTTACAACTTTGAAACAATTGTTTATCCTGTTGAAAAGTTTATTTTATAGAATTGTTTTATAAAATAAAACGGAGTGTGAGAAATGTGAGCAAGTATAAAAGCAAAGGATATATCGGAGTGGTGCTGGTCACGGCGCTTACCCTGTCTTCCGCCTGCGGCTATACGGCTGCCGGGCGCGAAGAGATTCAAAAAGGGGATAAAAAAATAACGGTGCTGAATCTAAAAGCCCCGCCGGAGGCAGGAAATATAGCATTGGGCAACGATTTCGGCATTGAAAAAATTGACAGGTATGAAGGAATGAGAGGCGAAGACTGGCTTGGAGATGATTTCATTCTGATTACCCGGGAAAATCAAGAACTGGAGCCGGTACGAGTCTTCGACCAGATGAGTCTGGTCCGGAATTTATATTCCTATGACCTGAAATCCAAAGAAGAAAAAAGTATTTCGAAAAAAACGGAATATATCTGGATGCCTATCGTATCTCCCGATGGCAGGCACATATTTTATGAAAAGTTTGAAGCAGGCAGGTACGCCGGCCTGATTTCGGACCTTGAAGGCAATGAAAAAGCGGCTGTGGAAGTGGACCCTGCAAAAGGCTTCATCCTCTCCTTCTCTCAGGCAAAGTGGGTAGATAATGAAGAGGTCATCGTTCCGTCTTCCGGCGAGGGTGTTTGCCTCGTCAATGTAAATTCAAAGGTATCGAAAATCGAAGGCATTGGACGGATGCAGACGGATCGCGCTGTAAAAGTGGATGATAAAATATACTATGTATCCACCGAAAGAAATCTGGTTGCATACGATATCATCAGCAAGCAAAGCAAGGTGGTCAAGGACAATGTGCTTGACTTTGAATTGTCTCCTGAAAGAGATATGTTCGCTGTTCAAAGGAAGGTGAGCGAAAGCAGGAATGCATTGGTTTTGACAGACCTGGAGGGAAGTGAAAAGGCGACGCTTGCGGAGGCAAAGGCCACATTCGGGATTAGCTGGTCACCGGATCAAGACAAGCTGGCATACCTGATGATTTCCGAGGATGAAAGCAAAAGCGGATTGCATGTAATGGACCTGAAAAGTAAAGAAGATATTTATGTTTCCCGTGATTTCCTAAATGTAGACAATGGCTTGAAATGGAGCCCGTCCGGCAAAAAAATTCTTGCGAGCATTGGCGAAGTAAAAGAAATGAAAGTAATAGACAACACGTATGTTATCACATTGA
This sequence comes from Bacillota bacterium, assembly GCA_023426125.1. Classification (GTDB taxonomy): domain Bacteria; phylum Bacillota; class Clostridia; order Acetivibrionales; family DTU013; genus MnB-11. The sequence continues at coordinate 55,210 of JAFABI010000087.1, forward strand.
AGTAATACGGAGGGCTTACGTAAAGCGCATCGGCCAATTGCAAACTATTCAGAGGTCAAAAGTTCTTTGGAAAAGCGGAAAGGATGACCAACCCTTCCCACTTTCCCTGATTGGTGTCTGTTTACCTCTGAAAAGCTGCGACCAATAAAAAATATCAAAGGAGAATCGTGATGGTAGATAGAATTAAAAAGAATTCCCTGCTGACGCTGGGAAGTATGATCCTTATTCTTGCAAGTTTGGCAGGCCTGTCCGGCTGCAACTCAGGAGAGTTGCCCAGGGAAACTGCGGCAAACACGGAAAGTACATTGCAAAGCACTCCGGATGGGACAAATCAAGAGAGCGACAAGCCTGAAAATGAGTCGACGGCGAAGGCTGACGACAGCAGCCTGGAAGGCTATATAGGCCTGCTGGGCTTGGACAAGGAAAAGCTTGCCGAGACGCTGAAGGAAACTCCCGGTTCTGTCGACGAAGGAGGACTGGAGTTTAAAAAAGCCGGTATCCGGGTTTGGTTTGACCCGGAAAACGGTACATCGGCGCACCAGATATATACCGATAGAGAAGATATCGACCTGAATGGAGTAAAAATAGGCGATAAAATTGATCAGTTTAAAGAAACCTTTGGGGAACCCGTAAGCGATAGGAACGGGGATATGCATTTTAAATATAAGGACGTATTTTTATCTGTAAACTATGATACAAGTACAGGGGAGACCTTTGCCTTATATGTTTTAAAAGAGGATTTTTAAAGTGCATCATAGGAATGACCAAGAGCGTGCCGGTTTTGACCCGGCATTCTCTTTTTTAATCCCCGCGAGGCCTTTGGGTTTTGAGCCCCTTTGGCATGGAGATTATCGGGGCAAATATAAGCGTTGTATGCGTTGCAATTCGGAATGACATAGAAAAACTCAAATTACGAATCGAAGGATACGATGTTCTTTATGGTAAAACTTTGTGGTAAAATAGATGGGGAAACCGGCAGGAAATTTTGCCGGGCACCTTTTACCACATAGTGACCATGGAGGGGAATATGCTGGAAACAGACCTGTATCAACCGGTGCATGACTACCTTGTCCGGCAGGGGTATACGGTACATAGTGAAGTCAAAAATTGCGACATAACTGCCATGAAGGGGGAAGAACTGATCGTTGTTGAACTGAAGACCTCCTTCAACCTGAAGCTGCTTGCGCAAGGAGCAAAACGCCAGAGGATCGCCGATTCGGTATATGTCGCCATACCGATTCCCAGGGGAGGGAAGCGTTCTGCCGGCTGGAGCGATATGTGCCTGCTGCTGAGGCGGATGGAACTGGGGCTGATCCTGGTAACACCCGACAAAGCCAACCCCGGTGTGGAAATCGTGTTTCATCCCAACACTTTTGACAGGCTGAAAAGCGCCAATACCGCAAAAAAGCAAAGAAGGCACATCATAAGGGAAGTGGAAGCGCGCTACGGCGACTACAACATGGGTGGAAGCACCAAACGGAAGCTTATGACTGCCTACAGGGAGAATTCGGTTTTTATCGCTTGCTGCTTTCTACGATACGGCAGGCTTTCTCCGGCACAGCTTAAAAAGCTGGGAACCGGTGCGAAAACACCCTCCATCCTGTCAAAAAACTTTTACGGCTGGTTTGAAAGGGTATCCAAAGGAATTTACAGTCTGAATCCCCAGGCGGAAGAATTTCTTCAAGGTTACCCGGAGCTGGTAAGCCACTACATGGAAAGGCTTGGCCGGCAGCCGGCGGATATATTGGACAAGAAAAATACTTCAAAATCTTGACAAATTATTAAAAAGGCCGTACACTATTATCAAGCCAAAAACATAATATAGTACAAATAGAGCAGGCGATCGGATTTTATTCCGGTGGGGCTGGGCCGGATAGAAGATAAACGGCAGCAGAAAAATATCTGTGGGACTATAATTAATTTTATAATTATTGTGCCACAGGTATTTTTTTATCTTTAATACGGAAAGGATGTTGTCATTGCCAGTTAAAAACAAAAAATTAAAGGTTGCGGGGCTATCCGTCGTATCCAATTCGGTACTGATCGCTCTTAAAATCATTGCCGGCATCGTAAGCGGGTCCGTCAGTATCATTTCGGAGGCGATTCATTCGGGAATGGATCTGGTGGCCGCCGTTATTGCGTTTTTTTCGGTGCGGATGTCCTCAAAGCCTGCCGACAGGAAGCATCCATATGGTCATGGCAAAATTGAAAATGTTTCCGGAGTGATCGAAGGTCTGCTGATTTTCGTCGCTGCCGGCCTGATCATTACGGAAGCCGTCAAAAAGCTTTTCAACCCTTCCGAGGTATCTCAGACGGCGATTGCCGCAGCGGTTATGATTTTTTCAGGCATTGTGAATTTTTTCGTCTCCAGAACCCTTTACAAGACAGCAAAGGAAGAGGATTCAATAGCGCTGGAAGCAGATGCCCTTCATCTGAAAACCGATATCTATACCTCCCTTGGTGTCGGAGCAGGCATGCTTTTGATTAAGATCACCGGTATTTCGTTCTTTGACCCCATCATTGCCATATTGGTGGCAGTCCTGATCATCAAGGAGGCTTGGGTCCTTTGCAAAAATGCTTTCGGACCCTTGATGGATACCAGGCTTTCCGATGAAGATGAATCCAAAATAAAAGAAATCATGGACATTTTCAAGGATGAAATCCTGGATTATCACGAGCTCCGGACAAGGAAATCGGGAAATATGAAATATATTGATTTTCATATGACGGTAAAGGAAGGCATTACGGTGAAGGAATCCCATTGCCTCAGTGACAGAATCGAACAGGAACTGGAAAAAGCTCTTAGGAATACCAGCATAAGCATACATTTTGAGCCGGGAACACCAGAAAATTAAATTTTTTATTTGATTTTTGTGTTACTTTCCGGTATAGTTGGTATAATATTAATCACTTGCATTGCAGCATCTGCTGCAAATCTGGTGCCCCTGATTTGTTAGAGAATATAATGGAGGAATTCACATGGGAAAAGAAAATGTTATTTTTACTGTACCGGATATGTCCTGCAGTCATTGTGAAAGCACAATTAAAAATGCTGTCGGGAAGCTCAACGGTGTTGAAAACGTATTTGTCGATCTGAACAATAAAAAGGTTTCGGTAGAATATGACGAGGCCAAGGTGAGTGTGGATACCATCAAGGTTACGATTGAAGATCAGGGTTATGACGTCAAAAGATAATTCGATATTTTGGGGATAGAATATATGTGGCGTGGATAAAGGAAGCAGCCTGTGAACCGGCTGCTTTTTTGTTGTTCACATCGGAATTTGAAAAGAATAGAGGGGTGGTAAAAGTTAAATGATAAATGGTATAATAGAATGGTATGGAGGTTATTATGAGCCTGTACAATTACCTGCTAACAGTAAGAAAATTAAATAACATGGGGCGGTGGGCAACGGATTTCATGCATCAGAGAACCACTGTGAGCGAGCACTCCTTCTTTGTAGCCCAGATAGGACAGATGCTTGCGCTGATCGAAGAGGAGAGCGGAAACAGGATAAACTGGGAAAGCCTGTTTAAAAAGCTCCTGAATCATGACGTGGTGGAAGCCATGACCGGTGATATTATCAGTACCGTAAAGCATAAAAACGTTCAACTGCGCGACATGTTGAACATGCTGGAAAAGGAAGTCGCGGAGGAAAACCTGCTTGTCAACATGGAGGACCCCTACCGGAGCATTTACCGGGATATTCTGTTTGATGGCAAGGATGATACCATCGAGGGGAAAATTTTAAGATGCGCGGACCATATCGATGCAATCATGGAATGCATCGGCGAAGTCCGGTTAAACAATCTGATCCCCTTTGCCGGGAAATACCATTCGATTCTTGAAAAGCTCAAGGACAGCGATCTGGTCAGCGTCCACTATTTTATTTCGGAAATTTTGCCCGGGCTTGTGAAGGAGTGCAACGGACTTGCAGAGGAAAAGCCATAGGTGTTGAGATTTATCATTTCTTACTATATACTATTACTGCAGCGAAACATTTTATCGTATCCGGACATACCGCGCTGAGGTGTCACGATGCTGCCGGAAGGCGTATAAATGCCGGAAGATGAATGTTTGTTTCACTGTAGTACGATTGTATTGCAATAAAAAACTTAATTGACGCGAGGGGTGCAATATGTTGAACAATGTGGAAATAAAGAATATAATCCCGCACAGGTACCCGTTTCTTCTGGTGGACAGGGTGCTGGAGGTGGAGCCGGGAAAAAGCATTACGGCAATCAAAAATGTAACTACCAATGAACCCTTTTTTCAGGGGCATTTTCCGGATTATCCGGTTATGCCGGGAGTGCTTATCTGTGAAGCGCTTGCCCAGACAGCCGGAATTGCCGTAGCGATGCAGGAGGAACAGAAAAATAAGCTGGGCTTGTTTGCAAGCATTGACGAATTCAAAATCAAGAGGCAGGTTTTTCCCGGCGATACATTGAAGCTGGAAGCAGAAATTTTAAGCTGCAAAATGGGGATCGTAAAGGCAAAAGTCACCGCATCCGTTGAAGGTAAGGTAGCGGCCCAAGGGCAGATAAAATTTGCCATGGCGGACGTAAAGAAATAGATTTTGTCCATACCGAGTGGCGGCGCCTCCTGCGTATGAAAAGTGCAGGGGAGTGCCGCCAGGCGGCAGGAAGAACACCGGCGCTTATTTGTCCCTGATATCCAGATTTGACAATATTGCGGATAATACGTCGGTTATTAAAGACATTTCATGGCGAGAACACCTGTTAATCAAGGATTGTATCTGTTCTATATCAATTTCCCGGGATAGCTTTGAATAGCCATTCACCAGATAATCAAGGGATATATTCAGAAAATCGGCGATTTTACATAGGGTATCAAGGCTCATTTTCCGTTCACCGCGTTCAATTTGACCGATAAAAACGGATGAGAGGTCCAGGACTTCCGCAAGCTTCTCCCGGCTCATATTATGCTTTATTCTTTCATTTTTTACTCTCTGTCCCATTTCCTTTAAAAATGGCGGAGGCTTGCAGCGTGCTTCTGAATAAGACGGCAGGGCTGGCAATCCGCCCGGCAAGCGTCTTGTGGCTGTACCAGCCGAAGGTTCCGAAATGCCTGGAAAAAATAAGCCTGCGTACAAGACAAAACAAACGGAAGCACCCTCTTCGGCATTTAGGGTGCTTCTGCCTGTGTATGAGGTCTTTCATTTTGCCTGGAGAAACATTTCCCCGACCTTGTAAATATCCCCGGCGCCCATGGTTATGATCAGATCGCCCGGCCTTGCGTGCTTTTTCAGGTGTTCTGCAATGGCTTCAAAGCCTTTGATATGGATGGCTTTTTTTCCGGATTCCCTTATTCTTTCAGCCAGCATCCCGGAATTCACTTCCCCTTTATCAATCTCACGGGCTGCATAAATGTCCGCAAGAATCACCTCGTCGGCATCCGTAAAGGCCGCCGCGAATTCATTCATCAGGCATTTTGTCCTTGTATACGTGTGAGGCTGGAAGATACACCAGACGCGGGAGCGCTCGCAGTTCAGCGCTGCCTTGAGGGTGGCTTTGACCTCGGAAGGGTGGTGGGCGTAATCGTCGACAACGGTAATGCCGTCAATGCTTCCCTTAAGCTCGAAGCGTCTGTGGGTCCCCCTGAATTTGGCGAAAGCCTGCCGGACAACATCATAGCTGCATCCGGCAATCCGGCAGGCTGCAATCGCCGCAAGCGAATTGCCCACATTATGTATGCCCGGCACCATCAATTTTATTTCCGTTGTTTTCTCGCCCTTATATAATAATGTATAAGATGCACATCCCAATTCATCATATTCGATGTTTTCCGCACTCCATACGGCATTTCCCGGCTTTAGCCCAAAAGTCACTTTGTTGCAGTTAATATGATCCAATATGAAGGAGGTATTCGGGTCATCCGCATATGCAATGACATAACCGCTTTCCGGGACCAGCCTGGCAAACTTGAGGAAGGTATCCTTTATATGTTCAATATTTCTATAATAATCCGGGTGATCAAATTCAATATTCAGGATAACGGCAACATAAGGATTGAACTTCAAAAAGCTTTCAAAATATTCATCGGCTTCCATGATAAAATAGGAATTGCCTCCAATCCTGGTAGTGCCTCCGATTGCATCCAGTTCGCCTCCGATATGGATTGTGGGGTTGAGTCCCGACTCAAGCATGACCATGGATATCATTGAAGTTGTTGTCGTTTTCCCATGTGTGCCTGAAACACATATGCTGTTGGGATAACTTTTCATCATATGTCCTAAAAGCGTTGCACGGTCCATGGCGGGTATGCCCTTCGACCTTGCCGCGGCCAGCTCGGGATTATCCTCCCGGACGGCTGCCGTGTATACGACAAGGTCTGCTCCTGCGATGTTTTCACCGGAATGCCCTGTCATTACTTTAATACCTAGCTGTTCCAGCTTTTTTGTAATAGCCGACGCCCGCATGTCGGAACCGGTGACGGTATATCCGCGGCTTTGGAGGATTTCCGCCAATCCGCTCATGCTAATGCCGCCAATACCGATGAAATGTACGTTTTGTATGTTTGATGCTGCCAAAAGGCTGTTGTTTTCCTGCATTGAAACTCTCCTCGTGTTATTTGACTAAGGATCGGCTAAAATATTAGTTCCGGTTCTTTTCCGGGGAATGGAGCGGGCTGGCCGCAAGCTAAAGCTTGCTGCTCGCCTATGCAACCTACCAAGCGTAGTTCCCCGGAAAAGATTATCGGAAATTATATTTTAACGAGTCCAAAATAATAATATATTATTTCTTGAAAAATGTAAAATTGCTCATTTAAAAAATGTTTTACTGCAGGAATCCGTTACTATTCAGAGGGTAAAACACTCCGGAGAAATTTTGACCTGAAAACGGGAATTCTCCAAAAAGGCGAACAATTTCAGGTAATAAGTTGGTATTGTTCGTCAATTGTGGTATAATGGGGTGGGGGAATTGGAGAGAATCTATGGAAAAGCTACAAAGGAACGAACGGCTTGCAGCGATGCTTAAGATCATGAGTGACGCACCCGGAAAAGTATTCAATCTGGGTTGTTTTTCCGATATGCTTGGCTCTGCGAAGTCGTCATTAAGCGAAGACATCGATATATTGCGCAATGCGCTGGAAAAATTCGGACTGGGCACCATCGAGACGATATCCGGCGCCTCGGGCGGCGTTAGGTACCTTGCCTTTCCTGGACGGGAAAAGGTGAAGAATCTGCTGGAAAGGTTATGTGCCGAGCTGTCTAGGAAGGAAAGAATCTTACCCGGCGGGTTTCTTTATATGCTTGACATTATATACAACCCCCAAATGGTTTCCGATATGGGAATGGTTTTTGCCGAGCATTTCCTGCATACGGCCGTGGATTATGTCATCACGGTGGAAACCAAAGGCATTCCGCTGGCATTTATGACCGCCAGATATATCAACACTCCCCTTGTCATTGTCCGCCATTACAATGAAGCAGCAGATGGCGCTTCGGTAAATATCAATTACCTGTCCGGTTCTTCGAAAACCATACAGACGATGGTATTGCCTTTAAGAAGCCTCAAACGCAATTCACGGCTGCTTTTTATTGATGATTTTATGAAGGGCGGAGGCACAGCCAGGGGGATTCTGGACCTGGCCCGTGAGTTTGAATGCGAGGTGGCGGGGATCGGAGTATTGATCCGGACCCTGCAGCCGGAGAAAAAGCTGGTAGACAATTTTTTCTCCATTTTGACGCTTAAAAATGTAAATGAGGAAGAAAGGATCATCGAAATTGACCCCAGCGAAGGGGTGCAAAAATAAATTTCCATAAAAGAAATATATTTCCTTAGGAGATCCCGGCTTTAAAATCATGGGTAGACCTGCAAACGGTTTTAATGCCAGGTATTTTTTTCATGCAAAAAGAAGGAAAAATGAAATTAATATAGAATATATTAAAATGGCACATTATAATTCGGAAGGTGGTAACATCTATGGAAATTACAGATGTCCGCATCAGGAAGATCGATGTTGAAGGCAAAATGAAGGCAGTCGTTTCGGTAACCTTTGATAATGAGTTTGTGGTCCACGACATCAAGGTTATTGAAAGCCAGAACGGATTGTTTATCGCCATGCCCAGCAGGAAAACGCCGGACGGAGAATTCAAGGATATTGCACACCCGATAAATGCAGTGACTCGTGAGAAAATACAGAAGGCCATACTTGAGAAATACGAATCGACTGCAACCTCAGAAGAATAAGATTGACAGACACCTCTAAAAACAAGTATCTTTTATTTATATCGGGAAGTTTGTTGCCATCAAGCTTTATTTTTTTGTCTCTTTTTACGGTTGAAAATTCCGGGGAAAAGTGAGAGAATAGATGCTGAAATAAATCCCAACGGGAGGTTTTATGAAAAATATTGCAGCTTTAATCCTGGCCGCCGGTGAAGGGAAAAGAATGAAATCCAAAAAGGCCAAGGTGGCGCACCGGATTTGCGGCAAGGCAATGCTGGAATGGGTATACTGCGCTGCAACGCAAGCGGGCATAGAAGATACGGTTGTTGTTGTCGGACCGAAGGCGGATCAGGTAACGGAGTGCCTGAAGGACAGGGCCCAATATGTCCTGCAGCAGGAGCAGCTGGGTACGGGCCACGCGGTGATGCAGGCGGAACAGTATTTCAATAATTATGATGGAATGATATTTGTATTGTATGGAGATACTCCTCTTGTAACACAGAATACCATTTTAAAAACCATCGAAGTGCATATGCGGCAAAAAAACGCTGCCACAGTCGTAACAGCGGAAGTTGAAAATCCGGAGGGTTACGGGCGTATAAAAAGAGACGGCAGCGGAAACATACTCGGGATTGTGGAGCACAGAGATGCTTCAGATGCCGAAAGAGGGATCAGGGAAATCAATTCGGGAATGTATCTGTTTTCATCCGGGGAATTGTTCGATGCATTAAAAAATTTAAGCAATAAAAACGACCAGGGAGAATTCTATCTTACCGATGTTCTTGCAATAATGAAGGAAAAGGGCCTGCCGGTGGGCGCTTCAAAAATGGAAAACCCCGAAGAGGTGCTTGGAGTGAACGACAGGATTCAATTGCAGCAGGTTACGGAAATTCTAAGGACAAGGATAATGAAAAGACATATGCTGTCCGGAGTGACAATCATGAGTCCCGATTCCACCTATATCGACGAGGATGTGGAAATCGGAGCGGATACGGTTATCTACCCCGGTACCATCCTGGAGGGTAGGACCAGAATCGGTGAAGACTGCGCCATTGGACCGGATGCAAGGCTTGTAAATGCTGTTGTGGGAAATAACAGCGCCGTCTTGAATTCCGTGGTGACAGACAGCAGGATAGGGGATGATGCGGCTATAGGACCTTTTGCATACATCCGGCCGGACAGCCGGATCGGCGACAGGGTAAAGATCGGTGATTTCGTGGAAATTAAAAAATCCGTTATCGGAAACAGGACAAAAATACCTCATCTTGCCTACATAGGAGATTCCGAAGTGGGTGAAAATACCAATATCGCCTGTGGGGTAATTACCGTGAATTACAATGGGAAGGTCAAAAGCAGGACAGCGATAGGAAACAACGCCTTTGTAGGCTGTAATGCCAATCTGGTTGCGCCTGTCAGGATTAGTGACGGCGCCTATATTGCAGCCGGCTCCACAATAACGGAGGATGTTCCTGAAAATGCCCTTTCCATCGCAAGAAGCAGGCAGGTGAACAAAGAGGACTGGGTTATCAAAAAAGGGTTGCAGCGGAAATAAAAAAGTGTTACGAATATATAGCTGTACAGCAAAAACACTATAAAATTATACCCCATAAAATTTATACTATGGGGGCATGGAGGGTATAATGAATTTACACGGTAAGGACATCAAGATATTTGCCGGCAACTCCAACAGGTTTCTGGCCGAGGAGATTGCGGAAAAAATCGGATTGCCGTTGGGTGTGGCCACGGTTGGAAAATTCAGCGACGGCGAATCCGCAGTAAATATCGGTGAAGTGGTGAGGGGATCGGACGTTTTTGTGGTTCAATCCACCTGCGGCCCTGTCAATGACAATCTGATCGAGCTTCTGATCATGATCGATGCGCTCAAAAGGGCATCTGCCGGCAGGATAACCGCGGTAATGCCATATTTCGGATACGCCCGTCAGGACAGAAAGGCAAAAGCCAGAGATCCCATTTCTGCAAAATTGGTAGCCAACCTCATTACCGTTGCCGGAGCCGACAGGGTATTGACCATGGATCTCCACACTCCGCAGCTGCAGGGCTTTTTTGACATCCCGGTGGACCATCTTCTTGGTGTTCCGGTGCTGGCAGGCTATTTTCACGAGAAATTCGAAAGATTTGACGATATTGTTGCAGTATCGCCGGATGTAGGAAGCGTGACGCGTACCAGAAAATTTGCGGAGCGGCTGGATATACCCATCGCCATTATTGACAAAAGACGGCCGAAAGCGAATGTCAGCGAGATTATGAACGTTGTCGGTGATGTTGTCAATAAAAAAGTCATATTGATCGATGATTTGCTGGATACGGGAGGGACCATCGTCAACGCAGCCAATGCGCTGATGGAAATGGGTGCAAAGGAGGCATACGCCTGCTGTACCCACGGTGTTCTTTCGGGAAGCTCCCTGGAAAAGATTGAGAAATCGGCTTTGAGGGAGGTTGTTACCTTAAACACCATTCCTTTGCCGAAGAGCGGACCCGTGGGCAAGATAAAATCCCTCTCCGTTGCCGGTATATTTGCCGAAGCCATTGAAAGGATTTATGGGGATATTTCCATCAGCACCCTTTTTACGCAACAGGAAACCTAACGAAGGGGTGAAATTTTTGGACAACTTGTTTGTAATCGCGGGCCTTGGAAACCCGGGGGGGAAATATGACAATACAAGGCATAATGTGGGTTTTGACGCGATTGACCTCCTTTCCCAAAAGCATGGGATCAAGGTCTCTAAACTAAAACACAAAGCCCTTATTGGCGACGGAACCATTAAAAATGAAAGGGTACTTCTGGTCAAGCCCCAGACATATATGAACCTGAGCGGTGAAAGTATCCGGGAGCTTGTGGAATGGTACAAAGTCCCCATGGGAAAGCTGATTATCGTCTATGATGATGTGGATCTGCCCCTGGGCAAGGTAAGGGTCAGGCCCGGCGGCAGCTCCGGAACCCACAACGGGATGCGATCGGTGATATACCAGCTGCAGGCGGATGATTTTCCCCGCATAAGGATAGGAATCGACAGGGCGCCTGAAGGATGGGACCTGGCGGATTATGTTCTCAGCAGGTTTACCCCTGATGAGAGGAAAATAAAGGACGCCGCCGTATCCAATGCCGCCGATGCTGCAGCAGCCATCGTAAGCGCCGGGGTCAATACGGCGATGAACCTTTACAACGGGCTGTAATTGACGATAGAAGGAATGTTGGCAAAATATGACGAACCTTATCAACCCGCTTCTTGACATCAGCGAATATGTTGAACTGCTGGATTATTTGAAAAAATACAACAAACCGGTTACCGTGGTTGGGCCTTCGGATTCCCAGAAGGCTCATATTTGCCATGCCCTTTCGCAGCATAGCCACAAAAAGGGTATTTTCGTAGCCTTTAACGAAATGCAGGCAAGAAAGCTATTTGAGGATTTTTCGTTTTTCCTCGGCAATGACGTTTTGTTTTTTCCGGCAAGGGAAATCATGCTGTACGATGTGGAAGCCAAGAGCTATGATACGGCATACCAGAGGATAAGAGCCCTTGACCGTATTCTGCGGGGCGATTACCGGATGGTTGTCACTTCTGCCGAGGCAGTTTCCCATAAACTGGTTTCACCGGACCTTTTCAAGGAATGCATTCTGGAAATCTCGCTTAATGCCAGGCTTGACCTTTCCCGGCTGGCGCGAAGGCTTGTGATGATGGCCTATGAGAAAACGGAAATTGTGGAAAAGGCAGGCCAGTTTGCCATCCGGGGCGGCATCATCGACATATTTTCCATCGACAGCGAATATGCGGTCCGTATTGAGTTGTTCGATGACGAGGTGGATTCCATCCGGCAATTTGATATCAATACCCAGCGGTCTGTTGACAGACTGGAAAGGGCGAGGATCATCCCTGCCAGGGAGGTGATCTACCCGGCCGAAAGGACGGAGGAAATCCTGCGGGAAATAAGGTCTGACCTTTCCAGCCATGCGAAAAAGATGCCGGGTCTTTCGCAGAAAATTGATGGAGACATGGAAAGGATGAAGGAAGACCATTATTTCCCGGGAATTGACAGATACATCCCCTATATCCTCGCTTCTCCCTTTTTCCTTACGGATTATGCCGCCGAAGCCTATGTTTTCATTGATGAACCGGTAAGGCAGAAACAAAGGGTGGAGAATATCCTGCTGGAGCATTTCGAGATTTGCCGGGGCCTGATGGAAAAAGCAAGGCTTCTGCCCCGCAGCCAGGACATTTATTTCGATTATGAAAACCAGCTTTCCGCACTGGAAAAACGGCAAACCATCAATCTGAATACCATCAATGTAGACAGCCAGGCTGCCAGGAGCAGTAGGATTTTCAGCGTTCCTTGCAAGCAAATGGGCTCCTTTCAGGGGCACATCGATCTGCTTTGCGCTAGCATCGGCCAGTGGAAGTCCAGGAACTGCCGGATCATTGTACTTTCCGGTACAAGAGGCCGGGGGGAGAGGCTGGGGGAAACCTTGCTCTCCAAAGGCATTGCAACCGCATATACCGATGATATCCATGCACCCGTAGCTCCGGGCCAGGTGGTCATTACCCACGGCAGCCTCCACAAAGGCTTTGAATATCCTTCCATCGGCTTTGTTGTCGTCAGCGACAAGGAGGTCTTCGGGCAGGACCGGAAGCCGGGGAAAGTATCCAGCCGGCATAAGGGGAGCAAAATAAATATTTTCACCGAACTTAACGTCGGAGACTATGTCGTGCATGAAGCGCATGGGATCGGGCAGTATGTCGGCATAGAAAAGCTTGTGGTAGAGGGTGTAAAGAGAGATTATTTGAAAATCCGGTACCAGGACACAGGCTTTCTTTATATACCGACCAACCAGATGGACCTGATACAGAAATATGTGGGCTCGGAGGGGAAATCCCCCAAGCTTAGCAAGCTGGGAGGCACTGACTGGCTCAAGACAAAGAACAGGGTAAGGGAGTCGCTAAAAGACCTGGCAGGAGAGCTCATCAAGCTGTATGCCCAGCGGCAGGCGGCCAGGGGCTTTGCTTTTGCGCCCGACACCGTATGGCAGAAGCAGTTTGAAGAGCAGTTTCCCTATGAAGAGACGGACGATCAGCTGAAATGCATCGATGAGATAAAGAAGGACATGGAGTCAGGGAGGCTGATGGATCGTCTCTTATGCGGAGACGTGGGCTATGGCAAGACGGAGGTGGCCATAAGGGCTATTTTTAAAGCGGTGATGGACGGAAAACAGGTGGCCTACCTGGTGCCGACCACCGTTCTGGCGCAGCAGCAATATGTGAACTTTGTCGAGAGAATGAAAGACTTCCCTGTTACGGTAAATATGCTCAGCCGCTTTCGTACCCAATCGGAACAGAAAAAGATCCTCAGGGATGTAAAAGCAGGAAATGTCGATGTGCTGATCGGAACCCACCGGCTTTTGCAGAAGGACATCCATTTCAAGGACCTGGGGCTGCTGGTCATTGACGAAGAACAGCGTTTTGGGGTGACGCACAAAGAAAAGCTGAAAAATCTGAGGCCCGATGTCAGTGTACTTACGCTGACTGCGACGCCCATACCAAGGACTCTTCACATGTCGCTGGTGGGCATCAGGGACATCAGTGTCATCGAAGATCCTCCCGAGGAACGTTACCCGGTACAGACCTATGTCATGGAATATAACCGGGATGTCATCCAGGATGCCATGCTGCGGGAATTGAGCCGCAAGGGGCAGGTGTTCTACCTGTACAACCGCGTCCGTACAATTGATTTGAAAGCCTCGGAAATTCAGGCAATGGTGCCTGACGCCAGAGTTGCCGTGGCACACGGGCAAATGGAGGAAAGGGTGCTGGAAGACATCATGTTCAGCTTTATCAAGGGCGAATTCGACATCCTGGTGTGCACCACCATCATCGAATCCGGGCTTGATATGCCCAATGTAAACACCATTATCGTGGAAGACGCCGACCGAATGGGCCTTGCCCAGCTGTACCAGCTGAGGGGAAGGGTAGGGCGCTCCAACCGGCTGGCATATGCTTATATCACTTATAAAAAGGACAAGGTGGTGGCGGAAATCGCGGAAAAGCGCCTGCAGGCAATCAAGGAGTTCACCGAGCTGGGCTCGGGCTTCAAGATAGCCATGCGGGATATGGAGATCCGCGGCGCCGGAAACCTGCTGGGCCCCGAACAGCACGGGCACATGGAAACCGTGGGCTATGACATGTACTGCCGCCTGCTGGATGAGGCTGTCCGGGAATTGAAGGGCGAGCCGCTGCAAAAAAACAACGCGGAGGTTACCATCGACATCAATGTCAGCGCTTTTATCGATGACAGCTATATCAACGCAGAAGCAAGAAAAATCGAAATGTACAAAAAAATTGCATCCATCCAGGACCAGCAGGATGTCCTGGATATTGTAGACGAACTGACCGACAGGTATGGCGATATTCCGGAAGCGGTGCTGAACCTTGTAAACATCGCCTATATTAAAGCGATTGCGGGTTCTTTAGGGTTTACGGCAGTTCAGGAAAAAAATGACGCCATCCTGCTCCCCATTGGAGGCATGAAAAATATAAACATCGAAGCCATCGGCAAAACGGCGGCAAAATACAAAAGGCAGCTTCTTTTCAATGCCGGAGCCAGCCCGTATCTTATGTACCGCATCGCGGGCGTGAACCGCAGCCAGCTGCTGGACAATATTAAGATTGTGTTACAGGATTTAAAAAGCTTTGATGTGCATTGACGATTTGATTATAATGTAATATATATATGGAAGTGTGCAGGCATACGGTTTTATGATGGCATCGGCATGGGAAAAGGAAATTGTATCTTCTCCTTTTTTCATGCTTTTATGTGCTATATGTGGCGTGGACATTGTAGAAAGCCTGCAATGTAACAATCTCGTATTTTTTATAACGATAGGAGAGATTTCATTGGAGAAAAAAACTGGTAGGGTAAAAACGGATAATAGCAAGCTCAAACAGGAAAAGAAAACCATGCCTGTCTATGTGAAATTCGGAATTGCGGCATTGGTTGTTCTGGCGGCGATCGTTGGCGGCCTGCTTATCTGGCTCAATGCGGCCAGCGGCTATGTGGCCACGATAGGGACCGAGAAAATAGGCGTAAAGGAATACAATTTCTATCTGGCAATGCAGAAGTCAAATATGTACTATCAAGCATACAGCCTTGATCCCAGCCTCACGGAGGAAACCTTCTGGTATACGCAAATCGAAGGAACTACGGCAATTGAATATGCAAAAAAGAGTACCCTGGAAGGGATCAGGGATATAAAAATGCAGGCGGCGGAAGCAAAGGCAAGCGGTATAAAACTGGACGCTGCGGAAATTAAAAATATTGACGACTATATTCAGAAAAGCATCATTGACAGTGAACAGATTGGTTCAGGCAACCGGATAAGGGCGAACAAGTACTTTGAAGAAAACTTTGGTACAAGCCTTGACATTTTCAGGGAGACTCAGCTGGAGAGTGCCCTGGCTCAGAAGTACCAGTCGGAAGAAGCGAAAAAGCTGGATTTAAAAGATACGGATATTAAAGAGTATTATGACAAACATCCCGACTGGTATAAGGAAACTACCGAAATGCGAACCGATGCGGGGGAAGCCGTATGGGCAAGGCATATACTCATCAAAGCGGCTAAGGATGCGGCACAGGATGTGAAGGATGCCGCCAAAAAAAAGGCGCAGGATTTGTTGGACCAGCTTAAGGGAGGCGCGGACTTTGCAACGCTGGCAAAAGAGAACTCCGAGGATACCAACGCCCAGTACGGCGGGGATTATTTATTCGCCAAAGGCGTCATGTTGCCGGAATTTGAGAATGCGGCATTCTCGCTAAACAACGGCCAGCTGTATGACACGCTTGTAGAAACCGAATTCGGCTTCCACATAATCAAGCTGGAAGAGAAATATGCCAAGGATCAGCCGGTCAGCTTGCGATGTGCTACGGAATACCGTGACTACGGTACGAATTTTATATTTTCCAAGCTTTTTCAGGACAAACTGAGTGAGTTAAGAAAGAAAACAGAATATACGATTGATACCAACGATGAGGTATACAACTCAATTAAGGCTTAACCGCCAATAAAAACCATACTTCACGCAAACCGTCAGGGGGACTGTATAGTCCCCCTTTTTATTGTGAATCCTCCGGATCTTAACTTAACGCATTGTGCTGGTTAATGTAACCTGCTTTGTTTGTCATTGCTGTGAAACGCCTATCCTGTAGGGGCGCGCATTGCGCGTCCGCTAACGCCATCTACGTTGAACAGCTACCGGACGGCCAATGGCCGCCCCTACAACGAGTTTCCACACTTGGTGGTGTGCTATCACGTGTGTCATTGCGAGGAAGCGCAGCGACCGCGGCAATCTCATATTGATTTTAGGCGATGCTTCTGAAGATTGCCGCGCTCCACTGTGTTACACTCGTAATGACACGGACCAACCAACACAACAGGTTAACTTAGGAGCGCTGAAAACATTAGCGAACTTCTATTTTCACCGGTGCTTAAAATTTGCTTCAATATACAAGTTATGCGTAAAGTAAATTTTTTTTATATTGTTTTCACAATTCACCTCTAATGTATAAAACTCCAATAAAATATAAATAATAAAAACACAATAAAACGATACGTTCAAGGAGGTAAGGAAAGTGAAAGCGACCGGCATTGTCAGAAGAATAGACGATCTCGGAAGAGTCGTTATACCCAAAGAGATCAGAAGAACCTTGAGAATACGAGAAGGGGACCCTCTGGAAATATTCACCGACAAAGAAGGAGAAGTTATATTGAAGAAATACTCACCCATCGGTGAGTTGGGCGATTTTGCCTCCCAATATGCGGAATCCATTCATAAAACCAGTGGACATATTACATGCATTGCTGATAGAGACACCATAATTGCCGTCTCCGGTGCTTCAAAAAAGGAATTTCTTGAGAAATCCCTCAGCACGGATCTGGAAAGAGTCATTGAGGAAAAAACAACCTTCGTCGTGAAATCGTCGGATGAAAAAACCATATCCATCCTGGCGGACGAGGCTCCCGACAGAAGATATTCTTCCCAGGTAGTTTCTCCCATCATCTCTGAAGGCGATCCCATCGGAGCGGTGATACTTTTATCCACCGATCCCAACACAAGGATGGGCGAGGTTGAAGCCAAGCTGGCCCAATCCGCCGCAGGGTTCCTGGGTAAACAAATGGAACAGTGAAGAAAATTTCCCTGAGCATGGGAAAGCTGATTCCGGAACCGTACTGACTTGCTTAAGTAAAATTAATATTCGCAAATAAAAATACCGGGAGGTAGGACGCCCCCGGTATTTTTTTGTTCCGTCCCGGCGTTTAAGATAAGCCGGGGGAGAAGCTTACAGCCGATTTGTAAGATATTTCAAATGCCTGCCCCGAAAAAATAATGCTATAATCAAAATTATGACGGTTTTTTGAGGCCGTCTTGCGAATAAATATAACGAGGCTCAAAAATGTTCCCCACCTCTGTACAAGGTGTCGGGTAGCGAATTGGTTTTCAGGCGGTGAGCATATCTCACGCCCGGGATGCATGGGCGAGCAGGAAATGCAAGGCATTTGCGACCAGCCTCGTTGAAACTCCGCTGCGGTAAGGAAATTTGTCTACAAACGACAAATTTCCTTTGAACTAGGTCGTTATAAAGATAAAACTCTGGGGGCATTGAATGCAGGCTACCGATATTAATGCAAGAGTAGCAGCAATTAAAAACAATGAGGAAGAAATTAACCGGTTTGTAGAAGAATATAAGCCCTTTATTGCGTCATGCACGGAAAAATTGGCAGGACGTTACGTCCGGTATGGAGAGGATGATGAGTTAAGCATTGCCATGATGGGCTTTGTGGAAGCAATAAAGGCCTTTGACGGTGCCAGAGGGAACTTTCTGCCCTTTTCCCAGGGCGTTATCAAGCGCAGATTGATCGACTATTACCGCAAGGAAAAGCGTCATAGCAATGTAATCTCCTTAAATACATACATGGGCGAGGAGAATGAGGAATTTGATCTAAGTTCCGGCGAGTCGCTGGAACAATACGACAAGGACAGGCTGGGCGAGTACAGGAGGCTTGAATTGGAGCAGCTGGGAAGGGAGCTTTTGGAATATGAGATCACCTTCTTCGAGCTGGCGTCGGTATCGCCCAAGCAGGACAGAACCCACAAGGTCTGCGGCGAAATCGCCGGATTTTTACTGTCAAGGCCTGATTTGATCCAGCGGATAAAAGAAAAGAAATACCTGCCTGTTGCAGAAATTGTCAACGCTTTAAAGCTACCCCGCAAAATCGTCGAACGATCGCGAAAATATATTATAGCGGTAGTAATTATCGCATCGGGGGATTACCAGTACATAAGGGATTACGTAAATATCGGAGGAAGGGGGGAAGGTGAATGAAAGGGATCATCGTAGACAGAAAAGGAAAGCACGCCGTCGTACTGACAGGTGACGGAAGCTTCATGAAGATAGGGAATCAGGCACATTACAGGCCCGGGTATGAAATTGAATTTGAAAAGCCTTATCGGTCCGGAAGCAGGATACTGGCTAAAATTTCCTCCATCGCTGCTGCGTTTTTGTTCACCCTCGGTTTGAGCTATGGCGTTTACAGCTATACTACGCCCTACAGTTATGTGGATTTCGATATTAATCCCAGCGTAGAGCTCACTGCCAATATTTACGACATTATTATAAAAACCGAAACCTTCAATGAAGATGGAGAAAAGCTTCTGCAGAATTCTAATTTGAATAACAGGAAGCTGGACGAGGGGATAGCCCGGCTGGTCGGTTCTGCAATAGAGCAGGGCTATTTGAAAACCGAGACCGGGAATACCGTTTTACTGACTGTTTCAAGCAAGGATACGCTAAAAAAAGAGGCGCTTGAGAAAAATGTAGAGAATGCCGCTTTAAAAGCATTGAATGAAAGCAAAGTGGAGTCTGCTGTCATATCGCGGCAGGTCAGCTCCCAACAGCATGATACCGCCAAGGATATGGGAATCTCTACAGGAAAGCTGGAGTTGATGGAAAAGGCAGTGAAAGCAAAGCCTGATCTGGATATGGAGGCGTTGAAGGACAAACCGGTCAAAGACATTATGAGAATTATCGGCGACAGCAGAAAGGACAAAAAACAGGATAAGAACACCCGGAAGCTAGAGGACAAAGAAAAAAGGAAGCAGAACAGGGAAGCTAAAAAGCAGGGTAGGAAAGCCGAAACCTATGATTCCAACGCTTTTTACCGGTGGACGCCGGCTCAAGGCAGCATGCAGTCCTGGAAGATACCGCAGGACAAGGGCAAGGTAGAGTTCTGGGGAATGGGCCGGACGCAGGGGAAAAAACAGGATGGGAAAGAGGAGAAAATAGAGCAGGGTCAAGCTGAAAAGCAGGAGAAAGCAATAATTCCGGTCTGGGAAAAACAGGATAAGACGCCAAAACAGACGCAGGGGAACCTCCGGTCCGGAGAAAAGGAACAGGTCAAGGGAAAAAATCCGGATAAGGAGACCGCATCGCCTAAGAAAAAAGAACAGGTACAATGGAAGAAACAGGATGCGGCTGTGACAAATAATCCCTTCAAAGCTCCAGCGGTTTTCACAGGCTGGACCTACGGTCAGCGTAACGGGGGCATAGATTTTGCGGGTACTGGCTATGGCAATAAACCTGTTGGCGAGGATGAAAAAAATCAAAAGACGAACAAGAAGAATAGAGATGACAAGCAGGTTAAGACAGATAAGACGAAAAAGACAGATAAGACGAAAAAGGGATCCGGCAATCAAAGAACGAAAAACAACGATTGATCATTAAAATTTTTTCTCATGTACATAAAACTCCTATCTGCAAAAACCGCCGCGTAAAAAGTTACCATGCAAACGGCGGTTTTTGTGCGTCCGAATATTACAAATTATTCACGCATAGTTGCATCCTTCAACCTGGATATTGCTTGGAGAGGCAAGTATTCAAGCTTGAACAGCATCTGTCCAACCGAAAGTTTTGATGATCCATGTCAAAACATTTTTTTTGACTGTCTACCGGAAATGACAAAAAATTCCAGACGCTCCGGCTATAATCGGATTTGTCCCGCTTATGAGCCCGGTGTGTTTCATCCGGTCCGAAGGGGACACCACGGATAAAAATGAGTCTGGAGGATACAAATGATGAAAAGTGCAGCTGTTCCACTATTAAAACACGGTATGCCGGCGTATGTCCTGGGAAAGACAAAGGGAAGCAAAATATACAGTCTGCTTGCTTCCAATAATAACTATATCCTGCTGCCTGCCGCGCTGCTGCTAGGGAGGGCGGATCTTGCAGACGGCCTGATGCCCTTTGGCTTTGCTTTTTTTGCAGCGGCGGCAGGACTTGGCATCAATAAAATGCTGATTGCGGCGGCTGTGCTGGTGGGAATACTCACCGGCGGCGGTTTGGAACAGCTCTACATTACGGGAGCCGCAATGCTGCTTTTCAGCGTTTTCAGCCTGCCTTTCAAAAATGTCCGGGGTGCGCCGGCACTAAAATATTCCTGTCTGGCATTCCTGGGGATTCTGATACCCCAGGTGCTCTTTACCGGCCTCCAGGGATTCCTTCTGTATGATTTACTGCGGTCGGTTTTTTGTTCCTTTATCGTATTTGTCATTTTTTTTGTATTCCGCAATACCTTGCCCTTACTGACGACAACCGGTAAAAAAAATGTGCTGGGCAGCGAGGAAATGATCAGTATCGCCATCACGGCCGCATTGGTCGTATCCGGAATAAGCGGTTTCACCCTGCTGGGGTTTTCCCCGAAAAATATCCTCTGCATCCTGATGGTATTGCTGTTCAGCTTTAAATGCGGTCCCGGAGTCGGCGCGGCCGCAGGGGTCGCCATTGGCTTAATCGTAAGCATGTCGTCGGAGGTTACTCCCCTTGCTATTGGCACCTATGCTTTCTGCGGCCTCTTGTCGGGGATTTTCAAAGGTTTTGGCAAAGCCGGCTCGGGGCTGGGGTTTGTCCTGGGCAACGCCATCCTTGCCATTTATCTGGACAGCTCGGCGGAAGCCCTGATCTATTTCAAGGAAATAATTCTTACCGTAGTGATTTTCTTTTTTATACCGCAAAAGCTCATCGATCTGACGGCCGGTCCCTTTAACAGGGATGGAGGCGCATATGCGGATAAAAGGGGCTATACCCGGCGGGTGAGAGACATAACGATAGAAAAGCTTGAGAAATTCTCCAGAGCCTTTAAGGAATTGGCAAAAACCTTCGGGGAGATTTCCCAGACAAAGGTTGTCGCAGGCAAACAGGACCTTACGGTTCTCCTGGACAGGGTGGCCGACAGGGTTTGCAAAGACTGCAGTCTGTGCCTCCACTGCTGGGACAGGAATTTTTATGATACCTACCAGGTAATGTTTCGAATCGTTGAAGGCCTTGAAGCCAAAGGAAGAATCGAGGTGAACGACATACCCTCCTATTTTCTCGACAGATGCGAGAGGATCAACGATTTTGCAGATGCTGTAAACTGTGCCTATGAGCTGTTCAAAGTGGACATGGTGTGGAAAAACCGCATTGGAGAGAGCAGAGGACTCATTTCCCAGCAGTTTGAAGGTCTGTCCACAGTGATTTCCAGCCTTGCGGAGGAAATCGATACGGAGGTGAATTTTTCCGGCACGCTGGAGGATGAAGCGTACATTGCCCTCAACAATGCAGGAATAAAAACAAAGGAGGTGGTTGTATACAAGAACAAATGGAATAAATATGAGGTAGGCATTATCCATGCCGGCTGCGGCGGAGGCAGAATATGCATAAGCCTGGTGGAAAAGACCATAAGCGGAGTTTTGGGGAGACAAATGGTAAAGGAGAGTGAGGAATGCAAAAAGGCCAGAGACGGCCAGTGCTCTTTGAAGCTCGTGGAAGAGGAGAATCTCAAGGTTATGGTGAGCGTGGCAAAACAAGCCAAGCATGGAAGTGCTGCCTCGGGAGACAGCTTTACCTTTATGAATGCAGGCAACGGGAAATACTTCATCGCGCTCAGCGATGGTATGGGATCGGGTTACAGGGCGGCAGTCCAGAGCAAAGCGACGGTGAACATGCTGGAAAACTTTCTGGAATCCGGCTTTGACAAGGATATGGCCGTAAAGCTTGTAAACTCCGTCCTTGTAATGAAATCAACAGACGATACCTTTTCAACCATGGATATATCGGTGATTGACCTTTTCAGCGGCGACACGGAATTTGTAAAAATCGGCGCAGCGCCGACCTATCTAAAAAGAAAGGACAGGATTGAGCTGGTGAAATCCGCCTCTCTTCCTGCCGGGATACTCGTCAGCATGGATACCGAGCTGGTACATAAAAACATCGACAGCGGCGATATGCTGATCATGATGACAGACGGCATCATTGACAGCTTTGCCGGAGAGGATGAGCCGGGCGACCGGGCATTGATGAAATTCATCCAGGAGATCAGCAGTATAAATCCGCAGCAGATAGCGGACGAGATTCTCGGAAAAGCCGTCGCCAACTGTGAAGGGAAGCCTTTGGACGACATGACGGTGATTGTGGCAAAAGTATGGAAAAGATACAGATAATTGGTATATTTTCGATGATTCTTCACACACTATAAGGGATCCTTTTGGTTCAGGAATATTTTGTAGTTTGTGGAGGATGATTATGGTAACCGGCGATACGAAGAGAATTGTTGTGATCAAGGACATTTCTTCCAATTTGATTGAGGAAGCCATTCTGATTTTAAAATGTGATCCCGGTTCACAGGGGGATAACGGGCAGCCCGTCGTATTAACGGGTAAGGGAAGGATAAAAAACGAATTTATCCTGAAAGAGGCGGAAGCACTGATCAATAACTATATCCGGGAAAACCGGCTGCACGTCCTCCGCGACAGACATGGGAAAAAACCGGGATTCCTCCGGCGGAAATCACTTGTCAACTTTATTATTAATTTCTTAATGATAGGCAGCATCGGTCTCCTCATATTCATGGCAGGCAGGCTGTTTTAACCGTGCCGTTGGAGTAGGATCCCTCCAGAATTTTACGACCGTCTGGGACGCCTTCCATCCATAAAAAGAGAAGAAGAAGAAAAATA
This sequence comes from Bacillota bacterium, assembly GCA_023426125.1. Taxonomy (GTDB): domain Bacteria; phylum Bacillota; class Clostridia; order Acetivibrionales; family DTU013; genus MnB-11. Next base: position 78,451 of record JAFABI010000087.1, read on the forward strand.
TATTTCATTTAACGACTTTAATAAGTTAAGCGAGCAAATTAAGGGTATTGATTCCAAGAAAATACTCGAGCTTTGTGCGATTGCTGATGATTTATATGAAAACCCGCCGATTGGGTCAACGGAACCATTATACATTGTAAAAAAGGACTTGTCGGAAGTTTATGTATTGTATAAAGATAGTGATGGAACAAATATCATCAGTTCTTCCATTAAGGGCGGAGACGAGTGGAATAAGGATAAAAAGGAAATGAAAGGAAAAGCAATGTTGGATTATAACACGATCCAGGTGAATTAAAAGTAAAAAATCAAAATTTTGTAAAAAAACTTAAGCCAGTTGATGAATTAATTTCACACTGGCTTTTATCTTGCTTCGACCATAAAACATTAATCCTCCGGATTAAGCGATAGAAATGGTTCCGGTAGGAGAGAATCTGCTTTATGCGGGTAGATTTGATCCGCTGTCTGCCATAAAATTTTACCGGAGGCTGCCTTACACTCCAGGGAGCTTTCTGGTATAATATTTCCATAAGCCGGTATCCGGTATGCCGGGAGCTTTCAGCCATGGAGGTGTGAGATTGTGAGAAAATTCAACGTAACCGGGCTTTGTGTGCCCGGAAAGCATTATATGGCCGACATAAGCGGCAAAATCAATGAAATCGTAAAAATGGTGGACGAGGGCCTGTACTTCACCATAAACCGCCCAAGGCAGTACGGCAAAACCACAACCATGCTGATGCTTTCAAAAGCTCTCAGCAACCAATATGTTGTTATTGATACAAGCTTTGAAGGCGTTGGAGACGACTTGTTTGATACCGAAGAGAGGTTTTGCTCGAATATATTTTATGTATTTGCCGACAGCGTAGGGTTTACTAATCGAGAGCTTGCTGCAAGAATGCGGGCATTGGGGAAGGATACAAGGGATTTCGGCAGCCTGTCCAGGGCGATAACCGGTTTGATCATTGAACTTGGCCGGGACATGGTGCTGATCATCGACGAGGTGGACAAGAGCAGCGCAAACAGGATTTTTATGCAATTCCTGGGCCTGTTGAGAAATAAATGCCTTGCCATGAATTCGGGTAAGGATAAGAGCTTCCAGAGCGTAATACTGGGGGGGGTTCATGACATAAAAAACCTCAAGCTGAAGATAAGGGAGGAGAAAGACAGGGTATTCAATTCACCGTGGAATATCGCCGCGGATTTCCGGGTGGACATGTCTTTTTCAGCCGGTGAAATCAAGGCCATGCTTGACGATTATGTGAAGGATACGGGGATAAGTATGGATACGGACCTGCTTGCCAATGAAATCCGTAGGTTTACAAGCGGATATCCCTACCTGGTAAGCAGACTTTGCAAGAATATCGACGAGTATCTTGACAGGGATTGGACTCCTAAAGGGCTGGAAGCTTCCATCAAAATGACCTTGAATGAAAAGAGCACGCTGTTTGACGATGTAATTAAAAATATTGAAAACAATCCCGAAATAAAGGCTCTGGTTTACGAGATACTGGTGGAGGGCAGGGAGATCAACTACAATCCCGATGCCTATGAGCAGGGAATTATGTACGGCATTCTGGCGGAAAAAAAAGGCAAAATTCTGCTGCATAACAAAATCTTCGAAGAAAGAATCTATAACTATATGCTGGCGCAGCAGGATATGAGAGCCCTGGCGGCCAGATTCACCAGCGTGGACGAAAAGCGCCTGATTGTGGATGAAAAGCTGGATATGGAGAAGACGCTTCTGAAGTTCCAGGAATTCATGCATGAGCAATACAGGCAGGAAGACGAAAGGTTCTATGAAACCAACGGGAGGCTTATCTTCCTTGCCTATCTGAAGCCGATTTTAAACGGCAGGGGCTTCAGCTTTGTAGAAGCGCAGACACGGGAAAACCGCAGAATGGACGTGGTTATCACCTTTGGCCCTGAAAAATTCATAGTTGAGCTGAAAATCTGGAACGGCAGGGCCTATGAAGAAAAGGGACTGGAACAGCTTGTGGAATATCTGGATGTTCAAGGGCAGGATAAAGGATATATGATTGTTTATAATTTTAACAATAACAAGCAATACTCGGCCCAATGGCTGAAGGTAAACGGCAAAGAGGTATTTGAGGTAGTTGTGTAGTTGATTTGCACCCCTCAAAATTTACCCCCTTGCAGATTTATCGCCGATATGATAAACTACTACCTTGGAATCCTTGCTCTGCACTCCTGGTTGCAGGGCCGTTTAGTCCAGAAGGAGGTGAAGGTCGAATGCTAAACAAGTATGAATCCATCTTCATCATCAATTCCGAAGTCGGGGAAGACAATACAAAGGCTCTTGTAGAGAAGTTCAAGAACCTGCTGGAAACTTCCGCGCAGCTGGAAAGCATTGATGAGTGGGGAAAAAGAAGATTGGCTTACCCGATCAACGATAAGAATGAAGGTTATTATGTTCTCGTAAATTTCAGCGCAGAATCGGAGTTTCCGCGCGAGCTTGAGAGAATTTACAAGATTACCGACGGCATTATCAAGTATATGATCATCAAGAAAGATAATTAAGGTGGTATTATGAATAAGGTTATTTTAATGGGGCGGCTTACAAAGGATCCCGAGTTGAGGTATACCAGCGGGAACAATACTGCAGTTTGCAGTTTTAGTCTGGCAGTGAACAGGAGATTCTCAAAACCTGGCGAAGAAAAACAGGCCGACTTTTTCAACGTAGTTGCATGGGAAAAGACGGCTGAATTTTGCGGCAAATGGTTTGAGAAGGGACGCCAGGTTGTCGTGGTGGGAAGGCTTCAGAACCGCTCCTGGGACGATAATGAGGGTAAAAAGCATTATGTGACCGAGGTTGTTGCAGAGGAAACCTATTTTGCAGACAGCAAAAAGGGCGAGGGTGCACCGGCTCAAAGGCCTGCCGGAGGAACTGTTCCGGGAGGAGCAGCCCCGGGAGGACAAAATGACGGCTTCTATCCTCTGGATGAAGATGATGATCTCCCGTTCTAGGGTTGGTCGCTCATGCGTCCCGGATTTGCTGAAATGCAGCTTACACGATTGTTTTTTGAAACACGCATAGCCGTGAGCATTTCAGAAAAAAGTGTGAGGCGGTGTTTTTGCTGCACCGGAGAATAACCGAATCAGAGGAAATAATAATGAAAGGAGGCGTTTGACATGCCAGGTGGAAGAAGAGATAACAAAAGCGGCGGAAGAGATTCTTATGACAAGGGCGAAGGCAAAGGCGGCATGAGAATGAGGAGAGCCAAGAAAAAAGTGTGCTCTTTCTGCGTTGACAAGGTTACGGACATTGATTATAAAGAAGTTGCAAAGATCAGGAAATATATTTCCGAAAGAGGCAAGATTCTTCCGAGGAGGATTTCCGGAAACTGCGCCAAGCATCAGCGCCAGCTGACAATTGCCATTAAGAGGGCAAGAGTCGTAGCATTGCTGCCTTATACTGCAGAATAATACAAAAGTCAAAGGGGACGATTTTTCTTTCTCCGTATACTACAGCGAAGGTTACAATATCCTACCGGCGCATTTATATGCCAGGAGTATTGCGATTATTTATTCGTAAGATCTCTCTGCAAGGATGGAAATGTAGCTTTCGCTATAAATAGGAACGGGAAGGAGGAGTCGTCCCTTGTTCTTCTTCAAAGCACGACAAATTTTCGGTGTGTTTCAAAAAGCTGAAGAGGTTACTGTAACAGGCAACTATCTATCAATGGCCGCCCTGCGGCAGCATATTGATGAAACATGCCAGATTTAATGGTGGAGCGACAGGATATGCTCAAAATAGGCTTTTTAGGTCCGAAGGGGACCTTTTCCCACGAAGCTTTGCTTATCTACGCGAAGGATTTGTCCTATGAGGCCTGTGACTATTCCTCAATTCAGGAATTGCTGCAGGCGGTTGCCAATAACCGGATCGATGAGGCAATCGTGCCGATTGAAAATTCCATTGAAGGCGCCGTCAATGCTACGCTGGATATACTGGCGGCGGACGTGGATTTGCTGATAAAGTCGGAGCTGGTGATCCCGGTCCGGGAAAACCTTCTTGTAAAAAAAGGGGCTTCTATCGGCGATATCAGGCATATTTTATCCCATCCGCAGCCTCTGGGGCAATGCAGGAATTTTATAAACGCCCGGTTTCCCAATGCCCATGTAAGGGCGACTTACAGCACGGCAGGCGCAGCGGAAGAAGTTGCGGCGGGGTCCGGCGACAGTGCGGCCATCGGGTCGTCGGCCGCAGCAGAAGCTTATGGGTTGGAAATTGTGGAAAAAGACATCCATGACTGTGAAAACAATCATACAAGGTTTGTCGTTGTAAGCCATACGGATGGGGAGAGGACAGGGGACGACAGGACCTCCATCGTATTTACAACGGAGGATAAACCGGGGTGCCTGTACCGGGTGCTGGACATATTCAACCTGTGGGACATCAATATGAGCAAGATTGAATCCAGGCCTGCGAAAAACCAGCTGGGACGGTACATTTTCTTTGTGGATATCAGCGGCCACAGAGCAGACGAGGATATAAGGGATGCGCTGACCATGATAAAGAGAAAATCTTCTTTTTTTAAGTTTTTAGGCTCCTACCCCGCGGCGAAAGGATAGGGGAGACGCCCGCTTGGGGGACAGGTTTATTGTCCCATCCCATACAGGTAAGGGACTGCGGACAGGGTACGGTTCTTTGCCTGTGCGGCAGGAGGACCCGCAACGCGCGCCCCTACAAAGCTTTACTGCCGTAAAACCCTTACAGCATCGGCGGGCCGGGAAATGGAAATTAACCCCATGAAATTTGTGGTATAATATAAGCAAAAGTGTTAAGGCAGTAAATGTCGTACCTCTCATAGGTGTGTGGATTGAAATGGGTGAATGGAGTTGAAGAGTGTGGCTGTTTTTGATAAAGAGATCGATATTACCAGGAACATCAGGCTGATCGAATGGCTCAAGGGAGAGCTGCTGACCGATATTGCAAACCTTTTCAGGATTCTGGTCAACGGCATCCGTGAGGAGGTTCACGATTCCGTATCGGATACCATTTCCAATATCATTTTGATCAGCTATCTTCTGGGGAAACGCCTGGGAATCAGCTATAACGCCATTGAAATGAAGATTCACAACAAGATAAAGCTGGGCCTGGTAGAGAACCACGAAGTAGAAAAATGCTACGGTGACCTTTCGGAGCTCTCAAAGCATCTGGGCAGCTCGCGGAGAAAGGAGAGCAGAGAGGGCTATGGACAGTAAAAAATTCACCGGAATTTTTGTGCCTCGCGCAAGCCTTTATTTATGGATAATACTCATCCTGCTGATTGTTATAACCATACTTGAATGGCGTATCGCAGTCCCGGGCTATATACTGCTGGCCTTTCTCACCTATTACAATGTCCGTTCCGGCTCCAGAAGGCGGAATGAAATAACCAGGTACATAGAGAATCTGACCTTAAACATCGATACCGCCACAAAGGATACGCTTCTCAACTTTCCTATGCCGCTGGTAGTTACCGACCTGGACGGCGTTATTATATGGTATAACTCCTCTTTCCGCAAGATCTTTGACGGCGAAGAGCTTCTGGAGAAAACCATCAGCGATTTCGTAGGAGGACTTAATCCTGAAACCCTGGCGGAAGAGAATGCAAACATTTCCAGACAGGTTTTTTTAAACGGCATGCACTACAGGGTGCTGTGCAACTTTGCAAAGATTGAGAAAAAGGCCGACAACAGCGGCTATATCCTGATCTTATACTTTATTGACAACTCCGAGCTGATGGAGACGAAAAAGAAGTACCAGGATGAAAAAATTGTTACGGGACTGGTGGTCATCGATAACTACGACGATCTGATGCAGAGTATGGAGGACGCCTCGCGTCCCCAGATGCTGGCGGAGATTGAAAAAAAAATTATCCAGTGGATGGGCTTTACCTATGGGATCATAAAAAAATTTGAAAGGGACAAGTACCTTTTCGTTTTTGAGCGTAAATACCTTAAAGATCTGGAAGAAAAGAAATTCGAAGTACTGGATACTGTCAAGGAAATAAATCTGGGAAACAAGATCCCCGTAACCCTGAGCCTGGGCTTCGGCTTGAACGGAAAAACCGTCGTGGAGAGCTTCTACTCTGCCGGGGCGGCCATCGACATAGCCCTTGGACGGGGCGGTGACCAGGTGGTCATCAAAAACGGCGACAACTTCAGCTTCTTCGGGGGACGGACAAGAGAACTGGAAAAGAGGACCAAGGTTAAGGCAAGAGTGATCGCCTACGCGCTGCGGGAGCTTATCGACCAGTCTGCCGACGTCTTCATCATGGGGCATGAAAATGCCGACGTTGATTCCCTGGGCGCGTCCCTTGGCCTTTACAGGGTTGTTAAAAGCAGGGCCAGGGAAGCAAATATCGTTTTGGAACACTCCAATCCGACCATTGATAACCTGGTAGCAAAGCTTAATAAGAATCCGGAGTACGACGGAATATTCACAAGCGGAAATGCAGCCCTTGACAGGATAGGAAAGAAAAGCCTTTTAATTATTGTGGACACCCATAGACCCAGCTTCACCGAAGCGCCGGAGCTTATTACGAAGGCCGGGCAGGTGGTGGTAATCGACCATCACAGGAGGGGCGCCGATTTCTTGCAGGATACCGTACTCACCTATCAGGAGACATACGCTTCCTCCACCTGTGAGCTGGTTACGGAAATCCTCCAATACATCGATGAGAAGTTCAAACTGAAGCCTGTGGAAGCGGAAGCGCTGTTTGCAGGCATTGTCGTGGACACGAAGAATTTTACCTTCAAAACCGGGGTGAGGACCTTCGAGGCGGCGTCTTACTTAAGGCGCCAGGGAGTTGATACCGTGGCTGTAAAGCAGCTTTTCCAGAACGATCTGGCCACTTATTCCAGCATCTCCAATGTTGTAAAGGAAGCTGAGATGGTCGGAAATGAAATAGCGATTTCCGTTTGCCCGCAGAATATCAAGAACGCCCAACTGGTGACAGCCAAATCGGCTGACGAGCTTCTTAACCTTTCCGGCATAATCGCCGCATTCGTATTATGCTATGTCGGCAATGGGGTCTGGATCAGCGGAAGATCGCTGGGAGATATCAATGTACAGGTGATCCTGGAGAAGCTTGGCGGCGGAGGGCATTTGACCGTGGCCGGTGCGCAGCTCGCAGGAATTTCTCTGGAAGATGCCAGAGAAAAGCTAAAATATGCTATAATGGAATACATGAACGAAAACAGTAAAGAGTAGCCGGCGGATGGAAGTGAAAAATGCCGGCGGAGGATAATACGGGAGGGTACATATGAAAGTAATATTGAAGCAGGATGTAAAGGGACTGGGCAAAAAGGAAGACATGGTCAATGTAAGCGACGGCTATGCCAGGAATTTTCTGTTCCCGAAGAATATAGCGGTGGAAGCCAGTGCAACCAACATAAATGTAATGAATACCAAAAAAGAGGCAGAGAAGTCGAAGAAGGACAGGGAACTGGCCCACGCCAGGGAACTGGCCGCCAAAATCAAGGACACCGTCGTGGTCATCAAGACAAAGGCCGGCGAAAACGGCAAGCTTTTCGGGTCCATTACAAGCAAGGACATTGCCGACAGGCTGAAGGCGGACCACAACCTTGACATCGACAAGAAGAAAATTGTTATGCATGATGCAATAAAAGCCCTTGGAACAACTGAACTTGAAGTGAAGCTTTACCCCGAGGTCAGCACCAGGCTGACGGTAAAGCTGGAGCAGGAATAGATTCAGGCTGGAGGAACTGTAGCAGTGGATATCAGCGCAATAGGAAGAATACCGCCCCACAACCTGGAGGCGGAGCAGGCGGCTCTCGGATGTATGCTTCTGGATTCGGATGTGATTCCCACCATCACCGAGCTGCTGAAAAGTGAAGATTTTTACAGGGACGACCACAAGGAAATCTATGAGGCGATCATGGACCTGTCGGAAAGGGCCCAGCCTGTTGACCTTATTACGGTTTCGGAGCAGCTTAAGCTGCGGGGCACTCTGGAAAATGTCGGCGGGCTGAACTATCTCGCGAATATTACGTCGGCTGTCCCCACGACTGCCAACGCCAGGCACTATACCAGGATCATCGAGGAGAAAGCCTTGCTGCGAAGGCTGATCAAAGCTTCCTCGGAAATCATGAGCATGGGATATGATGCTTCCGAAGAAGCGGTGTTTGTTCTTGACAAAGCGGAAAAAAGCATTTTCGATATCATGCAGAAAAGGAACACCCAGGGCTTTGCCCATATCAAAGACGTCCTTCTGGAGACCTTCAACAGGCTGGAGGAGCTTTACAACAGCAAAAGCTTTATTACAGGCATACCTACGGGATTTACCGACCTGGACTACAAGACTGCGGGTTTGCAGAATTCGGACCTTGTTCTGATTGCGGCGCGCCCAGGTATGGGCAAAACGGCAATGGCCCTGAACATAGCGCAATATGCGGCAGTGCACAAAAAGGTCCCCGTGGCGATATTCAACCTTGAAATGTCCAAGGACCAGCTGGTAAACAGGATGCTTTGCAGCGAGGTCATGGTTGACAGCCACAAGATGAGGACAGGGAAGCTGGAGGACGATGACTGGCAAAAAATTGCCCGGGCGCTGGGGCCGATGTCGGAAGCGCCTGTTTACATCGATGACACACCGGGAATTTCCGTTATGGATATCAGGGCAAAATGCAGGAGGCTGAAGCTGGAAAAAAACCTGGGTATGGTAGTCATCGACTATCTGCAGCTGATGCAGGGAAGAGGAAAAACGGAAAGCAGGCAGCAGGAAGTGTCTGAGATCTCCAGGTCGCTGAAAATACTGGCGAAGGAGATCAATATTCCCGTCGTTACCATGTCCCAGTTAAGCCGCGGACCTGAGACCAGGACGGATCACCGGCCGATGTTGAGCGATTTGAGAGAATCGGGCGCCATCGAGCAGGATGCCGACATTGTTATGTTTCTTTACAGGGACGATTATTACAATCCCGATACCGAAAAGAAAAACATCGCGGAGGTCATCATCGCCAAGCACAGGAGCGGATCTACGGGGACCATAGAGCTGCGGTGGTTCGGCGAATATACCAGATTTGCAAATTTGAAGAAGGATGAGTATCCCAACAGTGCAAGAAATGCTGGATAAGGTTCTTGAAACCATAAAACGGTACAGGTTGATTGAAAACGGCGACAGGGTCGTGGCAGGCGTGTCGGGAGGGCCCGACTCCGTCTGTCTTTTGCATGTGCTGCATACTTTATCCGGGAAAATGGATCTGAAAATCTACGCCATCCATATAAACCACAAGCTGCGGGGCAGTGAATCCGATGCCGATGAAGCCTTCACCCGGGAAATTTGCAGCAAACTGGGAATAAATTTGCGAAGCCTTGCATTTGATATAGAGGAGATGTCCCGGAAGGAAGGGATATCCCTGGAGGAAGCCGGAAGGGAAACAAGGTACAGGGAATTTGAGCGTTTTGCCAATGAGATTGCGGCGCGGAAAATTGCTGTTGCCCATAACAAAAACGACCAGGCCGAGACAATCCTGATGAATCTTTTCAGGGGAACAGGGCTTACGGGACTGACGGGAATGGAGTACATCCGGGGAAGGATCATACGGCCGCTGCTCTCCATTACCAGGAAGGAGATAGAGAAATATTGCGAAGAAAATTCTTTGGGCTACAGAATCGACAGCTCCAACCTTAAAGGCGATTATACCCGCAACAGGATCAGGCTTGACCTGATACCGGCAATTGAAAAGAGCTTTGGCAAGGATTTGACGGAAGCCTTGCACAGGATGTCCCTCCTGCTTAAGAATGACAGCAGCTATCTGGAAGCGGAAGCCGGCAAAGCTTTTGACAGCTGCCTTGACAGGATTGCCGGCGAATGCGTGACTCTTAAGCTGAAGGAGCTAAAGCAGCTGCACCCGGCCCTGGCCGGCAGAGTCCTCCGAATTGCCATCAGCCGGATAAAGGGAGATCTGAAGGGCATTGAAAGCAAGCATATCGAAGATATGGCAGCGCTTGTGGATAAAAGCAGAACCGGTTCGGTAATACAATTGCCCCGGGGACTCAGGGCAGGCATTTCCTATTCCGTTTTGAAGGTATATTGTCAAAAAGCCCCGGTTGAAAGGGATTTCAGCTATGATTTGGTTGTTCCCGGGGTTACATATGCGGAGAAAATCAAGGCATCCATTGAAGCTTCAATGGAAAGCTTGTCTCCAAATGTTGATAAATATGAAAGAATAGGTTATAATTCTCTAGAGCAGTTTTTTGATTACGACAGCTTTAAAAGGGGAATAAATATTAGGAACCGGCGGGTTGGGGACGCTTTTGCGCCTTACAGGTCCAACGGTTCAAAAAGGCTTAAGGAATATTTTATCGATAACAAAATACCCAGGGAAAAAAGGGACGAAATACCTCTGATTGCGTCGGATGAGGAAGTTGTCTGGATCATAGGCCATAAAATTAGTGATAAATTTAAAGTAACTGAAAATACTAAAAGAGTACTAAGGCTAAAGGTGAAAATGCTCTGACGGAGGGTCAATGACAGAAGATTTTGAAGAAATACTCATAGGCAGCGACGAAATAAGAAGCAGGGTAAAGGAGCTGGGAAGTCAAATATCACGGGATTATGCAGGCAAAGAACTGGTACTGGTAGGTGTCTTGAAAGGCGGCTTTGTATTTCTTGCCGATCTGATGAGGGAAATTACCATCCCCGTTGACATGGATCTCATTGCGGTATCCAGCTATGGTGAAGCCACCAAATCCTCCGGAGTTGTGCGGATATTGAAGGACATCGATGTAAATGTCACGGGGAAACATGTGCTGATCGTAGAGGATCTTGTGGATACAGGCCTGACCTTGAGGTATTTGAAGGACCTGTTCAGGACCAGGGGACCTGAAAGCGTCAGGATTTGCACCGCCTTTGACAAGCCTTCAAGGCGGAAGGTGGACATTCAGGTGGAATACGGAGGCATGATTGTTCCTGACAAGTTCATCGTGGGTTACGGACTTGATTATGCGGGAAAATACAGAAATCTTCCCGATATCCGGACGTTAAAGCCTGAAATATATGCAGCTTCGGCAGGCGAGGAAGGCGAAGCAGGTGAATAGCGAAAAAAGTTGGGGTGCCTGAACTTTGCAATATTGTGTTGTAAATATGCAGATGTTAAGATATACTAATAAATTGACAGGGTTTTACTGTAACCGCCGGGAGGGAGATATTTGAAATATTTTAAGGGATTAAGTTTTTATATAGTTATTTTTATAATAATACTGTTCATACTCACTTTGTATTCGACAACCAGCACGCCTCAGGAGATGAGTTATTCGGAATTGTTGTCCCAGATAGAGAACAATAATGTCCAGCAGGTTATCTTAAAGGGTGATGAGGCAACCGTAGAGCTGGTGACGCCAAAACAGGATTCGAAGAATTCCACCTATGTGGTTTATATTTCTTCGGTAGATTCCTTTACGGATCTGATGACCGATTCTCTAAAAACCAAGCAGGTAAGAAATTTCAAAATAGAGCGTCCGCCGTCGGCGCCCTGGTGGGTGGCCATATTGCCCACGGTGGGGCTTATCGTAATCTTCGTCATCTTCTGGGTATTCTTCCTGCAGCAGTCCCAGGGAGGCGGGGGAAACAGAGTCATGTCCTTCGGCAAGAGTAAAGCGAAGATGAGCACCGACGATAAAAAGAAGGTGACCTTTGACGATGTTGCCGGAGCCGATGAGGAAAAGGAAGAACTGAAGGAAATTGTCGAGTTTTTAAAGCAGCCGAAGAAGTTTATTGAACTGGGAGCCAGAATTCCCAAAGGCGTTTTGTTGGTTGGACCTCCTGGTACCGGTAAGACGCTGCTGGCCAAAGCGGTTTCCGGTGAAGCCGGCGTTCCGTTTTTCAGCATCAGCGGTTCCGACTTCGTGGAAATGTTTGTCGGCGTCGGTGCTTCCAGGGTCAGGGACCTGTTTGAGCAGGCGAAGAAAAATGCGCCGTGTATCGTATTCATTGATGAAATCGATGCCGTCGGACGCCATAGGGGAGCAGGCCTGGGCGGAGGTCATGACGAACGTGAGCAGACCTTGAACCAGTTGCTGGTGGAAATGGATGGCTTTGGCGTAAATGAGGGTGTTATCATCCTTGCCGCAACAAACAGGCCCGACATATTGGACCCTGCGCTGCTGAGGCCGGGCAGGTTTGACAGAAGAGTATTTGTAGGGCTTCCTGATATAAAGGGCCGTGAAGCCATCCTGAAGGTCCATTCCAAAGGAAAGCCCCTGGGCTCGGATGTGAAGCTGGATGAACTGGCCAAGAGCACTCCCGGGTTTACCGGAGCGGATCTGGAAAACCTTTTGAATGAAGCTGCGCTCCTTGCCGCAAGAAAGAATAAGAAGCGCATTGAGATGGAAGAAATCAAGGAGGCTACCTTCAAGGTAGTTGTCGGTCCCGAGAAGAAGAGCAGGGTCATGTCCGAAAAGGAAAAGAAGCTTACAGCCTATCATGAGGCCGGCCATGCCATCGCGGTAAAGGTCGCATCCACCACCGACAAGGTCGACAGGGTATCCATCATACCGTCGGGAAGGGCAGGCGGTTATACGGCCCATAAGCCGGATCAGGACAAGACCTATCATACAAAGGGGCAGCTCATGGAGGAAATCATTATTGCCATGGGCGGCAGAGCGGCGGAAGACCTGGTGCTTGGAGAAATAAGCACCGGCGCCTACAGCGACCTGAAGCATGCCAACGGAGTGGCAAGAAGCATGATTACCAAGTTCGGCATGAGCGAAACCCTCGGGAACCTGGTCTTCGATGAAAACGACGAGGTATTTATCGGACGTGATTTCGGCCACACAAAGAATTACAGCGAAGAGGTGGCTTCCGAAATAGACAAGGAAATCAAACACATTATTGATACCGGCTATGACAGGGTGAAAAACATCCTGAAGGACAATATGGACAAACTCCACCGGATTGCGGCAGCTCTCCTTGAAAAGGAAAAGCTGGAGGGCATGGAATTCGAGGAGATATTCGCCGGTGCGTGAATTTAGTACTTGACGCGGGCGAGGGTTTTATGTTAAATTTAAAAAGTGGGATTTATGTAGCCTTTGTGGCAACGCTCCTGAGTATGGCATAGAATGATTCTATAGGCGTATGAAGCGGGGCAGTTCAGAAAATTGAATAGTTAGTCTTATCAAGAGAGGTGGAGGGACTGAGCCCTATGAAACCCGGCAACCGGCCTGACGGCAGCGGTGCCAATTCCTGCAGGAGAATTGTTCCTGAAAGATGAGCAAAATGGTAAAAGTAAGCCTCTTCTGATCAGGAAGAGGCTTTTTGATTACCTGCAGGGCAGAATACCATATAATACCTGGAGAAAGCACGGACCGGGATAAGCCGTCCTACCCGGATCAGATGAGTATCCACAGGATTTTCTTATGCAGCGGCGGCCATTTCCGCCATAAAAAAATAACGTATGAGGTCTGGACCTCAAAGAAGGAGAGAAGAAACATGTCAAGAAAACTTTTTACATCGGAATCTGTAACAGAAGGCCATCCCGATAAAATCTGCGACCAGATTTCCGATGCCGTACTGGATGCGATATATTCAGAGGACCCTATGGCCAGGGTGGCCTGCGAAACTGCGGTGACCACAGGCATGGTGCTCGTTATGGGTGAGATCTCCACCCAATGCTATGTGGATATCCCCAAGATTGTACGCAGCACAATCAGAGAAATTGGCTATGACAGGGCAAAATACGGCTTCGACTGCGATACCTGTGCCGTTATTACCTCTATTGACGAGCAATCGCCGGATATTGCCATGGGAGTGGACAAAGCGCTGGAAGCAAAAACCGGTGAAATGTCGGATGCGCAGATAGAAGCCATCGGCGCAGGGGATCAGGGAATGATGTTCGGGTTTGCCTGCGATGAGACGCCCGAGCTGATGCCCATGCCGATTTCCCTTGCCCATAAGCTTGTAAAAAGGCTGACGGACGTGCGCAAGGACGGCACGCTGAATTATCTGAGGCCTGACGGCAAATCCCAGGTTACTGTCGAATACGAGGAGGATAAGCCTGTAAGGATTGATACCGTGGTTATTTCTACGCAGCACAGCCCTGACGTTTCCCATGACACCATAGAAAAGGGTATTATTGAGGAAGTAATCAAGCCTGTTATTCCGGCCGGTTTGCTGGACAGCAAGACCAGATTCCTCATCAATCCTACAGGAAGATTCGTTGTGGGAGGTCCCCAGGGGGATTCCGGCCTTACGGGGCGTAAGATTATCGTGGACACCTATGGCGGATATGCCCGCCATGGCGGCGGCGCTTTCTCCGGAAAAGATCCCACGAAGGTGGACCGTTCTGCAGCTTATGCCGCCCGCTATGTCGCCAAGAACATCGTAGCGGCCGGCCTCGCCAAAAAATGCGAAGTTCAGCTGGCCTATGCCATCGGCGTGGCAAAACCGGTTTCCATTCTGGTAGATACCTTCGGTACCGGAACACTGCCGGAAGAGAAGATCATCAAGCTGATCCAGAAGCATTTCGATTTAAGGCCCGCGGGAATCATCCAGAGCTTGAATCTGAGAAGGCCGATTTACAGGCAGACCGCAGCATACGGCCACCTTGGGAGGACGGATATCGACCTTTCCTGGGAAAAGACCGACAAAGCTGAAATATTGAAAAAGGAAGCCAATGAGATTTAATGAAATGTGCGGCCGGGATTGAACCGGCCGCTTTCATTTAGGAGTACTGCAAATATTACTTCCCGTTTTTCGGAAAGTGCCGGCCGCAATGGACTGCATTTTCCGAAACCTATACGGGAAGTTATATTTGCATCAGTACTTAACGGGAGAGGACAAATTGCCTGTACTCGGAGGGTGTTGTATTTTCAATACTTTTGAAAACCTTGCTGAAATAAAACTGATCTGTAAAGCCTGATAATTCGGCAATTGTCCCGATCAGGAGGTCAGGACGGTCCTTCAGCAGCACCTTGGACTTGTTTACTTTGACATTTGTAAGGAAATCATTGTAGGTGCAGGCCTTATACTTTTTAAAAATCCTGCTGAGGTAAGGCTGGCTGATTGCAAAATGTGCGCATATCGCTGAAATGGAAACATCCTTTGTGAGGTTGTTTTTTATATACACTTCGATATCATCGACCATTTTCTCCCCGATGCTTGTGGGTCGGCTGGGATTTTCCGGTATTCCGGGGCTCTCGCTGAATTTCAAATTTTTATTGTTAATTTTTATATATAAAGAGTTCAGCATATCCAGAAATTTTGCAGGATTGACCGGCTTCAGAATGTAGTCTTCCACACCGTAAATAAAGGCCTCTCTTACATATTCAAAATCATCAAAGCCGCTCACCACAATAATTGTAATATCTTTATACTGGTCCGACAGATATTTGATCAGGTCGATTCCGCTTTTGCCGGGCATTTTAATGTCTGTGAAAATTATATCCGGTTTGTTTCCGGGCAAATTCTCAATACATTTGTCAACACTGTATTCCTCAGAAATTACCTTAAATTCTGTGGTCCGGTCTATAATCCTTTTTATGGAGCTTATGATGGATGGCTCATCATCTACGATTGTAACTTTATACATACGCTAACCTTGCCTTTCACTGAAATCGATATATAACAGCACGGTAGTGCCCCCGGATTTATTGCTCACAATATCATAGGCGCTTTTTTCTCCGAAATGCAGGTACAGCCGTAAAATAGTCCCCAACAGTCCCATACCTCCAAATTTAATGTTCTGTAATATTTCAAATCCGTCCTTAACCTTGGTATAATAGTAAAAATCATTATAAATCCTCTGCTTTGTGGCTTCATCCATGCCTATGCCGTTATCGGATATTTTTATATACATGATGGAATTAATCAAGCCGCAGAAAATATCAATATGGATATTTTCTGTTTTTATCAGACTGTATTTTATGGCGTTTTCCGCCAGCGGCTGGAGTGTCAGCTTGGGAAGGTGTATGGAGGGAATATCTTCGTCGTAAAGGATGGAATAATTTATTCTGTGTTTATACCTGTACTTCATTAAGGCCATATAGGCAGTGATGTTATTAAGTTCTTCCTTTACCGACACAATACTGTCGGAATAATTGCCGGAATATCTTAATATTTCAGAAAGATTATAGCATGCATCCGCAGCCTGCGCGCTGGAACCTTCTTCACACATGTTTGCAATGCTTCCCAGCGTATTATAAAGAAAATGCGGGCCTATCTGTGACTGCAATATATCGAATGCGGCTTTGCTTTGCAATTTTTGGATAGTGATTTCTTTATTAATTGAAGTTTTTAGCCTGTCAGCCATTTCATGAAAGGTGTGGTTGATCAAATCAGCCTCATAGCTTCCCGACCTTTGATCTGTAAATTCGGATAAGTTATTCAGGTCGATGAGCTTTATTTTCTCGACTAATTTCTTGATTGGCCTGGTAATGGTCTTTGTCATAATAAGAATGGTCAGGTAGGATAAAATCGCCGCAATGCACAATACCGTTATCAATGTTATCTGAAAATATTTATTGGATTGCAGCATAATTTTCTTTGGAAGCAATAATACGATTTTCAATTCGGCATAGTTGGAGTCACTGATTGAAATCATATCTGTTTTTGATTCAATCGTCCGATACGAATAGCTTTGCAGGCTTTTGACAATTGTATCGATTTTTTGGTTGTATTGTACCGGGTCACCCATTGAATTCAGATTTGTGTAAAAAACTTCTTTGTTTGCATCCATCAGCGCCATCGAAAGATTATTGCCATTCCATTGGTTTTTGCATATGTTTTGAAGCGTGGTCACATTTTGTTGGATTTCTATATAGCCTAAAATATCATTGCCATCCTTAACGGCTTTTACTAAAGAGATGACTTCAATTGGATAGGATAAGCTCAAGGGGTCTATATGGGGCTTTACCAGAAATTTTCTGCCGTTTATCACCGAGGGATGATTGTACCATTTGGAATTTTTAACAAAATCAACAAGCTGCTTTTTAGAAATGTCAATGCTGCTGGTAGACACGGCAAAGCCATCTTCTGTGAAAAGGCTGATCCGGTAAATATTAAATTTGTTTATATAATTCTGGTATAAGATGCTCTTTATAATCTGGATATTTTTCGGGGTATCCAGGGGCAGACTTTTCAGTGCCAGCAAGAGCTCTTTGTTTATTGCAAGGTCGATGGCTGTAAAATCCATCATCCGTAATACAGTATCCACCTGACCGGTGGTGTTTCTGGAAAATTGCTCCAGATTGTATTTGGCGTTTGACTTTAACATGTTGGTATTATAGATACTCAGAAGGATATCTGCAAAGATAATAATGCATAATATCAGGATAAAATAAGTGGTTATCAGTTTGGTAGAAAGCAGCTTTTTCATAATATGACCTTATCATAAAAGTTACTATCAAATTATTTTAAAAATACATAATATCATACTTTTTTGTAAATATAAAGCACTGTATTGTATTTTACATATTGTTGTTTGGATTATATATTCTGCGCAAATTGTACATGAATTATAATAAAACTGTACTTGTAGGACACTTTGTAAAAAGGGAGAGTTATCGATGAATTCCAGAGAAAGATTTTTAACGACGATTAATGGGGGGATACCTGACAGAGTACCTATAGTAGCAAATCTAACCGTTCAGGTGGCTGAAAAACTAGCAAAAGAATTAAATTGCGAAGTCGGTATGGTAGATTCATTTTTAGCTACCAGGATTTCTCACAGGGACATCCTCTTAAAGCTGGGGAATGATGCAGTGTTGATAGCTGCCACAAGAGCGAACGACAAAAAGACCTATGTTGCCGAGAATGGAAATGTTGTTGACGAGTGGGGGCTGGAGTATCAAAGGGTAGGCCTGTATGATGAAGCTGTGGTCAGGCCTTTGGCCGGGTGCAACAGCGTGGAGGACCTGGAAGCATACGATTTTCCGGATCCGCTGGCCGAGGGGCGCTGGGATTTTTCAGAGGAAACGGTTAAAAGATATAAAAAGGATTATGGAATTATCGGTGATCTGGAAGCCTGCATTTTTGAGCTTGCGTGGAATCTTGTGGGAATGGAAAAATTTATAATGGACATGGCCACAGGGGAAGAGTATATCGATGTGCTATTGGATAAATTGCTGAATTTTTCCACAGCCTGCGGTCTCAAAATGATCCGGATGGGTGCGGACATGATATGGGCGGGAGACGATGTTGGGACACAGGCGGGAATGATGATTTCGCCGGCCATGTGGAGAAGTACCTTCAAACCTCGCTTAAGGAAGATGTTTGCTGCTTTTAAAGCTGCAAATAAGGATATTAAGATAGCGTATCATTCCTGTGGTTCCATCGTGCCCATTATTGATGATCTGGCAGAGATAGGACTGGATGTTTTAAATCCGCTGCAGCCGATGGCCAACGACATGGAGCTTGGCAGTCTGTACGAAAAATACAAGGATAAATTACTTTTCTTTGGGGCCGTCGATGTGCAGGGGATACTTCCCCATGGGACACCCGAAGATGTCAGGGCCGAAGTTTTACGCTGCATAAGGGCCACAGACGGAGGCAAAAGGTATATTATAGCCCCGGCGCATAATATACAGCCTGATACATCCGTAGAAAACGTTTATGCATTTTTTGAAGCAGCAAAGGAGTATGGACATGCCGGAAATCCTTAGATTGGAAAACATAAAGAAAACCTTTCCAGGTGTGCTGGCTTTGTCAGATATGAATTTCAACCTTCGTTCGGGAGAAATCCATGCCATCTGCGGTGAAAACGGCGCGGGAAAATCAACGCTGATGAAGGTGGTAACAGGGGTATACAGGGCGGATTGCGGCTGTATTTATGTGAATGGCGAGCAGCAGGTTTTTTGCAATCCTAATCAGTCCTTTGCCAAGGGGATCGCGATTATTTATCAGGAAACCAGCTTGTTTGAGGAAATGACAGTCCTGGAAAATCTGTTTTTAGGCCATGAAAAGCAAAAAAGGTTATTGGGCTTTTTACCGGTTCTGGACTATCGTGCCATGGAACAGGAAGTAAAAAGAATTTTTAAAATGCTCAATACGGAAATTGATTTATCTGCGAAAATAAAGGAATTGGGCATGGCGCAGAAGCAAATGGTTGAGATTGCAAAGGCTCTGACCTTTGACAGCAAAATCCTTATTCTGGACGAGCCTACAGCTTCTTTGACGCAAAGAGAAGTCGATGCTTTGTTTGAAATCATCCGGAAGCTTCGTGCAAATGGGGTGGGCATCGTCTATATAAGTCACCGGATGGAAGAAATTTTTGAGGTGTGTGACCGGGTAACCGTTATACGGGATGGCAAATTTATCTCCACAAAGAATGTCGCTGAAACCGACAAAGATGCTTTGGTGGCTGACATGGTGGGCCGCAGCATGAATAATTATTATCCCAAGACGGAAACGGAGGTCGGCGGCGAGCTGTTAAGAGTTGAAGGTCTTAACGTAAGCGGTTTGCTTGAGGACATTTCCTTTCATGTTCAAAAGGGTGAAATCGTCGGATTTGCAGGGCTGGCCGGGTCCGGACGTACGGAATTGGCTCAGGCGTTGTGCGGTTTTGTCAAAAAATCTTCCGGTAAGATTTTCATCGAGGGAAAAGAGGAGAAAATAGACAATTACAACCGGGCAATGGAATGCGGACTTGTGTATGTTTCGGAGGACCGTGCAAAATACGGGCTTGTATTGGATATGAGCATTAAAGATAATATTACCATGCCTCAGCTGAAAAGATATTCCCGGAGGTCATTTATTAATGTTAAAAAAGAGAAGGCGACAGCCGGCAAATATATTGCCGAGGTTGGCATTAAAGCCCCTGATTCGGACTTTTTAGTGGCAAACCTTTCCGGCGGAAATCAGCAGAAGGTTTCTGTTTCAAAGGCATTGGCGCTTGGGCCAAAGCTTATGATACTTGACGAGCCTACACGGGGAGTGGATGTCAATGCAAAGGCGGAGATTCATAAAATCATTTCAGAACTGACGGCAAAGCATCTGACAATATTTATGATCAGCAGTGAATTGCCTGAACTGTTGGGGATGTGCGACAGGATCTATGTTATGAAAGACGGCAGAATCGCCGGATGCTTCAGCCGTACGGAAGCTACCCAGGAAAAGATTTTAAAACTGGCACTCGAGATAAAGGAAGGGTAGGTGGATGGGGTATATGAAGAATGAATCGAAATTGAAATCCACTGAAAATACAGGGCTTACTATAAAAAAGTATCTGGTTACCGAGACCTATCTGGCGATATTTTTACTGATGGTGCTTGTCCTGCTAAGTATTTTTACAAGGGGATTCTTTTCCATAAACAATGTAATGAGTATTTTGAACAGATTCAGTTATGTATTGATTGCGGCAATCGGTATGAACATGATCATAATAACAAGCAATATCGACGTCTCCTCCGGTGCTTTAATGAGCATCGTGTGTATTGCCATCGCCGCTGTGGGAAAAACGGGAGCAAGCATATGGGCCTTTTTACCGGTAGCAATCATCTTAGGAGCTGTTTTGAGCGGAATAAACGGGATATTCATTACCAAGCTGCGCATACCTGCAATTGTTGCTACATTGGCTACCACCCAGCTGTTTGCCGGTGTGCTGCCCCTTGTGGTGGAGGGCTCCATCTATGATCTGCCGGCGAATTTTACATGGCTTTCCTTTGAAGCTAAATTATTCGGATTGATACCCTCCAGTTTGATATTTATGTTTGTGATCACTACCGCTGCCATTTTATTTATGAAATACAGCAAATTTTCCAAAAGGCTTTATGCCATCGGTAATAACGCCAAGGGCGCCAGACTTGCGGGGATCAATGTCGAACGCACGGTAATCATAACCTACGCCATTGCAGGGGCATTATTCGGAGTTTCCGCAACAATCATCGCTACGGCCTCCCAGAGAGTTACCACTACCATGGCAAGCGGTCTGGAAATGACATTTATTGCAGCAGTTGTACTGGGTGGAACTTCCATTGCCGGCGGAAGCGGAAAAATATTGGGTACGGTATTTGGAGCGCTGATACTGTCAATTATTTCCCCGGCCATTAATTACCTTGGCATAAGTCCCGACTGGTCCGATGCAATTATGGGTATCATTATTATCGTATCTGTTATATTTGGTGCCATGAAATTTATCAAAAGAAAGAAAATAATACTGGTACAAAGGAGGCAGATGGATGCGACTCCCAAAGCTTAAACTGACCTTTAATCTGGCACTGTTTTTTATACTGCTGCTATTGTTTATCTCCATTGCTTTTTTGAATTCGGCGTTTCTGAGCTTCGATTATATCATCGGAGTCATGGTAAGAAATATAATTGAGCTGGGATTGTTGGCGTTGCCGGTTACATTGATCATCATTACGGGGGGAATTGACCTTTCGGTAGGGTCCACAATGGTACTGGCGGCAATGTCAGGAGGCCTGGCTGCGGCGAGGTTCGGGAGTGCTGCAGGGATTGCGGTTACCATTCTGACCGGTTTGCTATGCGGCGTGTTCAACGGTATTGTGATAGCAAAGCTGAAAATATCTCCATTAGTTACCACACTGGCAACAATGTTTCTGTACATGGGGATCGCGAGAGGAATGTCATTGGGAGACAGCGTTTATTCCTACCCGGCAACGCAATTTCTTGGGAATACCGAAATTGGCGGATTTCCGCTGCAGATACTCTTATATGCGGTACTTGCGGTGATATTCTATCTGATATTATCTAAAACCACACTGGGCAGGGAGTTATTTGCAATCGGCCTGAATGAAAATGCGGCCAGGTATTCAGGTATAAAAACCGAGCAAAAACTAATACTGATTTATGCCATCAGCGGTTTGGTGTGCGCGCTGGCAGCCATGATCTGGCTTGGGAGATTTACCAGCATTAAATATGACGCGGGCACCAGCATTGGACTTAAGGTAGTGACAATCATCGTACTGGGAGGTACCAGCATCCTCGGCGGACTGGGGGACATCAAGGGTACCATCATTGCCACATTTATTATTGCGGTTTTAAACAGTGGACTGACTGTCTTAAATATACCCATAGATACACAGACCATTGTTCACGGTTCGATCCTGGTAATAAGCCTGATCACCTATGCGATCTTGTCGGAAAAAGTAAAAAAGAGCAGGATCATCAAACCGGATAGCGTTACCTAGGTACTGGTGCAAATATAATTTCCCGTATAGGTTTCTGAAAATGCAGTCCATTGCGGCCGGGGCTGGTCGCAAATGCTTTACATTTGCTGCTCGCCTATGCAACCTGCATTTTCAGAAAAACGGGAAGTAATATTTGCAGTACTCCTGGGTGGATAAAGCAAGTATTAAAACGTGTCCATGTCCAACCGGACAAAAAATATATTTTTCAGGAGGAGAGTTAAGATGGGTTTAAAAAGATTGGTATCATCAGCAGTGGCAGCAGTTTTTACGCTGTCGGTAATGGCGGGGATTTTCTCGGGGTGCGCCAGTTCGGACAAGACATTGAAGATCGCCATGCTGCCGAAGTTCAAAGGCGAAAACTATTTTGATGCCTGTAAAACAGGTGCCCTTGAGGCCATTGACGAATTGAACAAAGACGGTAAGACGGTAGAGTTCCTATACGACGGACCTCCGCAGGATCAGGCGACAAATCAGAAGCAGGTCGACATTTTGGAAGGATGGATTGCGCAGAAGGTCAATGTAATCATCGTTTCACCCAATGACCCCACAGCCATCGCACCGACGCTTAAGAAGGCTCAATCAAAGGGAATAAAGGTTTTGACGTATGATGCCGATGCACAGGCAGATGCAAGAGACATGTTTGTAAATCAGGTTGCTTCGGAGGGTATCGCCGAAGGTCTGGTTGCAGCAATGGCCCAGGGTTTGAAGGACAGGGGCTACGGTGATTCAAAGCCGGCCAATATTGCCGTCGTGTCCTCTGCCAAAACAGACGCAAATCAGCAGGCCTGGCTGGCTTCCATCAAAGAATTATTAAAACAATCCGAATACAGCTTCATGAAAATAAACAATGAAGAAACGGATGTTTATTATCCGGGGCCGGATGAAACCGCAACACAGACTCAGTGCGGGACATTAATCGGCCGTATGGGTGAAGGCGCCAACAAGATTCAGGGAGCAATCGGCTTAACATCCATGGCTACGCCTGCGTTGGGCTCGCAGTATCAATCAGCTACACAAAAACCTGATGCGACAAAAATCTATATGACCGGCCTGGCTACGCCCAATGCCATAAAGGCATATATCAAGGATGACACGAACCCCATGAAATCAGGAGTACTCTGGAATTGCATGGACTTGGGATACCTGGCTGTCCAGACCGGTTTCCAGATGAACAAGGGCACTGTAAAATCAGATTCCACAAAGATTACGGCAGGCAGATTGGGCGATAAAGAGATAAAAGATAAAATGATCATTTTAGGAGATGCGCTGATATTTGACGTAAAGAATGTGGACCAGTTTAATTATTAAGTACCGGTGCAGTCTATTCAATTACCTCGGTTATCATTGCTGTGAAACTCCTACCCTGTAGGGGCGCGCATTGCGCGTCCGCAAATGCAATCTGCGTCAAACAGCTGCCGGACGGCCAATGGCCGCCCCTACAAACGAGTTTCCACATTGGTGAGGTGTTGTTCCCACGTGTGTCATGGCGAGGAGCAAAGCGACGCGACAATCTCTGCTTCTGACTGAGATAGCATTTATTAGATTGCCGCGCTCCACTTTGTTTCGCTCGCAATGACAGTAACTGAATAATCACGGTAAAAAGCAAGGAAGGATAAATCGACCGGAAGTAGATGGTTGATTTATCCTTCCTTGCTATGTATTGTACATTTCCCTGCGAAGGAGAAAACCATCAAAGCCCGTGTTGTAACAAAGCCGGGCAAAAAAGCATAAAATGAAGTGAAGGATGGGGGGAGCGAACTTAATGGAAATGATATTGAAGTATATCGTGTATTTGCTGGCAGCATACGGCGCTTTAATGGCTATACTGGCCATTTCCGGAGCAATCCGCACCAGACTTCACCTAAAGGGATCCAGACTAAAGCTTGTGCTGGTTGTAAAGAACTCGGAGCAATACATCGAATCCCTGATCAAAGATATGGTTTTAAAGTTCCTGTCGGACAGATCCATACCTATCGATGCTCTGACAGTTGTCAACATGAATTCCGTCGACGATACGGGAGCTATCCTGGAAAAGCTGCGGAAGGACTTCGAATGCATGGAAGTGATTTCGGAGAAAGAGAAGGATAAGGTCTTCAGCAATTTCTGAATCCAAATATCCTGAAGCTATTGTGAACTTACGTTCGACGTGGTAAAATATAGCTGGTGCTCCCATAGGAGCCGTTTCTAAAAAAACAATTTTGGAGAACATACATTGCTTATTGTTGAAGGTGTAGTGGAAGATATAATCTATAGCAATGAGATAACCGGTTATATGGTGTGCGACATAAAATGCGACCAGAATACCGTCACCGCTGTGGGCTACATGCCTTTTCTCAATGTAGGCGAAACTGTAAAGATTACTGGAAAATGGGTAAACCACCCCGAATATGGCGATCAGTTAAAAGTGGAGCTTTATGAAAAACTGCTCCCACAGACGGAGGAGGCGATTGAAAAATATCTTGCCTCAGGCGTTATCAAAGGGATTGGACCGGCTACTGCCGCCAGGATCGTCAAAGCCTTCGGCAAGGATACCCTGGATATAATAAACTTCAGGCCGCAGATGCTGGCCGAGGTCAAAGGCATAAGCCTTGACAAAGCCATCCGGATCGGACAGGCCTTTGAAGAGCAAAAGGGCTTAAGAAACGTGGTCCTGTTCCTTCAGGAATATGGAATCAGTCCGGCCTGTTGCATGAAGATTCATAAGGCTCTCGGGGATAAGGCGGTAGACGAAATAAAGCAGAATCCGTACCGGCTTTCCGACGATATTTTCGGCATCGGTTTCCGGACGGCCGACAGGATAGCCATGAGCCTGGGCGTTGACCCTGCGTCGAAATTCAGGATCTGCAGCGGTATAAAGCATGTATTGTCCCAGGCTGCCGGCAACGGTCATACATATTTTCCCGAGAACAAGCTCAAAGAGCAAACCTCCCAGCTGCTGCAAACAAATCTGGCCGACATAGAAGATTCCCTTGTCTCCCTTGTACTGGATAAAGCGATTGTGGCAGAAAAGCAGGACGGGATCAACAGGCTCTACCTCAGTTCTTTTTTTAATGCAGAACTAGCGGTGTGCAAAAAGCTCATTGAGCTGACGCTGGTTGACTTTGATTCCAAAATGGAGGACATTGACGGAAAGCTCCGGATGATCGAGGCGGAAGAAGGCATTGAGCTTGCCGGAATGCAAAAAACCGCCATTTCAGAGGCTCTTAAAAACGGTGTGCTGGTAATAACAGGCGGTCCCGGAACAGGGAAGACGACGATCATAAAAAGCATTATCCGGCTCCTGGAAAGGGAGGGCCACAAGATAGTGCTGGCTGCTCCCACCGGCCGCGCGGCAAAAAGGATGTCGGAGGCCACAGGCTATGAAGCCAGGACCATACACAGGCTTCTGGAGATAGGTTATACCGGGGATGACAGGGACTTGCTGTTTCAGAGGAATGAAAGCAATCCACTGGAAGCGGATATCGTCATCATTGACGAAACGTCCATGGTGGACGTGCTTCTCATGAATCATCTTTTAAAGGCAGTGCCGCCGGGCGCAAGGCTGATTCTGGCAGGCGACACAAACCAGCTCCCGTCGGTTGGCGCCGGAAATGTATTGAATGACATCATCGGCAGCGGTCTTGTCAAGACGGTGCTGCTTACGGAAATATTCAGACAGGCGCAGGAAAGCATGATCATTGTAAATGCACACAGGATAAACAGCGGGGAATTGCCTTACCTGAATGTCAAGGACAAGGATTTTTTCTTTGTCCCCCGCAGCAATGCGGAAAGCGTTGTCAGGGCAGTGACCGACCTTTGTGCAAGAAGGCTGCCTGATACCTACGGATATGAACCGATGCGGCAGATCCAGGTGCTGACGCCCACAAGAAAAGGCCCGGCAGGGGTGGTTAACCTGAATGCCGAGCTGCAGAAGATGTTGAACAAGCCGGCGAAAACCAGGTGCGAGAAAGAGTTCAGGGATTACATATTCCGTGAAGGAGACCGGGTAATGCAGGTCAAAAACAACTATAATCTGCGGTGGGTAAAGGCCGGTCAGTCCTATATCGACGGAACTGGCGTGTTTAACGGGGATACCGGGATCATAAAGAAAATTGATGAAAAAGAACAAATCATCGAAGTAGCGTTTGAAGAAGACAGACTGGTGGAGTATGACTTCGCGATCCTGGACGAGATTGAGCCTGCATTTGCCGTAACAATCCATAAAAGCCAGGGCAGCGAGTTTCCCGTAGTTGTAATGCCGGTTGTTCCGGGGCCGCAGGTGCTGATGACCCGCAATCTTCTGTACACAGCCGTTACAAGGGCAAGAGACCTTGTGGTTCTTGTAGGAGATGAAGGAACCCTGGCCGAAATGGTTGCAAACGAAAGGGAAATGCTGAGATATTCCGGCTTAATGGACAAGCTCAAGAGTTGGTTGAAAAATACCGATATATAATGATATAGTATATTGTTGATGGGCGATATATACTGACAACGGGACTACAGTGAGGGAATGCGGAAAAGAAAATAAACAAGCCGGGTAAAATACTGTGAAAGCCGCAGTGTTTCTTGCAGGCCCGGTAGTCTGAATTGAGGAGGGGCGGTTAATATGCCGGATGTAAGAAATTGCAGGAAATGCGGAAAGATTTTCAGCTATCTGGGAGGGCCCCCGATCTGCCCGGCGTGCAAGCAGGTAGACGAGGAGGATTTCAAGAGGATCAAGGAGTATCTTTATAAAAATCCCGGAGCCGGTCTGAATCAGGTCTCTGTCGAACTGGAGATTGGCGTGGAAAAAATCAAACGTTTTTTGAAAGAAGGCCGGTTGGAAATCGTTTCTGCAGAGGGGAACATGTTTCTCGAATGTGAAAACTGCGGAAAGTCTATAAAAAGCGGGAGATTCTGTGACGAGTGCGAAAAAGACCTTGCTGCAAATTTAAAAACAACGGCCGATCAGATGAAAACCGATATGGACGGAATGAGTGATTCAGCCAGGAAAGCCATTGGGATGAGGTACCTGAACAAGGAGGATGGGAGAAAGACATAGATTTTCCATCGTACTTCCGGTGCTGTATTTGCCGAACAGTTACGGCAGTAATTAGAACATGCGAAAGTTTGAAATGCACGATCCGTTTCAAACTTTTTTATTTTCATGTTAATAAAACAAAACAATGTACCGATAATATTTAATGTAAGCAGCATACACACTGAAAGAGATTGTTTTGCCGGCAAATAAGCGGCATTGGACAGGTCCGGGGAAACACAGGCGACGATATATCAGTATAAAGGTGAGGGGTAAGTATGAGGATACCGGGAGATATTTCCAAGATCTCAGGAGTTTATGAACAGCAGAAAAACGTGGGAAGAGTGGGCCAGACAGGTTCTGTCGCTCCCAAAAAAGATGTATTGTCGATATCCAACCGGGCAAAGGATTTCCAGACGATTTCCAGGGCTTTAAAGGATATACCGGAAATACGGCAGGAAAAAGTCGACGAATTCTCCGGGAAATATAGCGCCGGAAAATATGATATAGACGGCAAAGATATCATTGACAGGGTAATAAAAAATACGTTGGATATAAAAGCTTGAGTAAAGAAGGCAATTTGAGAGTTTAAAATGCTCTCATTTTTTTTCAAACCGGCGAAGGGATTCTTGAAAGGATAGGGGACACACCTCTCTCGAACAAGAGGTACTCCTTTTACGCTGAGGAATGGCCTCTTTTGAAAATGGTGGTGAATGGAATGGCTATTGTTTTGGCAGAGGGATTGATTGATGTACTTACCAATGAAGCGGAGCTTTACAGGGAAGTCCTGAAGATTTCCCACGAGAAGACCCGCATCATCGTGGAGGGTAAGGCGGTGGAACTGGATGGCCTCAACAGGAAGGAACAGGCCCTGGTTTTTCAGATCGCCGACCTGGAGGAAATCCGGGAGAAGCTCGTGGTGAAATTCGCGGAATTTTATAAAAAAAGCGCTTCCCAGTTAACCGTGAGCATTATTGCAGGCATGCTGCCCCAGGAGAAGGCACTGCAGCTGCAGGATGTCCTTGCCGGATTGTCAAAGCTATTGAATGAGGTCAAGGAAGTGAATGGCCTTAACGCAAAACTTATCAAAAATTCTCTGGAATATATCGATTTCTCCATCAACCTGCTTACCGGTGCGGAAGCATCCGGCAACCTTTATGGGAATTCCGGACAGACCAACGACGGCAGGAAGAAAAATTTTCTGGATGTAAAATTATAGGAGGCAGTATGTCAGTAAGCTTTGCCAGCTATGAAATTGCCCGCTCGGGACTCACTGTCAATGAGCGGGGGCTCTATGTAACAGGTCACAATATTGCCAATGTAAATACCCTGGGGTATGTGCGGCAGCAGGCCATGATTAAAAACGGCCCCGTACAGACCACTTATAATCGGAACGGGATGCTTCAGGTCGGTCTCGGCGCGGATATACAGCAGATCAGGCAGATACGCCATACCTTCCTTGACAGCATATACAGGCAGGAGAATACCACCCTGGGATACTGGGACACCAGAAGGAAGACCTTCCAGGATGTCGAGGCAATCATGGCTGAGCCTATGGAGTCGGGCCTGCAGAATGTGCTCAACCAGTTCTGGGATGCATGGCAGGAGCTTTCCAAGGAGCCTGACAGCCTGACCGTGAGGGCTCTTGTAAGGCAAAGGGGAGAGGCCCTTGCAGCGCAGATCAACCATATGGGGGCGCAACTGGACAGGCTTCAAAAGGATTTGAATTCGGAAATAAGCGTAAGAATCGGTGAGGTCAATGAGATTACAAGCCAGGTCGCAAAATTAAACCTGGCAATACGCAAGGCCGAGATTTCGGGCGACACGGCAAACGATTACCGGGACCAGCGCAACACCTTGCTCGACCGGTTGACCAAGCTGGCCAATGTAGATATCAATGAAATGCAGGACGGGCAGATCGACGTCACCCTCGGCGGGTATTTTCTGGTGCAGAAGGGCGTAAGCACCAACCTTTATGCTGCGGAGAGGAATGCGGGCGACATATTCTACGTGCCGAAGCTGGAAGGGACCAATATCGAGGTGTCTATCCAGAGCGGAATCATCAAAGGGCTTATGGAATCCCGCGGGGAGGTGTCCGGAGCTGTTGGAGGGGTGGAGAACGGGACACCCAATACCAAAGCGGATATCACTTTTGTCGTTGATTTATCCGGGGCAAGCGGAATGGACCTGGACGAGATAAAAGAAAAAATGAAAAGTTATGTGGAAGAGCTGGATAAACACGGGGTGGATTATAATGTCAGGTTGATCACCACGAATAATAACACCTATACCGCGCCGGTTCTTTATAACAAAAGCCAGTACAATGATTTTATGAACAAGGTTGATCTCCTGACGACGGCGGCCGGTCCGCAGACAGACGACTTCACGGGAATATTCAATGAAATAGACGGGCTGTCTTTCAGGCCGGATGCCAACAAGTACGTGGTGGCATTTACCAACGATGCCGTTTCCGCAACAGACCCCATCGCCGGAGTGACAAAGGGAAGTAAGATTACCGCTGCCTTTCCCCTGACTGTTACCGCCGGCGTCAATGATACACTGAAATTGAAGATAGATGGGGAAGCGGTCACGGTAAATATTGATCCCGGCCCATACGCAAATATAGCTGATATGGCCGCGGAGCTGCAAGAAAAAATCAATGATGCGACCGGAAGCGCGGCTGATATCGCTGTCGATGTGGTGGATGGCAGGCTGCGGTTTACAAGCGGCAGTACCGGAAGCGCATCCTGCATACAAATAGAAAAGAGCTCTACTGCCGCGTCTAATCTGGGACTGGACAATGCGCTGCAGGTGACGGGAGAAAGTGAGGCAAATGCCTACAATACGATTCTGGGCAATAACGGTATAAAGCTTTCAGTGGCAACGGATACCGGGACAGGGTGGGATGCCGTTACAGGCACGACAGGCGGAAAACTTTACGAAGATATAACTCTGGCCGATGCTATCGGCGAAGATGTTAATAAGGATGTAAACAAAGGCATCAGCGTCATCCAGTATTCCAGCAATATCGTATCCGACATGCGGGCAAGGCTTAATGCCCTCGTCAATCTTTTGACCCGTGAAGTGAATTACCTGCACAAAAGCGGTATGACCATGGGGGACACTCCTTCCGCCGGCGCAGATTTCTTTACGGCGATAAATCCCAACAGGCCTCTCGAAATGGGGAATATAAGGCTAAATCCCAACTTGAGCGACCTGAACAACATAGCGGCGTCCTTGACGGGAGCCAAGGGCAACAATGAAAATGCCCGGGAGATTGCAAACTTGAGGTATGTCCCGCTGTTACAGGATGTTAACGGTCTTTTGAGTACTGACGATTATTATCAGGCAATTATCCTCACCATGGGCAACAATGGCTCAGATGCCGCAAGGATTACCGAAAGCCAGGAGAAGCTGGTAAGATCGGCCGACGCTTCCAGGCTTGCAATAACCGGCGTATCCATGGACGAGGAAATGACCAATATGATGAAGTATAAATTTGCATATGATGCGTCGTCAAGGGTACTTAATATAGTTGATGATATGATCGATACAATAATCAGCCGTATGGGCGTGGTAGGAAGATGAGGTGATGGCATATGGGTGAATCTTTCTTCGGGATCAATATAGCAATACGAGGCCTCTTTACGGCACAAAGAGGCCTGGATGTAGTAAACCATAATATAAATAATGCGAATACACCCGGGTTTTCCAGGCAGGTTGCGGTACAGGCGGCAGCCAGGCCGATGGCATTATCCGACGGTACTGGGATGATGGGCACAGGGGCGGACGTTATCGGAGTCCAACGGGTGAGGGATGAATACCTGGATTTCAAATACTGGAGCGAAAACATAACCATGGGCGAATGGTCGGCAAAGCGGGAAGTGCTGGGCGATATCGAAGTTACCTTCAATGAGCCTTCCAAGAGCGGTTTTACGACGATTCTCAACGATTTTTACAATTCCCTGCAGGAGTTGGGGAAGGATCCCAGCAGCGGAGCTGTCAGAGAGCTTGTAAAGCAGAAAGGCGTTACCGTAGCGAAATATTTCAACAGCGTGGCCGCACACTTTGAAAAGCTGCAGGAGGATGTCAATTACAGGATCAAGACCAAAGTGGAAGAGGTCAATTCCTATGCAACCCAGATACAACAGCTGAACAGGCAGATCTATATATCGGAGTTGGACGGAAACACGGCCAACGATCTCCGTGACCAGAGGACGCTCCTGGTTGATAAAATGTCCAAGATTGTAAATATAGAAGCCAATGAGGTGGTTGCAGGCAAGCTGCCCAATGGCAAAGACGACAGGCATTTTGTCCTAACCATCAGCGGCAAAACCATCGTAGACCATTTTGACGTCAGCAAGCTGGCGGTTGTCCAGCGGAGTGCGAACCAAAAGGTGAATGTGGAAGATGTCGACGGGCTTTATGAGGTGCAATGGGCGGATGGGAACTCTCTTGAGGTTAAAGGCGGGGAACTCCGCGGCTATCTGGATATGAGGGACGGCAATGAAGGCGAGGAAGGACCAAACCATATCGCATCGCCGATGTATAAAGGCATCCCTTATTACCAGAAGAAGATGAATGAATTTGTACGGACTTTTGCCATGGCTTTCAATGAAGGATTCATTAATGCAAATGGAGATAGTACCATCACTGATAATGAAAATCTGGCAGGCCATGCGGACGCCTATTCGTTGACCGGGAAAACCGGTATCAGGTTTTTCACCTATATCGGAACAAACAAACAGGAGATCAGCAGTGATACATTCCTTGGCACTGCCAACGAAAATAATCCGGATGAGGTATATGCCCTGTATGCAAATATCACGGCAAAAAATTTCTCGGTCAGCAGCGATGTAATGACCGATTACAATAACATAGCGGTTTCCGGTAAGGCAGGAGAAGCGGGCAATATCGATGTGCTGAACAGCCTCCTTGATATGCGGCATAATCCCGATATGTTTGCGGAAGGCGCTCCGGAAGATTTCATGAAATCTCTGGTGGCGACCATGGGCATAGACAGCCAGCAGGCGCAAAGGTTCGAGACCAACCAGGATGTCATTGTGAAGCAGATAGCAACCAGAAGGCTTTCGGATTCCGGCGTCTCCATGAATGAGGAGATGGCCAACATGATCAAATTCCAGCATGCATACAATGCCTCTGCAAAAATGATCCAGACCATGAGCGAGGTATACGATACGCTTATAAATAAATTGTTTGTATGATGAATATTCCATTGGCCAATCTGTCATTGCAAGCGATAGCGACCCGTTGTCATTGCGAGGAGCGATAGTGACGCGGCAATCTAATTAAAATGGAGGTTACTTATGAGAATCACTAATAGCATGCTTATCAACAATATGATCAATTATATGGGCAATAATCTGACCAGGATGGACAAATACCAGAACCAGCTGGCGACGGGGAAGAAGATCTCGGTGCCGTCGGATGACCCGGTGGTAGCTGCCAGGGCGCTGAAGCTGAGGACGGATGTGGCCGAGGTGGAACAGTACCAGAAGAATGTGAAGGATGCGGATTCATGGATGGACATTACGGAGGATACGTTGGCCAAAATCGGCGATGTGCTGCAAAAAGCCAGGGAGATTGCTGTCCAGGGCGCCAATGGGACATATAAGGCCGACGACACGCAAAAAATAAATGAAGAGCTAAAGCAGTTAAGGACGCAATTGCTTCACCTTGGTAACTCAACTTATGCCGGGAGGTATATTTTCTCAGGGTATAAAACGGATCAAAAGCTTTTGGACGAGGCGACAGGGGAGTTTGTTATTAATGTACAGAATAAGGAAAATATCAAATACGAAATCGGTATCGGCGATGACATTGAAATCAACGTCCCGGGCGGAGAACTGTTTGATAACGGCGGAAGAGCGGAGACCACAGGCAATGCCGATGCATCTTTGAACATACTGGCACCGGATAATGCTTTGAAAGTGACTGTAGATGGTGACGAAATTGATATTACTATCACTCCGGGTACATATACCGATATCAACAAATTGGCGGCTGAAATTCAAAATCAGATCAATACTGCTGCAAGTAAACAACCCACAACGGCTCCGGTAACTGTCACAGCTGTCGGAAACAGGTTGCAGTTCACTAGCGGAAGTACCGGGAGCGGCTCTGATATAACGGTTGTTTCCGGCACGGCTGCTGCAGATCTGGGGTTAACGACAACCACCAAGACTATGGGCACTTCCAGCCAGAAAGGTAAACTGATCGCCGATTTTGATAAACTGGTGACTGCATTTCAAGAGGGAGATCATGAAACAATCAGCGGTCTCTTGGCCGATCTAGACGATGATATAAACAATGTCCTCAGGATCAGGGCCGACATTGGGGCAAGGACGAACAGGGTGACACTGACAACCAACAGACTGGACAGCGATTACATCAGCTTTACCAAGCTGATGAGCATAAATGAAGATGTAGACGTAGCGGAGACCATCATGAACCTGATAAACGAAGAGAACGTTTATAGGGCGTCCCTAAGCGGCGGGGCCAGAGTCATTCAGCCTTCGCTCATTGATTTCCTGAGGTAATGCCGTATGGCTTTAAGCATTAACACAACGGATATCCAATTAGGTTATGAACGGGTTCCGCCCAATCTTAGCATTGAGACAAGAAGCGCAAAGCTGGAACTGCATCAAAAGCATGCGAAGATCAATATCAGGACGGAAAAGCCCCGGGTTCTGATCGACCAGTATGAATGCTTTGCCAGTGCCGGTCTGAAAGGTAATGCCGATTTTATGAAAGAGGCTGCGCAAAGAGGCTATCAGAATGCGATGGAAGTCATAGGCAAAAGGGCGCAGGACGGGAGGATGCTGGCAGCAATAGAAAAGGGGGGCAATCCCATCGCTTTTATAGCCAGACGGGATTCTTTTCCGGAACATGAATTCGTAATGGATTTCATTCCCAAAGCGCGGCCCAAAATAGACGTTACAGGCGATTTACAGATAGAGGCTGAAAGGAATTGGGAAGGTGCAAATAACGGAGTCGAAGGAAACTATATTCCCGCAGACGTGAATATTGACTATACCCCTGGAAGAATTACGGTGAATGTGCTGCAATATCCGTCCGTAGAGATAAAATATCTGGGAAATAGCATTGATGCATCAATTTGATTTTGTGGAGGAAAGGACATGTTGTTGGAAACAAAACATTTCGGAGAAATTGATTATTCGGAGGAGAGCGTTATAAAGTTCAATGCTGGCCTCCCCGGATTTGACCATTCGAGAAAATTCATTCTGATTGACAGCCCTGAGGAAAACTCGATTTTTAAATGGCTTCAAAGTGTTGACGAGCCTCAGCTGGCGTTTGCTGTTGTCAACCCGTTCCTTGTAAAAGCAGACTATGATTTTGAAATAAATGACGAGGATGCGGGGAGTCTGGGAATCGAGAGCCCTGAGGACGTTACTGTATATTCCATTCTTGTTGTACCTGATGACTTGACAAAGGTCAGCATGAACCTGAAAGCGCCTGTGGTCATAAATGCTAGAAGCAGGAAAGGGGCGCAAATAGTCCTTGACACCGACGTCTATACTGTGAGACACTATATTCTGGATGAACTCCATAGACTGGAGGTAGGGGTAAATGCTGGTACTGACAAGGAAAAAGGATCAAACGATCATAATAAATGATAATATAGAAATTACTGTTCTGGAAATACAGGGAGATCAGGTCCGTATCGGTATTAAAGCTCCTAGAAATGTGTCCATTCACAGGAAGGAAATCTTCCTGGAAATACAGGAGGAGAACAGGAAAGCGGCGGAAACAGGGAATGTCTCGCTGGATAATATTATGAAGCTTGCAAAAAAGGATAATGGGTAAGGTTACGCAAAAAAATATAAATAGTGAGAATATAAATCAGGATTGGAAGGATGCATAAAACTCAAGCTGCGTCCTTTTTTCGTTGAGTCGGGTGTCGTATACAACAGGTGCAATCATGTGCGAGCAGGTAAAGCCACTGGATATTTTCACAAGAAAGGCATCTTTTAAGGAAAAAGTGCCGAAAGATATTCTGGAAGAAATTGTTGACATAATGCATGGTTTTATAGAATTACCGGCATAAATGAAAATCTTTGATTTTTCCTATAAAGTTTTTTTGTCCGATTAACGATATATATTATAAGAAGGAAAAGGCAGCGTTTTTTTCAACCGGCCGGTGTAAGAAATGCTTTCGAATTCTTCAATAAAGGGCATGGACGCCCAACGAAAAGAACAGGGAGGTAATTTTTTTATGCGCATTAATCACAATATCGCATCTCTTAACACCTATCGTCAGTTGACAGCAAACAGTGCAAACGGATCAAAATCTCTTGAAAAACTATCATCAGGTCTCAGAATTAATAGAGCCGGTGACGACGCAGCAGGTCTTGCCATCAGTGAAAAGATGAGAGCACAGATCAGAGGTCTGGACCAGGCTTCCAGGAACGCGCAGGACGGTATCTCGATGATACAGACTGCAGAAGGCGCATTGAATGAAACTCACTCCATCCTGCAGCGTATGCGTGAACTGGCAAACCAGGCAGCCAGTGACACCAATGTCGGTGTTGACCGTAGCGAAATCCAAAAGGAAATCAACCAGTTATCATCCGAAATCAACAGAATCGGAAACACCACCGAATTTAATACCCAGAAGTTGCTCAACGGAGGACGTCAGGTAGATACTAACGCTTCAATTTCATCAGCAGCATTAAAGGGCGGTTCAGCAAATGCAAATGTTAACGTAACTGCTGGAAATGTAAGCAATGGTGTTAATGCGGTAGCTGCTTCCTGGACTTCAGGAACGATAACTGCTCTGGGGAATGATCAGACTGGCGCAACAGTAGCATTCGGTGGAGTAACTGTAACAATTAATTCCGCTGCATCTGCGATTGACGCTGTCGCCTCTAACAATACAACAGCAGCGGTAACTGTAGCGAACGGTGCGGATCAAGAGACTATAGCCGAAGCGCTGAGATCCGCCTTTGAGGCTGCGAAAGATTTAGGTGGAAGTCCCATAAACGATATAACCTTTTCTGTGGTTGGTTCAGGCGCTTCAGCTACCTTGGTAGCTACCAATACCACGGCTAAAGGCGATACCAATAATGCATGGAACTTTGATGCAACTGCTGGTACTACATCTCTTGCTTTCGCAAATGATACGCAAGTAGCTGACGGAACAAATGGCACCACAGCTGGTGTAACCGGTGTGGCGGCATCTGCTACCTTCACCTTTTCAGGCACAGCTCCTCAGGAAGGCTCCTATATTACTATGGCTGATAAAAAGGTGGCTTTCTGGAACAGTGCAGGTTCTAACTTTGCTAATGCTACTGAAGCAAAGAGTATCCTTGAAGCTGATTTTGTAGTCGATATAAATAGTATGGGCGCGACTGCTACTCTTCGGGCCACGGCTGTTTTCAACGCCATAGGCGCATCGGGGATATCAGGATATACCCTGAGCGATAATAGCGGTGGTATGCTGACCCTCACAGCAAATGCTACAGGGGTTGACACATCTACTCATCTTCAAGGGGCTACAGACATCTCGACGGGTGATGTGAAAGCTACTGGAAATATTACTTTCAAGGGAACGCCTACAGAAGGATCTTATGTTTCCATTGCCGGGAAGAAGATTGGCTTCTACGACAGCTCGTTAGGCAATTATGCAAACAGCGTAGCCGCTAAAGATGGAATGGGAACGGATTTTGTTGTGGATGTGAAGGGTCTGAACGCTTCTGAAGCAGTAGACAAGGTTATTGAATTACAGAATCAGCTTAACGGCGTATTGACCAATGATGTTACTCTGGGTAAAAATACCAATGCGGATGGATCAGTTAATTTGGTTGTAACCGCTCAGACAGCAGGTTTTGGTGGAAACAAGATAGCTCTGTCGCAGAGTAAGGATGCAACTGCTGGATTTAGTGCGAAACTTCAGGTAGGGGCCAATACCGCACAAAGTATGACTGTAACCATTAGCGACATGCGTTCCGCAGCGCTGAAGATCACAGGAATTGATGCGAATGCTACTGTAACAGCCAGCAATGGTACTGTTGCAAAATATGTAACTGTAGCAAATGTTTCTGATGGAACTTCCAACGAAGCAGTTGAATATGCCCTTGATGTATCCAGCCACGATAAGGCAACAGCAGCGATCAGTGTAATCAATGATGCAATTGAAGCAGCTTCTGCTCAGAGATCCCAGCTTGGTGCTTTCCAGAACAGGCTTGAACATACGATCAACAACTTAGGTACATCATCTGAAAACCTGACTGCATCCGAATCCCGTATCCGTGACGTTGATATGGCCAAGGAAATGATGGAGTTCACCAAGAACAACATCCTTTCACAGGCAGCCCAGGCCATGCTGGCTCAGGCAAATCAGCAGCCTCAGGGAGTACTGCAATTACTCAGGTAATTTTTGCAAAACAGGTGACGAGCCGGGGATTTATTTCTCCGGCTTTTTTTATTATTTGAAAAAAAGCTGTTAAGTACTATATTTATACTGCCGATATATAAAACATAACAGGAATAAAATGCAGACAAGTTCTGCTAAAAAATCAGGGACGAGTTGATTTGTCGGACACCTTGTAGGACACAGGGGGATGTCGGATGGTTTTCAACTCGTTTTTTTATTTGCGTTAAAAGTATAGGGAAAAACCTTAACATGGGATGTAAGATAATTAAAGATATGTAATGATTAGGATAAACCGCTGGTTCATGGAGGAGTCAAGATGCTTGTTATCGGCAGGAAGCCAGGTGAATACATAATGATCAATGACGATATAAAAGTTAAAGTGATCAGGAGCGAGGAAGGAGACCTCAGACTTGCAATCGATGCCCCAAGAGAAGTAAAGGTGATGCGGGGCGAGTTGTATGAACAGGAGCAAGTAAAAAAAGTATAAAGGATAACATATTTCAGGGACGAGCCAATTCGCGTGGCTGCAGCCGGTAGGACACCGGGAAGCAGCCATAGGAATTGGCTTGTTTTAGTATTCAGGTATTTTAAGCTTCATGGCAGCCTAGGAGCTGTGATGCTTATTATATAAATAAATGATGGGCGAAAATGGAAGTTCGCCTGAATATAAAACACATGGAGGTTATTTTATGAGAATCAATCACAATATCGCATCTCTTAACACCTATCGTCAATTGACAGCCAACAGTGCAAACGGATCGAAATCTCTTGAAAAACTGTCATCGGGTCTCCGCATCAACCGTGCGGGCGACGACGCTGCCGGCCTTGCTATCAGTGAAAAGATGAGAGCGCAGATCAGGGGCCTGGATCAGGCTTCAAGAAACGCTCAGGACGGCATCTCGATGATTCAGACGGCTGAAGGCGCGTTGAATGAAACTCAGTCCATACTTCAGAGGATGAGAGAGCTCGCCAACCAGGCGGCTAATGACACCAACGTCGGTATTGACCGTGGTGAGATTCAGAAGGAAATCAACCAGCTGTCTTCCGAAATCAACAGGATCGGCAATACCACCGAATTTAACACCCAAGCTCTTTTAAAAGGTGATGGCGGGGTTAAACTGGAGGGAATAGGAATCGCTGCTTCTTCACTTGGCAATCTTACGGGTGGAGCGGAAAGGACTACAACCGAAGCTACCCAGACAGTAACAGTGGGAACTGCGGCTGATGCTACTTCAACAGTTAAGTTCACGTTAAACGGTCAGGAACTGACAGTTAATTTTGCAGCTAGCGGTGCTGGTGGTTATGCTAATAATAAGGCCTATAATGTTACTGCCAATAACGCCTATGTTAATATTAGCACTACTCCTGCTCAAACCGCAGGTCAAACCGCTGCTGACGTAAGATCCGCTTTACAACAAATGATTGACGAAAACGCTGAGTTAAAGGGTCAATATGTAGTGTCCGGTTCCGGTGATGATATAACGGTATCGGCGGTTAAGGGCGGCAAGTTTGAAGGAGCGGCGGGTGTTATCGGAGCTTCTGCACAAGGTGGAACGGATATTACTGGTGGTGGAACAGCAGGTTTAGCAGACACAGGTATAACGACTGCCGCCATAGCTGCCTCTAAAACTTTGACAATGCCTTCTGATGCTGCTGTTACTGCTGGTTTAGAAGGTAAAGGTATGACCATCAATGGTGTATCCATCGAATTCTATGATGCAAACAAAGGGGTATATACCGGTAATGCTCAGGGCATCAATATAGCAGGAATTACTACAAAAGCCGCTTTAACCGCTGCTATTGTAAAACAGGCTAAAATT
This sequence comes from Bacillota bacterium, assembly GCA_023426125.1. Taxonomy (GTDB): domain Bacteria; phylum Bacillota; class Clostridia; order Acetivibrionales; family DTU013; genus MnB-11. Next base: position 117,792 of record JAFABI010000087.1, read on the forward strand.
GACGGTGTTGTATTGTCCGACGCTAGTGGCGATTTAAAAGTAACTGCTGCAGTTGGCGGGGTAGCGGGCAACAATATTGCCACTGTTGATGGAGGTATTCAAGCCGAATTCAGGGCCACTTTCCAAGTTGGTGCCAATAAAGGGCAGAGCATGACCATTGAAATTAATGATATGCGTTCGATAGCGTTGGGCATTACAGCAGCTGCCGGTACGGAGGGATATCTCAGTTCAAATACTGTGACTAACGGTACCGACAATGTTACAAGAGAATCCGCTCTTGATGTATCCAATCACGAGAGCGCAACTGCAGCTATTAAGACAATAAACGATGCCATTGAAATAGTATCTGCCGAGCGTTCTAAAATGGGTGCCTATCAAAACCGCTTAGAACACACTATCAATAACCTGGGCACTTCCAGCGAGAACCTGACAGCAGCTGAATCCCGTATCCGTGACGTTGATATGGCCAAGGAAATGATGGAGTTCACCAAGAACAATATCCTTTCCCAGGCAGCTCAGGCAATGCTGGCACAGGCTAATCAGCAGCCGCAGGGCGTACTGCAGTTACTCAGGTAATAATTATCCTAATACAGTTCAAAAGGAGCTGGAGGGTTCGCCCTCCGGCTCTTTCTTTTATATTTTTATTAATTTTTCAAAGCATTTGCCGATATTCTTAGTATCATATTATTTTTGAGGTGTTTATGGCTGAAAAGAAACGTCCCATTCTTGTACCGCAATATATGCAAAGCTTCAAATGTATCGGTTCTGCTTGCGAAGACAGCTGCTGTGTCGGCTGGAGGGTGGATATAGACCACGAGACCTATAAAAAATATCAGAGGGTCCGTGATGCAGAGTTGGCACCTCTTTTTGATCAATATGTTAAAAGAAACAGGGCTGCAAATCATGAGGCAGCAAATTATGCAAAAGTGAAGCTTCTTGAGAATACGGGATGCCCTTTTTTAGATGAAGGGATGCTTTGCCGTATACAGGTTAAGCGTGGAGAGGATTACCTGTCAGATGTTTGCACTACTTACCCGAGAACCGTGAACATCATAAACGAAATGCTTGAGCGTTCTGCCACCATGTCCTGTCCCGAAGCGGCCAGGCTTGCTCTTTTGAATCCCGAAGGGATAGAGTTTGACGAGGCGGAAGAACCGGCCAACAGCAGAAATATCATTAAAGCAACGATAAACACACATGATTTGAAGTTAAACCTTAAACCTCAAAAATTTTTGTGGGAGCTCCGTATCTTCACCATCACCGTGCTACAAAATAGAACATACTTACTATGGGAGCGTCTGATCTTTTTAGGGATGTTTTTTCAAAAGCTCCAACAACTTGTTTCAGACAAAAAAATTGATGAGATTCCCATATTGATCGCATCCTATACAAATATTATGGAGGAAGGGTCCTTTCAGGACGGCATATCGGCAATTCCGGTCGAGTATACGATTCAAATGGAGCTATTGAAAGAGATAGCCGATAAGCGGTATTCGATGAATGTAACCAGCAAACGCTATATTGAGTGCTTTGCTGAGTTTCTTAACGGGATTCAATATGTTGCCGGGGCAAAAGTGGAGGAAATAGGGCAAAGGTATCAGGAAGCCTGCAAGGAATACTATGAGCCATTTATGAACCAGCATGAGTATATCCTTGAAAATTATCTTGTAAATTATGTATACAAAAACCTTTTTCCGTTTACCGGAGAGAAGGCTATATTCGACTCTTATATGATGTTCGTATTGCACTATGCACTGATCAAAATGCACTTGATTGGAATGGCCGGTTTCCATAAAGGATTGACGGTAGAACTGGTTATCAAGCTGGTGCAATCCTTTGCAAAGACAGTGGAACACAACCAGCAGTACCTTCATGGGATTGCCGAACTGATGAGGCTGAACGGTTTCAACACCATGGCCTATATGGCAATATTGATAAAGAATTGAGTGATCCGGGATGGAAAGATATTATGACACAATGCGGCAGATGATAATGCTGACGGATACTGGGATAGAGTCTTTGGAATATCTTGAAGCGAAACTGAAAAGCGATTCGGACGGAGTCCCCATGTATTTGTTTTTCGATTTTATCGAAGCTTTTATACAGCTTTGCAAAGCCTATAGAATCCTTGAGGGAAAGCTGATGAAAAGTATACATGAACTTGAGGAAGAGGTTGCAAAGGGACTGATTACTTTTAACTATGCGTTTAAGGCAGGGGACATGCTTTCAATGGTCAATTTGCTGGATATTCATCTTATACCCGCAGCAAAAGCTTACCGTAATGAACTGGCTGCCCTTTTAAACCCGCATATCCTATGCTGAAAGGTCATATTCCTTAAGATTCTTTTCTACTTTGGCCATCGTTGAAAAATCCCTGTCGTCATGTAAAAGATAAAGATTATTTTCAATCGCTGTCTGTGCGATCAGAAGGTCGAGGGTACTTCGGATCGTATAGCCTTGCGCTCTGCAATTGAAATAAATGCCTGCTGCCGATTCAAATATTAAGGCAATAGAAAAACATTTCTTAGTAAAGTTATACAAAATATCATCCGATATACATAGTGTAATATTTTCACGGAGGGATTTTTTATGAGAATTGACGGCACGGATGCTTCGAATTTCTCAACAGCTGAGTACAGCAAGCCTGATGTTTCCGCCAGGGAAGTTCAGGCCAGGCCAAAAGACAAAACGGATCTGGTGGAGGGCAAAAATCTTTCACAGCTTTCCACCTTTGAAAGAAATGAGCTTCCCATATCTGAAAAAGTGGTGATGGAAGCGATCGAAAGGGCCAACAAGGCTATTTCGTGGGCAAACAGGCACTTTAAAATTTCCATTCATGAAAAAACCAAGGAAATCATGGTAAAAGTACTTGATTCGGAAACAAACCAGGTCATCAGAGAAATACCGCCGGAAAAAATATTGGATCTGGTGGCAAATCTGTGGGAAATGGCCGGTTTGATCGTTGATGAAAGAAGGTAGTGAAAATGGCTGTAAATTATATTAATGCGTATTCTTCTAATAGACTCCGTTTGACCGGGTTGGGAGGCAGCGGCCTTGATACCGATACCATTGTCAAGCAGTTGATGAGCGTTGAAAAAATGCCTTTGGACAAGCTTTATCAGAAGAGACAGCTTGCCGAGTGGAAAAGGGATGATTACAGGAACATAACAAATCTTTTGAGGGGTTTAAAGGATGACTTTTTTAATGTACTCAAGCCGTCCACCAATATGCTGTCGCAATCAAGCTACAAGAAATATGTCGGAACTTCTTCGGATGACAAAATCGTCACTGTGACCGGGAATTCAGAGTCAGTGGCGGGTTCGCACAAGATATCGGTGATTAAACTTGCTACTGCAGGGAAGGCTGAAAGCAGCGGTGGAGTGACGGATCCTTTGCAAGGGAACGCAATAAGCGATTATAATCTGTCCGGTAAAAAGCTGCTGATCACATTGGATGGCGTGACCAGGGAGATAACCCTGGACAATTACAGCTTTACCGAAGGGGATCCTGCAGAAAGCGATATTGTTTCCAAAGCGTCAACAGGTCTCCAGGCACTTATCGATAACGCTTTCGGTGCAGGAAAAATCAATGTAAGCTATGATGGCGATACACAAAAAATTAATTTTGAAAGTGCCGGCGGGGCTAGTAAAATAACGCTGCAAGGCGGGGATGCACTGGATAAGCTTGGATTTAGCGCCGGTGCGTCAAACAGGCTGAACATCTATCAGTCGCTGGATACACTTAAAAGTGCATTTGCATCGGATTTGACGTTTAATGCCGAGGGTAAGCTGAAATTTAAAATTAATTCCGTGGAATTTACTTTTGACAAATCGGTTTCTTTGTCCAGCATGATGAATACGATTAACTCTGATGCCGATGCGAAGGTTAACATAAAATATGATGAAACAACGGATCAGTTTGTTATTACATCAAAACAGCTGGGTTACGGAGATAACATTATTATTGACGCCGCACAGGAGGGCTCCTTTTTTGGTACCGGCGGAGCGTCAGGAATAAATACGGGGAGTGCTACAACCTCCCACGGAAGCGATGCAGTCGTTAAAATCGACGAGCAAACTTTAACGAGGAGCAGCAACTCGTTTACTGTAAACGGCGTAACCTATAATCTCCTAAAAGCCCATACGGATCCTGCCACCCAAAGCGAAACGGTTTCCCTGGCACTGGACACGGAAGGTATATACAATAATATTAAAAGTTTTGTTGACAAATACAATGATATTATTTCAACCATAAATTCAAAATTAGGTGAAAAGTACGACAGGGACTATCAGCCGCTGACTGACGAACAAAAGGCGGATATGGAAGCGGAAGATATCAAGAAATGGGAAGAGCAGGCTAAGACCGGGCTAATGAGGAATGACGGGCTGTTGCAGGATATTGTCTACAGCATGAGGAAGGCACTGACCGATAGCATAGACGGCATCGCAAAAAGCCTGCCTGCCATTGGGATTACGACTGGTGCTTATACGGAGCAGGGCAAGCTTAAAATTGACGAAGCCAAGCTGAAGGCAGCTATAAGCAATGATCCGGAAGCAGTCGCGGACTTATTTTCGAAGAAGTCGAGCATTGACTACAGCGATTCGCTTACGACCGAGCAGCGTTCCCAGCGCTATAAGGAAGAGGGCCTTGCAAACAGGCTGTCGGATATTCTTGAGGACAATATAAGGACCATCGGCGGGAAAGGCAAATTGCTGCAAAAAGCAGGTATAGCAGGGGATAGGACAGAATTCGAAAACTTGATCTATGATGAAATCGACGACTATGATAAAGACATAGCAAGCCTTTTGGATAGGTTGACGGATAAAGAGGAAAGATATTATGCAAAATTTACGGCGATGGAATCGGCAATTTCCAGGATGAACGCCCAGAGCAGCTGGCTTGCATCACAATTCAACAGTGGCGGTTGATCGCAGAATAGCGTTTTATTATTTATTAACTATTATTTTATATTTGTATTGGAGGATTATGGTATGGCACTAAATAAAGCATATAATCAATATAAGCAGAATTCCGTTTTTACTTCTACGCCGGAAGAACTCACTCTAATGCTGTATAACGGCCTTGTGAAGTTTATTATGCAGTCGCAGGCGGCGCTTGATGAAAAAGATATGGAAAAAGCCAATAACAGCATTATTCGTGCCCAGGACATCGTTAAGAATTTCCAAGCCACGCTTGATATGAAGTATGAAGTATCTGAAACCCTGGATCTGCTTTATGACTTCATGTACAGGCATTTGGTCGAAGCAAATCTTAAAAAGGACAAAGCCATGCTGGAGGATGTACTGGGCCTTGCAAAAGAGCTCCGCGATACCTGGCAGCAGGCGATGAAACTGGCGAAACAACGGAATCCTCCGGCTGAGCAAATTGCAAAATAAAGATCGGTGGTAATCATGGCGGCGAATATTGACACAACACCTGAGAAGTATATAGAGAGACTCATAGACGTACTTAAGAAAAAGCATGTGTTGCTTCGGTCTATTCTATCTTTGACCCAGGCCCAATCTTCACAGATAAGCGAGGATTCCATTGAGAAGCTGCAAAAACTGATTGATGAAAAACAGCGTGTTATTGAGGATATTAATAAGCTGGATGATGAATTCAACGTTTATTTTGTCAGGTTGAAAACCACCTTGAAAATAAGCAGCCTTGATGAGCTTAATGCAGCAGGGTTGGAGGGTGCAAAGCTTTTAAAGGAGATAACGGCGGGAATCTTGAAAATAATCACGGAAATCAGTGAAATGGAAAAGACCAACAATGAAAAGAGCAAGGAATTGTTAGGTGCCCTTGGCAGTGAAGTCAAGAAAATAAACCAGGGCAAAAGAGCCAACAATGCATATGCTTCAAAACCCATGAATACGTCTTCCTATTTCATTGACAAGAAAAAATGAAACCAAAAAATTAAAATAAGCCTTGTCGGGAACAATCCTGACAGGGCTTTATTTTATCCCATACCTAAGCCATCATTTCTCTTCTATTTCTCAAGAAACTCAAAAATCTTATTCATATACTCATCAGGATCTTTTAAATAACTGGTTGCATTGCCCGTATCATCAGTTTCCCACAGTTCACTCATACCCGGGGCAGCTTCCGCATATAAAGCATTCAGCACTCTGCTGTTCTCCACCGGAATGATATCGTCGCCTTTGCCATGGATAAAGAGAAGGCGGCAGGATGACAATCCGCTCAAAGCCTTTACAGGATCAGCGTTGCCGGTTTCCATACCGGACATGACCTTCATGGCATAAAGAATGGTATTATTAAACGGAAAGGCTGGTAAGTGCACCCATTTGTTCAAATTGCCTTTCAGGTAATCCTCCAGATTGGCATAGGGACTGTCGGCAATAACTGCCTCCGCTCCTTCCTCCCCTGCTGCAAGAATGCTGGCAGCGGCTCCGGTGGAAAATCCCATCAAAATAACATGTTTGGAGCCTTGCTGTTTAACATATTCAACCGCTGCAACCAGGTCGTCCTTTTCATAAGATCCCAGGGTAGTGTACTTGCCGTTTGACTGTCCCGAATTTCTGAAATCGAAGGTAAATACATTGTATCCCTTATCCAGAAAGCTTTTTATCATATTGATGGACTTATCGCCGAATTCCAGACGGTTCTTACCGTATGAATGCGCCAAAACCACGGTTTTGTCACTGCTTTTCAACTGGAAGAACCAGCCCTTCAGAAGGATGTTTTTGTCGGTGCCTCTAAAGCTGATATCCCTGTATTCGGGGACAATGTTGGAAGAGAAGGCTTCAATGTTAATCTTAGCCGGATGAAGAAGCTTCCAGCCGCTATAGGCGGATATGATTACAACCGTCAGAACAATCAACAGCAGAAGGATAATCGCAGCTAAAATCGTGTTTCTGGCTTTATGGGTCTTACGTGCACTATAAGTCACACCACTGATTCTCATTGATTTTTCCTCCGTGCTTTATACGATTTGTAAATCTCTGTACAAGATGCATCAGCATAGTATGATATAATTCTATTATATTTTTATTTACATACGTTGTAAAGTTTTAATTTAATTACAAATCTATAAGGCCGGTTGCCGGCCATAAGGAGAGAATGATCATGGTATGCAGCAGTTGCCCGAGAAAATGCAATGCCGACAGGCAATCGGCGGATGGTTTTTGCGGAACGGGAGAACTCCCGGTTGTGGCAAAGGCTTTCCTGCATCCGTGGGAGGAGCCGTGTATAAGCGGCAGCCGAGGTTCCGGAACGGTTTTTTTCTCAGGCTGCAATTTAAAGTGTGTTTACTGCCAGAATTATCGGATAAGTCATGAAAATTTTGGCAGCGAGATATCGATTGAAAAGTTGTCTGAAATCTTTCAAAAGCTGCAGGAAAAAGGATCCCATAATATTAATCTTGTTACCCCTTCGCATTTTGTAAGGCAGATAAGCCTGGCTTTAAAGCTTGCCGGGACTTTGGAAATCCCGGTAGTATACAATTCCAACGGGTATGACAGCCTGGACAGCCTTACAATGATGGAAGGGATGGTTAATGTATATCTTCCGGACCTTAAATATTTCAGTTCGGGGGTATCGTTGAAATACTCCGGAGCGGAGGATTATTTTGAAACCGCTTCGAAAGCCCTTCCGGAAATGTATAGACAGACAGGCCCTGCCATCTTTGATGAAGATGGGATAATGAAAAGGGGTATGATCATAAGGCATTTAATACTGCCCGGACATTCCGGCGAATCGGTAAAATTGCTTGAATGGATAAACGCAAATATGCCTGAGGATATCCATCTAAGCTTGATGAGCCAGTATACGCCATATCATAAGGCATGTATGCATCCGGAATTGAACAGGCGGATAACGGCATGGGAATATGAAAAGGTGCTGGGGAAATTCTACAAGCTGGGCTTTAAAAACGGCTATGTTCAGGAAAGAGAATCCGCTTCTGAGGAGTATATACCTGATTTTAACCTGGAGGGTGTAGATTTCTAAATCGAAAGGAGCTGTCTCGAAAAAGAAATCAGCCAATGGGTAATCCCTGCAAATTGGGATGCCGATACTTAAGTCGTCTGTTCGCCCATGCATCCTGGACCGGTACATGCTGGTATCCCATGATGCATGGGCGAGTATCATGTGTCCGTGTTTTTTGGACTCAATCCTATTTCACAGAAATAACCAAATCATCAAAAAATTTATAAAATTTTACAAAAAAGTATAGTAATTGCTAAAATTATGTGGTAAAATATGTAATAGAATTAAGAATATCTGCATGAAAAGGAAAAATATGAAATATTACAATATTATGTTTTAAAGAAGGACTTATTGATGGATAACAGTAATATCTTAAAGGACCGGTATAGGATAGTCAAAACCCTTGGAGAGGGCGGAATGAGCAGAGTATACCTGGCAGAGAATATAAAGCTGGGAACATTGTGGGCGATCAAGGAAATAAGCAAAAAGAACGAAATGAAAATCGATTTCCTTGCGGAGCCAAATTTATTGAAAAGACTGGAACATCCCGCACTTCCAAGAGTTTTTGACATTATTGAGAATGAAGAATGCGTTTATGTGGTGGTGGACTATATAGAAGGGGTGTCTCTTGAGGAAAAGCTTGCAGAAACAGGAGCGCTACCGGAGGCGGTTGTGCTGGAGTGGGCAAAACAGCTGTGTGGAGTTCTGAGCTATCTTCATGAATATTCGCCCAACCCTATTATATACAGGGACATGAAGCCCTCAAACATAATTCTGATGAAATCCGGAAAACTTAAGCTAATTGACTTTGGCATAGCAAGGGAATATAAAAGCGACTCGCCGAATGACACGGTATATATCGGCACCCGCGGTTATGCTGCGCCTGAACAATACGGCTCCGGGCAGACAAGCGTGGCAACGGACATATACAGCCTTGGTGTTACATTGTACCAGCTTCTTACAGGGAAAAGCCCCAATGATCCACCCTATGAGTTCAAACCTGTTAGAGCTTACAATCGGGCTCTTTCATCGTCGATTGAAAAAATTATAGAAAGGTGTACGAGAAAGAATCCTATAGAACGCTATCAATCGGCAAGAGAACTGTTAGCGGATATTGAATGTACCGACAAGGAAAAGCCGGAGGATATCGGAAGCAAACCTGAATACTTTCATGCCAATGAAGCGGACGCGGGACACAAAGCTTTTAAAAAGTTGGTGATAACCGTATGGGACAATGTTGAATTCGGCTGTGAGCTGGCTTACCAGGCTGCCAGAGCATCAAATTACAATGTGCTGCTCATTGATCTGGACCTGCTTTCGCCAAAAGCCGATTTGTGCCTGAACCTCAAGAAATACCCCGGCAGGTTTATAACTGACGGCGAGCTTTTAAAATCCGGATTGGACATTGTTATTGATGCGGCGGAAAAGAATTTTCTGTCTCCCGACCTGATTACCGAAGCCGCACTGAAGCGGAAGGATACAAAAAACCTTTTTGTGCTTACCGGCAATTATAAAATAGAGAATTACGAGTATTACAACGACGAGAGCCTTATCAAGCTCATTGAAAAAGCATATATCGGCTTTGACCTGACCATTCTGCTGGTGAACAAATCTATTTATGATTCCTTCACAGTGATATCACTGGCCAGGTCCGACTATAACATCGCGGCAATCAGGGCCGATCTGGATAAGCTGAGGGAAATCAATAATTACCTGGCTTTTCTGAAGGAGAAACAGCAGATCCCGCTTGAGAAAACCAAATTTGTGGCGTTTGAATATGATCCGAAAACCAATCTCAGCACAAATGTTTTTGGTGAAGCTACACAAAAGAATTTTATCGGTAAGGTATCCTACAGCAGCAAAAGAAGGGTTTATAGCAATTTGAAGGCTGCCTATGCTGCCAGAATGGAAAGGAACATCATGAACGAATATGAAAAAATACTAGGATTCTTCAATATAACGCGGGAGGCAGGCCTTATCGGAAAATTTCTTGAATGGCTTAAAAGTATCTTATTGAGGCACTTAGCCAGGGCAAAGTCCGCCTGAGCTTCAACGGGAATAAGGAGGCAAGAATGCCTATAATTAAGACACACCACAGACTTCTTGTTGTAAATAAAATAAATGAAGGGTTTCACAGCAGCGATATAAATACGGTCGTCTCCAGCATCACTTTCGACATGCTTAAGGACTCGCCGGGATTGGTTGCGGATGTGGCCGGCGGGACGATTGACAGGTCTGTTCTGGAAACGGCCGTGATAAAAGATATGGACAGGCATAAATACCATTATGGAATTTACAGGGAAGAACTGATAGGGAAAGTATTTGATTTCATGTTTGGTTATGGAGAACTGCAGCGGTACATTGAGGATGAGGACATAACCGATATCGACGGAACGAAGTACAACGAGTTTGTCATTAAAAGAAACGGCATACGCAGCAGGATCCCCGTAAGCTTCGGAAACGAGAAAATATTCGACACTTACTGTAAATTGATAGCAGTAAGAAACAGGGGAATCTTGAATGAGAATGACAGCCACTGCAGAGTGACGGATGAAAACCGGAGGCTTCGGATCAATGTGTCAATAAAGCCAAGGAATATCGCCGGTCCTGCCATCAGCATAAGAAAACACAGGAAAAACAGCTATAAAATCCGGGACCTCGTAGACCTTGGCATGATCGACAATGAACTGGCAGATCTTCTCCGGAGGTTGGCTATGTCGGATTCCTCCATCCTGTTCTGTGGAAAAGGCGCTGCCGGCAAAACTACCCTTTTGAGAGCTTTTATCAACATCCTGCCTGAGATGGAGCGGGTGCTCATCGTAGAATCAGATGCGGAAATCTACCCGGACAAGCCGTGCTGCATCGAGCAAAGAATCAAAAAGCAAAATGAAGGCGGAAGGCCGGTGAGCCTGAGAGATTTGGTCCGGGATGGTCTGACCATGTCTCTGGATACATATTGCGTAGGGGAGATTACAGGAGATGAAGCCTGGGAATTTGTAAAGGCTGCGTATACCGGACATAAGGCTCTGGCCACAACGCATGCCGAAAGTGCGGAGGATGCCTTGGGCAGGCTCTTGACCCTGAGTAAGGGAGCAGGTATCGGCGAAAGTGAGAAAGTCATTAAGGAAATGATGGCAAGAAGTATTGATTATGTATTTTATCTTAGGGGTTTCAAAGTGTCCGATGTCTTAAAAGTCAATGGATATAATGGAGAAAAAGATACATTCGACTATACTGTGGTTTTTAAAGGAGAGGGGACACACCTTCTGAGCTTAGGGTAATCCGTAAAAGGAGGGAATATCCCCTTTTGAATGAGGAGAGGGGAAACACTCTAAAATTACTATATCGGAGAAAGGCGGTTTCGTATTTTGCTGCTGGTTTCTATTTCTTTGCTGCTGCTGGCATCAGATATTGTTTTGGCCATATCGGCCTTTCGAAGCGCGGATGTCAGGAAAACGGTTGATTCGGCCCTTGGAAGGCTTGGCAAGGCGTATTCGGGGAAAATGCTTTCCAGGGAGGTAAAAAGATACACCAGGTCAACCGCTGTTAAAATGAACCTGATGGAGCGGGTGGAATTGCTGCTCATAGACAAATCCAATATAAGGCATTACTTGCCCTTCATCAATTTCAATACCCTCATACTGCTGATGATCTGCACATTTGCCCTGGCAGTAAAGCCTATATACAATGTTCTGGCATTTCTGCCGTCCGCTGTTGTGATAAGTCTGTTATTCGCCTTCATTCCGGTATTCCTGCTGGACCTGATGGCGCGGTACAATTCGGAGACCGTCCGCAGAAGGCTTGCTGAATTTATTTCCATTCTGAACCGGTGGTGCTCGGTAAGAGAGGACTTATTCTATGCCTTTGAAAAATGTGTGGATTCCGGGATAGGAGAACCGCTCAGAAGCTTCATCAGAGATATGGTCATCCAGGTAAAGCGGGGCATAGAGCCGACAGAAGCCCTGGACATGCTGCAAATGAAAGTGGACAATGTACAATTCCGGGATTTTATTGTAAACGTAAAACAGAATATCCGGCACAGAGGCGATATTATAAAGCTTTTAAACAATCTGGAAAACCAGTTTTACAAGATAGAGGAAGAATACAACCGGCGAAAAATCTCAACTTACAGAGACAGGATGCTGACTTACTTTGTCATGTTTGCGGTCCTGTTTACAGCCTACTTTTTTATTAAAGCAAACCCGCAGATCGAGCACTTTTATTTTTATACGCTTCAGGGCAAGGCTTTGCTTACTTTCTTCAGCATTCTATATGCGGCTGGGTTTTATATGTCCTTCGGTATAATGAAGTTTAATCATTGATTGCGGAGAAGCTGCAAAGTTCCCATCGGCTTCCGCTCTTGGAGATCGGGGTAAAAATCCGGATGGGTTATCGCTTCGGCAATCGGGAATGGGAAGATTGAGATATGAATGAAGTTTTGGATTTTATACGGCAGCACACGCTTTTGACAGCATTCCTGGTATTTGTCAGTATCTATCCGGCGGCTTACCTGGCTAAAAAGCTGGAGCTGTTATCGCAAAACCGCTTGATGGAGGCTCTGGGAAGCCGGATAAAAAACTTTTCGCTTTACAACAAATGCATGTATCTTGTAAGCAAGACGATAAAGGATTACGAAGGGAGGGATAAAAAAGCAGGCTTTTATCTCAGGGCAAAGGCAAAAATGAAAAAGGCAGGGTATTCCGGTGAATATGCGGCATCTGTATATTTGTTTCTCAAGTATGTTTTGACGTTTTGGCTTTTTCTGACGGCAGTGTTGTTCAATTATCCGGACATTTTGCGCCCGGCATTGCTGGCGGTATTCCTCGTGGTTATTTTAGAGCTCATCGTAGGCGGTAAAAGACGGAAGATCAATCTAAAATTCCAGAAGTATATCTATAAAATTTACAAATACCTGCATAATCAGATATCGTCGGGCGTTAAGGTCACGGATGCCGTTAAGACGGTATATGAGGTGATTGACGACAGGCAGCTCAGGTCTGTTCTTATCAGACTTGCGGCAAGCTATGAGCTGACCATGGATATTGACAGGGCGCTGGAAGATTTCAGGGGAAGCATTGATATCCATGAGGCGGAAACCCTGTGCGTCGCCCTGAAACAAGGAATAGAGACAGGAGATAATCAGGAATTGCTGGCCAGACAGGAGGATGTAATGTTCAAGAAATATTTCAACTACATTCAGGCAGAGACAGACAGTTGTAAAACAAGAAGCCTTCTTGCCGTTGCCATGTTTACTGTAATTGTTGTGATCATGATCGTTGTACCGCTGTTCAATGACATGACAACGGCGGTTGGTAAAATTTTTGTTAATTAAGGCTTGGCAAGTAAAGCCAAAAGGAGGTTATGAATGAAAATCGGAAAGAGAATAGCCTGTATCAGGGCGAAACTGAAGAGACACGATGGCTTTGGGATGAACGAATTGCTGGGGATCGCAGCTGCCCTGATCCTGGCGGCCTTTATTATCATCCCGGGATTAAAGGGGTTTGCAACTACCGTAATGGGTAAGCTTACAAGCTGGTGGAGCGTTGATGTAATGGGAAAAATATTTCCTACGAGTTGAATTATGCCGACAAGAGTGATCGTAACAGGAATAATACTGGTAATCATTGCGGCAATGCTGGTATTTTCGGTGGAGTTTTTTCTGCCGCTTTCCATGAAGAGCGACATGAATATTCTTTGCCGTAAAGCCCTCCTGCAGATGGAAACGGCAGGAGGCCTAAAGGAATACGACAGGCAGGAGCTTGTGAGCGAACTGCAGGAAAGGGGGTTTACAAATATTTCGACTTCGGGAACACAGAACGCAAAACAGGGAGAGCTGTTGAATCTCAGAGTCGAGGCTCAATATGAATATAGCAGGCTTACCATGCTCTTCGTCCGGAATGTACAAATTCAGAGGATGGTGTATAATAAATCCAGCCTGTCCAGGAAAGTAGTTAACTGATGCGCGGGTTTGATTGCCGGAAAGGCAGCGCAGTAACGGATGTAGTGATTTTTGCCGCAATTGTGGTATTTGTAATTCTCCCTGTGTTTTCCATCCTGATGGAGAAATATTTGCTGCTTAACAAGGCGCAAATCATAAAAGATGCTGTTGATATGACCAACATATCTGTTTACAATGCACTGGACACAGCCGGGCTTGGCAAGGTCGACGTCGATGTGGACGGGAACAGGGCGGAGGAGATCTACCGACGGCTGCTGGCTCTGAATCTGAAACTGGATGAAGATTTAAAGCCGCTGTCGGGGTCCCTTGCCGAAGATACGGTTAGCATCAGATCCCTTGTCATTTATTCGGATGTATTTCCAGGCTCATGTCCGCTAGGGCTTACTATAACCGGACCGTCTGTTCACAGCGTCGTCGTCGTACCGGTGAGGCCTTCCCTTTACAGGCAGCTGGTACTAAGCGCTCTTGGAAGGCAGTATGTCGAACTGGAGGTGCATGTGGATTCCGATATACCGGTGAATAATTAATACTACAGCGTTAATTTCATTTATTATCAGCATTTATGCACCTTGCAGAAGAACAAAAACGTTTCAACGTGTTATTCTGTAAGGAAAATTCAGTACTAACGCTGTAGTGGTTGAGGAGGCGTAACAGTTTTATGAGACGATATGGGACTGTCCTGGCGGCTTTTCTGCTCGTAGTGATTCTGGTAATAATTGAAATAGCCGTTGTAAAAGGCGCATCAAATTATGAACCGGTATCGGAAGTGGTGTTTACAAAAGTCAGGATAGCGGAAAATAGCGAGATAACGGCAGAAATGCTGGAAGTAAAAAAAATAGGTATTGGTATGGTGCACCGCTTGTCCCTGAGAAATATCGGGGAGGTGGTGGGAAAAAGGGCTGCCATGGATATTGAAGCAGGAGAAATGGTCCTTGCAGCTAAGCTGGGCTATGAAGGAATGGAGAGCATAGCGGTAAAAGACAGGAACAAAAGGCTATATTCGGTTGAATTCAGGGGTGATCAGGCAAATGGATGGTGGCTGATGACAGATCAAAATGTAGATATCCTGTTTGTCCCTAACAATACGCAAACCTCCGCCGGTAATAAAACGGAGGGTAACGTCGCAGTTGCAGAGCAAACCATGGACATCGCCTCGAGCAGAGTACAGAAGCTTAAGAATATAAGGATAGCCGCTCTGATCGACGCAAATGGGAAATTGCTGGAAAACAGGGACAGGACTACGCTGCCCCAATATGTTTCCTTTGAGGTAACGGACCAGCAGGCGGATTTTCTGGCTTATGCCAAAAGCAACGGAAGGCTTGAGCTATGCGTTATTCCTGATGGAGCTTCCATCGATGGACAAGAGGGGGGAGAGTGAAGTTCAGAAAAAAGTGTAGGGGCATGCATTCTGCCTCCATATAGGGGTGTATTGAGCGAAAGGAAAAGTGCAGGGGCGCGCATTGCGCGTCCGCATCTCCCCTCGCTCTCTTTTTCTTAATGACAAAAACGCTGAAAAGCGATATAATTTGCATAGGGAAAATAACGAGGCGACAAATTTCCTTTGAATTAGGTCGTTATAACCGGGGAACCCGTTCATGGAGGGGATAATGGATAAAACTTTTCTGCCCAAAGCGTGGGAAAGCCTTTTGAATACTTCCAGCTTTATGCCGGTCATCGTCAAGACCATCGAAAGGTTCCATGACCCCAGCTGGTCCATGGAGCCAAACACGCATGAGCATTATGAAATGGTTTATATGAAAAAGGGGAATTCCGTTTTTGAAATTGCAGGCCAGCCCGTGATCCTGGGCCCGAATGATATTATCATCATAAAGCCGAGGCAGCAGCACAAATTTATCGTAAAGTCAGATGCCGGCTGTGATTTCATCGTTTTAAGCTTCCGATTCGAAAACAGGATCAGCGGGGAATATTCCGAAGTACCCCTGGAGGATTTCCTGAATTTTGTAAGCAGCAGGGAAACCGGTCCGTTTATTTCCCTGAAGATCAGCCAGAAAAACGAAATCATCGTGATTCTGAACAGAATCATGAGGGAAAGGGAAAGCAGCGAGCCCGGCAGCGATTTTTTAAAGCATTTGCTGGTGCTGGAGCTGTTTGTCCTCTTATCCCGCGCTCTGAAAATGGAATGGGAGAACAGCATAAAAAGCAAAAGCCCCAAATTGCGCGAGCTTATCAACATTTCCATCAATTATATACACAACAACTTTGAACGGGAAATATCCCTGGGGGATATTGCAAAGTTTGTATTTTTAAGTCCCAGCTACTTTGCGCGCGCTTTCAAGGAGGAGACGGGCTTAAGCCCCATCAGCTACCTGCTTAAGATCAGGATAGAGCGGGCAAAGGAGCTTCTGGCGGATACAGAGCTAAAAATAAGCGACATTGCCCTGAATGTCGGCTTCTCAAATCAGCAAAGATTTAATGAAATGTTTAAAAAATATGCCAGGCAAACGCCGCTTCAGTACAGGAAGAGTGCGATCCAATAGCTGTCCGGGAGCTTCTTTCATCATAAAACATGAATAATCCCGTGTTTTTACGGCAATTAACAGGAAGAAATCCGTTTGCTTAAACCTTATAATTTATCATAAAATAGTATAGGTCAAAGCAAATGCGTTCACAAAAGGCAACATGGAAGTGGAGGAAAAAACATGG
This sequence comes from Bacillota bacterium, assembly GCA_023426125.1. Lineage (GTDB taxonomy): Bacteria > Bacillota > Clostridia > Acetivibrionales > DTU013 > MnB-11. Next base: position 134,365 of record JAFABI010000087.1, read on the forward strand.
GAATGACAATGACTCAGAAAATACTGGCCGACCATGCGGGCCTTGATCAGGTGAAAGCCGGACAGCTGATCAAAGCAAAGCTGGATCTTGTGCTGGGCAATGACATAACAACTCCGGTGGCAGTCAAGGAATTTAGGAGAATCGGAGTAGACAGGGTTTTTGATAAAAATAAAATAGCCATCGTACCGGATCACTTTACTCCCAACAAAGACATCAAATCCGCCGAACAGGTGAAATTCATAAAGGAATTTGCCAGGGAGATGGGCATCGTCAATTATTTTGAAATCGGACAGATGGGTGTGGAGCATGCGCTGCTCCCTGAAAAAGGTCTGGTGGTTGCAGGTGATGTGGTAATAGGCGCAGATTCGCATACCTGTACCTATGGAGCGCTGGGGGCGTTTTCCACCGGCATAGGAAGCACGGATATGGCGGCAGGCATGGCGACGGGAGAAGCCTGGTTCAAGGTGCCTGAAGCGATTAAATTCGTATTGAAGGGCAAGCTTCGGAAGTGGGTCAGCGGAAAGGACGTCATACTCCACATCATCGGCAGGATAGGAGTAGACGGAGCTTTGTACAAATCCATGGAATTCACCGGCGAAGGCTTAAGCCAGCTGTCAATGGACGACAGGCTGTCGATGGCCAACATGGCCATTGAGGCGGGTGGAAAGAACGGAATCTTCGAGGTGGATGAAAAGACCCTCGACTATATAAAAGAGCACTCGGCAAAGCCCTATAAAATTTATAAAGCGGACAGCGACGCGGAATATTCGGAGGTCTACGAAATAGACCTAAGTGAAATCAAGTCTACGGTTGCGTTCCCGCACTTACCTGAAAATACCAGGACCATCGATGAAGTCGGCGATGTTGCCATTGACCAGGTCATCATCGGCTCCTGCACCAATGGGAGAATTGAGGATATGAGGGTTGCCGCCGCTGTTCTCAAAGGCCGCAAGGTTCATCCCGATGTAAGGTGTATCATCATACCCGCGACACAGAAAATCTGGAAGCAGGCGATGAACGAAGGCCTTTTCGATACATTCATCGATTCCGGTGCGGCAGTTAGTACGCCTACCTGCGGGCCATGCCTCGGAGGGCATATGGGTATCCTGGCAAAAGGTGAAAGAGCCGTTGCGACCACAAACAGGAACTTTGTAGGCAGAATGGGCCATCCCGAGAGCGAAGTCTATCTGGCAAGCCCTGCAATAGCGGCAGCTTCCGCAGTAGCCGGAAAAATAGCTTCACCTGAGGATATATGAGAAAGGAATGCATTTAAAATGAAAGCAAACGGAAAAGTTATAAAATATGGCAACAATGTGGATACAGACGTAATCATTCCTGCCAGGTACCTGAACACCTCGGACCCTGCTGAACTGGCCAGCCACTGTATGGAGGACCTTGACAAGGATTTTTTAAAAAAGGTGAAGAGCGGCGATATCATGGTTGCGGGCAAAAACTTCGGCTGCGGTTCGTCAAGAGAGCATGCGCCCATTGCCATCAAAGCCTCCGGAATTTCATGCATCATTGCCGAAACCTTTGCCAGGATTTTTTACAGGAACGCCATCAATATCGGACTGCCTATCATCGAATGCCCGGAAGCGGCGGCAGACATTTCCGATGGTGACAGCGTGAGCATCGACTTCGATACGGGAGTGATCACCAACAATACGAAAAACAAAACATACAGCGGAGTTTCGTTTCCCGAATTCATGCAGCAGATTATTGCCGCCGACGGCTTGATCGGATACATCAAAAAGCAGCTTTAGCATCCTGGAGTGCAGGGGCGGCCATTGGCCGTCCGCCTGTGAAAGCAAGCATAATTCCCGGGCATGGCGGATTAAAGAGAAGGAGAACAGACATGGACTACAGGATAACGGTACTAAAGGGCGACGGAATTGGCCCGGAAGTTATTGACGAGACGCTGGAGCTTGTTAAACTGGCAGGGCAGAAATATGGTCACGGATTTATTTTCAATGAGGAGTTGATGGGCGGCTGTGCCATCGATGCAACCGGCGTACCGCTGCCCCAAGAAACAGTGGAAAGCTGCAAGACAAGCGATGCGGTGCTGCTTGGCGCCGTAGGCGGCCCCAAATGGGACACCCTTCCCGGCAATCTCCGTCCCGAAGCAGGACTTCTGGGTATCCGTGCAGCGCTCGGACTTTTTGCAAATCTCCGGCCGGCCATTATTTATGAAGCCTTGAAGGATGCCTCCCCGCTAAAAACCGAAATCATCAAAGACGGAATCGACATCATGGTCGTCCGGGAGCTTACGGGCGGAATCTATTTTGGCGAAAGAGGCCGTATAGGAAGTGACGCCGCCTTTGATACCGAGAAGTACAGCGTACCTGAAATAGAAAGAATCGCCAGAGTTGCTTTTGAAGCTGCAAAGAAAAGAAGGAAGCTGGTTACATCGGTGGACAAAGCCAACGTCCTTGAAAGCTCAAGGCTTTGGAGAGAAGTTGTCATAAGGCTCTCCGCCGAATATCCTGACGTCGCTCTTAACCATATGTATGTGGATAATGCCGCCATGCAGCTGGTAAGAAAGCCGGACCAGTTTGACGTGATCGTAACCTCCAACCTATTCGGCGATATCCTTTCCGATGAAGCCTCCATGATCACAGGCTCCATTGGCATGCTGCCTTCAGCCAGCCTCGGCGGCGGAACTCTGGGACTTTATGAGCCGATCCACGGCTCGGCTCCGGACATTGCCGGACAGGACAGGGCAAACCCTATTGCAACGATACTTTCAGCGGCAATGATGATGAAATATTCGCTTCAACTTGACCAGCCTTCAAAGGAGATCGAAAATGCAGTAGTAAGGGTCCTTAACAAGGGTTACCGTACGGGAGATATTGCATCCGAAGGTTGTAAGCTGGTCGGTACGAAAGAAATGGGCAGACGGATAAGGGAGGAATTCTCCAAAGGATAAATGGGGACGGATTCGTTCACCTAAGGCTTATCGGATGTCCTATTCTCCTGGTCTTTTGCTTAGCCTGAACAAGCTGAACAGAATAAGCGCCATCCCGAAATACTGGACCAAAGCAAGCCTTTCATCCAGAACCAGAAATCCGGTGATCACCGAAACTACCGGTATAAGATTCAAAAAAGCCGAAGATACAGTGGGGCCCAGCCTTTTTATCGCATACAGGAATGCGAAATAGGATAGAGCCGAGCAGAATACGCCCAAATAGATGAGGTTTAAAAGCGAAGTCGTCGTAACGGGCTTCCAGCTTTGGATTTCAGGTATGACGAAAGGAATGAACAAGATACTGCTGATAGCCGTCTGATAAACGGTTATCACCAGGCTGGCATACCTGCTGCCCAATCCCCGGCTGAGTACCGTATAGACAACCCAGCTGATCATTGCGCCCATGATAAGCATATTTCCCAGAAAAGTACCGGAAGAAAAGTCAAGCTTGCCGTTGACCGATATTACCAGATAAACTCCTGCAATGGATACCAGGATGCACAGAATGATTTTCAGATTGACTTTCATTTTAAAAAACAAGGCCTCGGTAATCACCGTAAATATCGGTACGGCAGCAACGATCATCGATGCGCTTGAAGCGGTGGTAAACCTCAGGCCGTTATTTTCAAAGACAAAATAAAGAACGATGCCGAAAAAGCTGGAGCCCGCCAGTAACAACAAATCCCCCGGTTTGATGCGAAGAGACGTCTTTGTGGCCAATACCCAGATAAACAGCGGCACAAGGGCGATGAACTGCCTGAAAAAAGCAATGGAAACAGGAGGGATCTCCTGCAATACCACTTTCGTACTGATGAAGGATATGCCCCAAAATATTACGGGAAGCATAACAAGAGCATAGGATGCCAGCTTGCCTTTATCCGGTTTTTTGTCCGGGTTTTCACCTGACCCCAATTGTTTATCCATTTCATTACCTATATTCTTATCTATACAAGATTATTCCACATCTTTGACTTCACATATTATCCTATTATAGCACCGGGATTTTTGAAAAACAAATTGTTTTTTTACAGGTAATCCTGTAAAATCCTATTAATATGCATAATTATACATTTTGCGCAAACCATTGAAAACCTAAAAGAATCTTGTTAAACTATATATGACAGGAAATGCCAAATGTATATAAGTATAGACAATAGATGGCTAACGGGTTTTTTAGGAATATGTCATTATCAGAAACAAAAAGGGGAGACTTGGCGGCATGAATTACATGGAGGGGTGTTATTTTTGCTTCGTTTTACGTTTGTAAGAATTGTATACTCGTTATTGACTTTGTTTGTAGTCATAACAATCACCTTTTTCTTAATGCATGCCATACCCGGGGGAATATACACGAGTGAAAAGAGGCTGCCGCCTGCCATTGTTGAAAATATCAAGGCTAAATACGGTTTGGACAAGCCGCTGGGGCAGCAATATATCCTGCAGGTCAAAAGCATAGCGATGCTTGATTTCGGGATGTCCATGAAGAACCAGGGAAGAAAAGTCAATGACATTATTGCCGATCATTTTCCGAGTTCTGCCAGGCTTGGCGCTTTTTCCATAACCTTATGCCTTTTTACCGGGATACCCCTGGGGATTCTATCGGCTTTGAAGGTTGGCAAATGGCAGGATAGGGTGTCAATGGTTCTTGCAACGCTGGGTGTGTCGATACCAGGGTTTGTGGTCGCCGTGCTTTCCCAATATTTTCTTGGGACCAGGCTGGGGATTTTTCCTACGATTGGTGATGGTACGCTCCTCCATCTCGTCTTGCCGGGGATTGCGCTATCCTTTTTCCCGCTTTCGTTTATTGCCCGCCTGATAAGGTCGGGGATGATTGAAGTGCTTGAAGAGGATTATATCAGGATTGCACGTGCAAAAGGCCTCTCCGATGGGGCGGTTCTATACAAGCATGCATTAAAGAATTCCGTAATGCCGGTTGTCACATACCTTGGCCCATTGATTGCCGGAGTGTTTACAGGCAGCTTTGTTATTGAATCGGTGTTCAACATACCGGGGCTGGGCAGGTATTTTGTTGCCAGCATCGGAAACAGGGACTATACGGTAATTATGGGCTTGACCGTTTTTTATTCCCTTTTCCTTATTGGAATGAACCTGATCGTTGACCTGATTTATGTTGTAATCGACCCACGAATAAAACTGAGGAAATAAAGGGTGTGACATGCAATTATCTACCGATTTGTTCAAACCGCTGGTTCGGACTGAAAAGCTTATAAGTGAATTATCCAGGCCAAGCCCTACATTCTGGGGCGACGCCTGGCAAAGGCTCAAGAGGAACAGGACTGCCATGGTAAGCCTGGCAGCGATTATCGTTATCCTGCTTGCTGCTGTCCTTGGGCCTGAAATCATACCTTATAAATATTCCGACCAGACAAGGGGCGAGGAAAGCATGATGCCCGGCCCCAGGCACCCCATGGGAACCGACGGCCTTGGCCGGGATACGCTTGCAAGGGTCTTATACGGTGCAAGGATATCTCTTAGCGTCGGGCTTGTCGCATGTCTGATCAATTTGACGATCGGAGTGCTGTATGGCGGAATTTCCGGCTATATTGGCGGTAAAACAGATAATATTATGATGAGAATTGTCGATATAATTTACAGTATACCTACAATGCTTTACGTAATACTTTTAAGCGTGGTATTGCGGCCGTACCTTGATGCCGTTTTTTCCGGCAATGTGCTTTTGGCTCCGCTGAAAGCGGCAGGATCGGGACTGGTTAGTATTTATCTGGCAATAGGTCTTTCCTATTGGGTGGTAATGGCAAGAATCGTAAGAAGCCGGATTTTAAGCTTAAAGGAGCAGGAATATGTGATTGCGGCAAAAGCAGCAGGCGCAGGAGGGTTTAGAATACTAACCAGACACTTGATTCCTAATTGTGTGAGCCCTGTGATTGTCACAACGATGCTGCTGATTCCCGATGCAATCTTCACCGAATCCTTCCTGAGCTTCATCGGGCTTGGCGTGGACGCCCCCGTACCAAGCTGGGGGGGACTGGCTTCCGATGCTTTGGGCAGTATAAGATCGAATTTTTTCCTGCTTTTGTTTCCTGCCATGGCAATCAGCATTACAATCCTGGCATTCAACCTTTTCGGGGATGGGCTGCGAGACGCTCTTGATCCAAGGATGAGAAAATAGAAGGGTGGACTTCATGGGAGACCTGCTGGAAGTTAAAAACCTAAATGTTAGTTTTAAAACCTATGCCGGAAAAGTATCGGCTTTAAATGGCGTCTCCTTCTCCGTATCCGACGGCGAGGCAATAGGCATCGTGGGAGAATCGGGCTGTGGAAAAAGCGTAACCATGCTTGCCATTATGAAGCTGCTCTCTGAAAACGGCCGTATCGATAGCGGTAAAATCGTTTTCGGCGGAAATGAGATACAAAACTTTACCCAAAAGCAAATGCAGGCTTTACGCGGCAAGGAAATAGGCATGATCTTCCAGGATCCCATGACTTCGTTAAATCCGGTTTTCAAAATCGGCAATCAGTTGACGGAGGCTATACTCCGGCATAACGGCATTTCAAAGGAGGAAGCCGGGAAAAAAGCGGTGGAAACGTTGAAAACCGTCGGCATCCCCGACCCTGAAAAACGCATGGATCAGTATCCCTTTGAATACAGCGGCGGAATGCGGCAGAGGATCTTGATTGCCATGGCTCTTTCCTGCAGCCCCAGGCTTTTGATCGCAGATGAGCCTACCACTGCCCTTGATGTTACCATCCAGGCACAAATCATTGAGCTCATGAAAGCGTTAAAGGATAGGCTGGGTATGTCGATAATTCTTATATCGCATGACTTTGGAGTGGTTGCCGGCATTTGCCGCCGGGTAATGGTGATGTATGGCGGGATCATTGTAGAACAGGGGAAGGTTGACGAAATATTTTACAAACCTGCGCATCCGTATACCATCGGGCTGCTGAAATCCATACCGGGGGCAAATCCGGGAAAGGGGAGATTGAAGCCCATAGACGGCCAACCGCCGGATATGCTCAAATCTCCCGAGGGCTGCCCTTTTGTGCAGAGATGCCCCCGGGCCATGGTCATTTGCACTATCCGCATGCCCGGCTACAGAGAGCTTGAGCCAGGGCACGGAACTGCCTGCTGGCTTCATTATAACGACCTGATTCAAAAGGAAATTTTTCGGTTGTAGAAAAATTTTCTTACCGCAGCGGAGTTTCAATGAGACTGGTCGAAATGCCTTGCATTTGCTGCTCGTCCATGCATCCCGGGCGGAAGATATGCTCGCTGCGTGAAAACTAATTTTGTACCCGTCACCTATAGAGGAGGGGACATTTTGAAGCTTCATTATTATAAGGACATGGGAGGAATAGAGCCGTGAGCGATGCGCCATTGCTTGAGATAAAAAATCTGGCGAAGTTCTTTCCCGTAAGAAAAGGCTTGTTTGGAACAAATAAAGCGATGGTAAAAGCGGTGGAGGATGTAAGCTTTTCTATTCAAAAAGGTGAAACCTTCGGCCTGGTAGGAGAAAGCGGATGTGGGAAAACAACCGCCGGCAGGACCATCATCAGGCTGTATGAGCCTACCTCCGGCGAAATTTATTTTGATGGAGAGAATATTACCCATAAGGATATGAAACCTTACAGAAAAAGGATCCAGATGGTTTTTCAGGACCCCTATGCAGCCTTGAATCCAAGAATGACGGTCGGTGACATCATCGGAGAGCCGATAGAGATTCATAAACTGGAGAAGGGGAAAGAGAAAAGGAAAAAGATCGATGCGCTTCTTGATATGGTAGGGTTAAGCAAGGAGCATGCCGGCAGGTATCCTCACGAATTCAGCGGAGGGCAGCGCCAAAGGATCGGTATAGCCAGAGCGCTTGCCGTGCAGCCGGACTTCATTGTTTGCGATGAGCCTGTATCCGCCCTTGATGTTTCAATTCAGGCTCAGATCGTCAATATGCTGGAGGAACTGCAGGAAACTCTTGGCCTTACTTATCTTTTCATAGCCCATGACCTTTCGATGGTGAAGCATATAAGCGACCGCGTCGGAGTCATGTACCTCGGCAAGCTTGTAGAACTTGCCGGCAGCCCGGAATTATACGCGAAACCGCTGCATCCCTATACGCAAGCCCTGCTTTCGGCAATACCGGTTGCAGATCCGGTGGAGAGCAGGAAGAAAAAGAGAATTATTCTGGAGGGAGACGTACCCAGTCCGGTAAATCCGCCTTCCGGCTGCAGATTCAGGACAAGGTGCGGTTATGCAACGGAGAAATGCGCCGGGACAGAGCCCGATTTCAAGGAAGTATCCCCCGGGCATTTCTGCGCATGCCATTTAGGAATAAGCGGTTGAAACCGTTTATATAAAAACAAGCAGGAGGAATTAGTAAATGAAGAGGAAGATTGTTGCACTTCTGCTGATAGCTGTTTTCGCGGTATCAGCACTTTCCGGATGCGGATCAAAAAGCTCCAGGGATTCCATCGTTGCTGTATTCGGTCCGGAGCCGACAACGATTGACCCGGGACTGATGCAAACCCTGGACGGAGCAACTTATAATGTTCACTTGTTTGAAGGGCTTACGAGAGACGATCACGGAGAAATTGTACCCGGCGTAGCCAAAAGTTGGGATGTTTCGGAGGATCTCAAAACTTATACCTTCCACTTGAGGGACAATGCCCTATGGTCCGACGGCAAAAAAGTAACGGCCCAGGACTTCGAATACGGCTGGAAGCGCAATCTGGATCCCAGGACTGCCTCATACTACGCCTATATCATGTATTACATCGAGGGCGGTGAGGAATACAACTCTTTCTTGCTAAAAGAGGATGCTGCGGATGCGGAAAAGAAAACCTATGAAGCAGAATTGAAAAGACTTGAAGATAATGTAAAGGTCAAGGCATTGGATGAATTAACCCTGGAAGTCACTTTGCTGGCCCCGGCCGCCTTCTTTCCCGAGCTTGTTGCCAACCAGCCGACCTTCATGCCCCTGAGGAAGGATACCATTGAAACCAACAAGGAAGCCTGGGCCCAGGCTCCGGAAACTTACCTGACCAATGGCGCCTTCAGGCTTAAGGAATGGAAGCATAATGATGAAATTGTTGTAGAGAAAAATGAGAATTATTGGGATAAAGGCCGTGTATTTTTCAAAGAAATCCATTTCAAGCTGATGGATAATTCCAATGCCGCCCTGAGTGCCACGGAAGCAGGCGAAATCGATGTTAATTACTCCCTTATACCCCTTGACGCGATTCCGCAATTGGTGAAGGATGGAAAAGCGACGATATATCCGGACCTGGCAACCTATTTCTACAATTTTAATGCCGCAGAGCCTCCTTTTGATAATGCAAAAGTAAGGAAGGCCATTTCTCTTGCCGTCGACAGGCGGTATATCGTCGACAAGGTGACCATGTCCAACCAGAAGCCTGCGGAAGGTATGGTGCCCTTCGGCTTCCCGGATCCAATAGCAAAGAAGGATTTCAGGGAGGCAGACCCCGTAAGGTACCTGCCCGAAACTGCCAATATCGAAGAAGCCAGAAAACTGCTTGCCGAAGCCGGATATCCCGAGGGGAAGGGCTTCCCCGAGATTGAATTCATTTATGTCACCAACGAGGGTCAAAAGAGGATTGCTGAAGCCATACAGCAGCAGTTGAAAGACAATCTCGGTATAACCCTGAGACTGGCCAACATGGAATGGGCCGTATTTATCGAGGAGATGAACAAAGGCAAATTTCATTTTTTTGCTAACAATTTTGGCGCAGATTACAGCGACCCTATAAGCATGCTTGAAATTTTCATGTCCAACAGCGGAAACAATACCACCGGTTGGAGAAATGCGGAATATGACAGACTGCTTGATGCCGCAAAGAATACCGACGACCAGAAGGTCAGGTTCGATGCCATGCATAAGGCGGAGAAAATATTGATGGATGAAATGCCCATAATGCCCTTGTACTTCTATACGAAGACAATCATGGAGCCCAAAAACATGAAAGGCAGTTATTTGAGCCCTACGGGACTTTATTTCCTGGATTCTGCTTATTTTGAATAAGTAAGATGATATGGCGCACCAGCATATGAAAAAGGAGGGGCGCGCATTGCGCGCGTCCGCGCAAATCAAACAGCGTCAAACAGCTGCCGAACGGCCAATGGCCGCCCCTTCTCATACGAATAAAAACAAGAGCAGCAAAAAAAGACCGCAGGCCTTCATAAAAGGCGCCTGCGGTCTGGTTTACCACCATCTCAATATTTTGTAAACCTGCCTTCCAGCTTTCCTACGATCCTGATCTCGTCCGGAGAAAAGTCTTCTTTTCCTATCAAGTCCAGGTCTGCCTTAAGATAGATAATATTGTTTGCTTCATCAGGATGATAATATCTCAAAAGCGTGTTGGTATTATAGAGCACAAGTACGATATCGCCTGTTTTTACCGCGGCGCCGGTATCGATGAAAAGCACATCATCCTGCTTTATTCCACTGTCGGCCAGACTGTCGTCAGGACAACGATATATCAGGTGACTGCTGCCTGAGGGTATAAAATCCGACGGGATGGGCTGATACTTATTGATATTGTAAATATTGGTAAGGTCATCGATATTTCTCTTGCTGATCTTTTTGATTTCCGGTACATATACCGGATTTGAATACAACTGACTATCCGTGGATACCAGCTGTATTGACCGGGCTGCTCCCAGCTGGCGTTTGATCACCTGCTTTTGTTCAAGCCTGTTCAGTATTCCCTGAACGGCTCCCGGAGTCTTTTCCCCCACCATCTCTCCGATTTCTCTTACCGTCGGTGGAATACCCTTGAGTTTTATATACGTTTCAATTGCCTGATATACCTTTTTCTGCTTTGATGTCAAACTGCTGATACTAGCGGACAACTCCATCACCCTTTACATAAGTTACTTTACATAATATCCTATAGTTTAACAGAATTAAGGCTATTTTTCAAATTATTTTATTACATTATTGTAAATTAGAAGGAAATAAACAGCCTTATTTAGCTTTAAAAGACGACAATCCAAATATTACATCTACGAATAGGAATTATGCGCGGGGAGAAAATGTTATTTGGGAGCGCTGAAAAAGTATGTTTAAGCTATTAAAAAATGCGGAGTGCTATACTCCGGATTATGCAGGGAAAAAAGATATCCTTGTCGTCTTAAGCAAAATCTATCTCATTGAAGAAAACATTCGTGAAACGATTCTTCCGGGGATCCAGGTGATAGACTGTTCAGGCAAAATAGCCATGCCCGGAATTATCGACCAGCATGTCCATCTGACAGGGGGCGGAGGTGAAGCCGGACCTGCCAGCTGTATCCCGGAATTAACGGTGGGGGAATTAATAGCAGGCGGAGTCAGTACGGTTGTCGGAGTCCTTGGAATGGACGGAATAGCAAGGAATATTCAAGGCTTGCTGACCAAAGCCCGTTCTCTGGAAATCGAAGGCATAAACACATATATCTATACCGGATACTACGGTGTACCTGTTGTGACCCTGACAGGCAGGGTAATGACCGATATTGCCTTCATAGACAAAATCATTGGGGCAGGTGAAATCGCAATCTCCGATTACAGGTCCTCTCATCCCTCCATACAGCAGTTAAAAGAGCTGTCCTTTGAGATTTTGTCCGGCGCGATGCTGGGAGGCAAAGCCGGAGTCATGCATATTCATGTGGGGGACGGTAAAGCCGGACTGCAGCCGCTTCTTGACTTGCTGGGGGATTCGGAGTTTCCTGCTGATATGTTTGTACCAACGCACATGAACAGGAACCGTACATTATTTGAGCAAGGAATTGCACATTTGCAAAGAGGTGGGAATGTAGACCTCACCGCAGGAGAGAAAACAGGAAAAGGCCTTAGTGTACAGGACAGTCTCAGGAAGCTTGCGGATTCCGGTGTGGCAATGGATCGGCTTACGGTATCCTCGGATGGGAACGGCAGTATGGCCGGAGGAGCAAGCGGCGGAGAAACCGGCAAAGTATCGCAGCTGTTTTATGATATCAGGGCAAGCATCGTGGAAGCTAAAATTCCCATTCCCACGGCAATAAAAACCGTGACCTCCAATGTGGCAAGGATACTCGGCATGCATCCTGCAAAGGGGTGCCTTGCAGCCGGCAGTGATGCGGATATTCTTGTGGTAAGCAGGGAGGGATTTACCCCGGACAAGCTGATGGTAAGAGGGGAAATGCTTGCCGACAATGGCAGACCGCTGGTGAAGGGCCGGTTTGAACAACGTTAAACAGTCCTCCACCTCTTAGGTGGCAGGTTTCCGATTTGAAATGCTGCCATGTACTACAGCGAAAACATCCAAAATATATAAATGAAGTTTTCGCTGTAGTATAAGTGGTGGTTGCAATCCCCAATTGGCGTTGTTCAAACGCCACGTCTAGGCGTGGCGCACGAAGTGTAGCGCAGGGCGAATACATTTCGCCCGCAGCGAGGGGGTATGGGGGCATGCCCCCATTGGAAATGGAACAACGTTAAACAGTCCTCCACCTCTTAGGTGGCAGGTTAGCGATTTGAAATGCTGTCATGTACTACAGCGAAAACATCCAAAATATATAAATGAAGTTTTCGCTGTAGTATAAGTGGTGGGTTGCAATCCCCAACTGGCGTTGTTCAAACGCCACGTATAGGCGTGGCGCACGAAGTGTAGCGCAGGGCGAATACATTTCGCCCGCAGCGAGGGGGTATGGGGGCGTGCCCCCATTGGAAATTGAAAAGCAGGAATGACGGGGGAATAAAAGTTCATGTATACCTGCGGATATATAGGAAAATAATAAATCGGGGTGATGATATGGATAATATGGGAAATAGTAGAAATGTCACGGTTGAGAAAAAAAGCAGTACGCTTCTCCTTGTCCTGGGATGGATATCGGCAATTGCATCACTGGTACGGTATCCTTTCATCTTTGGAGTATTTGCCGTCATCATGGGAATCGTGGCTACGAAAAACGGAAGCAGGGCCGGACTGGCTCTGATCATGGCCAGTATGCTGTTGATGGCTGCCGGTTTGATTTTTAGCGCCGTAATTTTTAATTACCTGAAACACTTTTTAGGATTTTAGAACCGGACCAGGGGACAGGCGGAAAAAGGACAGGACGCATTTGGAGATGCAAGCGGATGTTCCCCCTTGCGTCCCGTCCCGCTGTCAATAAACGGAGGTAAATATGGGCAACATGGCAAAAGGCAATCTGGTAATCATTGGAGGCGCGGAAGACAAGAGCGGCGAATGCAGAATCCTGAAGCAGCTTTCAGATATAACCGGAGGGAGCAATGCCAGAATCACAATTCTTACAACGGCTTCGGAAAATTCCAACGAAGCCGGCGATGTATATCGGAATGTTTTTCAAAGGCTTGGTGTAGGAAAAATCAGAGTTTTGAATATAAATACCCGCGACGATGCAAACATGGATAGCGTCGAGGAGCTTGCAACGGAGCCCACCGGCATTTTTTTTACCGGAGGGGACCAGCTGCGCATTACCAGCATATTGGGCGGGACAAAAGCGTTTAAGGCTTTACACGAGGCATACGGGAGAGGGACGGTGATTGCAGGCACCAGCGCGGGGGCTTCTGCAATGAGCGGGACAATGATCATCGACGGCAATGGAAATGATCCTGCCCGGAAATGCACATTAAAAATGGCGCCGGGACTGGGACTTCTTGAGGAAGTTCTCATTGACCAGCACTTTCATCAGAGGGGCAGAATAGGGAGGCTTTTGTGCGGGGTAGCCGAAAACCCTTTCATCCTTGGCATCGGCATTGATGAGGATACGGCGATCAGGGTATTTCCGGACGCCCACTTTGAGGTGCTGGGAAGCAATTCCGTGACGATTGTGGACGGCAGGCAGATAAAAAGCTCCAATGTTTCAGAACTGATGCCCGATGAGAATCTTGCCATAGCCAACGTCACCATTCACGTCCTACCCCAGGGATACGGCTTTGATATGCACAACAGGGAGGTCTTGCGGTTGCACTAGTACAAGAGAATGCCAACCTATCCCCATACACTGCCAAAAGGGGCATCCCTTCCTTCACTGCTTCGACCGGTGACTTAAGCAGGTGTGTCCCCTAACATTATCAAAAGGGGACATTCCCTCCTTCATTGCTTCGACCCGTGACTTAAATGGGTGTGTCCCCTAACATTATTAACGGAGGTACATTTTTTGTGGATATTTTAAATATTCAGTGTTTCAAAGGGAAAAACATATACAGTCACAGGCCTGTCATTAAAGCTATATTAGAGCTGGGCAGTTTATATGATACTCCCACGAAATGCATTGCCGGTTTTAACGAGGGGCTTTTGAAGCTGTTTCCCGGGTTTGCGGAGCATTGCTGCAGCCTCGGCTACGAAGGCGGCTTTAAGGATCGTCTGGAGGAAGGGACCTACCTGGCCCATGTAACCGAGCATATGGTACTGGAAATACAAAATCTGCTGGGCTATGATGTTCATTACGGAAAGTCCAGAATCATGCAAAGCCCTTCCATGTATTTCATTATCTTTGAATATGTAAATGAAAAATTAGCTGTGGAAAGCCTTATTTGGGCTGTAAATATAGTGAATTCACTCATTGCCGGACACATGCCGGAAATAAGGGATATTTTGAGACAGATTGAAAAGGTGGACGCGGAAACCCGCCTGGGGCCCAGCACCAAGGGCATATATGAAGAAGCGGAAAGGCGGGGAATTCCCGTTACGCGCCTTGGCAGCGAGAGCATCCTGCAGCTGGGCTACGGCAAACACCTGAGGCTGGTGGAAGCATCCCTGACGGATAAGCCCGGCTGCATAGCCATCGACATTGCAGGCAACAAGCATCTTACAAAACAAATACTGGCCGCCAATGATATTCCCGTTCCTTACGGAGATATTGCCTACACCTTGCAGGCAGCCTTAATGTCCGCTTCCCATATGGGTTATCCGGTGGTTGTAAAGCCTTTCGACGCAAATCAGGGCAAGGGAGTGACTTTGAACATCATGGATGGAAAAGAGCTGGAGGCTGCATACGGAGAAGCCGTCAAGTTCAGCAAGGGAGTAATCGTGGAGAAGTTCATCACCGGAAAGGATTACAGGATTCTGGTGGTTGGCGATCATGCTGCCGCTGTTTCCGAGAGGGTGCCTCCATTTGTAGTGGGAGATGGAGTCCATACCATAAAAGAGCTGGTTTCTATCGAGAATGAAAATCCTTTGCGGGGAGACGACCATGAAAAGCAGTTGACAAAAATAAAACTGGATAGCACGGCAATACAGGTTTTGAACAGAAGCGGACTGGAGATTGATTCGGTACCTTTGCCTGAACAGAAAGTATTCTTAAGGGAAAACGGCAACCTCAGTACAGGCGGCACAGCCAGGGATTGTACCGACGACCTCCATCCGGCCAATGCTGCAATAGCGGTGAAAGCGGCCAGGCTTCTCGGATTGGACGTCGCCGGAGTGGATCTCACTACCCGGGACATTGCAGTCCCGGTAAAAAGGGGAGAAGGCGCCGTGATTGAAGTAAATGCGGCGCCGGGCCTGAGGATGCATCTCTATCCCACGGAAGGCACGAAAAGAAACGTGACAAAGGACATCCTTGAAATGATTTATCCTGAAGGGACGCCTTTTACGGTACCGATTGTCTCTATTACCGGAACAAACGGAAAAACAACAGTAACGCGGCTTATATCCCATGTTCTGGCATTGGCGGGAAAGAAGGTGGGAATGACTACCACCAGCGGCATTTTCATTGGAAACCAGTGCATCTCAAAAGGGGATAATACCGGACCGGTCAGCGCCGGAATCGTACTTTCCGATAAAAGAGTCGAAGCGGCGGTTTTGGAGACCGCAAGGGGCGGTATCATCAGAAAAGGCCTTGGATATGACCTGGCCGATGTCGGGGTGGTCATAAATATCAGTGAGGACCATCTGGGCATAGACGGTATCGATACGTTGGAAGATCTGGCCTTTGCCAAAGCCCTGGTGGTTGAAGCGGTAAAAAAAGACGGGTATGCCGTCTTGAATGCCGACGATGAAATGGCGCCCTTCCTTCTCAAAAGGGTAAACAGCAGGGTAATTCTGTTTACACGGCGTACAGACAATCTCCTTGTCTTCAAGCATATGGAAAGCGGTGGAAAAGCCGTATATGTCAAGGATGGCTCGGTCTATGTAAATTCTTCGGAGGAAGAAGATTTCGTTATTGGACTGGAGGACGTCCCAATTACCTTTAACGGCAAGGCGGAATGCAATGTGGAGAATTCGCTGGCCGCCGTTTCCGCCCTCTATGCTCTGAATATTCCCGCGGATCTGATCAAAGCCGGACTGAAAACCTTCAAACCGGATATCCAGACCAATCCGGGAAGGTTTAATATCATCGACATGGGCGATTTCCGGGTTATGCTGGATTATGGGCATAATCCGGCGGGCTACAATGCTGTAACAGGCTGTATGGCCACGATAACTGCAGGCCGCTATGTCGGTGTGATAGGCATGCCGGGGGACAGGTCCAATAAAAACATAAAAGAGGTAGGCGAAATTTGCGGACATTCTTTTGCAAAAATCTATATAAAAGAGGATGAAGACTTGCGCGGCAGGATGGCGGGGGAGGTTGCCGGCTTGCTATTTGATGCTGTTGTTTCCACGGGGATGAACCGGGAAAGCATAGAAATCATCCATTCCGAGCTTAAGGCGTTGGAAACAGCCATAACCAATGCCCAACAGGGGGACCTGATCGTTGTGTTTTATGAAGATTTTGATGCAGTGCTGAAACTGGTTGAAAGCATGAAGGACCAGAAGGTTGACAGGGTGCCCGATATGGCGGCGGCAGCAGGCTGACGGAATACAATGCAGGGGCGGCCAATGGCCGCCCGTTATTTGCTGCCATGGATCGCATTATGCGGACGCGCAATGTGCGCCCCTGCCACTTGGTTTGTGCATTGCTATAAAGTTAAAAGTACTAAAAAACATTTCTTCCGTTTTTTCTGCAAATGTCGATGGTGTTTGGCATTGGCAATATACTAGCCTACTTTGTTTCCACAACCGGTACAAAATACGGCACCCTCAGCCAAAACCGCCCCGCATGCCGGACAAGTCGCCGGAGCAGCTTGCTGCTGCTGTTCCGGTTGAGGCGCTGCGGAAATGTCATTTTTTGTTCCGCACCTGGAGCAATAAATCTGTGCCCTTTCCATCTCAGCACCACAGCTTACACAGCTTTTAATGTTCTTGACTTCCAATATTTTTTCTTTTAAGGACTTGATATTCTGCTCATGTACCTTGATGGCTTCGCAGCTTTCCAGTACGTCCTGATCCACTGCACCGGCTACGCTGTACTTTTCATAGACTGACTTGCCGATCTGTGTATAAAGCTTTTGTATTTTATCCTCCTCGGAACCGATATTAACGTTGAGTTTGGTAATCTCAACAAGCTCACCGGATTTCTTAGCGGCCGCCTGAGCTGCTTCCCCTACTTTCTTTCCGATATTCTCCAGGAATGCCATAATATAACCTCCGTTCACATTTTGATTTCTATAGGATAAACATGGATTTGTCCTACTTCTATTATATGTGACTTGCGGCGTGAATACAATAGGATGGCACCTGAAGTGTCCTCGAAAAGGTGAATTTAATTGCTTAGGCTGATTCTGCTAAATTGTCGCAGCACTGGCCTTTGAATATCTGCTTACCATAGACAGGTGCTGTTTGCTTTTGTTTATATAATTCACCAGCGCCGGTTCAATTTCACTCTTTTTGAGATACCGGAATCTTATGGTGGTATGATTCTCAAAATTATTCTCATGTACCAGCTTCATAATGGTCTTATGATCCACATGATACCTGTTCATTAATTCCTGAACGGTGATATAAGCTTCCAACGGTCTTGGAATAAGCGGGTCTCCCCCAAAATGCTTTATGCACAATTCCGTAATGGTGGTGGGATTGCTTTCAAGCTTTTGTGCAATCTGTACATAGGTAAAGCCCTGCTTGCGCAGATTCCAGATCTCATCCTTGTCCAACTCCCGGGCATCCTTTTTCGCGCTTTTATAAATAAAACCGTGGTTTGCAATGAAGTCGTTTATCGTCATGCCGGTAGCTTTGGCATGTCTCTTGATATAGCCATACAGGGTAGAGTTGTCGTGAAGGTTATAGATGAATTTGCCTGCAGCAGCAGCACTAAGGCGTCTTTTGACTGCAGCGTCCTGCTTCTCTTTAATCAGCTTGCCGATATCATCCCGGATCTCTTTCTGATGCTCTTCGTTGTCGACGGTTTTATATAGATAATATTCCTTTGCTTTCAGCGTAGAGGAATCAAACATTGCCATCAGCATACCTGCAAGCCCCAGCCTCCGGAAGTCGGAGGTGCTTAACAGCAGTATTTCGTTCAGGCTGTATCTCTTGCTTTTAAAGGTTTTATGCATAAAGTGGAAAGCATTGTCAAGGGACTCTGCCGCCGCCCATTTCGTTTTGTATTTAAAATCTGCAGGGTGAAATTTGTTGGGGTACACAAAGTTAAACAGGGAATAAATTGACCAGTTGAAGTAGGCAAGGACATTGTATATTCCATGCTTGATGAGCCTTTTTTTCCAGTCAAGATGCGGGATATTGTCTATCCGGCGGATACCCTCCTTGCGGACCATATCCTGTACGGCTTCAATGATGGCATTGTCATCGTGCCAGATTCCATGCTTGCTCCACATCCATTCCTTCAGCTGCCTGCTCTTGAATTCTTCCGGATAGGCATTTTTGAGCAGCATTAAAACATCATGGCTGAACACCCTTTGAACCATGCCAAAAAGCTTGTTGTCAATAAGCATCTGTTTTATTTGCTTGAGATTGTATTGCGGGAGTTGATCCAGCTCTATTTTTTCAACGTTTTCCAGACAATAGCGCGTTAAAATTCTGCAGATGACTCTTACGCCCTTGTATTGATATTTTTCAACCGTCCAGAAGTCCTTGGGGAATCTTGCATTCTTCTCCAAAACATTCTTGTATTCCACAAGGGCTTTCAACTCTTTCGTATTGCATTTAAATATATTTACCATAATCCTGATGCAGCTCCCGTCATTTCTATTATTTCTATTTTAAACTTGAAAATGCATGATTACAATATAAAAATTACCCAAAATTCAAAATCTAATCCTGTCAATTTTACAGACTGGCAGAAAGCGCAGGAAGAAGGTATATACCTGCGATGGTGTAAAATTTTTATGCTATAATTCTTTCACAGCGTCCACACCTGTAAAACGACTTGTTGCCACGTATCGGATATATTATAATGTAAAAAGGACGACGAAATTGGAGGTAGAGATGAAATTTAATTATAACATAGGGACAAAGGTAATCTTCGGAAAGGATTGCATAAGGCAAAACGGGCAGGTCTTTCCGGCTTATGGCAAAAAAGCCCTTATTGTCACCGGCAGGCGGTCCGCCAGGGAAAGCGGAGCCCTTGACGATCTATGTGAAACGCTGGCCGGTCAGGAAATAGCATTTGAACTATATGACAGGGTGGATAACAATCCTTCTCTCGACAATGTCGGTGAAGGCGGAAGGATAGCGCGGCAGTGCGAAGCAAATTTTATCGTCGGTATCGGGGGAGGCTCACCGCTGGATGCCTCCAAGGCTATCGCAGTGCTTGCGTCAAATGATATTGAGCCAAAAGAACTATTCGGAAACAAATTCCAACACACTCCGCTGCCTGTTATTGCCGTTCCTACCACTGCAGGGACGGGCAGTGAAATAACACCTTATTCCATACTGACGCGAAACGACCTGCAGACCAAGATGAGCTTTGGAAATGAAGCTACCTTTCCCAAAATTGCCTTTATGGATTACCGGTACACCGAGAGCCTGCCCAGGGATGTCACTGTCAACACTGCGGTGGACGCTCTGTCCCACGCAGTTGAAGGGTATCTGTGCAGAAGAAGCACACCGGTGAGCGATATTTTTGCAGTTGAAGCGATAAAAACCTTCGGAGAGTGTTTGCCTGCTCTGATGAATGGCCGGATTGGCCCGGAGACGCGGGAGAAGCTTTTGTATGCCGCGATGCTTGGCGGTATGGTGATCTCTCATACGGGAACGACCATTGTCCATGGGATGGGCTACAATCTTACCTATTTCAAGGGATTGCCCCACGGCAAAGCCAACGGACTTCTGATGAAAGAATATTTTAAATTCAATTATGGTCTGGCAAAAGACAAAATAGACATAATATTACATTTGTTGAATATAAAGGATTTCACGGAGTTTGGGAACATCATGGATATACTTATGGAGGACAGGCTGAAGCTCAGCAGGGAGGAAATCGACAGGTTTTCTTCCATCACAATGCAACAAAGAAGTACTTTGAACAACATACGGGAAGTAAATAAATCCGACATTGAGGGGATTTTTGAAAAAGCCCTTGCCCCATCTCCGGATGAATAGGAAACAAAGCGGGAAATAAAAAATTCCATGTCCGGCCGGGATAGTACATCTGGTCTTTAAGCCGGGTTTGGTGTATTATTATTTTATAAAGGGCACACATTAAAACTAATAACGCAAAGGGGAATTTGTCAGTGGATAAAATTTTGATAAAGGGAATGAAGGTTTTCGGATATCACGGTACCCGGCCGGAGGAACAGGCAAACGGACAGGATTTCATCATTGACGTTGAAATGCTGCTTGATCTGAAAAAGGCCGGCCATACCGATAATATGGAAGATACCGTTGATTGCTATCAGATTTACTCGATGACAAAGCAGATTGCAAAAAATAATGTTTTTCGACTGATCGAACGGCTTGCCGACAATATTGCCCGGGAAATACTGTCGAAAAACGATAAAATAGAAGAAGTCAAAGTGCGGATAACAAAACCGGATGCTCCATTGACCGGTGAATTCGAAAGCATAGGGGCGGAACTGGTGCTTACGCGAAAGGATGTATAAGATAAGTTGTGAGGAGGCTCTATGGTGGAAGTTTATTTTTACTTGCCGGCCGGGAATGTGGAAAATGCCGTAGAATGCGGCGTAAAGCTGTCGGATTGGTACAGTAAGGAAATAGAGCTGGAAGGTAGAAGCAGGAAATGTATTTCTGCGCTTTTAAATCCGCGGGATGATATGAAGAGGTACAGATCGTCCGAATTTAAATGCATAAAAATGGAAGTAATGCCAAAATATTGTTATATTGCTGACAGTCTTCTATACGAGACGGGCCTGGCAAATCCGGAAGCGATGGAGATGTATCTGCGCACCATCGTACCTGTGGGAAAGTATAATTTCGGACATTTCCGGCTTCCCGAATGCCTGGTGGTCAGCACGGTGATAGGCGATCACGTAAGTATTCTCGATAAAAGGCTGGATTCCCCTGTTTTATACACGAATTCGGAAGAACTTTATGTGGGAAATATCATCGAAGACTTTAAAGAAAAGTATGGCAATTTTAATGACGCCCTGCTGTATTCTTTCTTTTTGAAACTTGTAGAATACGGCGGCTACAGGATGATACGCCATGAAGGCAGCGGTACGGCTATTTTTATCAGCAATGCCGACGAAAAGGTTTACACAATAAGGATACCGGATTTAGGGAGCTTTTGATGCAAGGTGATAAAAAGTATGAAATACTTGGGATGCTAAAGGAGAAATATCCGGAATTCATCTCAGGCGAGGAGTTAAGCAGGCATTTTCACATTTCCAGGACGGCAGTCTGGAAATATGTAAAAAGTCTCAAAGCGGACGGATATCTTCTGGAAGCCTCTTCAAAGATAGGTTACAAGCTTGTTTCAAGGTCAGGCGTATTTAATGGGTATGAAATTGCAGACAGGCTTGAAACCCATGTCCTTGGAAAAAGGGTTCTATATTTTGAAACCCTGGATTCTACCAACAATTATGCAAAGCAAATCGCATTGGAAGGCGCAGAAGAAGGTGTGGCCGTAGTTGCCGGAAGTCAGAGCGGCGGCAGGGGGAGGCTGGGAAGGAAATGGGATTCCCCCTCCGGTTCGGGAATCTACCTGTCCCTTATCCTCAGACCTGTACTGCCGCCGGAAGAAGTCCAGGGAATCACCCTTGCCGCGTCGGTAGCGGTTGCTCAGGCCATAGAAAAAATTGCAGGGATAAGGCCGGGGATCAAATGGCCCAATGATGTGCTGCTGGGGGATAAGAAGGTATGTGGAATACTGACGGAAATGAATTCCGAAATGGAACAGGTGAATTTTATTGTGCTGGGAATCGGTATCAATTATGGCCGGCAGCAGGGTGAATTTCCTGCAGAACTGGCAGAAAAGGCAACCTCTCTGGACGCTTATGCGGCGAAACGGGGAATTGATATAAAAAATGCCGACCGGCTGCTGCTGCTGCGCACGGTTCTCCAGGAACTGGATGAGATTTACGTCTTGATAACAAACAACCGGACCGCGGAAGTGCTGGACAAATGGAAGGAGTACTCCGTCACTCTTGGCAGGGAGGTGCGGATAATTTCCGGAGCAACGGAATATACTGCAGTTGCAGAGGGGATAACCGACGGCGGAAAGCTGATGGTAAGGTGCGGCGACGGGGAAGTCAAACTGGTCCAATCAGGGGAGGTTATGCTGCGGGGTGTTTCAGGCTATGTGTAAAATCCGATTTGACTTGTAGGGATAATTAAAATAAAATAGTGAATAACATTTAGCTGGAGGAAAAGCAATGGTAAGAAGGCGCGATTATAATCGCAGAAATAACAACCCGGGCGGTCCGAGGGAGCAGAATCAGGAGCGCAGCCAGAATCAGCCCCAGGCCAACAATCCGGGTGGCAACAGGATTCCGAATCAGGCTTCAAGCCAGAATCACGGCCAGAGCCAGAATCACAGCCAGAACCAGGCCCAGGGCCAGAGCCAGGGGAATCCCCAGACGCCGGGCAATCAGACTCAGTCTTCGACGCATACAGGCGGTCAAAACCAGAGGAGCCAGCATCCCCAGAGAGAACCTTCCCATAACAGGGAGGCCAATCAGAACAGGAACTATTCGAGGGACAGGGACAACCAGCCCCGGCAGTACGGCTCGCAGAATCCCCCGAGACACAGCACCAGAAACCGGGCGGAAGAAACTCTGGAAGATATCAAGGAAGATATCAAAAGAATAGAAAAAGAAATAGAGCTTGAAATAAAAGAGATAAAAAGCATGAAGCTGTAATGTGCTTTAACGGATATGAGGTGGAATAAAATTGCTGTTGGTCATGAATGTGGGAAATACCAATATCCTGATGGGCGTCTATGAAGGTAAAAAGCTGGTTGCCCGCTGGAAATTTGGGACAGACAGGGAACGTACCGCAGATGAATTCGGTATGTTTTTTATGGGCTTTTTCAATAATGAAAAGATCGATGTAGGCCGGATCGAAGCGGTTGTGATTTCTTCCGTGGTTCCGCCCATCATGTATTCCCTTGAACACGCCATCAAGAAATATATAAAAAAAGACCCAATCTCGGTAGGACCCGGGATAAAGACCGGCATTAACATCAAATATGAAAACCCGAAGGAATTGGGCGCCGACAGGATTGTGAATGCCGTAGCGGCATACGAGATCTACGGAGGACCGTTGATTGTCGTTGATTTTGGCACAGCAACTACTTTTAACGCCGTAAATTCAAAAGGCGAGTTCCTGGGCGGTGCCATCTGCCCCGGGATCAAGATTTCTGCCGAAGCGCTGTACCAGCGGACTGCAAAGCTACCGAAGATCGATCTCACAAAGCACGAAAGCATCATTGGCAGAAACACGGTAGTCAGCATGCAGGCAGGTATTTTCCACGGATATGTGGGCCAGGTGAATCATATTGTAAACAGAATAAAAAAGGAAATGAAGGAAGAGAACATCAGGGTTATAGCGACAGGCGGAATGGCATGGCTGATCGCCAGTGAAGCGGAATCCATCAATGAGATCAACGGACTTCTGACACTGGAAGGTTTAAGGATCATATACGATAAGAATGTGTAAATTTACTGCTCCGTTGTATAATACGTTAACAGAATATTACGCAAAAGGGACGGTCGCTTTTCATATGCCCGGGCATAAATTCGGCAGGGGGCTTCCGGCGGAGTTTGTAAAGAACCTGGCTTCCCTGGATACGACTGAAATTCCGGGTACGGATAATCTTCACCATGCCGCAGGTGTGATAAAGCAGGCGCAGGAATTGGCTGCCGAAGCCTTTGGCTCCGACAGGACATATTTTTTGGTCAATGGCTCCACCGGCGGGGTGTATGCCATGATTTCCGCCCTATTCAAGCCCGGCGATACTTTGATTGCAGCCCGGGATTGCCATAAGTCGGTCATCAACGGGATGCTGATTGCAGGAGTAAAACCGGTCTATTTAATGCCTGAATTTGACAGCCATTTCGGCATCACAACCGCGGTAACGGTTGAAAGCGTGGAAAAAGCTCTTCTGGCAAATCCGGAGGCTTCGGGAGTCCTGCTGACCAGGCCCACCTATTATGGAATATGCTGCGACCTGGAAAAAATAGCTGCAATCGTACATTCCCACAACAAGATTCTTGCCGTTGATGAAGCCCATGGCTCCCATTTCAGGTTTAGCGGAAAATTGCCCATATGCGCCATGGACGCAGGTGCGGACATATGTGTGCAAAGTGCCCATAAGACGCTTCCCGCCCTTACCCAGGGAGCATTTCTTCATGTAAAGTCAGACAGGGTGGACATGGAAAAGCTGGAATACTGCCTGTCCATCCATCAAACATCCAGTCCCTCCTATATACTGATGGCTTCCCTTGATATTGCCAGAGACATAATGCAAAAGGAAGGGAACGCGCTGCTGGACAGCTTGATTGATACAATCGAAAGGAATAAGGCGGCCTTCTCACAAAGGGATGCTTTTCCCATGGTTGACGGCAATACCATCCCGGAATTCGGAACCGATCCGACAAGGATTGCCATAAATACGGGCAATATCGGCATAACAGGCTATCAGGCGGAGCTTGAGCTGCTTCACACCTATAACCTGCAAATTGAAATGTCGGATCTGTTTAATATTGTCTGTATTGCCACCATTGCCGATACGCCTGAGAATATAGCATACCTTTTTGCATGCCTGGAAAAGCTTGCTGCTTCGTGGCCGGGCCGGCGCAGCCACAAATCGGTCGATTTAACGCAATGGTTTTACAAGCCGGATCAGCAAATGGAATATTGTGACGTAATGCGGTCAAAATCCGAATGGATAGCGTTGGAGAAGGCAGCCGGCAGAACCAGCAAAGGGATTGTGGCACCTTATCCGCCGGGTATTCCGGTTGTTTGTCCCGGAGAGATTATTTCCCCTGCCGTCATAGCACATATTGGCAGTATCATACAGGCAGGCGGCAAGGTAAATGGATTAAAGGATAATTTGCAGGTTAATGTTGTAGCTTAGTGTGGTATAATTAAATATGATATAATGATTGATAGAGGCTATCATCCATTGACATTACGGGAAAGGCGTGGCGCAAAAATGAAGCGGGGGTTGTTTATTACCATCGAGGGCACTGACGGGTCCGGAAAAACTACACAAATGGGCTTGATTAAAGAATATGTCCGGTCCATCGGGTGCGAGGTGGTAATGGTGCGGGAGCCGGGAGGAACCAGGATCAGCGAACGGATCAGGGATGTCATTCTGGACCCTGAATATACCGAAATGAGCGCCAATGCGGAAATGTTGCTTTATGCGGCTTCCAGAGCCCAACTGGTGGCGGAAACCATCAGGCCTGCATTGGAACAGGGGAAAACGGTAATATGCGACCGTTTCATCGATTCTACCTATGCATACCAGGGGTTTGGCAGAGGCATTGCGCTGGGGGTGCTGGAAAGCATAAACAATATTGCAGTGGATGGCATAATGCCGGATATAACCTTCTTTTTCGACCTGGATCCGGAGTTGGCCCTTGGGCGGAGAAGGACGTCAACGGCCACCGACAGAATTGAAAATGAGAAGCTGGAATTTCACAGGAAAGTGCATGAGGGGTATGTGCGATTAGCCTTGGAATATCCGGACAGGATAAGAAGAATAGACAGCAGCAGGTCTGTTGAGGCCATATGGGAGGATGTAAAGCAATTGCTGGGGAATAGGATGGAGAAGAACCAGGAATGACTTTATGATAGATGGGGAGGTTATTGTATGAAACTGGTATTTGCAATTGTACATGATGAAGACGGCTCAAAGGTAATGGACGAGCTGAACAAAGGCGGATTTAGTGTTACAAAGCTGTGTTCCACCGGCGGTTTTCTCAAATCGGGGAATACTACCCTGCTGGTGGGTGTGGAAGAAAGCAGCCTTGATTCGGTACTTGATATTATCAAAAAGAAATCCAAAAGCAGGAAACAGGTCATCAATTCATCCATGACGCCAAACGGGATGGGAGGCATGTTTATCCCTTATCCGGTGGAGGTGGTTGTAGGTGGAGCGACGGTTTTTGTCCTGGATGTCGAACGCTTTGAAAAGGTTTGACGGCAATAAACGAACAGCAGCGTTAGGGAGGTAATTCTTGAAGGTTATTGATTTTGAAAAAAACCCTTCAGGTGTTCCCAATCTTCCCATAAAAGACGGGATAAAAGTACCGGCAGGGAAAGACACGGATTTCCGGAGCCAGCTGTCCAGGGCGGAGGGAAACAGCTACGAGCAGCATCTGGAGGGCCTTGTTGATGAAATCATACGACAGGGCGAAAAATTGGGCAAAAAAATAGACATAAGGGAATTCAGGATATATAAAAAACTGATTTCCGAATTTCTGGGCAGTGCTCTGGGAAAGTCCATGAAGTTTTCCAAGCGCAGCCTCCTTGATAGGAAAGGGAGGTATAAGGTTTATGCCCTCATCCGGAGGATAAACGAAGAAGTGGATCAGCTTGCCCGTGAGGTAATGGATGGGGAAAGAGACAATATAGATTTGCTGAAAAGGATGGACGATATCCGGGGTCTGATTTTGGATATGATACTTTAAAGGAGAGGGGACACACCTCTCCAAGCAAGAGGTATTCCTTTGGGGATGAGGAATGTCCCCTTTTGGAATGGAGAGGGGACACACCTCTCCGGGCAAGAGGTACTCAGTTATAAAAGGGTTGGAGACGATATGGGATTTGAAGCAATCGCAGGGCAGGAGGAAGTAGTCAGGGGCCTTGAAAATGCCCTGAAAAACGATAGAGTCGGACATGCTTATATTTTCAGCGGTCCAACCGGCATCGGCAAAAAAACGGTTGCCGGTTTATTTGCCGAGATGCTGATTTGCGACTCAACGGACCTTTCAAAACCCTGTGGTTCCTGTCAGGCCTGCAGGCTTTTCAACAGCGGGGCCAATCCGGATTTTCGCCTCGTTAAAGCCAGGGGGGCAAGCATCGGTGTGGATGATATAAGGGAAATACAGGGCGATGTAGCGATCAAGCCCATGTATTCAAAGCGAAAAATATATATCATCGAAGACGCCGATAATATGACCGTCCAGGCCCAGAACTGCCTGCTGAAAACCCTGGAGGAGCCGCCGTCCTATGTAGTTCTGATCCTGACGGCAGCCAACTACGATTCCCTTCTGGAAACCATACGCTCCAGATCCCAGCGCCTTAGCTTTAAAAAGAATACCCATGCCCAGGTCAGGCAGGTTCTCACGGAGAAATACGGGCATGAAGCCGGGGGGATAGAATTTGCAGTTGCATATGCTGACGGCATCATCGGTACGGCCCTTGACCTGGTGGGTACAGAGGAGTTCATCTCCTTAAGGGAAAAGACCTTTGAAA
Source organism: Bacillota bacterium (assembly GCA_023426125.1). Classification (GTDB taxonomy): domain Bacteria; phylum Bacillota; class Clostridia; order Acetivibrionales; family DTU013; genus MnB-11. The sequence continues at coordinate 161,975 of JAFABI010000087.1, forward strand.
CGGTAAACAGGGTAAAAAATTCCGGCCTGTCCGCTGTTTTTGCCCTATTCGGCTTTTTTGAAGAAAACAAGGAAGATTTTGACGTAATTCTGGACATGATGACCATGTTTTACAGAGACATGCTGGTAGCCAGGGAGACTGGAAATGAAAAAATATTGATTAATTCCGACAAAAGGGATATGATATTTAATAATGCTCGGAAATATTCGCCCCGGCAGCTCGTTGCAGGCATCCGGCAGATTGAGGCAGCCAGAAGGGCTGTAAAGCAGAATGCCAATTTTCAGCTTGCTGTCGAGCATATGTTAATTTCGCTTCAGGAGGAATAAATTTCCATGGTAAAGGTGGTTGGTGTCAGGTTTAAAAAAGCGGGGAAGGTATACTACTTCGATCCTGACGAGCTTACTATAAATTCAGGCATGAACGTGATTGTTGAAACTGCAAGAGGGATCGAATTCGGCGAAGCGGTAATCTCCAACAGGGATGTGCCGGAGAATGAAATTGTAGCGCCGTTGAAAAAAGTTATGAGAATAGCCTCCGAGGAGGATATCAGGCATGCCGAAGAGAACAGCCGAAAGGAAAAGGAAGCCTTTTCCACGTGCCTTCAGAAGATAAAAGATCACAACCTGGAGATGAAACTCATTGATGTGGAATATACTTTTGACAATAATAAGATCCTGTTTTATTTCACAGCTGACGGACGGGTGGATTTCAGGGAACTGGTCAAGGACCTTGCGGCGGTTTTCAAGACCAGGATTGAGCTAAGGCAGATCGGCGTCCGGGATGAATCGAAAATGATGGGCGGCATCGGTGTTTGCGGGAGGGTGCTTTGCTGCAGCTCCTATCTTGGCGAATTCCAGCCCGTATCCATTAAGATGGCGAAGGAACAGGGACTTTCCCTGAACCCGACAAAAATATCCGGCACCTGCGGCAGATTAATGTGTTGTTTGAAGTATGAACAGGACGCATATGAGCAAATAATAAAGAAGGCTCCCAAAATGGGCGCAATTGTGGAAACACCCGACGGGCAGGGGGTTGTAATGAGTACGAGCCTGCTTAAGGAAATCATCAAGGTGAAGCTGGACAAGGGCAATGAAACCGATCTCAGGGTTTATAAGGTGGATGAGGTCAAGGTCATCAAGGACGTAACCGTCCGGGATGATGCGGATCTTGACTTTGAAGCTCTTAAGGAACTGGAGGATTGAGGTTGCTCCCTTACTTTTTTAAAAAAAACAGTTTTCATTATGTAGTTTAAGTGGTACAATAATAAAGGTTCGCTAATAGACAAATTCTTTAGGAGGTATCTTTCGATGGCATATTTTATTAACGATGACTGTATAAGCTGCGGCGCTTGTGAATCCGAGTGCCCGGTATCATGTATTTCAGCCGGCGACAGCAAATATGTGATTGATGCCGGAGCTTGCATCGATTGCGGGGCTTGCGCCAACGTATGTCCGGTAGACGCACCGAAACCGGAATAATTGAGTTCAAAAGCATACCAGGAGTTCCGGGACTAAAAACCCCGGAATTTTTTGTTTATGAGCGTTTTATGCTTTTGAGCTGTACTAAGGGGACCTCGATATCAAATGGGTTTTGCTCCGAAATGGAAATTTACTTTTGTGAAAGACGGGTGGTGTATGTCTGTAAGCATTTTGGAAAACGAAAGGATAGACGACCTGCAATATAAGGGCTTGAGGCTGATACAGAAAAAGGACGGCTTCTGTTTCGGGGTTGACGCCGTATTGCTCGCCAATTTTGCAGACATAAGAAAAAATGACAGGGTTCTTGACATGGGCACCGGCACCGGCATCATCGCCGTTCTTATCGCAGCCAAAACTGCGGCGGCTTCCGTCACCGGACTTGAAATACAGGCCGAAATGTCGGAAATGGCCATGCGCAGTATAAAATTAAACGGCCTCGAAGAAAAAATGAAGATTGTATGCGGGGATATAAAAAATGCCGCGGAGCTTTTCGGGCCTTCGAAATTTGAGGCAGTGGTCACAAATCCTCCGTATATGAACAAAGGGGGAGGGCTTTTAAACCCTTCGGATACCATTGCTGTTTCCCGGCATGAATTGCTGTGTACTCTGGAAGACGTTATAAGTGCCGGCGGCAGGCTTCTGGTGCCCGGCGGCAGGTTTGCCATGGTACACAGGCCGGAACGGCTTGCCGATATCCTTGTCCTGATGCGAAGCTGCGGGGTGGAACCCAAATATCTCAGATTTGTACATCCTTCGCCATATAAAAAGCCCAATATGGTGCTTATCAGGGGAGCGAGAGGCGGCAAACCCCAGTTGAAGGTATTGGAGCCTCTCTATGTATATGATGAAACAGGCTCTTATTCAAAGGAGATCAATGAAATTTATTGCAGAGGAGAGGTGGCTCACCCTTGAAAGATCCGGGAACCTTGTATCTGGTAGCTACACCCATTGGAAATCTTGAAGACATGACCCTAAGAGCCGTCAGGATACTGAGGGAGGTTGATCTGATAGCCGCTGAAGATACGCGTCAGACCTTGAAGCTGCTTAACCATTTTGAAATCAAAAAGCCCCTTGTTAGCTACTACGAACACAACAAGCAGGAAAAAGGCAATGCTTTGATAGGTCAGCTGCTGGAGGGAAAGAATATCGCCCTTGTTTCCGACGCAGGCTCGCCGGGAATCTCCGATCCGGGAGAGGATCTGGTCAGGCTGGCAATAGAGAACGGGATCGGCGTAACGATGGCGCCCGGCCCTGCCGCGGTTATCATGGGGCTGGTTTTATCCGGATTACCATCCGGCAGGTTTGTGTTTGAAGGTTTTTTGTCGGTGAATAAAAAAAGCCGTACGGCAAGGCTGAATTCCTTAAAGGAAGAGACGCGTACCCTGGTGTTTTATGAAGCTCCGCACAAGCTTATCCATACGTTGAAGGATATGTACGAGATTTGGGGGAATCGGCGGATTGCCCTGGCAAGGGAACTTACGAAAAAATTTGAAGAAATAGTAAGATGCACCCTGCAGGAAGCCATCGACAGGTACGAAAGGGAGTCCCCCAGGGGAGAGTTTGTTCTGGTGGTGGAGGGAATAGATGAAGCCTCTGCTGCCGAGAGCGTCAAAAGGAAATGGGAGGAACTGACGCTGAAGGAGCATCTTGAATTTCACATACAGTCGGGAATGGACAAAAAGCAGGCCATGAAAAAGGTGGCGGAAGACCGGGGATTGAGTAAAAGAGAGGTGTATAACTCTCTTCATAAAATGTAGAGGCGGACCGCTGGGCCTACCTGTCCAGGAGATAAAGATCAGGATCCGGTTGCTATATTCCTGTGATTTATATGCCATAATTGCCTTTATAGGCATCATAAAGCAAGCCTCCGTAGGGGCGCGCATTGCGCGTCCGCCCATAAAAGGATGCTATCTGGCAGCCCTGGAACAAAAAAATAAAGGGCCTTCAACGCCCTTTATTTTCACTTTGACCAGGATTATTTCTTAAGCTCCTTCATGCAGTTGGGACAGATGTTTTTGCCTTTGTAAACGGCAACATCCTTGGCGTCTCCGCAGAAAATACATGCGGGTTCATATTTCTTGAGGATGATGGTCGCGCCGTCAACGTAAATTTCAAGGGCGTCCTTTTCTGCGATATCCAGCGTTCTTCTTAATTCTATAGGAAGAACAACTCTTCCGAGTTCATCAACCTTTCTGACAATACCTGTAGATTTCATTGCATTTAGCCTCCTGTGATAACAAATTTCGACAATCTTTTCTTTTTTAATAATACCATAAATTCCAGTAAACGTCAACAATAAACTTTAAAAAATTCAAAAATATGTTATGGTATTAATGTAAATTTTTAGCACATGCTAATTATGCCAGCAATCAAAACCGCTATTTGTAACTGCTGTAAAACCCGCAAATCTTAGAAACAAGCATTATGCGAAACGCGTACCAAAAGACCGTAATGGAATATCCATATATTTACTGGGAATTCGCCTAAATAAAATGACTAAATTCGACAGCGTTTTCATGACAAAAATCGATTATTTCAATAAAAAAGCACGTGCCGGAGCAACGCTGTTACCTGTCGAAGATTGCGAAAACAATTCTTTCTCAATGCCTGCAGCATGCAAAAAATATTTATACGTATGCCGGAGGAAGTTTGAGATCTATGCAAGAATCCGGCGGGAGTGACATATAAATTAATAACGAGGCGACAAAAATATCCCTCACCTCCTCCAGGGTAAAGGGACACACCTCTGCAAGTGGCGGGGCTCCGGGGATGAGGAATGTCCCTTTTTGAATAGGCGGGTACCGAATTGGGTTTCAGGCGGTGAGCATATCTCCCGCCCTGGATGCATGGCGAGCAGCAAGCTTTAGCTTGCGACCAGTCTCGTTGAAACTCCGCTGCGGTAAGGAAATTTGTCTATAACCGACAAATTTCCTTTGAATTAGGTCGTTATAATAGTTCAGGAAATAAAAATGGCACATCGAAGCCACGGGGAGGGTGCATGCTGAATTACATATGGGCAGGTATGCTGGTCATCGGTTTTATATTCGGGATCATAAACGGGAGGATCTCAGAGGTTACCAAAGCGGCTGTCGACTCGGCGGGAAGGGCAATCGAACTTGCCATTGCCCTGCTTGGGATTATGTGCCTGTGGACCGGTTTGATGGCCATTGCAGAGAAAAGCGGCGGTATAAGGCTTATTTCCAGACTTTTCAGGCCTTTGTTAAGAATCATGTTCCCGGGTATTCCCAAAAACCATCCGGCGATGGGAGCAATTGTCATGAATCTCTCCGCCAACTTCCTGGGACTTGGCAATGCCGCAACGCCTTTGGGGCTCAAAGCCATGAATGAGCTTCAAAAGCTGAATCCTGACAAAAACCGCGCCACCGACGCCATGTGCATGTTTCTCGTACTGAATACCGCAGCGGTTCAGCTGATTCCTTCCACCGTCATTGCCATCAGGACGGACGCCGGCTCTGCCAACCCGGTGGAAATAATAACAGCAGTATGGATTGCATCGATATGCGCAACTTTGGCAGGAGTCGCAGCCGTAAGGCTTTTTACCGGAGCCGGAAACATCCGAAAGGGACGTAAACAGAAAAGCGTGGTCAAGGCAAAAAATTACAGGATTGGTGCATAGCATTGGAAAAGCTTGGTGCAATCTCCGGGTATGCCATACCGGTCATATTTTTATTAATATTGGTGTTTGGCCTGTATAAAGAGGTAAAAGTCTATGACATCTTTATAGAAGGAGCAAAAGAGGGCATTTCCACTGTGATACGGATTATACCCACGCTGGTCGGTTTAATGGTAGCGGTGGGAGTTTTTAAAGCCTCCGGCGCCCTGGAGCTTCTTGTCCAGGTATTTATGCCGCTGGCCTCCGTTCTGGGCATACCTCCCGAGACCATGCCGCTGGCTCTTATGCGGCCCGTATCCGGAAGCGCCTCACTTGCAATGGTAGCTGAAATTATTCAGACCTATGGGCCTGATACGTTTATCGGGAGAACGGCTTCTACCATGATGGGCTCCACAGAAACCATCTTTTATACACTGGCAGTCTACTTCGGTTCGGTGGGCATTAAAAACATCCGCTATACCCTTGCCGCAGCACTGCTGGCGGACCTGGTCAGTGTGACTGCGTCAGCCTGGGCCTGTACAATGATTTTCGGCAGGTAGTGCATATCATTTAAATGCATTAAGAAGCCTGCTGCAATTCCAGATGGACCTGGCCAGTGGCGAACTGTCCTTCATCAGATTGCGGGAAGCCAACCGGTTGAGTCCGAAGCAGGCTCTCGGATCGGACAGGTATATTACCGGCAGCGCCTGCACCAGGGTTGTATGAATACTTGAATCCGTCATCAGCGTGCAACTGTCGAGGGCTTTGGCGGAAAGAAACCTCAATCTTTCTTCACACTGTTTCAAATTTTCGTAAAAATCGGTTAAATTCATGCGTCCCGTCATGATATCATCCCCGGCATTTACATAATTCTGAAGCATTTTCTGATATGCGCATACCCAGGGCATATAGACCGTATCCAATTTGTTTACATCGCCTTCTGACAGTACCCGTCTTGATGCCAGAAGAAACATTGCGCAGATTCCCAGGACCGAATCGGCGGACGCGGCAAATTCCCAGAAGGAAATTTCGGGGAACTGCCGGATATAATAATCTGACCACATTTGCAGATGCTTGCTCCTTATTTTCAGAGGCTGATACTTGCAGGACTGCAGCTCAACATAGAGCCTGGCATACTTTTTCATTTTGCCTGTAACCATTCTGTAGTTGGGGAGTACGGAGATTTTATTCCTGCAGGTATCCCTCAGCCGTTGGAAGCAGGCGGTTACTTCCCTGCTTCTGCAGTATTCGTCCCTGACAGCCGCCGGACTGTCAGGATCAAAGCAGTCGGAGAACGGCCGGTATAGCTGTTGGATCTCGCCGATATCTGTCATTTCCCTTGCTTCCAGAATACCGTCGAGAGCATGGCACAATGTATGGATGGACACGATGAATTCCACATAATCCTCAACCGCCTTATCACCTTTGGAAACCAATATAGAGGAACATCGCAGGCTATCCATACTGCAAATCGCTTCCCGCTTTTCTTTTTTAGCCCTGGGATCTTTCAAGGCTGAAGGCATGCTGGCGGCAGCACTATTCACATATTTCTTGATAACCGGCAGTACCTTTACAAAGTACCCGTTGACGGATTTCAATCGATCTGTCCCAATCAGCTGATTGATAGCTGCCACCCCCTCTCATCTTTTGAATCAATTAATAAAATTTATATGTATATATGCCTGTACATTTGAATTTATGTGCGAAAATTTCCTTGAAAAAATCAATATCAAATTGTATAGTAGTATTTAAGACATTCCGTCAGGGCAGAATAGGGTTAAAACCCGTAAGGACACCCGCACCTGTATCTGCGGGTTAAAAGCGCAACAGCGCAGAGGAGGCAATCAAATGGAAAGCAAGACTTTTTACATAACAACGCCAATTTATTATCCCAGCGACAGGCTGCATATCGGCCATTCCTACACCACCGTAGCCGCCGATGCCATTTCCAGGTACAAAAGGCTCAGGGGCTATGACGTCATGTTTCTGACCGGTACAGACGAGCATGGGCAGAAGATACAGAGAAAAGCGGAAGCAAAGGGGATTACGCCAAAACAATATGTCGATGAAATTGTCTCGGGAATAAAAGATCTGTGGAAGCTGATGAACATAAGCAACGACAGGTTCATCCGGACCACCGACAGCCATCATGAAAGCGGAGTTCAGAAAATATTTAAAAAGCTGTATGAGCAAGGCGACATATATAAAAGCGAATATGAGGGCTGGTATTGCACTCCATGTGAATCCTTCTGGACCAAGACCCAGCTGGTGGAGGGGAAATGCCCCGACTGCGGAAGAGAAGTGGAACTGACCAAGGAAGAGAGTTATTTTTTCAAGCTTTCAAAATACCAGGACCGCCTGATCCGTCATATCGAAGAGAATCCTGATTTCATCCAGCCGGTGTCAAGGCAGAATGAAATGCTGAACAACTTCCTGAGGCCCGGGTTGGAGGACCTGTGCGTATCAAGAACCACCTTCAACTGGGGGATCCCCGTATCCTTTGATGACAAGCACGTTGTCTACGTATGGATCGACGCCCTTTCCAATTATATTACGGCGCTGGGCTATGGTTCGGAGGACGATAACGCATACAAAAAGTACTGGCCTGCAGATGTCCACCTTGTGGGCAAGGAAATCGTCAGGTTCCATACCATCATCTGGCCTGCCATGCTGATGGCTCTGGGAGAACCTTTACCCAGACAGGTATTCGGGCACGGGTGGCTCCTCCTGGAAGGCGGAAAAATGTCCAAATCCAAAGGCAACGTTGTGGATCCGGTGATCCTGATTCAAAAATACGGCCTGGACGCCGTCCGGTATTTTTTGCTGAGGGAGGTCCCCTTCGGGTCGGACGGGGTATTTTCCAATGAGGCCCTGATCAACAGGATTAATTCGGATCTGGCCAACGACCTTGGAAATCTTGTGAGCAGGACCGTAGCAATGATCGACAAATACTTCGGCGGGGTTATACCGGAAAACCGCAGGGAGGGAGATTTTGACGGCGAACTGAAAGGTCTGGTCATGGAAACGCCTGCAAAGGTGGAAGGACTGATGGACCAGCTTCAGTTCAGCACAGCCCTGACGGAAATATGGAAAGCAATTTCCAGGACCAACAAATATATTGATGAAACCATGCCCTGGGTGCTGGCCAGGAATGACGAAGACAGGCCGAGACTGGCTGCCGTCATGTATAATCTCGCCGAGAGCCTGAGGATCGTTTCCATCCTGCTTCAGCCTTTTATGCCGGAAACTCCGTTGAAAATATGGAGCCAGCTGGGTATAGGCGGGTGTGCCGGGGCGTTGCAGTGGGAAAGCGCAAAGAACTGGGGCAGCTACCCTGAAGGGATTGCTGTCCGCAAGGGTGATGTTATTTTCCCCAGAATAGACATTAAAAAGGAGCTGGAGGAAATTGAAATGCTCACGGCCAGGATGCATGGACGAGCGGCAGGCAATGACAACGACCAGCCCAAAACGGCGGAGGCAGCGGACCAGCCTCAGAACCATGGAGCGGACGGTAAAGGCAAGGCTCCGGCTCCAAAGGTTGAAAATGCGGTTAAAGCTGCAGAGCCGGCAAAGCAGGAAAAACAGGAGAAGACGGTTAACCAGGAAGCAGCTCCGGAACTGATTTCCATTGACGATTTTGCAAAAATCGACCTTCGGGTGGCAAAGGTGCTGGAGGCGGAAAAGGTGGAAGGCGCCGACAAGCTTCTGAAGCTGAAGCTTTCCATGGGAAGCGAGATAAGGCAGGTGGTTTCCGGTATAGCAAAGCATTATACCCCGGAAGCGCTGACGGGAAAATATGTATTGCTGGTTGCCAATCTGAAGCCTGTAAAGCTGAGAGGAATAGAATCACAGGGAATGATACTTGCCGCATCGGACGACAGCCGCCTTGCGCTGGCAACACTGGACGGTTTTATGGAAAGCGGCGCCAAAGTTCGATAATGGGAGATAATGGGAGCCCATGGATACCCCTTGTTGATTATTGGTTTCTATTATATAATTAAATTAATTGTAGAATTTTCGTAAGGACATTTAAAGGGGTGAAGGATGTTTTTCGATTCCCACGCACATTATTATGACGAGCAGTATAATCCGGACAGGGAAGAAGTGCTGAAAAAAGCCTATGACAGCGGGGTGAAGCATATTTTGTCCGCTTCCTCCGATGTGCCTTCGGCAATTGAGAATATCTCCCTTGCGCGTCAATTTGACTTTGTCTATGCGGCAGTGGGCGTACATCCTCATGATGCTGGCGATTTTAATGAGAATATCCTGTCCGCCATCGCTGATTTTGCATCCCAGCCCAAGGTAGTGGCAATCGGCGAGATCGGTCTGGATTATTTTTACGACAATGCTCCCCGTGAAGCTCAAAAGATTGCATTCGCCAGGCAGATATCCCTGGCGTTGGACCTTAAGCTTCCTATTATTGTTCACGACAGGGATGCCCACGAAGACACCCTTGCCATCCTGAAAAACGAAAATGCAAAAACAACCGGCGGCGTCCTCCACTGTTTTACCGGCAGTGTAGAAATGGCCAGGGAAGTGCTGAAAAATAATTTTTACATCTCCATTGCCGGTCCGGTTACGTTCAAAAATGCACGAAAGCTCATTGATGTAGTGAAATATATACCCGACGACAGGCTTATGATCGAGACCGATTGCCCCTATCTCACACCGGAGCCCTTCAGGGGTAAAAGGAACGATTCCAGCTACATACGTTATACTGCAGATAAAATTGCAGAGATAAAAGGCAGGTCAGTGGAGGAAATTGCCCGGATCACCACTGAAAATGCCAGGAGGCTCTTTAACATCGATTGAGTTAAGGAGGGTCGAAGATGAAAAAGCTAGTGTTGATAATGGTGTTCGTATTGCTGATGGCAGTATTTATTGCGTTCAATTATTTGCTCGTGGACAGGGAGAGCAAAATAAATGATCTTGAAAGCCTTAAATACGCCAATGCCAGCAGTACTGACGAAATCAATGCAAAAAACAGGGAGATCAAGCGTCTTGAAACTGAAATAAACCAGTATGAGACAGACAGCTTAAACCTGGAAAGAGAAAAGGAACAGCTTTCCCAGAAAAATCTCCAGATGGAAAACGATAAGGCTGCGGAGGCTCAAAAAGCCAGCCATAGGATCGATATTCTGAACTTTCTGATACAAAATGCGGATATCGGATTATTTGCAGCTCCCGTTAAAAAATGGGTAGAAGCAATGGATACCGGAGATTATGCCGAGGCTTACCGGCTTCAATACGAAAAGGCTTCCCTGCAAAGCAGGCAGGAAAGCCTTGAAGATTATACGGAGACTTTAAAAGACAATATAAAAAGTATAAAAATCAAAGAGGTTCTTCTGGATAAGGAAGCAGGGAAAACAGAGGGGGAAATTGTACTGACAGTTTCTCTCGATGTAAAATTAACGGAAAATGCAAAGCCGGAGGTGCCGCGTTTTACCGAAGGACTTAATGAAATGAAGGTCAAGCTGGACTATGACGCCGTCTTGAATGAATTTGTCATCATTGAAATCACAGAATAAGTTCTGCAGGCATGCTTCACATAAAAACTTATCACATAATAGGTATGTAACCATATACTGATACTATAGATCAGGTTAACATAGTACGGAGGAGTTTTTTTATGAAAGAAGAAGCCAAAATGAAAGAAAATAGCCATATGGAACATATGGGGACAATGCCTGCAGCTCATAATATGCCGATGACATTGCCGGCGACTATACCGGAGACGCTTCCGGCGCAAACCACCATGCCTTACATGATGCAGATGCCGATGATGTGCTGTCCGGTTCTCATGAACATGCAGTGTCCCATGCTTTATGGCCCTGCAACATTCAGCCCGAATATGGGTGTGAGTCCCGCAGCATTCAACCCGAATATGGGTGTAAGCCCTGCAATGTTCAACCCGAATATGGGTGTAAGTCCTGAGATGTTCAACCCGAATATGGGTGTGAGTCCTGAGATGTTCAACCCGAATATGGGTGTGAGTCCCGAGATGTTCAACCCGAATATGGGTGTGAGTCCCGCAACATTCGGCCCGAACAAGAGTAATGTAAGCCCGGCGAAAGGTAAGGATGCGCCGTATTCATATTGATGGGCAAACAGAAGCTCAAGCGCAGGTGGGACAATGGAAAGGATTCATTGTCCCTTTTGTTTTTTTTGAGGCAGTTTCTCAAAAAAGCGGGAAATAGTATTTTCGAGCTACTCTTAACGCCGTAATAAGATCTCATCTTTAAGAGGCATTTCCATACCTAGCAAAAACAACCACGGCCGCCGCTTTAATGCGCTATTCCTGCAAGAATAATCCGGTGGTCTTAGCTATGACGCCAAAGAAGGCAGGTATAATGTTTCCATATTATGTGCATAATTACCGTATAAGGGAATATTATGGTAATAGATTTGACAAAAATATCATAATCACATAAAATATCTACCAGTCCCTTATTAATATTTTAACAGGAGGTTTTGGTTTGATACCACTTGCGAAAAATATTAAAAGGTTTTTATCCCTGAGAGAAGTTGCAATTTTATTCATTGCCGTGGTTGTTTCTGTCTCTGCAGGGCTTGGGGTTTTCGTATTCCTGAAAAAGGACGTTGTTATTGATGACAATGGAAGCCGGCTGGTGTTCAAAACAATGAAAAACACCGTGGCGGAAGCCCTGGAACAGAACAATATCAGTGTTTCTCCGGATGATTATATCAATATGGCGCCGGACACTGAGCTACAAAGGATGAGAGTTAATGAAATAACAATAAAAAGAGCTGTGCCGGTTAATATTCTGGCAGACGGAACCGAATTCAGGCTGATGACTTACAGGGATACCGTAGGCGAGGCGCTTGAAACAAGTTCCGTAAAGCCGCAAGGCCTTGACAGGCTGGAGGGTGTAGGCCCCGGTGACAGCATAAAAGAGGAAATGTACATAAGGATCATAAGGGTGGAGGAAAGTATCGTCGCCGAGCAGGAAGCAATTCCTTATCAAACCCTTAAGAGAGAAAACGCCCGGCTTGACAAAGGTACGGAAAAGGTTGTCAAGAAAGGCGAGGAAGGGATACGCGAGAAGCAATACAAAGTCATTGCCGAAGATGGAAAAGAGATTTTGCGGGAACTGGCAAAGGATTCCGTTATTCTTGAACCCATAACCATGATCATGGAATTCGGCAGTGTTTTGAACCACAAGACAGCCAGAGGAGACACCATAAGATACAAGAAAGTGCTGGATATGAAGGCAACTGCCTATACAGCTTCCTTCAAGGATACCGGCAAGCACCCCGGTGATCCCGGCTTCGGAATTACAAGAACCGGGATAAAGGCTAAAAAAGGCGTCATTGCCGTTGACCCGAAAGTAATACCTCTGGGAACCAGAGTATACGTTGAAGTAGCCGGGAACACACCGGACTACGGATACGCGGTAGCGGCCGATACTGGTGGCGCAATCAAAAACAACAAGATTGACCTGTATTTTGACGATCAGGATTATGTCAACAGCTGGGGTATAAAGAAAGTAAAGGTTTATATTTTACTGAATGAATAGAATATAAGCTGGAACAAAACAATATGATAGGGGACTAAATTGTGCCGGAGTTGTAATGCTCCGGCAGCTTTATTACTAGCATTAATTATTGAATTAACCTTGCGGAAGTAACGCGTTAAGTACTGGTACAAATATAACTTCCCGTATAAGTTTCGGAAAACGCAGTCCATTACGGCCGTCATTTTCCGAAAAACGGGAAGTAATATTTGCAGTACTCCTAAGGCGTTCGCGATTATTTCCGCAAGGCCTATAGAAAAATGAGATTAACGCTGTAGTATTATTTGAGGGTGTGAATGGATACAAGAGACATAATGAAAAAATTCAATATCCGGCCGGCCAAATCGCTGGGACAGAATTTTTTGAAGGATGAAGGCATCATAAAAGAAATTGTTGATGCGGCAGGGATCGGAAACGGCGACCTTGTGATAGAAATCGGGCCGGGGCTGGGAAGCATGACAGCCCATCTGGCAGGAAAAGCGGGAAAGGTGGTTGCCGTTGAGATCGACCGGCGCCTCATGCCCGTTTTGCGGGAAAATCTTAAAGCATTTCCCAATGTGGCAATACTCAACAAGGATATCCTGAAGGTGGACATCGAAAAAGAAATATTGGCAATGAAAGAGTTGACGGATTCAGGCTTCAGGCCTGAAAAGATCAGAATTGTAGCAAATCTGCCATACTATATTACCACGCCTGTGATTATGAAATTGCTGGAGCAGGGGCTTTCGGCGGAATGCATGGTGTTCATGGTTCAGGCGGAGGTCGCGGACAGAATGGCGGCAGAGCCCGGAGGGAAGGAATATGGCGCGCTTTCTGTTGCAGTTCAGTTTTATTCAAGGCCGCATAGGCTGTTTAACGTTTCCCCCCACAGCTTTATTCCCCAACCGGGGGTGGAATCCACGGTAATCAGGCTGGATATTTATAAAACGCCGCCGGTGCAGATTCTTGACAAAAAGATGTTTTTTAAAACGGTAAAAGCGGCTTTCGGCCAAAGAAGGAAGACCCTGCTGAATGCGCTATGCAATGCGGGCTATTTTAACAAAAGCAAGGAGGAAATAAGGGAAATAGTAAAAAGCATGGGCATCGGTGAAAATCAAAGAGGCGAGACCTTATCCCTGGCACAGTTTGCCCGGTTGTCAAATTCCTTTGTCAATAACGAAAATATTTTCACCGGTGCTTAAGGAAGCATTTCTTTCACGTCTGCATATACATATAGTATGCATGTGCGGGGTTTAAGAGGGGGATGTATGTGGAAACAAAAATGGCTTTTCAAAGGAATTTTCTAATATTCAATACGGAAGACTCCGGCTTCGGAGCCGGTCAAAAACCATCGGGACACGTCAGAATCGAAGTCAGGGACGGGAAGGGCAAGCTCTGGTCTTCGGTTCAGAATCTGGCTCCAGGGGATGGGAGATTGCTATATAAGCTTTATCTTGTAAAAGCAGGAAAGGAACCGGCTACGGCGGTATGCGCCGGAATACTGGGGTTGCGGCAAAACAAGGCGGAGCTGGAGTGGGCGTTTGATCCATCCAACGTATACGGATCCGGGTATGGAATCTCTGAATTTGATGTATTTGCCATATTGGCGGAATATTCGGACAGGGACAACACCCGTATCGTTTGTCCGCTTGCAGCATACAGGAACAAAGGAACAGAATGGAGAAAGAAGCTTGACAGGCTGGTTTATGCCCAGAATAAAATGCCTCCCCAGAAGCTGCCGGGCAAAGAATACATAGCACCTTATACAAAGCCGGCAGAAGAGTACATAACGCCGATAATGACGCCTGCGACAAAGAACAATTATGCCGGGGAGGAAAACGCCTACAAGGAAGCGGAAAACAGTTATCCGAAAGAAGAAAACGCCAATCAGGAAATGGAAAACAGTTATCTGGAAGCGGAAAATAACACATATCAAGAAGCGGAAAATAGTTATCAGGAAGAAAACACATACCAGGAAGCTGAAAACTTTTATTATGAAGAAAACAACTATCCACAGGCAGAGAATATTTATAACGAGGCACCCAAAAATAAGTTCACGCCTCCGGAAAACTACCCGGGTGAAAACATAAATGCAATGCCCGTACAATTTCAGCAGCATGGGATTCATATGCCGCTGCAGGAGGTAAACAAACAGGCCGAAGAAAATCCGGTGCAAACACCGCCTCCGTACTTTAATCAAATGAATCCACAGACTGCGCCGGTGCAAGTCCCACAGGCCGCGCCGGTTCAAGTCCCGCGGACCGCAGCCAATCTGGACAGCAACTGCCTCTACATGAATGGAAACATGTGTGGCATGTACGTAAATACGGGAGGCCCAAGCCCCTGTGATACCTGTCAGATACATACGCATCCCAGAAACGGCAATAAAGAGGAAAAGAAGGGTGATCTATATCGATTAAAAGACCTGCTGGACAGGAACTTTGAGCAGGATGACCCTTTTCAAACAAAACGCAGCGATTATAGGTGGTGGAAGGTTGCCAACCCTGTAAACCTGAACAATATCCTTTATCAATGCAATATAAGGTCTCCCTTGCTGTTCAATCCCCTGGTAATGATGGCCCATTTCAAATACAGGTATCTTGAAATAGGGATATTTACCGACCGGGTGAGAAAGCGGGAATATGTCGTCTGCGGCATTCCCGGAATGCATATGATTGACAAAAAGCCTTTCGGGGAAATGTGCAAATGGGTTCAGGCGGAAGGAAGCAGGCCCAAATATGGAGGATTCGGTTACTGGATCGTATACCTGGATCCCGTCACAGGAAAGATATTGAGCCTGAAGTAAGGGGCAAAATATAAAGAATGCGAACTTATTGACGGAGTCAGGGAATGTCCCCTGACTTCGTCGGACGCGCAATGCGCGCCCCTACAATGTACGCTATCCTGTCATAGCCCGTTATCTCTGTAGGGGCGGCCATTGGCCGTCCTTCCAAGATAGCAACGTGTGAAGGGATTTGTACGAGCTAAGGTGGATAGCTCCCTGGCTGTCATTGCGAGGAGTCCTGCGACGCGGCAATCTCAACTTCCAGCAAGGATAGCATCATTGAGATTGCTTCACTCCACTTATGTTCCGCTCGCAATGACAGGGTGTCAAGGGGTGTCAACACCCCGTCTCCTTGACACCCCCGGACGCGCAATGCGTGCCCCTGCAGTCGATTTACATCCTCATGTCAATGTACCTGTCCCCTTGACCTGTTCCCTGACTCTGTCGGACGCGCAATGCGTGCTCCTACAGCCGATTTACATCCTCATGTCAATGTACCTGTCCCCTTGACATGACACGCTGTTAGTGCACATAATCCAAACCATTGTGTAATATCCAAAAATTCTGCATTATTCCAGACTGTATGACAGAATAGCATGACTTTTGGCTTCCAATAACTGCATAATATTGACATCCAGCTGTTTTAGCGATACTATTATAGTTGAGTGTTACTCTCTATCATATAGTATAAAATATTACACAATGCAGAGGTGATCGCTGGATGTCGGGAAATATTAACAAAGAAACTCTTCTTATGCTGGCTGATAAAATCATCGGCAGGGATGACCAGGTGAAAATCGCTACCCTTAGCGATGAACTTACCATTTCACAGGTGGTAAAATTCTTTGAGCGCCAGGGGAGAAGCTTTACCAAAACCATGATACAAAATTATGTGAGGGTAGGCGTTTTACCGCCGCCAGTAGACAAAAGGTATTATACGAAGAATCATCTCGTACTGTTGACCTTGATAGACAATCTTAAAGCAATCTATTCCCTGGAGGAAATCAAGACTGTGCTCATACCCATACGGAACAATCCTGATTTGTTTGAAGATGATATTATCAAAGCCACAGACGTTTATAAGAACTACCTTGCCATGAGGAAGGAAACCCTTGATCAATGGAAAAAATCTCTACCCGCCATGTTTGATAAAATAAACAAGCTGATCCAGGAGGATCAGATAAAGGACAGCGAGAAAAACACCGCTTTAGCCTTTATGATTTCTCTCACCATTATGGCGGATACGATTGCAATGAGAGACCTGATAACAGAAATCAGCAAAGAACATATCAAAGGATAAAAAAATGAGAAACACCAAGATATATTAAGGTATATGGAGCAAATTGAACATAAAGGCATAAAAAGCGACAATGTTTCTGTGTCAGGAATTCTTTGCAGAGGTCTTATACTTGAAATATGAGGTAGAGTGTGGTAATATAATATATGTTATGTAAGTGCACGATACATAGAGTTACACACAATATTTTTGATGTAATAACTGACTGCAGCCGGTAAATTACTTATTTAGTTTTACTGTGCATCCAAATATGCTATAATGGATGTGCAGATAGAAAGGAGGGTGGTATATGCTTTTTATTTTTATAGGTTGTCTAACCTTCGGGGTTGCGTTCTCCATCCTATCCGTTTTTCTTGGTCACGGGCACGGAAGCTTTGACCATGGCGGAGGGGTTGACGGAGCTCATTCCGGAGTGGATTCAGCCGATGTGCCGTCCCCCTTGAATCCATTAGTACTATCAAGTGCGATTACAGCCTTTGGAGCGGTCGGACTGATTGCCAAGACCGGTTTTGCCATGGGGGACCTGCTGAGCACCATTGTTTCCCTGGGCTTTGCCGGAATCATAGGTGCCATTATGTTCTTCGGAGTCGTGAAGTTCATGTACGGTTCCCAGTCAAATTCAGTATTTTCATTGTCCGATCTGGTGGATACCGAGGCTGAGGTGTTGACGCCGATTCCTGAAAAAGGACTTGGAGAGGTCGCTTATATTATCAATGGTATCCGATATACTCTGCCTGCCAGATCACTTGCAGGGGAGGAAGTACAGCGCGGCTCAACCGTTTTAATCAGGGAAGTCGCAAATAATGTCGCACTGGTACAAAAGAAAATCAGCCTCGACGAGTTGAGCGAATATGAGGCCGAAGAACAAAAAAAACGCGGAAAGATTGAAAATTAATTCTAAAGGGGATTGTTCCGGCCTGGGAAAAGGTGCTGCCTGTTCTTAAGAAGCGGTATGTCCCCTAAAATTAAAAGGGAGGTATGATTCATGGGTTACGGTATTCCTGTCCTAGCAGCCATTTTATTCGTGGTAGTAATTTTTATCCTGATCTCGGTTTTTGTCGGCAGGTATGTAAAGGTAGGCCCCGATGAGGCTTTGATCGTATCAGGCCGCAAGAAAAAACTTTCCACCGGGCAGGTTGTCGGTTTTAGAATTGTCCGAGGCGGAGCTACTTTTGTATGGCCTATTCTTGAAATCTCAAAGACCATTTCCTTACGAATAATGCCTTTGGATGTAAATTCAAGCGCATATACTTCACAGGGAGTCCAGGTCACAGTTGACGGAATAGCCCAGGTCAAGATCGATTCCAGCCAGGAAGCTATTGCAACAGCTGCAGAGCAGTTCCTAAGCCATAAGGAGGAAGAGATTAAAAGAATCGCCACACAAACACTGGAAGGCCATTTGCGTTCCATTGTAGGAAACCTGACGGTGGAAGAAATTAACCAGAACAGGGACGCCTTTGCACAGAAGGTTCAGGAACTGGCTGCAGGAGACCTTGCCAACATGGGCTTGAAAATTATTTCCTTTACCATAAGGGAAATAGCAGACAAGAACGGTTACCTGGAGAGCCTTGGCAAAGCACAGATAGCAAGAGTGCAAAGAGATGCCGTCATAGGTCAGGCAGAAGCAAAAAGAGATGCTGATATAAGGAGTGCTGAAGCAATGCAAGCCGGCCAGACCGCGAAGTTTCTTGCCGAGACAAAGGTTGCGGAAGCCAACAGGGACAAGGAAATGAAGGTAGCCGATTATCAGGCGGCCATCAATGAAAGAAAGGCCGAAGCAGACCTTTCCTATGACAAAAAGAAATATGTCATTCAGCAGGAAGTTGAAAGTGAGGCAATGCAGGTTGAGATCGTTAAAAAGCAGAAGGGAATCGAGCTGCAGGAACAGGAAGCCCTCAGGAAGGAAAAGGAACTGGATGCCATGGTAAGGAAGCCTGCCGAGGCTGAAAGATTTAAAACGGAAGTCAGTGCTGAAGCGGACAGGGTAAAGAGGTCCAAGGAAGCGGAAGCCCAATCCTATACCATCAAGGCAGAAGGACTGGCAAAAGCAGAAGCCATAAAGGCTGCCGGTCTTGCTGAAGCCGAGATAATCAAGGCAAAAGGTGAAGCGGAAGCCGCAGCTCTCAGCAAGAAGGCGGAAGCTTACAAGCAGTTCAACGACGCTGCCATGGCGCAGATGGTAATCGAAAAGCTGCCGGACATAGCCGGCGCTATTGCACAACCTCTTTCGAAGACGGAAAAGATCGTGATGATCGGGGATTCGGGGGCATCGAAGATAACAAAGGACATTACCAACATTCTGGCTCAGCTGCCTGAAACGGTAAAAGGCCTTACAGGTGTGGATATTACAAACATAATCAAGAATTATGCAGGGGAAGTAAAAGCGGACAAAACGGAATAATCCGGATGACCGTAAAACGACAAGATATGAGGAACTGTAGAAATGCAGTTCCTTTTATTTTGCTTCAATTCGTAATTAAAGTTATTTTGTTCAATTCTATGTTTTTTTGGCGAAATATAGTATAATGGTGAGGGAATGTACGTCTTCCTTTAAAGGGTTGAACAACGTCACAGTCCCCCTCCTCATAGGTGGGGGTAACCGATTGAAAAAGCTGTCAGTGGTGGGTAGCGGCCCCCAACTGACGTTGTTCAAACGCCACGTATAGGCGTGGGGCACGAAGTGTAGCGCAGGGCGAATTCATTTCGTCCGCAGCGAGGGGGTATGGGGGCATGCCCCCATTGGAAATTAAACAACGTCACAGTCCCCCTCCTCATAGGTGGGGGTAGCCGATTGAAAAAGCTGTCAGTGGTGGGTAGCATGCCCCCATTGGAAATTGAAAGCATGCCAGTAACTCGAAATACCTGCCGGGAGGAAGCTGATTTTTGTTATGGGGAAGAATAAGGTTGAGGTGAAAATAGCCGGTAAGGACTATACCATTTTAGGTACGGAGTCTGAAGAGTATATCCAGAAGATTGGTCTTTACATCGACAGGAAAATGAACGAGGTAATGCGGTCCAACAGCAAGCTGAGTACATCCATGGCTGCCGTGCTCACGGCCATGAACGTAGCGGATGATTATTTCAAATGCTACGAAAACGAGTCTCTATTGAAAAAGGAACTGAAAAAGCTTCACGAGGAATTAAGCGAAATAAAGGAAGAGAAGAAGAGGCTTTCTGAAGAAAACTCCGCCATCGGCAGCAATAATTCGAACCTTAAGCTGGAATTGGCCAAAAGGGAGGCCGAACTCCGCGAAGTGAGAAATTCCCTTGAAAAAGCAACCCGGCAAAGGCCATAATTGCCGGGAGCCCGGATAAGTGGTTTTAATAAATGCATAGATGCACTGGTTTGCGCCGGATATCTGTAAATACAAACCGAAGGATCGCTTTTCCCTGCCCATGGAAAAAAGCGGTTTTTTATTTTTGGCGGCCGCCGGACAGAGTGCATAGAACCCAGCGGGGCCTTATCTACGGAAAAACGATGGTAAATGAATAAGGACGTATATGGAGAAGATATTCGTATGGTTGACAAATTAAGAATGATTTTTATATTCATCGACGGCTTTGGCCTTGGCGAAAGGGATGCCGCCAGGAATCCCATCCATGCTGCCGACACGCCGGCCCTGGACTACATTTTCAGCAAATACGGCGTCATCGCTGCCGATGCGTCTTTGGGTGTACCTGGCCTGCCGCAGAGCGCAACCGGGCAGACTGCCATCGTGACGGGGGTGAATGCGCCGATGCTTTTAGGAAGGCATCTGAATGCGCAGCCTTCCGTCACCTTGAAAAAAGTGATCTGTGAGGACAATATTTTTAAAAGGCTTATAAAGGAAGGACTTACAGTTACAAATGCCAACGTTTACAGGCAGGAATATCTGGATAAGATGAACGATCCTTCCGAGAAACGCTACAAGCCTTCCGTTTCCTCCGTTATGACCATGTCGGCCGGCCTGCCCTTCAGAAAGGTTGAGGATTATCGAAACGGGAAGGGCGTTTATCATGATATAACGGGTAAAATTATTATCGAGAGCGGATATGACGAAGAAATTATTACGCCCGCGGAAGCGGCTTACAGGCTTTATTCCATAAGCAGGGAGTATGATTTTACTTTTTTTGAGCATTTTATGACAGATATGATCGGCCATAAAATGGATATGGCCCTTGCCATAGAGGAAATAGAGCTGCTGGACGCCTTTATCGGCGAAGTGTTGAAGCTGGCTGATCCGGAAAAGGACGTTGTTTTTATAACCAGCGACCATGGAAATATTGAGGATATTACGGTGAAAACACATACGATGAACAAAGTGCCTGTGATTATCCTTGGAGGAAACAGCAGGGACAGAACTGTCAAGATCCGGTCATTACTGGATATAATGCCTGCAGTGCTTGAGATATTTGGTTTGTAGGAGGTTTATGATACGCGGATGGTAAACAAAATTGAACTGCTTGCGCCGGCCGGTGATTTTGATTCGCTCCGGGCTGCGGTGGAAAACGGCGCCGACGCGGTATACCTGGGAGGGAAGCTGTTTAATGCAAGGCAGTTTGCGGGGAATTTCGATTTACTGGAACTGGAGGAAGCTTTAAACTATGCCCATGTCCGGGGTGTTAACATCTATCTGGCTATGAATACCCTGATTTCCGACAGCGAGATGAAGGCTGCGGTCGAATTTGCTGGCGATGCCTATGGGACGGGTATCGACGGAATCATTGTCCAGGACCCGGGATTTGCCGGGATAATCAATCAAAGGATGCCTGACCTGCCTTTGCATGCAAGCACGCAAATGACTGTCCATAACCTGGAAGGAGCAAAGCTGCTGGAGCGTATAGGCTTTAAAAGGGTAGTCCTTGCGCGGGAGTTGACGCTGGAGGAAATAAGGGAGATCGCCGCGGGTACTTCTCTGGAAGTTGAAGTATTTATCCATGGCGCGCTTTGCGTTTGTTATTCCGGCCAATGCCTCATGAGCAGCATAATTGGCGGAAGAAGCGGCAACCGGGGGAAATGCGCCCAGCCATGCAGGCTGCCTTATACGCTTATGGAGAGTGAGAGTACCTCGCTGGATAAAGGCGGAAATACTCCACGGTATCTCTTGAGTCCCAGGGATCTTTGCACATTGCCTCAACTGGCTGAAATCGTATCCTCCGGAGTGAAATCCCTTAAAATCGAAGGGAGGATGAAAAGTCCCGAATATGTAGCTACTGTCGTAAGGATATATAGAAAATATCTTGATCGGATCGCTATCCAAAATCGTTCACTGACAGGGGGTTCTCCGGTAAATGACGGCATGCACGGAAGCAAGGCAAATGGGGTTCAACCCCACTTTGATGAAAATCTACTTCCTGATGCAGCAGATCTGCACGAACTGGCTCAGGTTTTCAACAGAGGGGGCTTTACCGGAGGGTATATTGCCGGCAATACCGGAAAAGACCTGATGTGCTATGAAAAGCCCAAAAATTGGGGAACACTTCTCGGCGAGGCTATATCCTATCATCGTGAGGATGGGATTGTCCAGGTCAAGCTAAGTGGGAGCCTGACCATGGGTGACGGAATAGAAGTGTGGAACGGGGAAAACGAGAATCCCGGTACGATTGTTACTTTTATAAGGAAAAATGGGCAAAACGTTAAAGAAGCCTTTCCATCGGATATTGTGGAGGTAGGGACTGTCAGGGGAAAAATATCTAAAGGCTGCAAGGTCTACAAGACCTCGGATAAAAAGCTTCTGGAGGCTGCCAGGGAATCCTTCGAAGGCAGGCCGCGGAAGCGTGTAGTGCTAAAAGGCGAAGCTGGCTTAAGAAAAGATTTTCCTCTCTTTTTCAAGGTGCAGGATGAGGATGGAAATGAGGCGGCGGCAGAAGGCGCAATTTTACCGGAAAAAGCGTTGAACAAGCCCCTTTCGGAGGAACGGCTTGCCGATCAGCTGAAAAAGACCGGGGCGACTCCTTTTGAAATCCATCCGCTTGAAATCCGGCTGGAGGACGGCCTTTCTCTGCCCGTCAGTGAAATCAATGAGGTGCGAAGAAAAGCGCTGGACCGGCTGGAGCAAAAAAGAAGGGAAAAGTATTCCCGGAACCCTCCCGCCGATCCGGTCTCTGCGCTTCCGGCTGACCCCTTTAAGAACCGTCCCTGCGTTTCATCGAACCATCCCCGCGTTTCGCCCGGAGCAAAGCCGCGGATTGCGCTATACTTTTACGATTGGAATTCCTGTATGGATTATAGCGGTTTGGGTGCAGACAGGCTCTATATTCCTTTTAAAGCAATGCTCAAGCCTGGGAACAGTGACGGTTTTTCCGCTATCCGCGCGGAGGGAACCGAAGTCTTCCTATGGACTCCTGCAATAATCCGAAGTAACTACCTCAAGCTGATAAAGGATAAAATGAAAGACCCCTGTTCCCTCAAAGTTGACGGAATCCTTGCTGGAAGTCCGAGTATTGCAGAACTGCCGGAAAAAGAAATTGCCGGTATGGAAAGCCGCAATGAGGCTGATGCTGAGGAAGCTTTTAGCCAGGCCAACAACGGAAAGAGCATCCGGCTTG
Source organism: Bacillota bacterium (assembly GCA_023426125.1). Classification (GTDB taxonomy): domain Bacteria; phylum Bacillota; class Clostridia; order Acetivibrionales; family DTU013; genus MnB-11. Next base: position 185,190 of record JAFABI010000087.1, read on the forward strand.
TCGGGGATCATTCTTTTAATATCTTCAATATCGATACAGCACTTTATTATAGTTCATTGGGATTTGAAAGCATTACCCTTTCCACGGAGCTGAATCTGGGGCAAATCTGTGAAATATCCGGAAAAGCGGTAATGGACATAGAGAGTGTCGTGTACGGCCGTCTTCCTCTTATGACCAGTGAATACTGCCCGGTTGGCAGCCTGAAGGGCGGCTTTTCTGCCGGTGCAAAATGCGGCGGCAGCTGCAGCCGGGGGGAATTCCGCCTGAAAGACAGGCTTGGATTTGAATTTCCGGTAATTTGTGATAAGATGGATTGCAAAAGTACAATTTTGAATTCCAATGTGCTGTTTGCTCCAGAGATCCCAAGGAAACTGGCTGCTGCGGGTGTATCTACACTGCGTCTGTACATCTGGGATGAGAGCAGGGAGAGGATAAGGAAACTGGTCAGCCTGCACAGGGCATTGGCCGGAGGGACTGATGCAGGAAAATATACCGCGCTAGTCGAAGGTATAAAATCGGAAGGCTTTACGAAAGGTCATTTTTATAAAGGCGTTTAGCGATTATACAAATAATGCTGTAAGAATAAAATTGGGGGATCAATGATGGAGATTGAAGTATCCATAGAAATATGCAGGGAGGATGCGGTGCTGCCTTCGTATGCAAAACCGGGCGATGCAGGCATGGATGTCTGTGCTGCTGTTGAAATGAGCATAAAGCCGGGCGAAACCGTTATTATACCTACCGGATTGAAACTGGCAATTCCGGAAGGCTATGAAATACAGGTGCGCCCCAGGAGCGGCATTTCATACAAGACGCCCCTGCGGCTTTCAAATTCGCCCGGAACAATAGACAGCGGCTATAGGGATGAGCTGGGCATCTTGATGACAAACACCTCTGAAAAAAATGCCGCCTCTGAAAATGAAAGCCTTGATATCGGAAGCAAAGGCAATAAGAGCGGCGTTTATCAGATCCATACAGGAGACCGGATCGCCCAGATCGTATTGCAGGAAGTACCCAGGATGAAGCTTACGGTTGTGAAGTCCGTTGCAGACATCGGATCGGACAGGGGCGGAGGCTTTGGGTCAACCGGCGTCAGATGAATATTTCAAAGGATTTTCAGAACCATTTGCGGAATTGATTATAACGGGTATTGGAGTATTTTCTGGTAGTAGGAGTGATGGATACGATTTTCTCCAGCATTTCCTTTTCCGATACCTTTTTGAATGCATTTTCCATTAGCTTCTGAAAATCTTCTCCCTCTTTGGGGAAGGTGACATGGACAGGGTAGATATAATCGTTGGGGTCTGCATTGATCTTGAGCAGTTCCTGGAACAGGGCGGCTTTTATTTTCTCACAGACCTGCTTTGCCCCTGACTCGCCGGTACACGGAAGCACAATGATGATATCCCTTGATTTGCTCATCACAATGGTATCCGTGGTGCGAAGAATGCTGCGTGCTTTTTGTGCCGCGAGGGAGAATATCCTATCCTTGTTGCTTATTTCAGTGTGTATGATACCATCCCTCTCTTCCTTTAGCTTCAGGGCGGTTATCAGTACGAAGGAAAGAGGGCCCTGTATCCTTCGGGCATATTTGATTTCCCTGTTTATGAAGTCGTCGAAGGTCATTGTGATATTGCCTATTCCGCCGGTGTCGTAGTGAAAGTTGTCCTCCAGCCTTACAAAACTCCGTACGGAGCTTTCCAGCCTTTTAATCTGAAAGGGTTTGATGATGTAGTCGTTGACTGCATATTGAAGCGCTGCGGTTTTATACTCCAACTGGTCGGACCTGGTTACAACGATAACCGGTATACTTGCGGCATATTCGTTGCTTCGGATGATTTTCAATATTTCAAAGCCTTCCTGCTCGGAAGGAAATGCCAGATCCATAATGATGAGCCGCAGGTTTTCCAGTTTCAGACTTAGCAGCTTGAATTGCGTGGAACTGGACACCTCGATTGTATCGAAAGAACCGATTTTTTCGAGAATATGCTTGATTTTCTGCCTCTCATAGGAGGAATAATCCAAAATTACGATCGTGCCATCCATGGCATCTCCTATCCCAAAAAGGTAATATTCTACTATTTCGGCAAAATTGTGTCCTTCCTTAATAGTATTTGGAATACCCTTACTTTTATTTTATATCAATGCGGAGACTTGAAAAAACGGATACTTATTATATAATTGTTTTAAAATACGTAAACGAGGTATGTCCAAATGAAAAAAAATGCATTGGTAGCACAGTCGGGCGGACCGTCGCCTGTCATCAATTCATCCCTTCAGGGAGTGCTGGATGCTTGCTTTGAATACTCCGACCATATCGGCAGGGTCTTCGCAAGCTGGCATGGGATCGAAGGAGTACTCCTGGAAGAACTGATCGATATGAACAACCAGCCGGGGGAAGAAATAAAACTGCTCCGGCACACTCCTGCGGCAGGCTCCGTCGGTACCTGCAGGTATAAGCTCAGAGAAGAGCAGGCGGAAGACTTTGACAGGATCATTGACGTCATTGCCGCGCATGATATCGGATATTTCTTCTATATCGGCGGCAATGATTCCATGGATACCGCAAGCAAGGTATCCAGGCTGGCGGCGGACAGAGGTGTTGAGCTTATTGTTGCAGGCGTGCCCAAGACCATCGACAATGACATCGGCGATGAAGAATTCACCATCATCGACCATACGCCCGGCTACGGCAGTGCGGCCCGGTATTGGGCTTATCTGATGCAGAACGTCAATGAAGAAAACCGGGGAATGTGCGTATCGGAATCGGTATCCGTTTTACAGGCGATGGGACGAAAATCGGGATATATTACTGCTGCGGCAAGGCTTGGCGATCCCCGCAGGGAAATGCCTTTACAGCTTTATATGGCCGAGTCGGGGCACAATCTTGAGACGCTGGCGGAAAATGTAAACAGGGAACTCGTCAGATCCGGACGCTGTATTGTCGTGGTAAATGAAGGCTTTGACGTAGGCAGCCTGGGCGAAGCCCGCGACGGCTTCGGGCATGTTGAGTATGGCGCCAGTGAAACGACGGTTGCCCAGGTAGTGACCAATTACCTCAACAAAGTCGGCCTGAAGGCCAGAGGCCAGACGACAGGGCAGGTACCCGGCGTTCTACAGCGTTCTGTCTCTATTCATGCTTCAAAGGTGGATCTTGATGAAGCATACAAAGTCGGGCAAAAAGCAGTTGAAATAGCGATAAAGGATGGGACAGGCTGGATGGCCACGACCCTTCGTGCAGGCGGTGACGTGTATAGGGCTGTATTTGACAAGGTTTCCCTGGAAACGGTGGCGAATTCCGTCAGGTTTATCCCTAAAGCGTGGATAACAAAGGATGGCCTGGATGTTACCGATGATTTCATACGTTATGCAATGCCGCTCATCGGTGACGGATGGCCGGAAATAAAGCTGGAAAACGGTTTGCAGCGCTTTGCCAGGCTTGATATAAAGTTTATGGACAAAAAGCTGCCGGAATATGTTCCGCAAAGGCTTAGGATTTGAACAACGTCACAGTCCCCTCCTCTTAGGAGAGGGTAACCGATTGAAAAAGCTATCAGTGGTGGGTAGCAAACCCCAACAGACGTTGTTCAAACGCCACGTATAGGCGTGGCGCACGAAGTGAAGCGCAGGGCGAATTCATTTCGCCCGCAGCGAGGGGGTATGGGGGAATGCCCCCATTGGAAATTGAATGGAGATATCTTATGGAAATCAATGGAAACCTTGAGTCGCTGAAGCGGTCTACCCTGGCTGAATTGGAGGCGTTATACGGGCTGGAAGCCGAAAGAGACCAGATGATACCCTGGCTTCTGGCCGAAAAGCTTGCCGCCCTGACTGGAAAAATAAACAGGGAAATAGCAGTTTATATTAATCGAAAAGGTAACATTACGGACATCAACGTGGGTGACAGCGGAACAGTTACCTTATCCGAAGTGGAAGGCCGGAGGGGAAAAGCAAGGCTTTCCGGAATAAGGTGTATCCATACGCATCCCAATGGCGATGGAAGACTTTCCGAGGTGGATGTCAATTCGCTGTTGAAATTAAACCTGGACGCCATGATTGCCCTTGGAGTCAGGGATAATGTCCTGAAAGAAGCTTATATCGGATTGCCGGCGGTCCGGGAGGACGGACGGCGGGACGGAACCGATCTATATGGACCCTTCGAGACGAATGACAATCGTATAAACCATCTTTTTGACCTTATCTATGAACGGGACGGGTTGATACAGACGACTGCCGATACCGGTGGAGAAAGCCGGGAAAAAGCTTTTCTGGTTGGCCTTGAATTGAATGCAGGCAGGTTGATCAACGGAAAGAGTGAAGGTGCACGGTCGCTGGAGGAGTTGGAGGAGCTGGCGCTGACGGCAGGCCTTGAAGTTCTGGACAGGATTCTCCAGAAAAGAGCGGTAAAGGACGCTGCCTTCTATATCGGACGGGGAAAGATAGAACAGCTGGGGCTGATGCTTCAGGCTGCCAATGCCGGTGTCCTGGTTTTTGATGATGAGCTTTCGGGAGCACAGATCCGCAACATTGAAGAGATGACAGGCGCCAAGGTGATTGACAGGACGGCGCTGATTCTGGATATATTTGCCCAGCGCGCCAGATCCAGTGAAGGAAAACTGCAGGTTGAGCTTGCGCAGCTGAAATACAGGCTTCCGCGGCTGATGGGCATGGGCGGGCAGTTGTCCAGGCTGGGAGGCGGTATTGGTACCAGGGGCCCTGGGGAAAAAAAGCTGGAGGTTGACAGGCGGCATATCAGGAAAAGAATAAACTCTCTGGACAATGAATTGAAGCAAATCGGGAAAAGAAGAAACCTCATCCGCGAAGGGAGAAAGCAGAAGGACATTCCGGTGATAGCCCTGGTGGGATATACAAATTCAGGAAAGTCCACCTTGATGAATGCCCTTTGCAACACGGAGGTTTTCGCGGAAGACAAGCTTTTTGCCACGCTTGACCCTGCCACAAGAAAGCTTTTGCTTCCGGATGGCAGGCTTTCGCTTCTTGTGGATACCGTCGGATTTATAAGGAAGCTTCCCCATGAGCTGGTCGAAGCCTTTAAATCAACGCTGGAGGAATTGGTATATGCAGATATGCTGCTGCATGTTGTGGATGCATCCGACGAAGAGGTAGGGGAGCAAATACCCGTAGCCGAAGCTATTTTGGGCAATCTCGGTGCATCCGGTAAACCCACGGTTTTGGTATTGAACAAAATGGATCTTGTTACGGAAAAAGGGCGATTACCCGTATCGTCACACGGGATACCCGCAGTTGAGATTTCGGCGGCTAAAGGCGATGGTTTGGCCGGGCTTCTGGAAATGATCATGAAAATCCTTCCCTCCGAGGAAGTCGAGTTGGAAATCTATGCCCCCTATAGTGCGGGATGGGTTGTTTCCTATGTGCACGAGCATGGAACGCTGCTGGCAGAGGAGTATAGCGGTGAAGGTGCGAAAATACGGGTGAAAATGAAAAGGGCATGGGCAGAAAAGATACGAGAATTTATTGTTTAGGTGGAAGGAGCAAAGATAAACCGGCAGGAAATAATTTTCCGCAGGTATATGAATGTTGAATAAATTTCGGATTTAGGATATCATAATAGTGAAGAAAATATCCGGATTACATTTCTGCATAAGCTTGCATTGTAATCCAAACGAAAGGAAGGGACCTTATTATGTTGGTAAGAAACTGCGCAGGCGGTATTGTGTTCTGCGGAAACAAGGTGTTTCTCCTGAGGAATGAAAAGGGTGAATGGGTCTTTCCAAAAGGAGTCATACGCAACGGCGAGATATCAAGCGAAGTTGCGTTAAAGAGGGTCAGAGAGGAAGCGGACATCGCTTCGGAAATCGTTTCAACTGCAGGTCATACCAATTACGAATTCTTTTCAGTAACAAGACAAAAACCTGTCTGTAACAAAATCGTCTGGTACATCATGAGGTCCAACAACAATTATTTTAAAATCAATGAACAGGAAAAAGTCGCGGATGCGGGTTATTATGAAATTGAGGACGCTATGAAGCTTGTCACTTATAGCCAGGATAAAGCCCTTTTGAATTTATCCTATAGAAAGTTTAAGGAGATCATGGCCATAGCGGTTTAGTATATTGGAATTTTAATTATTGGCAATCTATTGAAAATGGAATTATTTTTTATTATGATTAAGAAAGATAGCATGAAAACTGCTATCTTTTTTAATTCGTACTACAGTGAAACTACCGGATGAATCTTTGGGAAGATAACGTGTTAAGCACTGTGCTCCTAAAGCATTCGAGGTCTTTTCCCGAAGTGCATGAATGTCGGTTAAATAATGGAGTTTTCGCTGTAGCATACATGACAACTCCACTACAAGGAGAGCCAATGCAAAAGGAATACAGGACGGTAAAAGCGGAAGCGGCGGCTGAGTTTGAAGAAAAAAAATCCCGGTTCATTGCCACCGTAAGGCCGGTAACAAGCGAGGAAGAAGCTGTTGCCTTTATTGGCAGCCTGAAATCAAAATATTGGAATGCCACACATAATGTTTATGCATACTATATTTGCGGTAATACTATAGTGCAAAAGTTCAGCGATGACGGCGAGCCATCCGGTACGGCAGGACTGCCGGTGCTGGAAGCGGTGAAAAAGCTGGCGGTTCAGGACATTGCGGTTGTTGTGACAAGGTATTTCGGCGGGACCCTGCTGGGGGCGGCGGGACTTGTAAGAGCGTATGGCAAAAGCGCTACCATGGGGATTGAAGCGGCTGGAATTATAAAAAGGCAGCTGTGCATCCGGGCAGAAATTATCCTTGAGTATGCCCTTTTTGGAAAAGTCCAGAGTATGCTGGGAGCAAAGGGGTATTTGGTAAATGAAACGTCTTATGGCCAGGATGTACAGATCTCATGCAGCGTCCCTGTAGATGAATATGAACTGTTCTCCTCGGAGCTGACGGAAGCCACAAACGCGCGGGTACTCCTGAATGAAGGTGGCAAGGAATATGTAACGGTCCCCGTTTGGTAAGGACAGTTGGTCAGATTCGGGACGACCGACTAAACGTAGACGGAGCCGAACGTAGGGGTGGCTGCTCACAACCACCCTTTTCAGGATCCCGCTGCCATATGCGGAGCGTTTACAGCCTGAAACTATATAAATTTGGAGTGTGTGATATGACGGAAGAAATGATGCTTGGCAAAAAAGTATGGGCGGTCGTAGGGGCAAATACCGACCGGGAAAAGTATGGCAATATGATTTTCAGAAGACTTCTGGAAAAGGGATATACTGTGTATCCTGTCAATCCGGGGTATGATTCTGTAGAAGGTCATACGTGCTATAAGGATCTGGCTTCCCTGCCGGAATTGCCGGAGGTTATTGACATGGTGGTTTCCCCTAAAAGAGGCAGGCCTGTAATCGAAGAGGCCGCAAAACTGGGAATCAGGAATATCTGGCTGCAGCCGGGGACGCATGATGAAGCGCTGATGCAGCTTATAAGCGAAAAAGACCTTACCGCGGTTCAGGCCTGCGTGCTGGTGGCTTTGTCCTATATGTGACTGCTCATGACGCAATGGAGCTTGAAAATTCTATATTGATTGCCTCGGCTATTTTGTTGCGGTGATCGGAAACCGGCGGTTCTTCCGGTTTTTCGTCATGCGTATCAAGACGCCTGACGGGAAGGGAGACAACAAATTCACTACCCTGGTTTTCTTCACTGACAACGCTGACGGTACCCTGGTGGAGGTCCACGAAAGATTTTACCAGCGATAGCCCTATACCGCTCCCTTCATATTCTCTGGACTTGTTGCTGCATACCTGCTGGAACCTTTCGAATATTTCCTTCTGCTTATCTTTGGGAATACCGATTCCCGTATCTTTAACCGAAAGGTAAACCCGATTGTCCGCAGAATAAATGTTAACCCTTATTTGTCCCCCCTGGCCGGTAAACTTAATGGCATTGGACAACAGATTCAAAATCACTCTTTCGATTTTTTCCATGTCAACGGCAGTGACGATTTCTTCATGCTGTGTATCGAACAGCAGCGTAAGCTGCTTTTGGCGGGCATAGGGCAGGACGGATTCGGTGATTTCCTCCACAAGGCTGACAATATTGCAATTTGCAGGATTCAGCTTCAAATATCCGGAATCCAGGCGCGCAAAATCCAGCAAATTGTTTACCAGCCTCAGGATTCTGTAACAATTAAGCCGGATAATCCGGTAGGTTCCGTTGTTTTTGTCCTGGTCGGAAGACGTCTGGTTCTTTAATTCCATCAGCTGAATGGCTCCCAGGATCACGCTTAAAGGTGTTTTCAATTCATGGGTGATATTGATGAAAAAATCGGTGATATTCCTATCATATTGGATCGTGCTGTCATATAAATTGGAAAGATTCTTTATGGATTTATTCTGTATTTCTATTTCTTCCAGTTGGGCAGCGATAATTACTTCCTTATTATGGGATTCCTGCTTTGCCTTACCGTAAAGCTGCAAAAAAACCATGGTAACGATGACCAGACTAATGGAAAGCCCTATTGCAATGAATAAAAAAATCGATTCCATCCACACCTCACCTTTTCAAACGGGGACATTCCTTAAGACTTTGAAGGTGTGTCCCCGCACCTTTATTTTTTGAATTGTATATGTTATCATATATGTGCGAGTTTTATGGGATGCTATGATTTAACTTAAATGCCATAATGTACCAAAAGTTATTTTATATGAAAAAACTCAGCAAGTAAAGACATTTTCCGTGCTGTGGAAATATTTACGTTTTATTGAGGATTAAGGAGGTAGAACTTATGTCAGGACATTCAAAATGGGCGAATATCAAAGTGAAAAAAGGAAAATCCGATGCCCAGCGAGGCAAAATTTTTACAAAGCTGGGCAGAGAGCTGGCGATTGCCGTAAAATCCGGAGGAGCAAATCCGGATGCCAATTCCAGGCTCAAGGACGTCATTGCCAAAGCCAAAGCGGCGAACATGCCCAATGACAACATTGCAAGAAGCATAAAAAAGGCTGCAGGTGAGGGAGATGGCGCCAGTTATGAAGAAATCGCCTATGAAGGCTATGGTCCAGGAGGTGTAGCTGTCATCGTAGAAGCCGCCACCGACAACAGAAACCGGACTGCAGGAGATATCCGTCATTATTTTGATAAATTCGGAGGCAACCTGGGGCAGACGGGCAGTGTATCCTTTATGTTCAATAAAAAGGGTATCCTCCTGATCGAAAAAACCGGCGGCACAAACGAGGACGACCTGATGATGGAGGCGCTGGACGCAGGTGCTGAGGACTTCACGGTGGAAGAGGAGTATTTTGAAATACAGACGGATCCCAATGATTTTTCAAAGGTGAGAGAAGCGCTGGAAAAGAAGAACTATGAATTCACCGAGGCCGATGTGGAAATGATCCCTACGGTTATGACAAAGCTAACGGATCCGAAGCAGATTGAACTGATGGACAAGCTTATCGAAAATCTCGAGGACATGGACGACGTGCAGAACGTGTATCACAACTGGGAGCAGGAGTAGGAATCAGGGGCAAAGGTTTTAAGTTTTATCGCAGTGTAAATTGTGAAAATGAGTAACAGGGACAGGGCTGTTGTCATGCCTGGATTTAGCAATAACTCTGTTCCCATATCGACTTCCCGCAGCTGAAGACCGCCGTTTCACTGCAATACGGCACTACGGATCGTTTTTGGCCAGCATTTGAAGCCGCAGCCTTCTTTTAATGACTGCCAGTTTGTCCAGATCATTCAGGTTGTTGATCTCATATTTTCTGCAGCATTTTATGCATACGGATTTGTTGCCTTTGAAACCGGGACTTATGCTTACAGCCCGGTGTATCCGGAAAAATGGCCTCGGTTTGTTTTTTTCGCAGCAGGCACAGCGGGGGAAAAGCTCCGGTATGTAAGCGATAAAAATTGCCAGCGCGGCAGCGATCATGATATACAAATACATATGAATCACCCCTGCTTAAATCCTATTGATTTTTTGCGTACAATATGACAATAAGAACAAGATTGCCGCGCCGAATTCCGTTTCGCCCATAACGGCAACCGGGCTGGTCGCAAATGCCTTGCATTTGCTGCACGCCCATGCAACCTGGACAAAAGGCGGATTGCGGCGCTTCATCGGTAATGGCGGGGAAATGTTAAAAGGACTGCCGGAAAAATCCGACAGTCCTTTGATGTTACCTGTCAAACTACCAAATTACTTGTTGTAATTGTTGCCGGTGTAGGATTCGAAAACCTTTTTAACTATATTTCCGCCTATTTTACCTGCATCTCTGGAAGCAAGGTCGCCATTGTATCCCTGCTTGAGGTTGACTCCTACCTGGGAAGCGATTTCATACTTCATATTCTCGAACGATGTCTTACTCCTGTTGTTAGCCATGTTTTTAACCTCCTTTAAATTTTCACAATGAATTCATGTGTGATCTTATCTTCTGCATTATAAATAATTTTATTACGGAAATTACTTCATGAAATGCAAGCCTTTAGGCTATGTAATTTATTGGTATGTTAATGCCCATCAAAAGTGGGGATATAATAGGCAGGGAAAAAAACAGCAAGATAGGAGGCCGACGTATGAAAAACAAGCTTGAAAAAACAAAACTTACGGATAAGGACAGGAAGACACTGTCATCCAACTTGAAAATATGTACCGATTCCCACGGGGAAGGCTGCGACAGGCAGAAAGTTGCTGAAAAGAACAGGCTTCTCAATTAAAAGTATCCATTGTGAAAACTTCAGGACACCCACCACTGAATCAAGGCAAATTTTGCTGTGGCGGAACGTTTCTACTATGTAAAAAACAGCGATTGTTGGATTATATCCGCAACCGCTGTTCTATTGATCGGATTTCTATTCTCTTGCATTCGCCGGATTTTCGCGAAACAGAAGACTGATGGAGTACAAACCTGCTAAACCGACAAGTGCAAAAACAATCTTGCTGTAGATGGACATTGTACCATTAAAAAGGTGACCACCGAAGATGGCAGTGACAAGATCATAGTTGGCGATTCCCACAAGCAGCCAGTTAACGGCTCCTATAATGACAAGTATCAGTGCCAGCCGGTCTAAAGGTGTTCTATTCATTAAAACAACTCCTTTGCTTTTTTCTATAAATTCTATTATTGCCTGGCATTTTTATATTAATTCATAGGCCGTCTTACAATTATTGCTACTGCTTTTGCTTCTCATTCCCACGTTGCTTTGCTCCTCGGATGACAAGATAAATCTCATATTACGAATTGAAGAAGAAGTTTCCCAGCGTTGACTTTTCTATGTTTTTATGTATAAAATTGATTGGAAAGGTTATTTCTGCAGCGGAATATTTTAACGATGCATAAAATATATGTTTTTGAAGGGAGAATGAAGCATGTCCGATTTCTGGGATCATGAAGAATTAATGGGAAAGATCATTAAAAACAGCCGTGAGGAAATACATATAAAAAAGGTTGAAAAAAAGGGAAAGCAATATGTGGACATAAGAGTCTTCTGGTTTGACAGCAACGGCGATGAATTCAGACCCAGCCAAAAGGGCGTGACCATTGCCAGCGAAAGCTTTGATGAATTCAAGGGGATCATCAATGAAATCAGCACCTGATAAGTACTGGTGAAAATATAACTTCCCGTATAAGTTTCTGAAAATGCAGTCCATTACGGCCGACATTTTCAGAAAAACGGGAAGTAATATTTTCAGTACTCCTAAACACCAAAAGTCCCTGGAGCGTGGGCTCCCGGGACTTTTATTTAAATAACCGCCATCTACCGCGGAAGACGGCAGTTAGTCTTTAAAAACATTCTCCGATCCTATATCAAGGCCTGGTGGGTATCAGCAGATACTTTTTTTCATAGGGCTTTAAAACATTTTCGATATTATTTATTTCGCATATCTCATGGATTTCTGTTTTGTATCTCCTGGACAAATTCCACAGGGTATCGCCTTCCGCCGTAGTGTGGAGATGTATATCTCTGCTTGTCAGATTTCTTATCAAGTCTGTGAGGATATCCACATTATCCTTCAGTTTATCCGCCATGACATCCAATCGGTTGACTAATTCTGTGTTTGAAGCATTCCGCCGTATATTTTCGAAAGAGAATAAAAGCTCATAATGACTGATACATAAATCAACCAGGCCCGCCGGCAATTTATTGAAAACTTTATCTGCAGTTCTGGCCGACAGTTTTTCTGCCATTAATCTCCCGAGACCGGAGACCGGGTTTTCATGCATATGTTTTATCGGTTTGACAGCCGTAATTTCCGTTTCCTCTGATATAATATGTTGGATCTGTGCAGGATGTGAATGGAAAACTGAACAGGAAGCAAACTGAACAGGACCATTTGTCTCCGCTCCCTTGACATAATCGGGAGGTAATAATAAAGTGTATGTGCAGCAAAATTTTATCCGGAGGAATTGCTTATTGTGGATTTCATCAACAAGCCGAATCTGCCGCAAAAATCCGTCGGACTTGCAGTAGTTGACGGAAGGATATCACAGGAAACGGAGCAGAGCTTTTCAGAACTTGGAGTCAGCATTATAAAAGCCCGTCCGTATCCCAACCTTCAAAGGGCGATTTCCTGCCATCCCGATGTTTTTCTTAACCATACGGGAGGAAATGTGATGGTTTATGCTCCCAGGACGGATCCGGGCCTCCTTCGGACACTGTCCCGGCATGGTTTTGTCCTTGTCAGGGGAGAGACGGAATTATCTGCGGCATATCCCGGGGACATTGCCTATAATGCTGCAATCGCCGGAGCGTTTTACTTCCACAACCTGAAGCATACCGACCCCATACTTCGCCGCGAGCTGGAAAAACAAGGCTTTGAACCGGTAAATATAGCACAGGGGTATTCCAAGTGTTCAATTTCCGTCGTTGATGAGAACAGCATGGTCACTGCGGATAAAGGCATAGCAAAAGCTGCTGAAAAAAAAGGCTTTCAGGTGCTCCTGCTGGAAGCGGAGCAAAACATATCCCTTCCGGGGCTTGACCAGGGCTTTATCGGCGGAAGCAGCGGAATGCTGGGAAAAGATGCCTGGGCGGTTGCCGGAGCAGCGGAAAAACTTGCCTCATACCACGTCATTGCCGCTTTTCTGGAAAAGAAAAAAATCCGGATTTTATCCCTGTCAGGTGCGCAGGTCCTGGATGTAGGTTCCATTCTCCCTCTCAAAACCTATTAATACTACAGCGAAGCGAAATAAACATTAATTTGATATTTGCGCCTTATATATGCCATTTCTGCAAGGTGATTAAAATGTTTCGCTATAGGATTAGTAACTTACTGCTTTTCATTACATATAATATAAAAGATAGATAGTGTGCAAAGTATAACTGTTGATGGGATCATAAAACATGACTTGTATTGTTATAAAAAGGCAAAGATGGAAACAATGTGGAATTAATTGCATATGACCTTTGCTGCATACAACATTTTGCTTAGACATATACTAACACTTGAAGGGATGTGAAGTTGATGCAGTTTCTTTGCATTGGGGTTAACGGAAGCGCTGATGCGGTGATGCAGCACATAACAAATGAACTCCGGCAATTGAAAAACAAAAAAATAAACTATTCCATAAATGAGATAAATGCAGAAGGTTCGACTTCCATTATCTGCAGCATTAATGATGGCAAGTTTTACAGGGAGAAATCCATTGAATCGTATAAAGTACTGAAAACCTATATTTCAACAGCACTTGCCGATTACATCATACGACAGTACGAAGAAAAGCTGTTGACCCGGATCATAAACACCAATTACTGCTATTTTAATTCCAGCGAAAAGAAGGAGATCCTGAACAGATCTCTGACGATCATAAGAAATGAAGATAAGAATTTTTTCAACAATCTATTTCAAATCAGGCGCAAGAATGTAATCATCCGGCGTTTGATGGATTACTTTGAGAATTCCAACAATATAATCCTGGATGGATTTGTAAATTTTAGGCTGAAGGAATATATGAGAGATCTTGAAGACATTGTAGATAAAGGTGTGGACGATTTTTTGATGGACAGGGAATATCGGGAATTCATAAGGCTGCTCAGGTATTTTGTCGATATTCAGGAACCCAAACTGAACACGGTTCATGTAATTGTAGGCTTTGATAACAAATATACCCTGCTGGATGAGTCCAAAAGGGAAATAACAAATGAGTGCATTCAAGAGTATGTCAATGAAATAGCCGAGGGGGAAATAAATTATGACGACCTGCTGGTCAGCTCATTGATAACATTTGCGCCAAGGCGGATTGTCATTCATTGCACAGGCCAATTCCGGAACAAGGAGCTGATGGAAACCATTAAGAACGTTTTCCTCGGCAGAGTCTTGATATGCCAGGGATGTGAGATTTGCCTGATAAATATGGTAAAAAGCGAAAATAAAAAGTGAAAAATGTCGGCAAATGTATTTATTTGCAACCCGATGCTGCATATTAATGCAAATGATTGTTTTTAGTACTAATTTCCTACAAAAAAATTTTACCATATATATTGACAAGATTTTCATAGATGATACAATATATCGTGTGATACAATATCATGTATATTTTTTTTCAAAAGCATACATAATATTGGATAGTGGTGACACGATTGCCGCAGTATGTTTTGGAAAGTCTTACAAAAGATAAAGCGGTCTGAGCAACGAAAGATGAATTGAAAATCAACACAAAAGATGAAAAATCCGGGGAAAGAAAAGAGAGTCTTGAGACTCTCTTTTTCCCATTTTACTGGAAGTTGAGATACACCATACTCCGAAGCATGGAAGCTGGCTCAATATTGCAAAAATTGAATTAAGTGCAATGACTATCCAATGCCTTGACAGTCGGATACCAGCCGTTACAGAGTTGCAAGCTCAATTGAGCGCATGGGAGAGTAACCGGAATACAACACAAAAACATGTAGGATGGTACTTTACTACTTCTGATGCATGCATTAAGCTGAAAACTCTATATCCTAAAATATAACTTGGTCAGAGTACTAGTGGGTTGTCATACCAGGTAATGATTATAGGATATGACAATATGTAAATACATACATACTTATAATTTATTAAAATAATGTAAAAAGACTTTCTTAACTCTTACATTTCAACATTAACCAGGCAAGATAAAACAAACTTGTAAGTATATAAACGGCATAGTGTTAAATTTTTATTGACACTTATTATTAACTATGATAATATGTAAATACAAACTTTCATATTATTTACATATAAGAAGTGATATGCAAATTTTTGTACTTTGGCAGTATAGGGTATTGATAGATGAGAGTAAAGATATGCTGTATGATACGGCAAAAATGACTGTTGTTTATCTGGAAATGACTGTAATTATACGGTATTACCAACGATAATCTTGCCTTAGGAGTAGAAATTTATGCCACTATACCGTAACTATCGCAGACCTTCCGAGCGATGGGTGGAAATTAAAAGTTTTTGTATTCACACATTGTGTCAAGGGGAGCGCCTTGTTATTCCAAGTTCCTGCCATAAAGACGAAATGATGGTAGCAATGCGCCATGATTTTATTATTGAAAAATATCCCTGCAGTATGATGCTTTGCCATTCCGGCTATTTCCCCAGTGTTGGCCATGTATTTGCTGACGGCTCTCATATCCGGAACGAGCCTTATGAAGATACACCCATTCAAGGCATTTCTGTATTGGTGAAGCAGGATTCCGTTATACGGATGTCAAACAGAAAGGATGATGTTGTTATCGAAGGGGTATGGGATGAAACCGGAGTGATACACTTGTGCGGGAACTGGAATGAAGAATATTCCGGCGCAGGAACTTTTACTATTCTGCCCGTCCCTTTCCCTGAAAACAGAGGTGATTACGACCCGGCCTGGCAAACGATTAATACGACAAATGATAACCATTTCCACGATTATAATGAATATTGGATAATTTTTGCCGGCAGTGGAATTATTGTATCAGAGGGCGTTGTATCACGGTTTGCGCCGAATGATTTTTTGGCTACAAGAGCAGGCGATCACCATTACTTGCCATATGCGGACAGCCCCGTCAAGGGATTTTATTTAGGCACGGCTCTGCTTGGACAAAGGCGTTTTGGGCACTTGCACAACCAAGACCGCTGAGCCAATCGGAAAGGAGAGAATGCAGACAAGAAAATTGTCTCATCATATAAAAAGGAGGATAAAAATGAGTAAAAAAAACAGAGGTATAAGCATCATTGTAATCATCGCACTTATTCTTGCAGTTTTTTTGCCAGGATGTTCGGGCAACAAGGATGAGCCGCAAATTCCGTCGGAAACGTCTGCAGTATCAACTCCTTCGGAGCAAGTTTCAAATGATCCATTGCTGGATAAGAAGGTCACGCTCACCTTCTGGAATCAGTGGGCGGATCCGGTGGCAGAGCCGTCAACGCTCACCTTCCGACAGGTCCAGGAGGAATGGAATGCGCTTTATCCGAACATCAAAATTGAAGTGGATTCTACACCATCGGCAAACAGCGCTTATAAAACCAAACTCAAAACAGCCATTGCGTCCGGCATGGCTCCGGATATCTTTATGACAAGCCATGGGTCTTTTTCCATGCCATTTGTGTCGGGCGGCGACCTTTTATGTTTGGATGATTACTTGAAAGGAGATGCACTTAAAGGTATCATGAGCGGCGTCATGCAGAGCGCAACTTATGGAGGAAAAATTTACGGGCTGCCTTTTTTCCAGCATGCAAGCTTTCTTTTTTGTAACAGCGAGTTGTTTGAATCAAATAATATTTCATATCCCACGACATATGACGAGCTAATCTCCGTTAGCAAGCAATTTCGCGATCTGGGGATTACGCCCATTGCTCTCGGTCTTAAGGAAAAATGGCCAAGTTCCCACTGGTTTGAAGCCGCAGCGATTAAAGGAGCCGGCAACCAATATGTTGTCGATGCGCTGGAGAAAAAAGCATCTTTTGACAATCCGATGATTATCAAAGCGGCAAAGGCCATTCAGGATTTAGGCAACGCAGGAGCCTTTGAAAAAGGCGCTTTGGGGTTGAGCTATTTTGAATCGACGGCTGCTTTTCAACAGGGACAGGCGGCGATGGTTGAAGCCGGTACTTGGGACATGCCCGCGTTCGAAGCGGATAATGTTCCCGTAAAGGGCAAGGTCAAGCTCTTGAATTGGCCAACACTTGAAGACGGTAACGGTTCTTCCACCGACCTTTGGGGAGGACCCTACGAACATTTTTCAATTTCTGCAAAATGCGCCGAACCTGATGTTGCATTTGCCTACATGATGTTTTTAAGCAAAAACATATCAAAATTTTCCTTCATTAATGGAAACGGTCTTCCGGTATGGGAACTTGATGAAGGAACTAAGACAAAGAGCCCGTTGTTCGCACAGGCACTGGAACTTACAAAAGATGTGACAAGCATGACATCCGGATGGAGCTTCTACTTTGCATCAGACGCTTCGCCGCTATATCAGGATCGCTGCGTCGAATTGATAAATAATTTGATAACTCCGGAGGAATTTGCCAAACAATTGCAGCTTATTCATAATAAATAAATCGGCTCTTGTTAAAAATGTTGCAGATGGATAGAGGTTGTAAAAAAGCCTCTATCCATCCACAAAACTATTGAATTTGCTAATGCGCGGACAACTTCAGTTGTCTGTAATATAACCAAAAGGTTGATGCATAATGAAGCGAGTATTTGAAAATAAAACGGCGATTGCAATATTCGTAGTACCGACAATTTTGATATATTTTGTTTTTGTCATCTTGCCCGTAATCCTTTCTTTTCAGTACAGCCTGTTGGATTGGGATGGGATTGGCGCCAGTTCGTTTGTTGGAATAAATAATTATGTAAAACTATTCATCGGAAATACCGACGGCTTTACAAAATCAATAATTAACTCGTTTATTTTGGCGTTTCTATGCGTCTTTATACAGTTGCCAGCCGCTTTGTTTCTAGCCTTGGCAATATCCGCGCCGAAGCAGAGGGGCGAAAAGTTTTTTCGGACTGTTTATTTCATGCCATCGATCGTGTCAGCGGTTGTTATTGCAGAGCTATGGAAAAAAATCTATCACCCTTCTTATGGGTTGCTCAACACGCTGCTTAAGGCGGCGGGGCTTGAATCGTTGACCAATGAATGGCTAGGCAATACCAGTACAGCACTGATAGCCGTCTTTATTCCGATTGTCTGGCAATACATTGGTCATTACATGGTTATGATGTATGCTGCCATCAAGGGAATCCCCGACGATGTCTTCGAAGCGGCTAGAATCGATGGGGCCAACTATGCGAAAACCTGCCTGTTCCTCACAATCCCGATTATCAGAAATATACTGAGTGTGTGCACAGTATTTGCCATTGCAGGCTCGCTGAAAACTTTCAATTTAATCTATGTAATGACCCAGGGCGGCCCGCTGCACTCCACGGATGTACCCGGAACGGTGATGTACGAAACCATTTTTACCAAGGGCCTATACGGCTATGGAAGCGCAATGGCGGTCTTTATAGTAGTGGAATGCTTCTTGATAACACAGGCTGTACAGCCCTTATTTAGAGAGAAGAAAAATGATATATAAATCTGTGGAGGTAGCAGTACAATGAAACAAAAAAAGCGAAAAAACTTCCCCTGGATAACAACGGTTATTTTGTTGATTGTCGCGTCTGTACAGATATTTCCTTTTTATTGGCTAATAGTATTTTCCCTCAAAAGCAACGCAGACATATTTGGAGGCAATATAATCGGTATCCCGCTAAAACCACAGTGGGAAAATTATGTCACGGCAATGTCTAATGGAAACATGGGCATATACCTCTTCAACAGTATAAAAGTGACCGGAATTTCCATCGTCGTTTCCAATATTCTTGCCTGTATGACTGCTTATGCGCTTGTCCGAATGAAATGGAAATTCAGCAAATTAACGATCGCATTTCTTTCACTCGGATTCATGATCCCCATCCAATCCACGTTGCTACCGCTTATGATAATTCAAAAGAAAATGGGGATCATCGGCACACACATGTCCTTGATTATGCCTTATGTTGCATTTGCTTTACCTTTCTCGGTCTACATTCTTCTTGGCTTCGTACGTCAAATTCCGCGGGAGCTGGAAGAAGCGGTATGTATAGACGGAGGCGGCATTTACAGACTTTTTTTCTGCATTGCATTGCCGCTCCTGAAACCGGCCATTGCAACCATATCCATTTTCACGTATATTTCTTGCTGGAATGAGCTGATGTTTGCGATGACGTTTATCAGCAAAAACAGTCTGAAAACACTCACCTATGGAATTCTTTTATTTCAGGGGGAATACACGTCGCAATGGGGCCCTATGGGAGCGGGACTATTTGTTTCAACGGTTCCGACCATCATAATGTATCTGGCTTTTTCCGAGTACTTCCAAAAGGGCATCATTGCCGGCGCTGTTAAGGGCTAAGGGCAGAACTGCGCGGAATACCGCCAGTCAGAAAGGATGCATATGAAATCTTTCGATCACTCCATATTTTCATTTGATCATAAAGTAGTTATTGTAACCGGGGCTGCACGGGGCGTCGGCTTTACTACCGGCAAATTGTTCGCCGATTGTGGCGCAACCGTTGTAATGCTGGACCGGCTGCCTGCTGTGTCCGAAAGCTGGAAAAGCTTGTCTGTTTTAACTGGTCAGGCTTTTCAGTGTGACATTACCGATCGGGAGCAGGTTGAAAACGTGGTGCGCACTGTAGTGGGCAACTATGGCCGAATTGATGTTTTGGTGAATTGCGCGGGGATTTGCCGGACAGGCACAGCAGAAGACCTGTCGGATGAAGATTGGCTAAGCAGCATTGCAGTAAATTTGACTGGAGTTTTTTATATGTGCCGGGCGGTTGGGAAACATATGATCGCACGGGGAGGCGGCGGTAAGATTGTCAATATTGCCTCCCACTCCGCACTCGTCGCTACAAAGGGTAATGCCGCCTATACGGCGGGTAAGGCGGGCGTTGTTGCCTTGACAAGAAATTTGGCGCTCGACTGGGCCGAACACAACATTCAGGTAAACGCCATTTCTCCAACGGCTATTTTGACTGAAATGGCACTCCAGTTCAGTGATGGCGACGAGCGGAAACTGGTTGAAAAATGGCGGACACGCATTCCTGCTGGACGATTGTTATACCCCGGGGAGGTTGCCGAAGCCATTCTTTTTTTATGTTCCCGCTGCGCGGATATGATATGCGGGGAAAACCTTGTGATTGATGGCGGATATTCGATTCAATAATAAATAAACTTTAAGGAGAAGAATCATGGAAGCTTGGACTCCGAACAGCCCGTTGGGCGGGTTGCCCTTTTTAAAAACAGGAAGATCGAAACGCGAATCCAGTTGGGATCGTACCGGTGGAAACCGCGACTTTGTCGTAGTGGAGCCGGGGCAGACTGCGGTCATAGCAAACATAGAAGGGGCCGGTTGCATTCGCCATATCTGGCTGACATCTTTTTGCGATGCGCCGCAGTACCTTCGCAAACTGGTAATTGAAATGTATTGGGACAATGAAGAACATCCGAGTGTTCGAGTTCCGTTTGGGGATTTTTTTGGGGTGGGCCACGCCACATGCCGCCACTTTGTCTCGCTGCCTTTAAGTATGGTAACAAGAAACTATCGTGGACCCAAAGGCTCCTACGGCCCCGCCATGAACTGCTATTTTCCGATGCCTTTTTCAGCCGCGGCGAAATTGCAGATCATTAACGAAAGCGAGATGCCGGTCAAAAATTTATTTTATCAAATTGACTACGAACTATTCGACGAGGAGACTCCGCAGGATCTTGGCCGGTTCCATGCGGCATGGAACCGCGAGAATCCTTGCCGGGCCATTGATTATGGGATAAAGGGCGACGATGTCATGGCGGCGGATTTGCCAGGGAATAACCTTACGGGCGACGACAACTATGTTATTCTGGAAGCGCACGGACGTGGACACTATGTCGGGTGCATGCTCAGCGTTGACAACTTTAATGTATCCAATCAAATCCATCCGTGGTTTGTGGAGGGCGACGACATGATATTTATTGACGGAGAGATTTGGCCGCCCTCACTGCACGGCACGGGCACGGAAGACTATTTTAATTCCGCCTGGTGCTTTCCCACCGGCGAATACGCCGGCCCCTATCACGGAACATCCCTGGCCAGTGATATTCAGGAGCATTTTGGGAAATGGAGCCTGTACCGGTTCCATATAGAAGATCCCATCCGATTTAATAAATCCATCAAGGTGACCATCGAACATGGACATGCGAACGATCAAGGTAACGACTATTCCAGCGTCGCCTACTGGTATCAGTTGGAACCGCACAGACAGTTACCCTTGCTGCCGCATGTCAGCGACAGATTAACCCGTAGGTGGCCGAATTTCGGTGCCTGGAACAAATAAACTCAGGAGAGAGTCATGAAAAAACATCCCAGAAACTATAACCCGGAAATCCACAACGATGCATATGATTGCGAGTATCAATCGATTGTCTGCGGGGCGGAGAGCATGATTTCTGACGTTGGCCGGCAAAAAGAGAGTCTTGACGGTTATTGGAACTGTCAGATTGATCAATATGATACTTGCTTGCGTGCCAGATGGTTTGAGGAAGCGGACCAACATCCCAAAGGAGGTTCCGTTCCGGTGGACTATGATTTCGACCGCTGGAAAACGATGAAAATACCGTCATGCTGGAATATGCATGCAGAAAAGTTCTTTTACTATGAGGGATCGTTTGTCTTTACACGCACTTTCCGCTATTTAAAAAAGAGCGAGCAGCGGGTATTTATCAAATTTGGCGCAGTTAATTATGAAGCAAAGGTTTTCTTAAATAAAAGATTCATTGGCATGCACAAAGGCGGATCCACCCCGTTTTATTTCGAAGTTACAGATAATTTACAAGAGTGGAATAGAATCCTTGTCGTCGCTGATAACACACGGAAACGCGAAAATGTTCCGGAAAGAAACACAGATTGGTTTAACTATGGCGGGATTTATCGGAGTGTGGAAATTATCCGGTTGCCGTCAACCTTTATCAGTAATTTTCATATACGATTAATTCCAGATGGGACATACAAAAAGATTGGGATTCAAATTCACATAAACGGGCCTGAGCAATCGGGCAAAGCTGTGTTCCGGATAGACGAGATCGGTTTGACAAAGGAAATATCAATACTAGACGGCTTTGGAGAACTTTTTGTTAATTGCGACCTGCAGCTCTGGTGCCCTGAGACCCCCAAGTTGTACGACGTAACAATTCGGTTTGGTGAGGATACGGTACATGACAGGATTGGGTTTCGGGAAATTCGTTCGGACGGCATTAATATATTTCTCAACGGATGCCCTATTTTCCTTAAGGGGATTTGTACCCATGAGGAAAGCGTGGTTAATGGCAAATCTATGACAGAAAACGAAATACGCGAGAATTTTTGCATTGCAAAAGAAATGAATTGCAATTTCATGCGGCTTGCCCACTACCCTCATAGCGAAGCGGCTGCTCGCATTGCGGATGAAGTAGGAATGCTGCTGTGGGAGGAAATACCGGTCTATTGGTCAATAGATTTTTCTAATTCGGTCACGTATGCCGATGCCGAAAATCAGTTAAGCGAATTGGTGATTAGGGACAGAAACCGAGCGAGTGTAATAATTTGGTCAGTTGGTAATGAAAATGCCGATACGGACGAAAGATTTCAATTTATGAAATCATTAGCGATAAAGGCTAAATCGCTGGATCCGGAGCGTTTGGTTTCCGCAGCTTGTTTGGTTGACCGCGAAAGATTGATAATTAATGACAGATTATCCGAATATTTGGACATTATTGGGCTAAATGAGTATTATGGATGGTATGAACCCGATTTTCGAGATCTGATTTCACTCGTTAATAACAGCAATCCAGACAAACCCATTATCATCACAGAGTTTGGGGCGGATGCGTTGGCAGGAGCCAGAGGAACCCGACAAGACATGGGAACTGAGGATTGCCAGAAAGAAATCTATACCCGGCAAATTTGCACACTAAAAAGCATTCCTTATATAAAAGGGATCTGTCCTTGGATCTTATATGACTTTCGATGCCCGAGGCGGACTGGGAAATGGCAGGGAGAATATAACCGGAAAGGCCTTCTGTCCGCAGATAAGACTTACAAGAAGCTTGCATTTGGAGAAATGAAAGAATTTTATTCCGGGCTAGAGTCTCATGCCCTCCCGGAAAAATAGACATGGAAACGAAAATAGAAATTTTATATACGACTGGCTTATTCCAATCGTTTGCGGATATGATGGAAGCCTCTCTCAAAAAGTACGCCTGTTGCAAAACGGATATACCGGCACATGAAGCTTACTGGAAGAACCTAAACGCATATATTGAGTGTATTGCCTCTTATGGATATTATAACTGATTTGTGGAATATAATGTAAGGAGTATATAAGTATGGAATTTGTATCTGCTGAAAAGCCGACCTTATACTTTATCGGCGTAACAACGTCTAAATCTTCAATCATGAAGGTATTTCCACGTTGGGCGAAGGAGGTGTTGGGACTCGGCGACGTCGAAATTAAAGGCATTGACCTGCCTCTGCATGCACCCGCACAGATGTACCGTGAAACGGTTGAGTTTATCAAAAACGACTTACACTCAGAGGGGGCGTTGGTCACCACCCATAAACTGGATCTGTACAACGCCTGTAAAGGTATGTTTGAATACGTTGATCCGTTCACGCTGATGCTGGGGGAAATATCCTCTATTTCAAAAAAAGACGGGAAGCTTTGCGGACATGCCAAAGATCCGATTTCAAGCGGGCTTGCGCTGGAGTGCTTTATCCCGGAAAATCATTGGAAGGACACCGGTGCGGATGTTCTGCTTTTCGGCGCAGGCGGCTCGAGTCTTGCAATGTCCATGTACTTGACACAAGAAAAATGGGAAAAAAATATACCGAAGCGCATCATCATTGCAAATCGCTCCATACCGCGTCTGGAGGAAGCTGCCAAAAAGCTTGCGCCATTTGCGTGCCGGACGAAATTCGAATTTATCCATAGTCCGGAGCCTACTGATAACGACCGGTTGCTTGCCTCAATCAAACCGTGCTCTCTTATCGTCAACGCAACTGGTCTTGGCAAGGACGCACCTGGTTCTCCTATTACAGATGCCGCCATTTTTCCGCGAAACTCGTTTGTATGGGAAATTAATTACCGGGGAGAACTGGACTTTATGCACCAGGCCGAGCGGCGAAAAGATTCGGACGGGCTTTTCATAGAAGACGGCTGGATATATTTTATCTTTGGCTGGACACAGGTAATCGCCGAAGTATTTCATATCCCGATTGAAGGTGAAACGTTGCGCCAGTGTGAGCGAATCGCCCTTTTGGCGAGGTGATATAAATGAAGATACTAATAACTCCGACATCGATGACGGAGAAGACGCACTCCGCAGCGCTGGACACGCTGCGTGTGTTTGCCGATACGCTTGTGTTCAATCCGATGGGGCGTCCGCTGAACGCGCAGGAGCTTATCGCACTGCTCGACGGTGTGGACGGCGTCATCGCAGGGCTTGATGCGTTTGATGAAAGTGTGATAAACGCCGCGCCGGATATGCTCCGGGTCATTTCACGCTACGGTGCGGGCTATGACCGGGTGGACATCAGAGCGGCGGCAAAACGCGGGATTTTGGTTACGAACACGCCGGGAGCCAACTCGGATGCGGTGTCAGACCTTGCGTTGGGGCTAATGTTATGTGCCGCGCGGAAAATTCCGATGTTGGATAAAAGCGTTCGCGAGGGGAAATGGGTACGCAACACCGGGATTGAGCTTTCCCACAAGAAACTTGGAATTGTTGGACTGGGAGCCATCGGAAAGGGTGTAGCAAGACGTGCGCAGGGCTTTGCGATGCATGTGCTGGCATATGATCCGTACGCAGACAAAAAGTATATGTCGGAGCAAGGCATTGAAAACGCCGTACTAGATGATCTTTTACAGGAAAGCGATTTTGTAAGTTTGCATCTTCCGCTAAATGACCAGACCTGGCACATAATCGGTTCGGAGGCGATCGGCAGGATGAAGCCCGGGGCGGTGCTGGTGAATACATCGCGCGGCGGGTTGATCGACGAGAACGCGGTATATGAGGCGCTTAAGTCAGGAAAGCTCGGAGGCCTAGGGCTGGATGCGTTTGAAACCGAACCACCGGGAACCTTGCCGCTTTTTGAACTAGACAACGTGGTGTTCACACCGCATACTGGGGCTCATACTAAGGAAGCAGTGGAGAAGATGGCGGAGTTGGCGGTATGCAACCTTATTAATGTACTGTCGGGTCGTGTTTGCCCGTATGCCATCAAAGGAGAACCATGAACGGTAAGGTACGATGCATTACCGGGGATATTGCTACCGAAAAATTAGGCTTTACCCAGTGCCATGAACATATTTTTTTAGAAAGAGGCCGTCCATGCTTTTCCAAAGGTAATTGCTTGTGGGGGCAGTTGGATGGTTAAAGACGAACTGATTCGAGGAGACTGGTTCGACGAGATTCGTACATTGGTTTCCGAGGCAGTGGCGCTTACGGGAAGCAGACAAATCATATGATTGAATAGGGGCGTTGAATATGAACAGATTTGGAATTGATAAGGGCAACATCTTTGAGTTTTGTCTTGCGAATGGTTTTAGTAAAGATTATCAGACATCAAAGCGTTATCTAGCCGACATGCGGGGTGTATTTTCCGATAGGGACGCAGTGGATAAGACCATAAATAACGGAAATATATTGGTTTACGAGTTTTACGAGATGAATGTGCCGGAAAACCCAGGCGACCTTGCCTTCGGGACAACGATTACTTATCCGGGCAGAGTAGGGAAAGAATACTTTATGACGAAAGGACATTTTCATACTGTGCTGGATACAGCGGAAGTTTATTTGTGCCTTAACGGAGAGGGTGGTATACTGATGGAAAATCCCGAAGGAGATTGGTCATTTGAAATACTGACGCCGGGCAAGATGGTATATGTGCCGAAGCGGTACGCTCACCGGAGCGTCAATATCGGGAAGGAGCCGTTTGTGCAGTTCTTCTGCTTTCGAGCGGATGCCGGACATGACTACAGAACCATCGAAACCAAGGGCTACCGTAAACTGGTCGTCGAGTGCGGCGGCTCCTATAAAATCGTAGACAACCCCAGTTGGAAATAGGATTATTGTCAATATTGCACAAGCAGTTAAAGAAATAGACTCTCCGAATACCTTATCGTCGCAACTCGATACTGAATTTGTTCATATCACCGCGATATCTGGCAACAGAATATTCTACTGGTGTCGGATAAGAAGACGCATATGCAATTGTTTTTACCAAAACAATTGCATGCTTGGGCTCGATATTCAGTAATTCAGCCTCCCTACGACCAGCGAGAGCAGCTTCGATTTCACGACAGACACGGTCAACTCTGACATGATAATGTTCCTCTAAAGAGCTGTAGAGAGAAGCAGTGGTATAATCAATATCCATTAACCTTGAGAATGCCTTATGTGGCAGATATGTGTCCAAGTATACCAAAGGAATATTATCGGCGAACCGGACGCGGCTGAGATAAATAAGAGGATCCTCCATCCCAATCCCAAGTTTATCATTGATCGCAGCAATGGCATCAATTTTTTCCAGCTTAAGCACAACGGTGGAAGGTGTCATCCCCTTTTGCTGCATCTCCTGGTGAAAGCTCTGTAATAAACTCAAAAAATATGCATCTACCTTGGGTTTTGTAACAAAAGTTCCTTTCCCTTTGAATCGGTGCAGATGTCCCTCGGCAACCATCTCGCCCAGCGCTTGCCGAACAGTGGGTCTGCTTACCCCCATCGCTTCGCTCAAATCGTTTTCAGGAGGTAACATGTCCCCTTCTTTTAGCTCGCCAGATTCAATTAAGCGGAGCATCTGCTTTTTCAGTTGATAATACAGAGGAATGGGAATATTCCTATTTAGGTGAATTTGACTGAAAATCTGATCCATTATTCTCTCCTAAAGCTTTCACTAAATTTTGGGTATATAATACAATTCATGATAAGTAGGAACCAATCGCTCGTATGTTTTACAAAAAGTGCTATACATTTCCTGATAGACCTTTTTGTTTTTTGTTTGAGGTTTGAAATATTTTGCTGCTTTATTAAAGTTGTCAGCGACTAAAAAATCTTGGAAAATACCAACGCCAATCCCGCCGCATATCGCCGCGCCCATTGATGTCGCTTCTTCAACGTTTGAAGGAACTGCTAAAGGTTTCTCCCAAATATCCGACAGGATTTGAATCCAGACATCACCTTTCGCACCACCGCCTATAACTGTAATTTCCTGAATATCCATCCCTTGTTCAAGGATTTCCAAAATACTACGCAAATTAAATCCGACACCTTCTAAGACAGATCTTACAATGTCGGATTTTTTGGTAGAGATTCCCATGCCGACAAATGCACCTCGCGCTGTATGGTTCCAATGTGGAGAGCGCTCACCCAAAAGATACGGCAAAAACATCACTCCGTTTGCCCCCGGTGGCGACTTTTCTACTTGTGCATCCAATAAGTGGTAAACGTTGACTCCTTCTTTTTTGGCCTTTTCTGCCTCCTGATTTCCGAAAACATCCCGATACCAGCTGACCGAGTATCCGGCCGACTGCATTGTACCGCATGGTGTATATAAATCTGGGTTAAGGTGTATCCAATTGAACGTGCGCATATGCGGGTCAAAGTCAGGTTCCCTTTTGGCGGTTGAAATCCATGAAGATGAACCCAAAACACTGTATGTTTTGCCTTCTTCCACAACACCTGCGCCAACGCAGGCACAGCTCCCGTCCCCGCCGCCTATTACAACCGGGGTTCCCTCCTGCAAACCGCAAAGCGCAGCAGCAGAAGCGGTTATGCCACCAGCAACATCCGTTGACTGATATAAGTCCGGCAACAAATTTTTATTAATATGAAAGACGTCAAGCAGCTCTTGTGACCATTCTTTCTTTTTGATATCCAGAAGGTTCGTGCCAGAGGCATCAGAAAATTCTGTTACCGCTTTCCCTGTTAGTTTCATTATGATATAATCTTTAGCTTGAAGCATTTTTGCCGCCCTGGCATAAATTCCTGGCTCATTATCCTTAATCCACAGCAGCTTTGCCGCAGAGTAGGAGGCACTTAGGCGGTGCCCGGTAATCTGATATCCCTTTTGCAGATCGATTTCCCTGAGCATGGCCAACTCCTGCTCTGTACTACGGGTATCCGCCCATATCATCATATTGTGCAGAGGGGTTCCATCTGCATCAACCAGAAGACACCCCATCATCTGTCCACTAAAGCACACACAAGCAACTTCTTTTGCAGAAGCCGTGGATTTCTCAAGAAGATTTTTTGTCGAGCAGCAAACAGCACGCCACCAATCATCCGGACATTGTTCCACCCAACCTTCTTTCGGATAAAACGTTGGATATGCGCAGGTGACGCGGCACAACAGATTTCCGTCTAAATCAAACAACGTAGCCTTGTTGCCACTTGTTCCTAAATCATGAGCAATAATATATTTGGTCATTTAAAATCTCACCTCGGTATTAACCGTAACCCCGATTAATCTTTAATTTAGCTTATCAATAATTAACAAATGCATCTCAACATATGGATCGATATAGTCAAACAAGTCGCGACGGAATTAAAATAGATTAATTTTACGGGAAGTCACAAGTGAGCTATTGGACAACAGACCGCACTTGGTACACCCACGCGATACGGCGATATTTATTTAACATAGAAATCCTTGGGCATTACCCCTAGAAAGTAAAATATTGAAACTCGGTCATTTTAGTAAATCACGTACTTTGCCTCCTTGTTAGTATGTAATTATGTAATTACATATATTATATCTCAAAACACCTTTTGTGTAAAGAAATAATTTTTATCGTCATTGTACCAGATTTGTAGTGATATTTCTGATAAGTATAAGTTCTCCTTCAATCTTGATTCTGTCCTTTCAAGATTGATTTACGGGAGAATCCTTTTTGGTTAACTCAGGGATTTTAACCATGCCAGCAGATCAGCATCCTTTTTCCATACTGGCTGCTTATTTGAGAACTCAGGAATGACATCTGCTGTAGCCTTTTCCAGCGCTTTCCTCTTTATCTCTGTATCAGCACGGACATAATATCGCTCAGTCGTTGACACTTCTGAATGACCAAGGAATTCCTTGATGTATTAAAATATTTCTCTACTGAAGCCTTTTGTCGCTATCCGCCTTGTTAATTTACCGGAAGTCTACGATAAAAGAAAGCTTTTTATGATAGTATGCTTCCAAATGATTTTAGTGTGGTATAATAATTGTACCTGAAAAAAGCGGAGGATTGCGGTTTGAGAGTTGTGGGATTTATAGGACCCAGTGGAACGGGAAAGAGCCACAGGGCTTCCTGGGTGGCACGGGAAAGGGAAATTGAATTTATCATCGATGACGGTCTGCTGATCAAGGTGAACCAGGTAGTGGCGGGAATATCGGCCAAAAGGGAAAGCACCAGGATCGGGTCGGTAAAAAGGGCGTTGTTTCTGGACGAAATGCATGCAAAGGATGTAAAGGACGCAATTGCGCTGCACAAACCTGAAGCGATAATGATCATCGGCACCTCGGATGAAATGGTGGAAAAAATAGCATCGCATCTTGAACTGCCGGAAGTAAGCCAGAAGGTATACATCACCGACGTGGCTAATGATTTTGAGATAAAACAGGCCATGTCTACAAGAAAGGAACAGGGAAAGCACGTCATCCCTGTACCTACCTTTGAAATTAAGCAGGACTTTTCCGGATATTTCCTGGATCCGCTGCAGATTTTTAAAAGAAAGGGCAAGGGCAGCTATCAGCTGGTGGGGGAAAAATCCGTTGTAAGGCCTACCTTCAGCTATCTTGGGAAATATACCATTTCGGATTATACCGTTTATCAAATCGTAGAATACATTGTAGTCAACGTTCCCGGAGTAAGCAAAATATCTAGGTTCAGGGCGGAAAACCGGCCTGACGGGATATTTATGGAAATGGATCTCGTCCTGGTATACGGGTACCCCATCAGAGCTTTGATACAGGGTATCCAGCTAAAAGTCAAGGATGAAGTGGAAAAGCTGACGGCTTTGAATATCGGCGCTTTGAACATCACTGTCAAAAGCCTGGTGGTGGAGACCAGGAAAGACTAAATATACATAATAAATAGCAATAATGCAACTTTTTCCTGTCGTTTTAATATATTAATACCATAGCGATATTTATATTTTCAGTTAGGAAGTGTTAATAATGGAAACAACGAGAATAAAATGGGATGAAAGCATGCAGACGAGATGTCTGACAAAACTGTCTGCCTATTATCCTGAAACGGTAGCGGCCGAGGAACCGTCTGCCTATTATCCTGAAACGGCAGCGGTCGAGGAACAGTCTATAGTTCTGGAGACGGAAAGCACAGAAAGCACAGAAAGCATAGAAAACGCAGAAGACGAGGATATTATAGAAAGAGCCGAAAGTGATTTTTCGCTCACGCTGGATATGCCCTCTGCAAGCCCGGATACAAACACGAAGGCCCGCAAAAGTTCAAAATGGGAGGAGTTCAAAAGAGCCATCGATACTGCAATATAGTATTTGGCGAAATATAAGACAACAATGCGTGATTACATAGAAACATCATGGAATAGTGTGATTCCATGATGTTTTCTATATTGAAGAGAATAATGGGTTTATTTTCTACCCACACCCTCATAATAGAAGCCGCAGGACTTCACTTCTTTGGGACAGCAGACATTTCTCAGATCCAAAAACACCGGGGTTTTTACAAGACTTCTCAGCTTTTTGAAATCAAGGCGGGAAAACTCGTCCCATTCCGTTGCCAGTACGATGCAATCGCTGTCCTCGCAGGCCGTATAGGTATTGCTGCAATAGGTTACCGGCAAATCAGGGAATTGTTTTTTCAAATTGCCAAGGGCTTTGGGGTCATAAATCTTTATCCTGGCACGTATCTCCAGGAGTTCCTTGATAACCGCTACTGAAGGGGATTCCCTGATGTCATCCGTATCAGGCTTGAAGGAAATACCCAGAAAAGTAATTGTGCTTTCTTCGGGTAAGCCGACGGCGGCAGTTATTTTTTGCACCATTCTTTTTTTCTGGCGCCGGTTTGTTTCAATAACACTGTCTATAAGTCCGGCGTCGTAGCCGTAGGTCTTTGCCAGACCGGAAAGCGCCCTCAGATCTTTAGGGAAACAGCTTCCGCCAAAGCCCGGCCCGGCGGATAGGAACTTGAAGCCAATGCGGTTATCCAGTCCCATTCCGATGGCTACTTCCACGGCATCTGCGCCACACAGCTCGCAGATGTTTGCTATTTCATTGATATAACTGATTTTTGCAGCCAGAAAGGCATTGGACGCATACTTGATCATCTCGGCAGTCTCAAGTCCGGTAATCAACGTAGGAATACCGTTGCAACGCTGTTTTTTATATATTTCCATCAAAAAGGCTGCTGCCTTTTCACTTCCAGTGCCTATGACGATCCTTTCGGGGTTTAGAAAATCATTTACGGCAGAACCCTCCCTGAGGAATTCGGGATTGGAAACGATATCAAATTCAAGGTCCTTGCCCTTTTCCTCCAGGAGAGCTTTCATCATGCCTGCTGCCTTCCTTCCCGTACCGACAGGTACGGTGCTCTTGTGGACAATAATCTTGTAGGAGGTCATATGGTCTGCAATTCCTCTTACAACCTCCATGACATTCCCAAGATCGCAGGTATTGTCTTCCAAAGTCGGAGTATTGACTGTTATAAACAGGACCGTAGAATGTTTGACCGCCTGGGACATTTCATATGTAAAACCCAGATTGCCAGTATGGATATGACTGTTGACAAGCTCCGGAAGCCCGGGTTCATAAATCGGAAGTACTCCTTTCCTAAGATCGTTGATTTTGTCTCTGTCCAGATCGCAGCACAATACACTGTTACCCTGGGATGCAAGGCATGCACCTGTGACCAGTCCCACATAACCTGTACCTATGATGGATATATTCATAACTACCCCTCTTTTTTTATAACGCCCCCGGGATTTGAATTACTTCATTGGCTACTCTTTCCCAGCTGAATCTCTCCCTGGCCAGTTTTCTGCCTATTCTGCCCATCCGCTCGGCCTCTGCCGGGTTATCCAGCAGGAAGGATATTTTTTCGGCCATGACATCCGGGTCTTTATAGTCATCGATGACGATACCATTTCCCAGGTTTTCTACAACTTCCGCATTGCCACCTCTGTTTGTGGTAATGATGGGCAGGCCGGAAGCCATTGCTTCGTAATGTACCCGGGCCAGCGGCTCATTCCACTGTGAAGCGCAGACAAAAACATTGCCAAGGTTGTAGTAATCCGGTACCTTTGCCGGGGGGATGAAGCCTGTAAAGGCAATCGGTCCCGGAAGGCTTTCCGAAAGCGCCTGCAGTGATCTGCCATAATCGTCGGTCTCATTTTTGCCGTACCACTTGCTTCCGATAATTACCAGGCCGGTATCGGGGGACCGTTCCATTACGGTTTTCATTGCATTCAAGAGCACATGGACGCCCTTTTTAATACTCAATCTTCCTACATAGAGGACAATCTTGCTGCAATCCAGCTTCAGCTCCTTTTTCAGCCGCAGCCTGTTTTGTATTCCTTCCTCCGACCAATTGGTTTTGTGTTTTTGGAGATCCACTCCGGAATATACTACATGCAGTTTCTTGTCTGCCTGAATTACTCTGCGCTTTACGCCATTCGCAATGAACCTGCTTACGGTATTGATAAACTCCACCCGGTTTACGCACTTTAAGGCGTCTTCGTTTGTAATTTTGTCCGGATGAAACATTTCATTGTGGAGACTGAGACTGAACCTTACACCCGGCAGCCTTGCAGACAGGGCCAATACAGTCTTTGGCCTGTTAAATACGTGAATAAGGTCAAATTTGGCGTCCAAAACCGCTTTCAAGTTTTCAAGATAGCTCGTATCGGTTTTGCCGGGAACTCTTATATATTTTACATTACCCACCGTTTCCTCGTTTGGCAGTCCGGGATAACTGATGCTGTAAACAGTAACTTTATGCTTTTGGGATAAATAAGGCAATATGCCATCGATGTATAATTGGACCGCACCACCGGCTATGGGTGGCACGGGAAGCTTTTCCGTACAGATTAGCGCCAGTTTCAAGTTGTTCACTCCTTCTTTAAGAGAGTTTTCAATATTGGTACCTTGGATAGCTCCAGCTTGGCAATTCTTTCTATCTCCGAAGCCTTGACGGGTTTGCCTGCCTGGAACAGATTTTTAACCAGACCGTAATACCAATGTGGGAACAGCAGATCTATGTATAAAAGCTTTCTTTCTTTTTTACTCATGGGACAGCTTTCTTCGTACCAGCCGGCAATTTCATTTATCATTTCCATTTGCCATTGGTTCCTGTTTTCTGCAGTCTTGCCGATGATCTTTCTCAAATCCCGCGCGGGAAGGTCAAAGGTGACACCGTCAAGATCCAGAATATACACGCCTTTGTCTGTTAATAAGGCATTGCCCCTGCCGTAGTCCTGATGGCACAGAACAATGGAAGCGGAGCCTTCTGCCGTCAGCTCTTCATAGGCGGATCTCTTTATTTCCTCCAGAGCTGCTCTGCCGACATCAATGATTGCTGCCGTATGCTTTAAATACGTTGAAAAATTTTGCTGGGCCAAATTTGCCCTTGCAGTTTCCATCCACAAACCCAGCTTGTTCAGCATTGACGTGTATTGCTCCGGCCACTTCCCCAGCTTGGAAGATATTCTTGACTCGCCGGTGGGAGCATAGCCTTTGGAAAAGCCATGGAATCTGGCAAGACCCTTTAAAGCGTTTTTAAGGTCCGCAGACCTGCCGAAATCAAGATCGTTTCCGTTGATCCATTCATAGAGAACGAAAAGCTGGTCATTCAACGTGGTAATGGCTTCACCTTTTTTATTATGTAGGATCCCGGGCACATTTCCTCCGGAATTTTTTACGAATATCTGGGCATTCACTGAAAACAAGGCCTTATCATAGGATTGTTTGAGCCTTTTGAGGCACAGTAAGCCTTTGACCGTTTGGATCTTCCAGACGGTTTTGATGGACCCGCCCTGGATGAGCACAATATTGGACGGTGTAACGTCATATTCCCTCAAAACAGCCATTGCAGTCTTTTGTTCGGATACACTTGCAGTGCTATCGGTATTCAAAGCTCTATTCCTTTCATCTATATTTAAACAGGCATAACTGAAGCAAAATCATCAAGAAGCGGCTGGATGGACTTTTCGAAAGCTGCCATTTCTACGATCCTTTGCATGTATTTGTCCTCGGACCAGTCCTTATCACGCCGGTAATAATATTTGTTGACTGCTCCGATAAACAGGTGTGGAAACATAAGGTCCAGCTTTACCACCTGCCATTGGGAAGCGGTAAGGGGATTAACCTCCTGATACCGGGCCAGTATGGTGCGAGTCAGGTCCCTGTCCCATTTGCCCGCCTTTTTCATGACCTTGTTCAGCAGCTTCCTTATATCCCTTGCCGGTATGTCTACTGTAATTGAGTCGGTGTCCAGCACGTAAAGCCGATTGGATCTGGTAATAATGAGATTTCCTGCTGCAAAATCCTGATGGCAAAGACTCCCCGTACTGCCGGCTTTTTTTACCCAGGCCTTATAATCCTGCCCTCTTAGACCTTCGACAGCAATCTGCGCCCTTTGGTAATACTGTGGGAATTCCCTGGTGATAACCTCTCCGGTTTTATTGGTACCTCGATTGAGCAGTTCTTTCTTGTAAAAGCTGTTAACATCCTCGATTTGCTCTGAATAATCCTCTACCCACAAACCGAGATGATATTTGGGTTTTGTGCCAGGAGCAGGAAAAAAGCCTGCGGAAGCCTTGTGAAATTGAGCAAGTCCCGAAACTACAAGATTTAATTCGCCAGGGGAGGTGTAGGCGGGATTTCGGCCCTCGATTGCTTCAGTCAATACATAGCAGACACCGCCGATATTGACATAATCCTTACCGTCTTTAGTCCTTAAAACGGCAGGCAAATTGACGCCGTTGGAAGACAGATGTCTTACTGCGTCAAGGATGAATTTCAGAGTTTCCTCCGAATTGGAAATCTTTTTGAGGATAAACATGCCCTCCCTGGTTTTTATCCACCAGACGCCTTTTTTATCCTTATAGGATTCGTTTCTTATTTCCAGCACACTGACCGGATAGTTCCTCAAAACGATATCCAGCGGCTCACTGCTTGCGGTTGACAAAGTCGGCACTCCCTTCCTTCATTGTTCGATACTACAGCGAAAATTATTAATTGACTTTTCTGAAATAACACATTGAACCTTCGCGATTATTTCAGAAGGTGATATAAAATGCGCTTTTCGCTGTAGTACCGGGGTAAGTACATCCCCCTAGATATGGGATGGTATTCAGTCATCAAGGTCTATTTCTACATTGGTCTTTTCCCATGTTACCTTGAATGTAACTGAACCGCCTTCTTCATCTTCATCGTATTTTACTTTGTAATCCAGATCTGCGTCTGAAGGCAGGCTAACGGACTTTCCCTCAACGACCAGCCTACCTGAAAACAGTTCAGGTATTGCTTTTTTGACGAATTCTCCGAATTCACCTCTTGTTCCGAGATATGATTCCTGGTATTTCATGCTTTGACACCCCTTTTCATATAATTTATATCTTTTACATAATATTTATGAGAAGGTATAAGTGTTACAAGGTAAGCATTATTTAACCAAGATAGGACAATCCGTTTTTACTTAAGTTCGCTGAAGCCTTTGAGCTTCTGTATGCTTCTTGGAACCGCATCCTTTGAATTGCCCCAGGGGGCGTCGTTGTTGCGGTAGTCAAACTTTTTGGTGAACCAGTTTACTTCCTCCTGTACCCGCACCAGGTTTTCCATTTGCATGGCAACCAGGATTTCCGTAAATTCTTCCACCTCCGCTGCTTTCAGATATTTTTCCGATGACTCCAGCAATTGTTTGAAGTGCTTCAGGCAAAAGCCCTTTTTACTTTGAAAGACTCTCCTGAAATCCTCCTCCCTGGACCATAGGTAATAGATGACATCCAGATAGCGCTCCATCGTGCAGTTCAGCTTGTCACAGATGGAACAGCTGCATTCCAGAGCCTTCAGCAGTTGGAGCATTTTGACCTTATCATTTGCAGCCGACGGATTGGAGGTCTTTCCCTGGAACAGCTTCGAAAGAGCATTTCCCGGCTTTGCTTTTGCTCCCGGATTCCTTGGAGAATAAGCCTTCTTCAGTCGGCTGATCTGTTCCTGCATGTGGGTATCGATCATTAGACCCAGACCCAGCCGGTTTTCCTGTTTGTTGTAGAGCTGCTCGAAATGCCGCCTGCAAAACCCCTTTTCGTTGGTATCTATCCTGCAGTCAGGCTCCATCAGCGACGGGCCGAGAAAATAGTTGATATACTCGTCTTCCAATCTCTTTTCCAGAAGACACACGGGACATTCACATTCTTCGCCAAATACCTCCGTTACCGGGATGGTATATATTTTTTCTTTCATATCATTTCCTTTCACTGTAACTACAACGAAAAAATCCGTCAAAAGGTGTTTTTAAAATGCATTTTTCGCTGTCATGTTGTATAATATTTTTATTATAACATTATAACGAGGCAATAAAAATACCCCGCCTCTATAGATGGCGGATACCGAACTGGTTTTCAGGCGGGTGAGCATATCTCCCGCCTGGGATGCATGGGCGGGCAGCAAGCTTTAGCTTGCGACCAGCCCGGGATGCATGGGCGAGCAGCAAGCTTTAGCTTGCGACCAGCCTCGTTAAAACTCCGCTGCGGTAAGGAAATTTGTCTATAACCGACAAATTTCCTTTGAATTAGGTCGTTATAGTTAAGGGATATATAGATAAACAAAAATATACGGAGATTGAAAATGCTCTATAGAGGACTGGAAATAGAAGAAGGACCAGACTATGTGCAAATAAGCGGGGTAAAGGATTTTGACGCCGTCCACACCTTTGAATGCGGCCAATGCTTCCGCTGGGTCAGGGAGATGGATGGGAGCTACACCGGAGTTGTAAAAAACCGGGTAGGGAATGTAAAATTCCAGGACGGCTTATTGACAATAGGCAACTCCGGCATGAAGGACTTTCAGGACATATGGTACGACTATCTGGACCTTGGGAGGGACTATTCCGCTATAAAAAAGGCGCTGGCGAAGGATGAAATCATGGAAAAAGCCGTTGCTTTCGGATATGGTATCCGACTGCTCCGGCAAAATATCTGGGAAGCATTGATTTCCTTTATCATTTCCTCCAATAACAGAATACCCAGGATCATGAAGGTGGTTGCAGCCCTATCCCACAGTTATGGAGAACAGCTTTCCGCCGGTGGTAAAAGCTATTATGCCTTTCCTGCTGCGGACAGGCTGAAGAGCGCGTGCCTTGAGGAGTTGGAGGTCTGCAAGGGGGGCTATAGATGCAAGTATATCCTGAATACGGCGGAAAAGGTCGTCAAGGGCGCTGTAGAACTGGACAAGCTGGGCGAATTGGATGCGGATAATGCCAGAGAGCTTCTTACCGGACTGCCGGGGGTCGGAAACAAGGTGGCTGACTGCATCCTGCTTTACAGCGGAACAAAATATGACGTATTTCCTACCGATGTCTGGGTCAAACGTGTGATGGAGGAATTATACCTGAAACGTGAAGCATCCTTTAAGGAAATACAGGCCTTTGCCCGGGAATATTTCGGCCCTCTGGCAGGATTTGCCCAGCAATATCTGTTTTACTATGCAAGGGAAAACAGGATAGGCGTCTGAGTGTATTTAAACCTGCAAGCACCGCTTTGATGGCTTTATGAGCGTTCATGCACAAGGATGCGATGGTAATTTTTTCACAAAACCGGTTATCTTCAATATTATATAGTGAGGTGAAGTGGAATGTTTGGTATCGCAATTGTTGATTCGGGAAATATTGCAATGAATTTGTGCAGGCTGCTGGAAAAGAAGGGGTATGTTTTTGAGGTGGTATCCACTCCGTGCCAGATTGCAACAAGCGGCTGTGGTTATTGCCTGAGATTTCCGATGGAATTCATGAATCTGGTGATTGAAGAAGGGAATGCTAATAATATAAAAATCCGGGAGATTTACAAGGTCGTCCTGCTCGGTATGAAAAACAGATATGAAAAGGTGTGGATCAATTAGATTAACGGAGGTTGAAGGAATAAGACCTCGTTTAGCAGCTTTAAATGTGTTTAGGGTGCTTTGTTAATAAAATTAAGCGGTGATATAATTGAAATGTAAACGGTACGGGAACTTCTAAACCGCATGTTACGCGCGTTTGAGGGTTCTTGTGAAAACGGCGTACAGCCTGGAATGCTCGGATAAACCTATTATTTTGAACCTACATCGTGTAAAAGGGAGTCTGGCGTTTGAAAGCAGATATCAGGCCTCAAGTTAATACCGACATACGGCGCGAACGTATGCAACGGCGGAGGAAGATTGAAACTTTTAGCAGGACACCCACCTGGCCCAAGGCTAGGTGTCAAAATATGGGGGAACGGCATTTTCGGGTTTATAATGTAAAGGGACACACCCTCTGAATCACGGGTTCACCGGATAGAAGGAGGGAATGTCCCTTTTTATTTCCCCCCGCATTTTTCCCGGCTTTACCTGGCGTCTTCCAGGTCGGTATCCATCCTGGCTCTGATTTCCTTCAACTCCAAGGCGATTTCTTCCAATTTTGCACTCAGCAGCCTTATACGGCTTGAATCCGACTCATACGCATCCATTTTAACAGCATATTTGACAATATCCTTTTCCAGTTCCTTTTGCTTGTTGCCGTACTTGTTCAAGTCGTCTCTAAGGTTGATCTCGGCGTCTTTCAAATCCTCCAGCCCTCCCTTTAAAAGCTTAAGACTGTCCAGGATAAGGGTCCTCAATTCCTCTACCGAAAGGTTTTCGCCATTATCCGAAGGCAGCTGGTAAAAAGCCAGCTTTAATCCGCCGGCCAGGCTTCCGGGTATATCCCGGATCGCTATTTTATCCGTTTCATAAGGATTATTGGACTTGTAGGACATGCACAACAATTTATGGGTTGTGGGGAAGCTGTACCTTAGAGGCTTTTCCCAGACATTTCCCGATTGGGTTCCCAGGCAATAGTAAATTGTATCATCTCTGACCCAATAAATGATTACATTGTCATTTACCCAGAAGATGGAAGAGTTATCGAAGGAATGCACGGAAGTATGGATGACCGCTTCATTTGACCATATATTCTTTTCAGGTATTTTTTGTTGATAAACCAGTTCAAACTGTTTGCCGGTCTTTCTCTGGTAACACAGATGCATGATGTCGCTGCTGTCGGTGATCATCCTTGGGAATTCGCAGTCGCCGTCGTACTTGGTTACCGGTGTGAATTCATTCCAGAGCTTTTTTTGCATATTATACTTTTTGTAGCCCAGCTGCAAATGTCTTCCGTCAGTAGATTGGTAAAAGGCATAAATGTTCTGGCTTTTATCGGTATGGACCGAACACGGACAGATACTGTCCGTTACATAATCAATAACCTTGGGATTGCTTATCTTTTCTTCGCTTAAGACCTGATATGCAAAGATCGGAGAGCTTTCCTGACGCAAGACATAAAAAAAGTAAATGCCGTTCTTGAAGGGTACAAGGTAAAGATGCTTGTTATAAGCGGTAGGCGCTTTGCTGTTTAAAACCGGCACAGTATTGACGGAATCCTTGTCCATAAGGGAATAATTGATGTTGCCCAGATTGTCCTGAAACACGATGTGAAACCGGTCGTTTATGTCCATTTCAACGAAGAAGGACTGAAAGGCATTTTTATGCAAGGAAACCGGGTTTGTCCAGATATTACGCTTTGTCAGCGTATTGTAGCACAAACCGTATTTATAATCGTGAAAAAAGCTCCAGATATCGCCGTTTGACTTCTTGAAGATGAATTGTTTATTGCCGATGCTATACATAAACCCCACTCCATTTTTTATTTTTCCATCCATTTAAATATATGAAAAGATTTGATCGCCTATTACGTCCTAAGC
Source organism: Bacillota bacterium (assembly GCA_023426125.1). GTDB lineage: Bacteria > Bacillota > Clostridia > Acetivibrionales > DTU013 > MnB-11. The sequence goes on from JAFABI010000087.1 coordinate 225,148, forward strand.
GAAATCAATAATTTATCACAAAATATTAAGTCAAACATATTATGAAAATGAGAGGGAATTCAAAGTAAATATAGCTTAATAATGAAGGGGGATTTAAATATGAGCTATAATCACGGCAAAGTGCTTCCCGGTGAAATTTGTGAAAAGGATATGAGCAAGATAAAGGAAGCAGTTTGTATACAGGTGGAAAAAATCTATGATTCCTGCAAGGAAAAAGATTGTATTGAAGATGCAAGAGTTTTATTCAAAGATCCCGAAAAAATACAATGGATAATAAGACACGCAATCAATGTAAAGGTTAGAAGAGCCGAAGTGGTAAAAGTATTTTCCGATGTTGAATCCGTACCGTTCAAAAGAGGTTTTTACACCGTAGACGTCAAGTTCTTTATCAAGGTTACACTGGACTTTTTCGTCACAAGGCACAACGGCGGTGTGAAGGTAATTACGGTTCCCGGTCTGGTTACTTTTGACAAGAAGGTGATACTTTTTGGTTCCGAGGGCAATGTAAAGATCTTCAAATCACACTTTGTGGAACATGGAATCGACCTGCCCATAAACAATTGCCTGCAGCAGGATAATCTTCCTATTTCCAAGGTGGAAGTTGCCGAGCCCATCGCCCTGAACGCAAGGATCCTGGATATTATCGACAAGTGCTGCGATGACGGGTGCGATAACCATGTACCAAGAAGCGTAAGTGAGGTACTTGAAGATGTTGACATCGATGAGAGTGAATTCCTTGGCGCTGCAAATGATGAAAGGCAGATTCTGGATCGTAGGATCGTAGTGGCAACCATAGGGCTGTTCTCCATCATCAAGCTGGCAAGATATGTACAGCTTTTGATACCGGCATTTGATTTCTGCGTACCAAACAAGAAGTGCATCGCTTCAACGGATGAAGATCCGTGTGAACTGTTCGAAACTATCGAATTCCCGACGGATGAGTTCTTTCCGCCTCAAAAATTTGAATTCCCTGGGGCTATCGAGCAGGAAAGAGACTTGCTGAAGGAAGAAGGGTAGGGCATTGACAGCGAAAGCTTAAGGACAATACATAAAGGGATGGCGGGGCCATCCCTTTATCATTACTGCAGTCTTACATGGCTCTTCCCGGGATGATCAAATCAACCAGACCATACACCAGCGCTCCCAGGATAGCGCCAAAGAAGGTTATATCATATCCGGGCACGATAAACTTAATTACATAAAGGATAATAGCGGCAACGATGAATCCGGATATGCCTCTGCCAAACGGGGTGGCATCGACCCCCAGCAGCTTTTGCGCCAGATAGTCCAGTGCCGCAAGCACTACCGCCGCCAAAAGAAGCGACCAGAGGCTTCTTATTGCGAAGCCAGGCGTCAATGCCTGTGCAACAATCAGAACGACTGCGCCGACAATCAATCTGATAATGAAATGTGATATGCTAAAATGTTGGGTTCTTACGTTTTCGTTCGACTCGGCCAAGTTATCACTTCCTTTCAAATGAACCGCAAATTTTTTAAGACAGATAATTCTGCTTATTAGTATTATTAAAATATCGGCATTCATTTATACGGCGCCGTGCTTCGCAGTATTTGCCATAAAACCGGATTTAAGCGGCGGGAGAATAGAAAAATTGAAATAGTTTACTTTTGATTTATTATTTGATAAAATTGAAAATAAATTTATATGAAACGATGATCGGGTAGAGTAATCCGTAAAATTCCCCAAAGAGAGGAACTGTCACCGGCTGAAAGCAGTTCTGTGCGGAATGCGGATGAAGTGCACCTGTGAGTTTAAGGTCTGAAACCGAGGCGTTTTTGAGGGTATTGAAACGCTGGAGAATAGGAGCTTACGGAGACGCACCGTTATGCGGAATAAGACGGATATTGGGTTGTAGAACAATATCCAATTAGAGTGGAACCGCGCTAACTTCGCCTCTATAACCGGAGGGGGAGTTTTTTTTGTTTCTAATACTACAGCGGCACATTGTATTTTATCCTTCCGGAAGTATCGCGTTGAAGCGGTTGCGATGTTCCCGGAAGGCACATAAATGCCTGTAAGATAATGTTTGATTTGCTGTAGTACTAAAAAATAATGGTAATAATAACACAGAGAGGTTTTTGATATGTTTAAAGGGCTTCTGCGGGATGCTAAATCCATAGCGAAAAGAGACCCGGCGGCAAAGAATGTGCTGGAGGTAATCCTGCTCTATCCGGGCTTCCATGCACTGTTTTTTCACCGTATGGCGCATTGGTTTTACAAAAGACGGCTGTTTTTCATCGCTCGTTTTGTGTCACAATGGGGCAGGTTTGCCACCGGCGTAGAAATACACCCCGGTGCGGTCATAGGAAGCGGTTTGTTCATCGACCACGGGATGGGCATCGTAATCGGTGAAACAGCGGAGATCGGCAATAATTGTACCATTTACCACCAGGTTACATTGGGGGGGACGGGAAAAGATAAAGGGAAAAGGCATCCTACGATAGGGGATAATGTATTGATAGGTGCCGGCGCCAAGCTATTGGGGCCGATCAAGGTGGGTGACAACGCTATGATCGGAGCAGGATCGGTTGTGGTTGAAGAAGTGGAGCCTGAGACTACGGTGACAGGTCCTAAGGCAAGGGCTGTCAAAAGAAACGGAAGAAAAATCATTGCTTCCATGGAACTGGATCAGATTCATATTCCCGATCCGGTTTCTCAGGAGCTTTGCAAGCTAATGGTGAGACTGGAGCATCTGGAAGCCGCTGCGGGAATAAAAGCGGTTATGGAAGAAGCTCCGGCCGTTGACTGCAATAAGAAAAGAGATAACAAATAAATACTACAGGAGGAAGGATCGCCATGAAATTGTTTAATACCCTTACAAAGCAAAAAGAAGAGTTTGTTCCGCTGGAGAAAGGACATGTAAAAATGTACTCCTGCGGGCCTACGGTGTACAATTTTTTTCACATTGGAAACGCAAGACCTTTCATCATATTTGATACGCTGCGCAGATACCTGGAGTATGGGGGCAATAAAGTGACCTTTGTACAAAATTTTACGGACATTGACGATAAAATGATCAACCGCGCCAATAACGATGGGATTACAGTCAAGGAGCTGGCCGAGAAATTTATCGCCGAATACTTTACCGACGCCGGCGGATTGGGAATAAAAGAAGCTACTGTACATCCGAAAGCTACAGAAAGCATACTGGACATTGTTTCCTTGATCCGGAAACTGGAGGAAAAGGGTTTCGCATATGTTATCGATGGGGATGTGTACTTTGATACGCGAAGCTTTGCCGACTATGGCAAATTGTCACATCAAAAGCTGGATGACCTGGAATCAGGCGCAAGAATCGATGTTGACGGCAGAAAGCGCGATCCCATGGATTTTGCCCTGTGGAAGGCGCAAAAACCGGGTGAACCGGCATGGGACAGCCCATGGGGCAAAGGGCGGCCGGGATGGCATATTGAATGCTCTGCCATGGCGCAGAGGTATCTGGGCGATACCATCGATATTCACAGCGGAGGTCAGGACCTCATTTTCCCCCATCATGAGAATGAGATCGCACAAAGCGAAGCGGCCACAGGAAAACCTTTTGCCCGATACTGGATCCATAACGGCTTCATTAACATAAACAATGAGAAGATGTCCAAATCAGGCAATTTCTTTACAGTGAGAGATATTGTCCAACAATATGATTATGAAGTTATCAGGTTCTTTATGTTGTCTGCCCATTACAGAAACCCTATAAATTTCAGTAATGACCTGATGGAACAGTCCAAAAACGGGCTGGAGAGAATGTACAACTGCCTGGAAAACCTCCGGTACCAGGAAACCAATGCCCAGGAGAAGGATTTCCTGAACCCGTCCGAAGCAGAGCTGAAAGACAGGCTCCAGGCGCTTAAGGCCAAGTACATTGAAGCCATGGAAGACGACCTCAATACGGCAGATGCCATTGCCGCTATGTTTGAGATGATTAAGGAAATCAATACGGGGATTACCGCCGTCTCAGGTACATCCAGGGAGATCATCACCTTTGCTTTAAGTTTGATCAAAGAACTGGGCGGAGTCCTGGGTATCCTCCAGAAGGAGAAGGACAGTGGTACGGACGCAGAAGTGGAGGAACTGGTTGCGCAAAGACAGCAAGCCAGAAAGGACAGGAATTGGAAGCTGGCCGACGAGATAAGGGATAGGCTGAAGGAAAGGGGCATAACACTGGAAGACACACCCCAGGGAGTTAAAATCGTCAAAAATTGAAGGTGCGAAACGAATGGATGAGGAATTGCTAAGAAATTTATGTGAAGGAACTGCTGTGAAGAAAGGGGATTTGAACTCATACTCCCCGCTGGTGCTGGCGTTTCTGGGCGATGCGGTATATGAGCTTTATATCCGGTCGCTGATTGTAGCGGAGGGCAATGCGCCGGTGCACAAGCTTCACAAGCGTTCCGTGACCTTTGTAAAGGCAAAAGCCCAGTCCGATACCATTCATCGGCTGATGGACCTTCTTAACGAGGAGGAGCAGGATATTGTCCGGAGAGGCAGAAATGCGAAGTCCGGCACTATCCCCAAAAATGCCGATGTGGCTGAGTATAAATACGCTACGGGCTTTGAAACGCTTCTGGGCTATTTGTATCTGAAACGGGATTTTCCGCGCCTGCTGCAGCTATTGAAGATATCCGCAGCACAGGGGGACGGTAGTATATAACGAGGCTTAAAAATATCCTCCAGATCTGTAGGAGGGCGTTATAATTTCGAGAGAAGGAAAGAAGGGGAATGAGTAGATGAAGGAACGATTTGAGAAAAAAACGGTGCAGGATAAAGTAAGAAGCCGGGCAGGCAGCGAAGGCCGGAGAATGCAGGATAACCGGGCCAGAAGCGAAAGCAGCCCGCGGCAGGAAAGCTGGAAAAGGCCGGACAGACCTTTTGACCAGGGCAGGAAAAGAAAGCCGGTAGCTGCCGAAGAGCCTGAAGCTGCCGGGCAAAGCGAAAACCACGAGGATTTTGATAAGATCGAGGGCAGGAATCCTGTACTGGAAGCCTTAAAATCAGGAAGAAGCATCAATAAGCTATTTATCTCCAAAGGCGATAAGGAAGGCTCCATCCATCAAATTATAGCTCTTAGCAAGGAAAAGGGAGTCGTCATGCAGGAAGTGGACAGGAGCAGGCTGGATAGTATGTCGACGTCCCATGCCCACCAGGGTGTCATAGCCTTTGTTTCCGCAAAAGATTATGTAGAAGTGGACGACATACTGGAAATTGCAGCCTCAAGCGGCACTGCACCATTTATTATTATTCTGGATGAGATCACCGATGCATACAATCTAGGTTCGATCCTGCGAACTGCCAACGCAGTAGGAGCCCATGGCGTAATCATCCCAAAAAGAAGGGCTATCGGATTGACAGCAGCGGTTTCCAAGGCTTCCGCGGGAGCAATCGAATACGTGCCTGTGGCAAGAGTGACCAATATCCGTCAGACCATCGATTCTTTGAAGAAGCAAAACATCTGGATCGTAGGGACCGATTCCACCGGCGGGAAGCCGTATTACAAGAACGATCTTAAAGGCCCTGTAGCCCTTGTTGTCGGAAGTGAGGGTGAGGGTATGGGCAAATTGGTCCGGGAAAGCTGCGATTTTATTGTAAATATCCCTATGATGGGGCAGATAAGCTCGCTGAATGCTGCAGTAGCAGGGGCAATCGTCATGTACGAAGTTTTGAAACAAAGGAGTAGCTTGACATAAAGGGGCGTCTTACGTATAATGATTCTAGTATCCTTTTATAGAACCCATTACGGCGCACAATTGATTTACATGATAAGTTAGGGGGCGTGAGCTTGAAGCCGAATGCGAATGCAGAGGCCCAGGTAAATACTGATGTAATGTCAGATGAAGAAATTATACAATCAGCAAAAGATGGAGATATAGATTCCCTCGAATACCTTATCAACAAATATAAGAGCTTTGTCCGCGCCAAGGCCAGGACCTATTTTCTTATTGGGGCAGATAGGGAGGATATCATACAGGAAGGTATGATAGGCCTTTATAAAGCGATCCGGGATTTCAGGGGAGATAAGCTTTCATCCTTCAGAGCATTTGCCGAGCTGTGCATCACCAGGCAAATCATAACGGCCATCAAGACGGCGACGAGACAGAAGCATATACCGCTGAATTCCTATGTTTCCTTAAACAAGCCCATATTTGACGAGGAATCCGACCGTACTCTCCTGGACGTTATCAGTGAAGAGAGCGTCAGCGATCCCGAGGAAATGATGATCAACCGTGAGGAGTTCTCCGGCATCGAAGTTAAGATGGGGGAAATATTAAGCAGTCTTGAATGGGAGGTATTGTCCCTTTATTTGCAGGGCAAATCCTACCAGGAGGTCGCAGAAGAACTGGACAGGCATGTGAAATCCATAGACAATGCGCTGCAGCGCGTAAAGCGGAAGCTGGAGAAGTATTTGGAAGAAGGCAGGATTTAATTGCTAGAATAAGCTTTATTTACATACTGGACATCATTCATGGAATGTGTTATAATACAATTCGCCCGTTAAACTTGGCACCTGCGGGTGTAGTTCAGTGGTAGAACATCAGCTTCCCAAGCTGATTGTGAGGGTTCGATTCCCTTCACCCGCTCCAATGCCCTCATAGCTCAGTTGGCAGAGCGCATCCATGGTAAGGATGAGGTCTCCAGTTCGAATCTGGATGGGAGCTCCAAATCGAAAGTCCTTCAATTACTTGATAATACAGGTGGTTGGGGGATTTTTTATTATTCACATTAAATGGATTCATTTGCGGATTTTTGCACTCAGAAGCGTATTTTTGTAAACTTTAAATGGTACTTAAGTGGTACTAGCCTTTTTTAACTCAATCACATTGGCAGTGTTTTTTCTATTTTTCTTTTCACCTTTTCTACTTTTCTCTGGTAGCGATTCAGGTAATCC
>JAFABI010000001.1 GCA_023426125.1 Bacillota bacterium
CCGGCGGCGTCGAGAAGTTCTTCAGTCATGTGCTGCAGCCAATCGGCGTAGGACAGGTCGGCGCGGTCGAGCGTGGTTCCGTACTTCGCCCGACCGGCCTGGTCGCGGGCCACCAACAGGTCGATCAGCCGCGCGGTCGTCTCGGACACCTCGGGCAACAGGGCGGTGATGCGCCGACCTTGAGCGTCGCGCATCTCCAGGTCGCCGAGAAAGCAGGACCGGATCATCGGTGCACCTCGCGCGGCTGCACATAGGCGCGGGTCGCCGGGTGCAACCGGAACGCCTCGCGCAGCACGTCGAAGGTGTAGGACTTCTCGGTCGGCCAGGGCTTGCCGTAGACCGCGACGACGCCGGTCGGGCGGCCCATGGCGCGCGCTGCCAAGCTGCAGTCCTTGCCCAACCGGCACAGGGTGCCGCGGTCCAGTGGAGCGGGCAGCGGCAACGTCGCCGCGGCCTGCTCGACCGTCATCAACGGCTCGTTGTCCACGTTCGGGATTTCGGGAATCCTGTTCACGCCCGACCCTCCGCTTTGGCCACCGCGCGAACCAACAGCTCGCGGCCCGGCAGGTAGTCCGATGACTCCAGCAGGGTAACGATGGCGCGATACAGGTCCGGCGCGGCAGCGATCAGGTTTGCATCCGCCTGCCCCCCGCCCCCAGGAGTTCCGGGAACAAGTGCCACGACATCGGCATCAGGCGCGCGGACGTAGTAGAAGCCCGGCGAATGCCCGGTCTCGATGGTCCAGGGCCTGGGCGTGTGCTTGATCGGTTCGTTGTTCATTGTGGGTTTCCTGTGTGGGTGTGGCGCCATGGTCCTACGGCGTTACACAGTTGTCAAGCAGTTTTTACAAATTATTTCTGAACGCCGAACGGGCTCAACGGGACGACGTTCTCGGCCGCCGGTTGCACCCAATCGGCTGGGGCGCGATAGAACCGGCGGCCGTGAGTGTCCAGCGCGGCCGACCAGTTCCTGGCGCGCAGCCACGCGGCGACCTGGCGGGCCGTGAACTGGCGACCCGACGGCGTGGCATCCAGGGCCGTGCGGATGTCGCTGGAGTTGATGCGACCGCCGTGAGCCAGCTTGGTCAGGATTGGCGGCAGCAGGTCGTCAAGGTCCGACACGACGGTGCCGCGGCCTGCGCGCATGTCGGCCGCGTTGTGCGCCTTGACCAGCTCGGGCACGCTGCGGATCAGCCGGGTGTAGTCGGCCGGCGTCTCGCAAAATCGCGCCTTGGCCTCGGCCAGGATCTGCGGCAGCTCGACGGCCCAATCGGCCGCGGGCGGCTCCTGGCATATCACCGGCATGAACCGGCTGTTGCCGGTCTCGTCGTTGTTCAGCTCGTGCTTGTTGGCCGTGCCGAACAGCACGAACCGGCGTGGGTGGGCCAACTCGCGGCGGCCGTAGGGTGCCCGATACACGTCTTGCGTGTCGGTCGTCCACCGCTTGACCTCCTCGTTTTCCTTGCGGCGAAGGCCCGACATCTCGGCCAGCTCGGCGACCGGGCCACGCGCGGCGGCCATGCTCATCTTGCGCTCATCGCCGAAGCTGATTTCGGCCGGTGGCGGCCAGCCCATCGTCTCGGCTATGTGCACGCCGAACATGCCTTTGCCGAGGCGCTGCTCGCCGATCAGCACCGGCACGACCGGGCACGGCGCGCCGGGGCGCAGCTGACGCATCACCAATCCGGCGAAAAACACCTGGGCGGCCCCGGTCAGCGCATCCGATCCGGGTGCGGCGTACAGGTCGGTGAAAATGGTATCCAGGCGCGGCCGCTTGTCCCACAACGGCAGGCCGAGGATGGCGTCCTTCCACGGGTCGACCGGGTGGGCGCGAGCCAGGGTATCCAGGGCGATTTCCAGCGACCCGACCGAGACGTTCGAGGCGCCCAGCCGGGTCACGGCCGCCAGCCAGTCGCCAATCGGCGGCACGTCGCCGGTCAACGTGTCGGCGCACACGTCGAATGACAGGCGGATGCCGGCCTCGCGGCACAACAGGCCAACGGCGAAAATCAGGTTCGACACGCTGCTGTGCTTCTTGTCGGCGCGGTCGGGCCATTCCTCGATCGTGCCGCACAACCGCTCGGCGGCCAGCTCCAGCGGGTCGGTCAACTCGCCGCTATCGTCCACGCCGAACGCGAAAAACTGGCCCAGCTTGTGCGACCACACGCCAGCATCGCCGCCCATCGTGCACACCTCCGCGGCGCGCAGGTCGGAGGCCGTCAGGTCGTGCCGGGTGGCGTCGAACGGGTCGGCGCAACGCCGGCCCATCACGGAGCCCAGGGCCGCCAGCGCATCGGCCACGGTGCCGCGCAGCAGCTGGCCATCGCGCTCGAACACCAGTGGCCAGCTCGGCGGGAGGATGCCATCGCCCATGGCGCGCAGCGCGCGCACGCCCAGCACGTCGCCGTCTTCGCGGCCGGCGGCCAGCGCATTGGCCCGGTGGTAGTCCAGTGCCACGCGCTTGGCCGCCACGCGCTTGGATTGCTTGGCTTGGCGCACCGCGGCCTCGAAACGCCGCACGGCGATGTCGCGCACGGCGGGCATGGCGGTAGCGTCCAACATGCCGGGGCCGACGCACCAGGCCGGGCTGCGCCGGCTCAGGCTCGGCACGCGCACGACCCACGCATCCTCGGGCGGCACCTGGCGGACGATCCCATCGGCCAGGATCGGCGGGGCCTCGAACATGAGGCGCGAGGGTTGGTAGACCAGCGCATCCGACAGCTGCCGCACCAGCAGCGCGCCCGAGCGGGAGATGACCACCTCGCCGCGGCCGGCGGCCCACTGCTCGACCTGCAAGCGCTTGGCCAGGGCGGGAATGTCCGACCCGCACGTAACGGCGAGGTAGACATGCACGCCGCGCAGGCCCTTGCCGGCGATGAACGACGAGGACGAGGGCCGACCGACGCGCAGCACGTCGCACAGCCAGGGCGAGGCATGCTCCAGCGCGCTCATCACATCGCCCACCGAGTGATAGGTGCCGGCCGTGGTGTCCACGTCGATCAGAAACAGGGCCGGCGTGTCGGGATAGCGGAAATTCTCGTTCGTGCGGGCTACAGCGTTCGGGTTGAACTCCGATCCGGCACGTGTCGTGAGCGGTGTGTTCCCAACGACGGGAATGCCCGCG
>JAFABI010000048.1 GCA_023426125.1 Bacillota bacterium
AATAAAAGTAGAACTGACAGGCAGGTAGGAGAGCATGTAATTAGAAATCATACCCAACAGCTCCGAAAATCAATCAGAGGACTTCAGAAGGAAGGCTTTAGGTATGTGTACGTAATCAACTCTCCTGGGGAAGTCGAGCAGGTTGAGTTTGAAAGACAGCCTTTATGGAATAACAGGAAAGCTGAGCATGGACCTTTTGATATCATTGGTGATATACACGGCTGCTTTGATGAGATGAAAATGCTCCTTGAGAAATTGGGATACTGTGTTGAGGAGGCTGCAACTGACTCTGAAAGCTGCAATTACAGGGTAACACACCCCGAAGGCAGAAAAGCATTGTTCCTTGGTGACTTAGTAGACCGTGGTCCCGGAATTACCGAAGTATTAAAGCTTGTCATGAGTATGGTTAAATCGGGAAGTGCTCTTTGTGTACCAGGCAACCATGATATCAAGCTTTTAAAGAAGCTTAAGGGGAGTAATGTCCAGATCACTTATGGTTTGGATAAAACTTTGGAGCAGCTTGAAAATGAACCTCCCGAATTTATTGAAAAAGTGAAAGCCTTTATTGATGGCCTCGTCAGCCACTATGTACTGGATGATGGAAAGCTCGTTGTGGCCCATGCCGGGATGAAAGAAGAGCTTCAGGGTAGAGGGTCAGGTAAAGTACGTGAGTTTGCTCTTTATGGGGAGACTACGGGTGAAACCGATGAATATGGCTTACCTGTAAGATATGATTGGGCTTCTGATTACCGTGGTAAGGCTACGGTTGTCTATGGGCATACCCCACAGGCTGAAATCTTGAAGACGAACAATACAATCAACATTGATACCGGTTGTGTTTTTGGGGGAAAATTAACGGCCTACCGGTATCCGGAAAGAGAATTTGTGGAGATTAAAGCCTTAAAAACCTATTATGAGCCAGCTAAGCCTTTCCTTTCTGAAGAAGATAAGGGTGATGGTTTTGAAACAAGGGGAGATAATGACATCCTGGATATCAATGATGTTCTGGAAAGAAGCGCTCGCTGGCTCTTCGTGAATTTGCGCTTGGAATGGAATCACTCGAGCGTTTTGTAAGGAATGAGCCACGCTATAGAGTACATGAGTGCGTATTCGGGGTCCTGGCACTCGAAAGTGAGCCGGTAGAACCGAGGCTGTATAAGGCACAATAGGAAGGTTTGATATGAGTAAGCTGGATTTTGACTTGTTTATGGACATACACAATCATACAATATGGTCTGATGGGGCTGACAAGCCGGAAGATATAATACTGAATGCTATAAATCATCAGATAGAAGTGGTTGGGGTAACTGACCACTTCTATCTGATGATAAATACTCTTTAGGGTTTGATAAGTTGAAGAGCCATTTGAACAAGCTTTAGCAGTAGTACATTTAACATATTCTATTAGTAAGGAAACTAACCCAGTTGGCCAAGGACTAAAATATATGGTGATATTCAAAAGTGGGCAATAGAAAGTTGAAGCCACAGAACCAGGAATTGATTGAAATTTGGTTTATTGGGGAACTTGTTTAAATAATACGAAAAATGTAAGTTGTTTATAGTATAGAGTTTTTTTACCCAGGAGGTTGTGATGTTATTTAAGAATGTAAAATTCCAAGTAAATATGATTCGTGATTTATATGAATATCTTGAGGATTATCAAATAGTTAGTGTATCCATTGGTCCCGATTATGGTTATTACATATTATCGGTTAATAATATACCTCCGAGGATAGATGGAATGTTTCCACAGACTCAAACAACCACTCTTCAAAACTATAAAGTAATAATATTACAGTGGGATAGTGTATATACGGTAAATATAGAAAATCAAGAGTGGAATTACCATTTTGTGCAGCCAATAGGCAATAAAGGGTTATTACTTGCTTGTGCAAGGTCAGAGTACTATTCAAAGGATAAATATGATTTAAATGGCAAGATTTTTAATTTTGATGGGGTTCTTATCAAGGAGTTTTTACTTGGAGATGGGATACAAGACCTGAAGGTAACTAATAGAAATGATATATGGACCAGTTACTTTGATGAAGGAGTATTTGGAAACTACGGATGGGATAATCCAATTGGTACATGTGGGTTACGAGCCTGGAATCAGGATGGTGAGCCGGTTTATACTTATAATAACTATGGCAGTAACTTTATTTGTGATTGTTATGCGCTAAATGTAGTTAACGAAAATGAAGTATGGTTTTATTATTACACTGATTTTCTACTTGGTAGAATTAATAAAGAAAAAATTAGTTACTATGACCCGAAACTGTCTGGTGCTGATGGGTTCCTGATTTATGATAAATATGTTTTGTTTAGAGGTGGATATGATAAGCGTGACGAATATCACTTGTTAGAGTTTATAAAAATTGATAAGTTGAAGGATAGCAAAATCATCACTTTTATCGATGAGACCGGTGAAGTAATTATGGCAAACGATATAGATTGTAGAGGTTCGAGGCTCTTACTTAGGGTTGGGACAAAGTTATATACTATGGATTTGAAGGATATAGTTGCTAAACTATAATTGTATTCGGTATTGATGAACGGGAGTAAATGAATGCAAATAGAGGGGGAAATAGAAAATTGAGTTGGGATGTCTTTTTTATGAAAGTGCCAGATGAAGTGGCTTTATCACGGATTATAATTATAGAATCAGGCGAACACCTCAGCAATAAAAGGAGAAGATACATGTTAAATAATTTTACTACACTTTTATTTCCCCAATGGCAAGGTTCTGGGACCAAGAAGGATTTGTACCATGGAGCCATGAAGATTAAAGAGAGGTATCTATCAGATAGAGATTATAGAGAAGTTAATGTAAGCCTTTGTGAAGGTTTAGTTGAGAAGAATAATATTCTCGGCTACGATGTTATTCGTGAACAGTTGCAGAATGCAGTCGAATTACTGTTCGAAAACGATTATGAGAAGATATTCACAATTGGTGGTGACTGCGGAGTGGAACTTGCGCCAGTTTCCTATCTGAACGAGAAGTATAATGGAGACATGGCTGTAATCTGGTTTGATGCACACGGAGACTTGAATACTCCCAGTTCCTCACCCAGTAAGAAATTTCACGGGATGCCCTTGAGAACTTTGTTGGGAGAAGGGGATGAACCATTTATCCGTCAGTGCTTTTCATTATTAACTACAGAACAGATAATACTTGCTGGATGCAGAGAATTGGATTTACCAGAGCAGCAATACATTGATAAAAGCAATATCACATTAGTGAGTATCGAGGATATGGCTGGTAGCAGTAAACTTATTGATGCGGTTAAGGAAAAAGGGCATAAAAAAATATATATTCACCTGGACCTGGATGCCCTGGACCCAGATTGTTTTCCGGCAGTCATGTGTCCGGCCTGCAAAGGAATGTCCGTTGATAATCTTGTTGGATTGCTTAAAAAGTTAAATGGGAATTTTGATGTTGTCGGATTTAGCATAGTTGAATATGCACCTACTGAGGGTCAATATATTGAAGAATTAAAGAAAATAATTGATTGTTTTCAAGGAGGGCTGAATGAAACAATTTAAGGATATTAAAAAGCACTTGCATATGACGCAACGTCATATTTTATAATAAAATTAGTACATTGCAAAGAGGAGATATATGATAAAAAGTAAAAAGCTATATAAACCGGCGGAGTTTGCAAAAATAGTGGGGATGACCAAAAGGGCGCTGAGGCACTATAATCAGTTTGGGATTCTAAAACCCTCATTCGAAAACAAATCCGGACACAAATTTTACTCTGAAGAAAGCTTCTTTGAGGCCCAAAGAATACTTTCATTACGATTTATCGGTTTTTCTCTTGATGAAATAATGGATATTCAAAAGAGTCACAAGGATATGAAAGAGTCACTAAGGCTACAACAAGAAGTACTTGAGGAAAAGGTGAACCAAATAAATGCAATAATCAAGGCTATTGATTATATGCATAAAACAATGGAGCAGTCTGGCGAAATCGTATGGGAAAATATATTCAATGCGGTTAAGTTTTCTAAGTATGAAATGGTCAGGTCAATGATGATGGAATACTATGATGAAAGAGCCGGGGAATACGATGAGATATACGAAGGAAAAGGCCCGGCAACATGCAGGCCGGAAGTCTATGCCATTGATATAGAAGGTATCGGGAAATTTGCGGAAAGCTTCGGAAAAGGAAATATCCTGGACATTGCCTGTGGAAGCGGTTACTGGTTGAAGTTCCTTTACAACAAATGCGGTACCTTTACATTCCTGGATCAATCAGAGCAGATGCTTAAGGAGTGCAGGCTAAAAGCTGAAAGATTTGGGATAACCGGAAGGTCAAGGTTTATAAAGAGCGACATTCTTGATTATTTCTTTGAGGAAACCGATAGATTTGACTGTGCCCTTATAGGTTTTTTACTGGGTCATTTCACTAAGACTCAAGAAGAAGTTTTCTTCAAAAAGCTTAAGGACATTTTAAAGCCCGGGGCTGAAATACTTATTATCGACAGCACTTGGAATAAGGAAAGAGCAAAAAAGCTGAACAAGGAAGATATTGCAGAAAGGCGTCTGAATGATGGAAGAACCTTTAAAATATATAAAAAATACTTTGATGAAGATGATTTGCCGGCACTGCTCAATAACTATGGAATAACCGTAAAAGACAGCTTTTTTGGGAACACCTTCGCATCTGTGATCGGTATCATTGGATAAAGTAAATAAGAATTCTGGAGAAAAATATGTCCAAATCATTGATTCTGGTTTTGATAGCTGTGTTTTTGCTTGTTCTGGGTACATTCATTTCGGGCACCATACTTACCCCATATGCCCAGGACATCGGGGCGACATGGTTTCAAATAGGCATACTGTCGGGAAGTATGTATGCTGTCCGTCTTTTTATCGGCACACCGGTTGGAAGGCTGGCTGATAGAAAAGGGACTTTGACTGTACTGAAGTATAGCTTGCTGCTGTATCCATTCATTGCAGTTGCCTATTATTTCTCATTCAACATTTATTCCTTGATATGCGCGCGCCTATTCCATGGAGTGGCTTCAGCCATGATGCTGCCCGTATGTATGGCATATGTAGGTCAGGCTAGTCCTGAAGGCATGGAAGGAAAGTACATGGGCATGTACAATCTATGTATCCTTCTTGCAAGCGGAATTGGACCGTTTATTTCCACAGCCGTTGCCAGCTTGATAAATTACAGGGCAACATTCATCATTCTGTTTGTCATTGCCCTGCTGTCCCTGCTAATCGTTTCATTGTCCCATGGGGAGCAAGTAACGGAAAGAGAAAACTTTGGGAGCCCCAATACCTATTGTCGAAAACCTTTATACTTTATAGTACTGCTTAAAAATAAAGGACTCCTTGCTCTTAGCCTGGCAAATATAGCACTGGCTATCATTTCAAGCCTTGTAGGTTTTTTCTTTATCCCTTTTTTAAAAACCAGAGGTATGGACTTGATATTCACCGGCTTAATTCTGGCTGTTTACAATATTGTATCCGGTATTGTACAGTTACCTTTAGGAAGGATCATTGATAATTATAACAAACGTACTACAGCGTTATTGGCAGGTATCGTGACTTCTGCCGCCATGTTGATTTTTCCGTTGTCACACAGTATTTTGCTTATGGGAATTGCTATAATCCTGACATCCATCGGTTCCGCTGCCCTGCTTTCGGCTACTTCCGCACTATCTATCGTACTCGGACGTGAAAAAGGAATGGGCAGTACAATGGGGTTCTTAAGTACCTCAAACAGCATCGGAATGATATTGGGCTGCATACTTTTAAGCTTGATGCCCGGTACGGGAAACAATTATGAAGCGTTTTTCTATTTTTCCAGTGCCGCCGTATCAGTATGTACTATTTTATTTGTCATACTATGGTTTGGAAGGAAGGCAGCTGTTTTATAACGAGGCCCCAAAATGTTCCCCCCTCTGTAGCTGGCGGGTACCGAATTGGTTTTCAGGCGGTGAGCATATCTCCAGGCCGGGATGCATGGGCGAGCAGCAAGCTTTAGCTTGTGACCAGCCTCGTTGAAACTCCGCTGCGGTAAGGAAATTTGTCTACAACTGGCAAATTTCATTTGAATTAGGTCGTTTAAGAAAAATACATTCATATGGAGGGTAAAAATGTGTAAAATAAGATTTGAGCAGATTGAGGAAGAGCATTTAAACAGCATATTGGATATTTACAACTATTATGTATTGAACACCACGGCAACATTTCATGACCATGCCTTATCGGTTGATGAAATGAGGGAGCTTGTTTTTTTTGACAACCCCAAGTATAGAACAATGATCATCATTGAGGACCGGGATATCTGCGGATATGTCATCTTGAAACGGCACAAGGAGAGGGGAGCTTATGATAAAACAGCTGAAGTAACGGTTTACCTTAAACCTGAATATATCGGCAGAGGGCTGGGCAGCCTGGCGGTTCAATATATTGAAAGCTATGCAAAAAACGTAGACATTCATGTCCTCATTGCCTCCATCTGCGGAGAAAATCTAAAAAGTATCAACCTTTTCAGCCGCAGCGGTTATTTCAAGTGTGCACATTATAAAGAGGTCGGCAGCAAATTCGACCAGGTGCTTGACGTTGTTGCATTTCAGAAAATACTGGATGAATAGATTGTCTACAAAGTATTTATTGCTGGGAAAATACTGGAATACAGGTATGGGTTTTCTAATTAGGTGTGCCATTTGATGGCAGGCGCATTCCGAGGAGCAAAGCGACGTGGGGAATCTAGCTTTTAAGGTTTGCAGAGATTGCTTCGCTCCGCTCGCAATGACAAATTAAGAAAAAGTACGAATGAAGCAGAATTCTTTCATCTTTTCAAACGACCGCTCTTCTGGTAGAATCTAGATAATGAATAGACCAAAGGCTGGAGAAAACGCTGTGACATGAGCTATCTATTTGAGACGGAAAACAAAAATTACGAAGATTTTGCAAGTGGAAGGGTCTTATACAATCAACAGGGGACAACGTCTTTTCCTGTGAGGCTGGGAAGTGAGATTTTTCTCAGGTGTGAGCGGATTTTACAGAAGGCGGGGGCGGACGGACCTTATTCCATCTATGATCCTTGCTGCGGCGGGGCTTATTTTTTGACAACCATAGGCTTTCTGCACGGGGACAGGATATCGAAAATACTGGCTTCCGATATTGATGACGGGATGATAGCGCTTGCGCAAAGAAATCTATCGTTGTTATCACTCCCCGGGATTGAACAGCGGATAAGCCGGATAAAAAAAATGGCGGATGATTTTGGGAAAGCTTCACACGCCGAGGCTTTACAAAGTGCGATGAATTTGAGAGAAAGGTTGCTGGCCAGGAAAACCCGGATAGAAGCGACAAGCTTTATTGCGGATGCAACGAAAGAGAAAGGCGTATGTGAAAAGGCGGATATTGTGATTACTGACCTGCCGTATGGGAAAATTGTGCATTGGAAGAATGACTTACAGGACGGAAGCGCTGCCGTAAAAGGCCTGCTGGATAACCTGATATCCTTTCTTGCTCATAAGTCGGTTATTGCAATCGTTTCGGATAAAAAGACATCCCTGGGGCATGAACAATATAAAAGGGTCGGTTGGTTTCTGATGGGTAAGCGTAAAGTGACCTTCCTGCAATATGTGGGTTAGGAAGGCATGGCGATGAATGAGAAAGATATTACGGGCAAAACAACGATTTATATTCATTATGAGGCTTGGGAAATACTAAATACAGCCCCACGCAAGTTAGTTACCGGATAGGAATGAAAAACGAAACCGATGCAGGGGCGGCCAACTGACAGTCAGGGAGCAGTTTAACATAGAATGCACTTGCGGACGCGCAATGCGCGCCTCTACACGATCGCCATGCTCCACTTTTGTCAAACTTATCAGGTAACGGATATACATGGAGTTGCACTAAGGGAAAAGAATTTGGGGATTATATTGGAAGGATGAAAGGTAAAAGCAAATATGAATGGATTTTGCGTATTGATGTATCATGAGCTCATCCGGAAAGAGGACTTTGCAATAGAAGAATACACCGGCATAAAGGTGAAGCAGAATTATCATGATGTGCTGCCAAAACCTTTATTCGCCTTGCTTGAAGAATTTGAAAAGCAAATGGCATATCTGCATGAAAACCGATATAACATTATAAAGCTTCAGGATGTCATCGATTTCTATTACAGTGGCAAAAATCTTCCTGAGAAGGCGATCCTGCTCACCTTTGATGACATGTATAAATCGGTGTTGCTGTACGCATATCCGGTTTTGAAAAGATATGGCTTTTCAGCCGTCGGTTTTGTAGTACTGGATTGGCTTTTTAATGAGGCCCGGCAATATTCCAGCCATCAGAGTGTCTGCCTGTCAAAAGGCGAACTGGAGGGAATGGGGGATGTTTTTGAATATGCCTGCCATTCAACAGCGCTGCACACCAGGAAAGAAGGGCTGACAGCTTTGCAGACCGTCGACAGGACCGCTTTTTACGCTGACACCGAGGCCTGCAGGCAGTTTGCAGATAGCAAGGATGCTTATGCGTATCCTTTTGGGATTTATACGGATGAAGTAGTCCGGTGGCTGAAGGAACTGGATTTCAGGCTGGCTTTTACGGCAGAGGGAGGGAAAAACAAGATTGGTACAGATCCGTATAAACTGTATAGGAACGGCGTTTTCCTGGACGTAACGATGGATGGGTTTAGAAATATTCTGAGCACAACGTAACAAGCCGGGGACGTCTTGCCTTGTGCTATATGGGGATAATGCACAATAGATGGGGGGGACCAGTGACCGATATTCGTTGGTCCTGTAGGGGCGCATCAGCCATCCGTTCAAGGCAGCAGCGTACGACAGGGATTTGTGTGAACTAAGGTACATAGCTCCCGAAAAAAGCACAGTAGAACCGACCCCTTGCGTTCGGTGGAATGGAGGTTATTATGAAAAGAATTTGTTTATCAATGGTTTTATTTATCGGCTTAATGGTGCTATTTAGCGGGTGCGCCGGGGCAAAAGTAGAGCAGAGCCCCATCAGGTTCGGCATATTGCCCGCCGAATCGGCGATTCCCATCATTATTGCATATGAGAAAGGCTTTTTTGACAAAGAAGGCACAAAGGTGGAGCTGGTGTCCTTCAATTCGCCCAACGACCGGAATGTGGCCGTGCAGGGAGGGCAGATCGATGCCATTATCGCAGATATCATGACCTCCCTGACGTTTCACGAAGCAGGCTTTAAAATGAAAATCACCTCGGACATCAATGAGGATTTCAAGCTTTTGACCTCGCCCAATTCCGGCATCGACACCTTTGAAAAGCTCAATGGCAAGGAGGTATCCATTGTCCCGAACTTTGTCCTGGAATATATCATGGACGAAATGGCCAAAAAGAACAACATAACCTACAAGCCGGTATCCATTCCTTCTTTCTCCGCACGGCAGGAGGCATTGATGGCGGATCAGATCAGTGGGGTTTTATTTACCGAACCGCAGGCCACCATGATGATCTCCCAGGGTGCAAAGCTGCTTACAAGCTCGGAAGAATACGGGTTGAAAGCCGGTACCCTGCTGTTCGCGGAGAAGCTCCTGACCGGACAGCCGGAATCAGTGAAAGCATTTTATTCAGCGTATAACCAGGCGGTAGACTATATAAATGAAACCGATGCGGCCCAATACGGAGAGATTCTTACAAAGTATGGCTTCCCCGAAGCCGTTGTGAATTATTTAAGCGGAAGCGTCAAGTATGAGAAAGCGAAAAAGATCACAGAAGAAAGCTTCAAAAGCGTTCTGGACTGGACCAAAGCCAAAGGTACGGTTAAAAAGGATTATCAACTGAAGGATATAAGCAACTTTGATTTTATTGAGTAAATGAGTCAATGGGTAAATGCACTTCAGCGGAATAAATAGGAATTCATCGCATTATTGCGGAAAGACAGATTGAAAAATATTTCGCTGTACTAATGTTACTCTGATATACTGAAAGGCTATGTAACGACGATGATTCATGTAAAAGGGCTGCGGCACAGCTACGGTAGTGAGACCACATTAAGGTCCGTTGATCTGCATATACCGAAAGACACCACCTGCGCGATTATCGGCCCTTCGGGATGCGGAAAGACAACTCTGTTGTACCTCCTTGCAGGGCTTATCCCTCCGGAAAGCGGTGAAATCACCATCGACGGCGAAAAAATAAAAGGGGTCAGGAGAGCGACAGGGCTGATACTTCAGGACCTGGGGCTCCTCCCATGGAAGACGGTATGGGAGAATGCCGCTTTGGGGTTGAAAGCAAGGGGGATGGATAAAAATACCGTTAACGGAAGAGTGTCCGCCATCCTGGACGAGCTGGGGATTGCCGAACAGAAGGACAAGTTTCCCAGCCAGCTAAGTGGAGGGCAAAAGCAGCGATTGGCCATTGCGAGGACCCTTGTGACAGACCCCGACCTGCTGCTGCTGGATGAGGCTTCGGCTTCCCTGGATGCCATCACGAAGGAAGCGATCCAGAACCTCATTCTTAAAATCATCAAAAGCAGGCCCCTTACTGTAATGATGGTAACCCACAGTATAGAAGAAGCTGTTTTCCTGGGTCAAAAAATCCTGGTTATGGGGGAGGGCGGGATCAGGAGCATTCTTGACAACGCCTATTTCGGCGACGAAGCCATACGGTCAAAGCCCGAGTACTATAAAATTTGCCTTGACGTAAGAGAACAGCTGTATGGAAGGGATGAACAATGAAACCAATTGTAAAGCCAGACTTAAGCAAGACCTTGTACAGCATTGCAATGGTAGCGGCTATCTGGTATTTTGTGCATGCTGCCATAAGCCCCCGCACCATCCCGGGACCCCTGACAACGGTTTTCGTCCTCGCAAGGTTGCTCTTCGAAGGAGATTTGCCCATACATATTGCCGTCAGTATTTTAAGAATATCCGTAGCGCTGTGCATTTCCATTGTTATAGGCGTTCCTCTGGGACTGTGGATGGGACTGAGCAAAAGGACGGATGCCATCATAACGCCTGTTGCCTATATTCTCTACCCTTTGCCCAAGATCGCCTTCCTGCCTGTTTTCATGATCCTTTTCGGACTGGGGGAAGGGTCGAAAACCGTTCTGGTCATAACGGTCATCCTGTTTCCGATCTTGCTGGCGGCAAGGGACGGAGTAAAGGAAATCCCGGCGCAGTTGTTCTATTCCGTAAGGTCCCTGGGGCTCAGCAGGCGCCAGATATATGCAAACCTGGTGATTCCGGCGGCCCTGCCTAAAATTATTACTGCTGTCCGGATCAGTATCGGTATCAGCATTTCCGTCCTGTTTTTCAGCGAAAACTATGCGACAGTTCACGGGATCGGATATTTTATCATGAATTCCTGGGCCATTGTAAAGTATGAAGAAATGTTTGCGGGCATATTGGTTTTAAGCCTGATCGGGCTGTCGATATTCAAGCTGGTGGACCTGGTGGAAAGGAAAGCCTGCCGCTGGCTTTTCATAAACAATCAGGCGTTATAATCCTACTGCACATCTATGCGGACGCGCAATGCGCGCCCCTACACTTCATGCTTTCGATCTTTGGATGGCGGTCAAATTGCTTGACATACAAATTCATCCACTTTGCGATAGGGTGGCTCTCTGCCACATCGTGCCCTCTTTCCATGGCGCCATCCCTGTAGGGGCGGCCATTGGCCGTCCGCCTATCAAATGGAGGACTCTCCAGCCATAGATAGCATTATGAGGACGCGCAATGCGCGCCCCTACACTTCATGCTTTCGATCTTTGGATGGCGGTCAAATTGTTTGACATACAAATTCATCCACTTTGCGATAGGGTGGCTCTCTGCCACATCGCGCCCTCTTTCCATGGCGCCATCCCTGTAGGGGCGGCCATTGGCCGTCTGCCTATCAAATGGAGGACTCTCCAGCCATAGATAGCATTATGCGGACGCGCAATGCGCGCCCCTACACTTCATACTTCGAGCTTTGGATGGTAGTCACATGGGCTTCTATCCACTCCGCGACATACCGGAAAACATCGTCATGGCGGGGCTCATTTTGAAGCACATGGTAAAAGCCGTCCCAGATTTTCAGGGTGCTGCCGGGTGCTTTTTTTGAAAATTCCGTACTGGCCCCGGGGGAGGTGACCCTGTCCTCACTGCCATGCATGACGAGGGAGGGCAGTCCGAGCACACCGGCATGTTCCAGCGCCCAGAGGCCGGAGGCGCGAATAACAGTATAAAGCCTGGCTGAAATGAGGCTGTGAAACAACGGATCTTTATAGTAATCCTCCGTTTTACTTTCCGAATGGTAAAGCGTGTCGGACTTAAGCCCGTTGTTCATGGTTAGTGAAGGATAAAGCGCATTCAATAACCTCGACAAAAGATATTTGTACCGGGGAGGCTCGGTGACAAGCCTGAGCCATGGTCCGGAGGCTATGACGCCTGCCAGGCCTGTTTTGTACCGGAGGCAGTAGTTCAGGACCAGATTTCCGCCCATGCTGTGGCCGTAAAGAAAGCAGGGCAAATTTGAATAACCGGCGGATGCCCTGGAGATGAACGAATCGATATCGTCCATCAGCAGCTCATAGGAGGCGGCATGGCCTCTTTTGCCTTTGGAGCGTCCGTGGCCTCTTAAGTCCAGGGCTGCAAGAGAATAACCCTTCTTTGCCAGGTATTCGGCCATGGTCCCGTAGCAGCCTCCATGCTCGCCCAGACCGTGGATCAGGCATACCAGGCCTTTTTCATTTTCTGCATGCCATATCTGATAGAACAGCGGAAGGTTGTCTTTAGCCATAAATTCATAAGTTTCATGCTTCATCGAAAGGCCCTCCTTTCATATACTAACATTATATTACATTTCACCTGCGGAATATAGCCGGATCGTAATTATTCCTATGCATAAAAATTTACAGCGCCTGAGGCACACCTGCAAAATAGAAGCCGGAAAGCAAAATTCCACTGTATGGCGGACCAGTTTAATGGTATACTGATGGAATGAGGCGGCGATTATCATTGCGTAAAAGTATTTATCAGCAGCTTTCGCTGTTGTATTGGCTGCCGCTCAGGACGGCAGCATGCAATTGTTTATTTAACATTTATATCAGTGGCAGGAATGGAGAATTTAGGATGAAGAGTTTTTACGATCTGGCTTCTACCAGGAGAAGCATCAGAAAATTTGAGGACAAAGACATACCGATAGAGGATATCAAGCGCTGCATAAGAACGGCGGTTACGGCTCCCAGCGGGTGTAACAGCCAGTGCTGGAGGTTTGTCGCCATAAAGGACAGGGACGTCATAAACCAAATGGCCCGGGCTGTCATACAAAAGATGGATGAGGTCCTTGATGAAAAAAAGGGAGAATTATCCGAGCAGTATATCACTTCCAAAAGAAAGATAATCAGCTTTTTTACAAAGGCTCCGGTAGTGATTGCTGTGTTTATGACACACCTGGAATTTTATGATCCGGTGGTTATTTCCGCGCTGGAGGATAAAGGCTATGATCGGGAGGGAATCATGAAATTGTTTGCATATCCCGACATCCTTTCCATCGGCGCCGCTGTCCAGAACCTTCTGCTTGCCCTGCACGAAAGCGGCTATGGGGCATGCTGGATGAATGAACCTGCCGTTGCGGGAGAGGAAATCAATGAGATTCTCAAGGTATCCCGGGAGCAAAAATTTATGAGCCTTATCCCAGTGGGATTCCCTGCATACACACCCAGAGAGAAGGAACTGAAGGACATGGGCGAGGTTTTTTCGATGATTTAGAGGGGAGAAGCGATAGGGGAGATCCATGAAAAAAGTGACTAATGACGGCGAAGACGGCAGCAGACGCCGCGGCTTCGTAAAAACCTTGAAAATAACTGCCGTAATTCTGTTTCTGATCTATTTGTCATACCTGGCATTCCTTACATTTTTCAGCCGGTATTACGGCAGGGGATTTACACAGATGTACCGAAGTTATAACCTGGTACCTTTCAAAACAATTATCCAGTATGCGACGGCATTTCATAACCGGAATATCGCCGTAACAAATTTGCTTGGAAATGTTGCCGCCTTTGTGCCGATGGGATTCCTGCCGCCTTTTGCCTGGAAAAGGCTGTCAAGGTTTTTGCCCGTTCTGGTGCTGGCTGCCGCCACTTCGATCGTGATTGAAGCATTACAATATATTACAGGAGCGGGCTCGGCTGATATTGACGATGTCATTCTCAATACGGCCGGGGGAATTTTAGGCTACGCATTTTATTGTCTGCCGAAAAAATTGTTAGCCCGTCGTAAAGCGTCATGAAAAGGGAACAATATTCATATTTATTTTGTACTAAATTTGGAGCAGGGGTGAACCGGAGCGAATATGAAATTATTATGGATAAAGATCGTACACACCGTCATATGGGCTTTTTTTGTTGTGGCGATTTTTTACATTCTCTATGCGGGAATATGGGATAAGCTTAATCTCTATGTTTTTATTGCAATCGGCCTGGTGGTAGTCGAAGGGCTGGTCCTGTTAGCCTTTAAGTGGCGCTGCCCTTTAACGGTTTTAGGACTGAAATATACGGAGGATACTGAAACCGGCTTTGACATATTTCTGCCCAAATGGCTGGCAAAGAACAACAAAACCATTTTTACCACGATTTATGTGATTGGCGTCATCCTCGTGATATACAGGTTATGTACTTAGGAGCACCGGAAATATTACTTCCGATTCTTTTCTGGGGAATGGAGCGGGCTGGTCGCAAATGCCTTGCATTTGCTGCTCGCCTATGCAACCTACCAAGCGTAGTTCCCCGGAAAAGATTATCGGAA
>JAFABI010000077.1 GCA_023426125.1 Bacillota bacterium
ATCTTTTTAATGCCGGGATGCATTTCTTTTTATAAAATCTTATCAAATATTACACTGAAATGGTGTATTTTAAAAAAATCTTATGATTTTCTTAATTAGGAGATGTTGTTCATGATTTTGCCGTGAATAAATGTCGCTTTACGGTTGACAAAACTATGATTCATGCTGTATCATATATACCTGTGTGGTAAAAATGCCGCATAAAAAGCAGAGACTGGATACCAGACACCGGGCGATCCGGTTTATGGCATCCGAGATTTTGGGCCATTAGCTCAGTCGGCTAGAGCATTTGACTTTTAATCAAAGGGTCCCGCGTTCGAGTCGCGGATGGCTCACCAAAACCTCACAACTTAAGGGTTGTGGGGTTTTTGCTTTTCATTTTCCAGCTTTCAAGGTACAAATTGACGTCTTGATTTGTTGACGACTTGATTTTTGTTTGTCCGTAGAGCATGGCAACATGTTAGCACGGGTTTTTGATTAGAGCAAGTCAGGGAATTACAATTGATGTTGATTATGTTGTATTCTATAGCAAGTTTAGCCGTGAGTATTACCCCCCCAGTGCCCAGCTTTTTTCATTTGAAGGTTGCGGGGCGTGGTACTAACATTACTTCTACATGGGAAAAATTCAGGAACTTGTTGTGGATAATAGAAAAGCCCCTGTATCTTAGTGCCATACAGGAGCAATATATAATGAAGCGGATTATATACAGGATATTAACTCACTTTATACACACCATTGAAAGGAGTTGTTGAGAGCCGCCGCCTTATCTGTATAATCAGATTTACCTTTGTCATTCGCCACAAAGGATTTAAACGGTTAGCTCCATGAGTGGGCAATCGTCTGCAAACATATTCAGCAGCTTTAATTCTGCTATGATAGCGGGAGTTAAGGTTCTCGTTTCTCTATACACATGGAATTAATCAATACTGCATCCCTCAGAGTCATAGAGTTTCTTAATGTGTAAAGACACTTGTATACATCGGTTAAGGTTCTCATCCTCTTATAAAACATTGCCGCCCGCCCTTTCCTTAGCAGTCATTAACTGCCACTCTTTATATTTCTGGTCAATGTCTGTAACATCAAAGCCTGCCCGCCTCAATGCTCCCAAAACATTTTTAGGTATTTTGTCAGCATGTCCTGCAGTTGTGAGTCTCATAGAGTTTAAACTGCAATCGAACAGTATGCAAAAGTCCTTGACCTTTAAATTAGTACTTTTAACCATTTGGACAATAGGGTTTCTTGTATCCATCGTCATTTATCCTTTCATAATTTACTTATCTATACTACTTAGATTAGACCGCCGCCCAGAACAAACAACATAAATATGAATGCTATTTAATGAATACAGATGCTCTCAATGAAACTCCAAAATAAACTTAATATTTTTCTGAAAATAGCGTTAGAAAAAGTCAAGTACTGTCTACCTTATCTGTTGTAGGACAAAAATATTATTTTGAAGGGAGTTAAGATGTATGGACAGACTTGAAACAGCAAAAGCCTTTACAAATGCCTTTTATGGGAATGGAGAAGAATTTTGCCTATACCTTAAAACGGATGAGTCTTATGACAAGATACGGGAGAAGGAACAGGAGTTTGAGCAGGAGACAGACTATATAAAAAGGAAGCAAATTGATGAGCAGATTCAAGAACTTCAAAGGAAGTTCAGAGGCAAGAGCAATGCTTATCAACTTCGGGAAGGTTTTGAAAGGTCAAGAGTATATAAGGAAGACGTTGGTTCCTTTGTGGAAAGGTTCAGTTTTTACCAAAGAATGAATGCTCAGAGATTTGCTCCATGTCTTCATATTAACAGTGGATACAAATTTGAGCTTGATGAAAGAACGGGAATATTGAAACCAAGGTCAGTGTGTGAGTTTATTACAAAGATTAATGCACAGTTCTTTGAGTGCGACCATACTAACATTGACAAGCAACGCGAGATTATTAGTGCCTTGCCGATTAAACCTTCAATTGTTGTGAAGACAGGAAGAAGCCTGCACGTTTACTTCTTATTACATAGGATTGAAGGTGAAGATAGGAATAATGAGGCTGTATTAAGGTTTAAAGGCATACAAAAAGGTATAGGTAACTGGATATTTAATAATTTCGGAGAGAAAACAGACTCCGCCATGTCTAATCTAAACAGGCCAATGCGAATACCAGGGTTTGATTATGCCAAACTTGATGAACCGTTTCAAGTTAGAATAGAAACGATTGACTGCTCATTGAGGTATTCACAACTTCATATATGTCAGGCTTTCGGTATTGATGTTGATAAAATTCAATTGGATGTCAGGACAATGGTTATGAGGGAATATAATGCGGCAGATGACAGCATAAGAGAACTTATTAAAAAGCACTTGTATGAAGAAGGTTATGCTTCATATGACTATGGAAGGAAGATACACTGTCATTGTTGCCATACAGACCATGATGATAAACACCCCTCTGCGGTTGTTTACCTTGATAGCATGAACCATTTTTGCCATGAATGCGGTAATACCCCGATTGAAGAAATTGCAGAAGAGCTTGGATGGAAAGATGTTTTAGGAGCATTCAAGAAATGTAATGTCGTTTTAAACAAGACAGCTGACATGGCAGAGTTTGCTTTAAAGTATGGAATTAGATTTTAGTGAAATACGTATTTGGTCGGAATTAGGTAGATTGACCTGATAAAATCGGTTTTTATGAAGCAACCCGCTTCTAAAACATAGAATTAATGATCTTTGACACCTGAATATGTGAGATACAAGGCCTTTTTTACCCCTTTAGGCCATCAACCTGGCT
>JAFABI010000111.1 GCA_023426125.1 Bacillota bacterium
ATTTTGTCAGCGTTTAAGCTGCTCTATTATTGTAAAGGATGTTAGTATAAAAATGAAAAACCGACTATTAAGTCGGTTCACATTTTTTACTCTTTTCTTTTGCCACCGCGCCAGCGGTTTCGTTCTGTCTATAATGTGACGTTGAGTTTTTTATAAAATGAAAAGCATGTTTTATCAGAGGAGGAAAGATATGCCTGCATTAAATTTCAAGGAATTACCTGAAGCTCACATTTCAAGTGGAATGCAAGATACATTTGAACTTTTTGCTCGTGATTTTTTCAAAATGATTGGCTTAAATATTGTTTCTGGCCCTGATAGAGGTCAAGATGGGGGAAGAGATCTATTAGCAATAGAAACTAGAGGCGGAATTGTCGGAATAACAGAGATTAAATGGCTAGTAAGTTGTAAACATAAAGCTCACTCTGGCGAATCTGTAAAGGATAAAGATGAATTGGATATACTTGACAGAGTTAAAGCATATGGGGCAAATGGATTTATTGGATTTTATTCAACAGTAATAAGTGCACCGCTAAGCCGTAAACTAGAAGGACTTAAAAGTAGTATTGAAGTAAAAATATTCGACCATGAAATGATTGAACATGAATTGCTAAATACTCCCATAGGTAAAAGAATTGCTAAACGATATATGCCGCTCTCATATAATAAATGGGAAAATACTTGGTATTCTCCATCAAATATTTTTACAGAATATGAACCACTTAATTGTAAATATTGTGGTGAAGATTTGCTAAACCAAAAAAAGATAGAAAAGTTTGGTGGAATTATTGTTTTTGTCAGTGATATTAAATTCATGAAGGAGCATAATTTTGAAAAGGAAAAGATAATGGATGTTTATTGGGCATGTAAAGGAAAGTGTGACCATATTCTTGAGAATAGGTATAGAACTAAAGGTGGTAGTACAGGGTGGGAAGATATCTCTGATATTGTAATACCTTCTAAATATTTAAATTGGAACATGTCAATTTTAAATGGAATTCAAAGTGGACACACTTATTATGAAGAAAAGGCTTTTAAAAATTTAAGAGAGTTTATTGTAAAGACTTCCCAAATTACACTTAAACAACAGACGGAAGAACAAATAAACAGATTGAAAATTCTATCTACATTACCAGAAGGTATGTAGTATATAGATATGCATAAAGGTTATAAGGGGATTTTATGCAAAACATTCTATGCTTTGTATTTACAAGATTGCGCACTTCTTGAGAGTGTTACTTCCCTTTTATATCCATATAATGGGAGACAGAGGCTGAACTTTGCATATGGCTAATAATTAGCAGTTTGGGGAGGAACGTATTATAGCAATAATGGGAAGCTCCAATTATGTGCTAATCTTGGCTTATGACCTAATGGGGGTGCTACTGTGCAAGACGTTAACAATATGGTTAAAGATATATTGCGCGCTAATGAAGAAAACAAATTAGCTATTTTTATTGGTGCAGGAGTGTCCGCAAATTCAGGCTTTAAATCTTGGTGGCAAATTGTAGATAAATTTAATGAAAATAAAAAATATGTTGATAATGGTGATAAAGACTACACCGATGAAGAAATCCTCAAAATCCCTCAATTCGTTTATAATGAAGATTCAGAATTGTATTTTAAGATTCTAGAAGAAGAATATAACAGACTGCCGCAGGAAACCAATCCGATAATAAATGTTTTACTAGAATTACAGCCTAACCATATTATCACTACTAATTATGATAGACTTATAGAGTACAGCATAGAAAAACAACATATTTATGGAAATACAATGTATGAAGATTTTTCTAAATATTCTAGAATAATAAATGATACAGGCTTTATTTCCGCTAAAAAACCGCATTATTTTATAAAAATGCATGGCGATTTAGAGGACAGGGCATCTATAGTTTTAAAAGAAGATGATTATTTGGAATTTTCTGTAACTCATTCTTTGGTAGAAACATTTGTGAAATCTCTTTTTGTAAATCATACGATTTTATTCGTGGGGTATGGACTTAAAGATAATAATTTGAAACTTATTATGTCATGGGTAAATAGTTTCACTAGAAAAAATACCGAACGAGACAATACTAGCAGATATTATTATATTAATGTTGAAGATACTGAGCTTTCCAAATATGATAAAGAATACTATTCAAACAAAAATATTTACATCATTGAGGCTTCTAAGATTCCGAATATTAAGAGGCGCGATGATAATCAAATTGTTTTTAGCAATCCAAGAGGAGAGAACTTATATAAAGTAGCCAAGTACTTAAAGTATGGCATTGAGATGTCGTTAGAGGATATTTTTTGTAATTTAGCAGTATTTGAAACTATGAACGCTATTACAGCGCATGAATTATATCATGCGCTGGGATCGTATGCTTCTATTTCCTACATCATAAATGGAATCGAATATCGTTTTCCAGCTAATAGAGACACTTTAAAAAATATAACTGTTGAACTGCAAAGCAATCCGGATTCAAAAGCAAGTAATATACTTAAAAAATCATTTTTAAAAGCAGGAATAAAAGGAATTGTCATATCTGAAAAAGAAATTAAACCGACTAAGCCACAACGAAGAAATAATGTAGGCTTACTCGAAGTATTTTGGATGCAGCCGGAACCTGAATATGAAATTCTATGGTTAGGCGCTATAGAGGATATTTTTTATAATATTGTTCTATCACATGATTTTTCTGCAATGCAAAGTATTATATGCAATGGTAATGATAATATTGATAAATTGTTAAAGCGGGCATATTTGTATTCTTATTTATGGAATGATAGTAGGGCCGAAGATATTTATAAAAATCTCGATGAAATACTAGATAAAGAGAAACTATCCTTCAATTATATAATTACATTATTTAACCTAAACGTACATAATTTTGATGAGCGATACTATAAAATTCATATCATGATGTCAGAAAAACATAAATATCAGTTTTATACATTAATGCAATTCTACGATGATTTTCCAGAGCTAATGCGAAAAGCGATAGAAGTTGATGTCAAAATCAGAAAAATGATTGCAGTAACTCCAATCATTCGTAGCGGCGATTTAAAGTTTACCAACTACACAACGCTCAGAGAAGAAATATATCAAATTCTTAAATATCTAATCAATAACTATATTTTTGTCTCAGGGTTAGGCGGGCATAAGATCTCTAGAAAATGGTTTGATATTATAGAAGTTTATTTGAATACTACTTTTAAAATCATATCGCCTAATAGTAATATGCAAGTTTCTTCTGATTACCAATACGAGAGGATAGAATTAACAAATGAAGATATTTATTTTCTCACTTTTTACTTAGATCCAACAACTCTTGGATTTTATTTAAGGGAATATAACATAGCCACCCTTAACCTTCAAAATGATCAGCAGGATTTTTTAATAAAACTGCTGCACAATGTTGCGCATTTTGATGTTTTGCCAGAACAACCAAGACATTCTAAACTCGCAGAATTAATCAATGCTACGATGCTACTTATAGGATGTACGAAATTTAGCCAAGACAAATTAAAAGCAATAATTAATCACTTGGAGATATTAATAATTAATCTTTTTAAATTAGATGGAGATGCAGATTACACATGGTTTTACAAGTGTTTTTCACATTGGATTGAATGTATATATGATATAGTCAAAAAAACAGAAAATAAGCAACAGATGCAAAGTAATATAAAATCACTAGTCGAATCACTATTAATGCATTTTTCTTCTTCCGACACAGACAATGGCAAAAATATGGGACTTCAGATACAAGTTTTTATGGAACAAGGATTATTGCTGAATATGTCAAATTTATTAGAATATCATTTTGCCGAAATATTGGACGATGATGTACTCATTAGTTTTTTGGATAGAGCTGAATTATACGAACATAGCACCCGTAATATTTTATCGAATTTTATAATTGAATTATTTCCAGTTATGTCCAAAGAAATGAAGGAAAAGTATAAAATTTATGTCTATGACAGGTTACGTAATCTTGAAATACGATATGTCAGGAGGGCACTTGAAAGCAAGGTTATCGCCTATGACAGTGTTGCAGAACAATTGCTAATCAATTCTTGTCACAAGAGGGTTAAGCGTGGAGTTGACCTCGAAGATGAAAAGAAATTTAATGATCCGATTTATGTTGTTGCAAGATTACATGAGCAGAATATAATCAGTGATTTAGCCCCATATAAATTATTCAAAGGATATGATGATTTTTTTGATTTTGTATGTTTCCCAGAAGAATTTGCCTATTGCAAGTTTAATACAGCTTGGAGTACATGGCTAACCATAGAAAAATATTCAACAATAGCACTTGATCTAGCGTTTGATATACTCAAAACCAAATATGAAAACAAAATGTTAAATGCACCGACAGAAAATGATAAACATATATATTATAAATATTTCAAAAGTTAGGGTTTAAAATGGTAGTTTTGCATGGTTCGTGCTAAATTTGGTCGCCTAACATGCTAGGTGAAGCCTTTTATAGTTTCCCCGTTGCTCATTATGTTTAAATTGTATCTGCATACAAATTCGATTTTTTGATTTTGTGTAAAGTCGGTGATGATAGTTGAACGGTCAAATGTATCAAATTTGCTGTATTACCGCAGCAACCAAAAAAGCTCTAAAAGAGAAATTAGAGTTATTGTATACTCCGTTCAAATATGAGAATAGAATTGAATTTCAGTTTCTACCTGAAAAGAAGTTGCTGCGTATTCCGGATTATCCGGACGGCTATTCCGAAGGCATCCGGACAGTAAACCGAAAACATCAGGACACCTTATCGATGATTTGATTCTACAATAAAGTTTCAATTCAATCAATGATTTTAAATAATCGGGTTATCCATCAAATCCATAGGCCTTTTACTGGAGTTTAATTTGGCTCATCAA
>JAFABI010000078.1 GCA_023426125.1 Bacillota bacterium
AGCCAGGTTGATGGCCTAAAGGGGTAAAAAAGGCCTTGTATCTCACATATTCAGGTGTCAAAGATCATTAATTCTATGTTTTAGAAGCGGGTTGCTTCATAAAAACCGATTTTATCAGGTCAATCTAATTAGATAAAGAATTTGAGAATGTGCCGATATGTAATGTGCCTACCCAGGGTATTTCTACAAAAGCGCAATTCATTCTTTAATGATAAATAAAACTGTCAGGTGATATAAGTATGAAATTATTGACTATTATTATCCCTTGCTTTAATTCACAGGAATATATGAGGTATTGTATAGAATCCCTTTTACCTGGCGGAGAAGAAGTGGAGCTTGTTATAGTTGATGATGGTTCATCTGATAAAACGGGAGAAATAGCTGATGAATATAAAAAATCCTATCCGACGATAGTCAAGGTCATACACCAGGAAAACGGCGGGCATGGAGAAGCTATAAATTCCGGTATCCGCAATGCTTCCGGTATTTATATAAAAGTTGTGGACAGTGATGATTGGGTTGATACCAGAGCATATCTAAAGATTCTAGAAACGTTAAAAGGTTTTGTTTCTTGTAATAATTTAGTTGATATGATAGTCAGCAATTTCGTATACGAAAAGGATGGTTCAAAATTCAAGCGGGTAATGAAATACGAGAACGTATTCCCCGAAGGAGTGGTTTTTACCTGGGACGATATAGGGAAGTTTTCAAAAGGTCAATATATTTTAATGCACTCGGTCATCTATAGGACTCAGATACTTATTGATTGCAGGTTAAGGCTTCCAAAGCATACTTTTTATGTAGACAATTTATTCGTATATGCACCGCTCATATATGTAAAAAGACTTTACTATATAAATGTCGATTTTTATAGATATTTTATAGGAAGAATAGATCAGTCGGTTAATGAAAAAGTCATGATAAAAAGGATCGATCAACAGATAAAAGTTAATAAGGAAATGATCGAAGTAATACTCAAAAGGGGTATTGAGAACCCTAAGCTTTACCAGTATATGTTCATTTACCTTGAAATAATAACATTAGTATCCTCAACTTTGTTAATACGTTCAAGAACATCGGAGAATCTCAATAAGAAAAAAGAGTTATGGAATTATATAAAGATTCAGGATGAAGATTTATATTACCGGCTCAGATATGGGATTTTCGGCCGAATTACGAATTTGCCCGGATTTATAGGCAATATTATAACCATATTGGCATATAAAATAGGGCAAAGAATAATAGGATTTAATTAACGAAGTTTTTAGCATGATCGGCTTTATAACTTTTTATGGAGGCTGTAATTGATGAACAAAACCATAAAACTAATCAGAATCATAGCAGGGATGAGATAATGTGCGATTATTTAATTGTAGGCAGTGGCCTTTTCGGCGCAACTTTTGCGTATGAGGCTGTTAAAAGAGGAAAATCATGCATAGTTGTTGAAAAGCGTGCGCATATCGGTGGAAATATATATTGTGATTATAAAGACGGAATTTGCATTCATCAATATGGAGCTCACATTTTTCACACCCGGTTAAAACATATTTGGGATTACGTCCGCCAGTTTGCAGAATTCAACCATTATATCAACTGCCCGGTAGCCAATTATAAAGGAGATATTTATAACCTTCCTTTTAACATGAATACGTTTAATAAAATGTGGGGCGTACTAACGCCTGAGGAAGCAGAAAAGAAAATCAAGCAGCAGCGTGCGGAGATAAAATGGGAGCCCAGGAATCTTGAAGATCAAGCTATTTCGATGGTGGGTCGTGATATCTATGAAAAACTTATAAAGGGGTATACGGAAAAACAATGGGGTAGGAGCTGTTGCAGTCTTCCACCGTTTATAATTCAACGTTTACCTGTACGATTTACTTATGATAACAATTATTTCAACGATCCGTACCAGGGTATTCCTTATGGCGGATACAACATTATTATCGAAAAGATGCTTTCAGGATGTGAGGTAATTCTAAACACCGATTTTAATAAAAACCGTTCAAAGCTTATAAAAATTGCGGACAAGATTGTATATACGGGTCAAATAGATGCTTATTATGATTATTGTTATGGTCCATTGGAATACCGCAGCTTATATTTTGAAACAGATCGATTGGATATTGAGAATTTTCAAGGTGTAGCAGTCATGAACTATACCGACAGTAAAACACCTTATACTCGTATAATTGAACATAAACATTTCGAGTTCGGAACACAACCGGTGACATATATAACAAAAGAGTATCCTCTGGAATGGAATAATGACCGTGAACCATATTATCCTATAAATAGCACTGAAAAACAGCAGCTTTTACAAAGATACACCATATTGCAACAGAAAGAGGAAAAGGTTTTATTTGGCGGAAGGCTTGCCGAATATAAATATTACGATATGGATAAAACGGTTGCGTCGGCGCTCGATCTAGTGAATAAGGAATTTAATCCAGTATTAAGATAACGATGTTTTTGTGCTATATCTGCTATTTGGGATGTTGTTTTTATTTGATATACGTCGGATTGAGGATGGATGTAATACCTCTTGTGGAAGATAATAGGAATATTCCACATGCTTGTGACCAGATACTTTATTTATAGCACCATAGATTTCTATACGATTTTTGGACATGTGCTGGATAATTCTATCGAAGTGGTGAGGCGGTTCAAGGATACTGAAATGCGACAGATCGATATCGTTATCTATGCCAAAGACAGTCTGCCTAATATAGAGATCGTTAATCCTATAGAGCTGATGCCTGCGTTCGAAGATGGGATTTCTGTTACAACCAAAGAAGACCGTAACTATCACAGATACGGATTAAGAAGCATTCAACGTACCGCTTCAAAATACAATGGCTGAATAACAATTACCACAGTTGATGAATGTTTCCCATTAAAAATACTGTTTTCACTTGAAAATCGATAAATGAAGCCACTTATGCTTGAATTCTGACCACTTCGGTCAACCCTCTTTCATATTAGAAAAATGTCTGCTACTATATGAAATAAAATAATTTCGCAAATGGCGAAAAAAAACAGATTGGAGGGATAATTGAATGAGGAAGGTTTTGAGTACGTTACTGGTAACATTGCTTCTGGCCAGCCTTATGGTCGGATGCAACGAGGGTACAGGTGCTACTACCTCAAAGAATAGTGCTGGTGGGAGCAGTGGAGTTTCATCTACTGGCAGCGAAAAAAGCGAAAAAGCTGTCTATATCGAAGCTCCATATGTGGCAGCAGATGAGGCTGCTCTCACAAAAGAGATTCTCAAGCCTGTTTATTATGAAAATGCGGATGGACCTAAAATTGGAACCACGCTGGTTGGTGTGATCCAGATAGGGGATAAGTATTTCAAAGACTCCAATAATAATCAACAGTTGGACAAATTCGAGGACTGGAGATTGACTCCTGAAGAAAGAGCTAAGGATCTTGTATCCAAGATGCCGCTTGAAGATCAGGCAAATTTAGTATTTAATATTTTACAGGCAAGCCCTGCTGTCACCAAGCTTGAAGATGCAATGGTTGACGGTAAAGTTGATTTCAAGAAAATCTCTGAAAAAGAACAAGTAGTCGACCCGAACAATCCATATGCTACAAGCGCGCAATTTACGTATAAGTCTATACTGGAGGGTGTAAGAGCTGGTGTTGCTCGTGTCAATGCGGAAGGTGCTGTTTTTGCTTATTTCAACAATGAAATGAACCAGGTTGCTGAGTATGCAGCAGTCAGTAGCAAAGGCATCGCGTATCCTTATACAACAATCAGTAACCCAATGGGTACAGGATATCCATCATCACTTGGCATGTCATCAGCTGTTATGGGAGATGTTGCTGCAGGCGGTAACTACTCTTTGATTTTAAAATATGCTGAAAACGATAGCAAACTATGGTCGTCAAAAGGTATGGATGCTATGTACGGACCGCAGATTGATTTGTTAACAGATCCTAGATGGAGTAGAAACAATGGAACATATGGTGAAGTGCCGGAAGTTACATCTAATATCATAACAGAACTAATAAAAGGATATCAGAACGATACCAAAGGTCTTGACAAAGATTCTATCGCTCTTGCAGTCAAGCATTTCCCTGGTGATGGTGCTTCTGAGAACGGATTTGAATCTCATAATTACATAGGCCAATGGAGACTGTATCCTACTAAAGGTTCTTTGGAAAAGTATCAACTGGTAGCATTCCAGGCAGCAATAGATGCTAATGCAGGAGCAATTATGCCTGGATACAGCCGTCCTACCCAGGATGGGGTCAGAAGTGCAACTCAGACTTACAAAGGTGTTACAATCAATGCAGAGGAAATTGCTAATGCATATAATTCTACGATACTTGAAACCCTTTTAAGAGATACAATGGGATTCAAAGGATTCATCAATACAGACTCTGGAATCATTACCACTCAGACATTTGGAGCCGCTGATTTAACAACTGAACAGAGACTTGCAGCTGTTATTGAAGCTGGTTCCGACGTTATTGGTACTGAATTTGCTCCAAAGGAAATAATTAATGCAGTAAAAAGTGGCACGCTTGATAAAGAAGCGTTGGCTCGCGCTAACAAAAATCGTATCCTTTCTATGATGCAGATGGAAAGATTCGACAATCCATATGTTGATCCTGATAACGCAGCACAGGTTGAGAAAGCAGTCTTTGCAGATATCAAGGATGATGTTGCTGACGTTAGCAGAAAGTCATTCGTGCTACTCAAGAATCATGAAGGAGCACTGCCTCTTGCTGATACTTCCAAAAAGGTATACGTTCAGGTTCTGAAAGGACCTGCAAGCAGCGGCGGAAGAGGGGGCAATGCTGCAACTCAAACCGATCCAGCAGAGATTTACAAGAAAATGTTCAAAGATGGTGGGTATACTATAGTGGACGATTACACTAAAGCAGACATTGCGTTCCTGTACGTTGATCCTGTCTTGAACAATACCCAGCAGATGGCTGTAATCGATCTTGTAGAAGGACTAAAGGTTGATGAACGAAGTTTTCCAGATAGTCAGGCACTGACAGGTAAGCAGATTGTTTGTACAACAGTTACAGGCATCAATAATGTACCAGCGATTGCAAAAGCTGTGCATGCCAAAGGTGGTAAGGTTGTTGCAATGGTAAATTTCTCAAGCCCATGGATTATGACCAACCTTGAACCATACTGTGATGGACTGATGGCACATTTTGGCGGATCTGCCTCGGCAATGATGGATGTACTCAAAGGTACATATAAACCTACGGGAAAGCTCCCGATGACTTTAGTATCTTCTAATGAAGTGATTGCAGTTAAAACCGTAACAGAGGGTGGCGTGAAGTACGAAAAATGTGCATCACCTAATGACGTTCCGGGTTATGATAAGGATCAGTATATTGACAAAGCTGTTCTTGCAAAAGTTAAGGGTGGAAGCTATGCATACTGTGACGCAGATGGCAATTACTATCGTGCATGGTTCGGACTTAGCTATTAATACATAGTATAAAGTTTAATTGGGCCGCCGCAGCCGAATCTTCTGTTGCGGCGGCTCTTGTTGAAAGAATAGTGAAAATGTATGCTCATTTTGTATCTCTTATGATCCAGTCTGTACATCTATGGAACGGGGTGATGGATCCATACCTTTATACAGTGAAAGCATTCCTGAAAGTTAATGGAGATGTTGTAGATGAAGTATCTTCCAAATTTGGGGTTCGAGAGTTTAGAAGTCGATACAGAAAGAGGATTCATACTAAACGGCAGTGAATATCCACTGCGTGGAGTAAGCCGCCACCAGGATTACAGGGGGATGGGAAGTGCAATCACCAATAAGGAGCATGAGGAAGATATTACTTTTATAATGGAAGTGGGAGCTACAGCCGTTTGTCTTGCTCATTACCAGAATGCACGGAGTTTTATGATTGGTGTGATGAAAAAGAGCTCATTGTCTGGGGCGGAAACCCCATATATTTCAGAGCATCTGAAACACGGCAACGACAATATTGAATCTCAGATACGAGAGTTGATTATTCAGAATTTTAATCGTCCATCGATTATCTGGGGGATATCCAATGAAATAACGATCTTTATAAAAAATAAAAAAACGATGATGGGAAACCTTCCCAGATTAAAGACCTGTGTCATAAACTGGATTCTACAAGACTTACTACGCTTGTATGCTATTCTATGTGTTCACCGTTCAATAAGGTGGTACATAAGGTGTCCGATCTCGTCGGATAAAATTTATATCTTGGTTGGTATGTGCCTGGATTCTGGCTTAATGATCTGTGGTTCGCATTTTTTCGTGCTACCTAAAACGCAGGATTGCTTTGAGCGAGTACCGAGTACGGGGCTGAAGTAATGCCGAATCTGCATTCAGCTACTCCAAAAAGAGGTGATCATAGTGAAGAGTGCTGTTCTGTGTCATCCCAATGATCGTTTGGATATCAACTATTGTAGTTATGAAAGGTTATATGCTTGATGGTAAAAAAATTAAAGAAATCCAGGAAATCAATGCTTTAAGAAAAGAAGCTATCGAGAACGGCATGAGCAGTGAAGAAACTCTTTTAAAATCACGGATGTGAAAACTGTAAAAAAATAAAGATGTAAAAGAATAAAAGCAGTAAAAGCATGGGAGGAAAAATATGTTACGTAAAACAAAATTGTGGCGCGGACTTTCTGCTATCACCGTGTTCCTGTTTGGACTTTCGATTATCCTGGGGAATATATCAGAAAGATATTCGGCTACCATTGATAATGCACTGGGAACTCACAGTGAAGTTTTTGAATCCGAAAGTACAGAATCGGATCCGCTTTACGATAAGTTTGTACCATCGAAAGAAGTGCTTAATCCAGATGGAACTGGAAATTCTAAGGCACTGATTTTGAAAGCTATGAGCTTAGGACGTGAACAAGCTGCGGAAGGAGCTGTTCTGCTTAAAAATGATACGAGTGAAGGTAATGGACTACCGCTTAATAGGGGATCGGCAGTAACGCTTTTTGGTGTTCGTTCCAGTACTTCGATCATAGGTTCTAGCTTTGGCGTGAAAGCATATGGGCCATATATCAATCTGGAGCAGGCTCTTTCTTCGAATATAACAGATTTCGCACATACAATCACGAACAACTATAGTGCGAGTGAGGGAAGACGTACAAGTACACTGAAGAAATGGACAGGAGATGAATTTCAATTCGATGGTGCGGGATTCACTGTCAATCCTACGATGGCTGATATTTACAGTACATTGAGTACAACCTACCAGTTGGGTGAGAATGAGGGTGCCTCAGAAACCTATAATCCATATGAACCTGCTATCACCGAGATTGAAGGCATCAGTCCTAACTTTAGAGACAGCTTCACTCAGTACAATGATGCATCGATTGTTGTGATAGCAAGACCTAGTGGTGAGTCAACTGATTTTCTGCCCGGAGGAGTTGAAGCGGGAACTGGAGCTGATGAACCTCTGGAGTTGACAAAAAACGAAAAAGATGCTATCAGACTAGCAAAGGAATGCAGCGATAATGTTATAGTGTTATTGAACACTTCACAGGCAATAGAAATTGGGGAGCTTAAAGATGACCTGGAAATAAGTGCTATTCTCTGGATAGGCGTACCTGGCAATTATGGATTCCTTGGGGTTGCGGATATCCTTTCAGGAAAGGTCAGCCCGTCGGGTGGACTCTTTGATACCTTTGCTACAGATAATATGTCAGCGCCTGCTATGCAGAATATGGGAAGATTTGCTTATACCAATGCCTCAGAGATGATTACCAGAGGGGGTGGAAGATTTGGCGGCGATGTAGGACAGTATCTGATGGAAGCAGAAGGTATTTATGTAGGCTATCGTTATTATGAGACTCGTTATTATGACTGTGTCATGGGACAGGGAAATGCTGACTCGAATGTGGGAACGTACGCGTCGAGTGGTGTTTGGGATTATGACAAAGAAGTGGCATATGGATTTGGATTCGGCCTTTCATATACGGATTTTAAGTTTGAGTTTGAAGAAGAACCCGTAATGGAAGTATCGACCAATGACGAAGAAATTCCGACAGGTACCATGACATTCAAAGTCAAAGTTACAAACACTGGAGATGTGGCAGGAAAGACTAGTGTCCAGATTTACGGACAGGCTCCTTACACGGAGGGAGGTCTTGAGAAATCCGCAATTCAACTGCTGAACTTTGATAAGACAGATATAATTGAACCCGGTGCTTCTGAAACGTTGGAAGTCGTTGCGGATCTCCAATATATTGCTTCTTATGATTCATCTTATGATAATGGTAATGGTACCTTTGGTACATATATCATGGATACCGGAAAATACTATTTTGCGGTAGGTAACGGCGCTCATGATGCACTGAATAATATTCTGGCACTGCAGGGTGCGAAGCCTTCAGACATGGTAGGTGAGGGCAATGTAGCAATGGCATATGAGAAAGAAATCACTGAAAACGATATTTCAAAGACACTTTTCTCTGTCACAAAAACAGGTGCCCAAGTTTCCAATCAATTGGAATATTCAGATTGGAACTATTTCCAGGAGGGTGAGGTCGTATATCTGTCCAGAGCTGACTGGGAAGGCACATGGCCTAAGAGCTATGATAGCCTGACGCTTACCAATCAGGAACTGATCAACTATCTGAATGGACATTATTACACCATAGCAACAAATGAAAATACTACAGAAGTGGAGTGGGGAAGTAACAGTGATTTGCTTTTCTATGAGATGTTTGGTGTTGAGTTTGATGATGAAAAGTGGGATAAACTATTGAACAAAATGACAATGGAAGAGGCTATGTATCTGGTGACCTACGGTGGACCGAGTATTCCAGGTGTGTCGTCTATTGGAACGATAGAAGCGTACTTGACTGAAAATGCAGGTAATGGTATCCAGGTCAGCCTGCTTTCTAACCATGATACGAATGCACCCTGGTCGATTGGAGCCGATGACCCCAATGCGGAATGGCATCCGGAGGTGTTCGGTAATGCACCGCTTGTAGCATCGACATTCAATCCTGATTTCGTTTATCGTTTAGGACAGTTTATAGGTGAAGAGTCACTGTTTACAGGAATTTCAATCTTATGGGGGCCTGGACTGAATACTCATCGTCATGCTTATAATGGACGTAATGGAGAGTATTTTTCCGAGGATCCGATTCTATCCGGTGTATGTGCTATGGAATATGCAATTGGTGCGCAGGGATGCGGTCTTATCACTGCTCCTAAGCATTTTGCTTTCAACGATCAGGAGACAAACCGTAGCGGTGTTGCGCCGTATATGCTTGAACAGCGTGCCCGTGAAGTAGAACTACGTGCTTATCAGTACGCAATCGAAGCGGCTAAGTATGATACAGAAGAACAGGATGCAAGCATGCTGGGACTCATGGTTTCCCTGAGTAAAACAGGTCCCGTAGAATGTACGGCGAGCAAAGGACTTATGACGGATATCCTGCAGACTGAGTGGGGATTCAAAGGATATGCGGTTACAGATATATATGATGATACGGATGTTTATGGTGCAGTACTAACATCAGGAACAACCTGTTATGATATGCGAGGACTTTCTGGATTCGGCACAACAACACTGCTAGAGACAGACTCAAATTTTGCTACTCAGATTGATGGATCCACTGTTAATCCAGCGATGTTTGACGGTGATCTAAATGCTCAGATAGCAGTAAAGTCATCTGCACATAAGATTCTGCATGCACTTAGTCGTAGTAATCTGATGAATCGCTATAACAGCAGCACACGTACTGTAAAACAGATGACCTGGTGGAGAGCTACCTATTATGGAGCAATCGCCGGAACTGGATTATTGACTTTGATTTTCCTTTTATTATATCTGCTGTCTATAAAGATGAATAACAAGGAGGCTAAATAATATGGCTGATATGGCAGAAAAGAAATATAAATGTGGATTTGGAGCTATCCTGAATTCTATTGCTGCAGTATTAAGCCTTGTGGGGATTATCACGATGGTCGTGGCATCCAATGTCAGTAAAGCGTATGCATTTCATTCTTTTGCGCTCATGCTGATTCTGGCTGCAGCAGGAATGCTCCTTGTGGCACTTGCAGTATATTTCCCATCGAAGAGAGGCAACTTTGATCTATTAAGTACTTTTTCAATTTTGATTGCTATCGTATTTGATATGGTAGTGATATCGAATATGATCAATGAACGTATTTTGTTGATTTCGGGATTATTTTCCTATAATGCAGGCAGTACCATAGGCTGGAAAGTTTTTTATGCAACAGTTATTTCACTTGCTTGCTTTCTACTCTCCATTTTTTTCTTGATTATTGCTTCTTTTGTTAGAGTGGTTAATAAAGATAAAGGAAAGTGTCTATAGGAAAGTAAGACTAATCCGGGTTATAAAAGTATTAGCACATAGTTAAAAGCAGTCAGGTACTATTTGAGAAAAAAGTACCTGACTGTTTTTGTTATTTAAGCGACGGAACAAATACCGTCGTGATGAGAAGCCTCTCGTCTGATACACTAAATGCAATCAGACGGGAGGCTTTTAA
Organism: Bacillota bacterium; assembly: GCA_023426125.1. Classification (GTDB taxonomy): domain Bacteria; phylum Bacillota; class Clostridia; order Acetivibrionales; family DTU013; genus MnB-11. The sequence continues at coordinate 10,497 of JAFABI010000078.1, forward strand.
AGTGAAATCCACAGCTGAAAATCTGCTGCTCTGGGAGCAGCGGATACAAGAACGGAGCCAAAACGGATTGACGATCATCGACTGGTGTAAAAAGAACGGAGTAAGCAAGCACCAGTACAACTACTGGAACCAGCGGGTTCGTGAAAAACAAAAAGCAGACGCTGTAATGACGTTTACGGACATTACACCCATTCTTTCAGCGGCCGAATCCAATAAGTCCGGAACCGGCCTCTGACTTTCAGGTTTTCTTCAAAAATATTCAGGTCTCCGTTCCTGGGAATTTTAATCCGGCTGCACTGGCAGGGCTGATGAAAGTCCTGCAGCAATTATGATGCAGCACATCGCCGATGGTGCAGAGCACATTTACCT
>JAFABI010000029.1 GCA_023426125.1 Bacillota bacterium
GGTGGAAAGCGCCCCGGTTGTCATTGCGAGGAGCTTTGCGACGCGGCAATCTCTGCTTCTAACCAGTATCACTCATTGGATTGCCGCGCTCCATTGCATTGCGATCGCAATGACACTGCCGTAGGGGGCGGCCATTGGCCGTCCGCTCAGTAACTACAGGGGCAAAAATACACGGGGACGGTTCTACTGTATGCTTTGGCATACAGTAGAACCGTCCCCGTGTATTTTCAGGTGGAAAGCGCCCTGGCTGTCATTGCGAGGAGCCCTGCGACGCGGCAATCTCAACTTCTAGCAAGGATAGCATCATTGAGATTGCTTCGCTTCACTTACGTTCCGCTCGCAATGACAGGGTATCCGGGGGTGTCAACACCCCCGCCCTTGACACCCCCGGATACGCAATGCGCGCCACTACAGTCGATTTACGTCCTTATGTCAGTGTACCTGTCCCCTTGACATGTTCCCTGACTCTGTCGGACGCGCCATGCGTGCTCCTACAGTCGATTTACATCCTCATGTCAATGTACCTGTCCCCTTGACATGACACAATGTTACTGCACATTATCAAACAGATATGCACGTTTTGGATCCGGAAACAGTATAATTATTCCACTTCCCTATACCGTCACTCATGAGGGCTTTTTACTATATTATAATAGCAGATAAACTCATGGGGGGAGTTTGATCCGTTTGAGAAGTTCAGGCAAAATAACCAATGTTGCATTAGGCGGCGGAGGCGTAAAAGGTATCGCTTATATCGGGGCCTTTGACGTTATGGAAAAAAGAGGGTATATTCCCGGCAATATGGCGGGGGTTTCCGCCGGTTCGCTGGCCGGGGGCTTTGCAGCCGCAGGATATGATGCGGCCGGCATGTGGAACGCCATGGGCAAATTTGATTTTGACAAAATACAGGTCGGCAAGCTGAAGGAAAGGGTGCCGGTGATCGACCGGTTTATGAATTATGCGGCGGATCATCGGGAAACGGACATCAATGGGATAATACCCTTTTTCGCTTCCGGGTCTAAAGGCGCCAATCCGGCAGATATCAATTCGGAAAAGCCGGGTATTTTGAAAAGTATCGTTACTTATAGCAAGGAAGGCTGCCTTTTCGACGGGGATCTGCTGGAAGAGTGGATTTCAAAAACCCTTGCGGCAAAAGGAATCAGGACTTTTGGGGATCTGCGCAGCGGCAGGGCGGATTCCCTTAATCCCAGGGGCTATAAAATAAGAATGACGGGTGTTGACTGCAACCGGGTAAAAATCGTAACCTTGCCGGACGACGCTGCTTTTTACGGAATCGACCCGGATAAATTTGAAGTGGCAAAGGCAATTCGAATCAGCACCGCCGTACCTTTTGCATTTAAGCCTGTCGAGCTTGCCAAAAGTGATGAAGGCAAAAGAAAGGTGTACAACCTGGTAGACGGAGGTGTGCTGGATTCCTTCCCGGGGTGGCTTCTGCCGGAGAATGTGCGGGGCCTGGGGTATAAGCTGAATGCCGGCGAAAACAAGATATTCAGCCTTGACACACCGCTGAGTATCCTGAAAGGCCTGATTTCTGCGGTTCATGACATTGGAGGAAAGGCCAAGCCGGATTCCGAAAGCTTTACACACCTTGCCATGGGGGAGATCGATACAAGAAAAGTAGGATTTCTTGATTTTAGCCTGTCGGCGGAAGATAAGCTTTATCTGTATAATTCCGGAAAAACTGCGGCAGAAAAACTTTTGGACTCTCTGGGCGAGAAGAGCCGGAGCGCTTCCGTCAATTTACCATATGGCTTTCAAAGAGTACAAAGATGGCGAACAAGGTTGCATGAATGAAATTTGCAATTCTTACAAACTGTATGGGCGCACATTGTGCGCCCGTATATTTTTCTTTTCTTTTTTTCTTTTTTGTATTATTATTTATATATTGTTTCTATAACGAGGCGACCAAAATATCCTCCACCTCTATAGGTGGCGGGTACCGAGTTGGGTTTCAGGCGGGTGAGCATATCTCCCGCCCGGGTTGCATGGACGAGCAGCAAGCTTTAGCTTGCGGCCAGTCTCGCTGAAACTCCGCTGCGGTAAGGAAATTTGTCTACAACCGACAAATTTCCTTTGAATTAGGTCGTTATAACAAAGCTTAAAGCAGGTATGTTGGAGACGTGGAGGTTATGATGCAATATCAAAGTACACGTGGCGGGCTTGGGTCCGTTTCGTCGGCAGCCGCCATAAAGATGGGAATAGCGCCCGACGGAGGTCTGTTTGTTCCGGATAACACAGTCAGGCTGACACCGGAGGATATCGGGCAGCTGGCGGAACTGGATTATCGCAGCAGGACTATAAAAATATTGAAATATTTTCTCGATGACTATACAGACGAAGAAATCGCAGATTGTGTAAACAATGCATATACCACGGCAAAATTCGAAAGCGAAGATGCGGCGCCCGTAATTAAAATGAATGAGCATGTTTATGTTCTCGAGTTGTGGCACGGTCCCACATGTGCATTTAAGGACATGGCCCTGCAGATCCTTCCGCATTTTCTTGTCAAGGCAATGCGAAAAACGGGGGAAACGGATGAAATCGTCATATTGGTTGCAACCTCCGGCGATACGGGTAAAGCTGCTCTTGAAGGTTTCAGCGATGTGCCCGGGACCAGGATCATCGTTTTTTATCCCGAAAATGGCGTCAGCGAAGTGCAAAAGATGCAAATGGTGACACAGAAGGGTAAAAATGTCCATTCCATCGGAGTCGCAGGAAATTTTGACGATGCGCAAAATGGGGTCAAGGCTATTTTTACCGATCCTGATATGAAGGAGGAATTGGAACGGAAAGGCTACAAATTTTCCTCCGCCAACTCCATTAACTGGGGAAGGCTTGTTCCGCAAATCGTGTATTACTTTTCCGCTTATGCGGACCTGTTGAAGGCCGGTGAGATTACCGCCGGTGAAAAAGTGAATTTTGCAGTACCTACGGGTAATTTCGGCAATATCCTTGCAGCATATTATGCAAGGGAAATGGGCTTGCCTGTAAACAAGCTCATATGCGCTTCCAATGAAAACAATGTATTGACGGATTTTATCAATACCGGTGTTTATGACCGGAACAGGGAATTCAAGAAGACGGTTTCGCCGTCGATGGATATACTCATATCAAGCAATCTGGAACGCCTTCTGTTTGAACTGACAGAGCATGATGCGGAGCTGGTAAACGGCTGGATGGAAAAGCTCAAGCATACGGGGGCCTACTCGGTAAACCAGGAGACAAGGAAAAAGGTATCTGAAATTTTCTGGGCTGCCTATACCGACCAGAACGAAACCCTAAAAACGATTGAGAGCATCTACAGAGACTATGATTATGTTGTGGATACCCATACTGCGGTCGGAATAGACGTATATGACAAATATGTAATTTCTACCGGAGACATAACCAAAACCATTGTGGTTTCCACCGCCAGTCCGTTTAAATTCAATCAGAGCGTCACCAAAGCGATTTTCGGTGAAGAAGCGGTAAAGGAGAAAAGCGAATTCGAGCTTCTTGAAGTACTTTCGGCAAGATGCGGTCTGCCTGTGCCGGAGGGACTTGCCGGTCTTGATAAGAAGGAGATACTGCATAAGACCGTCTGTGGCAAATCGGAAATGTTGGAGCAGGTAAAAAGCATCCTGGGTATTTAGTGGCATCGTAAGGAACATATTGCAAAAATGCAAGTTTACCGGATTATCTGAAATGTCAAGGGGACAGGTACACTGACATAAGGACGTAAATCGACTGCAGGGGCGCGCATTGCGCGTCCGACGAAGTCAGGGGACATTCCCTGACTCCGTCAATAAGTTCGCATTCTTTTTAAATTGCGTAATACCTTTACTGTATATACATCCTTACGGAATCGCTGCCTTCGATATACGTCGCGGACTCGTCGGGCTGAGGTTCATCTACATAGATAACTTTGCGCGAAGTAATGGATTCAAGGATATCAAATACATTTTTGACGTCTCCGAACTCGATTTCCGGCGTAACGGAGATCTTTTCCGTTCCGTTGACGGCATTGTAAAAATTCAACAGTTCATTGTAATAGCCTCTTTCGGGTGTGTAGGACACCTTCTCCGATTTTCCGTCGTTATAGGCAATATTGATAATCCCGCAGGACTTTTCTTCCAGATAGATTTCGCCTTTGGTGCCAAATATCCTGAAGCCTACATAAGGCTTTTGGGACTCGATGCCGGAAGGGAAGTAGGTATATTGGCCGATGACCCCGTTTTTAAACTGCATATTGGCATTTACCGAGAGATAGGGATTGAAATCCTCCTTCTGCGGTTTGCCGAAAGCCTGGACACATTGAACGGCTCCGAAGATGTGCCTTACGGCTGCAATATCATGCAGCGCCGCATCGAGAAAAGCGCCGCCCGGGAAATCGGGATGCTGACGCCATTCAGTGCCTGCATAGGTATCTTTGGTCATTTGGCAGGGGAAGCAATTGATGTTGTTTTTGATAAAATATACGACGTCTCCGATCCTGCCTTCGTTTATCAATTGCCTGATTTTATTGTTTTCCTCATTGTAGCGGTAGTTTTCCGCAATCATGATTTTTACAATGTGTTTCCGTGCAAGCTCCAGGAATTTTCTTGCCTGCCTCATATCCGGCGCCATGGGCTTTTCGCATATGAAGCTTTTACCGGCTTTCGCCACTTCCTCCGAAACCTCGTAGTTCAGTTCGATGGGTACCAGGATATCGATCGCATCAAGATCAGTCCTTCGAAGCATTTCCTTATAATCATCATAAACATTTTTCATATCAAGGCTTATTTTTGCTGCAAATTCTTCGGCATCCTTCTTTGTACGGTTGGCCAAAGCAGCAATTTCATATTTGTCCGACAGCTCCTGCAAAGCAGGATAATGCAGCTTTTCCCATGCAAGACCGGTGCCGATGACACCCAGACGAATTTTTTTCATAAATACCTCCCTGGAAAATTAATTGGATTGCTGTGAAGCAATCAACAATAGTTTAAACCATTCCCTGCGATTTATGTACCATTGTACCGCGCAGGCACATAAAAGCATTTCTTGAATGGAAAACTATTTACAGCCTAAACGATTGAAAAGGAGGGATTGCTTTTGGATGCCAGCAGAGCAAGAATGATCATGAAATCTCCGGATTCCATCCAGGTGTTTCATGAGGGCGCTCCGGTATGGCTTGAAAAAGTCATTGACGACAATTCAGCGGAAATAACCTTCTTTGGAAATAACAAAAAGGAAGTCATACCGCTCAGGCAATTGATCGAAAATACTCAGGCCCGATAAAAGCCGGGACAAAGCAAATGGCCTTGAGAACAAGGCTACTGCCGGCTTTGGGAAGAAGGCGGTAATGGGGACGGTATTTTCAGTCCCCTGCCTTTCCCCCTTTTCCATGTGAAATAAAAAAACTGATATCCTGTGTTTTTCTCAAGGCCGGATAGCGCAAAATCCTATGCTTATGCAAAGCAGCAGTGCAAAAACACCGGCTTTCCTGAATTCCTGTGAGCCATATGGAAATACGTTTCGCATAGGCAAAATCCTTAATTTCCCTGTTTATTTCTCATCTTAACTGTAAAGTAGAAACAGCAATGCTTTTGGAACAAAAGGCCCGTCGCGCCTGGCCTGTGAATTGTGGTTTACATAATTTACTCGTTGAATTCAAGCAGCCTGTACGGTATGTTAATAGAGGACGCACCTTTAAGCAACTTCAGCAGGGGACATCCCTCATCTTAAAAGGGAATATTCCTGCCAGGGAGAGGTTTGTCCCTTATCATTATTTTATGAGGTGTATTTTGTGAGAAAAAAATATCTGTTAAAGATAACATCCGTCCTTTGTGCCGTTGTACTGGGTTCTTCATTTTTATTTACGCAGGAGGCTACTGCCGGGTCGGATAAATTCAGCATGAGCTATGTTTATTTCGGCAATAACAGCCTATATGGCGATATGGTCGCCAGTACGGGAGGGTCGCTGGATGATATATCTCCCAGCTATTTCGATCTTAATGCGGACGGGAGCCTGAAGCTGACTCAGGCTCTGGATACTGCCTTCATAAACAAAATGCACCAGGAAGGAGTAAAGGTAACTCCATTTTTAAGCAACCATTGGGACAGACAGTTAGGAATCAGCGCCTTAAACAACAGGTATGCCCTGGCGGATCAAATTGCCGATGCGGTTTCGAGATACAATCTTGATGGAGTCAATGTCGACCTTGAAAACCTTACGGGAAATGAGCGTGACAGCTATTCCGATTTCGTCAGAATCCTGAGGGAAGCGCTGCCCGCAGAAAAAAGCCTTTCCATCGCGGTTGCTCCCAAACCTTACGCTGTTGAGGCAGGCTGGCAGAAATCCTATGATTATGCCGCGCTTGCCCAATATTGCGACTACCTTATGCTGATGACCTATGACCAGAGCTACCAGGGCGGCCCTGAAGGACCTGTCGCTCCGGCGCAGTTTGTGGAGGACTCTATAAAAAGTGCCCTCAAGGAGGTACCAGCTGAAAAAATCGTGTTGGGGCTGGCATTCTACGGGAGGTACTGGAAACAGGGTTCATCCTACGGGGGCTATGGAGTAAGCGCAGATTATGTTGAGGATCTGATAAAACAATACAGGGGCGTAGTAACCTACGATAAAGTATATCAGTCTCCGAAAGCAGTAATAACAATAAAAAGCGGCGATGTGAAGCCATACGTTTTCGGGTCCGCACTGTCGGCGGGGAAATATACTATCTGGTATGAGAATGAGCAATCGATAAAATACAAGCTTACGCTGGTGCAGAAATACAACCTGAAAGGCGCCGGCAGTTGGAGCCTGGGACAGGAATCCCTGAAAACCTGGAACTATTACAAGCTATGGCTGAACGGATTTTATTTTAAGGATGCCGAAGGGCACTGGGCCGTGGATTCCATTATCAATGTTGCCAGATTGGAATGGATGAAGGGTGTCTCAGACGCTTCCTTCATGCCCGAAGCATCTCTCAACAGGGCCCAGGCAGCGGTGATACTCGTAAGGTCACTGGGACTTGAAAATTCAGGGAATAATGGGAATGCCGGCTTCAGCGATATATCCGGCCATTGGGCGGAACAGGAAATTAAAATTGCGAAGCAGTATAACATCATCCAAGGGATCGGAAACGGAAAATTCGGTCCGGATCTGCCGGTGACAAGAGAACAGATAGCTACGATGCTGGGCAGGCTGCCGCTGCAACTCCAGGGTAACTATAACGGTGCATTGGAATTTGGTGATGTAACGGAATCGGGGAATCAATGGTCCTACAATTTCATAAAGAAAATGGCAGGCTACGGAATACTTCAGGGCTATCCCGACGGGTTATTCCATCCTGCCGATAACATAACCCGCGCCCAGATGGCCGTAATTATGGATAGAACCTCGTCTTATATCGGTGATGGGATTATACAATACATTTTTCGATAAGTCTATCTTGTAGTCTGATAAAAATACAGTTACTCCCAACCGATATTTATGCTAAAATAGGGATAGATTTGCTTGCATAATTTTGTGAGGGGGAAGCAGAAAATGAAAGATGCCGATGTCTCCATCAAGATAGGAAAAAAGACATTTCTCACAGCCGTGGCCATACTGGCCGTCCTGATGCTCATCGCAGGAATTCTTACACAGGTGGTTCCTGCCGGCAGCTATCAGAGGGTTGTAGACGGCGGCCGGGAAATCATCGATCCGGATTCATTCAGCTATATGCCCAGAGCGGATTATCCTGCATGGAGGTGGCTGACGGCCCCTGTGGAGGTGCTGGGCGGACCGGACGGCCCGATGGTCATTGTCATCATCCTGTTCATCCTGTCGGTGGCCGGGGCCTTTTCTCTGTTGGAGGGCAGCGGTGTGCTTGCGGCAGTCATCTTAAAAATCGTCCGGCGGTTTGAAAAGCGGAAATACATTCTGATGTCCGTCATTGTGCTGCTGTTTATGTTTTTGGGAGCCGTACTGGGGACTTTTGAAGAAAACATCGCCCTGGTGCCCATTATCATCGCACTGGCCTGTTTTCTCGGATGGGACTCGCTGACCGGCCTCGGGATGAGTATTCTGGCTTCCTGCTTCGGCTTTGCGGCCGCCATTACAAACCCTTTTTCCATTGCCATTACACAGAAGCTTGCCGGGCTTCCGCTATATTCCGGTATGGGCTTCCGCGTGCTCATTTTTATTACCTTCTTTCTTATGCTTGAACTATTTCTTATCCGTTATGCAAAAAAAATCGAGAAAAATCCCGGGCTTTCACTGGTCTACAAGGAAGATGCGCCCCTTCGGGCCAAATACTCCCGGCCGGACGGCATGGACGCCGGTGTTTCGGGCTCATCCGGAGTGGATCAACGCAGGCTTAACTGTTCCATCCTCTGTTTTTCCGGCATTTTGGCCCTGATTTTGCTTTTTGTGGTCTTTTCCTCCGTTACACAGATTTTGTCGGACCTGGTGCTGCCGGTCATCGGCCTTCTCTTCCTGGCAGGCGGGATCATTTCTTCCGCCCTTGCGGGCACTGGCCTGAAAACCGGGTGGGTGACCTTCAGGAAAGCCATTGGCGGCATTCTTCCGGGAGCGGTCCTTATCCTGATGGCCATGAGTGTAAAATTCATCATCAGCCAGGGCGGGATCATGGATACCATTCTCAACCGGGCTGCGTCGCTGATATCCGGTACGACGCCCTATGCTGCAGTATTTTTGCTCTACCTGCTGGTTCTTTTGCTGGAAGTATTCATCGGCTCGTCCTCGGCAAAGGCATTTCTTGTCATGCCCATCATCGCCCCGCTTTCCGATCTGACCGGAATTACAAGGCAGACCTCCGTCCTTGCGTTCTGCTTCGGGGACGGGTTTTCCAACGTGCTGTATCCGACCAATCCGGTTTTGCTGATCTGCCTGGGGCTTACGGTGGTCAGCTATACGCGGTGGCTGAAGTGGACAATCAAGCTGCAGCTGGTTGTCTTTGCAGTTTCGCTGGCGTTTCTTGCCCTTGCGACGGCCATCGGTTTTGGACCTTATTAATTGGACCTTATTAAATAGAGGATGAGGAGAAGTGAAGGATCATGGAGGCTACGTTTACGGCTGGAGCAAAAAAACTCTCGGAAGCGGTGAAAATAAGGACGGTTTCAAACATTGACCCCACGAAAACCCAATGGGATCAATTTATACAGCTGCATCACCTTCTGGAGCAGCTTTTTCCCCTGGTGCACCGGAATATGGAGAAAACGGTTGTCAACACCTACAGTCTGATATTTCACTGGAAAAGCACAACCGGCGGCAAGGGCGGCAGCAGCTCCGGCGCATGCAAAAAGCCCATCCTGTTTACTGCGCACATGGATGTGGTGCCGGTGGAAGAGGGGACCGGGCAGGACTGGAAATACGGCCCCTTCAGCGGTGAAATCGCAGATGGCCGCGTATGGGGCAGGGGAACGCTGGATACCAAGATCCATATGATCGCGGCATTGGAAGCGGCGGAGCGGCTCCTGGCGGAAGGCTATGCCCCTGAAAGGGATGTTTATTTTGCATTCGGCCATGATGAGGAAGTAGGAGGGCTGGAAGGCGCTTTCCAGATCGCGGAGCACTTTAAAAAAATAGGAGTGGAATTTGAATTCGTCCTTGATGAAGGCGGATGCGTGACCGACGAGATCATACCGCAGGTTAAAAGGCCGCTTGCGCTGATTGGTGTGGGGGAAAAGGGGTATGCTAACATCCGGCTGACTGCTTCGGGAGACGGCGGGCATAGCTCCATGCCGCCCGTGCATTCGGCGCTGGGCATGGTTTCACAGGCGATTTGCCGCCTTGAGAGACGCCGCTGCAAAACCAGGCTTATCAAGCCTGTAAAGGAGTTCCTTCAAAAAACCGCTCCTTACATGGTCGGGGTGAACCGCTTGATTTTATCCAATTTGTGGCTTTTCAAACCGGTTTTTCTTGCTGTCTTTTCCAGGACCAAAAGCGGGAGCGCGATGCTTCGGACCACTACTGCCGCCACCATGGCGGAAGCCAGTACGGCGCCGAATGTTCTGCCGCAAAAGGCTTCGGCCGTCATCAACTTCAGGATTCTGCCGGGAGAAACCGGCCAGGATCTGATCCGCCATATCCGGAAGGTTACCGATGGAATTCCCCTTGACCTGGAACCTCTGGTACTGGATGAACCTTCGCGTATATCTTCTACGGATACGGAGGGGTATGTGACCATTGAACGATTAACGAAAAGGCTATACCCCGATGCAGTGGTCGTGCCGTATATTGCGCTGGCCAGCACCGATGCAAGAAAATATGAGCCGGTCTGCCGCAACATCTACAGATTCACACCCTACAGGATCCATAATTCGGAAATGGGCATGATGCATGGCACCAATGAGAACATATCCGTTGAAAATGTGGACCGCTGCATTGAGTTTTTTTATCTGGCAATTCAAGGAGTCTTGACAAGAAAAAAGCTTGATGCAAGGCGGCATTGACCGGAAGGCATTCAATGTAGGGGCGGCCATTGGCCGTCCGTCCGTGACAATAAGCACAAACCATAGTGAACGGTATAGAGTGGCGGAAAAGAAGCATCCCTTGGTGAATAGGATTTTGCTATCATAGATTGCATTCCGCGGACGCGCAATGCGCGCCCCTACACTTCTACAAATACATGTGTCCACTTGGAGGTATGGGTGTTGATTCGAAGGAATGGCGTGGGATAACCCTGCTATTCCCTTTGCTTTGTAAGAATGTTGATGATTTCCGCATAGATATCCTGGGTGTGGTTTTTCCAGTTGCTGCAGATCGTCCGCGCGTCATTTCTGGTTCCTACCGTCACATTGATTTCCATCAAAGTAAAATTGTCTTCGCCAACCTTGCAGCGGGCGGTAAACTCATTTTCGCTTTCAGGCATAAAATCCGCCGTTATCAGTGTCTCGTTCCGGATATTCTTGCGAATAGCCGCGATGGAATTGTCGATTCTTCCTTTGATCCCGGGGGGAATCAGCCCTGAAAAGTAGCCAAGGCTTTGTTTCCCTGCCTGTGTGATTTTATACGGCGCTTTGTCGTCCGAAGCCTCCGTTTCCAGGAATTTCCCTTCAAGAAGCTCGTTCAGAAACTGCTGCTGCAGGAAATAATTCATAAATTTGTTTTCCTGGATCAATTTCGTTAGCTGCAGGTTGCTTACCGGAACGCTTATTTTATCGATAAGGTATAGCAGAATCAGCTTGTTTTCCACTACTTCCCTGTTGCTTCCCAGCGAATTCATTAAAAAGTCTTCCTTTCATCGGAGCGATATCACCTTAGCGGCGGATGCCATTGCCGGTAAGATGCTTTTCATTATAGCACAAGTAGTGGATATATTCCAATATTACCTGTTTGTTTTGGGTTTTACAAGAAATTTGGGATCAATCCCGGCATTCCCCGGTATTAGCATTTTGGGATCACAATTGTATTTTGGGTTAACAAGAATTCCGCTGTCGTTTGAATTGGAAGTTGCCGCGTTCTTGGTTTCCGGGTCTGTTTTGCCATAGGCTCCGGTGTTTTCCGCATTTGCATTATTTACGCCGGAGGTTCCGGAAACATTGGCCGGCTTAACTGCAGCATCCTGCGACTCGCCCATGCTTATTGTTGATGAACAGGTGCCGATGGCTATTGTACAGACGACGCATAAAATTATTTTATAGATTTTCATGAAATCACCTCAAACCTTAGACCGGGTAAATCTGGAAAAAGTTCCGGGCACCCCGGGTGCTACAAAAAATGTGTTTTGATAAAATTATAGAGTTTTGCGCCGGGAGAGCCCTGTGATACTCTAAATAAGGGATTTTTATAGATCATGGTTTTATATGCCGGCATATCCAGAAGGGTCAGTATATTGTCGAAATCCTCATTTTTCATGCCATTCATTGCGATCCTGTATTCATGAAGCACGGCCATTTTTTTAAGGAACGGCTTCATCGCTTTATTATAATCCAGCTTCATCGCGATGGATTTTCCTGCCAGCAGTCCGCTGATAACGCAATTAATGGTGCCGAAACCGATGAAATCATCCATAAATCCCCCTGCCAGACCGCAAAAATACAAATTGCCGATCTGGACGGGACTAACCCTTCCGATCTTATGCGGGATATCCAGTGTTTTGTTTATCGTATAACTTATATTTTCCATCATCAGAAAGTTGTTCCAGAAACTGTCCACCTGGTAAGGGTTGATGCCGTTCACAAGCAGGACAAGCTTTGCCTGCTCCTGTGTATCCGGCACAAAATAAGCGTAGGAAGCTTTTGCATATTCCGTGTTCAGCCACACTTTTATAGAGTCCGTTTTAAATTTCCCGGTAAGTGTGGCCATACGTGAGCAGGCAGAGTATTTCGTGGTTAAAATCCCCATATCTTCCGCTTCACTCAAGGAGCCGGAAGCAATAACAACATGGTCGAATTTATTTTTTATATCGCGATAGTATATGTCTGTATTCAGATGGATGGGAGAAGTTAACAATCTTCTGATCTGATTGGTCATAGAGTCGCTGAAGCTCCCCCGTCTAAATACCCATCCCAGATTTCCCTTTACGGTGGTGGTTTTGTTGGGCGATTTCATAATTAATTCATTCAATCGGTAGTGGGGAGTGAGATCAAGGTGATGATTCTTTTTCATATAATGATAAGGATCGCTAATGGGAATATTGAACATTCTCAGCTGGATTGCCGGGAGTTCAATGTTCTCTCCAATGAGGCTGGACCTTTCGAAAATTTGCGGAAATATTCCGTTTCTTTCCAATTCATAAGCGCATGCCAGCCCTGCCAGCCCTGCGCCGATAATAGCCACATTCATTGCTTGTCCTCCTGAAATACTGAGTACTGCAAATTAAAGTACGCGTACCAGTTTTATACTCAACCGGAGTTATTAATACTGTAGCAAAACAAACCTTGACCTATCGGCATTTATGCGCCTTCCGGAAATGGTGCGGACGCTTCGTAAGTACTATTTCCGGAAGGATAAATAAAAATGCTTCACTGTAGTATTATATGAAAAAAATCAATAATCATTAAATTCTTTACAGCATAATTTGTTGGCCCCTCGCAATAATTATTTTGATATGCTATAATCGGATTGGTAATATGCAGGAAAGCATATCAAAGAGGTGGAATTTTGGATCTTATGCTCAGGCTGGAAGAAAAACTGAAGGAATGGGGAGCTTCCCTCGTTGGGTTTTCCAATGTGCGGGAGAAGCTGGCTCCGGCGCTGAACAAGTATCCGTATGCCGTATCCGTCGGCGTCAGGCTTTCGGACGCCATCATTGACGAAATTACGGACAAACCGACATTTACCTATTTCCATCATTATCGTACCGTAAACGCCCTGATCGATCAGATAACCCTCCGTGGGATGCTGTTGATCCAGGAGTCGGGCTTTAAAGCGCTGGCAGTCCCGGCGTCTCAAACGGTCAATGATGCGGAGGACGCCCACTTTGGACTGTTTCAGCATAAGACCGCCGCAGTCATGGCAGGCCTTGGATGGATAGGCAGAAGCGGTCTTTTTATAAGTCGTCTTTACGGGCCCAGAATAAGGCTGGGGACGCTTCTGACCAATATGCCCGCAGCTTACGCCGGGGAAACCGTGCAACAGAATTGCGGTGATTGCAGGCTTTGCGTGCAAAGCTGCCCGGCAATGGCATTGACGGGCAACTGCTGGGAGGCCGGCTGCGACAGGAGCAGACTTGTTGATGTAAACGCCTGCAGCAATTATATGACGTCCCGGTTCAAGCATATTGGCAGAGGAGCGGTATGCGGCATATGCGTACGGGTATGTCCCTGGGGCGCTAAAAACCGCTGAGGACAATGGCAATACTTTAACAGCGATTGTATTACAGCAAAAATTTCATTTATTCGCCCTGCGGATGCATCGCCGACGTCCTGATGCAGTATTTCCTCATGGATAGATTGGTGTTTTTGCCGGTGTATTTGTGGTAATAAGTGTAGTAAATGTTACATAAAATATAACTTGCACGGAATTGTACGGATGGACCAATGGGGGTGGACAAATGATAAAAAAGGAAATAATCGCCCTTCTGCTGGCGGGAGGGCAGGGGAGCAGGCTGGGAGTACTTACCAAGAAGATAGCCAAGCCTGCCGTGCTTTATGGGGGCAAGTACAGGATCATTGATTTTGCGTTGAGCAATTGCGTTAATTCCCGGATCGATACGGTCGGCGTGCTGACCCAATATCAGCCGCTGAAACTGAATTCCCACATAGGCATTGGAAAGCCATGGGATATGGACCGGATGAACGGCGGTGTGACCATACTTTCGCCATACCTGAAGGAAGAAAGCGGCGACTGGTACAAGGGTACTGCCAATGCGGTGTTTCAGAACATCGACTATGTGGATAAGCTTGCTCCTCACTATGTCATCATCCTATCCGGAGATCATATTTACAAGATGAATTATTCCGCCATGCTGGAATTCCATAAGAAATCCGATGCGGACGCCACCATTTCGGTGATCGACGTACCCATGGAAGAGGCATCAAGATATGGGATTATGAATACCTATGAAAACGGAAAGATCTATGAATTTGAAGAAAAGCCCGCAGCCCCCAAAAGTAGGCTGGCATCCATGGGCGTATATATATTTACCTGGAAGGTGCTGAGGGAATATCTTGTCAGGGATGACGCCCTCAAGGGCTCGGAGCATGATTTCGGCAAGAACATTATTCCCATGATGCTGTTTGAAGGCCGCAGCATGTGGGCTTATAATTACAAGGGCTACTGGCGGGATGTAGGGACCATTCAGGCATACTGGGAATCCAATATGGATCTGATAAAGAGAGTTCCCGAATTCAATTTATACGATCCCTCGTGGAAGATATACACGCCCAACCCTGTAAAGCCTGCGCATTATATCGGACCCGGCGGCAGCGTCAAGACCTCCCTGGTGGCGGAAGGCTGCATGATTTATGGGAAGGTCCGGAATTCCATACTGTTTCCGGGAGTGTTTGTGGAGGAAGGCGTTGAAATAGAGGATTCCATCATCATGTCCAATTCCAGGATCGGCGCCGGGAGCAAAATCACGCAGTGCATCTTAAGTGAAAATGTGGAAATCGGAGCCAATGTGGTCGTGGGCAAAGGCGAAAACAGAATCAATGCAAACAAACCGAATATCTATAATTCCGGAATAACCGTCATCGGAGAAAGAGCGGTTGTGCCTGACGGAACGGAAATCGGACGGAACGTGATGGTGGATAACAATGCCCTGCCGGAGGACTTCTGCGGCTTAAGGGTGTCTTCAGGGGAGAATGTCTTCAGGGGGAGTGAATGCGAATGACAAATACCATGGGCCTGATACTGACAGGCTGGAAAAAACATAAGCTGAAAGACCTTTCAACCATCCGGTCAAGCTCGGCGATCCCGGTAGGAGGGAAATACAGAGCAATCGATTTCGTGCTTTCCAACATGGTCAATTCCGGAATAACCAATGTGGGAGTAATGACGCAGTACAGCTTCCGCTCCCTGATGGATCACCTTGGCTCGGGCAAGGAATGGGATCTGGACAGAAGATACGACGGACTTTTCATCTTTCCGCCTTCTCTGGCAGGAGATGATACGGGATGGTACAAAGGCAGCGCCGACGCCATGTATAACAATCTTTCCTTCCTGAAACGCAGCAATGAGGATTATGTAGTTATCGCCCAGGGGAATGGGATCTATAAAGTGCTTTTTGACGATATGCTGAATTTCCATATGGAAAGCAATGCGGATATTACGTTGGCATACAGAGACATGGGCGACCTGCCCAGGGATGAACTATCCCAGCTGGGAGTGGTGAAAGTTTCGGAGGACCACCGTATCACCGATTTACAGGAAAAACCGCAAAATCCGGAGACAGTTTTTGGCTCCATGGGAATCTATATTATTAAGCGGGAGCTTTTGATTTCCCTGCTGGAAGAGTGCATTGCCCATGGAAATTATGATTTTGTAAAGGATATCCTGATCCGGAAGCTGGATAAGCTCGGCATATACGGCTACAAGTTCAACGGCTACTGGAGAGGCTTCTCTACCATACAGATGTACTACAGGTGCAATATGGAACTGCTTGACCCTGAAATCAGAAGGCAGCTTTTTATTGAAAACGGGAAAATCTATACCAAGGTAAAGGACGAAGCTCCTACAAAATACAACGAAGAAGCTGCTGCCGTCAATTCCATTATTGCCGATGGGTGCATCATCGAAGGGACAGTTGAGAACAGTGTACTTTTCCGGGGTGTGACCGTATGCAAAGGTGCGGTGATCAGAAACAGTATCGTCATGCAGGGCTCTCTGATCGGCGAGAATTCCCAGCTGGATTATGCCATCCTCGACAAGAACGTTGTGATGTCCAGAGGCAGAAACCTGAAGGGAGAACCCAGCTGGCCCATTGTCATCGGCAAGAATGCGGTTGTCTGATGTGCCGGCGTTGATATGGAAAATAATACTGCTGTTGAGCATAAAGTATAACATTGGTATAATGGTATAGAATTTGGTGGGAAAGAAGGAGTGCGGACATGTTAAGTGAATCCAACTTCATTGCTAGAATGTCGGGGAGGAAGGCAGGAAGCTACTATATCGACTATACGGGCGCTTACAAAATCATTGAAATAGCCAAAGTGGCGGGCATGGAGCCCTCTGCAGTCAAGGAGATCTATCAGAAAAACGGCGGAGTTTATGACGATTCCCAGGATGTGTATTACTTCAATAGCCTTGATGCGGCCAATAAGGTCATTTCCGAAATCTGCGGCAATGTCCGAATCGACCGGAAAGGCAGGC
Source organism: Bacillota bacterium (assembly GCA_023426125.1). Taxonomy (GTDB): domain Bacteria; phylum Bacillota; class Clostridia; order Acetivibrionales; family DTU013; genus MnB-11. The sequence goes on from JAFABI010000029.1 coordinate 16,742, forward strand.
TGATTTTCCTTACGGAAGCGGAAATCGAGTACTTGAGAAAAGCGCTGATCAATGAAGGAGGCAACAACATACATATCAGCAGCAAGGTGAAAGACGCCATATTCAAGAAATTGAACGGATAGATGCCATCCTGTTGGACCATGTAAAATTATTAAATTTTATATAATATTCAATATTGTAAATGGACAGGTTTTAATATAATATAGTTTTTATAAATACCACTTTACCAGAATGAAGTGGAAGAAACTACAAGGAGGATGAAAAGGAATGAGAATATTAATGAAAAAGAATCTTTTTGCACTGGCTGCTCTGGCAGTTCTTGCCGCATTTGTTTTCACCAGCTGTAACGCAAGCAATTCCAATGTACTGCGCGTAGGTGTGGATGATAGTTATCCGCCTATGGAGTATAAGGATGCGGATGGAAAAACCACAATAGGCTTCGACGTTGATGTGGCAAATGAATTGGCGAAACGACTCGGGAAAACAAAAGTAGAGTTTGTATCAAATGATTGGACCGGTATTTTTGCAGCGCTGGAAACAGATAAGTTCGACGTAATTATTTCTTCAGTAAGTATAAATGAAGAAAGGTTGGCAGAGCACTCCCTGACAGATCCGTATATAGCAAATAAGCTTGTTATTGTCACCAACAAGACAAATACTGAAATTAAAGCGCCTGAAGATTTGAAAGAAAAGAAAGTCGGAGTTCAGGCAGGTACGACCTCCGAAGATTTTTGTACAGAGCTGATTGAAAAAGGGAATATGGCGGAAGCAAATCTTGGCACCTATCCTTTGGTGACACAGCCCTTCCTTGATCTTGATGCGGGTCGTATTGATGCAATTGTTGTCGATGTAGTGGTTGCAAAATATTATATAGCTAACAACAAGGATAAATACACTCTTGCATGGGAAAGCCCGGAAGCCGAGCCAATGGCATTCTGCTTCAAGAAGAAGGATACGGAATTACGTGACAAGGCCAATGGGATATTAGTTGATATGCAAAATGACGGGACCATGAAAAAGATTTCCGAAAAATGGTTTGGTGAAGATGTTACAGCAAATTTGAAGTAGAAGAAATTGATTTTGTGATATGTCTGATGTGCCGGGCGACCTGGGGTTTCCCGGCACATTGGAAGATAAAGATATAATATAGCAGCAAATATATGGGGAGTTGTTAAGCTTGGATTTTATCAACAGATTATTGGGTTATATGCCTGCACTACTTGAGGGTGCAATGTTTACTGTTTTACTTACAATAATTTCTGTATTTTTTGGAGCTATATTAGGCTTATTTTTGGCACTCGGCCGATTGGCAAAAAATCAGATTTTGGATCGAATTTGTTGGTTCTACATTTGGCTTTTCAGAGGGACACCGCTTTTAATGCAGTTGTTTTTTATTTATTACGCTTTGCCAATGATCTATCCGCCTTTAACCATGGCAAAATTTCCAGCTGCATTAGTAGCATTAAGTCTTAATTCTGCGGCATACCTTGCAGAAATAATCAGAGCCGCCATACAATCGATAGATAAAGGTCAGATGGAAGCAGCCAAAGCACTTGGTATGAGTTATGGACAAGCTATGAAGCGAATTGTAATTCCGCAATCATACAGGCGGTTGATACCTCCTGTCGGCAATGAGCTTATCGCATTGCTTAAAGATTCTTCACTGGTTGCAATGATTGCTATGACAGAATTAATGAAAGTCACAAATCAAATTTCAACAAGGGAGTCCAATGCGGTGATTTATATTCCTGCCGCGGTAATATATCTTTGCTTGACAACTTTGTTTACTTATATCTTTGATAAGCTTGAAAAGAAATATTCCATATATGAATAGGGAGGTGCGTCCTGAGATGATGGTAAAAATGGAAAACGTGTGCAAATCCTTCGGAGCCCTCCAGGTGTTGAAAGGGATAAACTTTGAGGTTGCCAGGGGCGAGGTGGTGTGTATCATCGGACCCAGCGGTTCAGGAAAAAGCACCCTGCTCAGGTGTCTGAACCATCTTGAAAGGATTACCAGCGGCAGAGTGTTTATCGATGGTGAAATGATTGATGAAAGAGCTGACGGTAAAGACCAGCTCAAAATATCGCAAAAAAAGATTTCCGAGATTTGTACCGAACTGGGGATGGTGTTCCAGCGGTTCAACCTGTTTCCCCACATGACGGCGCTTCAAAACGTCATGGAAGCGCCTGTTACGGTTAAAAAGGTGCCGAAGCAGGAGGCGATGGAATATGCCGTCGGGCTTCTTAAGAAGGTAGGTCTGGAAGATAAGAAGGACGAATTCCCCTCCAGGCTTTCCGGCGGGCAGCAGCAGAGGGTGGCGATCGCCAGGGCTCTTGCAATGAAGCCCCAGATAATGCTTTTTGACGAGCCTACTTCAGCCCTTGACCCCGAGCTTGTGGGTGAAGTGCTTGAAGTTATGAAGGATCTTGCCAGAGAGGGTATGACCATGCTGGTGGTTACGCATGAGATGGGCTTTGCCCGCGAAGTGGGCAGCAGGGTCATCTTTATGGACAACGGCGAGATCAAGGAAGAAGGCACGCCGGACGCAATATTTACAAATCCGAAAAACGAAAGAACCAGGTCGTTCCTGCAAAAAGTGCTGTGACCGGCATGGGGACAACTTCGCCTGGCGCAACGGGTACAGGGCGGATAAAATGACAAGGAAACTTAAGGCAGATTTGCTGCTTTTGATTATAACAATCGTTTGGGGATTATCTTTTCCATTAATGAAAATTATCCTCGATTTTATGCCGTCGTTTGCATATCTTTCTTTGCGGTTTCTATTGGCGGCTTTTTTTCTGGCTGTGATTTTTCACAGGAACTTCAGGCATTTCAGCAAAAGAACCCTGCTGTTTGGCTGCATTATCGGAATTTTTATGTTTGCCGGTATGGCTTTGCAGGTAAATGGACTGTACACCACAAGCGCCTCCAATTCGGGGTTCATTACAGGCCTTAATGTTGTTATTGTACCTTTGATTTCTGCGGTGCTTTTGAAAAAGAAGCCGGACAGAGCTTCATTTATCGGCATCATTGTTGCATTTGCCGGGTTGTTTTTCCTTTCCGGCGGTCTAAACATGAATTTCAACCTGGGCGACTTTCTGACGTTCTTATGCTCTATATGCTGGGCTTTTCAGATTATTTTCATCGACAAATTCACTGCAAGCGAAGATGCGCCATTGTTGGCAATTATCCAGATTGGCTTCACTGGGATTGTAAGCACGGGCGTCTGGATGAGTACCGGTTTTCAACCGTTTGAGTTCAATTCAACCGTTATCATTGTAATAGCGGTAACCGCAGTGTTGGGGACCGCACTGGCCTTCGGTGGACAGACCATCGCTCAGAAGGACACTTCACCTACGCACACGGCTTTGATTTTTACAGCCGAGCCGGTATTTGCAGCCATATTTGCCATGATTATACCCAACATGGCTGGTGAAACCGAAAAGTTGGGCGTAACAACAATCATAGGGTGCGTTTTGATTCTAGCCGGTATGCTGGTATCGGAATTTAAACTGGGACAGCGGAGGAAATATGAAACCGCGCTGTAGGGGCTTTAAAAAGACATGGACGCGCATCGCCGCGCGTCCATGCAATTGTTGGGATACCAACCTGTACCGCCTTTAGGCAGCCCAGCTTCATAAGAAGTGGCCCCCGCAGTTTCAACGAGGCTGGTCGCAGATGCATCCCGGGTGGGAGATATGCTCGCTGTCTGAAAACCAAATCGGTACCCTGCCTATTCAAAAAGGGACATTCCTCATCCTCAGAGCCCCGCTATTTGCAGAGGTGTGTCCCTTTACCTCAGAGGAGGTGGGGGACATTTGCCGCCTCGTTATATTGCCAGGTCAATGTGCTGTATTGTACCTGCGGTGCCGTTTTCCCTTAAATATACGCCTGTTTTTGCAATTTCACCCTGCAGCTGGTTGCTGTTGTTCTTCAGGCTGAATGCGGTGTCCACATTTCCCAGGTAAATAGCTCCTACACCCACCTGTCCCAGCGCCAGAAGCTTATCTGTACCGTTTTCGTCTTTTGTCCAGATGCGCAGCTTGTCGTAAACCGGATCATTTTCATCAATCCAGCCGTTGCTGTCGGAATCGTATTTGGCCAATTCATCAAAGCCGTTGCCGCTTTGGGGTCCAAAAAGCTCCGAGCCGTTATTGATAACCGCATCATTGTTGAGATCCAGTGCAAGAAAACCGCTTCCACCCGTGACAAAGGAAATCTGGTCCGCTGTCCCGTCGTTGTCCAGATCAAAGCTGTATTTCCGTTCGGTGAGGCCGGGCGCCGAGTTATTCAGGTTTATAACCAACGGGTCTACTGTGACTGCATCTCCCGCCCGCAAGGATATATCGGTGCGGGAAGCGAATTCCCTGCTCATGTTCAAATTCACCGAAAAGTTAATTTCCCTGCCGTCTGAAGTTTTAACCACGCCCTGAGCAGCAAAGGACATTTGCTGCTTTTCGTAGCGAGCCTCGTGCAGTTCGTACTCGAGCCCCCACCCCTGTCTTTGCAACGGCTGTGCACGGATAATCTGGACATTACTGTCCTTAAATGTTTTTTCCAGCTTCGCAGTGTCCGCCAGGATAAACTTGAATTTTTTGCCCGTCAGCGCTTCCAGCATTTTCTGGAGCATCAGGATTTTTCGTTTGTCACTTTCACCGGGTTCGAAGGAAATACCGGCTTCCTCTTCTGCGGCGCCGGTCTGGAGCTGCCCCTGCTTTTCCAGCCAGGCTTTGCCTTCTTCGGAGAGCTGAAGGGTATCTGCAGGAACGTCAAACAGACCGGATTTGTTTTCCTTTCCCTCAAAATCAGGCCTTCTGTCGCCGACCCACGTTTTAAGGGATTCTTCCCTATAGCTCCGCTCGATCTGAGAGCTGGATGCAGCCATCGCTATGGTTGAACTATCGATTCTCATAGGATACGCCTCCTTGCATAGTATGAGATAAAAATGTTTGATCCCGGCAGACGCCGCCGTCCGTAGCTTAGATCCGCCGTGAGACACACCTCTTTAAAATTGTGCACATCTCAATTTTTATATCGGCTTCCTCAAGATGAAACTTGACAGGAAATAACCGATTTAAGACATTTCTTCGAATTTGTTCACATACCGCGGCATTGTGAAATACTGTAGTAACAGAAGAAAAAATGGAGTGACTGCTAATGCTTATCCATGTAGTCAAGCCGGGGGAAACACTCTGGCAAATCGCCGCTTCTTACCGTGTTCCGGTGAATCGGATGATGGACGTCAATCAGTTGCCGAATCCCAATGTGATACTGGTTGGCCAGTCGTTGGTCATACCCACGGAGGACTTCTATTATACCGTAAAGCAAGGCGATACCTTATGGAGGATCGCGCAGGCCAATGGTACGACTGTTCAAGTTATCCAGCAGGCGAATCAAATCACAGACCCTTCAAGGATTTACCCCGGACAGGTGTTGTATATCCCTGCTGTCAGGCACACGGTGGAGAGGGGCCAGACACTCTGGCAGATAGCGCAAAGATATGGTGTTTCCCTGGACAGACTGCTAAAGGTGAACTTTATTGAGAACCCAAATCTTATCTATCCGGGTACAGTGCTGGTAATTCCGCGAAAAACCAGACCGGCCATCGAGGTGAACGGGTATATCTATCAACTGGGAGCGGATGCAGTCCCTATCGTTAACGAGGATGGCAGATATTTAACGTATCTGAGCCCATTTGCATATAGAATCCGGGAGAATGGCGGGCTGCAGGCCATACCGGATGGGCCTGCCGTAAATGCGGCCCTTGCGAACAATGTCATCCCCATGATGTGCATAACGAACTTTACCGTAACGGAGCTGGGGGAAAATCTGGCGCATATCATCCTTGCAAATCCGGCGGTTCAAGACAACCTCCTTAGAAACATATCGGGCGTGATGAACGAAAGACGCTACCGGGGGCTCAACATTGATTTTGAGAATGTGCTTCCGGCTGACCGCGAGCTTTATAACCGGTTTTTGCAGCGTGCGACAGACGCCATGCATTCCCAGGGCTTCTTTATTTCAACGGCGCTGGCTCCAAAAACCAGTGCGCAGCAAATGGGGCTGTTATATGAAGCCCATGACTATGCGGCTCATGGAAGAATTGTCGATTTTGTAATTTTGATGACCTATGAATGGGGGTATCGGCGTGGCCCGCCACAAGCCATTTCACCATTGAATGAAATCATCCGGGTGCTGAATTACGCCGTTTCGGTCATACCTGCAAATAAGATATTCTTCGGATTCCAATTGTATGCCCGTGATTGGCTGCTTCCCCACGTCCAGGGACAGGAAGCCGAGACCTTCGACATGCAGGAGGCTGTTGCCCGTGCTGTGGCGCATGGTGTGGCCATCCAATACAATAAAACAAGCGAGTCGCCGTTTTTCCGCTATACCGATGCACAGGGAAGAATGCATGAGGTATGGTTTGAAGACGCGCGCAGCGCCCAGGCAAAATTCGATGTAGTCAAGGCTTATAATTTAAGAGGCATCAGCTATTGGGCATTGGGCTATCCGTTTCCGCAAAATTGGGTTTTGCTGGATGATAATTTTACCATCCGGAAGCTTTAATAGGGAAGAGCGGGCAAGAGTGTCCTATAGGGTCGCGCATTGCGCGTCCGCATATGTGGGGATGGCCGATGGCCATCTCCATAAAATTGTACTGGCATAATTCAATTCTGAAGTTGGCATAATGTAATTTTGCGAAATCGCCGTCCGTATGGTAGAATTTATGTATTATTGAATTAAGGGGTGGCCTATGAGCCTGAGGCTGATATACGGACGGGCCGGCAGCGGGAAAACGCACTATTGCCTGGAAAGCATAAAAGACAGCCTGAAAAATAAGCAAAACAAAATCCTTTTGATTGTGCCGGAGCAGTTTTCCCTGCAGGCGGAGCGAAGCTTGAGCAAGGTTGCCGGAAAAGGAGGCATGCTGCGGGCGGAGGTCCTTAGCTTCCGCCGTATGGCTTACAGGGTTTTCAACGAAGTCGGGGGCATTGCGCGCCGCCACATCAATACTGCAGGAAAAAGCATGATCCTTTTCCGGATTATGGACAGGCTTAAGGACGAGCTGTGCGTATTTTCGGGAGCCGCAAGGCAAAAGGGCTTTGCCGGCGCCATGTCCAAAATGATTGCCGAATTCAAACGATATGATCTGACCCCCGAAATGCTGAAGGAGTCTTTGGACGGACTTAACGAAGCCGGGAGCCTGAAGCACAAGCTGCAGGACCTGAGCCTGATTTACTCCGGCTTTGAAGCTGCAATTCATCAAAGATACATGGATTCTGACGATGATCTCACAGAGCTGTTTAAAAAGCTGGATAAATCCATACAGTTTGATCATGCCGAAATCTGGATCGACGAGTTCTCCGGGTTTACGCCCCAGGAATTCAAGGTGATCCAGAAGCTTCTGGTCAAAGCGGAAAGCGTCAACATATGCCTGTGCACTGACTGCCTTGAGACCGACCTGGATACAATCCCCGGAATGGTTTTCGTACCTGTAAGGAACACAGCGGACAGGCTTAAACGGCTGGCGCAGCAGGCAAATGTAAAAATTGACCTCCCGCTCAGGCTTGGACAAAGCGGCGGCAATAGGCAGGCCACTCCGGGCAGGTTCAGTTCAAACCCTGCACTGGGGCATCTTGAGCGCAGCCTGTTTTCTTACCCGTACCGCAAATATGCCGACACCACGGAGAGCATTTCCATTTTTGCCGCCGCCAATATGTTTTCAGAAGTGGAGGCCGCAGCCAGGGAAGCGATAAAGCTGTGCAGGGAGAGCGGTTTGCGTTACAGGGATATCGCAGTGACCTGCAGGGATCTCGACAATTATGAAAAAGTGATTTCGGTCATATTCAAAGAATATGGTATTCCCTGCTTTATTGATAAGAAGAGGGATATTACGGGCCATCCGTTGATTATACTTATCCTTTCCGTATTTGAGATTTTTAAGACCAGCTGGTCCTATGAAGCGGTTTTCCGTTATATCAAGTCGGGACTGTCCAACATTGACCGTGAGAACTCCGATGTTCTGGAGAACTATGTCCTGGCCTGCGGCATAAAAGGAAGCAGATGGATACAGGAGCAGGAATGGCCTGTCCGGCTGGAATTCGGCAGAAATAAAAAAGAAAGCGGCAGCTATGAACAGCAGTCCATGGAAGCGGTCAACAGGGCAAGAATGCAATTGGCCGGTCCCCTGGCGGAATTCCGCCGGAAAACCAGAGGCCGCAGGAATGCAACCGAGATATGCACTGCCCTGTACGACCTTTTGTGCGAAATTGAGGCGCCTCAGAGGATAGACGGCCTGATCTGCTATTTCTCAGCCTCCGGAGAGCTGGATAAGGCAAACGAATACAGGCAGGTATGGAATATTGCCATGGAGGTGCTTACGCAGATTGTTGAAGTCTCCGGCGATGATCTGATGGGAATCGGCCGGTTCAGCGATATCCTTGCCGCAGGTTTCGAAGAATATTCCATCGGGCTTATCCCCCCGGCGCTGGACCAGGTGCTGGTGGGGAGTGTCGAAAGGTCCAAGAGCCATGAAATCAAGGCGTTATTCATTCTCGGGGTAAATGAGGGAGTTTTTCCTGCGGCGGTAAATGAGGAAGGGATACTGACCGACGCAGAGAGAGGAAGGCTGGAAAGCCTGGGGATCCAGTTGGCGAAGGATTCCAGATACAGGCTGCTGGAGGAAAGATTCCTTGTATATACCTCCCTTGCCACGCCTTCCGGATATTTACGGTTGAGCTTCCCGGCTGCGGACAGGGATGGGAGAGCCTTACGGCCGTCAAGGCTGATTTCGGACATAAAAAGGATTTTTCCGGCAATCCGTGAGACAAGCGATATATCCGGCATAAAAACGGAGGAGGATGAAATCGGGCTTATTGCCGCGCCCGTACCCGCCTTCAACGAGCTTGTGGCCAGCGTCAGAAGACGGTTTGAAGGCTTTGAGACAAGCCCGTTATGGCAGGAGGTTTTCCAATGGTTTCAAAACCATGGCGCCTGGCGGGAGCGATGCGGTACAATGCTGGCAGGCCTGGGATATTCCAACCAGCCGGAACGGATGAATACCGCCAGAGCGGCAAGTCTGTATGGGAATCCGCTGAATACAAGCATTTCAAGGCTGGAAACCTATGCTTCCTGTCCTTTTTCCTACTATGTCCGGTATGGTCTGAAAGCGGAGGAGAGAAGCATATTCCGGCTGAATCCTGTGGATGTGGGGACTTTCATGCATAACGTCCTGGATGAGTTTTCACGGCTGGTGGCCGCAAAGGGAATAAGCTGGCGTACTCTTGAAAAGGATTGGTGCGGCTCGCAGGTTTCGGCCATTATCGACGGGATGCTGGAAAAAACCTCGGGGACGATTTTTAACAGCTCCAAACGCTATGTCTATCTTTCCGCACGACTGAAACGGATCGTGACAAGGGCCGTGCTTACAATTTCCGAGCACATGAAGCGCAGCGGCTTTGAGCCTGTCGGCTATGAGGTGGAATTTTCAGAATACGGACAGTATCCTCCCATCGTTATCCGGCTGCCTTCCGGTGATAGCTTAAGCCTTACAGGCAGAATTGACAGGATCGACTCCATGACTAACGGAGACGGTACCTACCTTCGGATCATTGATTACAAATCCGGCAGCAAAGCCTTAAAGCTGGCCGATGTATATTACGGGCTTCAGCTTCAGCTTCTTACCTATATGGATGCGGTGCTGGGGAATGAAAAAGGGAAGAATCTCCTCCCCGGCGGCGTACTCTATTTCAGACTTGATGATCCCGTGGTGAGGGGAGACCGGCTGAGTACCGAAGAGGACATCGAAAGGGCCATCATGAAGCAGCTCAAAATGAAAGGCTTGCTGCTGGCAGACGTCAGGCTTGTCAAGGAAATGGACAGGCAGATTGACGGCGACTCGCTGATCATTCCGGCAAGGCTCAACAAAGGCGGCGTTCTTGGGAAATCGTCGGCTGCCACCGAAGAGCAGTTCAGCCATTTGCGGAAGCATGTCAGAACGACGCTGATGCGTATCGGGGAGGAAATATTGCGGGGGAATGCAAAAATAAGCCCTTATAAAAAAAGAGCAGGTACGGCATGCGCCTATTGCAGCTATTCTTCCGTATGCCAGTTTGACCCTGCCGTAGCAGATAACAATTATAGATTTCTTAATGACATCAAGGATGAAGACGTTTGGCGGCTCATACGCAGCGAAACGGAGGAAGGGAAGAACCGCGGGGAGGGAACGGGAGCATGAGTGGGGCGCAGTGGACGAGAGAACAGCTGGAAGCAATCACCAGGAAAGGATGCAATCTGCTGGTGGCAGCCGCGGCCGGCGCAGGGAAAACAGCCGTGCTTGTGGAAAGGATCATACGGAAGATTTCGGATCCGGCAAACCCCATCGATCTGGATACGCTGCTGGTCGTCACCTTTACCAATGCCGCTGCCGCCGAAATGAGGGAAAGAATAGGACTTGCACTGGAAGACGCCCTGGAGGCTAATCCCTCCTCGGAGCACCTGCAAAGGCAGCTGACCCTTCTGGGAAAGGCCAGCATAACCACCCTTCACTCCTTCTGCCTGGAGGTTGTCCGCGGCAATTTCCACCGGATCGGGCTGGATCCGGTGTTCAGGATTGCGGATGATACCGAAACCATGCTGCTGAAGCTGGACATCCTGGAAGCGCTGTTTGAGGACAAATATGAGGATGAAAATACCGGCAGGGATTTTTACAGGCTTGTGGAATGTTATGGGGGTGCAAAGAGCGATGAAGCGCTGCAGGAAATTGTCCTGGCGCTCCATGAATTTGTCCAGAGCCATCCCTGGCCTTTGCAATGGCTGGAGGAGCATACCGAAGAATTCAATCTTCCCGAGGATACCGATCTGTGTGAAACGGCATGGGGAAAAGTTATCATAAAGAGTGTGTCGGCCGAAATAAAAGGATTGCTGGGAATTTCCGAGGGCGCCCTGTCGGCCGCCAACAGGGCAAATGGACTGGAACCTTATGCAGGCTGCCTTGATGAGGATGTCAGGCAGCTCAAAGCGCTGCTTAAGCGATTGTCCGAAGCCGAAGCTTCAGCTTCCGGCTGGGACGATTTATACCGGGCCTTCAACGCATTTGAACCCGGCAGGCTGCCCCGGTGCGGCAAAGACGCCGATGCGGAAGCCCAGGAGCAGGTGAAGGCGGCCAGGAAGGAAGTAAAGGACAGGCTGTCCAAGATAATTGAAGGTACATTCAATGTAGCCTCGGATGAAGCAATAAGGGAATTCCGGAGGATTTACCCTGTGTTTAAAGCCCTTGCCCGGCTCACTGCCGAATTCGGTGAGAGATTCAAGGCGAAAAAGAGGGAAAAGGCGTTGCTGGACTTCAACGACCTGGAGCACCTGTGCCTGGAAATATTGCTCCCGGACGGCGAGCCTTCCGGGGTCGCATTGGAGCTGAGGGAGAAATATGAAGAAATCCTGGTGGACGAATACCAGGACAGCAATCTTATCCAGGAAGTGATCATCAATACGATATCCCGGGCGAGGGCGGGACAGCCCAACATCTTTATGGTGGGGGACGTCAAACAAAGCATATACAGGTTCAGGCAGGCCAGGCCCCAGCTTTTTCTATCCAAGTACAACAGCTATCCTTCCGAACCGGGCTCGGAAAATATGCGCATTCTTCTCTATAAAAATTTCCGCAGCCGCCATGAAGTCATCAACGGCGCCAATTTCATCTTCAAACGCATCATGTCGGAACTGGTAGGAGAACTGGACTATACCGACGAGGAAGCATTAAACCCGGGAGCTGTTTTCCCTGCAACACAGGGGGACGGTTCCCCTGTGTCCCTCAGCCAGCCCGGCAGGCAATCAATGATAACCTCTGTGGAAACACCCGGGGACGCTTCTGTTGAATTCTCTGAGACAGGAGAAACGTCTCCATGTATTATCGGAGAACCATCCCCATGGACTGTGGAGGTTAATATAATTGATCTGGCGGACAGCGGAGCTAATCAGGACGAGAACGGCGGCGGCCCTGAACCTGAGGATGGGGATGAAGGTACGGCGCAGCAGGATGAAAATGAACGTCCGGATGCCATTCAAGCGGAGGCTGCGGCGGTTGCGGGAAGGATAAGGCAGCTGATGGGAGCTTCGCCGGACCATCCCGCTTTCAAAGTATATGATAAAAAGCTGAACGGGTACAGAAATGTAGAGTATAGAGACATTGTAATACTTCTTCGGACTACCCGGAACTGGTCGGGAATTTTTTCGGAAGAGCTTGGCCTGCAAGGGATTCCGGCATATGCCGATACAGGCACCGGATATTTCAAAACAGTGGAGATCCAGACGGTTATATCCTTGCTGCGTATCATCGATAATCCGCTGCAGGACATACCTTTCCTCGCCGTCCTGCGGTCCCCCGTCTGTTCGTTTTCGGCGGATGAGCTGGCGGATATTCGATTAGCGGACCGGGACATGCCCTTTTATGAAGCGATGAAAAAATACTCGGCCGGCTGTCCTGGAAGCACTGCGGATAGAGCTGCAAAATTCCTTAATGATCTTGGCGAATGGCGCAGCAAAGCAATGTACATGTCTACTGACGAGCTGATCTGGTACCTATATACGCAAACCTCGTACTACAGCTATGCGGGAATCCTTCCCGGAGGCCCGCAGCGCCAGGCAAACCTGAGGATGCTGTTTGAAAGAGCACGGCAGTATGAAGAGACCAGCTACAAAGGCCTGTTCAATTTCATCAGCTACATTGAACGTTTGAAAAGCGGCGGCGGAGATATGGGCAGTGCAAAGATCCTGGGTGAGAATGAAAATGTCGTAAGGATTATGAGCATTCACAAAAGCAAGGGTCTGGAATTTCCGGTGGTGTTTGTGTCAGGCTGCGGAAAGAGATTCAATCTTCAGGATTTGAACGGTAAAATACTGATGCATCAGGAGCTTGGCTTCGGACCTGATCTTGTGGATACGGAAAAAAGGATCACCTGGCCGCTGATCAGCAAGCAGGCCATTAAATATAAAATCCGGCAGGAGACACTTTCTGAAGAAATGCGGATTTTGTATGTAGCCTTCACAAGGGCGAGAGAAAAGCTCATAATCACGGGCGCAGTCAAGGATTATGCAAAAGCGGCCGCCGGCTGGCTGAAATGTGCGGGAAAAGCCGGAACCCGGCTAAAGGAATTCGACATGCTGAAGGCGGCAACATACCTGGATTGGATTGGTCCCGCCCTGTCCGGCCTGGGAAAAGAGGAACATGGTTTGGTTGAATTTTCGGATACAAAAGAACCGTCCCTCTGCTTTGCGGTCCGGGTTTCAAGCATCAATGACGCAAGCGCAGGAAAAGGAAGGGAGCAGAAATCTGCAGAAGAGCTGTTTCAATGGCTTTCGGGGCAAACGCCGGACAAGGACGGTGCAGGTGGTTTTGAAGATGTGAAAAAAAGGCTGGAATGGCGGTATACCTACGAAAAATCGGGTGAAATACCTGCCAAACTATCGGTTACGGAGCTGAAAAGGCTTTTTAATCTTGTGTCCTCCGATGAAAAGCCTGCCATCGAGCTGCAGCTGCCTCCCATCGCAGCCAGGCCTCAATTCATGGAGGCGGCCAAAGGCTTGAGCCCGAGTGAGAAGGGGTCTGTAATGCATTTCGTCATGCAGCACCTGGAATTAGGAGAAATGAAACGTTTACTTAAGGAAGGCGCCAGCAGTGCAGAAATTGCCGACGAGATCCGCAGCCAGGCGTCCCGCATGGTGGAGGAAGAATTCCTGACGCCGCAGGAGGCAGAGGCTGTTAATGAAAGGCGGATTGCCGGCTTTTTCCTTTCCGGTTTGGGTCAGAGGCTGCTGGCGTCTAGAGCAGTTAATCGTGAGACGCCTTTCAATATTGAGCTTGAGTGTACGGAAGTATACCGTGACATGCCTTCGGACCTGTATGCCGGCGAAACGGTACTGCTGCAGGGAGTAATCGATTGTTTTTTTGAAGAACAGGAAGGGCTTATCCTGGTGGACTATAAAACGGATTATGTACCTGCTTCGGGGATCAACCGGATCAAGGAGCTTTACGGCATACAGATCGATTACTATGTTAAAGCCCTTGAATCCATCACAGGGAAAAAGGTACAGGAAAAATTTATCTATTTGTTTTACAACGGAGAAATCGTTCCATTCTGAATATTATCCTTGCCTTGTTGGCAAACTTAATAGTAAATAAAGGAGCGCCTTCAGCGGAAAATATGAAAAAATTCAGGGTAATCCGATATCCTACACAGGTAGGGGACATTGCAAAAAACAAGAAAAAAGGCGGTAACAGACTTCAAAAAAAGCTGGAGCAGATAGAGAAACAAAGTGAGCAGGCATATTCCAGCGCGGAAATATCCGGCTGCATGGATTCCGATATGCAGTATATCAGCGATTTGTTCAAGAAATGTTCCGATTTCATCATCAGAAGACTGGAGCTGGGCGAGGGCAAGACTCCTTGCTTTGCCGTTTATCTGGGCAGTCTGATCAAAAAGGAATCTGTAAATGAATATTTTCTTAAACCCTTAATGGCAGACTTAAGGATAACCGGTGCAGATAGCCGTTTCCAAGGAGAAATCCGGATTCCTGAGTTGGCGGCCGCGTCCATTTATTCCTATCAGACCCAGGAATTCCATCTTTTTAAGGATGTGGTCAATAAGCTCCTTATCGGCTATTGCGCACTTTTTATCGATGGCAGCAACACAGCGTTGGTAGCGGATTTAAAGAGTGAAGTGGGGAGAGCGGTGTCGGAGTCCCGGGTTGAAACAGTGGTAAAAGGACCCCATGAGGCGTTTGTGGAGGACATGAGAACCAATGCTTCCCTGGTAAGAAAAAGAATAAAATCACCCGATCTGAAGCTGGAAATGCTTGAAGTAGGCAGATTGAGCAGCACATCGGTTGTTATTTCCTACATAAGCGGAATCGTGGATGAAAAAATTGTCGATGAAGTAAGAACAAGAATCAGCAGGATTGATGTCGATATCATACAGGACAGCAGCTATATCGAGAAATACATTGAGGATAGCGCATTTTCACCTTTTCCGCTAATGGTGCTGACGGAAAGGCCGGACAAGTGTTCCGCCGCTCTGGCGGAAGGGCGGGTTGTCGTTATCATTGACGGTTCCCCAAATGCTTTGATATTGCCTGTGACCTTCGCCGATTTTCTTGTTGCCGCCGAGGACTACTATTATATCTTCTATTTTTCCACTTTGCTCAGGATCCTCAGATATCTTGCGTTTGGAATTTCCTTGCTTGGCCCTTCGTTTTATATAGCGATGACCACCTTTCATCAGGAAATGATTCCGCTTTCCTTGCTCGTTACGTTTACGCGTTCCCGGGCGGAAATACCTTTTCCGGCAATCATTGAGGCCCTACTGATGGAATTCACCTTTGAACTGCTGAGGGAAGCCGGAATAAGGCTGCCACAGCCGGTAGGATCTGCCGTAAGCATCGTGGGAGGACTTGTCATAGGACAGGGAGTCGTACAGGCCGGAATTGTATCCCAGACGATGGTTATTGTCGTTGCCCTTACCGGGATTGCCTCATTTGCAATACCCACTTACAATTCAGCCATAACATTCAGGCTCCTGAGATTCCCCTTCATGCTGATGGCAGCAGTGTTTGGCATCTATGGGATTATCATGGGACTGCTTGTTATGCTGATTCATCTGGCAAGCCTGAGGTCCTTCGGCGTTCCTTACCTTGCCCCATTTACTTCCTCTTCGTTTAGCGATTTGAAGGATTCTGCAATTATGGCTCCTATCTGGACGATGACAAAGCGTCCATCCTTCATTCAAAAGAACAATCCCCACAGAATGAAAAAGGATATCCGGCCGGAGTCCCGGAAAACCGGAGGAGGTTAAAGGGTATGACCGGAAAAAAACCTCTCGCAGGTTTGCTTGTATTCGCAATGCTGTCACTGCTGACCGGCTGCTGGGGAAAAACAGAGCTTAATGAAATAGGCATTGTCACAATGACCGGCGTTGACCTGGAGTCTGACGGAAATATCCGTATCACCGTAATGTCAATACAGCCTGAAGGCTCTGCCGTTGCAACGCCCACTCGCTCTTTTGCCTGGATAGGCACAGCGGTGGGGAAAAATCTAATGGATGCCTCCAAAAATCTCAGAGCTGTCTCCATGAAACATTTGACCTGGATTCATAATACCGTTATCATCATCGGACAGAAAGCAGCCAGGGGAAAAATGGATGAAGTCATTGA
Source organism: Bacillota bacterium (assembly GCA_023426125.1). Taxonomy (GTDB): domain Bacteria; phylum Bacillota; class Clostridia; order Acetivibrionales; family DTU013; genus MnB-11. The sequence goes on from JAFABI010000029.1 coordinate 32,952, forward strand.
TTTCTTTTCAAGAAACAGGGAGGTGCGTTTCAACAGTTATGTCCTTGTAGCCCAGGATACGGCTTTTGCCATATTACAGGCACCGGCCAACATACAAAACGACCTTTCCAGGGAAATTATCGGAATTATCAACAGCGCGCCTGACTGGTCCAAAACCTATGTGGCCGATGCCAAGGATTTTCTGGTATCCCATGCGGAAGAATACGGCAATTACGTCACAGGGAAAATCGCTGAAACTTATGAAAAAAGAACGACCTTTTCCGCGCCGAGGCAGGAGTACGAGAAAATGGGACTTGTAGGCCAGGAGATACCGATTGTGAATCTGGAAGGCTGCGCTGTTTTCCGAGGGGGCAAAATGCAAGGGTGGATCGATGCCAAGGAGACGAGGGGATATTTATGGATCACCGGAGATATTGAGGTAGGGACAATCATTACCGACGTGGCGGAAGGAGATTTGTCCTACGAGAACAATTTCAGCAAGACTTCGGTTGAAGTGAGCGTAAAGGACGAAGATATCATTTTTCTTGTTAAAGTGGATACAAGAGGGACCCTGGTGGAACAAACATCGGAACATGATGTAAGGCAGCAGGACGTCATTGAGCAAATTGAAGAGGAATTTTCAGAGGATATAAAGAGGGAGATGGAGGCTTCCGCAGAAAAAATCCAAAAAGAATATAAAGCGGATGTATTTGGTTTTGGAAACCTTCTTCACAAAAAGCATCCGAAGGTCTGGAAAAAAATAGGGGCGGATAATTGGGATGAAAAATATTTTCCCGATGTAAAAATCCAGTATGAGGTAGATGTGACCATTGAAAGAACAGGCAAGCTATTAAAGAGTATATACAAATAAACGTATCGCAGAATTGTGGAGGATATAGCTAGGGGATAGGAGGCTATCGTATGGTCGCGCTTCTGGTCATTGGATTTGTTGCTGTGGCTGTGTTGCAAATCGTATATTTTATTAAAAAAAAGCAGTATAAGGAGATTCCGGTCTATTCTGTGCTAATGGCCTTTGCAATGATTTACGCCATCAGCGGATTAACAGACTGGGACTTTCCTGCTCCCGGCGAAATCATCGAAAAGGTCTTTGAACCCTTGTCAAATTTTGTATTTAACGCCCATTTAAGAAAATAAAAAGCGCCTCGGACGGGTTTCACGACTTCTTCCTTCTGACAAGGGATACTAAAAAAAGCAGCAGCGGAAGAAAGAAGGCCATAAAAAAGCTGAGGAAGGGAAATGTAAAATGACCGAAATTGAAAACCGTGATTACCCTTTCGGAAGCGGATACCGACAGAGTGATGAAAAGAAGACCCACGGGAACGATCATCGGCTTATAGGATTTGAAACCGAAAAGCTGTGAAATGCCTAGTACTACCCCGTAATACAGTATGGTGACCTTTATGAAGAGACCGATAATCCATACCCCCATAATTGTAATATCCAGATTCTTAACGTACTCTCCGATCGTTGCATACCGTACATATTCCAGCGCAGGATAGATCAATTGGGAAGTGAGCTTCCCGAATACTGCGATTGTTAATGTGCCGAGCAGCATGCTGAAACCTAATACAAGGTTGGTCAGTGTAAAGCTTTTGCCTATATTTTTCTTATCTTGTACAAAGGGTACAAACTGCAATAAAATAACGAGTTCCAGCAGCCAGGCCTGTATAAGGACGGCACCCTTCAGCGGCGGGACAATTCCGTTTTCCAGAATGGGAAGGTAATTGGTCAGATCGGTTTCGGTGATATTTACCAGTGAGATAAAGCCAAGGATCCCCAGTCCGAAGGGAAGGATGAGCTGATTTACCCTGACGATGACCTCCAGACCGTTATGTACTGCGTATGCAGCAACCAGAGTAGTTATTACGCTGTAGATAATCAAGGGGCCATCCGGATTGAAGGAAGTTACGAAAATGTCGCCCAACTGTCTTATAACAGAGTATCCAAGCACCAGCATGTAAAGGATGAAAAGGGAAGCGACAAGCTTTCCCGCCACTTTTCCAAGTAGTTCGACGGAATACTCCACCAGCGTCTTGCCGGGAAATTTTTTTGCCAGCAGGATGAAAAGTATTGAGATAATCAGCGAGGACGCCGTGCCGAAGAGTACCGACAGCCAGGAATCCTGCTGCGCCTCTTGCGCAACATAGGCAGGGAGGAAAACGTCTGCGGTTGAGATAACCATGGTGATTCCCAGCAAACCGAACTGAAATGCGGAGATTCTGCCCTTTTCCAGGGGCTGGTTGACTTTTTGAGAGGACGGCATATATACTCCTTTATTCGTACCGCAAACCTTCGTTGCAGTATTCGATTCTATGTGTAATATTTACATCTTTCAAGAAAAATATGAAAGCTTTGCGGAAAACCAAAAGAATAAATCCGCCGCAGAAATGGAAAGATAAGTATGATGTATGATGCCGTATATTCGTACGGAATATGGGAGGCGTAAATGGAAAAGCTAAGGCAGGAGTATGTTTTAAGCATCATTTTCTATCATTCCGTCGAAAGGGAAGAATTGATGCTGACGAAATACCGCGGATATGTCGAAGCGATTGAGGGAAAGAAGAAAAAACCTGAGATTTATTCGATGCTGAAGGAATTTGAAAATGATGCAAGGGAGCATATAGCTCTATTGAAGGATAAAATGATTAAATTGAACATCCAGGGCTAGGTTTTCGGGAGAGGTTATGAAGGATATTGATATTTACAAGGATTTGCTCTATTGCAGGATATCCAGCCAGGATTATTACAACCGGAATATTATTGAGATAAGGAACCCGGAAATAAGGCAGCTTTTCACACAGCTGAGGGATGATGAAATGCGCGCCGTGGTCAAGCTTCAGCAAAAAATAGAAAAGCTGGAGGTAACGCCGTGGATCGTCACAAAAATAATGCCGACAAAACCCAAATTCCAGGAACGGTAGCTCCGGGGCAGCAGATGTAATTTTACGAAAAGGGAGTTGAACGGATGAGCCTGGTTGTATATGGCTTGCTAGCGAGTCTGATAGCGGTCCTGCTTTATATATGGTTTAAAGTTCTGGACAAATACGGGGGAAAGGATTCATGAAGGTTGCAATCATCGGCGGCGGTCTTTCAGGACTGTGCTGCGCCCATGAACTGGAGCGGTATGGAATACGGCCGGTGATTTATGAACGGAACCCTTATATCGGCGAGCCGATAAATCATGTAACTGCAATTATCAATATCAGCCACCGGCCGGTATATGATTCCCTGAAATATTTTAAAAAGTATTTAAATATAGAGATTAAACCTCTGGGAATAATACGTAATCTCATCCACCATTCTCCCAATGTGACAACGGAAATCAAAGGCACGCATGGCTATTTTCTGAAGAATACGGCGGATGACGACAGCACAAAGGTGCAATTGCTGAACAAACTGAACAATACGGAGATAAGGCTTAGCGAACTGGGTGACTACAAAAAGCTTTCACAGGAATATGACTATGTAGCCGTTGCCAGCGGTAATTATTCTGAAGCCCAGGAACTGGGTATCTGGCAGGAATGGTTCAAAGGAATCGTCAGAGGCGCCGTGGTACACGGGGATTTTGACCCTGAAGCGCTCACCATGTGGGTCAACAAGGATTATCTTAAGAACGGATATGCTTATCTGACTCCCTTCAGCCGGAGCAAAGCATCCTTGATTCTGATTGCCGACGAAATCAATGAGCGGGAAGTCGATCACTACTGGGAACTTTTCCTTGATACCGAGAATATAAGGTATACGATTGTTGAAGAATTCAAGATGGAGCACAGGGCGGGATATGTATATCCGCTGCGCCTGGACAATATTTTCTTCATAGGCAATTCCGCAGGCGGTCTGGATCCGTTTTTAGGCTTCGGCCATTTCAACGGGGCCGTCACCGGAGTCGCCGCCGCACGGTCCATCGCTGAGGGACTGCCTTATGACAGGCAAATAAAACAAATCATTAAAAGAAATCTTGAAATGCGGCAGTTCAGAAAAGCATTTGACAGCATGACCAATAAGGATTATGACAAGGTAGTTGCCGCAATTGGCCTACCGGGGATAAAGCAGTTGCTGTATCACTCGCCTGTAAATATATCAAAAATCGGCGCACTTTTCAGCAGGTTCATTATAAAACCCGAGAAGCTGGGAAGATAGGCGATGCAGGAGGGCGGCCATCGGCCGTCCGCCTGTAACAGCAAATGCAAACATGGAATGGTAAAGGTGGACACGCAATGTGCGCCTCTACTCTTTCAAAGTTCTGCGGACGTCATCGCGAGGAGCCGAAGTGGCGCAATGATCTAGAAAGATACCTGTAAAATAATAGGACCCATGCATAGGTAATGGCATAAGTTACGACGGACCAGGGCAGGGGTTTCCACCTGACCAGTACTACTGTCCGTGTCAGCAGGCTTGCATATTCAAACACCAGCATGGCTGCAATCCAGATGGCAGTATAAATGAGGGCTTTTCGAAGGCTTTCCGGCAAAAAAACCGCATAAACGATGTTCAGCGGCGGATAAATGAATAGCGCACCCAGAAGTATATACAGTGTTGATTTTTCCGGGCTTATATAATAATATAGCCCGAGCCTGTCTCCGAGGGCGATTTCGAAAACCATGGAATAGGCGACGGATGCAATTCCGATGATCCATGCCGGCAGTCTGATCCCTTTGAAAATTGCAACGGCTGTAAGCAGCAGTATGGCTGCCGCGGCCGATATCCAGAAAAAAATATATTCCATAAAACATCCTCTGTTTCTCAATGGTATTGTTTATTTTGCTACGAAATAAAAGGAATATTCAGATACCGATGATTTATTGGAACTTAAAATGAAGGATAGAAGGCATGCAATTTCGCAAACAAATTGTCGAAATATGGAATATACAATTAGGGGAATTGCAGTAAACATGATCATATAGGGAGTTACAGCATAATGTACATTAAATGGAAATATAAACAAGATAAATAAATTATAAAAAAATGAAAGTTTTACTTGTCAAACTGGCAAATAGTATTATATAATAATTTCTATCACATTACATAAAATAAGATAAGCTGAGAATGAAGAGTTTAGATGAGAAACCGGGCAACGACGCTTGTAGACCAGTTTACTCGTCTTTGTTTTTTTTATTTGACGAATATCTGATTTTATGAATTTAAGGAGGATGTAAAATGAAGAGATTATTAGCTTTGGCAGTAGTTGTCGTTATGGCGGTTTCACTGTTCTCCGGCTGCGGCGCAGGTGCGGGTGGCGACACCATAAAGATCGGTTCTGTTCAGCCCATAAGCGGTGATGTCTCCGCCTATGGAACCCAATCCAGAGATGCCATACAGATGGCGGTGGATGAAATCAATGCTGCCGGCGGTATCCTGGGCAAAAAGGTAGAAGTATTTATCGAGGATGACGAAAACAATCCTGAAAAAACGGTAACCGCATTCAAAATGCTTGCCACCCAGAGAAAGATTGTGGGGCTGATCGGCGCACTTACCAGCAAATGCTCCCTTGCAATAACCGAGGAAGCCCAGCAGCGCAAAATCATCATGATTTCTCCTTCGTCAACCAACGATACGGTGACAGACGCTGGTGATTACATTTTCAAGGCCTGCTACAACGACAGCTTCCAGGGACCTGTTGTAGCCCAGTACGCCATCGAAACACTTAAGGCAAAAACCGCCGCTATCATGTTCGACAATACCAACGACTATTCAGTTGGCCTCAAGAACAGCTTTGGAGATGAATTCAAGAAGCTGGGCGGGACTGTAGTTGAAGAATCCTATGCAAAAGGCGATAAGGACTTCACAGCGCAGCTCACCAAACTGAAAGCCTCCAACCCTGATGTGTTGTTCATCTCGGATTATTACAATACGGTTGCGCTTATGGCCAAACAGGTTAAGCAGCTTGAAATCAACGCTACCATGATTGGCGCCGACGGTTGGGATGAAATTGCAAATAACGCAGGTGACGAGGTTGTAGGCTCCATATACAGCAATCACTATGCTGCAGATGCCGATGACCCGGAAGTACAGGCGTTTGTTGCCAAATATCAGGAGAAATACAAGATTATACCGAATGCTCTTGCCGCCCTTGCGTATGACTCCACTTATATCCTGTGTGATGCTATAGCAAAAGCGGGCACGGCAACAGATCCTGAGAAAATAAAGGCTGCCATGATGGAAACCAATAAGAAACTGGTAACCGGAAATATCAAGTTCGGTGAAAACAGGGTACCCATCAAAGCCATCGTTATGACCAAGGTTATTAAGAAAGAGGACGGCAAGCTGGACATAAGCTTTGCAGGAAAAGTTGAACCATAGCATGCATGAATTACCAAAAACGCGTAATATTTCAGGTATAATGTTAAGCAGAAAACAGGTTAAAATAATGGGAGAGTAAACTCTCCCATTATTAATGTTATGAGGGGTGATGTGATGGAATTTTTGCAGCAAATGTTCAACGGTATCTCGCTTGGAAGCGTGTATGCCCTGATTGCGCTTGGGTATACCATGGTGTACGGCATCGTTAAGCTGATTAATTTTGCCCATGGCGATATCTTAATGCTGGGTGCTTTTGCCGGCTATTTTATTCTTGGAGCAATGGGAGTAAGCCCGGTTACCCTTTTGATTGCCTTTGCGATTTCGATGGCCGTCTGCGCTCTCACCGGGGTGTTTATTGAAAAGACCTGCTACAAGCCTTTAAGAAGCGCTCCTCGTATCAACGCGTTAATCACGGCAATCGGCGTTTCAATTGTCCTTGAAAACGGAGCCAGGGTCGTACCCTTTATGGGTCCTAATCCAAGACTGTTCCCTACCATGAACTTAAACAGGCTGGAGCTCTTCGGCGTAAGGATCAATATGATGCAGGTCATTGTTTTCGGTGTTTCAGTAACGCTGATGATCATTCTGAATTACATCATTAAAAATACAAAAATAGGGAAAGCCATGAGGGCGGTATCCTTTGATATGGATGCTTCTCTTTTGATGGGTATAAACATAAACAGGGTTATATCCTTTACTTTTGCAATCGGGGCGTCTCTGGGCGCTGCCGCCGGCATCCTTTTTGCCAGTGCCTACCCGCAGGTGGAGCCCCTGATGGGGATGATTCCGGGCTTGAAAGCCTTTGTTGCGGCGGTGCTTGGAGGCATAGGCAGTATACCCGGCGCTGTCCTGGGAGGTTTTATCCTGGGCATTGCCGAAACCCTGACAAAGGGGTATATTACTTCTACCTTGGCTGATGCGGTAGCTTTTGGGATACTTATCATTATCTTGATTATTAAACCCTCCGGCCTTCTTGGGCGCAATATCAGAGAGAAAGTGTAGGTAGCGGCGATATGAATAAAATGGTTAAAAATCTAATAATATTATCGGCTACCTCACTGATCATCTTTGCAATTTTAAGCCTGTTAATCCTTTTCGGGATTATCGATGAATATAATGCCCAGATATTGACAGTAGCCGGCATGTATTGCATCGTTGCTCTGAGTTTGAACCTTATTACCGGCTTTACAGGCCAGCTTGCGCTGGGACAAGCCGGTTTCATGTGCGTCGGCGCGTACACTACCGCAATAGCCATGATGAAGCTGGGTATACCGCTGTTCGCCGCAATTATTTTCGGGGGGCTTGTAGCGGCGGTTTTTGGCATCATTATCGGGTTTCCAACCTTGAGAATGCGTGGGGATTACCTGGCAATAGCTACGCTGGCCTTTGGTGAAATTATCCGGGTCTTGATGGTGAATCTCGGGGATTTGACGGGAGGAGCGTCCGGACTCAAGGGTATACCTTCGTTTTCCAATACCGGCAATTTTATCTACGACGCCATCATCAAATTTGCCTGGGTATTTGGATTTGTCATCATTACTTTATTTATTATCAGCAATTTGATTAAGTCTTCCCACGGAAGAGCCATCATTTCCATTAGGGAAGACGAAATCGCCTCTAATTCAATGGGAGTCAACGGAGCATATTTTAAAATGTTTTCGTTTACCATCTCCTCATTCCTTGCAGGAATGGGAGGAGGGCTGTATGCCATCTATTTCGGCTATCTGAATCCGGATATGTTCAGGTTTATGAATTCCGTCAATTTCGTTGTCATTGTGGTGCTGGGAGGAATGGGCAGTATAACGGGTACGGTAATTTCAGCCGTCGGTTTCACCTATATACAGGAGTGGCTGAGGGTATTCAAGGATTTCAGGCTGGTAATTTTCGGGCTTGCCCTGATAGCGGTCATGCTGTTCTGGCCGCGGGGTCTTATGGGAACCAGGGAATTTTCCATTGTCGGGTTTGTCGGCAAGGTGCGCAGCGGAGAAATTACTGTGAAAACAATAGCCCAATCCATAAATAGATTCCTTCTATCGATTGGCAGATTATTTACCGGAATATTTAAAAAGAAAGGCAATTCGCCTGATAACGGCGGGGAGGTGAGATAAATGGCGGTATTGGATATTAAGAACATTTCTATCGTTTTCGGAGGACTTAAAGCAGTTACCAATTTCAGCCTCAAGCTTGAAAAAAATGAGCTGGTTGGCCTCATTGGTCCCAATGGAGCAGGGAAGACCACGGTTTTTAATATGCTGACCGGTGTTTATAATCCCACAAGCGGCAATATTTTATTGAGCCGATCGGAAAAAGACAATGATTATACGGGCCTGGTTGGAAAAAAACCTCATCAGATCACCCAGTTGGGCATAGGCAGAACCTTTCAGAACATCAGGCTGTTCAAGAACCTGTCGGTACTGGACAACGTCAGGATCGCCTTCCATTTCAATGCCGGCTACAATGCTTTACAGGCCATTTTCAGAACTCCCAGGTATTACCGGAAGGAAGAGGAGATCCGTCAAAGATCCCTGGAGCTGTTGAAAATATTCAACATACAGAATAAGGCCGAGGAACTGGCTATGAACCTGCCTTATGGAGAGCAGAGGAAGCTGGAGATCACAAGGGCCCTTGCTACAAATCCAAAGCTGCTGCTGCTTGACGAACCGGCTGCAGGGATGAATCCCCAGGAGACACACGACCTGATGAACCTGATTCGTTTCATCCGGGAGAAATTCAACCTGACGATATTGCTGATAGAGCATGACATGAACCTTGTCATGGGGATCTGCGAAAGGATAACCGTCCTGGACTACGGACAGACCATCGCCATGGGCACGCCGGCGGAAATAAGCCGGGATCCCAAGGTTATCAAGGCATATCTGGGGGACGGAGGTGAGTTGGGTGCTTAAGGTAAAGGGTTTAAATGTTTTTTACGGAACCATTCATGCATTGCATGATTTGAGCTTTGAAGTGACGGAAGGCGAAATCGTGACGCTGATAGGAGCAAACGGCGCCGGTAAATCAACCACGCTTAGAACGATTTCAGGAATTATTCCCGCCAAAAGCGGCGAAATTGCTTTCATGGGGAAACAGATCGCCAACATTCCCGGGAACAGGATCGTTGAAATGGGGATCGGCCAGGTGCCCGAGGGCAGAAGGATCTTTGCCAACATGACGGTGATGGAGAACCTTGAAATGGGCGCCTATACCCGAAAGGACAAAAACAATCTGAAAGCTGATTATGAAATGGTATTCACCCGGTTTCCCCGGTTGAAGGAAAGAATCCGGCAAATCGCCGGCACGCTCAGCGGAGGCGAACAGCAGATGCTTTCCATGGGGCGTACGCTTATGTCCAGGCCCAGGCTCCTGCTTCTGGACGAGCCGTCCATGGGCCTGGCGCCGCTGCTTGTAAAAGAGATATTCTCTATTATCGCAGACATTAACAAATCCGGTACGACGGTACTGCTGGTTGAGCAGAACGCCAATATGGCTTTGTCCATCGCAAACCGGGCTTATGTTCTTGAAACGGGAAGAATCGTTTCGTCAGGAGATGCCAGGCAGCTTGCTCAGAGCGAGGAAGTCAGGAAGGCATATCTGGGCGGGAAATAGTGAAAGGGAGGATGATTTATGTACGTTAAGCTTTTTATGACGGCAAACCCCTATACTGTTGCACCGGATACCACCGTCGCCGACGCCATGGTGATCTTGCGGGAAAAGAATATCCGGCGCATGCCGGTTGTCAAAAACGGCAAGCTGGTGGGTATGATCTCCGAAAAGAAGCTGCTTGAAGTTTCTCCTTCACCGGCGACATCCCTCAGTGTTTTTGAAATCAACTACCTGCTGTCAAAAACGAAAATCGAATCGGTAATGATTAAAAATGTCGTAACCATAACCTCCAACAGCCTGCTGGAGGAAGCTGCAACAAAGATGAGGGACAATCAGGTAGGCAGCCTGCCTGTTGTAGATGAAGGCAAACTGGTCGGCATCATCACCGAGTCCAACGTATTCGACGCATTTATCGAGATGCTGGGCGCGAGGGATCATGGCAGCAGAATCGCAATCGAAATCACGGACAACATCCCCGGAGTTATTGCCAGGATTGCCGGCATAATTGCAGGCTTTGACGTAAATATTTCGCATCTGGTGATTTCACAGAATGAGATCATGGCAAGAGTGAATACCCTGAACATTGAAAATATACTTAAAGCTCTTGTAGAAAATGGGTTCAGGGTTATATCGGTGATGAAAAACCAGTGATTGCTCCGATGAACCTGAAGTAAATGAAAGAAGGCCGGTAAAGAATATATACTTTCTCTGGCTGATAAGACACCATGGAGGTTTCTATGCATTATCCCGGGGCTTCAATCCAACTGATCAATGACGTTTTCAAAAAAGCCGTCGACGATGACAGGGAAGTCCTGTACGAGCATGAGATTTATCGGATTCTTGACATTATCGGGCTGGATGTTCCGAAGTTTGAATTCGTTGCAGAGATAAACCATGTCGATGAGAAGCTGCTGGAAAAATTCGGACAGGATCTTATTGTAAAGGTGGTATCTCCTGATATCGCTCACAAACAGAAGCTGGGTGGCGTAAAGAAAATTAAAAAGGTTGAGCCTCTCTTCGTTCAGTTTGTACTGAATAAAATGAAGGAGGAGGTCCTTTCCCATTTTTCGGAGAAAGAAAAGCCGGATATCCGGGGTTTTTTGATCACCGAATTTGTTCCGCACAGCCAGGGCATCGGATATGAGGTCCTTATCGGCTTCAGGGAGGATCCAGCCTTCGGGCCGGTACTGACTTTCAGCAAAGGCGGAGATGACGCCGAGTTTTTTGCAAAATACTATGACCCTGCCAACCTCTTCCTGCTTCCCCTCGATCGTGAGGCAGCCGTTAAAATGGTCAATACCATGAACATCCGGCATAAATTCCAGCAGATAGAAAAATTGGACTATCTGGAGCTCTATGCAGGCGCCGTGACCCGGATAAGCAATTTTGCCTATAATTACTCGTTTATTGCTGCTGAAAAACCGGGATTTATTGTAAAGGCCATGGACATCAACCCTCTTGCCATAACCGAAGACAACAGAATGGTAGCGACAATGTGGATTGCGTCTTTGTGGCCATCGTGCCGCATTCCGTCAACCTCAAGACAACACCCGAAACCTGCCGTGATGCCGACAGCCTCGCAAACCTTATTGTTGAGCTGGGAAGGCAGTATGACAAGCCAATGGCTGTTTCCGTAAATGCAGGAAGGTATTATCAGGAGTTTGTTTCCATCATGGAGGGCAACGGCCTGCCGGTTTATAATGACATCCGGTCCGCAATCAAGTCATTGGATGCTTTTGTGAGCTTTCATACGCATGGCCGGGCCTAAAGCAGATATTTAAAGCCCCCGGCGATGAAGCTGATTCCAAAGCCGCACAAGCACAGACCCAAAGCTATAATAACAACCTTATAGATTTTCAGGTTTATAAAGCGTCGCGTTTTGCTGATCAAATAGGAAATAAAGCTGTACCAGGTCAGGTCTGCCAGCGTATGCCCCAAATAGAAAATTACGACACCGGCGATACCGAAGGCCTTATATGCGCTTAATATGAGGCCAAGGCCTATCACGGCCCACCAGAAGATAAAGTATGGATTTGCGGCGCTTATTATGGCGCCGGCTGCGATCATGCTGCTTTTTACGTGCTCCGGCCTGCTTTCCGTGTTTATCGTTAATCGATTCAGCAGGGCATCCCTGATCATGCCTATCCCCATGAGATTCAGCACCAGACCGCCTGCAAATCCTATGATCATCTGAGCCGTATCCGTGGCAAGCACCCTGCCGGCTCCTGCAAAGATCAGGACCACGATGACAAGCTCCAGCAGCGAGTGGCCTATGACAATGAGCGGGCCTGACTTTGCGCCGGCTTTGATGCTCCTGTCTATGGTGTAAGTCAGCAGTGAACCGGGCATCATAGCGCCGGAATAACCTATAAGCAGTGACTGTAAAAAAATACTTACCATGTCGACCTCGTTATTTTTTCTATGGTTGTGATTTATTATACAACAACGGGCGATTACCGGCAACGATTGTAAAAAGAAGAAGAGCCTCCGGAAAATAAATTACCAAAAATATTCAATAGAGGGCTTTTGCTTGGAAAACAATCGTTGTATAATAAATTGACAACATTTTTAGAAAAAAGTCGTTAATTGTCATATTGCAGTTTGTGGGGGAGAAGCGCTTGGATACAAGGAAGATGCCTGTTTTAGGACCGGTAAGAAAAATGATCATGATGATGGTGATAGCTATATTTTCTATTTCCCTTAGCCTTGCATTCATGCTTCACCAGTCAAGGCAGGGACAAAGCGTTTCCATAGGCTGGGTCATCCTGTTCGTTTTGATTGCCGTCGCAGCATTATACGTTTTATCGAAATATATCATCCTCCCGCTGAATGAGCTTTACAAAGGCATTTCGGAGAATGGCCTGAACAAGCTGAAATTGGAGTCCTCCATCCCGACGAAGCAGGAACTGGTTCCCGTAGTTTCAGAGATAAAGGGAATGTTTCAAAAGATCGAAGATCTAATTTCCTTGATGGAGAACATGAACAAGAACTCGTCCTTCACCGAAATACTGGAATATATTAAAAGTACCTTTGCAGCGTTCATCCCCTTTGTATATATTGGAATAGCCCTGATCACCCCTGACAAAAAACAGCTGGTTGCTTCCTACGGGGCGTCTGACGGCACTATTAAAGGGCTGCCGCAGAATCTGGTGGGAAAGCCGTATGATGTTGAAGAAACAAGCCTTTCAGTTCTGATATCCTCCGGGAAATCCAGGATAATCAATGATCTTGAGAAATACACCGAAGGTAAACCCTTGTCCGATTATAACGGCATTATTCTTGAAGCAGGCATCAGAGCATCCATTGCAGTGCCGCTGAAAGTGTCCGATGAACCGGTTGGGGTAATTTTCTTTTCCAGCAACAAAAAGGACGTGTATAACGACGAGCACATAAGGCTGCTGGAAACATTGGCCAACAGCATCGCCATAAGCCTGGATAAAAATATTTTTGTTAACGAGCTGCTCTATAGCAGCATTCTGGCGCTTGCAAAATTGGCCGAAGCGCGGGATGAAGATACGGGAGACCATCTTGACAGAATGAAATCCTATGCAAAAGCAATCGCCGGCTTCCTGCTTGAGAGAAGGATCTATGAGGATCAAATAACGCAGGAGTATGTGGACAATATAGAGAGGTTCAGTCCCATGCACGATATAGGCAAGGTGGGAATCCGCGACGGTATTTTGCTTAAGCCGGGAAAATTGAAACATGAAGAATTTGAGGAAATGAAGAAGCATACCACCAACGGTGCGGAAGTCTTGAAAGCGGCGGAGTCAAATATTGCGAAAAGAGGCCGAAGCCTGTTCAGAATGGGAATTGAAATCGCGGAATGCCATCATGAGAAATGGGATGGTTCCGGATATCCCCGGGGCATCAAAGGGACGGATATTCCGTTGAGTGCCCGAATCGTAGCGGTGGCGGATGTTTTTGATGCATTAACCAGCAAGAGGCCCTATAAGGAACCGTTTTCCTTTGAAGAATCGTTTAAAACCGTAGAAGAAGGAAGCGGAAGTCACTTTGACCCGGAGATTGTCAAGGCCTTTTCGGCCAATAAGGACGAGATTGCCCGTATTTATGAGGGTTTCAGGTTAAACAGGCAATAGCCGGCAGACTTTGGATTTCTTTCAACATTTTAACCAAATTTTCATTTGTATGTGACAGAATGTGAGTATAATGGGTTGTATACCCCGTATTTTATAGGATTGACTTGACTATCCTAATACTGCGGCGAAAATGTAGCGGCAAATACGGTAAAAGTAAATTACGATGGAAAAAACTCTAAAAACGAGGTGCAGGTACATGAGAAAGCTGAAATATTCCTATGAATCAAGCTCTGGTGAAAATACAACTTCCCGTAGAAATCTCCGTAAATACGATCCATTGCGGCAGGAGCCGGTCGCAGGCTTTGCCTGTTGCTCGCCTATGCAGCCTACATTTCCCGGACTACGGAAAGTTATCCTTCCCGTAGTCCTAAGTACATGGTTCCTGGTCATAGCATTCTTGCTGTCAGGCTGCGGAGGGGACAAGGTGAATAACGGGGACAATCCGGGAAATGGCGGCATTCAGCCCTCAACCTCCGGGACTTCTTCAACGGAGGAGGCCGGCACTCCTCAAGCAACGCCGGACCCTACGCCAAGCCCGGCGCCGGAAATTGACCTGTCCGTCGTCAAACCCAATGAAGCGGGGAAAATAATGGTAGTGATGTTCCATAACTTTGTTGAAGCCTACAAATCCGGCGACAAGGAGTATACCACCACCTTTGGGGAATTTGAAAAGCTTCTGGGCACGCTTTACGATTCAGGGTATAGGCTGATCAGCTTCAGCGATTATCTGAACAACGATATCAATGTGCCGGCAGGATGTATCCCGATGGTGTTTACCTTTGACGACGGCACTGCCGGCCAGTTCAATCTGGTGGCGGAAAACGGGAAATTGGGGCCGAATCCTCAGTCTGCCGTTGGCATCATGGAGAAATTTAACAGGGAGCATCCGGATTTCGGGCTCAAAGGAACGTTTTTCGTAAATCTGGGCAATAGCACCTTCCCGGGTGAGGGAACCGTGCAGGAAAGGCTTAAATATCTCATTGACAAAGGCTTTGAAATAGGGAACCATACCTATACCCATATAAACCTGAAAAAAACCACAGATGCGGATAAGGTCCAGGAGGAAATCGGCGGGAACCAAAAAAAGATGTATGAGTTAATTCCCGGATATAAGTTTACGGCGTTCTCTTTGCCGTATGGCCTGCCCTCGAAGGATCTGCAGCAATATGTTGTGAAAGGCGCCTTTGAAGGCGTGGAATATGAGAACCCCGCAATCGTGGAAGTAGGATGGGATCCTGCGCTGTCACCAGTGAATCCCAAATACAACCCTTTGTCGATCCATCGTGTAAGAGCTTCAGGCATTGAGCCGGTTGATGCCGACCTTGCCTGGTGGCTGGAGAAGCAAAAAAGGGAATCCCAGTATATCAGCGACGGAAATCCGGAGACGGTTACCGTTCCAAAGGACAAGGAAGCTTCGCTTGACACCTCGAAATTGAACGGCAGGAAATTGGTTGTATATTAATTTACTTTTTGTAAAATTTATGCTATAGTATTAGTATAGTTGGATTTTGCCATGGAGAAAATCCGGCTGCGCATAAAGTTTGCAATAAAAACCATATTATTATATAATTGTAAAAGAGTTCAGTAATGAAAATTGCATTGTTTTTATGATGTGATTTTTATTATATAAGAGATTGCAGGTGAAATGATTATTCCTCCGAAGGAGTGTTGGATATGGCAAAAGGTGTAGCGAAAAAAGTGCAGACCGATATCGATGTAAAGAGAAAAGCTGTCAAGCTTGTCATTGCGCATCTCAAAAAGAAGATCACGGGAGAATTCATTGGCTCGGACCATATAAACGACTGGATTTCGGATATGGAGAAGCTTTTGGAAAAGCCTGAATTTGTCATGATCGAATACCATGAAATGAGGCGCAACCTGAATGATGTGATTGAACGCACCGTGGATGAGGAAATGCGGTTCAAATTAAGAGATTCGTGGTACAGCCTGGGGAAAGCGCTGGATAAGAAAGTGAAGCAGAAATAGCGATGAAAATCAAAACCCGGAGCTTCCGGGTTTTTGCATTTAATTACAATATTTACAAATCCCAGGAAATGGTATATTATTTTTCTATACTATTTTTGCTTCAGGGGTGACGTAGTTATGTTTTTCAGGCGCGGTACGGTTGAAAATCCTTATGACAGGCTGGCGGACAAGATAAGGAAGGAGCTTCTGGAGACACTGCAAAAAAAGGGCGTGGTCATTTCCAGGATCAAAGTCGACATGGACATGGATAAAATGAATGTCAGCATGAATTTGAAAGAACGATAGGCGCATTTATGCAAAAAACTGCTCTGAACAGGGCAGTTTTTGTTTTTGACTCGAAGTTTCACTTTTTATGTGAAGCGGCGGGGAATTTATGCAG
This sequence comes from Bacillota bacterium, assembly GCA_023426125.1. Classification (GTDB taxonomy): domain Bacteria; phylum Bacillota; class Clostridia; order Acetivibrionales; family DTU013; genus MnB-11. The sequence continues at coordinate 49,320 of JAFABI010000029.1, forward strand.
TAACCTCCGGTTTTTAAGGGAAAATGCATTCCCCTTTTGTCCGTGCGGGCGGCACAATCTCAAACGGCGAGGTTCAACAAGCGCAAAGCATTCTTGCTTAAGATTAAATCAAATTCTTCCCCGGTCAGGCTCAGAGACTTGATATTGGCAACCTCCCGGGATTGGTCTGTCCAGGGGGAGTCGGTGCCGAAGAGGACTTTTTCGGCACCATGGCCTTTAATCAAGGCTCCCATGGATTCCGCGCCCATGTCGTTAAATGCGAAGGAAGAATCCAGATAGACCTCCCTGCCCAGCAAATATTTTTCAACATCCTCCCAGTACCGGTATCCTCCCATGTGGGCGGCAATTATCTTTGCACCCGGGAAGGCGTCAAGTACTTTGGAGAGCCTGGAAGGAGTGCAGTGGCAGGGCGGTGAAAAACCCAGATCTACACCGGCATGAAAGAGTATCACCAGCCCGGCTTCGCATAAAGCGTCATAAATCGGAAAAAGCTTTTGATCATCCACGTAAAAGTCCTGGTATTCGGGGTGAAACTTTACACCCTTGATTCCTGAAGCGGCCAGCCATTGGATTTCTTTCTTCCAATCGGGGAAATCCGGGTGTATGGAGCCGAAGCTGAGGATGTTCCCGTCCTGGATTTCCACTGCCCACCGGTTTACATTCACCGTTTGCTCCGGCTTTGTAGCTATATGCTGAAGGACGCAGAGATCAATGCCTGCCGAATCCATCGATCTTTTAAGATCCTTTGCGGTTCCATCGGTATATGCCGGGATTGCCGCCTTTTCCGTCAGTGCGGCAATTGCCCTTGCTGCAAGGCCATCGGGGAAAGCATGGGTATGTATATCGATAATCATAATCTAATGCACCTCCTGAATCTGCAATGATTGCTTTTAGTCCCGCGTGATCCTGCCAGGATACGGTTCGTGGGACAACGAGAATAAAATAGGTTAAAAAGGCAGATCAGGACCTTGAAGTTGATGTAGCTTAACTTCGGCTGGATGGCCAGACAGCTGGCAGCCACCAGAAGAAGCGAAGCTGAAAGCACGATGTCTTCAGCATAGCTGCGGTCCTGCCCGATTTATGGGCCGGTGTTGTTTAACCTGTCCAAAAATGCTCTGCCGCTTGCGATGGAAGCCATGACGCTTTCCTTCGCCGGTCCTCCCGGCAATTTGCGCCCGGAGACACATTTTTCAAGGCTGATTTCGCTGTAGACGTCGGCTTCGATCTTATCCGAGAAGCTTTTAAACTCCTCCATGGTCAGCATTTCAATGGCTTTATTGTTCGTGATGCAGTAAAGCACCATCTTTCCTATGATTTCATGGGCATTCCGGAAAGGGATACCCTTTTTGACAAGATAATCGGCTACATCCGTAGCGTTTGTAAAACCGCCCTGGGCAGCCCGGTACATGTTTTCCTTCCTGATTTTCATGGTGGCTGTCATCTTTGTAAATACCGGAAGGCACATTTTCACCGTATCAACGGCGTCAAAAATGGCTTCCTTGTCTTCCTGCATGTCCTTGTTATACGCCAGGGGCAGTGCTTTCATCACCGTCAGCAGGGACATGAGGCTTCCGTAAACCCTTCCTGTTTTGCCGCGGACAAGCTCGGCCACATCGGGATTCTTTTTCTGCGGCATAATGCTGCTGCCTGTACTGTAGGCATCATCCATCTCAATGAAGGAAAATTCCCCTGAAGACCACAAGACCAGTTCTTCACAAAGCCTGCTGAGATGCATCATGGTGATGGAGAGGCAGGAGGCCAGCTCAATGACAAAATCCCTGTCGCTTACGCCATCCAGACTGTTTTCCGTAATTGCGTCAAAGCCAAGCTTATCGGCCACCATATGTCTGTCCAGCGGATACGTTGTACCTGCCAGCGCACCGGAGCCTAGGGGCATTACATTTGTTCTCTTGTAACAGTCCTGCAGCCTTTCCACATCCCGCCTGAACATCTGGAAATACGCCATCATGTGATGTGCCAGCGTTATGGGCTGCGCGCGCTGCAAATGGGTGTAGCCCGGGAGAATGGTGTCCGGGTTTGCCTCGGCAATATCGGCCAGTATGCTGAGAAGCTCGGACAGCATCCCTTTTATTTCCGATATTTCATCTTTCAGGTACATCCTTATGTCAAGCGCTACCTGGTCGTTCCTGCTTCTTCCGGTGTGCAGCCTTTTTCCGGTATCACCGATGCGGGATATAAGTATTTTTTCAACATTCATATGAATGTCTTCGGCGTCGGTTTCAAATTCGACAAGACCTTTTTCGATATCTGTCAATATCTCCTTCAGAGTTTTACAGATCAGCGCTGAGTCCTCTTCCGGGATGATCCCGCATTTGCCCAGCATTTCCGCGTGGGCGGTACTGCCCTTGATATCCTGCCTGTACATTCTGCTGTCAAAGCGGATGGACGAATTGAAATCGTCCACCGCCCTGTCTGTATTTTTTGAAAACCGCCCACCCCAGAGCTTCATATGCATATACCTCGTTATTTTTTATCTTTCATCATAAGGGACCTGACCTTCAACGGCAACCCAAACAGGTTTATGAAGCCTTCGGCATCCTTCTGGTTATATACCGCATCCCTTCCGAAGGTGGAAAGCTCCTCACTGTAAAGCGAGTATTCCGATTTGGCTCCGGCCGGCATGCAATTTCCTTTGTAAAGCTTCATCCTTACGGTTCCGGTCACTGTCTGCTGCGTGTGGTCGACAAAAGCCGAAAGAGCTTCCCGGAGCGGAGTGTACCATTGGCCGAAGTATACCAGCTCTGCAAACCGCTGTGCAACGGTATCCTTGTAATGCAAGGTGTCTCTGTCGAGGCAGAGCAGCTCAAGTTCCTTGTGAGCGGCATACAATATTGTTCCGCCGGGAGTTTCATAGACGCCTCTGGATTTCATGCCCACCAGCCTGTTTTCGACCATATCTACAATACCGATGCCGTTTTCGGCGCCCGCCTTGTTCAGCACCTCAATCATCTGGACAGGGGAATATTCCACGCCATTCACTTTCTTCGGGATCCCCTGTTCAAACTCGATTTCCACATAGGAAGCCTTATCGGGGGCTTTTTCCGGAGAGACCATCAGCTTCAGCAGCTTTTCATACTGCGGCTCGTTCCAGGGACTTTCGAGATCCGAGCCTTCATGGCTCAAGTGCCAGAGATTCCTGTCCATGCTGTAGTTATCCTTCTTGGATACGGGAATGGGAATATTCCTGGCTATCGCATAATCGATGGCGTCTTCCCTGGATTTGATGTCCCAGATCCTCCAGGGCGCAATGATCTTCAAATGTGGAGCAAGGGCCTTTACGGTAAGCTCAAAGCGGACCTGGTCGTTGCCTTTGCCGGTTGCGCCGTGGGCGACTGCGGTAGCGCCTTCCTTTTCGGCGATCTCCACCATCCGTTTGGCAATGATGGGTCTGGCAAAGGAGGTGCCCAACAGGTATTTTCCTTCATAAACCGCTCCGGCCTTAAGGGTGGGATAAATGAAATCCGTGATGAATTCCTCTTTCAGGTCCTCAATGTAGATCTTGCTTGCGCCCGTCTTTATCGCTTTTTCGTTCAAGGGCTCAAGCTCTTCGCCCTGGCCTACGTCAGCCGCCATGGCGATGACTTCGCAGTCGTAGTTTTCCTTCAGCCAGGGTATGATGATGGAAGTATCCAGACCTCCCGAATATGCCAGTACCACTTTTTCCTTCTGACTCATATCTTTTCCTCCATAACTGTGCTAAAATTAGTTAGTATTATTTTACTCAATTAAAAATAATTATACAATAGAATGTATAATTATTCAATAAATTTTATAAATATTCATGGGCGGTCAAGAATGATTATTATGGGAATAGACCCTGGATTTGCAATTACCGGTTATGGTATAGTAAAATATGAGGGGAACAAATTTTCGGTCATCGATTACGGCGCGGTTATGACAAAAGCGGCTGTGCCCTTTGCCGAAAGGCTTTTACAACTGGATGTGCGTCTGGATGAGCTGATAAAGGCAAACAGACCCGATGCAATTTCGGTGGAGGAGCTTTTTTTCAATAAGAATATAAAAACGGCAATTATGGCGGCGCATGGAAGGGGTACCGCATTGGTTGCGGCAGCCAGGTCGGGGGCGGAAGTTTACGAGTATACGCCTCTCCAGGTAAAACAAGCGGTTGTAGGCTACGGAAGGGCTGAGAAAGCACAGATCCAGCAGATGGTGAAAGCGATACTGAAGCTCCCGGAAATACCTAAACCGGACGACGTAGCGGACGCTCTGGCAGTGGCCATTTGCCACGGCCATTCCCATAAGATGGGGATGCTGCAAAGCCTGGGCGGGAAAAGATAGCCTGAGGCAGTTTCAGGCGCAAGTGGGCTGATCCGGAAGGTAAATTTCGGCCATGCCGGACTGGAAAGGCAAGACAGGCTTTTCGCGATTTGGAGGAACTACCGCGGAATTGCCGGGATCCTGAAAGGGATAGGGGATACGAATTCAGGGGGTATTTGGAAATGTATGCATACATAAAAGGTACGCTTGCTTATAAACATAACGATTCCATCGTTGTCGAAGCAAACGGGGTAGGTTATAAAATCAATACGTCACTAAGCACCATAGAATCGGCAGGTCCGGAGGGATCGGAAGTAAAGGTTTTTACCCACCTCTATGTCCGGGAGGACATACTGAGCCTTTATGGCTTTGTTTCACAGGAGGAGCTTGGCATGTTCGAGCTCCTCATCACCGTATCCGGAGTCGGCCCCAAAGCGGCCGTTTCAATGATATCGGCCATATTGCCTTCCAAATTCGGGCTCGCCGTAATTACCGATGATGCGAAAACACTCACAAGAGCCCAGGGAATAGGCAGCAAGATGGCACAGAGGATCATCCTCGAATTGAAGGATAAGATAAAAAAGGAGCAGCTGGCGGCTGTTTCCGGGGTGCTGAAAGAGCAGACGGTATCGGATGCGCGCAGTGGTTCAAAGTCCTCGGAGGCAGTAAGCGCCTTGATGGTATTGGGCTATACGGCTGTGGAAGCCAGCAGGGCCGTGTCGGCAGTGTATTCCGATGATATGGATATTGAGTCCATTATAAGGAACTCGTTGAAAAACCTGGTGAGATAAGAGGGACATGGGACAGGTTTTTTGCCCTACTCTGCAAATGGAGAGAGGAGACAGAGCAGCACCGTCCCCTGTTGCATTGATAAATACGTATTACGGAGGAAGAAGCCTATGGAAGAGGAAAGGCTTGTGTGCAGTGAGATAGGCCTGGAGGATATTGATGAATCCAGCCTGCGGCCGAGAAAGTTCAATGAATACATCGGCCAGATGAAGGTGAAGGAAAACCTTTCTGTGTTCATAGAGGCGGCCAAAAAGCGAAAGGAAGCCCTTGACCATGTGCTCCTTTACGGACCGCCCGGTCTTGGAAAAACTACGCTGGCCGGAATCATTGCCTCCGAACTGGGAGTGAACTTAAGGGTGACTTCCGGGCCTGCCATTGAAAAGCCCGGGGACCTTGCGGCCATATTGACCAACCTTGGGAGCTTTGACGTGCTTTTCATTGATGAGATACACCGCCTCAACCGCAGTGTGGAAGAAATATTATATCCTGCCATGGAGGATTACGCCCTTGACATTATCATAGGAAAAGGTCCAAGCGCCCGGTCCATAAGGCTTGACCTTCCAAAATTCACCCTCATAGGCGCAACGACGAGGGCCGGTCTGCTGACTTCACCTCTCAGAGACAGGTTTGGCGTTATAAACAGACTGGAAATGTATACCGATGATGAGCTTAAGCTAATAGTAAAAAGATCTTCGGGAATTCTAAATATTGAAATCGACGAGGAAGGGGCGGAGGAGATTGCGAGGCGTTCCCGCGGTACGCCAAGGATTGCAAACAGGCTGCTGAAGCGCGTGCGGGATTTTGCCCAGGTCAGAGCTAAGGGAAGAATCGATATGGGTGTTGCCAAAATGGCCCTGGATGCTCTTGAAATCGATCATATCGGCCTGGACGGCGTAGACAGGAATATGCTTTTAAGCATCATCGACAAGTTTGCCGGGGGTCCTGTGGGGCTTGATACGCTTGCAGCCTGCATCGGGGAGGAAACGGAGACCATCGAGGATGTGTATGAGCCTTATCTCCTGCAGTTGGGCTTTATAAACAAGACGCCCCGCGGCAGGATGGCTACCAAGCTGGCGTATGACCACTTTGGACTGAAAATGTGAGGGGACACACCTTTTGCTATAATAGGCTCAGTCTCATGGATGGCATGGAAAGAGAGATATGCCTGTTTCTCCAGTAGGTTGAGTGCGAGGAATGTCCCCTTTGAACATGCAAGGGGAAGCGGAAGAACAGAGGCGTGAAAGCAGGCCGCAGTTTTTGGTTAATAGCATGGGGAAGGTTGGATCGTGGAGTATTTATGAATGTTTTAATGCATATGTGCTGCGCACCGTGTTCCGTATATCCGGTGGACCGGCTGACAGCAGAAGGCTGCCGGTTGGAGGGACTGTTCTACAATCCCAATATTCATCCGAGGGAAGAGTATGAAAAGCGCAGGGAGAATGTACGGATCTATTCCGGTATCAAAAACTTGAAGGTTAACTATATCGAGGATTTCAGGCAAAAGGAATGGGAACGCTTCAGCGGACAGGAAGCTGCAAGGTGTACCATGTGCTACGATATCCGGATGGACAGAGCGGCTTCCTTTGCAGCTGAAAACGGCTTTGACGCCTTTACCACTTCGCTTCTTGTAAGTCCTTACCAGAAGCATGATCTGATCAGGGAACTGGGTGAAAAATATGTGGAAAAGTACGGAGTGGATTTTCTGTACATGGATTTCCGACCCGGCTTCAGACAGGGACAGCAGCAGGCAAAAGAACTGGGGCTTTACAGACAGAAATACTGCGGCTGCATCAAATCGTTAAGGCAATAGCCTTACATTTCGCATTTGTTACAAATTGGTTAAGAAAGAATAAAAAGAGTTTAAAATGTCGAAAAAATACTATACGATATACTATAGTATTTTTTTACTTTGTGCTACGGCAAAACTTCATTATTTTATCGGCATTCCTGCGTCCTGGAAATATAATTGTGAACGCTTGAGCAGGTTATTTTCAGCGTAAATCCGGTAGTTGCCGCTGTAGCATCAGGATAAATTTTCTGTGAGGGAGCATGATGAAAAGAGTATTCGCAGCAATACTGGTAGTTATAGTATTTACTGCATCGGCAGGAAGTACGTTTGCACAGCCGAATGCATCGGGAGAAAACAGACAGGCAACCGGCTTTTTAAATAACGTTGCTTATAAGATCCAAAATTCATCTGAAATTGTGGATATGACAATCGTCAATTATACGGATTACAGCATTATGAGGCTATCAAACCCGGAAAGGATCGTAATCGACATATTCAATGCCGCAGCACCGGGAAAGCAGCAGTATGTTGCCGCCGGCGGTACGGTAATCAAATCGATAAGGTATGCCCAGTTTGACACTTACACTGCACGTGTGGTCCTGGAGGTCAACGGTCAGGCGGAATATGGAATAGAAGCTACGGAGTATGGCTTGCAATTATACATAGGTGATAAGCCCGGAAAAAATGAAGAAACGGAAGAAATCTCCGAAATCCCGGATGAAAAAGATATCCCGGAGGATGTAGATGCTCCCGCCGGCACTGCAGCCGCAGCCCAAAAATTATCTGTAAACAAGAACTTCAATATTGAGTATACTCCAAAGGAAAATTCCGAGGAGGTTGCCATACTGTTAAGCAGTTACAGCAAGTATACCATCATGAGGATGACAGGCCATGACAGGCTGGTAATAGATATACCAAATACGAAGGATACCGGCAAGCAGCAGCAGATAGTTACTGGCGGAGCTCTGGTGAAATCTGTAAGATATTCCCAATACACCACCTCGCTGTCCAGAGTTGTGCTTGACTTGAACAATCAGTCCAAATATACCGTGAAGGAATCCAAAGGTAAGCTTTTGCTGATACTGGAAAAGCCTGATTACAAGAATATGTTGTATCATAATAACGGCGACCGCGTGTACGTGACGTTGCAAGGTGCAAAGCTCACTTCCGGCGATGAATTCCTCAAAAAAATGTATACCGAGAAACAGGATAATCAGGGCAAGAGATGTGTTATCACGTTCCCATCCGCACAGGCCGACCTGGGAGTCGGGAAACTGGAAATAAACGACGGCTATCTGAAATCCATTGAAATAAAAACCGATGCGGCGGCCGGTACGACTTCCATCACGTTTCTGGCGGCTAAAAAATTCTCCTATATGGTATTTACAAGGACCAATCCCAAGGACACTGCAATAACCCTCTTAAGTCCCGCAGCCAAATCCGACAAGCTGGTGGTGATCGATCCGGGACATGGAGGACAGATGCCGGGAGCGATATACAAAGGCCTTTATGAAAAAGAGCTCAACCTTGATATTGCAATCAGACTGAACCAGCTTTTGGAAAAGAAGAAGGTCAAAACCTATATGCTGAGGGAGGATGACAGCGATATAGCCAATTACGAAAGGGCATACATCGCAAACAAGCTGAATGCTTCATTGTATCTGAGCATACATAACAATGCCATGGATGATTCCACTTTCGGCGGAACCATGACGCTCTACTATCCGCAGAAAGCCAGCGCCAAAGGCTTTACCGGCAAGACCTTCGCGGGGATAATACAAAGCAGGCTTTTAAAGAGCCTGGGAACAACAGACCGGAAGATACAGGAAAGGCCCAACCTTGTCGTGCTGAAGGCAACCGCAATGCCGTCTGCCCTTGCCGAAGTCGCCTTTATGACCAACAGCAGGGACAGGAACAATCTGACAAGCGACGCTTTCAGGCAAAAAGCGGCGCAGGCCTTATGCGATTCCATTATTGAGGCATTAAGCAAAATTAAGTAGAATAAACCCAGGGCGAAATGTAATTTCCCGTATGAGTTTTTGGAAACGCAGCTCCATTGCGGCCTGCTTTTCCGAAAAGACGGAGAGATATGGTTTCAGTGCTCTTAAAACAGCCGATGGCACCACGGCCGAACATCATTAATTAATAAAAATTTATAAAAAAAACCGGTGGAATTTATATATTCTACTGATTTTTTTTATACCGGGCTTATGATAACATAAAAAGGCGGGAAATAATAAATACCTTCAATGTTGTCCATAATTATAAAGGAAAGAGGACACGCCGGAAAGGCCCTCTTTTACAGGATGAATTGATAATTATGGAGGATAACATGAAGAGGTGTTTGGCTTTAACGGCAGTACTGGCCTTGTTGATGCTTTTCGCGGGTTGCGCTCTTCCCACGGGCAAGGACGAGGTGATACCGGATACTACAAGTCGTATCGGCGAAGCTGAAAATACTGTGGCATCCGATGAAAATACCAGCGATAAAACAACGGGATCGGAGAGCGACAGCAAGGAAAACGGTATCGATGTTTCGGAAAATGCTTTAATGACGCCTGTTACATTATATTATCAGGATGTCGACGGATATCTGATACCTATGACAAGGTGGGTGGACAAACAGCCTGGAATTGCCAGAGCGGCTTTGAATGGTTTGACCGACAGTGCGATAACCCGGGAGGAACTGCAGTATTATGGCGTCTATCCCATATTGCCGGTTGATACGGAAGTCCGTGGTATCAATATCAAGGATGGAATTGCAACCGTGGACTTTAACGGCAGGCTGCTGGATTATGGAAATGAGGACATTGAAAAAAGCATAGTAGCATCTGTGGTATATACCCTGACGGAATTTTCCACCATAAGCAGCGTAAAGCTTCAGGTGAACGGGAAGGTTCTTGATACCATGAAATACGGTACAGAGATCTCGGGGCTGCTTAGCAGAAGCAACGTTCCCATAAACAACAGACTGGATAAGGGTGCGAAAAAAGCGGATATTTTTTATTTTAAACGGTCAAACGAAGGATTTACTTTTCTTTTGCCTGTTTCGGTAAAAATAAAGGATTCTGAGGAAATAACGCCGAATCTACTGGTAAAGCAGCTGCTGCTGGAAAAGACAGATACAAAGCTGATTTCTGAAATGCCGGCGGGAGCGGAGCTCCTAAACTGTACCAACAACAGCGGGGTGCTGCTTGTGGATTTTGATGAAAAATTCCTTGATTACGGGGGAAATGCCCGTGAGGAAGGCTTGCTGAAGCAGTTGGTTTACACGGTGAGGCAAAGCGGCGGAATCAGCAAGGTGAAAATAAACATAAACGGGGAGGCAGCCCAATTGCCCGAGGGAACCTATATATCTTCGGGAATTGCCATTCCCAGGACAATCAACGATATCATCGACAGGTGACAGATGCTGCAAGAAAGCTTTGCAGATACAATAAAGGATGGTTTATAACTTGAGATCCGATTTGAGAGAAAACAGTGAATTGAGACCGTTTAAAATGACCAGGAATTATATCAGGCACGCGGAAGGGTCCGTTCTGATGGAAATGGGTGGTACAAAGGTTATCTGTACCGCATCCGTTGACGAGAGTGTGCCTCTTTTTAAGAAGAACACCGGAGAGGGCTGGGTAACTGCGGAATATGCCATGCTGCCCAGAGCTACCGCCACCAGAAACAGCAGGGACATCAGCAAGCTGAAGCTCAATGGCAGAAGCCAGGAAATTCAAAGGCTGATAGGGCGTTCCTTAAGATCGGTAACGAATATGAAGCTGCTGGGTGAAAGACAGATCATCATCGACTGTGACGTCATCCAGGCAGACGGAGGAACGAGGACCGCTTCCATTACAGGCGCTTTTGTGGCCCTGGCGGATGCATGCCGGTATCTGATGGAAAAAGGTCTGATAGAAAAATTTCCTGTTTCAGACTTTTTAGCTGCGGTCAGCGTAGGTATCGTAGGAAAGGATGAAATGCTGGATCTGAGTTATGAAGAGGATTCCAATGCCGTTGTCGATATGAATGTGGTAATGTCCGGCGACGGCAGATTTATTGAAATACAGGCGACGGGTGAGCAATCGCCTTACAGCAGGCAAAAGTTCGATCGACTGCTTGACCTGGCATGTACAGGGATAGAGGAGCTTATCGGCTTACAAAAAAGCCTGGTAGGCGAATTGATATGAAATGCGGGGGGAGAAAAACAGGGGATGATGAGGTTTGTTGCAGCAACCGGAAACAAGGGCAAACTCAAGGAGATAAAAGAAATTCTGGCTTCTTTCCCGCTGGAGGTTTTATCCATGGGAGAAGCCGGAATACATCAGGATATAGAGGAAACGGGGAAGACCTTCGAAGAAAACGCAGTGATTAAAGCAAGCCATATCGCCGGGATAACAAAGGACATTGTGATGGCGGACGATTCCGGACTTGAGGTTGATTATCTGAATGGAGAGCCGGGCATCTATTCGTCAAGATTTGCCGGCGAAGGCGCCAGTGATGAGGATAAAAACAGGAAGCTTCTAGGGCTGCTGCAGGGTGTGCCCTTCGAAAAAAGGAGCGCCAGGTTTGTTTGTGCCGTTGCGGTAGTTTTCCCTGACGGAAGCAGCTTCACTGTAAAGGGAACCTGTGAAGGATATATTGGTGAAGAGCCTGCAGGTCATAATGGTTTCGGCTATGACCCGCTTTTTTATATGCCGGAATATGAAAAGACAATAGCAGAAATGGATGCAGAGACGAAAAACAGGATAAGTCACAGAGGGAAAGCGCTGAGAAAGATGGTTGAAGAACTGAAAAAAAGAAATATTGAAGAACTTGCCTGCAGCAGGTTGTGACGGGGAGACTAACGGGGGTTTTAATGAAAATTTTGGTTATAAGCGATACGCATGGCGATACCAACAAAGCGGAGGAAGCGATAAGAAATAACAGGGAAGTAGATTTGATCATTCATCTTGGTGATTATTTCAGGGATGCACAGAAGTTGTCCGGTATTTTTCCCGAGATTCCCATGGAATATATTTATGGAAACAGCGACTTTATGATTGAAGACGTACCTGCTGAAAAAGTGCTGGAGGTGTGCGGAAAACGCATCTTCATAACCCATGGACACAGGTATTCGGTAAAATGGGACTACGAAAAGCTTTACAGAAAAGCCGAGGAAATGAATGTGGATTTGCTGCTCTTCGGACATACACATGTCGCCGACCTTATTGAAAGGGGAAGCTACTGCATATTAAATCCCGGCAGTACCAGTGATCCCAGGGATGATTCCAATGAATCCTATGCAATCATTGAAATCGATAACGGCAAGATTGTACCCAGACTGTGCTATTTCTGAAGTCTGTGTATTTAGACTGCGGAGGGAAACGGTTTACCGGATATTTACAGTAAAATGTCATACATATCGGGATTGACAAACATGAGGACCCATTGTATAATATTCAAGCAGGTAAACGTGCGGGTGTAGTTCAATGGTAGAACATCAGCCTTCCAAGCTGATTGCGTGGGTCCGATTCCCATCACCCGCTCCATAAATACAGATGGAATACGTTTCTGTGTTTTATGTGCCCATAGCTCAGCTGGATAGAGCAACGGATTTCTAATCCGTTGGCCGGGGGTTCGAATCCCTCTGGGCACGCCAGTAATACCAAGCCTTTCGGGGTTTGGTATTTTTCATTGTATAGGCCAATACCGACACTTCACCGACAATTTGAATAGACACAAAAAAGTGTCGTTTTCACCGACACTACACAAAGGAACTTCCATTAATTAGCTTTGTTGTCTTCCATTTTCTCTTGATTTTTCGAAGGATACAGCTTGGACATTTTATCGACAGATGATTGATCTCCTCTTCTAAACTTATGGCCATATCTTCGCATTAGCATTGTTGTGTCGGCATGCCCCAAGCGCTCAGCAACATTTACAAGGTTTTCGCCAGCATCTATCAAGTAGGAAGCGGAGGTATGCCGCAAACCGTGCAGGGGCAGAGGAGGCAGTTTATGTTTTTTTAAGAATTTATTGAGCCTTGCGGAATAACTATAAGTGTACATTTGTGAACCGTCCGGATCTATGAACACTAAACCGGTGTTTACCCAAATGTTTGCACATTCCGCCTTCTGGATCTTCTGCTTATGTTGTAGATCGGAAAGCATATCCATAACGGCCTCAGGAAGCCCTATGAAACGTATAGATGTCTCATTCTTCGGATACTCCTTTATAAATGATCCTTTATGAGGCAGGTATTGGGATACTTGATTAATAAATATTGTTCCTTCTTCAAAGTCCACATTGCACCAAGGCAATCCCATTGCTTCACCGAGTCTGCATCCAGATGCTAACAATAAATGAATAGCTGTCTTGAATTGAAAATCCTTTTCCTCTTCAAGGGCAGCTTTAAGGGATTCGATTTCATCATCTGTATAAGATATCGCTTCCTGTTTATCTGGTGAAGGCACGTCCGCGCCTAACAAGGGGTTTACTTTTATGTTACCTTTTTTCAATGCTCTGTTTATCAATATACTTATTACCCTGTGGCAATGGTAAACTGTGGCCTCCGTTAAAGTGTATTCTTTTGTCCGAGTAGTTCCGTCCTTCTTAGTATAGGTTTTTTTCTGGGGCTTCCTGAATTCGTTATAGGCTTCGTCTAAAATATCTGAGGTTATATCTTCCAGTTTATAATTGCCGATAGCAGGAATGATGTGGAGCTTCAATAATTCTTCATATCGATATACTGTCTTGGGCGCCAGCTTTTTGTATTCAGGGCTTTCCCTCCACTTCTCCACAAGGTTGATAAAGCTGGTATGTGTGGGTTTTTTGACTTCGCCTTTTTTGACTTCGGATTCAAAAACTGCCAACTGCTTTTCAGCCAACTTGTCTATATCTTCGGGTGTGGCGTCTTTTTTGTGCTTGATCACGACTGTCTTATAAAACTTCCGGCGCTTCCCTTTGCCGTCAAAGCCATGGGAAACCTCAAATTGGTATTTATCTATTGTCCCTGGAATCAGTTTCTTGTAGCCGCCTGCCATTATTATTCACTCCTTCTCATTTATTCCTTTTAATAGATTCTAGCCAGTTAATATATTCTTCTTCGCTTTTAACACCGTTTTTTATGTCTGATTTCCATTGTTTTGAATGGGTTTTAAAACTTTCAAAGTCATTTTTATACTGTATGATATCTGGATTTCTCCTTAGTAACATTTGTTTTTGCATATAGATAGCTCGATACAAACCAGAAGCTTCATCGTTTTTTAGTTTCTTTCTATATGCATATAATGCTCCAGCTTCCTTGCAGGTCTTAGAAGTATCTTGAGGGCTTGTTCTATCACAATAAATTGCATCCACTCTGTTGAAAGGTATAAAGTAATTTCCACAATTATCGCACTTTTTTATTATGTACCCTTCATTAAAAATGCATTGTAATGAAGCCATGCATAACTCAAGTAAATTACTATAATCGCTCGAATAAAAGAAGGCTGAATTTTCCCTGTTTTTTTCATAGGTATTAAATAAATCCTTAATATTATCTTCGCTTTTAGTTTTGAAGGAATTACCCTTTTGCGCATTAAACCCTATTGACTGTGCCAATGGCTTTACTTCTATAAGTTCATACGATGACAAAACAATTAGGTATTCTATTGAGCAATATTTAGAATTCTTTGAACAAAGATCAAGGAAATACTTAATAGACCAAAGGCTATTATAGTTGAGATCGGTAATTAGTGCTGTTGAATATTCATTATAAAGAAAACTTTTATAAAATTCGGCATCTTCATAATATTTATTGCCAATTTCTTCAACCGAATTCTTTTTAAGATTTCTTTTGTAATCCCCCATAATATCCAGCGTTTCCATTATTTTGAATAGTGTATAGCCTAAAGGATATTCCTTTTCAATAGTAGTTGTTTCATGGCTTTTATAACGAATTATAGAATAATAGTAATATTCGATGTTTGAATTCTTTGTATGGTTGTATGTTTTAGATTCAATAATTTTTTTGGCGTTATCCATCAATGCACCTCGGTGTTATCAATTGATAAAATAATTAATAATGATCTACATGTTATCAATAAAATAGAAATGATATTGCGTGATAACATGTTATCATTTATAATTTTATTATAGTCATTATTAACATTAAAATCAATAGAGGGGAGGAAATTATTTTGAGGAATCAAGAGACACGGATAGAAATTAAGGAGAGCGGCATACGTTACTGGATGATAGCGGAAAAACTAGGTATCTCCGATGTAACATTTAGCCGCAGGTTGAGAAAAGAGCTTCCTACCGTTGAAAAGTTAAAGATAAGGCAGGTAATATCTGAAATCAAGGAGGCTTCAAAGCATGCCACAGTTGTTTGACAAAAAAGAGCTCATAGAATACATGGGCGGCAAACTAACAAATGACACAGCTGGCAGATTAACCCGAGAAGGTAAAATTCCAGTAGTGAAATTTCCAGGAATCCGCCGGTACTTCTATGAGAAGGAAGCAATAGACAGGTGGCTAGAAGGTCTTCAGCATGGCACACAGGATAAAACACTACGACTTGCAAAGTTAGGGGAAAAATGAGGACAGAGGAAGCAAAGGAACTTTTAAAAAATTCCATAGAAATGAAGGACGTTCTTCTGGCACTGAATATAAACCTTCAGGGCCGTGGGAATAAAATAAGATGCTTTGTACATAACGACAACCACCCTTCTATGAAAATATTCCGTAACCGGGTATGCTGCTTTAGCTGCCAGTACAACGAGGATATATTCGGTGTCACGGCAAAGTTCCTGAACCTATCTTTTCCTGATTCTGTAAAATGGCTGGCTTCAAACTTTATGCCAGGCTTGCAGCTTGACAGCCATGTTGACCATGAAGCCATAAAGCAGGCAAAGCTTCAAAGGGCCATAGCGGAAGGGCTGCAAATATGGCGCAATAATGCATATGACCGGCTTTGCACTCTATACAGGGCAACGCAGGAAGCAAAAAGGAAATTAAGTCCTGGATCCGTGGGGTATTTTGTAGCCTGCCAGTTTGAAGGGCCACTTGACTATTTGACAGACATTTTGATCTATGGAAAAGAATCAGATTGGCTTCAGGTTTACCGACAGCTGGGGGAGGCGTGGGGCTTATGAGTAAGGTATATGAAGCATTGACAGATGCTGAAATGGAAAGTTTTGCAGAGATCGGGGAGCGCCAATTGGCTCCGCCTACGAAGCAATTCAAATTATCCGAACTTGGCAACGCCGAAAGACTTGTTGCAAGACATGGTAACGATATTCGATATTGTCACACTTGGAATAAATGGTTGGTATGGACGGGGATACATTGGAAAATTGACGATACCGGAGAAGTTGAGCGCAGGGCAAAGGATACGGTTAGGAGTATGTACGCAGAAGCTGCACAGATAGCAGACGAAGATCATAGGGCTGCACTTGCCAAACATGCAGCGAGAAGCGAAAGCAATAGGGCTATTGCTGCAATGATTGAGCTTGCAAAGTCTGAACCCGGTATTCCGGTAACTTCGGATACGATGGATTCTGACGTATGGCTATTAAATTGCAAAAATGGAACCCTGGATCTGAGAACCGGAAAACTGAAAACACATGATAGAAAAGACTTCATAACGAAACTTATATCAGTTGAATATGATCCCATAGCTGATTGCGTGGAATGGATGCAGTTCCTTAATAGGATTATGGACGGTAAGCAGGATTTGATTACGTTCCTGCAGAGGGCCATAGGTTACTCCTTAACAGGCAGTACCAGAGAACAGTGTCTATTTATTTTGTATGGAAACGGTGCGAACGGTAAGTCAGTATTGGTTAATGCTATTAGCAATTTGCTTTGTGAATATGCTCAGCAAACGCCAACTGATACATTAATGGCAAAGGATACAAGTGGTATAAGTAACGATATTGCCCGATTGAAAGGTAGTCGGTTTGTTGTGGCTTCTGAGGTTGAGGAAGGAAAGCGCATGGCTGAAAGCCTTATAAAATCTATGACAGGTGGCGAAAAGTTGACGGCACGATTTATGAGAGCGGAATACTTTGAGTTTGATCCGACTTTTAAGTTGTGGATTTCAAGTAATCACAAGCCTGTAATAAAAGGGACCGATACGGGGATCTGGAGAAGGATTAAATTGATACCATTCACAGTGACTATACCGCCAGAGGAAAGAGATAAAAGCTTATCAGAAAAGCTAAGAGCTAAATTACCCGGTATACTTGCCTGGGCTGTAGAAGGCTGCCAGGAATGGCTTAGAGGTGGACTTGGGGAACCGGAAGAGGTAAAGGCTGCAACGGACGGTTACAAAAATGAGATGGATGTTATATCAAGGTTTATATCTGATTGCTGCACAGTAAATACAAGCCAAACAACCAGATCACAGAAGCTTTATAAGACATATGTGGATTGGTGTAAGCAAAACGGTGAATATGAATTATCTCAGACAAAATTTAGCCTCAGGTTAGTTGAGAAGGGATTTACAAAGGAATCCACAAGGGCATGTGTCATGTGGCACAATATTGCAATATTAGAGGAATCCGAGGAAGATGACAACCCGTTTATCAATAAAAAGTGTGGAGGGTTGGGGTAGTGTGGAGGGTTGCGGATACTTTTCCGGTATAAGCTCTTATGTATTTATATTTTAAGTTTATATGGAAAAAGCCTCCACAACCCTCCACAATATATAAACCCTCCACAGAATCAGAACGAAAAGAGGTATCGATATGGACAAAGAAATAATCATCCAGGCTTCAAGGTGTACGATTGTGCTTTACGAGAAGGAATTATTCCAGTTGCTGGCAACGCGACCGGATTTGTTTGAAAAGGCAATCGGCAGAGGCAAAGGCTATAGACGGGCGCAGGCCTGTGAAAATAGACAAAATAAAAAGGGGAAGGAGGTTGATTTTAATGTTTAGTAAAAGCGGCGCGGTTCATTGCCAGTATTGTATGGCTCCTGTGGAGATTTGGAAACATTCCATGACCACATATGCCGGGGACGAATGTAAACTGTATTCCGATTTCTCGGATGTAGTATGGGAACTTGAAAATACCGGAAAACCATTTAATGATCAGGACATATTGGAAGCTTGCAGGAAAGGTTTTGAGCATGAATATACCGACATAAAGGACTTCGAGGCATGTATCAATGAAATGATCGGTATCCATGTTGAATGCGGGGTTTTTTCGAGGGATTACAGACCACTGTCCATAGAAAAAAAATGAGGGGGATAAGACAAAATGAGGTTTGAATTAACAAAATGGAACAAGGATAAGGCAGCAAAGGCGCTGGGTGACCTTTCCGGCAAAAGTATTATGATCAGCGATATGCATCTATCGGGGGTTGAATCCATCGAGTTTGAAGATGATGTTTTTTACGATGATGATCCCATCCCGGAAGAAAACTATGATGGCGGGAGATTGGAATATATCAGAATAATCTTCAACATCGGTAACGGCAGGGTGTATCGGCACTTTTGCCCTGACAGGGAAATATGTCACTTCTGGCATGAGACGGATGATCTGATATGCTTCAGGATTGAAAAAATACCTGAGTATGTCCAGCGGGAAAAGGATGCGCTTGATTTTAAGCTGCAGGAGTATGAAAAATTCATGAGCATATAGAAAGCGAGGATGATGTGAAATGGATAAGCAAGCGTTTACCATCAAGAATTTAAATGTTAATACGATTTCAGGGCGTATTTCAGGATCGGTATGGAAAAGGAAATTATATAAACACGGTGGCGCATTTAATGAATTATGCGGCTGTGGTTATGATGGTGAAGCAGCAAAAAAGATCAAGGATTTGTTACCGGGTGACAAGATTCTGGCTACAGATTATAAGTCTGAAACGATTACAACCGACAACGGAAGCTATGAAAGGGTTATCATATATGACTTTGAAATAGTCCATCAAAGAGGAAAGCGAGGTGAGGAAAATGGGAATTATGAGTGCCGAAAATCGGCGCCAGACACAAAGGCCTAAAGTCGAGAGGCTTCGATCGCTTACAAAGGAGGCCAAACAGCTAAGGGCTAAAGGCCAATATTTGAATGCAGACAAATTGGAGCCTGAGATTAGAAGCTTAAAAAAGGATTTGGGAATAAAAACCGAGCCCAAGAAATCGACTACAAGAGCAGGTAATGTAGGGGAGTTCAAAAAGGAATTATTGAAGAGATTGGAGAGGTGCAAAAAATGAAATTAATATTCAAAGCCGAAGAGAAGGAAAAAGTAGCAAGAGAGGAACAAGCTAAAAGGGAAAGCGCAAGAAAGGCATGGTTCAAGCACCAGGAGGAACTGAACAAACCCAAGGAATTCTATATTCCCGGAGGCGCATGGGCTTCATTTCTGGATGTCTTGAACAATGGGGAAATAACGCGCATATACCAGAGTGATATTCCCGGAGGCGCATGGTTTATACATGAACAGGTGAAGGCGGCCAATATATTCCTAAAACTGGTGATAAGGGATAGGGGCGCTTTAGAGAATCTGATTGTTGACGAGTTTGAATGGAGTCCTAACAACATTCCTTTATCCCTTCCGGATGCTGATACAGAAGCAGTATTGAAGAAGGAAGCCGGCAAACTGGGACTTGACTATGAAACATATCTGAGAGCAATATTCCACACCCGGGTTACTGAGCTTGAACAGGACATGCGACAAAGGGAAGAGAGGCGGCAGGCAGACGCGTGGGATAATCGATCAGAAAAAATTACAGGATATCTCAAAGCAGATTTAAGAAAAAAGCTTGAGGCTAAGTACGGTCAAGCTGTGTATGATAACTGGTTCGCTCCAGGCCGAAAAATCTTTACGCATTTTGATATGCTTATAAAGGCAGCTGAAGAGTATCTTGGCAAGAGGGAATGAATTATGTGGGCGAAACATATTAGGGTCTGCAAGACAAAAAATGCAGTGCGGGGAAGTCGGAAGTCCGAGAAGAACAATATGCTGCGGGATAAAAAGCAACCCCCCCACCCTTCGAAAATTAATTTTAAATAGCTAAGGACCGGAGGGGGCAGCCTTTTCCCCCTCCACCGTTTTTCTAAAAAAGGGGGTGTTAGAACTTGTCAAAATCAAAAAAAGCTATTGAAAATGAAGTGAAAAAGCAGATGCAGCGGCTTGGAACATATAAGCCGGAGTATGATAAGATACTGAAAATTTTTGCAGGAATGCTTTATCAGTACCACAGGCTGGAAGAGCAGTTCGAGGAAAGCGGCTGCAAGCTGACGGAGTCATACACAAACAAGGCCGGCGCCACAAACGAGAGGAAGGTTCCTCTGTATACGGCCATGGAAAGCTTAAGAAAAGACATAGCCGTTTACTCAGACAAACTTTGTTTGAACCCGAAGTCACTTGAGACGGTGACTACTGATCTTCCGAAAAAATCTTCTTTGGTAAAAGCTCTTGAGGAGATTTCCTCTGAATTAGGAATGTAACTCTTGCCCTGGGTGCGGGGTTTGGAGCACACCCAACCTGTTTCCGGTCAGTGAATGAAAAACCGGGCTTCAAGGTTTTCGAGCATAGGACGTATGCAGCCGGGGCTTCATTGGCTCCGGCCAATCTTTTTACTACCGTCCTCCAGAGGCTTTAACCGGAGCTCACGGCAAATGAGTCCACAAGTTCCATCTTCTCTTGCTATCCTCCCTGTTCTCATCTTTGCCGATGGATAATTGACTTTTTATGAAAAATTGAGCAATATAATTAAATATGAACAATATTCACAAAAAGTTTACAAAAGATTGTAAGAAATAGGACTGTTAATTCCGATATATGATATGATATGATATGAATAATTCTTTATAATGGAGGGTATAATGTATGGATGCAATGAAAAAACTTTATTCAAACGGTCTTAGTATTAAAGTTTCATTGTATGATTTTGTAATTAATTTTAATATGATGGATGCTGACAATAATGATGAGGTCATTGATGCAGTTAAAATATTTTTGAGTCCACAACATGCAAAGGCACTTTTTGTATTACTTGAGAATAACCTAAAGATATATGAAGAACAATTTAAGACAAAATTAGAATTACCGGAAGATTTAATGAAAGTTCTTCAGAGCAGAGTAGAGGCAAAACCAGAATAAGATAATTTAAAAGAAGGGTGATAGTATGAATACTAAAAAACCCACACAACTACTAAATGAACATAAAAAGAAGTATGAGTTTTATAATTTAACCATTGAAGAAAGGCTTAAAAAACTAGATGTACTTTTCGTTGAAATGAGTAAAGGAGTTGGAAACGTTAAAACAGGGAAAAGAATACTGCGTAATTTAAGAGGTATTTAACTTTGAACAAATCTTCTGTTTTTTCATTAGAACTTAAGAATGGCAATTTTACTTTTAAAGAAATTCCTGAATTTTGTTATGTAGATACATCGTTTATTAATGAAATTTATGGGAAGAGTTCAGATTTACATACGAGAAATTTATGTACTAACTTTATGAATGAAGTAATAAAAAATAATGGCTATTTTTTAACTTCTGGATTAGTTTTGGAAGAATTATACCATGTAATTAGGGGAAGATATATTAAAGATATTATAAAAGATGATACCGTTCGACAAGGTAAAATAGAAAAGTATTTAGAACAGAATCCACAAACCAATGAACAAATCATTGAAGAAATTAAACAAGTCAGGGAAAAAGTTAAATCAATATGTATGTTTTTGCCATATAAGCACGATGAAGATTTGGATGAAATGATTTTAAATGTTATGAAGTTATATAATTTGAATTCAAGAGATGCAAAACATGTTGTTATTGGTTTAACTAATTCTACAAATTCTATCGCAACGGTTGATGGTGGATTTAAAACTACTGACAACTTGAATATTTACACTCCAACTAAAAGTCTTATTATAAGTAGTAATGATGGAAGAGCAAATACTTATATACCGTATAAACAATCGTTTGTTGATATTATTAGACCAAAGATTGTCTCAAACGTAACCAATGTAAAAACAGAAGTAAGTTGATAAATGAATTTATACAAGAGAGAATAAAAAAACGTGGGAACCGCCTTTCATAACATCCATATTATTTTCGGTCATGAATATGCTTAATAAATTTTCTGCCTCATTGGTTGTTTTTGAGTATAAAAATTAGCACACTTTCCAATATTCAATCCATCCAACATAGGCTACGGGGGTATTTTGAAATCCAGATCATAAAGATAAAAAATTGATAGACAGCCATTGTTGATACTTTCATCGCCTTACGCTCTTGAGGTGGTTCTCCTCCGGATGTAGTTTCAAAACGCATCCTTGAATGAGGTTACTTTAAGTAAGGCCATATCCACGCACGATAATCTATCGTCCACCACGCTTCGCACAAGAATACACGTTCGATTATTTTGCCCTGGATGTGAATTTATATTACCTTTTCTAGAAATGGCAAATAGGCGGCTTTATGAAGGCCGAATTTAAGGCCCTGTTTGTTTTGCCACTCATGGCAGTACCCCTCAAACTGAGGGTAGCTCAATTTGCGCCATCCTCTTTGCACGGCTGGCAGACTATCAAATTGATAGTCACCGAGTTATGTACAAAAATGTTCAAAAGTCGGCCGGTACGAACGACTGAGACTTTAACCCTGATGAGCTTGAGCCATTAGGCTGGTAAACAGGTGATTTTGGTGCACCGGTTTAGAGCATATCCCCTGAAGGAAACGTTTTATATCAGGCTATGATAATACGTTGCCAGAAGTGGAAGATTGAATAGAATGGAAAATTCCGTTGTACCCCATAACTGGGAAATTGAGTCCACGGAATGGTGCGCTCCTGAAATAATAGGTCTGTGCAAAATTGCGTTGACCGAATTCCCCACTTGCCTGGGCAACAACTGATCCATATTTGGATTGAGCTCAGGTGTAAATACACTGCAGTGAATATCCCGATTTGAAATCGGAGAAACCGCAAAATTATATCTTCCTTGCAGGATTCTTCCCTTTCGTGGCGAATATTGGAATTGAAAAGGGGAGTGTATTTATATGGGCGAAGTATTATATGGATGTACTGTATCTGATGCATCACAATATAACATTGAAAACAATTCATTTTATTCAGGTCGTAGTATTAAATATTGCGTAAATTTGTCACACAAAGGACTTATGAAAGCCCGATTGATAACAAGCACTGATCAATATGTACTTAATCAAAAAGTAGCATCACAAATTCAGGTATGGGAAGAAATGTGGAAGCAAAAACTTCAGGTAATGTATGCAGCACAAAAGAAACAATCAATAGCAATGGACAAGGAAAGGAGTAAGCAGAGAGCTATAGATGAAACCAAAAAGGCTCAAGATGCGATTACGGATATTAAAAATACGTTGCAAAAAACGCTTTCCGTTAATGATGCAATCAATTGGGATACGTTGAAAGATAATACTCCTTTCTCTATCAAAGTACCTGGCAAACCTAAATACGAAGTGGTACCGAATGAACCGAAATCCACAGATTCACAGTTCATACCTGAATTATCATTCGCTGATAAAATTTTTAAATCAAAAGCCGAGAGAAAAATTAATACCGCAAAAGCCCTATTTGAGAGTTCACATGCAGCGTGGGAAAGGGAGAAAATGCGTATTGAATCTGAAAATACCGCTTTGGATGAAAAATATAATGCTGCTATAGAGGCCTGGAAAAAGGAAAAACAACGGTTTATCGAAGAACAGAAATTAAAAAACGAAGCAATAGATAACCGACAAAAACAGTACCTTGAAAAAGATTCTGAGGCGATAGTTGATTACTACGACATAGTATTGTCAAACTCCCAATATCCGGACACTTTTCCAAAAGACTTTGAGATGGAGTATAATCCGGAAACAAAGATTCTTATTATAGATTATTTGCTTCCTGCCATAGAAGATATTCCAAAAGTAAAGGAAGTGAAATATATTCAAAGCCAGGACAAATTATCGGAGTCATATATTTCTGAAACCGAACTGAATAAAATTTATGACGATCTTATTTACCAGATGGCCCTTAGAACAATACATGAATTATTTGAATCAGATACTGTCCAAGCATTAGATTCTGTTGTTTTTAATGGATGGGTTAAATCAATTGACAAGGCTACAGGCCAAGTAATAAAGCCATGTATCGTATCTGTTCAAGCAGGAAAAGCCGAATTCCTTGCTATAGAACTTTCCAAAGTAGACGCAAAAGCTTGCTTCAAATCTTTGAAAGGCGTAGGTAGTTCAAAGTTGCATAGTTTAGCACCTATAGCTCCTGTGCTTCAAATATCACGTGAAGATAAGCGATTTATTTCCTCGTATGATGTTTCAAACACAATATCGGAAGGCGACAACCTTGCAGCCATGGATTGGGAAGACTTTGAACATCTTATAAGGGAACTATTTGAAAAAGAATTTTCTCAATCTGGAGCAGAAGTCAAGGTAACTCAGGCCAGTAGGGACGGTGGTGTGGATGCAGTAGTGTTTGATCCGGATCCGCTGAGGGGCGGGAAGATTGTAATTCAGGCAAAGCGATACACAAATACCGTCTCTGTTTCTGCTGTCAGGGACTTATATGGAACGGTTGTAAATGAAGGTGCAATAAAAGGAATACTTGTTTCTACAGCGGATTATGGACCTGATGCTTATGAGTTTGCAAAAGGAAAGCCATTAACTTTATTGAACGGTTCTAATCTATTGCACTTATTAGATAAGCATGGGCATAAAGCAAGAATTGATTTGAAAGAGGCAAAAAAGATAATAATGGATGCTAAGATTTAGGAGCCTCCGGGCTCTTTTTATTGCACGGCATGAATTGCGCTGTCCCCAGATTTGGGGAAATTAATAAAATGTCCCATCATACCGTACATAAATACTAAAGCAGTCCGATACGTCTGTATTCAGAAAAATATAGTATTGCCGAATTATATCATATAAAAAATAAAATAGCGGAGGTAATTATGGCAAACTATATTAGTGTAAAACAAATGGCTGAGAAACTGAACGTAAGCTTGGATACAGCTTATGTTTATGCTCATACCCAAGGGTTCCCAGCTACAAAGGTTGGCAGACTTATCAGGATAAATGAAGAAAAGCTTGAGCAATGGCTGGATAAAAGAACATTAACAAAACCTGATAAATGGAACATATTAAAAAAGTGTTGAGCCTTCGGGCTCTTTATTTTATACAGAGAAGAATAAATATTCGGAACGAAAAGAATGGAGAAATATTTTTTAATGACCTTGACAATGTCTAGAAGAGTCTATATAATTATAGGTAATTCAATATAAAGCGAGGTGTGACATGGAAGAAGAAATCTTAACAAAGCAGCAGCTTGCCAAGTTTCTTCAAGTAACTGAAAGAACTATTGACAGGCTGAGAGAGGAGGGGATGCCACACTTTAAAGTCGGGAAAGTTATAAGATTTGAAAAAGAAGCAGTTTTAAATTGGCTAAAACAAAATGGTAAAAATTAAAGAAGCCGGTTCACCCGCCAAGATGCTACCGACTTCTATACACAATCACGCCGGTAAAGGCATGCTTGCTTTATCTATTATAGCATACCTTCCGGAAACATGAAAGGAGGGTATTTTTATTCTCGAACATTTCATCATTGAAAAGCTCGAATCTGAGCTTGAATCGCTTTATAAGACACTGGAAAACACCAAAGACGATAAGGAAAAGGAAAGCATCCAACAGTGCATCCAGGAGCGTAATTTAAAGCTGGTGCGCATGATGCCGAACGAATAAGCACCCTGTACTAAAGACAAATCCTTGATAAGGCCCAGCTTTGCTATTATTATAGTACTGCTTTGGAGTCTCCTACAAGATCAAATAACTAATGCATAAGCCATGTATATAATATGTGGAAAACCGACAAAATACTACAAAAATAATTATAGGAGGCTTTTAAAATGCGTGTAAACATTAACCTGATTTCAGACGAGAAGAAGTTCGAACTTCAATGCATTGAATGCGAGGAGAAAGTTGAAGCAGGAAAGTGGGTAAAAGAATTGTTTGGGAAAATGGGAATCCCTGAACATTGGTATACTTTTATAGCAGTAGCAGATGAGGCAAAAGAAACCATTGCTGAACGACTTATGTATGAGGTCAAAACAGAAGAAGACATGCACAAAGTAATAAATGAATTTACTAAGGAATGCATGCCAGAAATTAAAGATCAAAAACTACCAAGAATGACAGAAGAAATGGAAGAAGAATTCATGAAGAAAGCAATTGCCCAAGGGATTAGGAACTTTAATCGAATATTAAGGTGGCTAGATGAAGTCAAAAAGGAATGCCCAGAGGTAATTCAAGAAGTTAAAACTAAAGTAAGAATTAACAAATCAGCTTCTTAGATTTGGAGGACAAACATCTAAAGCAACAATCAATATGCAGGAGGGCGGATTGCCCTCCTCTTATTTAGAAAGGGGATTTTGTGAGATGGCAGAAAAGATGGCACACAAAGCCAATGTGGAATATCCGGATACACATTACCGGCCAGGACATGGCGAATCTCTTCTCCGGGAGCTTGAAGGCAAGGATGTTATTATCTATGACGAACACCATGGCACCTCGGTCAGGATCCGGAAGGCGACGGCTGCAGCGATAGAGTATTTTGTGGATGTGTATTCGACGATTATAGTGTTATAGGGAATTTCCCTAATGCTTTTAAAAATATAGTATAATTACAAGGACGGGTTTCCGTCCTTTATTTTTATATAAATGGGGGATAGTAATTATGGCTCAAAACATTTCAGTCAAGAAAGCAGCAGAAATAATGGGTAAGTCGCAGCAGTTTATCCGAATAGGAATGTAAAGGGGTTTACTGCCTATAGGTACTGCGATTAAAATGAGTTCACAATGGACATATCATATATTCTCCGAAGCTATTTTATGAGTATGTCGGTGAACCAAAGCAGCAAAAAGATGTATAAATAGTAAGTTATATTATCCTGCAGAAATGCAGGATTTTTTCTTTTAGGCCAACAGATTTTTCTACCGACACTTTCACCGACACTTTTTAAAAATACCGACCGTTTTTCACCGATTTACACAGATTGTAAAACTCCTCAAACAGGCTTTGCAAAAGCATCGCAAACACATACCAATATACACCAATCGTGATTTCGCGCATTTCTAATCCGTTGGCCGGGGGTTCGAATCCCTCTGGGCACGCCAAACGAAACCCGCTAGACTGTAAGGTTGGCGGGTTTCGTTATATCTTCCTTGCGGTTGACATAAAGTAATTATGACCCTCTTTATCTACCAATCCTTTCAAGTAAGGCCTCTTGCAGAACAGATGAAAAGTTGATATGCTTTTTCTCGGCTTCTTCGTTCAGCCATTCTGGTATAGTGAGAGTCTTTTTAATGGCTTTAGTTTTGCGTCTATACGTATCTATATTGCACGACACAAGCGTTACAAAACCGTCTTCTGGAGAAGATATTTTTTTCATGTCTGTAGCCAGGGGGGAGGGAACATTTGATTCCTCCAATGCCACAAGATACAAACCAAGCGCCTCCTGAGCCAAAGCCATTGTTTTTTGCAATGTATCTCCTGCAGTCTGGCAGCCTTCCAGATCGGGGAACTCCACCCAGTAGGCCTCGTTCTCCACGTGAAAAATAGCTGGATAAATTGCTAACATAGTATCACTCCTTCTATAATAATGTGCTACTAGGGGCTATTTTAACCTCGTTCGCTTTAGTATTGCATTTAGTAGTCCGGTTGGGATATCGGTATTATGTACTGGGATTATTTCGGTTTGGCTATCTTTTTTCATAACGTGGTGGCTCCCACTTATCCTGTCTATCCGCCAGCCGTTTTGTTGCAGTAGCCTTACCAGATCCTTACCCTTCATTATCGTATCCCCTCCTTACATTATTTATTATAATACGTATCATACGTATTATCAAGACCGAATTCTTGTTAGCGGATCAGAACGGCGAAATAGAAAAACCCACACAGAAAGAAACCACTGGGCAGAAATCTCCGTTCACTTCATTTGCGGATAGGGCTGTTGAATTGGGTGCCAGTCCGGAAATATTGGGGATCGTCAGAAAGCTTTCAAAAACTCGCTTGTTCAATCATCATGGTGCGGATGTAAAAGAATTAAGCATGATTTATAATACATTTAACATCCCTGGCGGAGTTGTTTTTGCAGTAGGTACATTGTTCGAAATGGGATATATGTACGGCGTACAGGATGAACGGAAGCGGTTGAACGTCAGGAAAAAGGCCGCTAGGAAGTCGCTGGAGGTTGGATGATGGATAAATAAAATCAAAGCAATCCAGGATTCTTTCCAAAGAGCTACCGCTATATAATGCCGCACTAAAAGAAAGGGTTTCAATAATAAAGAAAATCGAGAAAATCATCGGGTGATGAAAACAAAACAAGAGAAGTGGTTCAGCTTTTAGAACCTTTCGAGGATGCAGGGAATGCTTTAAGAGACATTTGGAGCCGGGTTCAGTCGTATGGTGGAGTAAATACATTTTTAGTAAATAAGAGCATTCAGGATCGCACGTTTAAGGGTAGCTCATTGGACTGGATTAATGCGTTAGGCGAAGCAAAGAAAAAAGATGAGGCTTTAAGGAAGGTGACAAGCGATGCTATATGAGGTATCCACAGGAGAAGTAAGCTCTATCATCGATGCCGACAATGCCAGGGACGCAAAGAAAGAATTCGCCAAGCGGAGAAGGGTAACGCGTCCATCCGGATATTATCTCAGGTCTCTGCAGGCCAGCAAGGTCAATGTTGATTACCCGGACACATATTACCAGGGATACAATGAATCGCTCTTCCAGGAACTTGAAGGCAAGGACGTCATTATCTATGACGAGCATCACGGCACCTCGGCCAGAATCCGGAAGGCGACGGCTGCAGCGATAGAATATTTTGTGGATGAATATTCGACGATCATAGTTTTATAGGGGTGGGTGATATGCTTGCCCCCTGGAAAGGAGCGAATAATGTTTAGCACAAGCGAAGTTCATTGCCAGTACTGCATGTCTCCTAAAGAGGTCTGGAAGCATTCCATGCAGACATATGACGAGGATGAATGCAAACTGTACTCCGATTTTTCAGACGTAGTATGGGAGCTCGAAGAGGCCGGAAAGCCGTTTTACAATTAGGATATACTTGAAGCCTGCAGGAAAAGTTTTGAGCATGAATATACTGATATAAAGGACTTTGAGGCATGCATCAATGAAATGATCGGGATTCATATTGACCTGGGAGTTATGCCGGCAAAGTACCGGCCGTTGACTAGGGTTAAATAGAACAGAAACAATTTTAGACAGAAGACTATCCTGCAGGAATGCAGAATTTTTTCTTCTTATGGCGAATACTGGAAGGGAAGGGGATGATAAAATGTCAGATGATATTAAAGTAAAGCCAACGCCGATACAGCGAAATATCCTTGACGTAGCTATGGAGTTAACCGAATTATTTAGTAATTATCACAATTATGAAAGTTTAGAGGATTTGCAGAATACTTTTGTGAAATTCTATGCAATAGCTCAAATATGTGAATGTGCTGGCATAGAAAAACTTTTAGAGTACGTACCTGAGGAATTGAAAAAAGCGTTTAAAAAATAAGAAATATTTTTTGAGCCACAAGGCTTTTTTTTCTTTTCTGTCAGTATTGACATTACTCCTCTGGTTTTTACTATATACTTACATATTTACCCGTTAAGTGATAGAATAGGATAATGAAAGAAGGTGCTTTTATATATTGCGGTTCTGAAAATACTGAAAATATTGAGTCAAGCAAAGGTGGAAATTATTATTTGTGTGCAGTAGATGATGATATGGAAACAACAGATTATGGACTCATTGTAATAGTTAATTGATGTAAAAAGTGTGGATATATTTCATTAATGGCCCCAGATCCTAAGAATTTTTTCTCACTAGATTAGTTTTAAAATCTATAGTAGTCAAAATCACCTTAAATTACAACAGGATAATTTTAACAGATGAGGTAATACCAATGGTTACAGAAAGAAGCAATAGGTTACAAAAGGCAAAACTTCGCTTTTCTAATCCGTTAGCCGGGGGATCGAATCCCTCTGGGCACGCCAGAAAAGACATAGCTTCCCGCCAAGGGGAAGGTATGTCTTCTTTTATATAGTAAAATATGTTATTATTGATTCAAAATGCATCATGCAGATAAATTGGAATTTATCTGATAGTTTTGAATTGCGGGTTATTTGTATTTGTGGAGGTAATCAATGAATATTGAAATCCGAAAACTGATCCCGGACCTTGCGGAAGATTATGCGACCTTTTTTGATACGACACCGCATAATGAAAAATATAAAGTAAAATGTTATTGTGTTTTCTGGTGTAATGACGACTGTGAAGGTAAAGATTTTAATACCAAAGCAGCGAGAAGGGATTACGCTGTCCAATGCGTCAAGGGCAACAATATACAAGGCTATCTCGCTTATTGTGATGATAAGGTCGTGGGATGGTGTAATGCCAATACGAAATCAGATTGCTTAAAGTGTAAGGGCTGGCGAGGGATGAATGGACCGCGCAAGGGCTTCATTCCTACAGAAGAATCCACCCCGGAGATCAAGATAAAATCCATTTTTTGTTTTGCAATCGCGCCGAAAATGCGGCGACAGGGCATTGCTTCGCGGCTTTTAGCGCGTGTCTGCCAAGATGCGGCCGAGGACGGCTTTGACTTCGTGGAAGCTTATCCGGATAAAGAAGTCACCGCCAAATCCGAAGACTTCGTGGGATATGCCGATATGTATGAAAAAAATGGTTTTACCGCATACCATGAGACAAAACGGAAGCTTGTTATGAGAAAACCGCTAAAATAACACCTCGCCTAATAAGCAGAACGAAACCGCTGGCGCGGTGGCAAAAGAAAAGAGTAAAAAATGTGAACCGACTTAATAGTCGGTTTTTCATTTTTATACTAACATCCTTTACAATAATAGAGCAGCTTAAACGCTGACAAAAT